>NZ_PEIH01000004.1:0-19216 GCF_002904345.1 Bacteroidetes bacterium endosymbiont of Geopemphigus sp.
TACATTTTTAGAGTAACTTTTCCCCTTACAAACTTAATGGGATACTACCGTTTTTGAATTCTTAAGCGTTTTATATTTTTCTTTCCAACTCTTTAAAAGCGCTCTTTCTTCTTCTACTTTTTCATGAGCCATTTTTACCAATGGATTTTCCTTATCAGCATGTGCAAAAAATTGAATGTTATTCTCGAGCTGCAAGATATTTTCTTGTATATCTGAAATTCGTTTGATAGTTTTGAATTTTTCATCCTCGCCATTTATATGATGATTTCTCTCTTTAGAGCTGTAATGCATTTCTGAGCGTGTTTTATAGCGTTCAAAAAAATGATTGCAAGCCTCCTGGAAATCTTTCCATAGTCCGACGGCATGTTTTATAGGTACCGCTCCTATTTGTTTCCATTGGATCTGCATTTTTTTCAAAAGATCACCGGTTTCTTTCCATTGACTGCTTTCCTGAAGAACTTTAGCTTGCTCAAGGAGTTTTTTCTTTTTTTTCAGGTTTTCTCTTTGTACTTCCTTGAATTGTTTATAGAACTGATTTTTTTCGTGATAAAAATTTCTCAGAATGTTTTTAAAGCGCTTCCATAGCGTTTCCTTTTCTTCTTGTGGAACTTTCCCTATAGACATAAAATCTTTTTCCAGAGCGCTAATCTTTTCAGTGAGTTTTTGCCACTGTTTGTGATGATCAGGGAGTGATTCGGTCAGATTTTCTATCTTTTTAATGATTTCTTTCTTTTGCAGAAGATTCTCCTGCTGCTCTTGAATGATTTCCTGATCGAGAATTTTTTTTCGCTCGAGAATTTTTCCACCTAAAAATTCTAGCTTTTCCTTTGTGCTTTTTTCATGAGTTTCCCCTACAGGCGTCGCTTCTTCTCTCCAAAGCCTTTGGAGGTAATGAAGCTCATTGAGAGCCTTAGCTATTTTAGGTTCGTTAATAAGCTCTTCCAATCGGGAAAGAATAATGTTGCGCTGCTCAAGATTATGTGTATACCCGATCTCCTTAAGCTCTTTATTGAGCTCGAGATAACGGTAAAAATTTTCAAGATGGTAGCGGTAATTCTCAAAAGTTTCCTCTATGTTTATAGCGGGTATCTTCCCGGTATCGCTCCAACGTTTTTTAAGGGCACTAAATCTTTTAAAAGCCTCATCAGCACTCATGGGCGTTGGATTGATATAAAGATTTTTCAGGGCCTCTATAATTTCCAGACGACTCTTAAGGTTCAGTTCTTGTTCTCTCTGTAAAGCTTCCTGTCGAGCTTTACGTTTGTCTGTATAGATTTTATAAATCTCGTTAAAGGTCTTTTCTAAAGGATCCGAGTAGTGAAAATCAACCTCTTCTCCACCTTCTGCGAGGAAAATTTCTAGTTTCTTCTTGCGACGCTCCTGTATTTTCTCGTAAAATTTTCTACGAACAGAGGCTACGATGTTTTGTATTTCAGCTGTGAGTTCTTCTTTGAGTAGTTTTTGAAATTTTTCTAAAAGCTTTTCTGCCGATAGCGTATCATAGCCTTGAGGTATTTTTTGTGTGATTTCCTCCTGAGTTTTATAAGAAAGATTATCAACGAAGATTTTATTTTCATCAGGCAGCAATTTTTCTCTTTCTTGAGAAGCTTCGGGGTGAGTTTCTTCAGACATAACAGCAGGATTCAAGGGGGATTTACTACAAAGCTATGAAATAGACGCAATTTTCCAATTTTCCTCAGAACATTTTGCTCACTCTCGGGCGTTCCATATTTCCCATGCGCGTTCTGCTTGTAAATGAAGCATCTGCAGGCCGTTTTGAGTCAAGGCGCCTTGGGATTTTCCTATTTTTAAAAATAAGCTCTCTAAAGGGTTATAAACTAAATCATACAAATAATGCTGCGTGCCAAGGTACTGATAAGGCAACAAAGGGCATTGATCAGTATATGGATAAGTACCCAAGGGGGTACAGTTGATAATGATCTGATATTTTTCTAAAATCGATTTATCGAGGGAACTATAAGAAAGATGAACTTTTTTTTCATCTCTGGAGACCGGCTGAAAGGGGATCCCCATTTTTTTTAACACAAACCCTACTGCTTTTGCCGCTCCACCTCTTCCGAGCACCAGAGCTTGTTTGTGTTTGGGCAGCAGGTATTTTGTAAAGGATTTTTCAAAACCGTATATATCGGTGTTATAACCGATGCGCTCATCACCTCTTATTTTGATGGTGTTAACCGCCCCAATTTCTCTCGCCTGAGCTTTCAGTTCTGTTAAATAAGGAACGATGTCCTCTTTATAAGGAATAGTTACGTTTAACCCTGAGAGGTCAGGGTATCTGGCGAGTAGCGGAATGAAATTTTCAATATCGGGCAGATCAAACAATTCATAGCGTGCCTTGAGTATTTTTTCATTGTGGAATTTTTCTGTGAAATATTTCTTTGAAAATGAATAAGATATATTCTTTCCTATAAGCCCGAAGAGTCGATCCTTTAACATGAATATTCTAATTTTTACGAGGGATATTTCTCAAAATCCAGTGAGAGAGAATTTACGCAATACCTCAATCTGCTAGCCGTAGGTTCATAATCAAGTAGATGTCCCAGATGGATTCCGTCGATGCCGTGGGAGTGGTCCGATTGCTTGATGATTTTCACTCCGGGGATCTCCTCGATCAAAGCTGGGCCATCCGAAGCCGGAATCGGATTTACTTGAAGAATCAAAAAGTTCCGATCCGAAAGCCTTGCATTTGTAAGAGCTTTTTTCAAAAAAAAGATTATAACGTCCGATTCCCAGTGCTTCGTTCCTTTTTCCCGCAATATATGACAAGAATCCGCCGGCAAAAACCCGCGCCATTTCTCTTGACTTTTTTCTACCGGATATTTGTTTTTTTGATTTCATACTTCATTAAGTATGTATTTGTTCAGCGCATGTGCCAGACCGTCCTCTCGATTGCTAAGGGTAAGAATTTTAGCAGCTTTTTTAACATGTTCCGGTGCGTTATCCATCGCTACGCTTACACCTGCCCAGCGCAACATTTCAATATCATTATCACTATCCCCTACGGTCATAATATGTTCCCTTAAAAAAGGATATTGTTCAGGATTAGCCTTCAGTAGGTATTCTATTCCTCTTTTCTTTGATACCTCTGGTGAGATTACTTCCAGAAAATTCAATTGCGACCTTTGAATATTCAGGCGTCCTTCGAATTTTTTTATAAGCAACTCATAGCTTTCCAATAATTGTTTTTCATTATTTGAGAGCAAACCAATCTTATTGGGACCATTATGGGAACCCGGCCAGTTTTTAAGGATGTCCTCGAAAGGCATTACTTCAATAGAAAAACCTATCACCTTAACTTCTCTTTTGATAACTGGAGTGATCTCCTGGGTGATCCATCGATCTTTCGAATAGTAAGTAGCCGAAAGGTGTAAGGGTTCCAGAGCTTCTTTCATTTCAATCACCAGATCTAGAGGAATTTTCTCTTCCTTAAGGACATGTTTGTTTTTTAAATCGACGATATAAGCGCCATTCATACAAACAGCCGGTGTGTCAAGATCCAGGATTTTATAATATTCTTGAGCATCCCTTCCAGATCGTCCTGTAGCAAGAAACACAGGGATACCTTTTTCTCTTACTTTTTTTATAGCTTTTTGATTTTGATGAGAAATTGTGTGATTAGACTTTAAAAGGGTACCATCAATGTCAGTAAATACAGCTTGTATCATAAAGTTTGTATAACAAATATTAAAAAAGCAAAGTTTAACGGGCACTGTCTTTTTCTTTTTTTCGAATGATCAATTTTTTAAGGGTATCTATTGAAAGATCTATGCATTCCTTAAAGCATTTTCCTTGTTTGCTCACCACTAGATCATCCCCAGGTACTGAGAGTCGAACCTCTACAATTTTATTCTCCCTTAAACTTATATTGCCAAGCTTTAAATACACATCCGCAGCTATAATTTTATCATAATAATGGCTGAGTTTCGAGAGTTTTTTGTGAATATAACTTTCTAAATTATCGTGTTCTTCAATACCGGGTGTTTGAATCTGAATTTTCATAAGAATTTTATTTTTGAGCATCCCTTGGATGCGTTTTTTTATAAATTTCCTTTAAGCGTCTCATACTGCTATGAGTATAGATCTGAGTGGCAGCCAAAGAACTGTGTCCAAGCAATTCTTTGATAGAATTTAAGTCGGCTCCGTGATCTAATAAATGCGTGGCAAAAGTGTGTCTGAGCATATGGGGACTTTTCTTAGTTTTTAAACTTACCAACGCGAGATATTTGTGAACAATATTATAGATGTATTTAGGATAGGTCTTTTGGCCTTTTTCAGTAATAAATAAAGCACATTCACCTTCTTTGACATAAGCAGCCCTGAGGGGGATATAGTGGTTTATCTCATGTGCCAATGATTCGCGTATAGGAATTTTTCTTTCCTTTTTTCGTTTGCCCATCACAAGTAAAATTTGTGCATATATATCGATATTTTTTAAGCGAAGCTCTATAAGTTCGCCCCGGCGCATGCCAGTATAATAGAGCATTTTCAAGATTAACTGATCTCTGTGTCCTAAAAAGTCGGAAGAGAAGAGTTCATGAGAAAAAAGTCGATCTATTTCGTTAATTGAGAATGCCACTTGTGCCTCTTTTTTCTCTTTCAGGGAAGAAATCTCATGCAAAGGATTTATGGTAATTCTTTGAATTTTTTGTAAGAAAAAATAATAAGACCTTAAGCTGGCAAGCTTTCGATTAATGGAGCGATGGCTTAAATTCTTACGGGAAAGGTCAATTAAAAAAGAGCGTACATCATATTTATTGACCTTTTCGATTTTTTTTACCTTGTCCGAACCTTGCAAATAGAATTGAAAAGATTCTAAATCGTTCTTATAAGCTAGAAGCGTGTGCCGTGAATATCTCTTTTCATAAGAGAGATAATCCAAAAACTTGCTTAAGGACATAAAGAAGACATATAGACAAATGTATAAATTTTGAGCTATAAAGCCTATTTCGTAAGTAAGTTGTATAATTAATCTTCCTCCCTAGAAGTAAGGTGCTGTTTGTAGGTAGCCTTTAAAATTTCTTCCCGTCTTTTTATAGAAGGTTTGATATAATATTGTATTTTTCTAAAATTTTTGATGAGACGGGTTTGATCGCATTTTCTTTTATAGCGCTTAAGTGCCCTTTCGATGGATTCTCCTTCCTTTATATTAACGATTAGCATGATATAGATAAACCTTGATTAGAAAACTTTATTAAGTAAACCCTGCGAATTTACATATATTTTCTACTTTAGAATAATATCTTGTATATGAATACAGAAAAAATCAGCACAAAGATCTTTCGCAGTTTTTGCCGGAGGCTGATTTTGATGTATGGAAGCTGTTTTTCAAAGGCTTAAAGGTTTCTATGTGAGGTGATTCCCATTTATTTCGGCGGTCACGCCGATCCTCTTTATGAAGAAGCGTGCGCAGGAAACACCAGACATGCCGAGATAATCGGCATACATTTTGACCCTGAGGAAATTTCTTACAAAAGAAAGAGGTCTTTTGGTTTGCTCATGATCGTACCACGCTTAACAGACAAGGGAATGATGTGGATACGCAATACCGCTCGGCGATTTTTAAACCGATGAGCGATAAAAAAACAAGAAACCTTCGGATTCTATGAATCACTCCGAGCAAAAGTATCAGAGGGTCGCTTACACCACTGAAATATTAGCTTTAAAGGATTTTTATCCGGCCGGGAGCTACCAAAAATTATTACAACAAAAATTCAAATTAAACGTATTACAGCCTTTAAATCGGTCCGAAAATAAAAAAAATTAAAAACGTTTCAGCCTTTGGATGAAAGACTTGGAACAAAAGAGTTAAATAAAATAAAATAATTTTTCAATAATTTTATGCACTTACGTATATTTTTTTTTATTTGCCTTTATATTTGCCTTTTTAAAATAAACCAGCCACGTAATGAAGAATTTATTTAGAAAAAAAACAATCGATCACATAAATCAAGATATCTCTGACCGAGATAAGGACAGTGGCGGCCTACACAAAACTTTGGGTGTTAAAGACTTAACTTTTATGGGCATAGGCGCTCTTATCGGTGCCGGTATTTTTAGCACCATAGGGCAGGCTGTGTATAGCGGAGGTCCCGGAGTAATATTTCTTTTTATAATTTCTGCGACTACTTGTGGACTTACCGCTTTATGTTATGCGGAATTTGCCTCGCGTTTTCCCGTATCGGGCAGCGCTTACACCTACTCTTACATTGCTTTTGGAGAGTTAGCCGCCTGGATCATCGGTTGGGCTTTGATTTTAGAATACGCTATCGGAAATATTGTCGTATCCATCTCCTGGAGCGGCTATTTTGACAATCTCCTGCAAGGACTCGGAATAGTGTTGCCTCGCTGGATGGTTATCGATTATCATACGGCTTTTCAACTGCACAAGAGCGCTTTGGAGGTTGGAAAGCCTACCGCGGAATTGGCCTGGAGCATGGCTCCGGAGATTTTCAATACAAAAATTTTTTTCAACTTTCCGGCTTTTTTTGTGGTAATATTCGTAGGGTGGCTGACCTATATCGGAATACGTGAGAGCAAACGAATGAACAATGCCATGGTTTATGTTAAGCTGGCTGTTTTGCTTTTGATCATCGGCGTAGGTTTTTTCCATATAGATAATCATAACTACGTGCCTTTTTTCCCCAATGGCTTTTCAGGGGCACTTAAGGGGATATCCGCTGTCTTTTTCGCTTATATAGGCTTTGACGCGATTTCCACTACCGCTGAAGAGTGCAAAAATCCCCAGCGCGATATGCCCAGAAGTATGGGATACGCTTTGCTCATTACTACTCTTATTTATGTTGCGGTAACCATCGTGGTGACCGGTATGGTCGATTATAAGGAATTTAAGGGAGTTACGGATCCTTTAGCTTTTATATTCAATCGCATTGACTTGAATTTTATTTCACGCGTGGTAGCTTTTAGCGCTATTGTGGCTTCTTTAAGCGTGTTATTGGTTTTTCAAATTGCTCAACCTCGTATATGGCTAACCATGTCCAGAGATGGTTTACTACCTAAGCAATTTTCCAATATCCATCCTAAATATAAAACGCCTTCATTTGCAACTGTATTATCAGGTGCGCTCGTGGCGATTCCAGCCTTGTTCGTTGAACCCTCGTTGATGGTACACTTAATCAGCATAGGAACGCTTTTCGCGTTTTTGCTGGTATGCGCCGGCATAATGTTTATGCCGAGAGATCCAAACGGTAAGGGCTTTCGTATTCCTTATATCAACGGTCGCTGGATCATGCCTATAATTTTTGCTCTCTTTGCTTATTTTTTTAGAGATTCTTTTATAAAAGCGCTCTCCTTTGACATTCATAAACTGCAAGATGCCCTTTATCTGATATTTATTCTATTTTTCGTCTGGTTCACTTTTTTGACTTTTACCAGAAGCTATTCTTTGATTCCCGTTATGGGGGCCATAGCTTGTTTATATCTAATGATAGAAATTCCTTCTTCAGGATGGATCGCTTTTTTCATATGGATGATCTTAGGCCTGGTAGTTTATTTCGCTTTCGGTCGTTTTAACAGTAATTTGCGCAAGAAGGCATCACAAGTTTTGTAAAAATATCAAATTTTAGCATTATTTTTTATATATTAAATATAATATGGATATTATACAATCATTAGAATGGTGTTATGACGTAACAAAATTTTTCCATTGGAAAAAAATATTTCAGATAGAATTAGAGGGAATTATAAACGCTATAAATTTAAGCACCGCCTCTTATGGCATGCAGCCTTGTAAGATAGTGGTTATCTCAGATTCGAAGCTTCGCGAGAAAGCCTTTGACCAAACTCAGATTACGGAATCTTCCCATTTGATCCTTTCCCGAGAGGGAAAATTGGGCGACCCAATAAAGCTATATCACCTTAGATACATTATTAACTTATTGCAAGTTACAAAAAAAAGACGTCTTCCTTATGGGAAGATTTTTAAAGAAGCCTTTGATAGGATATTAAATCTCTCCACTCAAAATATTCGGTGCGCCGTACTGGCAGCTCTGAACTATAGCGCTTTAGATGATCCTTTTCAAAAGATACAAAAAGTACGTAAGCTTTTATCCGAGATAGTAGTTCATATGTAAGGGTTCGAAAAAAATGAAATGTTTATAAAATAATAAGACTCGATGTCTTTTTTTAAGTTTGTTTTTATTGGTTTTGGCCTCCTCTTATTTCTTAGGATTTCTAGAGTTATCCGTTGTATGCTTTCCTTTGAAAAAAGAGAAGAACCTAAAACGTTTAAAGAAGGAGAGATAGTTATATATAAGACTAAATCCAGCAAAAAGAATCCAAAGATAGAAGCGGAAACTGTAGATTTCGAGGAGATTAAAGAGGGTAAATAATGCGGCGTGGATTCAGAGCTTTTTCTTGCGCTCTGGTCATAGCTTTTCTATTTGCCCTTATCTCTTGCTTATGTTTTTACCCTTTATTCCTGGGAAAAGGCATTTATCAACCCGATTGGGTAAATGATTTAGGCGGTTTTCAGGAAATCGCTCACTACAGAGCACAAACTGCTAAAGAGTCCTATTGGACAAACGCGATCTTTGGCGGAATGCCTACTTACCAATATGGCGCTCAGTATCCTCATTACTGGATTTCTCAGCTAAGCGACGCTCTTTTATTTTTGCCTCATCCCGTAGGACGTCTTTTCTTGCTTTTTGCAGGCTTTTTTTTATTGATTTATCTGCTTAAGAAAGACAATAAAGCCGCTATGGCGGGGGCTTTCTTTTTTGCGTTTTCCTCTTATTATTTTCAGATCATCGCCGCCGGACACAACGCCAAAATTTTGGCTATTGCCTATATTCCACCTGTTGTGGCTGGAATTTTACTCCTTTATCGCGGAAAATACCTCTGGGGATTTCTCTTAACCACTCTTTTTATGGGACTTGAGCTGGCCGCTAATCATCCGCAGATGACCTATTACATGGGCCTTATGCTCATTCCTTATGGGCTTATAGAATTGGTAAAAAGCTTAAAAGATGGTTTTTTTAGAAGATTTTTAAAAAGCACTTTATTGGCTTTATTCGCGGGAGTGTTGGCTCTGGGGATGAACGCGCAACGCTACTTGAGTACTTATGAGTACACCACTTATTCTACACGAGGAGAAACCACTCAAAATAAAGGGCTTGATAGCGAATACATTACCCAATGGAGCTACGGCCTTTTTGAAACTCTTAATCTTTTTGTTCCTCATCTTATGGGCGGGGGTAGTCCTGAGGATTTACCTAAGCCTTATCTAAAAAAAGCTCTTGCTCGGTATAGTGATTCTCAAAAAGAGCAAAAGCTCTATGGTCAATTAGAGGATTTACCACTTTATTGGGGCGATCAACCCTATACCGAAGGTCCCGCTTATGAGGGGGCGGTAGTGATTTTTCTATTTATCTTGGGAATTTTCGTTGTTAAAAATCGTTTGAAATGGTGGATCTTAAGCGTTACTCTTTTGGGTATTTTGCTTTCCTGGGGAAAACATTTCATGCTGCTGAGCTCATGGTTTATAAAATACTTTCCCTTTTATGCAAAATTCAGGGCGGTCTCTTCTGTACTTATCATTCCTGAATTTGCCACGCCTTTGTTGGCCGTTTTGGGACTTTGCGTTTTTTTACATCCGGAAAAAATACCTGATCGAGAAAAAAAACGCGTTTTGTTTACTACATCTATTTCCTTAACGATCCTTCTTTTAGGTTTAAATTTCCTAGGACCTCATTTTTTAAGTTTCAGCTCGCCACTTGAGCAAGGATTGCCCAAGTATTTTTCAGAGCTTTTTCGAGAGAACGGATATGTATTTCATCAAATAAAATTCGAGAAACTTATGAATGCTCTCAAATGGGACAGGATATCGATTTTTAGAGCCGATATTTACCGCAGTTTATTTTTCGTAGCTTTAAGTTTTACGATCTTGTATGCTTTTCTTTCTAAAAGATGCTCACCTTTTTTCGTTTGGTTCTTGCTCACGTTAATTTCCACTTTGGATCTTTCGATGGTCAATTATCATTACTTAAATGAAGATCGCTTTCTGGATAAAACTCTTATAGAAAATCCTTTTCCTATAGAAATAAGTCCCAGACTTAAACAAGAAGCCAGTCAAAATCCATGGGCCGCACAAATGGCAAATCGCGTTTTGCTTAATAAAAAGCTTTTCGATTTGCGAAGACAAGATAAGGATACTTATCGGGTGATGAATCTGGTTTTAAATCCTTTTTCCGAAACGCATACTTCCTATTTTCATCATTCCATTGGAGGTTATCATGCCGCCAAACCGCGGGCTTATCAGGAACTTATCGAACGTTATCTCTTAAATATGAACCAGCAAGTACTCAATATGCTCAATACGCGTTACTTTATCATCGAGCGAAACGGTATCGAGGTGATAACTAATACTCAGGCCAATGGAAATGCCTGGTTTGTCAATAGCTATGAATATAAGAAGAATAGAGATCAGAAGCTTATGAGTTTAGATGAGATCAATACGAGGGAAGTAGCCTTAGTAGATCAGAGTTTTCAAAGATATCTAGAAGATTTTAAAATCATTCCTGATAAAAATAATTCTATAACATTGACTTCTTACTCACCTGATGAGCTTATTTATCACTCATTAACTAAAAGTCCTCAATTGGCGGTTTTTTCTGAGATATATTATCCAAAAGGATGGAAGGCTTTCATCGACGGAAAAGAAGCGGACTATATTCGTGCCAATTATCTGTTAAGGGCTCTGCGCATTCCCTCGGGAGTACATGAAATACGTTTTATTTTCAGTCCTGAGATAGTAGTGATAGGAGGTCGTGTTTCTTTAATTTCTCATGCAATTTTTTTACTCTGTATACTCGGAATTTTATACAAGAGATATGCCGAAAAAAAAGATCTTTAGAGCAAATAATACGACCGAAGACGCACTGTAAGTTATCTTTTTAATTTTCAAGATGCCTCTCAATTTCCTTCGGATGATCATAATATTCGTAAAATACCACGGATAAAAGACTAAATAGAAGCTTTATTTTCTTTAAATAAGAAAAAACCATTTTCTTTATAGTTGATTTTTTCAGATGGTAAATGCTTTTATAATAGGGATAATTGGCAGCATGTTTGGGATTTTCCATGACGCTTTTATGCGCTTTTAGCTCTGAGAATAAGATCTTGATCGGGTAATTTTTAGTAAAAAAGCTTACTTACATTCCGACATCCCCTGCCGAAATACCGCAATATATCATTTCTAAGACGATAGAACTCCTCTTGTGATTCGTCTTCCTTGCAGCAGAGCTTCCGATGTACGACTTTTTCGAATTAAAGTAGGGTAATTCTTAAAATGATAATCGAAATATTTTTCCGTATGATCCATTTGCCTGTAACGATGAGCGCGTTGAACTTTTCGAGTTGTTTTGTAAACTGCACGCGCTTTTATGAATCAGGTTTCAGAGTAAATAATATTTTACTTAATACATTCATCAAGCCCGTGTCTTGGGAAAAATTTTAACCAAAAAATAATGACCTGATAATAAAACACAAAAAAAATCGTGAAATCCTACCAATGGAAGATTTCCTTCGGTGACAAGGGCTATGGTTTTTAGGCGATTTCACCGGAAATTTATAACGGCTTAACCACTTTTGAATCTCTTTTTTTTGCAGAACCCTTCCCAATTGCTCCGGGGTAAAAAATATGCTTTTAGGAGTAAACCATGTATTATGCCAGTATGAATTTTATGTTAAGTCTCTCAGCTTATCAACTCCCTTTTGGTCTTGAAAACTTTTTATATATTAATGATTTTGAATCTCTTTGAGATTTCTTAAAAGATGACCTAATGTGATAAAAGCTTCTTTATGGGAGAAAAACATATCAATCTAATGAAATTACCTTTAAATTTGTGAGTAAATTAACTTTTGGAAAGTATCGTACAAATGGCGATAAAAATTACTGACGAATGCATTAACTGTGGGGCTTGCGAGCCTGAATGTCCGAATAACGCTATTTATGAAGGCGCCTCTGAATGGCGATTTTCAGACGGCACGAACTTGAAAGGATTAATTACTTCAAAATCAGGTTTAACTGTAGAGGCACGCGCCGCTCAGGTGCCTGAGCAGGATGATATTTATTTTATCGTAGCAGACAAATGTACTGAATGTGTTGGTTTTCATGAGGAACCTCAATGCGCTTCTGTCTGTCCGGTAGATTGCTGTGTGCCTGATGAAGAGCACGTAGAGAGTCAGGAGGAACTGCTGCAGAAAAAAAACTTTTTACATGCTTGAGATACTGATATGAAATATCAACCTTTAGCTTCTTCCGCAGAGGCGTCCCTTTCGGGGAAAGAATACTATTCTGATCTTAAGCAAGAGCTTAAAAACTGGAAAGAATGGGTAAAACCCTATGCCTTTCCCAACAGAGGCAAAGCGATTTTTCAAATTTTAAATACTTTTCTGCCTTTCATCGCGATTTTTTCGTTGATGTATTTTACCTACCATCATTCACTACTGCTTACTTTGGCTTTGGCTTTGGTGAATAGTTTGCTCATGGTTCGGATTTTTATCATACAACATGATTGTGGACATCAATCTTTTTTAGGCTCTCGCAGAGATAACAATACTATGGGGTTCATTTGTAGTCTGTTTACTTTTATACCCTTTAAGTACTGGGCGCGTACGCACAATCATCATCATGCGCACAACGCGCAACTTGATTCGAGAAATATTGGAGACATTACCATATTGACCGTTCGTGAATACGAAGCTTTAAGCCTTTGGGGGAAATGGCGTTACAGGATCTATCGATCTTTGCCGGTGATGTTTTTTATAGGTCCGATTTATTACATTTTTGTACACAATCGCTTACCGCTGATTAAGATCAAAGGTTGGGAGAAAGAAAAAAGAGCCTTGATGTGGTGTAATGTATCACTTGTGCTTTTTTATGTGTTTTTAGGCGTGCTGATAGGTTATAAAAAACTTTTAATCATTTACTTGCCTATTATTATCACTTTTGCCATCGTAGCTATTTGGGTTTTTTACATTCAGCACCAGCACGATCCGAATTATAAGGAATGGAAGCCGGACTGGGATTTTCTTACAGCTGCCATCAAAGGCAGTTCTTATTACAAGCTTTCCAAGCTGGGTCACTGGTTTACAGGAAATATAGGCTATCATCATATTCATCATTTGGCTCCGAAAGTGCCCTTTTATCATCTCCCGAAATGCCATCATCATCATCCTATTTTTGATAAGTATGTAACTACCCTGAGTTTTTGGAACAGCTTTAAATGCGCCTTTCATAAACTCTGGGACGAAGAAGCTCATCGTATGATTACTTTTAGGGATTATTACCGCGACCGGAGGGGTATGGCCTGAGTTGTTTAACTGTGTTTGCGTTTTAAATAATAAGCCGCTTTCTTATCTACTCTTAGCGCAGGCTTATATTTTAAAACGAACGCTTATTTATTATGTCTCTTAACATACATTTATTATATGTTAATTTCCTTATATTTATCCGCCTAATGAAGTTAGGGATATGGTAGAGGTAAGGATGGCCAACGACTGGAAAGTTCAGCTGTCGGATGAGTTTAAAGCGCCTTATTTTTTAAAGCTTAAGGATTTTGTCCGCCGGGAATACCAACAGAACAGTTGCTACCCCAAAGGCAAGGAAATATTCTCCTGTTTTGATCATTGTTCTTTTGAGCAAACAAAAGTGGTCATCCTCGGACAAGACCCTTATCATGGGTTCAATCAGGCCAACGGACTTTGTTTTTCGGTACATAAAGGGATTCCTTTTCCGCCTTCTTTGCGCAATATATTTAAAGAAATTCAGGATGATCTGGGTAAACCTCTTCCTTCAGACGGAGACCTAAGTCGCTGGGCTCACCAGGGCGTTCTTTTATTGAACTCTACCCTTACGGTTCGCTCTACCCAGAGCGGATCGCATCAAAATAAAGGCTGGGAGACCTTTACCGATAGAGTAGTTGGGAAACTCTCGGAAGAAAAAAAAGATCTGGTCTTTCTTCTTTGGGGCGCTTATGCCCAAAAAAAAGGCAGTTTGATAGATCGTAGTTCTCATCTTGTGCTCTCTGCGGCGCATCCTTCTCCTTTTTCCGCACCTAACGGTTTTTTCGGATGCCGACATTTTAGTAAAACGAACGCTTTTTTAGCAGAAAAATATATTTCATTAATAGACTGGAAATGAATGCTTTTTATTAATCAAATCCATTTTTTATCTTCTTTTTTGTCCGTTTTATATGATATTTTTTTTAAGCTTAATATTTTTTTGCATATTTATGCCGCGCATTTTAAAAAATTAATGAATTATTAATGAGAAAGAATCAATGGTTGTTTTTAGGACTGATCAGTACGCTACTTTACGCCGTTCTTCATCTTTTGAAGAATTGGCTAGGCATCAGATCGAATATGCTCTCAGTTTCCAGATGGACGGTACTACTTATTTTTATCATCTATGCCCTGAGAAATAAGAATCTTACCACTTGGATTCTTCTCTCTATGGTCATCGGCGTGGAAGTAGGCGTAGACTTCCCTAAATTGGGCGTGGAATTAAGATTTCTTTCCAGGATATTTTTAAGGCTTATCAGTAGTATTATCGCTCCGATTTTGTTTTCCACCTTAGTTGTGGGAATAGCCGGTCATGCCGATATTCGTCAACTCGGGCGAATGGGTTGGAAATCTCTTCTTTATTTTGAAGTGGTCACTGCTATAGCTTTGGTCATCGGGCTCGTGGCGATTAATATTTCGAAAGCAGGTGTAGGGATTATTGCTCCTGCGAAAATGCCTGATGCTCTACCTAAGGTAGAGTCTAAAAACTGGCAAGAGATTATTTTACATGTCTTTCCTGAAAATTTTGTCAAATCCATCTACCATGGGGATACGCTTCCGGTGGTGGTTTTTTCCATTTTTTTTGGTATCTCCTTAGCGATGCTCAATAAGGAAAAGCGTCAGCCTATGATTAATTTTACCGAGAGCCTCGCGGCTACTATGTTTAAACTTACTCATCTGATCATGTATTTCGCGCCCATAGGAGTGTTCTCAGCTATCGCCTATACGGTAGGACATATGGGTCTGGAGGTCTTGTACAATCTTTTTCAGCTTCTGATGACTTTATATGTGGCTCTGTTTGCTTTTTTGCTTCTGGTATTACTTCCCATATTGCTTTACATCAAAGTACCTATAAAAGCTTTTATCAAAGCTCTTTCTGAGCCGGTATCTTTAGCTTTCGCCACTACCACCTCAGAAGCGGCCTTGCCTATTGTTATGGAAAATTTTGAAAAATTAGGAGTTCCTCGTAAGATTATCGCTTTTGTCGTCCCTACCGGTTATAGCTTCAATCTGGACGGCTCTACCTTGTATCTTTCTTTGGCCTCGGTTTTTGTAGCTCAGGCCGCGGGTATTGAGCTTAGCTTTTCTCACCAGTTTTTTATAGGCTTGACGCTTATTCTCACCAGTAAAGGCATTGCAGGCGTCCCGCGCGCCTCGATGGTGATTCTACTTGGAACGGCTGCTTCCTTTGGCTTGCCTACCTGGCCTATACTCGCTATTATCGGCATTGATGAGTTGATGGACATGGCGCGTACCACTGTGAATGTTATCGGAAATGCCCTGGCAAGCTGTGTCATAGCTCGATGGGAAGGAGAATTCGACGATCAAAAAGCCCTGGAGTATATGAAAAATGGTTGATCCGGTATAGTTATAATAACAAAAGTCCCGATATTTTCAGGACTTTTGTATTCTGCTTCATTTAAATGAAACTTAAATCAATTCAATTCAATGCCATGAATTTTAGATCATTCAAGCATTTCCTTATCCCATAGTGAGGCTTGCACTTTCCCCATATGCGTTTTTCTAAGAAAATAACATGCAAACGCGCGATTGACCTATGCCGCCGCCTAATGTTAAAGGCAGTTCCTTTTTAAGGATCATCTGATGAAAATTACGCTCCGCGTACGCCGCTGTTTCCAGCTTTTTCCAGTTGTTTTTCAAGGTTTTTTTCATCTAACCAGCGGCGCATAAGCACGAGATACCATAGTATGGTATCGCTGTTAAGTCTCCAGTTGTCGTAATCCGGGGCGCGTGTCTATTATGTTTACGGTCTGACTTTAACTCATCTCCGATTTTCACAATAAAAACCGCTCCGCATTCTCTGGCGATGCGATCTTCTCTTTTCTTTGAACTGTGAGATCCGGATAAGTGTCTTCTGGCTCCTGAGTATCGATAAAGTGTATTTGCTCGAGCAACCACACCCTTCCGAGTTGAGGATACTTTAAGAGTATAAAGCATTCGATCTCTTTTAGCGGAAGAGATGATCATTTTCCAGTTCCACTGATCCACATAAATCGAATGTAAATTCGAGAGTACTTCGCCTTTTCTGATTGGCGCGTTCATCATAGTATAGATCCCTTTCGAAATACAAACGAAGGAGCAGAAACCTTAGCAAGGTTCAAGGTTTTCGACAGATTTTTTTCGAAATTTTCCTTAAGTTCTTGAATAGCTCTTTCCGTTTTCTTTAGGGAAAAATGTTGTTTGTAATTTTTAGGTATGATAAAACTGCTTTTTAACATGGGTTTTTAGTTTTTGTATTTTAAGAAAAGATGAAGATATTAATTTTATTTTTAATTATTTAATTAAAATTGCTTAATTAAATGAACTTACAGAGGCTTAGAGGTTTTTAACCTATTGAAATTCAGAGTTCAAAAAGTATATCTGTTCATATTATTAATTTAATAAAATAGTGTATTATAGTGTATTGTTGAATTCTCCTCTTGAGTTGATCGTTCTATTATCAAGATCAATTAGTATAAGAAATGATTTTTTGAGCTATTTTTGCGCAAGTCAAATATTATAGAACTAACGGTGAAACTTTGGGAAAAAAATTTTGAGATCAGCGAAGAAATTGAAAAATTTACCGTTGGAAACGATCGTGAACTGGATTTACTTTTAGCCCCTTACGATGTTATAGGCACCCTGGCGCATATCCGTATGCTTAAGAGCATAGATTTATTGCAAGCGGGCGAGCTGGAAATATTGACCAAAGAACTTAAAAAAATCTATCGCGAAATTGCCGAGGGCAATTTTCATATTAAGGATTCCGTGGAAGATGTACACTCGCAAATAGAGATTCTTCTAACAAATCGCTTGGGAGAGGTGGGTAAAAAAATACATAGCGGTCGCTCACGTAATGATCAGGTATTGCTTGATTTAAAGCTTTTCGTACGGCAAGAAATCCAGCAGCTTGTAAGTTATGCTCATTCGCTTTTCGATACTTTGATAAAACTTAGCGAACGTTATAAAGAAGTTCTTATTCCTGGTTATACTCACTATCAAATAGCCATGCCCTCATCTTTTGGGCTTTGGTTTGGTGCTTACGCCGAAAGTCTTACAGATGATTTGCTAGTATTACAAGCTACTTATCGCGTGGTTAATAAAAATCCTTTGGGATCGGCTGCGGGCTACGGCTCATCTTTTCCTTTGAACCGCCGCATGACCACAGATTTACTTGGCTTTGAAGATCTAAACTATAATGTTATCTATGCCCAGATGGGCCGTGGCAAGAGTGAGCGATTAGTGGCGAGCGCCTTGGCTTCGATAGCCGCTACTCTAGCTAAGCTTTCTCAGGATATATGCTTGTATACAAGTCAAAATTTTGGTTTTATCGCTTTTCCTGATCATCTCACCACGGGATCGAGTATTATGCCTCACAAGAAAAATCCTGATGTTTTTGAGCTCATCCGCGCGCGATGCAATCAGATCAATGCCTTACCTAATGAAATCATTATGATCACTACAAATTTACCTTCAGGGTATCATCGTGATATGCAGCTGATCAAGGAGCGTTTTTTACCCATTTTTGATGAGCTTAAAGACACTCTTCTTATTACGCGATATATGCTTGAGCATATTATCATCAATAAGGAGGTGATAAATGATAATAAATACCATTATATTTTTAGCGTGGAATCAGTTAATAAATACGTACAAGAAGGTATGCCTTTTCGCGAGGCTTATAAAAAGGTAGGCAGAGACATTCAAGAAAATTCTTTTAAGCCTCTGAAAAAAATAGCGCACACCCATGAGGGTAGTATGGGGAATTTATGCAATGATAAAATTCAGGAAGTTATGAAAAATATAATCGACTCTTTTCATTTTGAAAAAGCTAATAAAGCCGAGCGTCGATTGCTGAAAGAGCAATGAAAACTAAATTACTTTTAATTCCATCTTACCGATGGAATTTTTTTTGAATCATTGAAAAAAATTGTTGAATACATGAATCTTAAAGAGCAATTATTAAAACAAATCAAAGAAAAGGGGGGATGGATAAACGCTCATGCCCATTTGGACAGGGCATATACTCTTACACAAGATAATTTTAAATACTCCTATTCCTATCTTAAGGAAAAATGGTACCTCGTAGATGAGATGAAAAAACTCGCTAGCTCAGAGGATATCTATGCCCGAATGGTGCGGGCTGTTGAATATTTTATCGAGCAGGGCGCTCAGGCCATAGGGAGCTTTATCGACGCGGATGAAATTATTGAGGATCGCGCTCTAAAGGCGGCGCATAAACTTCGTGAGACTTATAAAAAAGATATACAGATTCGTTTTGCCAATCAGGTGTTAAAAGGAGTTTTAGAACCTAAAGCTCGCTATTGGTTTGATCGATCTTTGGAATTTGTGGATATCATCGGCGGTTTGCCGGCGAGAGATTTGAATCATGAGAAAGAGCATTTAGACGTATTGCTTCAAACAGCTAAAGACTATAATAAGCTCGTGCATGTACACGTAGATCAATTCAATACCGATGAAGAGCGAGAAACCGAGTTATTAGCCCAGAAGACCATTGAACATGACATGCATGGAAGAGTAAGCGCCGTGCATAGCATTTCCTTGGCGGCGCATCCCAAAAAATACAGGAAAAGCATCTATTCGCTTATGAAAAAGGCTGATCTTAGGGTAATTTGTTGTCCTACAGCCTGGATAGATCATTTACGCAATGAGCGCTTAGCTCCCAGTCATAATTCTATCGCGCCTGTAGATGAATTAGTTCCTGCCGGTATTATCCTGGCTCTGGGCACAGATAATATCTCGGATATCTATAAGCCCTTTTCTGACGGCGATCTATGGACAGAACTTCGGGTGCTGCTTGAGTCTTGCCATTATTATGATATGGAGCAGCTGGCGAAGATTGCTACCGATAACGGTCTGAAGGTCTTAGGAA
>NZ_PEIH01000004.1:19368-150956 GCF_002904345.1 Bacteroidetes bacterium endosymbiont of Geopemphigus sp.
TAAAAAATTTACACTTTATCCTCAGAGATCTCTGAAGCCCGAAGATACTAGAGGTATATTATTATAGGTATAGCCATTTCCTCGAACGGAGTGCTATAACAATTGTTATAAATAAAGTATTTTCAATGGGCTTTAGTATTGAATCTTTTTAAGTGTAATAGTCACTTTAGTTATCATCATGACCGCCAAAGCACTTGGCGTTATTTTTCTGCTAACCACTTTATTACTTTTATATAGCCCCTCTGGAGTTCATCGTCGGAATCAGACCTCCCGGAGAAAGCAGCTCTCTCATCTGATGTCGGATCGATCTCTTGTAAAACTTCTCTCAAACTACTCCTTAGAGCTCCTTTGACCTTAGATTTTAACCTGTTTTCAAATCCCGCGCTCGCTATTTTTAAATCCATATGAGATTTTTCGCTTTTTAAGGAAGCTTTACTCGGTTCTTACGTTTTGATATAAAAATCTTCCGCATCTTTTTTTTGCCTGATTTCTATGCCTGCGCATTTCATGATTTGTGGCTTTTCTTTGTTGAAATCCGCTAATCTTTTATGAACAAAGATGACATGCTCTTTTTGTCGATGTACATAGCTTTTTTTTGGACTGATGCTTTTTCCCTGATAATAATACCTTGTAATAGCGTTTTCTGAGCTTCTTTGATTGGTTAAAGGACTTAAGTTTACTTTGCGAGATTTATCTTTTCTGTGTACCAATACATGTATATGGGAGTAATCTCCTTTTTTGTAAACCTTCTTCTATAATAACATAGTCTTTATAGGGAGTAGCTTTTTTTCTATGGTTCCTTCTTTACTTACCACATACCATCCACCCATCATCTTATAACAGATATATCTATTTAATCGGCATTCTCCCTTTCTATATGTTTTGAAAGAGCAGAGTATTCCCTGTTATGAATTACATGAGCCTCTTTATTATTGAATTTACGTTCTCTCTCATATCCCCCCGGTGGTCCGTAAGGTAAATTACGGCCTCAGCGCTGAGGATCTTTATAAACTCTTTATCAAGAACTTTGTAGTTAGTCCATAAAAAGCCCTTCGTAAAGGACCGAGAAGCTATGGAGAATCTCAATGAAGAATCCCAAGATCTTACTGTTGTACTTCTGAGAAATATCTGCTTATAGTGGTGAGGATGGTACGGGATAGGAAAGAGCACCGTGATGTGTGTTTTTAGTCAACTTCTTCCTCCTTCCCATAACTTCAATTTTTACTCGGCGAATGAAGTAGTCGAGTGCTACGAGGCCATACAAACCCCTGAAGATAAGAAGCTCTTCTTCTCTGATATGACAATGGTCCTCAGAGGTACTTTGACGATGTTAAAAGTGAATGAGAGACTAACAACTACGGCAAGACCAACCTCTTTAAGGACATCCTAGAGAAGAGATACGCCAAGGATAAGAAAACCATTATGTCAGCTGCAACTACTCAGAAAAAAAAGCCAGATTTAAGGGAAAGAGCTTCAGAAGATGAGCGGCACCTTATAATAGGCTTAAAGAGTACGTTTGTGCTTTGTCGGATTTATATTGCTTTAGAACCCGTGGAAATAGAAGAGATAAGCTCTTTGAGAGGCGAGCTTTTGAGGATGAGTGAACTCTTTGTGAAAGGATGGAAAACAAACAAGAAATCCCTTGGGAAACTCAAAAGTATCCACACCGGATAGGGAAGAAGCGGAAAATGTGAAAAATATTCAAGGCGGCAAGCCTACTCCGGGATCTTTAGTGTTTGATCAAAGCAAGCAGTGCTTGAAGTATTTTATATCTTATAAACGCAGATGATCACGACTCATGTTGATGGTCTGAATGTTCAGGTAAAGACAATTATAATGTCGATAAAATGATGAGCCAGCAAGCCTTTAACGCCGGAAAAGTTGATATCAAAAGATAATTTTGAAAAAGGAGATTTTTTAATTCATAGAACTAGGTGATAGAGAACGAAAAAATAAAATGGCTTGATCGAAATATAAATGCTTCTAGAGTGGCCCAACATAAAAATGATGAACCGATCAATTGGGAATTGAAAGTAGCTCTCATGAGAGTAGAGGAAGTAAAACTTTGCATTTAAGGTCTGATTCTTATAAACTCGCACATGATAAACTTACTGCCACAAGTTATAATAGTATTAACTGCCAATGGCAAGTCACTCCCAACAAAAATCTTTGTAAGATGCTCCAGAAACTAAATAATCCTTGTCCCGAGGACTTTCATATTCCCTCCAGAAAAGAATGGGAAGAGGAATTAAAAAACTTTACTTCTGATGATGAGGCTTTTAAAAGTCTTTTAAGACTTGTAAAATGAACCAACAGTAAGACCAACAATTGATATCGTTATTTTTAAAGGGGCGAAATATCGGTGAAAACCGTTGAGTATATAAATAATAATTTATAGATAATTTATCTAAAACGAGGAGATAAGCTAAGGTTTCGTTTTTCAACTCACGGAGTTAACAACATGAATAAAAAACCTAATAATATCTATGTTGATAAGAATGCTAGTTGGATCGAGCTATGGAATCTTTGAATATAGTTTTTTATTAAATAAAGGGCTTTTTTAGCCCTAAGTTTTATACTATTTCTAAATCAGCGTAAATTTAAAGAGCTTTACAAGAGGGTGTTTTAGCTTTTTTTTTAAATCAGACGCGCATATTTATTAAATATACATTGCTGCTTATTATAGACCTTCGGAAGATTGTTTTAGTTAGGAGCTTTCCTATTTCTGCTGCAAATCGAATCGTAAATACATGCGCTGTGATAAACATTATGTTTATACTATTTACCAAAGATGATAAGTATGCCAAAGATGCGCTGAATATAAAATCACTCGGATTTCGAAAAAAAACTTAAATAAGGCCATGTAAAGACAAAAGAACGTATAGAAAAAAGGAATTTTGAATTCAATGATTCAGCTCATAAGTAAAGAATGAAATACATATTAAAGAAGAATGCAAAACTTAGGCAGGTAGATGATAAGGAAAACGATAAAAGCGCCCGAAGCGGCGAGCAATACAGCGGCAGCGGCCATATCTTTAGCTTTTTTAGCCAGCGTGTGATACTTCGGCGATGCGAGGTCCACCGCATTTTCTACGGCGGTATTCATAAGCTCGGCAGAGCAAATCAAGGAGGTAACCACAGACTGCGACAGCCATTCATAGCGGTCTATATTGAATAAAAAGCCTAAGGCCACGCTAAACGATATCCCAAGGATATAGAGCCAGATATTGTGCTCCTCACAGGCAAAAGTTCTCAGCCCGGATAAGGCGTAGGTAAAGTTTTGGTATTTTTTACGCAGGGAGAATTTATCCGCGTTTTTAACCGGCTCTTTCATATTTTAAGAATTAATTGTTTTTCAGTAAAATTTCCCGCAATATGCGCATACCCTCAGAAGCGATACACTCTATAAAATATGTGTTTTTAACATCAAGCGCCGAAGGTTTTTTGGGATCGATCACGTAGATCTTAGCATTTGATGGTAGGTAATTTATCAAAGAAGCAGCGGGACATACTTCAAGCGAAGTGCCTATAAGCAGACAAATATCTCCCCGAGCTACTTGGGTGGTAGCCTGTTTTATCATCGGAACTTCCTCGCCGAACCAAACGATATGCGGCCGCAGGCGATCGCCGTCATCCTGCGCTTTGTCTTCCAGGTGAAGATCTTCCGTCCAATTATATATAAGGTTCTCATCGCGTTCACTGCGCACCTTGAGCAGCTCTCCGTGCAGATGCAAAACATTTTTCGAGCCCGCGCGCTCATGAAGGTCATCTACGTTTTGGGTAATGATAAAAACTTCAAAAAACGCTTCGAGCTCCTTAAGAATAAGATGCGCCTCATTGGGCTTAACCTTTTTTAACTCACGGCGTCTTTGGTTGTAAAAATCGAGCACCAGCTTTGGATTATTTTTCCATCCTTCAGGAGAAACTACCGTCATCACATCATGACCTTCCCAAAGACCGCCGACATCGCGAAAAGTGCGTAGGCCGCTTTCGGCGCTGATCCCCGCACCGGATAAGACGATAAGTTTTTGCATAGTTTTATAAAATTACAGATGTAAAAAGGATCTGGCCAGCTCTATCATTTTCGGATCACCGGTATATTTTTCTCTGATATCAGAGAGTTTTACCACAGGAGTCCATATTTCATGCTCGGGAAGCGCCTCGGTCATTTTGATAACGATATTCATCAACGGCAGGCCTACATCATTGGTGAAATTCGTACCTATACCAAAGGACATGCCTATACGAGAGCGACAAAAATCGGCGATATCGATTACCTTTTTCGGGTCTAAAGCGTCAGAGAATACGATGGTTTTACTTGTGGGATCGATTTTAAATCGCTCGTAATGTTTTATAGTAGCTTTGGCAAAAGCGATCGGATCGCCGCTATCATGGCGTACTCCGTCGAAAAGCTTGGCGAACTTTTTATCAAAACTCTGGAAAAAAAAACGTGTAGTATAAGTATCTGAAAGGGCAATTCCAAGATCACCTCGATACACGTTCGTCCAGTTTTCCAGGGCCAGTTGATTAGCCATTTTAAATCCATATTTAGCTCCGTGGAACATAAACCACTCATGGGCATGAGTACCAATAGGTTTAGTATTGAAAAGGTGCGCCAAATGTAGGTTGCTGCTTCCTATAAAAGAGCGCTTTCCTTCTTCTTTCAAAGTTTTTACCACCAGCTTGTGCACTTGGTAAGAGTGTCTTCGACGTGTTCCAAATTCAGCTACCGATACATCGATAGCCTCATAGCCGAGTATCTTTTCACGTGTAATGCGTATTATGTCCTCATCTGCAAATCTGCGCAAAGCCTGCATCTTATAGTAAAACTCCGAGATTATCGCCATAAGAGGCACCTCCCATAAAATGGTGCGATACCATAAACCTTCAATGGTCACCTCAAGATCATCCCCTCTCTGAATAACACTTACCTCCGAAGGGTCATAACGATAACCTTTTAGAAAGTCTAGATAAGTGGGATCGAGGTAAGGGCAATTTTCTTCCAAATAAGCGCGCTCCTGATCGTCAAGCTTGAGCTGACGCATTTCTTTAATGGCTTTTTTTAAAGCTTGATCAAAACCTTTAGGAAAAGAATGACCTCCACGGTTAATAAACTTATATCGGGCTTTAGCATAAGGAAAATGCTTCACCACGGCATTCTGCATGGTGAACTTATAAAAATCGTTATCTAAAAGCGAGACCGGAAATAAAGACCCTGACATAGAAAATCAATTGTAATCCTCATGTAAAGATGAGGTATTTTTCTCAGAAAAATAAAAAGGATTTCATTGAAAATTAGTCCATCCTTTATTAAAAAGTGGGGATTATTTCGGACGACGTTTTTGAGCGGCCAAACGTTCACTTTCTTTTAAGATAATTTTACGTAAACGCATATGCTTAGGAGTGATTTCAACATACTCATCACTTTGAATATATTCAAGTGCTTCTTCGAGAGAAAAACGGATGGGCGGGGCAATTTTAGCAGCGTCGTCTTTAGAGGTAGTGCGAAAGTTTGTCAATTGTTTACCATCCGTGATATTTACCGTTAAATCATTTTCACGCGAGTGCTCTCCGATAATCATTCCCTCATACACTTCCTCGCCCGGAGCGATGAAAAATTTGCCGCGATCCTGAAGTCTGTCAATACGATAAGCCGTAGAGAATCCCTTTTCCATGGAGACGAGCACGCCAAGGGCGCGCGTGGGGATCTCGCCTTTCCAGGCTTCGTAAGTGTCAAAGCGATGAGCCAATATCGCTTCGCCAGCTGAAGCGGTCAAAAACATATTTCTCAATCCAATCACCCCGCGTGAAGGAATCCTGAATTCGAGATGTTGCGAATCACCTTTGGCTTCCATGATAAGCAACTCACCCTTGCGCTGGGTGGCGATTTCTATGATTTTTCCGGAATATTCCTGCCGCACGTCTACTGTGAGAACCTCCACGGGTTCATGTTTTTTTCCTTCGATTTCCCGGATGATTACTTGAGGTTGTCCCACTTGTAATTCATAACCTTCACGACGCATTTCCTCAATGAGAACCGAAAGGTGAAGCACTCCGCGCCCGTAGACAAGAAAAGCATCGGGTGAATCGGTAGGAACAATCTTCAAAGCAAGATTTTTCTCCGTCTCTTTATAAAGACGATCTTGTAAATGCCTGGAGGTAAGAAATTTACCATCTTTACCGTAAAACGGAGAATTATTAATGGTAAAGAGCATATTCATCGTAGGTTCATCAATTTTAATGTGAGGCAAGGCCTCGGGCTGATCTACGTCAGCTAACGTATCACCTATTTGAAAGCCTTCCACTCCTACCACAGCGCAAATGTCTCCACAGGAGACCTCGGGGGTTTTCGCTTTGCCTAGGCCATCAAAAACATACAAGTCCTTAATACGCGATTTACTGATCTTTCCGTCGGAATTGACCAGGGCCAAAGGCATGTTTTCTTTAATGGAACCTCTTGCCACGCGTCCAATAGCGATACGCCCCACAAAAGAAGAGTAATCAATCGAGGTGATTTGCATTTGCATAGGTCCTTGCTTGACTTTAGGGGCCGGGATATAGTTTAAAATAGCGTCGAGCAAAGCCAGGATATTTCCCGTGGGCTCTTGCCATTGGGTGCTCATCCAGCCCTGTTTTGAAGATCCATAAAGCACGGGAAAATTAAGCTGGTCTTCGGTAGCTTCTAAATGGAAGAAAAGCTCGAAAACCTGTTCATAAACTAGCTCAGGCTGGCAATTTTCCTTATCTACCTTATTAATTACGACTATAGGTTTTAAACCCAAGGAAAGTGCCTTTTGAGTGACAAAACGCGTTTGGGGCATAGGTCCTTCAAAAGCATCTACCAGGAGTAAAACGCCATCAGCCATTTTTAGGACGCGCTCTACTTCGCCGCCAAAATCCGCGTGTCCTGGGGTATCGATAATATTGATCTTAGTATTCTTATATTTTACCGAAACGTTTTTTGAAATGATAGTGATGCCACGCTCGCGCTCAAGGTCATTGTTATCTAATATCAAATCACCAACCACCTGGTGGTCGTTAAAGAGTTGACAGCTATGAAGGATTTTATCCACCAGGGTTGTTTTCCCGTGGTCTACATGCGCTATAATGGCGATATTTCGAAGAGGTGGTGTCATGAAAAAAAAAGAATACTAAAAAAATGTGAATTTAATCAAATTCTGCACTACTTATCTACTTTGAGCTCAGGACGGCAAATCATTTAATATTATATCTCTCACAGAGATAAATAAATTGATCGTATTTTACTGTTTTAATGAATATATCGCAAATAAAAAGCGCTTGTTGATTTTTTGGATATATTCGTTTCTGATACTTTTGAAAAAAAGACAAAGTCTTATAGGTTTTAAACCTATAAGACTTCCTCATCTATCCGCGCTCCCAAAGAAGCGCTGCAATATTAAATAACAAATCCCTTGAGTATTGAGTATTTATTTCACAGGTTTTAATAACACAAAGGACACAAAAAATTTGTAAACAGCTACAAAATTAAATATTTTCAGAAAAAAATCTGAGAAGAATTAATCATTTACTCTTTTCTAGGCAAATCGTTTTTGTATTTTTAAACATAAAAACCGTAGTCTTTGCGAACAGATCTTACTGAGTAGATTCATTTAGCTGAAATTCTTCAATAAATTTACAGATAGAAATTTACAAGTGCGTCTTAAATTTCCTCTTTGAGGTAAAAACGTTATAAAGCAAAAATTAAACCGATAAGCTCTTCAAGACCCTTTCATAATTCGACTCCCGGGAGAGTTCACGAACTATTTCAGTATTTTTCTACCTTCATCAAGCACTACAACAGCCCTGTCCAGTATAACCGGCTAAAGGTCCGTCTGTTATTTTCAGTTCGTACTCTTTAGAAGAGTTCTAATCTCTGGAATGCGATAACATGATAACCTTGTTAATTCCTTACCGCGCGGTAGTGCAAGTGCCTGTATCTACAAAATGCGCGAAAGAGAGGTCGTTTCTTGTTAAAACAAAATCAGGCGCCGTCGTACCTATCCCCGGTAAGCTTCCATAAACGGATATCTCAGTACCTTTTAAATGAATTTTTGCCATAAAAAATGCTTATTATTAATGTTATTGCTATTTATGAATGAAATATACTCAAGGCAAGAGAAATAAAAAAACTTTCTTTCAAAGCTTGTCAAAACATATGAACGGTAACAATTTCCTATTTCTTAAAGCATTTGATATCTTTAGCGGATTGTATCAAAATTAAAGTATATATTATTCATGAATAAAATAAAGGTAGCCAATCCCGTAGTCGAGATGGACGGCGATGAAATGGCTCGAATTCTGTGGAGGTACATCAAGGATCAATTGATCTTTCCTCATCTTGAGCTTGATATTAAATATTTCGACTTAGGTATAGAACATCGCAACCAGACAAATGATCAGGTAACGATAGAAGCTGCCGAGGCGATCAAAGAATACAAAGTAGGTATAAAATGTGCTACCATCACACCCGATCAAACTCGCGTGGAGGAATACAGCCTGAAAAAGATGTGGAAATCCCCCAATGGCACCTTGCGAAATATCATAGGCGGAACTGTATTTCGAGAGCCCATACTCATCAGCAATGTTCCAAAACTGGTGCGCGGCTGGAGCGAACCTATATGCATAGGAAGGCACGCGCACGCCGATCAATATAAGGCTACTGATTTTCTTGTAAAAGGAAAAGGACTCCTTACGATGACCTTTATCCCGGAAGAGGGCAAGCCGGAAACTTACGAGGTGTACCACTTTGACCGAGCGGGTATCGCCATGGGAATGTACAACACGGATGATTCTATTTACGGCTTTGCGCGTTCGTGTTTCAATCAAGCTATAGCAAAAAAATGGCCTTTATATCTTTCCACTAAGAATACTATTTTAAAAGCCTATGACGGGCGTTTTAAAGATATATTTCAAGAGGTGTATGAAAATGAATTTCAAAGAAAATTCGAAGAGGTTAATATCAGTTATGAACATCGACTTATCGACGATATGGTAGCTTCTGCCTTAAAATGGAAAGGCGGGTTCGTGTGGGCTTGCAAAAATTATGACGGCGATGTGCAATCTGACACCGTAGCGCAAGGCTTTGGCTCTTTAGGTCTGATGACTTCGGTATTACTTACACCCGATGGACAAATCCTCGAAGCAGAAGCAGCTCACGGCACTGTTACACGCCATTATCGTCAACATCAGAAAGGCAAGGAAACCTCCACTAACCCTATCGCCTCTGTATTTGCCTGGACAGGCGGCTTAAAGCATCGCGCCAAACTCGATGGCAACGAAGAGCTGGATGATTTCTGCGATAAGCTTGAACAAATATGTATACGTACTGTAGAAACCGGGCAAATGACCAAAGATCTCGCGTTACTCATACATGGCGAAAGGCTCTCGAGAGAAGATTATCTTACAACGGAAGAGTTTATGAACGTCCTTGAGAAAGGTCTTTATTCAATGCTTTCCTGAGCTTTCAGGAAGGCAAGGGATGGATAATGCTTTCCTGAGCTTTCAGGAAGGTAAGGGATGGATAATGCTTTCCTGAGCTTTCAGGAAGGTAAGGGATGGATTTGGCTAAGGGTTTCTTCTCGCCGAATTTTTCCTGTGGGTGTTTCTAAAAATTTTGAAACAAAATAAATCTCCTTTGGTTTGTAAAACTGACACGCTTCCTTAAAGAGTTCATCAGGAAATTTTATATCAAAAGAGTTTCCTTGCACAATCATTATAAGCTTTTCCCCCAAAGCCTCATCAGCTAAAGAGGAGAGAAAAAATCGCCGGGAGATAAATCCTTGAAGTTTGGCTTCCCACTCTTCAGGGATGATTTTAATACCTCCACTATTGATTAAATAGTCGTATCGCCCCATCCATTTAAAGCGATCAGGAGCTTGTAATCGAACTAAATCGTTCGTCTGCAAAGGATCATCCATTAACAATGGGGAAAAAATTTTCAGGCATTTCCTGTGATCCACTCCGATTTCTATTCCGGGTAAGCTTGTATACCAAAGACTTTTATCCGAACCGTTAATCCTGCGCAAAGCGATATGGCTAAGGGTTTCTGTCATTCCGTAAGAAGCATAACAAGCTGTATGAATCTTTTGCAAGAGTTCCTCCATAGCTAGCGTAAGGGGTGCTCCCCCTACCAAAAGCTTCTTTATCCGATGAATATCAGAAAAGATATTAAAAAGCTGTAAGGGTACCATAGCTGCGAAATCAAAGGACAAGTCTAGATTTCGCAGGGGTTCGGAAGAAGGGTCTACACAGTAAAGACGCAAACCTAAAACAGCAGATCGCACCAGCATCATTTTAGCCGCAATATATTCAGGAGACAAACATAAAAGCGCCGTGCTTCCCTTGGCAAGTTTAAAAAAATCACCGCTCATGCGCGCGCTATTACGCATATATTCTTTTTTAAGAGAGATCTCTTTTCGTTTTCCGGTAGTACCTGAGGTAGATGTTAAAATAAAAGGCTTCTTATCATACCATTGCTCTAAAAAAGAAAAAATAATTTGTTGCCATTTTTCATCAAATCGATCTTTGAGCTCAAATAAATCAGGCGCTCCCTTGCTAAAGTCTATCCACATAGTAGCTTATTTATTTAAAGAAATACAAATCCCATAATTTCCCGGGCTGGTACCACAGATACTGATCCTTTACAGCTAAAGGCGCCGGAATATTGTCGGTATAAAGACCGCCGGTTCCCAAGCCCTGAGGCATGGGATTATCTAATGAGTACGTCCATTGCGCGATAGCGTTTAATCCGATATTACTCTCAAGAGCTGAGGTAATCCACCAGGAGATATTTTTTTTCCCTGCAATATCTATCCACTCCTTCGCCGCACGAAAACCTCCACACAAACTGGGCTTTAATACAAAGTAATGTGGAGCAATTTTCTCAAACAACTCTTGCTTGTCTTTATAAGTGAACCCACCTATCAACTCCTCATCCAGAACAATAGGTATGGGCGTTTCTCGGCAAAGCTGGGCCATGATTTCTCTTTGGCCAGCACGTATGGGTTGCTCGATAGAGTGAATTTTAAAAGCTGAGAGTCTCTCAAGCTTTTGCATGATTTCATCGGGAGAAAAAGCCCCGTTGGCATCCAGACGAAGCTCTATATCAGGATATTTTTCTCGAACTCTGGCGAGAAATTCATATTCTTTTTCAAAACAAAGCGCACCTATTTTTATTTTTATACATGAGAATCCTTGCTGGATTTTTTGATGAAGCTGAGCCTGCATAAAATCTATAGAACCCATCCAGATAAGGCCATTGATAGGTATACCTTGAACTCCTGAAGTAAAATCAGAAGGAAAAAGTATAAAATCATTTTTTTCAAGGCTTAAAAGAGCCTGCTCTAATCCGAAAACAATGGAAGGATAATCTTTGAGCTGCTGATAAAGATCATCAATTTCCTTATAAATATTTTTACAAAGCCATTGAATTTTTTCTTCATAATCAGAAAGATTATCTCTGCTTAATCCCTGTAAAGGAGCACATTCCCCCGTTCCGAGGCGTCCTTGATCTTCAAGCCGGATAAACCAGCTTTCGCGCTTATAGAACATACCCCTGGAGGTTCCGGAAGCCACCCGAAAATGAAAAACACACTTCTTATAACGCGCTCGGATCATTCATGATTTTTTAAATATTGATTTGCTGATCTCTTTTTAATAAAAGAAGTTGTTTTCCTTTGGCGGAAAATTTTTCCAAAGCGATTCGGTGATCTATTTCGATAGACTCAAACGTATCATAATGTACCCCTAATACCCGGTTACATTGTATAAAATCCGAGGCCATGATCGCTTCATCGATATCCATGGTAAACAAACCTCCGAGGGGCAAAACAGCCAAATCAGGTTTTACAAAAAAAGGTATTAATTTCATCTCCTGGCTAAGAGCCGTATCACCAGCTATGTAAATATTTTTTCCTTCTGAGCTTAATAAAAACCCCCCTGGATTACCTCCATGAGTGCCATCGGGAAATACGCTGGAATGGGCAGCCCATACGTACTTAAGTTTTCCGAAATCAAAAGATTTAAAACCCCCGAAATTCATTCCTAAGGTATTTGTAACTCCTATTTTCTCGAAATAAGCGGTGATTTCATAATTTGAGATCACCGTAGCGCCGGTTCGTCTGGTTATAGAGGCTACATCTGTTATATGATCAAAATGCGCGTGGGTTACCAAAATATAATCTGCCTTTAGATTCTCGAGATAATTCCGAACGAGAGCCGTCTCTTGAGAAAATACAGGATTCCCCGTAAAAAAAGGATCAACGAGCAAGTGTTTGCCTGCGCACTCTATAGAATAGGTAGCGTGGGCATAGAAACGAAGTTTCATGAGCAATTTTATTTTGAAATTTCTCGTATTTCAAATATAAAAAAATCAAAATACCTGACCCAATCCGATGATAAGAGCGTACAAAAGTGTAATAAGCGCTATTTTCTTAAGTTCAGGATCGAATTTTTTTAAATCACTAATGGAAAAAATCTTTTTTAAATGAAAAAAAACTGGAATCAACAAGATTAAAAATGCCCAATGATAAATCAATTGATGTTGATTAAGCTTAACGAAAAGGCTTCCCAAGGCAAAAGGAAGCAATACCAAAAAAAGATGATATATTTTAGCTTTATAAAGCCCTATTTGAACTACAAATGTGTATTTATTGCTTTGATAATCGCTATGAATATCACGCATATTGTTCAAATTGAGCACAGCCATACTTAAAAACCCTATAGCAGTTGCCAAAAGCAAAACATCCCATTCAAAATGATGGGTATATAAAAAATAACTTCCCTGCACGGATACCAATCCGAAGAATAAAAACACAGATAAATCCCCTTGGCCTTTATAACCGTAAGCATCCTGACCGATAGTGTATTTAATGGACGCATATAAACAGGTGAATATTATGAATATAAAAATTAACGGAGCAGGTGCGCGATAAGTTTTAAAGGAAAGATAAATCAACAGCATCCCAAAGAGAAGACAAAGCTTCCCTAAAAAAAGCAAGGCTTTTTTCATAGATCGCGGTGAAATACGACCTGACTGAACAGCGCGCTCCGGCCCGATACGAGAGGCATTATCAGTGCCCTTGACTCCATCTCCGTAATCATCGGCGAAGTTGGCTAGGATTTGTAAAGATAAAGTAGTCAGGAAGACCATAATAAAAACAAGGTCTACCTTAAATCCCCTGGAGTAGGCGATCAAGGCAGAGAGAGTAATACCTGAGAGAGAAAGAGGTAAAGTACGCAAACGAGCGGCGTAAATCCAGGATTTAATGTCTATCTGCAAGATTAATTCTTTGGGTCTGTGAAATTAGTAAAATAACTTTACCTTGTTGTAGGTATAGATTTTCTCCATTTATCGGAGATATTTTACAGTTTTACCGACTGTTTATTTGTTTGTTTTCAAAGCGAACTTTAAATTTTTTAGTTTCGATGATCTTCTCTTTTTCAGATGGATCGGACCTTATTGACATACTAATATGCTTATTTTCCGGATCGGTCCTTACTGAGCTTCTAATGTACGAATAAGATTAAATTAAGAAATTTCTGCAATATTATAAGTGCTTTATCACTCAAAAAGATTTAAAACAAGAAAAAATCAAGTCTTTTACCATTTTTTTAATGGCACTTTCAGTAAAAAATCTTATAAATATTTGTGGTTCGAAAAAGCCAATAATTCCTAACCTTAACTAAATGATTTTCACCTTTAGGGTCGTCTACAACCAGAATATAGGATCAGGAATTAGGCTTTTTCTCTTAATCATCGGAAAATCATATGGCCGGATCTTAAAAAAATAGAAAAATGCCGACTTTTCTAAAATTCATAAGCATATTTGTAAATATGTCTTTGTTAATCATCTTTATAATTGGTATTGAAAAGTGTAAACTATTCTTACGGTATTCTTTTTTCTGCCTCGATGAGAGGCGTTTATAGGGTAATTCCGTTCTGCAAGAAAATCCGGGAAGAGCTGAGCTGCCTAAACAAAATTTCTTATTTTTTGTTGTTATTGCCATAGGATCCACTAATCTTTTAGGATAATCGGTATTTCTTTGCTTAAAGAGGTCAGGGAAATTTTGGGAATTTCCCAAATTCCGGTGATCGCTTCTCAAGAAAAGCCTTTTTACCTTCCTGGGCTTCTTCAGTTAAGTAATACATTAAGGTAGCATCGCCGGCGAGCTGCATCAATCCATGCTGACCGTCGAGCTCCGCATTTAAACAGCGCTTGATCATGCGTAAAGCCATAGGGCTACGCTGTTGAATGAGCCTACACCACTCCATAGTGACAGCTTCAAGGTCTTTTTGAGGCACTGCCTTATTGATCAAACCCATATCCAGAGCCTCTTTTGCACTGTATTGCTGACAAAGCAACCATATCTCACGTGCTTTTTTCTGGCCTACATGCTGAGCTAAGTAAGATGATCCAAAGCCCCCGTCAAAAGAGCCTACTTTTGGGCCCGTTTGCCCAAAACGGGCGTTTTCTGAAGCTATCGTAAGATCACATACCACATGTAATACATGTCCTCCACCTATAGCGTAACCATTGACCATAGCGATTACGGGCTTAGGCAATTCACGTATTTTTTTATGTAAATCCAATATATTCAAACGCGGAATTCCATCTTCTCCTACATAGCCACCAATTCCTTTTACTCTCTGATCTCCTCCGCTGCAAAACGCTTTATCTCCGGCCCCTGTAAAAATTACTACATCGATATCCGTACGCTCACGAGCTGTATCCATGGCATTAAGCATTTCACTGACGGTCTCTGGGCGAAACGCATTGTGTACCTCGGGGCGGTTAATGGTAATTTTAGCAATACCCTGATGAAATTCAAATAGAATATCCTTATAATGATGAATGACTTTCCAGGTTTTGTTTAACATCAGCTCTTTTGCTAACAAAATTAATTCTGATAAATATAGCTATTTTTAATAGAGAGAAAACAATCATGAGAGCTCATAAAAATCATTATAGCTATATTTGAGATGAAAAATAATTAAGAAGTGTTAAAGAACATATTAGCTATATTTTTAGGTTTATTTATAGGTATCGCGGTGACATTTTCCGGAAGCGGTATGGCGAAAGAGTGGTTTACAGAACCAAGTTCACTAAATTTCTCTCAATGGCAGGAAGTCATTCGACAAGCGCCTGCTGAATTTTTTATTATTCTGCTCATTTCTTATGCCCTGGGTTCCTTAATGGGAGGCGTTACTACAGCTTTCTTTGTAAGTACAGCTAAAGAAGCCTATGCCTTTCTCATTGGATTTATACTGTTTGTTTTTTCCTGCGTACATATTTTCTGCTATAGAATGCCTTTCTGGTTTGAGTTAAGCACGTTTTTTGTATTCTTCCCTGCTTCATGGCTCGGTGGAAAACTTGTAGTATCCATTCAACCAGATCTCATCAGATTCCTATGAGCACATAGGACAATTGAAATAATAATAAAAAAGAGTTTTTTGTGGTGTTTATTATCCATAATAAAATAAACATATAAAAATTAATATGTTTATTACGGAAACTCGTAGTTGATATTATTATCAGAAATCTACAAACTATCTGTCAAAAACTTCTGTCTGAAAAAATACGTTCGTTCAATCAATAAACGAATGATCAATGATTTAATCTTTTTTACATCCTCGGCAATCTAAGCATAATACTCAACTATAAAATCTTTCTCTGAAGTTCTGATCTAAGGAGCGCTTTGTGGTATACAAGCGCTCCTTGGAGGCATATTTTGCCTTTTTTATCTCGCAAAAAAGTTTTGTGTGATAATAGATTAATCCTCCAAAATCTCAAAACGCCGCTTTGAGCTTCCGGCCCGGCAAACACCAAATTTGGTCTTACCCATCTCTAATCCGTCTAAACTTGCGATGCAAGATATAAATCTGAATGTATATTAAATCTATAATTATTAATAAAATATTAAAAAAATTCTTACAAATAACAATGATATGATACTAAAGGAATTTTTTGGTTATTCCCATCGCCATGGGATCCTTGTAGGAATAAGTGGGAGTGGGAATCGGCACTAAAAACCCACAGAGCAAGCTAGATATCAAGGGGGATATTAGAATAAGTAATGAAATATAAAACCGATGCGCAAGGAAAAGAAGAGATGATACGATGGAATAAAGAAAAAACCTGATTTGAGGGACATAACGGAACACAATGGAAATGCCTAGAATACAAAATAACCAAAGGTTTCGGAGTACCTTTGGTGAGTCGGAGGAAATTTAATATTTGGTAATGATCAGGATTGGTTAAATAATAACAATTCACATACCGGCATAAAAATATATTAAAGTTGAATATAAAAAAAGGAATAAAATCAATCATTTATGATCCTAAAAGCGGAACCACGGCAGATCAGGACGGTTCTTACAAATTGGCTTACAAATTTCAATTAGTAAATGATCCTTTCGGAGGAAGTTTTAATGGAACTTCCGGTAGGTTTGGCACCTGGATCCACCATAAACAACGAACCAGAAAGTTTAACACGGGTGCAACTTATTTATAGAGGAACTAAAACCCGCGGCGGAATTACTAATGTAGACAATAATGAAAATCAGATCATTTATTTAAAAAAAGGCGATAAGCTTCAAGTTCGTTTCTATACCTGTGCAACTTATAATATGAATACTGATACAAATAATATTTATATCAATAAAGACCAGAGGTACTACTTCTGAATACTTTGAAAAATTGTAATTTATCTTTACTTTTAACCCTTTCTTCTTTATTAGGAAACGGTTTTTTATTTATAAACTATCACTAAATCAACTTTAAAAGTTCAAAAACCTCTCTAAGAACTTCCCTGCAAAGCTCTGATCTTAATAAGACGCGTATAGCTCTCATAATGACAAGAAAAGTTTGCCTCTTTGATATCCGTCACAAGACCTTGCTGGCAAGAAACATTCATAGATTCCGGGGGGCACTGAGCAGTCGTGGGAGAGGTGTTGTTTTCGATAATATTGGTATTATAATATCTTATTCATTATTGTATATATCCATAGATTTTTGATAATAAGGTTCTTGTATTTCAGAATATATATTAATAACACGCGCCTTCATAAAATCAATAGGTTTGTTATATTTTAAAGCTTTTATATGATCCTCTGTCGTATCGACCTCTTTCTCGGATTCTTGAATGTCCGAGATCTTTCCGTTAGTTTACTCTCAAGGTGCGTCCGTCAGTTCAGTCAAGAGGTATGGCCCGTCACTCAGAGGGAGTGCCCGCTTCATCTCTCAGCTCATCGCTAAAATCGGGCTCTTCTCTCTCGGTAATAACTCTTATATAACCGCTTCCGTCGGCTAAAGAGAGTTGCAGATCCTTCTGCTTTACACCAAAGGTTTTTATTACTTTGCTTGGAATATTCATATTGTTTTTCTGTTTTACATACGATTTATATTTCTCTAAAAAGGTCTCCACAATCGAAGGGTCTTGCTCGATCTTCTCGAAAATCTCGGGGTGTGGTCATTTAAAAACTCTATTACTCGTTCTCTGTAAGCTTTGAGAAGGAGGTTTTTCAATTTCCATAGAGTACAAGAATGTCTGTCGAACTCGTAAAGAGAGATTATGTCTGTGAGGCGGTAAAACCCCTACAGGTCAAAAATACTAAAGCTAAAGACTCACCTAGATAAGATATTTTATGTGCATCTTACTAAAGGAAAAAACCTTGAGAAATTTTTATTTTACCCTTATAATGAATCGGGAGATAAAAATGATTCTCAGAAGTAGAGGAATGGTTTGCGTTAGGAACGAAACTTACTTTTTTAGAAAAAAGTAAAGATCTGCTCTTATAGATATAAGAGAGGATAAAGTTGCTGAGCATATAAAAAAACTCACGCCAAAATATCCCTTAAAAAATAAATATTTATCAATCCAATTTAAAAGGCTTAAATGACTTGAAAACACCGCAAAAGCAAAGAAGTCAGCAGTTTGATCATATGCTCTTTTTTAAGATTTTTGCCATATTGGTCTCAGCCTCAAGAAACGAGCTGAGCCGGGCTATTGGAATGCGCTCTTGCCGCATGCTGTCTCTGTGGCGAGCTGTGACAGCTTGATCTTCCAAACTCGCATGATCTAGTGTAAAACAGAAAGGAGTTCCAATCGCATCCTGACGACGATAGCGCTTTCCAATGGATTCTTTTTCTTCATACGCCAGGGCATATTTCCATTTAAATTCATCAAAAATTTTCTCAGCCATCTCCGGCAAGCCGTCTTTTTTAACCAAAGGCAAAATAGCCGCTTTAACAGGCGCAAGGCATGAAGGTAGTTTCAATACCCAGCGAGCACTACCATCTTCGAGGGTTTCCTGGCAAAGGCAAGAGGAAAATACCCCAAGAAATAAACGATCCAGCCCCACTGAAGTTTCTATGACATAAGGGACATAACTTTCATTTTTATCCGAATCGAAATATTGCATTTTCTTTCCCGAGCACAGCTGATGGTTCTTTAAATCAAAGTCCGTACGCGAGTGAATGCCTTCTAATTCCTTAAAACCAAAGGGAAAACGAAACTCTATATCAGCAGCGGCATCGGCATAATGCGCCAGCTTGTCATGATCGTGAAATCGGTAGTTCTCGAAGCCTAATCCCAAAGCCAAATGCCATTTCATACGCACTTCTTTCCAGTACTCATACCATTGCATCTCATCACCCGGAGGTATAAAAAACTGCATTTCCATTTGCTCGAATTCACGCATGCGAAAGATGAATTGCCGTGCTATAATCTCATTTCTAAAGGCTTTACCAATTTGTGCAATACCAAAAGGAATTTTCATACGAGCGCTCTTTTGCACCTGAGGAAAATTCACGAAAATGCCCTGGGCCGTTTCAGGACGCATATAGAGCGTACTGCTCTCTTCCGCCAGGGAACCTATACGGGTTTGAAACATCAGATTGAACTGTCTTACATCAGTCCAATTTCTTGAGCCCGTTTGGGGGTCTGTGATCCCCAGTTCATCGATTAAATCTTTCACATCCGCCAAATCTTCTTTTTCCAGAGAACACACCATGCGCCGGAGAATTTGTTTTTTCTGCTCCTGATAACCGATAATTTTTGGATGAGTGATCAAAAAATGATCTTTATCAAAACCTTCGCCAGAGCGCTTACGCGCTTTTTCAAGTTCTCTATCGATTTTCTGCTGCAATTTTTCACAAAAATCTTCAATCAAAATATCGGCTCGATAACGATAACCATTTTCTTTATTATCAATTAAAGGATCGCTAAAGGCATCCACATGCCCAGAGGCCTTCCAGGTGGCGGGATGCATTAGTATAGAAGCATCAAGACCCACGATATTTCTCCGCAAACCCACCATAGCTTCCCACCAGTAAGTCTTAAGATGATTTTTAAGAATAACACCGTAAGGACCGTAATCGTACAGAGCACTTATACCCTCATAGATCTGACTTGAAGGAAAAATAAATCCATAGGATTTAGCATGAGAAATAACAGACTTTAGCGGATCATCAGGCTTTTTCATATTTTCTTAACTACCAAGCAAATATAAGAAAAGAGGCAGGTCACATTAGGAAAAATATAAAAAAATAACTCAAGAAAGAAGATTCAAGATTTCTCGAAAAATGAAGTAAAAAGTTATGTGCAGTTTATCCGAAACTAAAAACGATAGCCTATGATCTTCATAAAAAACTTATCCTCTTCTTAAAGAAAAGGATAAAAAGAAGATTAGAATAAGACAAGCGCCGAAAGTAATAGATTAATGCTTCTTTTTAGGCTCTTCAGCAGTGACCAGTTCAAAAGGAAGTGCTACCTCAAGTTGGCGATGCAGTCGAACCTTGGCTTGATGCTTTCCAAGCACTTTAACGCTGTTTCCGGGGATAAGAATAAATTTTTTCTCTAATGGTATACCCTGTTCCATAAGCGCCTGAGAAAGGGTTTGATTATTTACCGATCCGAACAATTTACCTCCGGAACCTGCCTTAACGACGATTTGAAGTCGAACACTCTGAAATTGCTCAGCCATCTGCTGAGCTTGCTTTAATAAAGACGCTTCTTTTTTAGCACGTTGTTTTAAAATTTCCTGAAGCTGTTTTTTAGCCGACGGAGTAGCCAGATCGACGTAGCCCTGTGGAATGAGGTAATTTCTGGCGTAACCAGGCTTTACATTTATCTCTTCATATTGAAAACCCAAGTTCTCAATATCTTTTTTCAAAATAATTTGCATGTAAAATGAATTTATACCTTGAATTACTTCGAGCTGTCAGTTAAAAAAGGGAGAATAGCCAAATGGCGCGCCCTTTTTATAGCCTGATCTACCCTACCTTGATATTTCATGGAGGTTCCCGTAATGCGACGAGGCAGTATTTTTCCCTGTGGATTGAGAAATTTTAGCAGGAAATCTGGATTTTTATAATCCACGTATTTTATGCCATATTTCTTAAAAAGACAGTATTTCTCACGAGGTTTATCATCTATCTCTAGCGGCGCTAAATAACGTATTTCGCCTTCTCCTCCTTGTTTGGCCTGTTGCGCCAAATCATCTAAAATCATAGCCATTTAAAATTTGTTTTTATTGATTGGACTTTATTTTCTGCCTGCGCTTTTCTGCATATTCAAGAGCGTATTTGTCAAGATTTACACTTAGAAAACGCAGTACACGCTCATCGCGTTTAAATTGAAGCTCAAGATCCGATACGATATTTTTCGAAGCTGTTTTTTCATCTACATGAAATTGTAATAATTCGTAGTAGCCGCTTTTTTTCTTATCTATAGGATAAGCTAATTTTTTAAGTCCCCAAGATTCGTAGTGATCTATTTTCGAGGCATTCTCTTTAAGAAAATCCTGAAATTTTTTTACTGTTTCCTCCACCTGGCTTTGAGATAGAACGGGAGTTAAAATGAAAACAGTCTCATAATGTTTGAGCATGAATCTGATATTTATAGAATGATGAAATTAAAATTTATAGCGCCAGCGAAGGTAAGTTTTTCTGCTCAACGATCAAAAACAAGCAGATCTTTACCTTTAAGAAGGTATATATTTAAATCAAAATAAATCGATGAAATTTATCTTACGATTCCCCTCTTTTTCTTATTTAACAACTAACTGCCGAAAGGACCGGTTTACGAGATAGTCGCCACTCATATTTTACTGCCCGAAAAGCTCGCCGAAAAAAATAGATCGGTCTTTCAAAAGAAAAATTTTTTAGAATACACTTTCCATTAAAAATCTTCTAAAAAAATAGCCGGAAAAAAATGTGTTATTATTTGATATAAAAAACAATTAAGAAATATTAAAGAACATATTAGCTATATTTTTAGGTTCATTCATAGGTGTCGTGGTGATATTTTCCGGAAGCGGTATGGCGAAAGAGTGGTTTACAGAAACCTGTTCACTAAATTTCTCTCAATGGCAGGAAGTCCACAAGCGTTGCCATTTTGAGCTTCATAAAAAAGCTCAAAACCAGGAATTTATTTTGCCCGAGCGGATGATGTAATCTTTATCATAATCCTTAGTATGCATAAAAGCTTTAAAAAACAATTGAAAGAAATCGGAAATCCGAAAAATAGAAAAAATTCTCTTACCTTTCGGTACTGTATAACATTAGTCTACAAATCTCCAGGTTATTTAACTAATAAGTCGTCGGAAATATCTGCATCGATGGTGTATGTTCATAAATAAGAACTTTAGCAAAAGCTAAGTCCTACCAGATTTGTAGACATTCGTTTTGATCGATAATTTTATGCTGAGGGCCTCTTTTTTTTATAAAAATCCCTCGACAAAAAATCAAGACTTATGAGCATTTTCTTGCATGTATTCTTTTAAAGCAACTGTAAGCTTATCTATATCTCCTCGAGTATTGGAGTATCCGAAGGAAATTCGCAAGTTCGTTGTGTTTTCTCTGTCTTGCGACTCATATATTGCCTCAATAACATGCGAGGGCTTTATGGAGCCCGAAAGACAAGCACTTCCTTGCGAAACAGCAATTCCCCTTAAATCCAAATAAAAGCTTAAAAGACCATCTCTGAGGGGAAGGGAAATGTTTAGAACCATATAAAGGCTTTGATCTAAGTGCGCTGAAAGACCGTTAAAGCGTATAGACGGCACAGCTTTTTGAAGCTCAGAAATCGCATAGACTTTGAGAGATTCTATATGTGAACGTTCCTTTTCGAGCCCTTCTAAAGCGCATTCCAAGGCTCTAGCCATACCCAAAATACCGCATATATTTTCTGTTCCGGCACGCAGACCTCGCTCTTGAGGGCCGCCTATGATAAAACCTTTATGCATGGAGTTCTTTCTAAGAAAAGCAAAACCCACCCCTGCGGGTCCATAAAACTTATGAGCGCTGCAAGAGGCGAAATCCATGCCAGCACTCTGCAGATCTAAACGATAATGCCCGATAGTTTGCATTGTATCTGCATGAAACCAGGCTTTGTATTTTTTACAAATTTCCCCTACCCGGGATAATGGCAAGATATTTCCAATCTCGTTATTAGCATGCATCAAGCTTACCAGTGTAGTAAGAGAAGAAGTTTTTAATTTATCTTCCAAATCTTCCAGGTCAATAATCCCATTGGACTTGAGTTTGATAAACTCCACTATCACACCTTGAATTTCATATAATTGACAAGATATCTCTAAAACCGATTTATGCTCAAGAGGTGAGGTGAGAATACGTTTAACCTTGAGATGTTGAACCGCTGTTGTTAAAATCATATTGTTAGCCTCTGTTCCTCCTGAGGTAAAAATGATCTCTGAAGAATCGGCATTCAAAAGGCCGGCAATTCTCTTTCTCGCCGTTTCTATCGAGGATCGACTCAATCTACCCCAATGATGTGAAGAAGAGGGATTTCCATAAAATTTATGTAAATTCTCTATCATAACTTCTATAACTTCTGATCGCATGGGAGAAGTTGCGGCGTTATCTAAATATATCTTTGACAATTCTAAATTTTTGGAAGAAGAGATGAGTGAAAAATTTTTTTCCAAAGGTCGTAAAAAAAGAAAAATTATCGCGTGAATTTTATATGAAAACAGATATTATTAACATATCAAAAAAAATTTAAGTAAATATCTATATATAAACATTAACAAAATATTGTTGAGGTATGATCGTAGAAACCGAATCTTATAAGGTTCCGGAAGAGCGTAGCTCTCCATCCCTTCCTTCGGCAACTGCAGAAGAACGCGTACGAAGCTATATCCGCACAGAGAGCATTCTTTACAGACGTAAGATGAAAGACATGAAAAAGGCTATTCGCCGGACCGGGCTTGCTCACTCAGGAACTACTGTGCAGGATTTGTGTAGGAAAATAAATATTTATATATTAAAATATATCCTTGTAAATCCACTCCTCTCTCAGGAGAGACATATATAATATCACTCGTTTTATCTGTGAAAAATTGATTATGAAAGTTTTACATAAAACATTTTTAACTCCTGGTCGATTATATAAGAATCATAGCTTCAAAAGCTTTCACTTTCGTCCTTTTGTATATATACCTTTAATACTGCTCTAATTCCTTATTCCAGTGCATCATGCCTTCTTTTACTTTGCACATTAATTTTTCTCTCATTGCCTGTATTTAATATCCTCCTTGACATCAAACTTGCTCTCGGGGTTTATGTTATGAGTAAATAAGAATATTTTTTTAATATTTTATTAAAAAACATCTATCTATGTAACAGATATTATTATTTAATATATGTTCATTTTTTTAATATCATGTATCACAAGTTTAGAGGGATCACAAACTGGCAAAACCGAATATGGTGTTCGCGGGCTCGGAAATTTAAAAGGATTTTTGAGCTTTTAAAGGGATTCCCCTATCCTTCTCTCTGTGTAGCGAAAAATTTCTTGCGAGAGACAAAACGAGAAATGTGGCGCGAAAACTTAATGTACTCGCCATAAGGGGTATTAAAGCAGATTTTCAGGGAAATATTTATGGCTTAAGTTGCCAAATAGGCAAAAGCGAAGAAATAGTAATTGCAGGTGATTTATAGATTAAATTTATATATTTTCGTTTTTGGCACATCCTAAATCCATACAACAAAATTAAAAATACCTCTTCCTATGTAAGGAGGTCTTAATCATAAAAATGTCTGTCAATTATTTTGATTTTATAATCCATCATCAGTAAATGTATATACAAGCTCTTTTAACACATATACGCGTTTCTCTCAGGTCGCTTGACAGCACGGAAAGCCTTCTTTGATGGGTTCAGTCCATTATTGGTCTCTTGCAGAGCTCCTCCGGGCTAAACATATTTACAGCGCCCTGAGGTTTTTAAATCAACTCATATTGGTTGATTTTCAACTCCCGCTCTCCTTGTTTATCTCCTATAAAAAGGATATGTAATATAGTTACATGCCAAATTTTTCATGACTTATCCATCACTTTTTTTAGTTAAATGAAACATATGACACGAGTATTTTTAGCCATCATAAAAATTCACTTAATAAAAAGAAAGATTTTACATAAATCTTCTTAATAGGAAAAAATGTATTTTTTAACTCAGGGTTTTACATCAAAAAAAACATAAAATTTTTAAAGATCCTATAAGGACAATTAATATATTATTAATAAATAATTACAAAGCCATGCTTGACAAACCGACATCGCTTATTTTCAATTACGAAAATAAGCGATGTCGGTTATCGGAATTTAGAAGAAATCTACCTATATTGCCGATTCTAACAGAAGGGTAAATGCTTTAAACGTAAGCAGAGTCTATTATATCCTCTTTTAATCTTGCCTTGTTATTTTCTTTATCCTTCCTTATTAATAAGGGGAGCGCTCCATAAGTCTTTGAGCGAATAAAAAGAGATACTTTTAAAATATTTTCGATAAGGATTTTTTTGAAAATACCAACAGTTTTATTTCCAATAGCGGATTTCTTCCCAGTAAATATTAGGAGCGCCTTTATAGGACGAATGACGAATCATGCATAAGATATATAAGTTCACCCCTATAGACCACCTTCCTTATTACCTTAGCTTGCTAGATCTGGACTCATGTATTCCATTCTTGAGAATTCATAAAACTTAACCTCTTTAGCTGCGAGCTTTGATTTTTGCTCTACGCGATACCGATTTGTCTGATGGCATCCTGTAAAAAAGACACAGGAAGAGACACTTAACATCAATTTTTTCATAGCTTATTTATTGTTTTACTTTACCAAGTAAAACAATATTACATGAATCTTTTTTGTTGTTATAAACTAAGTAGGTTCAAACCTAAATGATCTTTCTCGAGACTTCCTAAATATCAAATAAAAGCAACGTGTTTTTTTAAAATATCTATTGTAAATCAACTATTTAATTCAAAAAAAAGAATCGAATTACAGGACAAATATAAACAAAAGTTAACATATTTATTATAAATAATTATAATTCAATATTATATAATATATAAAATTATAAAAATTAGACTATCATCTCATACATCTTATAAACAAGATTGCTCGTTTTCATAATTGAAAATGAGCAACGAAATTTAGAATCAGATAAGAATGAGTAATCCAATTGACCCAGAATATATATGCTTCTCTTCTTTTTTTTACGGTGAAGATTTATCATAAAAAAAGCATCCAAATTATATCCTTTTAATTGTAATAAAATCATTCTCTCCCAAACTCAGTTTGAATCATTTCTAATAAAAGAACAAACGAAAAACCCGGTATATACTGTAAGACTTTTGATCCTCTTCGCTGAGCTTTAATTAAGTGTAGATAAAAAAGATATTTAGCTTTTCCCTCTATGCGATGGCCGAAAATAACACAAAAAACCTTTGAGTTTCATACTTAAAGAGTCTATAAAATTTAATAAGAGAGAAGAAAAATCTATTCCTATAATAGGAACTATTTAAAAATAATAGCTTGGCTAAAGCTATTATTTATTTTCCCTGCCTTTGATCATTTTAAATATATCTCGATGAGAAAATCGTCGTTGAGTCGATTGCTATGCTCTTAAAGACTTAGATTAAAGAAAGCGTTAAATTCATTTTTTTACAAAAAAAAGGGAACTTCCGGCAAAGGTTTATAAAAAAAATCAGCCATGATTCTTTACTAATCACAAAGCACCATCGAGGGTCTTGATAGCATCCCGGTATTTAGCCGCCTGGATAAAATCGAGTTTCGCCGCGGCCTCTTGCATTTGTTTGCGCAGTTTTTTGACTTCTTTTTCAAGGATTTCAGTATCCTTTCCGTAAAATTCTTTGGTCTGTTTTGCGATGGCAAGCGATTCTTGAGGGATTGCGTATACTCGAGAAAGGGAAGGACACAAGGAAGAACCTAATTTCTTATTCAAGGCCGTAGGGGTAAGTCCATGTTTTTATTATAGCGTTTTTGTATTTCACGCCGGCGATTCGTCTCGTCAATGGTTTTTTGCATGCTCGCCGTGATCTTATCAACGTACATGATGACCTTGCCTTCTAAATTTCTCGCAGCCCGGCCCTATAGTCTGCGTAAGTGAGCGGTATGAACGTAAAAAGCCTTCTTTGTCGGCGTCTAAAATATCCACCAGAGAAACCTCGGGAAAGTCCAGGCCCTCACGTAAGAGATTCACCCCTACCAATACATCACAACGGTCGGCGCGAAGATCCTGCGTAATATCTAACCTCTCAATCGTATCGATATCAGATTGGATATAGCGCGTGCGTACACTCGCTCGGGTAAGGTATTTAGTCGATTCTTCGGTCATGCGCTTGGTGAGTGTGACAACCCAACACGCGTTGATCTTTTTTAGCGCGTATACGAGAATTTCTTCCATTAGATCATCTATCTTGATGAAGGCTAGGGCGCAAATCAATCAGGGGATCCAAAAGACCCGTCGGGCGCACGAGTTGCTTTACAATAATACCGTTGCTTTTTTCCAGCTCATAATCCGCCGGAGTAGCACTCACATAGACGACCTGATTTTGCAAAAGCTCAAATTCATCAAATTTCAAAGGACGATTATCAAGCGCGGAAGGCAGGCGAAAGCCGTGTTCCACTAAATTTTCTTTACGTGAGCGATCCCCTCCGTACATGGCGCGAACCTGCGGAAGCGTCACATGACTTTCATCGATCACCATTACATAATCTCCTCAGGAAGATAATCCAACAAACAGAAAGGGGACGCATGCCGGGCAAACGATTATCCATATAACACGAATAGTTTTCTATTCCTGAGCAATATCCAAGCTCTTTCATCATTTCAATATCGAATTCTGTGCGCTCTTTTAAACGCTTGATCTCAAGTTTTCTTCCCTCTTGATAAAGCTGATCCAGTCGTAAAAACAAATCCTGTTGGATTTGGAGAATAGCCGCGTTTAAGCGATCAGGAGTGGTGACAAATAAATTAGCTGGATAGATCTGTATTTGATCCAAAATTGAAAAGCCTTGACCTGTAGAGGGGATCAAAGCGTTCGATACCTTCGATATAGTCGCCGAAAAACTGAAAACGTATCGCCTCATCGGCATAAGCGGGAAAAACATCTACCGTATCGCCGCGCACGCGAAAATTTCCTTGTGAGAGTTCCCCTTCGCTACGAGAATAAAGAGCCGCCACCAATTGATGTAAAAAACGAGTGCGACTGATCGTCTGTCCCTTTTGAGCCGATACCAGATTTTAAGGAAATGCTTCAAAACAGCGATAACTTCCTGGTCGAGAAACTCTTATTGATATGCACCTCAACGCTTTTTAAAATTTTAATACCGATGATCTGATTCGTTACGCTGAGGAGAATTTTTTCAATGCCTGGAACTTTAGTGGAAATTCTTAAAAAGAAATACCCGATTTTAACCACTTCAAGAAATTTTACCCGCCTACGGCATTTTCGACACCCTTAAAACTCTACCCACCGCTGATCAAGGAAATTCCTTTATCTGGGCAAAAACCGGAACCCTTAAGGGGGTATATAATAAAAGTAGCTACATGTTGACAAAAAAAAGAAAATCGATTGATCTTTTCTTTTATGAACAATAACTTCATTTCGGGGCCTTCAAAAATAAGTCAGGAAGTAGCACGCATACTTACTTATATTGACAAAAATTTTAATCCTTAGGAAGTATTTTCGTTTTGAATGACCTCCATTGGACAAAGGGTTTCCTTAAAATGACGTATAGCTCCAAATTCACCGAATTGATCGCGCGTTATTCTATCAAGTATACCGAGAACAATTTTACCCAAATAGGTTTTGTAAGAAAATCGCTTACAAAAAGGATTTGACCACACCCGGATATCGGACCTGTAGCTTTCGCTACTTTCTTTAAAATATACTTTTTTCTTATAACCTCTTCAGGGGAAACATTGAGCCGGCCGTATTCATATCAAAATCCGGTTTATCCACGTTTTTAGAAATAATCTTCTCAAAGAGACAAAGCCATTGTATGTGAGAGATTTAGTTTTCGTGAAAATTTTTCCGGGCAGAACAGGCTGTTTTGAAGAGATATACTATATAAGGAATTTAAATTCCTCATTATATAATAATTTATTTATTATATTCCGATATATAGCAATATTTTATTTTTTTCTAGATACTCTTAGATACTCTCCGGAGAGAAATGAACCGATATATTTCTAATTATTATATTTTTGACCTAACTGAAAAATTCAGAGTCTTATGGAATACTTTTTCTCGATAGGCTTGATCATTCTCTTTGTATTTGCTGTTTTTGATCTTATCGTGGGAGTAAGCAATGATGCGGTAAACTTCCTTAATTCAGCCATAGGCTCTAAGGTAGCCTCGCGTAATACCATAATGATCTTCGCGAGCGTAGGAATATTCATGGGATCCTTCTTATCGAGCGGAATGATGGAAGTAGCCCGTAAGGGAATCTTCGACCCTGCACAGTTTTACCTGCCCGATTTGTTTTGTGTTTTCATAGCGGTGATGATTTGTGATATTATTCTTTTAGATCTGTTCAATACCCTGGGATTGCCTACCTCTACTACTATTTCTTTGGTGTTTTCTCTTTTGGGAAGCGCGCTGAGCGTGGCGCTGATAAAAATTGCCTCGCCCCTAAGCCAGGAGCCGCTACATCATCTGGGGAACTACATCAAATCCGAACGCACCTTAACCATTCTCTCAGGCATATTTCTTTCCATAGGTATTTCATTCATCACTGGGATGATCGTTCATTATTTTGTACGCTGGATGTTTGGCTTTAATTATGAAAAGAAACTTAAATATGTAGGAAGTCTATGGGCGGCTCTCGCACTGAGCAGCATGACTTACTTTTTAATCATAGAGGGCTTTCACAGCGCGTTAAAAGGCCTAGATCCTAAAGAAATCACGGGAGCTACCGCTAGTATAAATGATTTTCTCGAGTGGGTAGACACGCACTTCTACGGATTCATCGGCGCTCTGTTTGTCACTTGGTTGCTTATCGCCCAAATTTTTTTTTCATTAAGCTATAATGTATTAAAATTCGTCGTGCTCTTTGGAACCTTTTCATTAGCGATGGCCTTTGCCGGAAATGATCTGGTAAATTTCATAGGTGTTCCCATGGCAGGTTTCGAGTCTTTTCAAATTTGGTCAACTACCGGAAAACCTGACGCGGAAACCTTTGGCATGCAAGCCTTGGCCGGAAATGTGCAGAGCTCGCCCCTGATGTTGCTTGGGGCGGGGATCATTATGATATTGACCTTATGGTTTTCAAAAAAAGCCCGTACGGTTACTGAAACCGAAATCAATTTAGGACGACAGGATGAAGGCGCCGAAAAGTTTTCTTCGAACTCCCTGGCGCGCCTTATTGTCAGAGGATTTCGAGGATTCGGTCGCTTTTTCTTTGGCTTATTTCCTAAACGCATGCTGGTAAAAATAGAACGGAATTTTAAGCAAAACCAGCAGAATGAAGACATCGCTTTCGATTTGGTTCGCGCCTCCGCTAATCTTACCATATCAAGTATTTTAATCGCGATAGCCACGACTCATAAACTGCCCTTATCCACAACCTTTGTCACTTTTATGGTCGCCATGGGTACTTCTTTATCCGACAGGGCATGGGGCAGGGAAAGCGCCGTATACCGGGTAGCGGGAGTGCTTAAGATCATCGGCGGATGGTTTCTGACGGGAGTCATTGCCTTTCTTATGGCGGGGATTTTCGCAGGATTGCTCCATGAATTTAGGGAATGGGCGCTGCTAGGAGCAATAGGGTTGGTATTTTTTAGTTTTTATAAAAATAATAAAGAGCACAAAAAAGCGGAGCTAAAAAAAGCCAGAGAAGAAACTCATATTTCAGGTGTAGATGAGTTAAGCTTGTTCAAAGCTTTAAAAAAGACCTCTGATCGCCTGGCTTTAGTAATGGAGAGCGTTGAGCAAATCTACCAAAAATCCATAGAAGGTGTTTGCACGGAGAATTTAAAGATGCTCCAAAAAGAAAGAAAACTACAGGAAGAACTGCGGGAGAATTTTACCGCTACTCAGGGCGCGGTTATCAAAGTGATTAAAAAAACTAAAGCCAATGAACCCACGACGGGTAAGATATATATTGAGATATATGAAGAAATACAATTAATAATTAATGCTCTGGATATTATTTCGCAACGCTCTTTGGATCATGTACTTAACAGTCACAAACCCTTGAAATCCAAGCAAAAAATAAATATTGAGTATCTGAAAGAGAGCATGCTTGAGTATATACATCTGATGAGAGACGTACTTGAAACAAAAAAATTTCATACCTACAGGACACATTCAGTTAAAAATATTATCATAAATGATATAAACGAGCAATTGAACTATCAAGTAATGGGTATCGTAAATAAAAAATACGGGCCTAAAAACAGCACTTTAGTATTCGCAATCCTTTTAAAGTCAAAGGATCTTTTGGAAGCGTTTGAAAAAATATTGCAACTTTATAATAAAATTTCCAGAGAGTTTCCTTTGACGGAGATTGCTTTTAAAAAATCTTTTTCAAAACATTCAGAAAAGCAGAACTCTTAGGAAAGAAGCAGATTGCATCCACGCAATTCAAAGTCCTCTAATCTGTCCAAAACAATAAAAGTATCAATTAGCTCCTACGTAAGATTGGACGTAAAAATTAAGAGAAAACGACACATTTTTTTCCCGGAGATACACTGTATACTAAAACTCACAAGCCATATGACATAGACAAAAAAGGCCATGTAAATTAAAATTCCAAGAAAAAAAGTGATATCATATCTTATAAGATATGTTTGATGTTTTTGATACTTGAAAAACTCTGCGATATTTTATCATATAAAAAAGAATTCAGTGAAAGCACCTTTTGAAAAAGAATTGAATTATTTAAGGGCGCCGAAGCAATCAGATCCAGTGAATTATTGAGATGGCTAAACAAGAATACGCCGAGAGGTATGTATAAAAAAGATTTAAGCAATCCCAATAAGGCTCCAAAAAATCTATTGATAGAATAAGCCCAAGTAAGATACATGGCGCGCGCAAGGAGGATATTTAAAAGACGTACAACCCAAAAAATAAGGAGAAATGATAGAAGAAAAGAAACTATTGAAAGGTAAGAACTATTTACAACGGCTGTTTTCTCAAGAAAAGGTGCGATGAATTTAGAGAGCTCACCACCACTGTAAAATCCTAGAATCCAAGAAAACCATGAAGTCATCTGGGAGAGGATCCCTCTTTGGTATCCGCAGTAGGTTCCTAAAAGCACAGGAATAGCTATGACGATATCTACCCAGTTCAAAATATAGTAGTTATACTCTCTTAAAATATTACAAAATATACAAAGATTTCGTTAAGATGTATCAATAAATAGAATTCTAAGTTACTTTTGTCCCATGAAAACGCTGAAAAAGTCAGTGGACGCAGAAAAATGGGAGGCGATCTTAAGTTATATGAGTGAACGTTTTTCACCCGGCGAAGCGATCAGTATTGAAGGGATTCTTTTTCTCATCGGAATACAAACACTTGGTCAGGGAGCGCGCAGGTATAAAAAGGATGAAAAACTCTATATCATCCATATAGCCGTATGCCATCTCTTAGAACCCTGGGGATACTATCGTTATCAGAGCAGAGATCAGAAGGGATGGCCTCATTATAAGATTTCCGATACGCTTCCGTCCCTTAAGGCAGGTGAGCAGACTATTTTGATTAAAAAATCTCTCATTTTATTTTTTGATAAAGAAAATTTACTACACGAAAACTTTCGGAAAATAGAAAAAAAACATCAAATAACTTGAAATGAATGAAAAAATTCAAAAGATACAGCAAGATATTCAAGGATTCATATTTGAGAGCGAGGAAAGAATTGAGACCTTCAGGATTAAATATCTAAGTAAAAAAGGAGAAATCTCCGTGCTTTTTAAAGAATTCAAAACGCTTCCTTCCTGGGGGAAAAAGCAACTTGGCACCCGGCTCAATGATTTGAAAAACCAAGCGCAGAGTAAAGTTCAGCAGGCCAAAATATCATTTTCCCGTCAGATAAAAAACCGGGAAGATTTTGAGGATCTTACCAAACCTGGAATGCCTTTTACCATCGGGGCACGCCATCCCGTTTCGGTAGTAAAAAACCGCATCGTAAAGATTTTTCGAAACATCGGCTTTATAACAGCCGAAGGTCCTGAAATTGAGGATGACTGGCATAATTTCACTGCCTTGAATTTACCAACCTATCACCCGGCACGCGATATGCAAGATACTTTTTTTATCGAGCAAAACCCTGACATCTTACTGCGCACACACACTTCTTCTGTGCAGATTCGTTATATGAAAAGTCATCAGCCACCTATTCGCATTTTATCCCCCGGAAGGGTCTATCGCAATGAGGCGATCTCGGCGCGCTCACACTGTATGTTTCATCAGATCGAGGGTTTATATGTAGATAAGCAAGTGTCTTTTGCCGATTTAAAACAAACACTTCAATATTTCACCACCACCCTTTTTGGAAAGTCTCGCCTCAGATTGAGGCCTTCTTATTTTCCTTTCACTGAGCCCAGCGCCGAGGTAGATGTCTATTGGGGACTGGAAACTGAAATCGATCAACGTATTACCAAAGGCACGGGCTGGTTAGAGATTATGGGCTGTGGAATGGTCGATCCGCAAGTATTGCGAAACACAGGCATTGACAATGAAGAATTTTCAGGTTTCGCCTTTGGCATGGGTATCGAAAGAATCGCCCTGCTACTTTATCAGATCGGAGACATTCGTTCATATTTTGAAAATGACCTACGTTTTCTCAAACAATTCGAAGGTGCCCTTTGAAGTTGTGCAATTATTATTTATCCCACTTAGGATTAATAAGTTATCGAAGAATAATCTTTAAAACATCACTAAATCGATATCGATCTCACCGGTTCGTGCAAAAGGAAATGTTTAAGAAGTATCGTTTATCGTACAGAATTTTCACAGAAAAAAAATAATGTACTTTGGTTATTGTTACTTTCTTTTTGTTAAAAGTGTAAGTCGCTTTGAAATAAGGAAATTATTCCTTTTATCTTAATATATATTTACTAAGTGTTATTGACATATAAAAGTCAAAATTTTTTACTATTATCAATTTATCTTAATTATTTCATTTTCGCGCTTTTGCTAAACAGCGTCGGGGGCAGTAATACTCAAAACTCAAAATTTGAGTAGTGCAAATAAAACAGAGGCAAACACCATGGAATTTTTTAAAGATTTACCCATCACTTTTTTCTTTTATCTCAGGCCTGCCTTGGCTTCTTCTTTAGACAATCAATTCTGGATGCCAAAAATATTGTTTGTCACCATAGATGCTTCATTCTCGCTTACGAAAATATCAGTCTACTCTGCCTTGGGACTGATGAAAGATGATAAAAAACACATCATAAACTCATGAGTGCCACAGAGGGAATATTTATGCTGGTCATAGCCAACGCTTACTTTTTATTCGCTCCCCTTTTTAATCAAAAAGTAAAAGGAGACGCCTGAATGGAAGCTTACTAGGTTTTAGCGGCTTTATCAGCTATAGCTCTCATGATCTTGCTACTTAGTAAAAGTACTAAAGTCGGATAGAAAACTCTGACTCTGTTAAAGGTCACTTTTCAGCCATGCTTGGATTGCTGAAGAAAACCCTGTTGATTCTCTTCGCTCTGAGCACTTTTTTCTCGTGATGACAGAACAAAGCTTCATGACATGGTTGGCCCCTGTCTTTAACAATAAAATATTGAATCTCAATGAAAATTGAACCATCACTATGGGGAGTATTCTTGCCGTATACTCAGGTGTCGAAAGAATAGGCATCGGAAGTCTTACAAAATATTGGAGCTGGCTGAAAATAGTCTCTTTTTGCCTGGTGGGCACTATGCTACTTATCTTATTCATTCTCTCAAAATTGGGACCCGCAGGAAGTGGGGGGTAAAACAGATCATCCGGCTAATATTCCCTGGATTGCCTATATTTTTCCAACCGTAGGGTCTGTTCATCGCTTTAGTATATCCCCTGATAAACTCATGCTCACTTCCATTTCAAAGTCTCTGCACGGATCTATGTCGAGATTGATCATCATTTTTTCAGCCATTGGCAGGGTTTTAGACTCAAGAATAACAGCCTATCTACTTAGAGAAAGCAGCGCGGGGCGGCAGTTTTTTACTATACCCTTATTTCTATGAGATTACTTTTAATAGACCTGTTTCTCTTGAATAAAAAAAGTCTTTAAAAACATGATTAAACACCTTATTTCTGATAGTATTTTTCAAGAGCTTTTCATAGTTTTCCAAACTGCCGGTATACAGGAAATTCTCTCAAAATACCACAGCTTAAAAAAGACAGAAGATTTTAGATTTAAAAAGTTTTTTCTTCGCGAATTTACGCATAATAAACCCAAAGGAGAGTTCACTTGTGAGTGATACCTCCATGGGGGTAGATGAACAATATACAAAAGCTCTGGGAGCTGCTCTACGAGGTACCCGATGATGAAATCGCTCAGAGAAACTCTCTCATTCTTTTAAAGCATCCTTATATCGTGTCCGAAGGACGCTTTAATGAGATCTACTATTGGGATAGCTTCACTATATGCTTGGGTTCAAAGCGCATGGAGAGCACGAGTTTATAGAGAGCATGATCGAGATTTTTACTGAAATGATTGATAGCTTTGGCTTCATGCCCAACGGGAATCGGTCTTATTTTTTAAGCAGATTTCAGCCTCTTTTTTTCTCGATTACGGTACCTTTTATCTGAAATAAAAGGTTAGAAGTTCTTATAAAAATCTGCTGGTGCTTAAAAAGGAATATGCTTTTTGGATGAGAGGTCGGGAATGTTCATCAAATCATTACATCACCCAAGAACATGTGGTTTATATTGGAAAAGAGAAACAACTAAACAGGTATTTTGATAAAAAAGATACGGAGCGTGTAGGAATTTTTGCCACGGATTATAGATAACCTCAGCATTTGAGCGCCATCCTGAGGAAAATTTCACGATTTTACGATACGAAGTGCTTGCGAATCCGGCTGGGATTTCAGCTCACAATGGTTAAAAGATTCTGGAAAGCTCGAAAGCATCATCACTATGCATCTCTTACCCGTAGAGCTCAACTGCTTGCTCTACCGACTGGAAAAAACCCTTTGCTTATCCGAAGGCTAAAAAAGATCCGGTAAAATACTGTCATTATAAAATAAAGGCCAAATAAAATAAAGGCCAAAAATCGTGAAGATCGGATTCTTTCTACTTCTTGTAAAGAAGATTTTTTTTCTATGATTACGATTTTTTCGAAAAAAACACACAAAAAACTAATCCTTAGCGGGAAGCTATCCCCCTTTTTTTTAAGATAGATGATAAAGATCAAGCTAAAAGTTGCGCCGAGCTCTTAGAGAAGAAATTTTTGAAAATCGGCGATTTTCTTACCACTACTTTCAAAAGCGGTCAGCAATGGGACGCACCTAACGGATGGACTCCTATACAACATATAGCCGTTAAACCACTGGAAATTACGGATATCATCAATTGGCTGATGAGGTGCGAAATATATGGATTTTCCTGAATAAAAAAGTATACAAAGAAACCAGATTACTCGAGAAATACAATGTGGTAGACATCGAATTGACCTCAGGAGGAGAATACCAAGTTTAGGACGGCTTTGGCTGGACCAATGGGGTTTTGGCGAGTTTTTTAAATGATTTCACAAAAACCCCTGAAAAATTATTCGTTGAACTTTTAGAGGCCTAAGCGCTGGCGCATAGTCTCGTAGAGAAGCACTCCACTGGCAACGGAAACATTTAACGAGGTGATTTCCCCAAGAACGGGCAATTTTAAGCGTTCATCGGCAAGGGCCAAGCAAGAGGAAGAAATTCCTTCTTCTTCATTCCCCAAAATAATGGCTAAAGGTCCCAAAAGTTCCGACTTATAAAAAATGGCGCCGGCTTTCTCGGTGGCTGCTATAAGGCGTACGCCGGAATTTTTTAAAAAACGCAAGCTTCTTACAAGATCGTTTTCCTTACAAACAGGTAGCTTGAAAATCGCTCCCGCAGAGGTTTTAATTGCATCATCATTTACAGGGGCTGCTCCCTTGGCGGGGATGATTACCGCATCAACCCCCCCACATTCGGCCGTACGAACAATAGCGCCGAAATTGCGCACATCGGTAATTCCGTCTAATACGAGCAATAAAGGCGTCTTGCCCGCTTCATAAATCTGAGGAAGCAGATCTTCAAGTCGGTAAAAATCCACGGGAGACATAAAGGCAAAAACTCCTTGGTGATTTTTTTGTGTGAGTCGATTGAGTTTTTCCAAAGGAACGCCCTGGAAAGGGATGCGATGCTTTCTGATCAACTCATGCAAAATTTGATAGTTTGCTCCCCGCAGACCTTTCTGAAGAAAAAGTTTATTAAGGGTCTTACCTGATTCTATAGCCTCTATTAAGGGGCGTAAACCGTATACAGGCTTTGAAGAAGAATGAATCAAAACAAAAATATTTCTTGGCGAGAATTTAAACTTTTCTCACCAGTAAGGATCTATATGGAAGAGTTTTACCCTAAAAAAAAATTCTTTAGCCACTCGTTGTTTTTTATCATATTATAAATGATAAAAGAGTTATCAAAAATGTAAATGTTTTCTCTTGAATTTTTAAAGATATAAGCGCTTATTGAAGCTTTTTAAAAATTCGCTCGGTTTTGAAATAGTCGCTATCCTGATGAGTTTATTCCGTTGACAAAATGAATTTTTTGATCATCAGGGCTGAAATTTTTATGAGCGCTCTTTTTTTTTAATAAATGGTGGACATTACCGGAATCGAACCGATGACCTCTACCTTGTCGAGGTAGCGCTCTAAACCATCTGAGCTAAATGTCCTGAAATGTTTGAAAATATACTGAAAGATTAGCAATTAAGTAGACAAAAGTAGATATAACTCTTCAATGAGAAGAAAAGATTATAATCAATGTATCTTATTCCCATTAGGGAAAGTTACTCATCAGAAGAGCCTAAAATTGCCAAATCCTTCTCTTTTATCTCATCATTTTTATCACATTTTCTGGCCATCCAGGAAGCTTGAGAACTCTCGCGAGAGTAATCTTTTTCAGAAAAATAATCACCCTCTCCCTCACAAGAGGAAAAGCCTTCTCTTTTGTGAACCATATTCTGAGGATGAAACAAGCTGTTTAAATCAATCTCTTGCCTCGAAAAGGCACTCTAAATACCCATTCGGTATAAATTTTTTCTTCCCATTTTATAAAAGAAAAATGTCTTTGTCTTATCAGGGGTAAGATTTCTTTAAAGATATATAAGGTGTCTGGATCTACTGGGGGTTCTTAATAATAAGAGGTCTTTAAAATAGCCCTTTATAAAGGTTTCCGATAAGGTATTTTGTGAAAGGAAATGGCTTTTTCTATTTGTGAAAGATAATGATCCCCTGATAAGACCTATTTACTGTAAAGATTGCAAATTCTCCGGAGCTCTCACTGTCGAAAAATGTAAATCTTCAACCTTATTAGAGTTGCGAGAGCAAGGAAGTCTAGGGTATGAAATGGTTTTATTTCGAATAGTTAGTAAATTCATAAATCATTTATAGTAAATAACTTATTAACCTAAATTGTTTAAATTTTAAGAGAATATAATGCTTAATACCTACTCCCCCCCCCCTTTAAAAAAGTATAAGGAGTATTTTCGATATCTGAAACTTCTCTTGCTTATATATCCTTTTCACAAGGTGAAGTTTGCCATAAAAAAGAATCATTCCTCTTTATGGAAAACAAACTTTATGATATGTATCTTAAATAGTCTGTATGGTGATTTTTATAACGAATAGGGATTGAGTCATTTTATGAAGCTATACAGACATGAGTTTTGAGAATTTTTATACTTAAAAAGTATAGGCTATGTATTCCAAAAATATAAACACTTATTAAACAATGTTTTATAAAAAATATTTTATGAAAAACATAAAAATTTTCCGTTAAAAATAGCAGCTTATCAAGAAGGATAAACAAAAAATCAAAACAAATAAAATATATCTTTAGGAAGAAAAATATCGAGATTATTTATTTTTATTTGGTATTTTAGAATTATATGTTAAATAAATATTTCACAATATGAAAGAGTCAAGATGAAAGAGTCAAGCTACGTTATACCAGAATATGGTAATCCGAGCATGGGAGAAAAAGAAGAACAAGAGCTAGAATGGGATCATGATTTTGATCTGAATTCATTATCAAAACAAGAAGATAATCACTCTCTTGAACTGAATGCTTAAAATGAATCTGCGATGCCGAGCAGCCTTGATAAGAAAATTAAGGAACTCGAAGCAGAAGTGAGTAAAAGCTTTGATGAACATCAAGCAGAAGTAAAAAAATTAAAAAATGAAACTCTTAAGGAACGGTTGAAGAAATTCGAAAAAGAAAACGCTGCATTAAAGCGCTACTCTTTTAAAAATATATATAATAGTATTAAAAATATTTTCCTATTTATTTAATAGGGATCCAATTAAAAAAGATCCTCAAGAAAAGTTGAAATCAGCATTAATAAATTCTTTATAAAGCATCAGTGGTAGTAGTAAAACAGCATTTTTAAATACACGTAATCAACTTATTACGTATGATTTGAAAAAATGAAACCGAGATTTCCTGATAAAAGAGCTCATCGCTACAGCTTATAAAATTCACTTTAAAACAGCGTCCTTAAAATAAACGATCACATCGATCAAGGCATAAGGCACAATCATATCATAGGAAGAATCTATAGGGAATATAAAAAGCCTATCATTAGCCTCGACATCAAAAGGCACTTTTTCAAATTTCGCAACCCTATTAATATAGGGTTGCCCTTTTTCAATAAGCGCCGGGAGAGGATAGCATTTGTTATTTCTATAAAGACAAGCCCTGAGACCTACCTCATAAACGCTGCCATAAAAAAGAGCTTTTAGATACAATTCCACTTTTCCTTTTCTTTGAATAAGCAGACCGCCTTTTTTATTTCGATTTTCTCCTTGCTTAGGTAAATAATAATACTCTTGAAAGCTATTGTCGCTTCTCTTAAAGCTAATATACGGAGCTTCTACACCTTTTGGTTGCTGATAAATTTTATAAAATCCATAGGAATGCTCTGTTACATACGTTGCCCGTTGAACATGATCCTCATCATTACAAGAGAAAGAAAAAAGTATACAGACAAAAAATAGAAAAATAGTTCGTAAAATGCCCATGTGCATATTTTGATAATGTAATAATAATAAAAATAAATTCTTTATTAAAATTACCTGCACTCAGAAGTCTTGAATAAGGGATCATTTACTATTTTCGTTCTTAATATTTATGTAATACATTATCATGAATCCCATTGTACCTGATCAGCCATTCATATTTATTTTTCATTCGCAGACTAAAAAATTCGATTAGAATACTTATTTTAACAATTTATTATTAAAAAATAAATTTTAAATAATTATAAAATTATTGTGGAAAAATATAGTTTTAATAATATTATTAATAATTATTTATTATAATTACCATGATATAAAAATCTACAGAGGAGCTATTGCTTTCGATGAAATTACGGAACTAGAACGAAAACATTTTTGGGAGATTGATTTTTATATTTGTAAGACCTATTTAGAAGAATAGTATTTACATCAAGTTCCGACTGAGCATAAAAGCGATCGCAATAAATAGATAGACAACGCTGAAAAAGAAATCGAAAAATTCGGAAATGAAGTTGCATTTTTCAACATACGTTTAATAGAGATTAAATAAATAATTTAGAAGAGCAACTAGATAATTTTATCAGTGGCACTGTTCATACACTACGAGAATCAGAGTCATCCTAAATTTCATGAAAATCTAAATAAAGGTATTAATAAAGCTTATCAAGAGATAGAAACCAATGCAAGTGTCAGGTATTTCGGGAGGTGGTGATATTTTTTCCTACGGAAGAGTCTCATTTTACATGAAAGGAAAAAGAAAATCACTGGCTACTAGACTTCTATGTAAAAGTTAAACAAGATCTAGAGATTCAAATTCACGAAGAAGTCTTTGGGATTAGGAAATGGGAATATACCGTTTAATTCAATTATAACGTAGCTTCCTTTATCAAGGAGTTTATCGTGCAATTACCCGAGGGTGAAAACTTTGATTTTATAGATATTGAAGCTCGTCCCAAGCACCACACTGAGCCGGATAAATTCCGTCTGGAATGGAACAAATTTAAACTCTGGGATCTTAAGATGAGTAACCACAAACCCATAGTACATTCTTATTCTATGGGAAATTCGCCAACGGAAGGAAATATCGTCATGCTCAATGTAGCGTGTAGCCACGCCCCCTTTTGACAAAGCCAGCGGCGTCTGGACTGGTAAATATAAGCATTTTCTCTTCCTATATACTCTCAAGAAAACCCGGATATAAAGTCTTTATATCAGTACCTTACGGAGAGTTCTTTATCAATGAGAGCTCCGATGCAGAGATGATCTATATCGACGGAGGAGCAGGAATGGCGCCTATGCGCTCGCATCTATTCCATATATTTCATACGAAAAAACACAGAGAAAAGTTTTTTGGTATTAAGGGCACTCCAAGCGTGAACTCTTTTATCTTGAAGATTTGAGAGCTATTGAGCGCGAGTTTATGAATTTTAAGTTTTATATTGTCCTTTCCGAACCTTTGCGGAAGATCAGCGGGTACTAAAAAGTATTGATGATAACCGCGGAGAAGGCTTTAGTAGTTGTACATCAAGCCCTAATAGATAATTACCTTAAAGATCACGAGATCCCTGAGGATGTATATTATTTCCGCGGTCCACCTATGATGAATATGACCGTAGTGAAGATGTGCGATGGCTTTGGTATTCCTAAAGAGAATGTTCGTTTTGACGACTTTGGAGGGTAAGTATGATTTTTTTAATCACTTGATTTATGAGATTTTACAAAGATTTCCTTGAAAAAAGCTTATTTCGAATTTTTCCTTTTATACTGTTGATATCTCTTTTTACCGCTTGTGGAACAGCACGCAAATTTTCCTTTTCTATAGATAAAAATTACCCAGCGAAATCTTTTAACTCTCGTGTTCGTTTTCTGGTGATGCATTACACGGCGCTCGACTTTGAAAGCTCTCTCAGAATCTTAACTCAACAAGGAGTAAGCGCGCATTACCTCGTTCCACAAACACCATTAGATAAAAAAAATAAGCTATTTCTTCTGGTTTCAGAGCATGATCGGGCTTGGCACGCAGGAGTGAGCTCCTGGCAAGGAAGAAGCAATTTAAATGACACCTCCATAGGAATCGAGATAGTTAATTTGGGCTATAAAGACGAACCTCAGGGACGTCTTTGGTTTCCTTTTACCCCTTATCAAATTCAAATGATTAAGAAACTCGCTAAAGATATCATAGATCGTTATAAAATTCACCCTACAGCCATCGTAGGACATAGTGATATAGCTCCCGGAAGAAAGCAAGATCCCGGAATTCTCTTTCCGTGGAAACAGCTCTATCAGGCGGGTATAGGCGCTTGGTACGACGAGGATCGCGTAAAAGAACTTCATACTCAGCTTCAAAATCAGGAGCTCAATATACTTAAACTACAACAAGACTTGAAAAAATATGGCTATGCTCTAGAGGAAAGCGGCATTCTTGATGAGCGAACGGAAAAAGTAATTCAAGCTTTTCAGATGCACTTCAGACCTTCAGATCATTCAGGAGTTCCTGATACGGAAAGCTTGGCGATTTTGAAAAATCTACTGGAAAAGTATTTTTAAAAAAGTTTTATTTTTTTAGCCAATTGTTTTCAAATGAGCAAGCTTGGTAATCCTTTCCGATTCTAATAAAAACGTCATCGATACGCTTACGTATCCAGCTACTTAGTTTTTCTCTCTTCTGAGAACTTTCTGTCATACGCTTAAGTTGTTGATAATCTTGTAAAAACGAAACCTTATGCGCAGGAATGTGCTTTATGAGTTTTAGAATAACATAAACTTTATGGCCGTCATATTCTTCTTCATAAGGTTTGCTCAGCTCTCCTTCTTGCAAATTTGCTATATAAACAGCTGTATTTAAAGGTAATTGGCTCTTTTCAAAGCGATCGACACCTGTTTCAGGATTTTTCATGCGACTGTCATTAGTTTTTTCAGATTTTTCAGCGGAATATTTTTTAACTGCTTCCTCAAAACTGATTTTTTTCTCGGCTAAAAGGGTATAAACCGAATCAGCCAAGGCCTTGGCAGTCTTTATTTCTTCATCGGTGTATTTAGGTCTGAGCAATATATGGCGAACATCCACTTCTTGTTCTTTTCTTTTTTCCAACTGCAGTATATGAAAGCCGAACTCAGTCTCAAAAGGTTCGGAGATTTCCCCTTCTTCGATAGAGAAGGCTACCACCTCGAATTCCTTTATCATTTGTCCACGCTTGATATTCTTTATAAGTCCCGCGTCAATGGCAGATCCCGGATCTTCTGAATTTGCGATGGCTTTGGTAGCAAAACTTTCCCCCTGAAGTATATCTTCTTTCATTTTTTTAAGTTGATTAATAATCTCTCCTCGGTGCACGTGGGTAAGACGAGGAAAAAAGACGATTTGTGCCGGCTCAAACTGTTCAGGAATTTCAGTAAGTCGATCTTTATTTTTTTCATAGAAATTCCTTACTTGCTGAGGGCTCGCATTTATATCTTTAGTGATACTTTCGTATTGACCCTGAATATATTGACGATTTTTAATCAGCGTACCGATTTCTTCACGTATCTCACCCAGAGTGCTTCTTTCATAAGTTTTAAGTAAACCTTCTTTGCCTCCGGCTTGTCTTTCAAGACCTTTGACAATTTCTTCCACCCCGGACTGCACTTGCTGATCATTTACCCTCAGGTCAGTATCCTTCTTAGCATAATAAAGAAGCATTCGATTGCTGAGCATTTCTTCAAAAAACTTACAGGGATCCTCAGGAGTAGTTTTTTCCCGGGCTCTATTATTGGAAATTCCTTCTTGGATTTCCGACTCCAAAATGATTTCATCTCCGACCACCGCAGCGATCCTCTCTAGTTTTTCTTGGGCATATGAGCAAGGGGAGATCGAGAAGGAAAAAAGAATAAAGACGACATGAGAAGTGCGAAAAAGTTGACACATGGTGTTTTTTTTCTAAAAAATATCCTCAAATATACGAATGTCTTCTTTCTTTGGGTTTTAAAATCACCTAAAAAACAATAATCAATCCATTTTTTTCCATCTTCGCGCTCATAAGGATAAAAGGGAAGGTGCTGAGTAAATGTTTATATATCTTTTTATTATTGACCAAGCAAACCAAATCTTCAAGATCTTCACGGAGCCAGGACCTTAATACGAGCTCTTCTATTTAAGAATACATATTTAAAATAAGATACAAATATTCTCATAAATTTAGTACTATAAGATATACCCTCTTCTGGTTATGATCATACTGGATTTGTATTTAAATAGTTCTGATAAAAATAACTGCCGATTATCCTCTCTTCTTTTCTAAACTTTGAAAGGGAAATTTTTTATTTAATCCCCCATCGATAAAGATATTTATTCTCTGTTCAAATGACGATTGCTCTACGTCCCGGAACTGTAAAAATGCTCTTTTAGCATCTTTTTCTATCTATCTCTTACTTTCTAAATCCTTCTTCAGAGTATTGCAAAGTTAAAAAGAGTAAATATTTAATTTTAGGATCCGGAAAGTTTACATGTAATCGTTATAAACAGCTTGTAAACTCAAGATCTGAACATATATCATCGATCTTAAACATATCATGGCTGAAAGTGACAGAGAAAAGATTCCCTATAGTATACTATTAAAGAATGCTTCTTACCTTTAAAAGAAAAGAGTTAGATATTTGTTGTAAGATCATTTGCTTTATCGAAAAATGTTTCGAGTATGGAATACACCGACGCTTCGAAAAAGGGAGGTATGGTCATAACCGGATAAAGAACTAAGCTTAACTTGGAACGCAATACAAAATTTTTTTAAAAACAAGTAAACTTCTTAACTCCTGATCCGACGCCTTTCCATATCCTTTTTCAGGTAGACTTACTTCAAGAGAAAAAAAACCTCCAATTATCGAAATAAAGTGCTTGTAAATATTACTTAGAGATCTAAACGGAGTTTAGCTCTGCTAAGAAAATATACAAAGACAACTTTTATAAGTTACTGATTAAAAACAAAATCTTTGTAAGATATCCCTAAGTCTTCCGATTTCCTTATTGTAGGAACACAAACTCGCCTTTATAGGAATACTCTAAAAATGAGCTCTTTTATCTAATCGATAATTTCTTATAAGTCACGACGGTGACGCTTGTATATTCAGTCGCAGATTTATGTGGTGTACATTTTTTAGTAATTTTATTTAACTTATAAGTTAATTCAAAATAATTCAAACAAAATATTGATATGAAAATTGCTGTTGTGGGAGCCGGAAACGTAGGGACCACCTGTACAGATATCATTGCTCAGAGAGATATTGTCAAAGAGATCGTACTGCTCGATATTAAGAAAAATCTTGCCGAAGGTAAAGCTTTGGACATTTGGCAGTCAGCCCCTATAAGTAATTACAACACTCGCGTTTTAGGCGTAACGAATGATTATATGCGCACGACGAACTCTCAGGTAGTAGTGATCACCTCAGGCTTACCCAGAAAACCAGGGATGAGTCGGGATGATCTCATCGGAACCAATGCCCGCATTATACAATCGGTAGTGAGCCAAATTATAGATCACTCGCCTCGAGCTAAAATCATTATCGTATCAAATCCTCTGGATGTGATGACCTATGCCGCCTATCGCACGGTTATTGAAAAAGGAAAGAGCCCAGAATGGGCTTCAAAAAACGTGTTGGGAATGGCCGGTGTCCTCGATACGGCTCGTTATAGGGCATTTCTGGCTGATGAACTTGGATGTGTACCGCAAGATATTCAGGCGCTTTTGCTCGGTGGTCATGGCGATACCATGGTGCCTCTACCCCGTTATACTAGCGTATCGGGTATTCCCGTAACGGAGCTTATAAAAGAGGAAAGACTTACCTCTATTATAGAAAGAACGAAAAAAGGCGGAGGAGAAATCATAAACCTCTTGGGCACCTCAGCCTGGTATGCTCCCGGAGCTTCAGCCGCGCAGATGGTTGAAGCTATCGTTAAGGACTATAAACGTATTTTACCTTGCTGTGTCCTTCTACAAGGAGAATATGATCTAAAAGAAGTTTATTTAGGTGTGCCGGTAGTCCTGGGCGCTCAAGGAGTAGAGGACATTATCGAGCTTAACTTAGATAAAGGCGAAAAAGAACTTTTGAATACCTCGGCGCTTCATGTTAAAGAAGGAATGAACCTACTGGATGAAATGAAACTTTTTCAAAGCTAGCGTCTAAAAAATAGTGAGATATTTATAAAATAACCATCATTGGAGCTGGAAACGTAATCGCTTCCTGTGCTGAGAAGTTAGCTAAAAGCGCATGGTTTATCGCAAAGGGAAAATCTCCGGATATCATCTAAAGCGCCTGTTTCTATCCTGGTTCAATCCGCTTTATTTCATCAGTAGATAAAGGTTTATAAGTGAAACGGCGGACTCTCAAATTATTATTCTTACGGCAGGCGTGAGGGTATCACCGGGCATGAGTCGTGAAGATGTGCTATCGATCAACGCTGAGATCGTCATCTTTTGTACTGAAAAGGGAAAAGCCCAGAATGAGCTTCAAAAACGTATTTGGAATAGTTGGTATCCTTGATATAGCCCGTTACCGTTTTGCCATAGCCGAGGCACTGGGTTGCCCTGCTTCAGAACGTACAAAGCTTGGTTATAAGGGGGCGCATAACGAGACGATGATTCCCATGATTTATACGAGATTTTCAAGTATTCCTCTAAGCGAGCTTCTTTCTTTTGAGAAAATGAGATTCATTGAAGAATAATGTTAAGAATATAGATCAAAATGATCGAGCAGAACAACCATTCGGCTTATTACGCTCCGGCTTCCGTTTATAGTACGTATGGTAGATACCATTGACTCTAAATGTATTTTTCCTTGTTGCGCGCCTTTTTGCAAGGAGAATATGGCTTGGAAGAGGGGTTTTATTTAGGGGCGCCAGTAATCCTTGGCCGACGATGGCATAGAGCGTGTTATCGAGCTGAATTTAAACCTTAAAGAACGAGATCTTTTACATCTTGCCGCCGCAAATGTAAAAACAGGTATGAAAAATCTTGAAAGGATAGATTCCTTTTTATAAATCTAAAAAAGATTTATAAAAAAAACACTCGAATGTTACTCATCCCTTTCTGATTTGAAGCTCTTTACCCTTAATAGAAAAATTACGGAAAAGGCATCTAACTTAAGTTACAAACTGCTTTGCTTTAGATATAAAATCATAATTTACGTAGCTTTACTTCTGAAGTCAGGGTTTATTAAATATCCTTATGACTCAACTTAAAAAGAGAAATTTTATTAAAACTCTTCATATAAAATAAAGGCTATCAAAAAATATCAAGATTTCTATATAAAAGCATTTTTTATGACTTTTCATTTATATACCCTCAGAATTTTTAACCTCCGTCCATCGGTACAAACCTTTAAAAGAGATTCGTTTTTATAAGAACAAATAGGTCTTTTGCCTGCTGTGATAGCTTAGAGTAAAAACACAAAATCTTTTACCGGCTCTTCTTCCACTCTACCTTGAGGAATTTATTAATATAGTCTATCAGGAGCAGCTCGGGTGCTTTCAAAGATTATCACGCCCGTATAAGGGTTTTTCATGTGTAAATCTTCATAAGACCACCAACTAAGAGTAGTTGTAGTTCCCTTTTGGGAAGGATACATAATCAAGGATATAAATCCTTTTTAAAATACCATCATTGTGCATTACCAAGATGGAATTATTTCCTTGAGATAATGTGGGCTTTTGATCAGCCCTAAAACCTGCGCTGATAAGACCCCCGGTAAAAAAACTCCAGTGAATAATCACGATTTATGACTCTATGATTTTTAGTTTGGAACTATTTATTCCTACATTTTTTGAGAAATATTCCAGTGGGCTAAATCGGAAGAGATGAAATCTCCTCTTAATGGTGAGCTCCGGGCTGTTAAAGCTCGCCTTTTATGTCGTCAATATAGGTAGGCGTCACTGATTGTATTTTTGTGTAGCCATTCATTGTAGTAGCGAAGGTTAATAATCATAGAATTGATATTCTTTTTTTTGCGCGCTCAGAATACAAAAGAGCCCTTTATTGGTTTTTAATAGAGGTAGTATATTTACCCTCTATAAGCTTGTGACCATTTATGGAAAAAAAGTCTTCCATATTTGTAGCCCGGCGATAGGTATTTTCTTGCGTTACATAGCGTTTTTTTTCGTTTTAACTTCAAAAGAATTACGCTTAAAGAGTACATTATAAAATGTACGAAGATAATTCTCACGAGTTATCAGTTTTTATTATTTCTTAAAAGAGCAAGTTTTCTTATAAAAAGAAGATTTCCGTAAACAAACGGCAAAAGGTTAAAGCAAAAATTTTCCCGCTTATAGCCATAAGACGCGATACCACATTCTCGTAAAAAAATATTTATTCATAATTAGGAATTATAATTATAAAAATTTATATAATTATATATAATATATTTTTTTATATACTTACTATAAAATATTATTAATTTTTATCATATAAAAATTTCTCGGGTTTTTCTTCAGAATCTGCCAATCCATAGGTAAGTAAAGTAGATAAAGAGAGAAGTCGATCCATTTCCGGGGAAAGGATAACCTCAAGGCTCTGCTGTGGCATTTGAGTGTGTTTCTTACATAAGATTCGGATAAAGACAAATTTTTGTAAAAATGAAATAAACTGCAGAAACTACAAACAAAGCATTTCAATAAATCGGAAAAATAGTTTTGATATTAAAAATACAGATAAGCTTACTTAATAAACCTGTGTCTAGGATAAATGAAAAACAAGAACTTATAAAATAAGAGCATGAAATAGAAACAAGACAGGCATTAAAGTTCCATGGAGCATCAAAACGATCTTAAAGGGGTCTTTGCAAAGAAAGGGAGTTGAGAGATGAGTAACATTTAAATTTTATAATTAAATAATTATATAATAATTAATTATTTAATATAACAAAAAATCTCCCATAAAGAGGTTTTTTGTGTTTATCATCTAGTTTGCATTACTTTTTAAGTCATATTTTATGGTAATTAACCGGATCATAGAATAAAATCATGACCATATGAGTGTTCGCTTCATAATCGAGTATATAGATATATCTAAAAGCGCCTGAGTTGAGCTTTGTGAAGATATAAGTTCTGTTGTGAAGCACGGGTTTTTCAAAAAATCCACTCTCATATCTCATATTTATAGGAATCAGGTCTCATTTCGAAATTTTCGAGATTGGGAAATCCATTATTGTAAGTGAGCTCAGTAGGGTACTTTTCGTCGTTTACAATCTCATACGTCCCATAATGTTGATTTTTTGTCATAGTCTTAAAGAATTTTACAGTCCGTTTTTCACCTTTTGTGTTTAACCACGAAAGGTTAATATGCCCTACTCTTTCATCTTTTCTTAGCTCTATTTTTTTGGCCGTGTATCTGAAACACCGCCCTCTTCCGAGAGGAATTTCCCTTCAGAGCTCATCTTATAGGCTCCGTTCAAAATTTCAGTTCCGTTTTCATAATTTTTATGGTTGAAAACTCTCGATTGATAGGAATTCTCTTTCTCGTTATATTTTATATTTAGTGCATTTTCAGAAATCGGCAAATTTTTACTTACCACATCTAAAGGTATATTCATATCTACCTCTGACCAAGGTGTTATCCAACAGCAGCTTTTTTTATATCGAATTACGATATTTATTTGACTCATCTATAATAAACCTTTTTGATAAGCTAATCTTGTGATCATTGTCATTTTTACATGAAACTACTATTAAAGATAGTGATAGAATCAAAAAACTCTTTTTCATAATTGTACAATATTTTTTTCACAAATGTCAAAAATTTAAAGATGAATTATATTTTTCCCCGTTTGTATTCTTTTGATCTTTTTTAAGGTAAAGAAGTATTTAATATAACAGGTCTGCAAGGAAATTGCAGATAAATGGAGTTCGATTTTTCAAAAAGGGTATTAAAATATAAAATAAAGGAGCTCAAAAGCTAGAAAATATTGATTTTATGAATTCTTCTAAAATAAAACGCAAGATGAGCGTTCAGGGTTTTTATGGAATCAAATTGCCTGAACTTATTTCTCATCCCATCTGAGAGGGAAAGAATATTTCAAATATTAATCGAATCTGTCGGAAGACAGATGTACTTTTGGTGAGATTATACGACTTAAGAAAATGGAAATACTCTTTTATATACTTATTTCACTTGTAACGCTCTGCCTGATACTGCAGATTGTAATTTATTTGCAAATAAAAGAGTTAACTCCTTTAAAGAGTATTTCTGCGCGTATAGATCTTATGGGAAATCTCTTGATTAAACTCGAATCTTGTTTTAAGGAAGAATTTGCGCTTCATCGCAGGGAATTTCACGAGGCCACCCGAGAGGGACGAAAAGAGCTTTCCGAATCGCTGATGCGATTTCGCCAACAACTCATGAGAGCGCTGGAGAAAGATATCAGCGCCTCAAGAGATTTGCAGCGGGAAAAGTTAGAGGATTTACAAAAAGAGCAGGAAAAGCTCATTGCCGGCACTGAAAAAAAGCTCGAGCAGGTGCGTCAGACTGTAGATGAAAAACTTCAGAAAACCTTAAATGAGCGCTTAGGTCGCTCTTTCGAAGCTGTCGGTAAACAATTATCGGCCGTGCAAGAAGGCCTGGGCGAAATGCGCCATCTGGCGCAAGATGTCGGAGGATTAAAAAAAATTCTCAGCAACGTAAAAATGCGCGGCGGCTTTGGCGAGATGCAACTCTCCATGCTTTTAGATCAGCTATTGGCGCCTGATCAATACCAAGCCAATATCATCACACGTAAGGGATCTTCCTTTACAGTGGAGTTTGCCATAAAACTACCCGGATTAGATAATCAAAGGCCTTTATGGCTTCCCATAGATGCTAAATTTCCAAAAGATGCTTACGAGCAATTGCAGCAGGCTTATGATAATGTAGAAAGCAACTCTATCGAATCGGCCCAGAAAAATCTGGAAAACACCCTTAAGAAAATGGCGAGAGACATCAATGAGAAATACCTCGATCCGCCACACACTACCGATTTTGGCATTCTCTTCCTGCCTTTTGAGAGCCTCTATGGAGAGGTGGTAAAAAAAGCCGCTTTGCTGGAAGAACTACAACGTGTTCATAAGGTGGTGGTTACCGGCCCCACCACCTTAGCTGCTTTGCTCAATAGCCTTCAGATAGGCTTTCGCACTCTCGCCATTCAAAAACGCAGCAGTCAGGTATGGGAGATCCTTAGCGCGGTAAAAACTGAGTTTGAAAAATTTGGCGGTATGCTTCAAAAAGCTCAGAACAATCTTCAGACAGCCTCGAATCAACTCGAAGAGGTTATGGGAAAACGCACGCGGGCTATCGAGAGAAAGCTTAAAAATATCGAAAGTTTTGAAGCCGTCGAACCTCAAAAAGTCCTTTCCGAGGCGGAAGAATTTTGAGAGAAATCATTCAACGCGTATCGAGTAAATAACTTCGAAAGTTTTCGTAATCCTTAGATAGTTTTTTCGCTTTTTTATGCTTTTTCATGAGATCCTTCAGCGCATCGGGCATAATTATTTCCTTGCGCAATTCTTCGGGGATTTTATCGATAAATTTTACCGGGTGGGCCGTTTCAAGAAATACCCCGAGAGCAGAGGGCTCTTGATTTTTTCTCTTTAAGTACCGTTGTAGACCCAGATAACCCACTGCTCCATGAGGATCGAGCATATAAGCTTTGTCTTTCCAGATATTTTGTATAGCCTCAATGGTCTGTGGATCCGTGAAACGATAAGCCGACATGCTATTTTGCAAATCTTTAAAGTCAGGATACAATTCCAGAATCCGAACAAAATTACTCGGATCAGCTACGTCCATAGCGTTAGAAAGAGTAGTTCGCGCCGTTTTTGGTTCATATACCCCATTTTCCATAAAACGCGGTATGGTATCGTTACTATTTGTAGAGGCAACAAAATGCTCAATGGGAAGCCCCATTTGAGCCGCCAGTATACCGGCGCATAAATTTCCAAAATTCCCGCTGGGAACGGAAAAAATGATTTTCTTATCAGATGATTTCTCCATCAATGAACGGTAAGCGATAAAATAGTAAAACATCTGCGGTAACCATCGCGCTACATTAATGGAATTTGCTGAGGTAAGCGAGCGCTTTTTTTGCAATTCCTTATCAAGGAAAGCACATTTGACTAAATTTTGGCAATCATCAAAATTGCCCTCTATCTCCAGGGTCTCTATATTCCCTCCAAGGGTTGTGAGCTGCTTTTCTTGCAACTCGCTTACCTTTCCCGATGGATAGAGAATCACTACTTTTACTTTCGGAACTTTATAAAACCCTCTTGCCACGGCGCCTCCGGTATCTCCTGAGGTAGCTACCAAGACGGTGACGGGCGCTGAATTTTTCTCTTGAAAATGACCCAAACAGCCTGCCATAAATGCAGCGCCTACATCTTTAAAAGCCAGCGTTGGGCCGTGAAAGAGCTCCAGGGAATGGATGTCCTCATCTATGGAAATTAACGGAAAAGGGAAATTAAGGGTTTTTTCAATAATTCCCCGAAGGACTTCTTTACTAAAGGTATTCTGAACGTAAGGATAAATGACTTGAAAAGCAAGTTCATGTATTTCATACTCTGAAAGATTATGAATAATTCTCCGCGAGAGCTTTGGAATACTCTCAGGAAAATACAAGCCTTTATCCGGAGCCAGTCCTCTATTGACCGCTTCTTGAAAGCTTACACGGTGGCGCGAATTGTTTAGGCTAAAATACAACATGTTCGTTTACTATTTAGAGTGCTTATATGTGTTTGAAGATTATGTTAAGTCAATTTATAAATTCCCATTTAACCCCTTGTCGATTAACAGGAGAGAGATAAATTTTGTAGTCCACGCCTAGTTTTGCGTAGATCTTATCCATACGCGAGGCGATAATTCGCGCCTTTTCCTTTCCCTTACTTAGCATAAATACCGAAGGGCCAGAACCTGAAATACCTCCGCCAAGAGCTCCTGAGGCTTTGCATTCTATTTTAAGCTCCTGAAAAGCGGGAATTAGTATAGAGCGTATGGGCTCTACGATAAAATCTTCCAAGGAACGGCTGATAAGAGAATAGTCTTCCAGGTAAAGACCCGCTACCAGCGCCCCTACATTCCCCCATTGCCGAATGGCATCGTTCATCAAGACCTTTTTCTTTAAAATTTCTCTTGCCTCAGAGGTTTTGATCTCTATCTTCGGATGAAGAACCGTGGCCCAAAGTTCTTCAGGTGTATGAAGCGCGATAATATCTAAAGGAAGATAGCTTCTTACAAGAGTAAAGCCACCCATAATAGCGGGCGCTACATTGTCCGCATGGGCGCTTCCGCTGGCCAGCCGCTCTCCTTCCATGGCAAAGCGCACCAGTTCAATAGGTGTAAAGGGCTCTCCAAACAAAACGTTGGCGCCTACCACAGCCCCCGCGGCGCTAGCGGCGCTTGAGCCGATGCCGCTTCCGGGCTGAATATTTTTAAATATCTCCACCTCCAGGCCTTCCTTGCAATTTGGCAATTGACGCAGAAAATTTTTCAAGGCTACGCCTGCTACGTTCAGATCGGGATCTCTCGAGAGATCCGCTCCATGAATTTTGTGAATATATACTCCCATCCGCTGCGATTTTCTGAGAATGATCTCATCGCCGGGCTCTTCCAGAGCTAGACCGATGACATCAAAGCCACACGATACGTTGGCAATGGTAGCGGGAGCAAATATTTTAACGCCCTTCTTCATAGATCTCACCTAGAAGCCTTGATGATGTCCGAGAATATTCCAGAAGCAGTTACTTCTGCGCCGGCGCCGGCGCCTTTGACAATCAAGGGCTGTTCGGCATAGCGTTGTGTAGTATAAAGGATCATGTTATCTTTACCTTCGAGCTGATAAAAAGGATGCTCAACTCCTATGGCCTGCAATCCTACCGAGGCCTTTCCATGCTCATATTTAGCCATAAAGCGCAAACGCTTTCCGTTGTTCTCAGCTTCTTCACGTAATTTCACGAAATGATTCTCATACCGGACCATCGATTTATAAAAATCCTCTACGCTTTTAGCTTTTTCACAAGCTTCAGGAAGGAACGATTTTTGAATAATATCGTCCAGTTCTATAGACTCTCCGCATTCTCGTACCAGGATAAGAATTTTCCTCATGACATCTATACCGCTTAAGTCGATACGCGGATCAGGTTCTGTATATCCCTTTTCCTGAGCTTCATGAACAGTATCGGCAAAGGTGCGATCTGCTTTAAAATTATTAAAAATAAAGTTGAGACTTCCTGATAAAACCGCTTCTATGAGGTGAATCTTATCCCCGCTATGGACCAGATCGTTTAAAGTACTGATAATGGGCAGACCTGCGCCTACATTGGTTTCAAAAAAGAAAGGAGCATTGAAATAGCGCGCTAAATTTTTCAGATTTTTATAGGATTCATAAGAAGAAGCACAGGCAATTTTATTGCAAGTGATCACTCCGATTCCTTTTGCGAGAAATTGAGCATAGGTACCAGCTAGCTCTTCACTGGCGGTATTGTCTACGAAAACGCTATTGCGTAAGTTTAAGGAATAGATTTTTTTGATAAAATTTTCCAGCGCCATCGGCTCTCCGTATTTTAAGCTTTTCTGCCAGTTGCCGAGATCCATGCCCAGCTCTTCAAAATACATATTTTTGCTATTAGCAAGTCCGATAATTCTGATTTGCAATTTCAGCTCTTTTATCAGATGATCTCTCTGCCGGGAGAGCTGCTCGAGCAGCTTTCTTCCTACCTGACCCGCGCCAACTACAAAGAGATTGATCTGTTTAGCAGGTCTTTCAAAAAAGATTTCATGAAGTATGTTTAAAGCCTTCTTGAAATTGTTTTTTGCAATGACGGCTGAGATATTTTTCTCATTAGATCCTTGTGCTATAGCTCGTATGTTGATACTATTTTTACCCAAGGCGCTAAACATTCTTCCCGAAGTACCATGCGTGTTTTTCATATCATCTCCTATAACGGCTATAATGCACAAATCTTTTTCCACCGAAACCGGCAAGATACGTTTCTGATAAATTTCTTCCGCAAACTCGCTATCTATACCGCTCTTAGCCTTCAATAAATCGTTTTCTTTTATGCCTACCGTAATGGAATGCTCTGAGGAGCTTTGCGTGATAAAAATTACGTTAATTTTTTGGTAAGCCAAAGTGGCGAAAAGACGCTTGGAATATCCTGGTATACCGATCATTCCGCTACCTTCAAGGGTAAGAAGTACCAGATTCTGTATGCCAGATATACCGGTAACCACAGGTTTGGTTAACTGCATATTATGTTCAGCTATACAAGTTCCTTTTTCTGAAGGGACAAAGGTATTTTTGATAAAAACAGGAATACGTCTTTCCATAACGGGTTGCAGCGTCGGCGGATAGATCACCTTAGCGCCAAAGTGGGAAAGTTCCATAGCCTCTTTATAAGAGAGATTTTCAATGGTAAAAGCTTGAGAGACTATCTTGGGGTCTGCGGTCATCATGCCGTTTACATCGGTCCATATCTCCAATGCGTCAGCTCTAAGCGCCGCCGCTACGATAGCCGCGCTATAGTCTGAACCACCGCGTCCGAGAGTAGTGGTCTCATGCTCGGCCGATGCCGCTATGAAGCCCGGCATCACCACATAAGGGGTAGACTCTCTTGAGAAAAAATCCTGAATACGACCGTAGCTATTGATAAGATCTACCTGCGCACTTCCATAGTATTCATCAGTAATGATAAGCTCACGACTGTCTTTCCAGCTGGCTTTAAAGCCCGATTCTTTTAATTTTTCGCTTATAAGGTAAGAAGAAATGAGCTCTCCAAAGCTCATAATCTTATCGAGTGAACGTCTGGAGAGCTCTAGCACGTGAAAGATACTATCACAAAAGATTTCCAGAGCATTAAAATATTTTTTCGTTCGACTGATTAAATGGCTTTGATGAGCGACGGAGAAGAGCTCACGTATGGCGCTCATATGCTTCATCTCGATTTCTTCGAGCAAAGTGCAGTATTTTTCATCCTTTTGAGCAGCGAGTTTACCGCATGTAACCAACATATCCGTAACGCCTCCAAGTGCTGAAACTATTATAACGTAACGGTGGGTTGAATTTTGGTCTTTAAGGATTTTACAAATTTGCTTTATAGAACAAGGATTACCTACAGAAGTGCCCCCAAATTTAAGAACTTTCATATTTCTTTGGAAATTTTTTAACAACATATCTAAAAAAGCTCTTCTTTACGCTAGTAAGAGAGCGTAGAAAGACAAATATAGTGATATTTTGCCTCTCTTTCAGCGAGATTTTATTCATACGAGCGACTTTAATATATTTAAGTTTACAGGTACCGTGCGATGAATTTTCAGCAAAATGGGATCAAAAATTATAAACTTTAAGGTAAAATTTGTCAATGTTATTATGAATCTGAGATTTATTTAGATCTTGCTTACTTTTTAAAACATACCAAATAAATAGTCAATCCTTAAGGATAAGGATTTATTTTAGGAATTGAGAGGGAATTTGTAGGATTATGTAACTACATAGTCTTAGTTGGATAAAAAGAGCTCATAGATTTTGATACAAAAATTCATACGCTTGATGAAGTTGAATGCCACTGCTGCCAAAAGCGCGTTGATCAAGTCTACCGATTTTCCTTTTAGGTAGTTCCTTACCATGCAAGAGGACTTCATATGCCCAATTATTGGTTCTATGGTGGATCTACCGCTGCATTGTTTTCTTCTTTTATCTCGTTGATACCTATTTAATCCCTTATTCTTCAATGGATTGTGTTTGATCAGCCTGATCTTTTCTAAACCTTTAGCTCCTGTGTATCCCCTGTCGGCTAACACATATTTGAACCGCTTTTCGGTCATTATTTCCACATACGCTAACGTAGGTAGCATAGTTATACTATCGTGTAGATTCCCTCTAAATGAGGCTATTCCTATTACTACTTTACTCCCGGGAAGTGTAGTTATTCCTATCTTGTTTCCAAATTCATATGGCTTGTGAGCTTTCACTATGCATGATACACTTGGCTCATGCAAACTGTATACTTTGTGCTTACTCTCTCGCTGCTGACTGAGTACTTTATGCAATAGCGATGATACCCTCTCCTCAGGGGTAAGCGATCGGTTTTGAGTTTCGAGCGCAAGTCTCTATAGAGACGTCCGGATATTGTTTTGAACTTCTTACCAACCTTTTTGGCTTCTTTGAACCGATGTGAATGACAACCCAAACGAAGCTGTACCTGCAACTCAGGGTAATACTGTAACTCTTCCTCAAGCTAATATTCTCTTGTTGAACTATCTTCCAGAATTTCTTTATGATTTTTGTATGCAATTTATTGTCTGTTGGGTAGGTGATGTTCCTTTCTTGCACCCTTGAATCCACTAACACTGTTTTACTTTATTTGACTTTTTGTTGAAACAAAGCAATACTCTGTTTAAACAATTTCTCTATACCCTAAGGATCCAGAAGCTTACGAAAATGCACCAGATCACCGGGATCACAAAGAAGACGCCACTGAAAAGGACGCTAATCCACAGAAATATTGGAAATAAAGATCGCTTACAAAAAAAACATCGTGAGCTTCATCACTCAAATTATAAACTTGCTTTAAAATGAGAAATCCGGACATTAGGTGAACGGGCTTGGACTGAGACCCATAGTAGGATACAAAGAGTGCAAATATTTTTTTCATGGATTTTCAATCTATAGCGTCTCCCAATTTTACTAATTTATAGGAGAGGTCAATAAATTCTTTCAGTAGTAGTTTAAAGAGGTTGTATTGATTTTTATTAGCTGATTTTCTTAGCATTTTTTGTAAGCTTTTGACCTAATTTACCTTTTTTCTTGCATTTTTTACCCCTTTTTTCGCTCTATTTTTATCTCATATATCTTTGATAGTAAAGATATTATAACTGTTCTTAAATATCAACTAAATAATAAAATAACGCTCATGGGGTGACTTATTATTTTAAATAATTAGACCATTATTTAAACCTTTCTTTTAAAAATCGATGAAAAAAAATAAAAACTTCTCATCATATACAATGAATAAATTGTATCGCGAGCCGCAAGATTTCACGGTTGAGAACAATCTGTATGCTAAAAAACAAGCTTTTAAAAGCGATGAAATTTTAAAATATAAATGACCGAAGTAAAGAAAATGATATAGACTTGTCAAACGTCTATTTCTTCAAAATTTGGACAAAGAAAGATGAGTGAGTTCCTTAATTCAGAAAAAAGAAAATAAGACTGAAACCTCTGCCGTAAACCTCATATTAGTTTTCATAAAATGCCAATGCTTTTTTATAGGCGTTATATTCAGAAGCTTACCTCCATGAGTTTTCTTCGGTAGACGCTGAGCAATTTAGATTTAGATATGAAGCCAACATATTTTCCCTGCTCGATGACCGGAAGATTCCATGCATTGCTACGTTCAAATTTCTTCATAATGGAAGCTATGGACTCCCCCTGTGAAAAAATTTCAGCAGGCCTGTTCATCAATTCTTTAACGGAAATTTTCATAGAGTGAGGATTGAACATAATAGCACGAACAACATCTAAAGTGATAATACCCTTTAATCTGACCTTGTTCATCAAGCACGGGAAAAAGATTTCTTTAAGATAAAGATATGGCGCTTTTATCAGAGCTTTCATATTTTCGATAAACTCTTACAGGAAAAATTTTTTTCAATAAGTTTTTCTATATTTAAAGAAAGTAGCGTCAGTTTCTTTGGTATACATAGAGTGTGGCATAAAATAACGGGTAATAGAAAATGAAAGATCTAGAAGTGATCATCAATGGTAAAGAGCTGATATTATCCCGTGAGTGACAATAAGGAGTATAGCCGTGAGCGACGCTTGTAAAATCCCTGCCATGAAGTCGGTCGTCCCTACCAGCGTGAAATTGCTCGCAGGTAAGTCTACGGCTAAAAACCTAAGAAACTTCTCAAAAAAAAATCCCCTGCCGTAACCGCCCATGAAAAGTGTAGATGTAAAAAATACCCCCACCTCCCCATGTATGGTAATATCTGTAGCTAGAGGTTTAAAAAGCAACAAGCCCATCATAAATAGCAAAAGCAATCCCTTTTTTCCCAAATAATCGGTATTTAAAAAATTCTTAAAAGCACGTTGAAAGTGCATATCGATCAAATCGTTTATAAAACTAAAGCTCTCTCCATAAAATGGTGGAATCAGAAGTATGAAAACACCTAAGACAACTCCACTTATCAGAGCTTTTTTATAATAATTTTTTAAAGGTTTAAAAAGTTTTTCCACATAAAAAAACATATCCGAAATATACATGGATATTAAAGTCATAAAAAAAAACCTAAAAGACAGTAACAAAAGCAATATTATCGAAATGAAAACGCTCAATTCCGTAAAAAGGTACCAAATAAGAAGCGTCAAAAAGCGTGCCTGTCGCGGTAATGGGCGCCTTATAAATCGCCGCTACAGAATCTGTAGTGGTGCATATTAACAAAAGTTTTCGAGATCTTTTATACATATGAAAAAAAGAAGCGATTTGGGACCCTATGGAAACTCCGTTTCCTACAGCAAGACCTTCTAAACCTATGAGGAAAGAATAATCCTGCGATTTATGACGCCATTTCTCCGCGCCAAAGACTGAAGTGCAATGGGAATGCCTTCATCGAATCATTTTTAATGATATATTTCTTAATCAATACAACCAGCATAAGGCCTATCAAAAGAGAAATTTCCGATGTGAAAGATGTCGATACCGCCATATAAAAACCGCCCAAGCAGGCTTTTCGGTTTTACGGACATTCTACAAGGCGGTTTTTATTTGTAAACCTAACTCTTCTAATTGTACGGTATCAAGTCTTGAAGGACTCTGTATCATTAAGTCTCTTCCGGAATTATTTTTAGGGAAAGCGATAAAATCACGTATGCTTTCCTCTGCTGCCAGCACAGCGGCTAATCGGTCCAGTCCAAAAGCAATACCACCGTGAGGAGGAGCACCATACTGAAAAGCATTGATCATAAATCCAAATTGCTCATAAGCTTTTTCCTTAGAAAAGCCCAACAAGGAAAAAAGCTGCTCTTGAAGTTCGCTTTGATGAATGCGAATGGATCCTCCGCCAATTTCACTGCCATTGATCACCAAATCATAAGCTTGGGCGCGGACTTTCTCCGGAGTGCTTTTCATAAGTGAACGGTCTTTTTCTTGAGGAGCTGTAAAAGGATGGTGCAAAGCATGATAATGTTCATTATTTTCCGATCGCTCGAGTAAAGGGAAATCCACTACCCATAAAGGGGCAAATTTTTCAGAGTCGAGTAAACCCAGTCTTCGGCCCATTTCTAAACGAAGCTCGCCGAGTTGTTTTTGAGTTTCTTTCACTTTTCCTGAAAGGATAAGTAATAAATCACCTGCTTGCGCCTTGAGTTTATGGGCCCATTCTTTAAGGTCTTTTTGATCAAAATATTTATCTACTGAAGATTTAAAATCCCCTTGTGGTAGATATTTGACCCATACGAGCGTCTGAGCGCCGATTTGTGGTCTTTTTACCCAGGTCGTAAGCTCATCTAATTGCTTGCGAGTATACTCAGCGCAACCCGGAACGGCGATACCTATGATAAGTTCTTGCGCATCAAAAATAGAAAAGCCCTTGTTTTTCACGAGCTCATTCAACATTCCGAATGTCATTTGAAAACGTCTCTCAGGTTTATCTGAGCCATAAGTTTGCATAGCTTCCTCATAAGAAATACGAGGAAAGGAACTGGGAAGCTGAATCCCGCGAATCTCGCGGAAAAGATGCACGATAAGTCCTTCAAAAAGTTTCAGTATATCTTCTTGTTCTACAAAAGACATTTCACAGTCGATTTGGGTAAATTCAGGCTGCCGGTCAGCTCGGAAATCTTCATCACGAAAGCATTTAACGATTTGGAAGTACCTGTCTATACCTCCAATCATCAGCAATTGTTTAAAAGATTGCGGTGATTGCGGCAATGCATAAAATTGGCCCGGGTGCATGCGAGAAGGCACGACAAAATCCCTCGCGCCTTCAGGCGTAGATTTGATGAGCATAGGTGTTTCCACTTCTATAAAATCAATCTCAAAGAGGTATTTACGACTTGCTAATGCTATCTTATGGCGCAAAAGTAGTTTGTCTTTTATGGGATTTCTTCGGATATCCAGATAGCGATAGCGCATACGAAGCTCTTCATTTCCGTCACTTTGGTCTTCTATGGTGAAAGGAGGTATAAGGGATGGATTAAGCACTTGCAGTTTCGAGACGGCTACCTCAATATCTCCGGTAAGATTTTTCGGATTTTTGGAAGTTCTTTCCACTACGTTTCCGGAAATTTGTATGACAAACTCACGCGCGAGCTCATCAGCTTGTTTTTTTAGCGGGTTTTCTTTGTAAAAGGTCAGCTGCGTGATTCCATAGCGATCTCTCAAGTCTATAAAGCTTACCGATCCCAGATTTCTTATGGAATGAACCCAGCCCGAGAGAACAATTTCCCGACCTATATCTTCTTGGCGAAGTGCTCCGCAATGATGAGTTCTGTACATTTTATTTAAGGTGTCCTAATTTCTTAAAAAAGAAGATAAAGCAACAAAGTTAGCGTCCTGTAAGGTTTTTGCAAAATTTTTGCATTTGTTAAAATTTATTCGTTTTATCTATAAAACAAAAACTCTGATTGTATTTTAAATGAGTAAATGAGTAAAAAAAATTCTGAGAAAATTTGTGGATTTAATTCATTTTTTCAAAAATTGTGGTCATAAATATCCGATGAAATTTTAGCGCCATCCATTACAAAGTCAGGAATTGTATTTTGCTACCCATATAACACCGAAAAAGCTTTACGATGTAAAGCCTGCTTATAAATAGTGTAGATTTATTTAAGGAAGAAGTTTTTTTACTTTATAGATCTCATTTACGGTATATTATAAGTTATAATTATAGATTTAATCTACAAATTGCATGCAATTGCTATTTCCTTTTTTTACATGCTCGGCATGTTAAACTAAAGTTTAACTATAAAACTTTTTTTGGGTTTTCATCTGTAGGATATATCTCTCGTTTTGTAATGTGTAAATGAATTTATCGATTTACCCGATTCAAAGCTTACTATACTATTTAAAATCAGCTTTGACATTCCCTATACTTCCTTGGTAGCGATATACTTATACTTTGGCTCCTATCTAAGCAGGTATTGACTTCTTCGAGATAATACGTAAGAGTATCCTCGGCTATCTTCTTCGCAATAGTGTTTGTGTGCTTTTCTAATGTAGATTCTTGTGGTTTTGTTGGTTACTATAGATTCGATAAATCTAAAAAGAAGTAATCTAAAAAAAGACAAGAAAAAAATAAGAAATTTTTGAATTTTTATTTTCAACCTATACTGTTTTGATTTGTATTTAAATCCTTTGTTTATATCACTTTAGAAGTGATCTCTCTTTTTTAGGACCTGTCTTTAGACTATATTGAAATATTTTCATTTTCTTTGATATGAAGAATATGTAACATTTTAAATAAAGGCTTCTCTTCTTTCTTAAGAATCAATCATAAAACAGAAAAGACTATTGTTGAAAACACCTTGTCTTTTCTTAAAGAAAATAAATTTAGAACTACAAATAAATTTTACCTTTAAATAGGATCTGATATAAGTTGCTTTATAAAAACTAAAGACATTTTATCTCTAATTCTTATAATTTTCTCGTCCTTTTAAAACGGGTTTCTGCCTTTTCACAAGATCTTTTCTTTGATAAATCCAGTGGTTTTGGTAAGTTCTCTCCAGAGTATTCTGCTAAGGGAGCGGGTGTAATTTTCTTTTTATTAAAAGTCTTCTTTTTCTGTTAATAAGCTGATTTCTTGAAAATCCTCTGAAGTCTCACCTTTACTTAAAGGAATATGATCTGCATAGCTTTCACATTCGAATAACTTTCACATTCGACAAGAAACATATCGTTATATTCCCGAATCTTCTGGAAGAAGCTTTTTATTTCATCAGAAGTATTATTTTAAGAAGTGAAGCTCAAGGATTTCGGGTTCTTATCCACAGGTCCACTAAATCTGCTTTGTTCAGTGGGTTTTGCGTCTATGTTTTGTAATGAAGAATCTTCTAAAGAATATATAGTTATATAAGATTTACACTCCAATAGTTCTTCAGATATATTATCGAGTTTATTGTTCATTTCTTTAATAAGAGGGCTCCAAAATTTTTCCTATCTTCATGATAGGCAAGACCTTCCAGTACTGATGATCAGCGCTCAAGGCGTCCAACCGATGTATCTGAAGCTTTAAACAATTGAGTCTTTGTAAGGGATGAGGAAAAAACGATAAAAAATAAAAGGAGATAAATTTTTCTCATAAAGAAATCTTCCCATTTGGGATTTGTAAACTCTCGTAGATTTCGTCTATTTTAAACGGGCCATTTTTAGCAGCTTGAGTGGCTATATAATCGCATTGTTCATTCTCAGGATGCTCATTGTGTCCCTTGATCCATTTAAAAGATACCTGATGTAAACGATAAAATTTAAGAAAACGACGCCAGAGATCTGAATTTTTCTTCCCTTTAAAATTTGATTTTTCCCAGAAAAATACCCAGGCTTTATCCACCGCTTGAGTTACATATTTCGAATCAGTAAATACTGTAACCTGCGATTTCTGTTTAAGATGCGCTAGACCAGCGATGACGCCCCAGAGTTCCATGCGATTGTTGGTAGTGAGACGAAAAGCTTCGGAAAATAACTTTCGATGGCCACTATCGGACATTTCCATGATCAAGCCATAAGCGCCTGCCCCCGGATTTCCCCTGGAAGAACCGTCTGAATATATACGCACCCGTGGAATGGCATTTTTAGAATCCGACATCACGATTTTTTCGCGCAAAATCCTTTAGCTGATTTTCAATTATCCGGTAACATTTTTCTTTCAAAGCATCCTTATCTGATAAAGTCATGCCTTTGGTGGAAATAGGTGCATGTCGCCGGACATAAACTTTTCCGGGCCCGCCCCTGAAAAAATTATAAGGAAACCTTTGTTTCATCCCATAAACGCTAAAAAGCAATAGAGGAATTTGCTTTTCTATAGCTAAGGCAAAAGCACCGCCTTTAAAATGCGCAAGCATATTTGATGTTTTTGGTACTCCGCCTTCTGGAAAGATACAGATGCTTCGGCCTAAATCGATTTTTATTTTGGCTTCTTTCAAAGCGTGAGTGCCACTGATACGGCTTTTCCTATCGACAAGGATATTACTTTTTCTATAAACATACCCGAAAACGGGGATTTTCGAGAGCTCAGACTTTCCTATAAAGACCATAGCGTGTCGACTCACAAGAGCATAAAGCAGCATGATGTCCATAACAGAGGTATGATTGCTCAGTACAATATAGGGTTGATCCTTACTAAGCCGGGTTTCTTTTTTAACTTTATAAACTATGCCCATAAGCGAAAGATTCCCTACTCCCCAAAGACGATGTAGACGATAGGCTAAAGGATAATATTTCTCCTTAAAAAGGAAAGGAATGGAGATTCCTCCACAAAAAGGAACCAGCACAATATTAATGACTATAAACCATAAACGCCATAAAAGAGATGAAAATCCTCTTATCCAATGCATTTTATTAAAAAATAATACTTAAAGTTGATCGCTAAAGATCACGGTAATTTTCTTTTTACAGAGAAATAAATGATTAAAAATAAGACTTTTCAAAGACGTGGATTTAAAAACAAGGAATTGTAATTAATAAGTTATTCAACTTTAGAGAGACCTTCCGATAAAGAAGATCTTGAATATAAATCTTCCATTTAAAGTAAATTATAATAAAACCTATAGTAAGCTTTTGAAAACCTTAAGACCAAATGATCCCTGCCAGAGAGTAGGAATAGAGCTTAAAAAAAGCAAAAACTGAGCTTGATGGAGACACCTTAAATTCTTTATAGAAAATTAAAAACGGATATAAAATGCATAATATATGTCTTTAATGTTTAAAAATAAGTTATAAAATATATAAATAGAATATGTACTATTAGTCATGAATATAGTGTTTTAGATAAAAAAATTAATATTTATTATCCAATTCATTTAACTATAATAAGTCATATGCTATTTTTAATTGAAAAATAAGAGCTATTTTCTCACTCAAGGAATGACTCTTGTTTTTGAAGATTTTATCACATTCATTGAATGTGTACCTTCTTTAAAATCATTTTTTTATAATTCAGATACCAAAAGAATATTACCGCTATATTTGCTGTTGGTGTCCTTTATAAACTGCAATAATCCTGTTTTCTTTCTCATTGGGATGCATTCCATCTTTTAGAAACATGGAATTATAATCACCTTTTCTATATACTCTTGCGTTTCGGCATATACATCTAAGCTCAATTGTATTAATCAGTCAGTTTTTTAACAATACTATTGTAACTATTTACTATGTCTTTGGTCTTGGCATTAGCCGCTTGTATGATTTCTTCTAAGTTTTTTGAACTTCTTGGATTATTCTTAAATTTTCCTCTTAAATAAAAGACAGCGATTTTATGAATGGAATATCGGTAGGATTGCCATGATTAGCGATAATTCCTTTTTGAATACCGCCTTTTGTAATAAGCCTATCCATAATTTTTCGCATCTCTCCTTCATAACTAGATTGAGCGATATCTAATGCAGTATTCAGATTGCTGATAAGATTTTCTTTTAGTGAATCATCAATTTTATCTTCTCTACCAAGAATACGAATTGAATTTAAGGGATATGTTAATATCATTAATTCCTAGCCAAAATTCCTAGCCAATAAGCATCATAGCATCTCTAATTGGGGTGGCATTATCTGAAGAAGCAAAGAATTACCCTCTGTTGTTTCTTGTATCATCAGGGTTATTGTCCAGAGCATGTTTGGTTTCCATATTGGCAATGCCCAGATTATGGGTGGGTTCCGAGGTATAGGGTAGAGGTGCCGTTTTTTGTTTCATCTTCCTGACCGTCCATAAGTAGTTGATTAAATACCAGGGTTGGATTCACCTTTTGAAATTGATCGGCGATAAACTTTGGATAACTTACTTCCTGAATTATACGAAGCAAGCTTTTACCTCTTTTAACATCATAACCACTTGTAATAGAATATCCAATATCCATATAAGCAGTTAAATCCGGTGGAGAGTAATAACTGGTTTTAGGCGCATCATTATCCTTAAAACATCCAAAAAAGAAAAAGCCTATAAGAAAAGTAAATATTTTGTTTTGTGTAAATTTTAACATATTGTTATATTTTTATTAAAATATAAATATAATAAAAGTTATTTATTTTAAATATAAAAACTTGCTTAAAAAACAAAGAGCTCTCGGAAGAGTTTTTGTTTAAACTCAAAAAATATGCAAGCAAGCTAACATGGAGATCTTACAGTGAACTAAAAAGGAAAATCTTTTTATAAGATTAATGACTTTTAAAAAGTAGAAAAAATCTCATATTATATTTACTTTACCTTTAAGGTAATAAGCTACGGGAGTTATGAGAGATCTAAGCAAATCATATAGATTTGTCTTGATTCTCATAAATGAGTTATAATATTTACAGCGCTTAAAAAACAGAAAAAAATAAGAAAATTTTAGGAAGGATACAGTAAAAGGAAAAGACGATAACATCTTATATAATGTAGTAAAATCGTGGTATTTCCACTATAAAACGTTCTTTTTCAACGAGAGTAGCGAGAAATTCGTTTTTTTTAAGAATAGTTGAGATCATCACAAGATGCAAAAACGTAAGGAAAAGATCTTGATTTCAAAGAAAAAAATCCAAAACCCTCGAGTGTATTACTAATACAATATAATTAGCCTACTCCATAAATTCGGTATTGAGCATGGATGAAAACTATCCTTATGTTCGCTCTAAAAAAGAGAAACGGTCAATTTCAGGAAAACGGGAAAAGATTAAAAATTAATTAAACTCTATATCTGCGTTAAATAAGAAAAAATCATATGAGTTGGTCATTTTTAAAAAATGTGAATTATTCTTCACCTTCTCGTGTGCCGAATTTACATTCGATGGAACATTTCCAGTTTGTCTTTAAAAATAAAATCTATGAGAGCTCAGGATAGTTCTCTGCCCGAGGTGATTCTTGATATGTAAATATTATAGTATCTCTTTGTTACATCTATAAAAAATCGAATGAAAATTGACTTTATTCTCATGAATTATCAGATTTATAAGCAAACGACGTTGCCCACAAAGCGAAGCAACCGATAAAAAAGTGGGTATTCCAAGCCAATGGGATGGTCCTATGGAAAAACAATATCTCCTATCAATAAACTTCTCATTGCCATTCCAAAATATAAAACAGAATTATTTAAAAGACAGGGAAGATGTTCCGAAACGCTCTGAGATCTCGAGTAATCTATGTTGAATCGGAACCAGATACATTCACCCGTGACTTCCCAGGTAAAAAGCTCCAGGTAAACGAAAAAAACCTGATTATATACCAAAACCAGAGAAAGAAACGAAACACTTTGCTCCACCAAGGAAAAAAAAGTATTTTCTTGCTTCCCAGCTTATCCCTCGCATAACCGACTAAAGCGTTCCCTAAAAGCGCTCTCGCGCCAAAACACACCAAGGCAAGTAGTAAAATCTGCTCTCCTTCATAAGTAACATCGCCTAATATTAAACTAATATAACTGTAAACTATCTGTAACGAGATATAATCCGATCTTTTAAAGAGTGTCTTCTTGCCAAGACGACCAAAGAAGGAAGGAGTCACTATTCGCTCAAAAGGGGTATGGTGCTTAAAGGTGACTATTCCAAGTAAAGAGTGGCTTGACAACTGAAAAATTGCCTGATAAATCTTCCCAGCGTAATTCCCAGCGCAATAAACAGGATCATCCCACCCATCACTACTGAGAGAACATACCCTTTTTTTTATCAGACACAACTAAAGCTACGATGGAATGACTGTAGAGTAAAAAAAGAAGTTCTGGAAGCTGCAATTACCCTGTCCAGGGCTATTATAAAGAAAGAGATATATAAAATTCCGATACTATATTGCCCAAGATGAAAAGAAATAAAGCGACCAATACAATCGTTTTGCTATTTATTCCCTCTGTCTGTTAAACATGAACTTATCGGAATAAACTGACCCGCCGTAGTGGGGTGAACTGTAAATCGCTTGCGATTTTATCAAGCATCCCCGGGCGATGATGAAGGCATCTTTCCTCACAGCAAATGTTCCTATAGCGAAAACCCAAATGATATTTTGTAGCTTCATAGTGATTTACACATATTATAAATGCGCTTTGGGAATACTTTTAGATACAATTTTTTTTCAAAAATTTCTGTTGTTAATTCAGAATATTTTGAGACTTTTGTGATAGTATGTTATAAACAATTTACAAAAAAAACGCCGTAATTTCAGATATATACGGAATATAAGTATTCAAATTGATATATCCACCACAACTCTCAAGAGCACTTTATGAGGTTTTACAGCGGAGAGAAAGGGATTCGAACCCTCGACACCATTTCCGGTGAACACGCTTTCCAGGCGTGCGCCTTAAACCGCTCGGCCATCTCTCCAGAATTTAAGCCCGAAATTTAGTCATTTATTTTATCTCCCGGAGCATTTCCATATTCAAACCGGCTACTTTTTATAAAGTAAATAAACCGATTAGTAATAAGCTATCGCCTGGCCGATAATATACAGATCTTCAACAGGGGTGAACAGGTTTTTTCTCAATCCCAATAAAACGAAGCTTTATCTGAAAAAACGGCCCGAAAAGCACCGGTGCGTCAGGTAAGATAGAGAACTAAAAATACCAGAGCTAATATAAAACCCAAAAGCAAGGGATAAGACTCTTTTATATTCTGAACCACCTCATAAGTATAGATAAGGTTAATTGACCGCTATAACGTCAAAGCGCACCTTAAATTCTTCCCAGAAATTGAATTCGGAAAAAAAGAAAAACATGTGATAAAAAGCATAAAAAAATAAAAAAAGACAGAGATCGATATGTCTAAGATCGCCGATAAATTTTCCCAGAAACATAAGTAAATAAAGGCTATTGGGAAGGAAAAAACATACTACGCGAAGGTTAAAGAAAAATCTCGTCAAAAAATTCGCGAGAGACTATACGTATCGGATATAATCTCAGAAAATCATCTCACTAGCAAAGTAACTCTGAGGAGAAAAGAGGATACTAAAAAAGTATATACTAACGCGAATCTTCCAGGTAATATTTTATTAATTCAAATCATTTGCTGAAAAACCTAAAGCATGACGCACCCTTTTAAGGGTTTGTTGAGCCACTTTCGAAGCGCGTTGACTGCCATGTACAAGGATTTCATCCAAAAGGGCTTCATCCTGTACAAAGGAATTAAATTTTTCACGCTCTTTAGCAAAATGTTTCAAAAAAAATTCATATAAAGCTTGTTTGACTTGTCCGTAACCATAGCCCCCGGCGAGGTAATTTTCTCTCATATGATCTATTTCTTCCTCAGAGGCCAATAATTTATAGAAGCTAAACACCAGGTCTTTTTCCGGATCCTTAGGAGCTTTTAAAGGCATGCTATCAGTTTGAATACTCATAATCTGTTTGCGCAGATCCTTATCAGGGGCGAAAATATTGATGGTATTTTTTCTGGATTTACTCATCTTTTGACCATCGGTACCGGGTATATGCAAAAGATTCTCGAGCATCATGGCTTCAGGGAGCACAAATACTTTTCCCATTTTACGATTGAAACGCTGGGCTACCTCACGCGCGATCTCGAGGTGTTGCAATTGATCTTTACCTACGGGGATTTTTTCAGCATCATATAAAAGAATATCTGCAGCCATAAGCATCGGATAGGTAAACAAACCAGAGTTTACATCTTCGATGTAATCCTTTTTATCTTTGAATGAATGAGCCAGTTTAAGACGCTGGTAAGGATAAAAACAATTCAAATACCAAGCGAGCTCAGTAACCTCAGGCACGTCGGATTGACGATAAAAAATTATCCGATCTGTATCGAGTCCACAAGCCAGCCATGCAGCGACTACCTGATAAGTGTTTTCCTTTAAGAGTTTCGAATCTTTGATCTGAGTAATTGAGTGCAAATCAGCAACAAATAAAAAAGAAGGCTCTGAGCAAGCATGTGCCCACTTAATAGCGGGCAAAATCGCCCCCAAAAGATTACCCAGATGAGGAACTCCAGTGCTTTGCACACCGGTTAATATTCTTGGCATTTTTAAACGATTTAGAGAATTTCGTAAAAAATCTCTGGCGAAGTAAGCCAAAAATCTTTCATCGCCAAAGCAATTACCAGTCTTTTCTTGTAGCTTCCTTTAATTTACGTTGCATTATTTTGTGCTGAACTTCCCTTTCACGATCTTCTAAGGCCTTCATCAACTCATTTTAATACACAGAATGCTTTTTCGAGGCAGACGCGGAAACTTAACTTTTTTCTTGCGGACATCTCCCGGAGATTTTTCCTCTACCTATGCCATCGGGATCTCCAAAACAATTTTTTTCAGAAGCGCGCTCCTCCTGAACTAAAAATAAGTTTTTTGATGAAGAAAATCAGATGCATCAGAGACCTGTGATGTGTCAAGGTCAGCTGAAGGAGGCGTTTCAGGATTTTCCGAAGAAGATAAATTATCATCAGTTAAGCTATCATTGTTTTGATCTTGCACGGTTTGTGTAACCTTAAAAAAGCACTTAGCGAGTGTAAATATTATAGCGCGCTTCATCATCGTAAGGATTCAACTGCAAAGCTTTCTGAAAAGAATCCATAGGACTTTTCATATTCCTGGCCTTTAACATAAAAGTATCTCCAAGATTGAAATAAACTTTAGCTCTGTAAAGAGGCAACTCAATTTTTGATAAGGCTTTTAGATAGTAAGTCTCCGCTTCTTTATAACGCTTTAGCTTTATAGAGCGTATTTCCCACATTGCAAGCTATTTTTCCATCTCAGGGTTTTATATCAAAGTTCTTCTGTAGAAGCCTTCCGATTTAAAAAATTCAGCGCCTGAATAATACCGGTCGGCTTCTTTTAGTAACGGACTTAACTGTTCGGGTATCTCTAAAAAAAGACAAAAAAAATAACATCAAAAAAAAGTATATCGCCTTCATGATTTTCGAAAGATATTTTTAGAAAATCTTGATGTCGATTGAATAACAAATATGTCTTTTAAAGATATTTCCAATATAATCAATATGAGTGCTGTGCCTATAAAAACTTGAAAATGATGCGCATAAGAATGCCATTTTCTCCACTGAGAAGAGCGTTGGTTCTTTAAACCTCTTGCAAATCAACTACCGCCAAATCTATAACATTTTCTTCTATGTATTTTCCATGTGTATAAAAGCCAACTCAGTAAGTAGTCTTTTATTAAGTCGGCTTATCACTCATTGTCCGTTGAATTTCTTAATAACCTTTGCCCATTTTTGAACTTTTCCGTTAGGTACTCTTTCCCCTTGCTCTATGCCGATATTATATATCGGAAAAGATTTTTGCGCCAGGGTCATGGCTTTATCTATACCTTGACAAGCCGAAGCTTCCGGATCCATGAGGTTCCTTATCAGGAATCGGATCCGGCCAGAGCCAAAATAAGAAAAGTTGTTGCCGAAATTTTAAGAGAAGTTCTTGTCCAGAATAAAGAAATAGGGGGAAAGATTTTCATATGATGAAATGAATTAGAAAAGGAACACCGACTGTTTCTTTCCAGTGAAAGAACCTTATATATAAGAATATTAATAAAAGTAATAGAACTAAATAATAAAAATTTTCTCTGTTTGCCCACTGCAGCATCATAACATATGTTTATAAAAAGTAGCTCGTAAGAAAAATTCAAGCAATAAAACAGCAAGAGCAAAGCAGGCAAAGTACTCTTGATAAGCATAATTCGACTGCCGAGAGAGAAGGGATTTATCAAGATAATCAATCTCTTGATAGATTTCTTGTAAGCGTTTATTATCTAGTAGCCCTGAAATATTTACCCTGTGTTTTTGGGCGATTTCTTTCAAAAGATCTTCGTCAATTTCCACCGGTTGTCTTTCATACTGAATTTCGCCGGTAGCCGATATGATACAAGCCAGAAAAAGAGCTTTGCCATTAATACCTATTCCGTATAGTATATACTTTAATGCCATAGCGAGAAGCAAGATCCATGGTTGCTTTGTGGTCTACAAAACCATCATTGTTCACCCTATCGGTCATTAAAAGAATGATCTTGCTTTTAAGTGGTGATGTTTCTAAGGTGATTTACTACTATACCAAGAGCATCTCCTAAAGCCGTGCCTCTGTTAAGCTCGCGGGTATGCAGTAAACTCACTTCGTGAGATAGCGCTTCTATGTCAGAGGTAAGAGGAATTTTTACAAGAACTTCACCGGAAAAGGCAAATAAGACGATACGATCGCTTTTTCACTCGTTTACAAAGTACAAGGCTTCTTGTTTTAGAACACTTAAGTGGTTAGAAAATCCTTAGCTAACATGCTTAGATACATCAGTCACGAGTATGTCTATACCATTATCGATAGCCGGGTACATCAGATGCATTTTTTGCGAGAGGGCCAGAGCGAGGAATAGTAAAGCGAACGCCAAACGAAAAATATTTAATAAAGATCTTTGCCTTAATAAAAAACCTGGACGAATATCAGAAAAAGGCCCCAAGTTCGGAAGCGACAGAGAAGGATTTGAAGAGTGATAAAAAAACATATACTTTACAAGAAAAGGTATAAGGGCAAAAGCCAATAAAAAAACAGGTGATGGAAAGTTGAGAATTTTCCTCGATGACATTCTTTACAATTTGCGCCTCAGCTTCTATATCAGGATAATCCACCAGACACTTCATCATAAAACGATCTACTTGAACCTCCGGTAAAAGATAGGTTCCTTCAATGGGAAAGTCTCATCACCAATAATAGTCACTTGTTTTTCCTGAATAGCCTCTAAAAGGGCCGACTGCACCTTAGCCGGTGCACGGTAATTTCATCGGCCAAAAACGGAGTTGGCGAAAATAGGTCTCTTTTTAATAACAAAATCATTGCTTTTAAGATGATAAATCAAAACTCCCACCACATCAACAGGCAAAAGGTCCGGGGGAATGAACTGTATCCTGGAAAACTTCCTTAAAGGTCTTATTATAGATTCTTACCCTATGATCAAACGGCGCATCTCGGTGAGAAATTTCTCTATAACGGGAATCTCATGTTGAATTTTCTTATTAAGGCCTTCTACGGTTTTAGGCAAAAAAAGATTTTATAAGAGATTAATTTCCGAATTTTTCTTTTGAAAAGAGCAGATACTGTAATAAAAGCACATAAACCGGCATTTAGCTAGATGATCTTAAGGTTTATTGTTTTTCCTTTTCTAGGAATTTAAGGCTTCAGCTCCTCCTACGATTTCAAGAATTTCCTTGGTAATGGCCGTTTGACGAGCCTTATTATAGATGAGCAGCAATTCGCTTTTAAGATCGGAGGCGTTATCCGTAGCTTTATGCATAGCGCTCATACGCGCGCCCTGCTCAGCGGCATAAGATTCAAGAATAGCGTTAAAAAGATGAATCTTTATCGCTTTAGGTATCAGTTCATTAAGAAGATCAGTTTTCGAAGGCTCAAGTAAATAATCCATCTGCAAACTATCCGGTGATTTTTCAGGGATTTCAATGGGTAGAATTTGCTCTGAGATCACCTCTTGAACTGCCGCGTTTTTAAATCTATTATACACCAGATGAATCGAATGAAAATACTTTTGAAGAAACTGATCGATTAACACATTGCAAAACAAAGCGATTTTAGTATAAGAAATAGAATCAAAAAGCGTACTATGATCTTGATAAATTTGAAAATGAGCGCTCAGTAAGTCCCTGGCTTTTTTACCTATAGTGAGCAAATAAGGAACTGGTTGATCTAAAGGAATCATCTGATGAATAACCATCCGAGCAATCGAAGCGTTAAACCCCCCGCAAAGCCCTCTGTTAGAGCTAATGGCAATGATCAATTTGGGTTGACTCCGACTTTCTTGAAGATAACCTGAAAGATCACCTGAATCCACTTCAGAAGAAAATGTAGTTAGTAAGTCTTCTATTTTCTGAGCATAGGGATGAATATTTGATAAAGCATCTTTGGCCTTTTTGAGTTTGGCCGCAGAAACCATCTTCATGGCTCGGGTGATCTGCATGATAGAAGCTACTGACTGAATCCTCCCGCGTATTTCTTTTAAGTTGGGCACAAGAGCTATTTCTGAGCGATATATTTGGCGCTGAGTTCGGAAACTGCACTTTCAAGAACCTTTGTCAGGTCTTCATCGAAACGCCCTTGTTTAAAAGCATGCATCACCTCGGGATACTTATGATCTAAATAATATAGATACTCCTCTTCAAATTCCCTGATCTTTTCAACAGGTATATTTTCTAAAAGATTTTTAACTCCAGCGTAAATAATGGCGATTTGATCTTCTACTTTGTAAGGATTATTCACACGCTGTTTGAGAATTTCTACATTTCGTCGGCCTTTATTAATAATAGCTAAAGTAGCTGTATCTAAGTCGGAACCAAATTTTGAGAAGGCCTCCAATTCGCGGAACTGAGCCTGATCGAGCTTAAGAGTCCCCGCTACTTTTTTCATCGATTTAATCTGAGCTGCGCCCCCTACACGGGATACAGAAATACCTTCGTTGATCGCCGGTCGAACACCGGAATTAAAGAGATCCGTTTCTAAAAAAATTTGCCCATCGGTAATTGAAATGACGTTGGTAGGGATATAAGCCGACACATCCCCTGCCTGAGTTTCTATAATAGGCAAAGCAGTAAGCGAGCCGCCTCCTTTTACTTTGTCTTTCAGTGACCCAGGCAAGTCATTCATAGCGCGCGCCACCTGATCGTCTTGTATGATTTTAGCAGCGCGCTCAAGCAAACGCGAATGCAAATAAAAAACATCTCCCGGATAAGCCTCGCGACCCGGTGGACGCCTTAAAAGCAGTGAAGTTTCGCGATAAGCTACCGCTTGTTTTGAAAGATCATCGTAAATGATCAGAGCCGGACGGCCTGTATCGCGAAAATACTCTCCTATAGTGGTCCCGGCAAAGGGTGCGAACACTTGCATAGGGGAAGGATCTGAAGCGTTAGCCGCCACGACCACCGTGTAAGCAAGCGCGCCATGGGCTTCCAGAGTATTAACTATGCCTGCCACAGTAGATCCCTTTTGGCTGATGGCTACATAAATACAAAAAATAGGCTCACCCCGATCATAAAATTCTTTTTGATTGAGAATAGTATCTACAGCTATAGTAGTCTTACCTGTCTGGCGATCTCCGATAATCAATTCGCGCTGACCGCGCCCAATAGGGATCATGACGTCAATGGCCTTTATTCCGGTTTGTAAAGGCTCCTGTACCGGCTGGCGATAGATAACACCCGGGGCTTTGCGCTCTAAAGGCAGCTCAAATAAAGGGCCTTCTATCGGACCTTTTCCATCGATGGGATGACCTAAAGTATCTACCACGCGCCCTAACATACCTTCTCCTACCTTTAGAGAAGCGATACGCCTGGTGCGCTTCACACGATCTCCTTCACGAATAGCATCGGAAGAGCCTAAAAGCACTACTCCTACGTGATCCTCCTGAAGATTAAGTACTATACCCTCAAGACCGGTATGAAATTCTACCAGCTCGCCATAGCCCACAGCATCTAGCCCATAAACACGCGCTACTCCGTCTCCTATCTGGAGGACTATTCCAAATTCTGATAATTGGCCTTCGGATTGAAAACCAGATAATTCTTCTTTAAGTAGAGCTGAAATTTCAGCTGCTTTTATATCTGCCATAAAATTTTCCTAAAGTTTAGTATTTTTTACATAGTTACGATCTATAAGGCTTTGACGAAGTCTGTGAATTTTTCCGCTAAGACTCATATTCCATTCTTTATCTCTTATACGAAGTATAAAACCACCCATAAGAGTTGGATCCACTTTTTTTAAGAAAAGGTATCTTTTTGTACCTTTGTTTTCACGCAACTTAGCAAGAATTTGACTTTCAAGTTCACCGCTTAAGAGGGTCGCTGTGATAAGAATTGCATTTTCCCATCGCTTTTTATCCTTGTATATCTCTAAAAATATAGCTGCGATAATCTTCAATAAAGAAGTTCTTTTATGCAGGCTTATTAGTTCTAAAAACTTAAGGGTTGTCTCAGAGAAAAAGCGAAACAAACGACGCAGAATTATCCTTTTTTTTTGAGGATTTAGTAAAGGTGTTTTAAGGAATAAATAGAACTCACGACTTTGATCGATCAAATTCAAAATCTGTTGCATCTCGTCATAAACCTTATCCAATTCACCGGAATAAAGGGAATAATCAAGAAGCCCCTTTGCATAACGCTTCGCTGTTTTAAAATTCTGCATTTGTCAGGGAAAATCTTTGAGATCAGCTAGCAGATTTGAAACGAGTTTTTCTTGTTCTTTATCGTTCTTAAGTTCTTTTTGAAGAAGCTTTTCAGCAATACTTATCGAAAGATCCGCTACTTGATTTTTAATGTCAGCTAAGGCTGCTTTCTTTTGATTTTCGATGAGGATTTTTGTCTGAAGAAGTATCTCATGACGCTCATTTTGCGCGTTTTCCTTTGCCTGATGTATAATCTGATCGCTTAAGGTGCGCGTTTCTTTCAGTAAAAGATCGCGCTGAGCACGGCTTTGTTTGAGCCAGATTTCCTTTTCAAGTTCTAGGGAGTTCATTTCTTGCTGAGCTTTTTGAGCCACCCGCAAAGAAGCTTGTAAATACTCTTCACGATCCTCGATAAGCCTCAATATAGGCTTCCAGGCAAATTTTGCAAGCAAAAAAAATAGAAGAATAAAAAGAATCGCCTGCCAAAAAATCAAACCTATGGAAGGCGTTACTAAATCCATATGCTCATCGATTGAATAAAATTCATTCAGCTTTTAAGTTTCGTCAAAAAATCCTACTTAAATACAGCCAAAAGGGCAGTGACTATACCAAATAGCGCGGCGCCTTCAACTAAAGCCGCTGCAATAATCATCGCGCTTTGTATTTTACCGAAAGCCTCGGGTTGTCTGGCAATAGCATCCATCGCGGATCCGCCGATCTTTCCAATTCCAAAACCTGCTCCAATCGCAGCCAAACCTGCTCCAATCGCAGCCAAACCTGCGTATGTCAAATTAGCATCCATAGTAAATATATTAAATTAATGTGTTTCATACTGTTCATGATCTTCCAGGGCTATCCCGATAAAAAGAGCGGATAAAGCTGTAAATATAAAGGCCTGCAGAAAGGCCACGAGCACCTCAAGCAATGAAATAAATAAAGCAAAAGGCATAGCAAATCCCGCGGCAAGCATATTTTTAAAAATAAAAATCAGACAAATAAAACTTAATATGATAATATGTCCGGCGGTCATATTGGCAAATAGCCGAATGCAAAGCGTTAAGGGTTTTATGAAAACTCCTGCAAATTCTATAGGAGCTAGCAAAAAACGCACAGGCATGGGAACACCAGGCATCCAGAAAATATGCTTCCAGTAAGCTTTTTTCGCCCTCATATTAACGATGATAAAAGTCATCATTGCCAAAACTAAGGTAGTGCTGATATTACCGGTCACATTTGGGGCAGCCGGCAACAACCCAAGAATATTGTTAACGAGTATAAAAAAAAAGATCGTAAGCAAAAAAGGTAAGTAAGGTCGATATTTTTTAGCGCCGATATTGGGAATGGCCAACTCATCTCTGACGAATAGCACCACGGACTCTAACAATCTGGCAGGGAAAGAGCCAGGTAAGTGTCCTTTATAGGAAGCGGACATACTTAAGAAAACACCACAAAGAATTAATACGGATAAAAAAGTAGCTACAACATTTTTGGTAATCGATAAATCTAAAGGTCGCTCGTTGGCGATATGAGCCGAGGTGTCCTGAAGCAGGAGTCCGGAAGCGTTGGTTTTATAGATCTTCTCATGGACTATACGGTAATATTTCCCAGCATCTTTAACAACTTTCTTACCGTGCTCAAAACGAGAAGCCGAGAATATATGCCAGCCCTCATCCCAGAGAATCACCGGCAAGGGAAGGCTTAGGTTTTTTTCTGCGCTTCCCCACAAATGCCATTCGTGAGCATCACGTATATGCTCAAGGATTACCTCAGCCGGATTCAAAATCTTTCCTTGATGAGGAGGCGTCTCAGGGAGCTGAGAATAACCAGAAAAACTCAGTAATACAAAGAAGAAAGAAAAAATAATGACCTTGCTTTTCAAAGCATACACTTTTTAAAAGTCGTGCAAATTTAAATATTTTTAGTTGCGAAACACAACAAATGAAAAAATAACTTTTCATTTATCATTTAAACTACAATGGTTTTTATAGGAGATTTAAAATTAAACGATTTTCCGCTAATTCTCGCGCCCATGGAGGATGTGAGTGACCCCCCCTTTCGTCGCTTGTGTAAAGAAGAAGGCGCTGATTTGATGTTCACTGAATTTATCTCTATAGAAGGATTGATTCGACATGCGGAAAAAAGCGTCAAAAAGCTCGATATTTTCGAATACGAACGCCCTATAGGTATTCAGATTTTTGGTGCTGAACGAGAAGCTATGATAGAAGCTACGGAAATCATCAACGAGCAAAAACCTGATATTATAGATATTAATTTTGGATGTCCGGTAAAAAAAGTAGTTTGTAAAGGTGCAGGGGCGGCTATTCTTAAGGATATCGACAAAATGATTTCCTTAGCTAAAGCCGTGGTAGAGCATACCTCTTTGCCGGTAACGGTTAAAACTCGTCTGGGTTGGGATGAGCAGACTATAAAAATTGAGGAAGTGGCAGAACGACTACAAGATGTTGGCATACTAGCGATTTCCATTCACGGAAGGACCCGCGCGCAAATGTATAAGGGTAAGGCCAACTGGAGCAGAATCGCTACTGTAAAAAATCATCCTCGCATAAAAATACCGATATTCGGAAACGGCGATGTGGACAGCCCGGAAAAAGCCTTGGAGATGAAAGATAAATATGGACTCGACGGGGTGATGATTGGCAGAGCAGCCATAGGATACCCATGGATCTTCAGAGAGATCAAACATTTTCTTCTTACAGGGGAAAAACTTTCCACTCCAAGCTTAGAAGAGCGGATAAATGCAGTTAAAAAACACCTCAGATGGACCATAGAATGGAAAGGTGAGCGACTCGGGCTACTGGAGATGCGCCGCCATTACGGCAATTATTTTAAAAGTCTCCCTAATATAAAGCCTTTTCGTCAGCAACTCATTATCACCTCCGCTTATGTGGAGGTGATGGCAAACCTTGAGAAAATTTTAGCTACTGCAAAAGAATTTACCAAAACAGAATAACTAATACCATTAAAATTTATTTATTTTATAAAATAAAATGCTAATCATGCGTATTTGTCAGAATAAATAACCTCCATAGATTTCATAAGCTCTCAGCAAGATTAATCTCCTCCTAAATCTATCTTAGATTCTTAAAGAGAACAAAGCTCAAATATCAAGATACGAACTCACATTATTATCAACTTCGTTATTGGGATGTAAAAATGCGACGTGCTAGAAAATATCCCCGGCTCATCAAAAGAACTTGATCAATACCACTCTTAAAAAGCTTTGAGTTTATCTTTTTGAACGCATGAATTAGGATGATGTAACAGTAAATCTGATAAATCGTGGAACAATAAAGACAGTAAATGAGTTCTTTATTAGATCTTAATGAGAGATACAAGTCTATATCTGTAAAATAGTGAATACAAGAATAAAGAAAGTGGCCGCTCTTGGTAAAGGGAAATAAAAACAAGTTGCTTTCAAGTAACATTATAAGGGACTAGAAAACCACTTCAGATAAAATCTAAGGCTTTTGAAAGCTATAAGAACACTAAGCTAGAGTTCACCGATATCCATTATCCATCTCTCTTTTCACAAGGAATTTACAGAGTATTTAAGTAAGAAAATATCCGATAAAGACCGGACGATCGACATAAAATATGAGCTACTTAAGGCAGGGAGAAGAGGTTTTAAAGGATAAGCCCTTAGGAACAAAGATAAACCCTATATATATAGAGAAACAGCACACCGAAAAGCTCAGTAAAAAACAAAGTGTCATTAAACCTATAGATATAACTTCTTCGAGAGCATTACGGTACAGTTGTAAGGAGATGTAAATCCAACTAAAGAGAATAAAATATCATCTTGTTAGTTAAAACATGGAGCAGCATTCCCAAATGAAAACCTTCATTTAACTCTTTGTGATGTTAAAAAGGTGTAAATATCTTATAAATTATATTTATATTAATTTTTTATTAAATAAATAGATATATAATTTTAATATATCAATTGCTATGCGATTTTAACATGCCTCTTAATTCATTTGTCTGAATTTTAATACTGATATAAAAAACTAAACTGATATGAAAAAACTAATAAGAAGAATACGAACAATATTTTGCATTATAATAAGCATAAACAGAAAAGACAAGGATAGACAAATCCAATTCCATAAGACTGTAAAATGATAAAATAGGTACTATGAAATCTCTTATTGATAAGGGATCTGATATAAATGCTCATAATAATCAAGGAAAATCCCAACTTCATTTAGCTGCTCAAATAGAAGCTGCACTAGCTCTTATTGCTAAGGGGGCCGACTCTACTATTCGGGATAATTCTGAAAAAACTGCCTCTGAAAAAGGCCTCTTCACATGGTCAAACAAAAATTTCCGCGTCAATTAAAATATGACTTTATTAAAAATCGCCAACCTCAAAAAGAGGATAAAAATTGCGGGTATAATGTAGCAGCTAACTTAAGATCTAATCAACACAACAAATCTTTCAAAATCTTAATCCATAGTAGAAAAGTTTACTACGCCTTCGGCAAGAAGGGATAGAAAAAAAGGATTTAATATTTAATAATATATACCATCATTACTCTAGTAAGTAATATAACGATATAATCATTTTTTATGCTCTTTCCTTTGTATATGATTAAATTAAAGTGTTCTAATGAAGAAGTCGAACCTATATACTTCTATTCTGTCAGGGTAGGGCGCTAAACCAGGTGAGATAAGTGTATCTGAAGAGACTTAAAATTGCAATGAGAAGCACAGATTATAACACATACATACAATATAATTTATCAAGAAAGGTAAAGGGATTTGACCCTGTTAAACGTTAGCAACCCTTTTTTTTAAAAGCAGATGCTTCTTCCGACCGAAAAAGTCTTTAACGGAAAAAAAGTAGAAAATAGTAATCTTACCTGTATTTATTTTTAATTTATCATCTTTCAATGGACGTTCTTTCCGTCTTTCATGATATATTAATTACTTCTCTAACATCAATACAATTATTAGCTATGAAAACAGAAACAGCCCTTCTCAGCGCTACCTATGTTGACACTCTGACTGGCGCCCTCTTAACACGCATCTACCAGACTTCCACCTATGTGCAGGAGGCTCCCGGGATAAACAAGGGATTTGATTATACAAGAACCAACAATCCCACAAGAAAGGTACTGGAAAAGCCTTATTTCGGACCTTGATGGCAGTTATACAGGTTTTTCCTTTACCTCAGGCATGGCAGCTATCGACGCTGTACTAAATTACTAAACGCAGGAGACAAAATCACTGCCATAGACGATATTTACGGAGGTGCCTACCGCTTACTCAATACGATTTACAAGCGGTTTGGGATAAATATAAAATTTATTGACACGAACACAATAGCGAAAATTTGATAAAAGCCATCACCCCTAAAACACGTATGCTATAGCTGAAGTCTCCTACTAATTCCACTTTAAAAATCTCCGATATCAAAATCTTAGGAGAAATAGATCATCAACATAAGATTCAGGTAGTGGTAGATAACACCTTTGCTTCTAGAATTTTACAACAACCATTAAATTTAGGCACGGATATCGTCGTTCACAGCGCGACAAAATATCTCTCTGGGTACTCCGATGTGCTTGCCGGATTGGTAGTGACCAAAGATCAAGAGACGGCTGAAAAATAAAGTATATCCAGAACGCCAGCGGCGCGGTATTGGCTCCTTTTGATTACTAACTAAAACCCTTTGCGGTATTCAGACCATTTCTTTTCGCATAGAAAAACAATCGGAAAACGCCATGAAAATCGCTAAACATCTTCTTCAATCTCCCTTACATTGACAAACTTTACATTAACAAGCTTTACTATCCCGGTCTACCCACGCATAAAAACCATAAGATCGCCACACGGCAACAAAAACGCTTTGGAGGATATAGCTTGGGTTTCAATTTGAAAAAAGCTTAGGAGACACCAAAAACCTCATCTGTCATCCAGAAAGTATGACACATAAATACCACTCCAGAGAGCGTCCGAAAAGTTGCCGGCATTCAGGACTCGCTCATACACATTTCCTGCGGTATAGAACACACAGAGGATCTTGTAGAGGATCTGAAAAATACATTTCATTCCGCTCTGAAAGTATTGGGAGAATCAGCTTGAGTCTTTACGGAGGTCGTTCCGTCTCGGTTATCGCGGAGCGTATAGCCGAGCTTTAAGAGTTCATCTCGAATTTCATCTGAGAGCGACCAGTCTTTATTTCTGCGGGCTCTCTCACGTGTTCTGACGAGAATATTGAGCAATTCCTTGGATTTATCTGGATCAGGCGGTAATCTATTTAATAAAGGGGATTTTGTTGAAGAATCTTCTGCTGAAAGCTCTTTCAATGAATAAGAGATCTTTGAAGATACCTTGATGGAGGAGAAATGTTTTTTAATATCAAAACTTAAGGATCTTTTTAATCTTACTAAAGGGCTTTCCAAGCCTAAAACCTCTGAACAAAAACTTTGCACAGTCGTTTTCAAAAAATTCAGATCAGAGGAACTTAAAGATGCTTTACCTTCAGAAATCGCCTCCATTAAAGGGTATATCTCAAAAAGATGGGCAATCAAGCGAGGGGTGTTGAAATCATCATTCATGGCTTCATAGCAACTCTCTCTCCATGATTGCACATCAAAGGTAGAGGTTTTACCTTCTTTTTTTGAAGACGAGAGCCTTTCCAGATCCAGGAAAGCCATCATAAGTCGATTATAACCTTTTTCGGCGGCGACGAGCGCGCGGTTTGAAAAATCTAAAACACTGCGGTAATGGGTCTGCAGCATAAAAAAACGCACAACCTCAAAAGAAAAAGACCTTTCAAGAAAAGGATTTTCACCGGTGAAGATATCGAAGGGCAAAAGCATATTGCCGCTTGACTTGCTCATCTTCTGACCGTTAATGGTAAGCATATTGGTGTGCATCCAATAGTTTACGGAACTTTTTCCGTAAGCTCCTTGCGCTTGCGCGAGTTCACATTCGTGATGAGGAAATTTTAAATCCATACCGCCCCCGTGAATATCAAAAACCTCCCCTAGATATTTCGTGCTCATGGCGGTACATTCAATATGCCAGCCCGGAAAACCCTCTCCCCAGGGAGAAGGCCAGCGCATAATATGCCCTGGGGAGGCTCTTTTCCAAAGAGCAAAATCCTGCGAGTGTTTTTTTTCCTGCTGTCCTTTTAAAGCGCGCGTATTCACCAGAAGTTCTTCCATCTTGCGATGGCTTAAAACGCCATAGCTTTCATACTCGGGATTATTATCAACAAGCCGAGCGTAAGCCTGCAGATCAAAATAGACCGAACCTCCTGACTCATAAGCGAGCTCATGATCCATGAGTTTTTTAATAGTCTCAATCTGCTCTGAAATATGACCTGTAGCGGTAGGTTCTATATCAGGAGGCACAGTATTGAATGATAATAATATATCATGAAAATTAAGGGTATATTTCTGTACGAGCTCCATAGGCTCGAGACGCTCGAGACGAGCTCTTTTCGAGATTTTATCCTCACCCTCCCCTGCTTCATCTTCTAAGTGACCTACATCGGTGATATTGCGCACATAACGCACCTTATAGCCTAAATGTCTGAAATAGCGAACTACCAGATCGAAAGAAATAAAAGTACGGCAATTTCCCAGATGTACCCAATTATAAACTGTCGGACCACAGGTATATATCCCTACGGATCTCTTCACTACAGGTGTAAAAACTTCCTTTTGTCCACTAAGAGAATTGTATATTTTTATTTCCTGATGAGCCGGCTGATTTTGCATATTTTATTCAGAGAAAATTACTTAAATCATTTATTCTCTACAAGCCGATCGATGCGCTTGCCCCGGTATAATGCAAGAATTCCCTTCGGGTGTTCGCGTCGGCTTTAAACACTCCCTCAAGTTCAGCCGTTACGGTGCTGCTTTCGATATCGCGAATGCCGCGTGAGTTTACGCAAAGATGTTTGGCGTCGATGACGCAAGCCACATCTTGAGTTCCTAGCATTTTCTGCATGGAACGAACGATTTGCATGGTCAAACGCTCTTGCACCTGAGGTCTTCTCGCGTAATAATCAACGATACGGTTGATTTTTGAAAGGCCGATCACTTTGCCGTTAGAAATATAACCTACATGCGCGCGACCCACGATGGGTAAAAAATGATGCTCGCAGGTAGAATACACTACGATATTTTTCTCCACAAGCATCTGGTTGTACTTATATTTGTTCTCAAAGGTGGAAGATCGCGGAAAACTCTCAGGATGAAGACCCGAGAAAATGTCCTTTACAAACATCTTAGCCACTCGCCTGGGGGTATTATGCAAACTGTCATCGTTAAGGTCTAGTCCTAATATTTCCATAATCTCACGAAAATGAGATTCTATGCGCTCGATTTTCTCCTGATCCACGATTTCAAAAGCATCTTTTCGCAAAGGTGTATCGTAATTAGAGGAAAAATGTGAATGTTCCTCATCAAAAGCGCTATTTATTTGTTCATTCATGCGCAATAAAATAAAGGACAAAGTTATAAAATTGAGTCCGCTTTATATTTTTTAAAGCCCTAAGATCTGAAAAGAATTCATTTAATTTTACGTCTTCAGAACAAAAATTATGCAAAAAAACCTCTACCCGCTTCGCTTTGAGCCCTTTTTCCAATACAGAATATGGGGCGGAGATCAACTGCGCAAACTTTTAAAAAAGCCGATCCCTTCTGGGAATATTGGAGAGAGCTGGGAGATTTCAGATGTTCAGAGCTACTTAAGTGTAGTAACTAATGGATCTTTAGCCGGTAGGCATTTAAAAGAACTTATTACTCTTTATAAAGAGGAATTACTGGGAGAAAAAGTTTATGAACGCTTTGGGAATCAATTCCCGCTGTTAATAAAGTTCATCGATGCGCACGAAAAACTCTCCATACAAGTGCATCCTGATGATAAGCTGGCAAAACAACGACACAATTCCTTTGGAAAGAATGAAATGTGGTACATTATGCACACTGAGGAATCGGCTGAATTGATCGTAGGTTTTAAAGAGAACATTTCAAAAGAGAACTACCGAAAATTAACTTCATCAGAAAAAGAAGAAGTACTTAATAAAGTAAAAGTACAAAAAGGGCAAGTATACTATTTGCCCGCAGGTCGCATACACGCTATAGGCGCAGGGGTATTACTGGTTGAAATTCAGCAGAGATCGGATATTACCTATCGTATTTATGATTACAACCGTAAAGATAAAAACGGTCAAATACGGGAGCTTCATACGGAATTGGCTCTTGATGCCATCGATTTTTCCTTATATAATCGCTATGACACACCTTATAAAATTAAAGAGAACTTATTCTCAAAAATTATCGATACGTCTTATTTTAAAATAAAAATTTTATCATTTCATGGAAAGATTAAAAAAAAATACGAACCTAAAGAAACCTTCAGGGTATTCATCGTGGTGGAAGGAAATCTGGAAATTAAAACCTCCACCACTACCGAAAAGTTAAAAATAGGTGACACCTTGCTCTTACCGGCCTTTGTAGATGAAGTACATTTTATTTCTGCCCCCGGAGCGAAAGTTTTAGAAGCCAGCCTTTAAAAACACCTGACGAAATTGACATCCTCTCTATCTTAGAAGAAGAGTATTTCTTCCGTACCTAGAGAGCTTAGCGACTCCCCAGTGGATTTCTGCTTTTACGAAGGATCTCAACTGCATCAATTCCTCCACAGGAAAGTTGTAGCATTCTCTGTCATTAAAATATTTTGGACACCGTTGACATTGGTATTCGCTCTATGATTAAATAAAATCAAACACCTAAAATGATATTTAAAACCCCATATGGCTTTAGGGAAATTTTAGCGAAATCATCCCCAATGATAAAGCTCAGCTGTAACAGGAATTCCAGGATAATATCTGACCGTTTTTTTATTTAAAATTCAATTAAAGCTTATTTAATTTTTCACGATTTAACTCTTCATTAGTAAAAAAGGTTTTTTCTTTCTTTGAAGAAGATTAACGCGTCGCTCTAAATGAAAAAGCACCACACTTAAAGCCATATGAATCAAGAAGAAAAAGATCTTAGAATAAAATTTCATGAGAACGAAAAGAAATTTAACAAGCATGTAAAGTGGCTAAAATTATCTCTTGATACACATATAAAGCATTTCGGAGCGAATCTTGAAAGCATAAAGGAGTTTTACAGAAATAAAAGCGTTTATATTACTGGTGTTTTTCCGAGCAAGCTTGCTTTTTTGAAGGAACTCAAAAAAGAACGTTTATTGTTGATGCTTTATTAGCTATGGGTTCTCAAGAAGATGAAAAGTTTCAGAGAGATCTAGAAATGAAAAAAGAGAATACAGAGCAATGCAAAGTTTCATTTAAAATTTTATGTAACGGCTTTTCGTCCATTCAAAATTATGAAAGCCCTGGTGTAGTATGCATGATGATTTAAATAATATGTTCGCCTTTTTAGATGAGCGCTCATAATCATCTCAAGTCAAATCTGTGGGAATCTCCACAAACAAAAAGACAAACCATTATCCACTATCAAGAGTATATCTCTTTTCTAAGATCTAAGATTAAAGCTTTTGAAGAACTGCTAACCCTTGCACTATAACCTCTTAGAGTAGATCCGATGAATCAACAACTCTTCAGGGAGTAATGTAATTCGTTTGCAGATTGATAGCGTAAAAGCTTATAGAAAAATCTATTTTCCTCTGTGAGAGGGGTCTTCGTATTCCTTTAAAAACCCTGATCTGAAGTTCATATCGGTCAAGTCCTTGAATTCACTCTCTATTTTCATGTTCAGAGCCTCAAGAGATCGTTAATCCTCCCCGGAAGGGCGGTTTTATCTGGAAATATGATGATATATAAGCGTCCATGGATTAGTGTGGCCGGTCGTCAGAGTATAGGAGCGCATATAGTGACCTTGTAGAGACCACCAAAGTGAAAAACCTTATGAGGGCATGTATATTTATATCACAGCGCCTGCTGATCTCGAGGCAATCTCAAATGGAAAGCTTAAAAAAATATCACTTGAGAAAAACCGATGGAAAAAATGGCACTTGTAAGTCATCACGCCTATCAATCCTCATAATATAGCTTTATACATAGGAAAATATGCTCATAAAAAGAGCTACTTTAAGGGAAGAAGGGAAAACTACCTCTTGATTTTATTTCCTAGAAATAAAACTTATCTTGTGCGCTTCCTTTACAATAGCATACTTAGATGCTTTGAGTTCTGGATAGGAGCTTATCCTTATACACAATGCCATCTTCGAGATAAGGTTACCCTACACTAGAAAATCTATTCCTTTTATAAAAAATTTCCAGATATTGCTGTGCGCGAATGCATGGGATTTTAAAAATAGCCTCGATTACCAAAAAGATTCTTTAATTAAGTTTATAAATGCCACCGGATGCTAGAATATGGGCATAAGCAATGAGTTTTGATTCCTGACGTCCTAGCTGCACAGGGCGTTAAAGTCTTTTCTATTGGCATCTGGATAAGTGCATTTTTGTTCAACGATAAAAATTTTTCTGCCTGAGTTGCAATAATTCGTAAAGTTCCTTTTTGCAAAGTTCCGCGAAACTCTTAGTAGACCAATATGCTGTCATGATTTTTTATTAAATTCTAGTTTTTGTCGTAGAGCTTCAATAATATGATAGCCGTAGCATTTCTCACATTTAGCGAGTCTATTCCCCCCCTGCATCGGAATTTTAAAAAAACATCAGCTACCTTTATTATATTTTCCGAGATATCGTAAGATTCTGCCGTCATAATCAGATCAACTCCAAATCGTAAATCACTATCGTATAAGTTCATGGAATTTTTTAGTACGCTTGCTATCAGTTATATTTTTCGTTCTTCTCAGCCAGAGAACTAGCTTTGATGCGTTGGCAGTCACGATTTTTTGAGTGAATATTGGTTCCGAGGTTTGCCCGAATTACATTAGGGTGAAAGATATTCGGTTTTAAAATCACAAAGAATCACCCTCCTCTACGGCAACGGCTTGCGTGCTTCGAAGAATGGCACCCCGTTCCGGGGTTTCGATATCCTCAAGGAATAAGTAATAAATTAGCCTCTCGATTACGTTTAGCCTTTCCAGGCTAAGGTTACGTCGATGAGAAAGCCCTACTACACCTCCGCTGCTTTTGCGGTAGGCTATTTTTAAAAGTATTTCTGCTAATTTTAGTAATCATAGGAAATCTCTCTGAGATAGTTCTCTCCTGGAAAATTTCCTTGCAAAGGAAAAGCTCTTTTGGTGTATATCCTTGTAAAGTTTTTTCAATTTTCCTTGAGTCTTCGACAATAATTATATTTTGCCCCCTGCGTAAGCTGGGTTTTTTCTGGGGCTTTAAAAGATTTTTAGTTCTTGGATTTTTCTCGCTGGAGATATTCATTTTTAGAAGATGCTATTCTTAAGTCGAAGAGAAACTTTGTCTTTTTGTATCTTTATATTTTATTATCTCAAAGAGCATCTTTCCCATAATGGGAGAGTATAAATATTTTAACGTATAATTATTAAAGACTTCAGTAAACAAGCTTCGATATTAAATCATCGCATTGCAGAACTTCGGGATGTTCAATTGGAGAAGGACTATAGGGTCTTTCATGAAAATCTCGAAAATATTGGTACTATTTTGGGATATGAACTGAGCAAATCCTTGAATTTTTTTCCGAAAAACGTCTCTACCCCTCTGGGTATAAAATCGATGGATATATTAACTCAACAACCTTTTCTATGTATCATTCTCCGCGCGGGCCTTCTCCTACATACAGGTCTTTTAAGATTTTCATCAGGCAGAGACCGCTTTTATCTCTTTTTTCCGCCAGTATAAACAGAATGCTAAGAGTTTTGAAATCGTTGTGGATTATCCTCGCTACATCTTCTTTAGAAGGAAAATAGTAATCATCTTAGATCCTATGCCTGCAGCAGGTGAGAGTTTGATAAATGTTTATAAGACTTTACAAAAATATGGCACACTGCATTCTCTTCATCTGGTTTTGGTGGTAGCAGCACACCCGGATATCGACTACATAAGAAAACATCTGCCCGAAAAAACCAAACTTTGGGTTGCTTCGATAGATGAAGAACTTAATGATAAGAGTTATATCGTTCCGGGTTTAGGCGATGCCGGTGATTTGGCTTTCGGAAAATGAATTTGAGATTTCATTTTTTTTTAAAACCAACTCATGCTCCAATAAATATTCTGCAATTTGCACAGCGTTTGTCGCGGCGCCTTTCCGTAAGTTATCCGCTACTATCCATAGCTGTAAGCTTCTTTCTTGTGAAAAATCTCTACGTAATCTTCCTACAAACACCTCATTTTTGCCATGGGCGTAAACAGGCATAGGATAATAGTTATTTCTTGGGTCATCTTGCACGATTAACCCGGGAGCGTTTCTAAGTATCTCGCGCAGTTCTACCAGTTCAAAATCTCTCTCAAATGTAATATTAACACTCTCTGAATGCCCTCCGATAACAGGAATGCGAACCGCTGTAGCGCTTAGCGTCATATGGTCAACGCCCATGATCTTTTTGGGTTCACGCATTAATTTAAGCTCTTCTTTAGTGTATCCGTTTTCTTCAAAAGAATCGCATTGAGGAAGCGCGTTTTGATGGATAGGATGTGGATAAATGCGTTCACAACTTACTCCTTGTATTTCCGCGTTCAGCTGATCAACGGCTTTTTTACCCGTCCCTGTAATCGATTGGTAGGTGGATATAAGTACACGTTGTATACCGTATCTCTTATGCAGAGGGTTGAGCGCCATGACTAGTTGTATGGTAGAACAATTGGGATTGGCGATGATTTTATCTTTTGTCGTGAGCTTATGTGCGTTGATTTCCGGTACGATAAGTTTCTTAGAGGGATCCATACGCCAAGCCGAGGAATTATCTATGACCGTTGCGCCCACTTCGGCAAATCTAGGCGCCCACTCTTTAGAAATGTCCCCTCCGGCTGAAAATAAAGCAATATCAGGACGGAGGGCAATGGCTCCGTTCAGATCAATGAGTGGATATTTATTTCCTTTAAACGATATTTCCTGACCTAAAGATCGTTTTGAGGCTATAGGGATCAACTGTTTTACCGGAAAATTTCGCTCTTCCAGCACCTTTAGCATTACACGACCTACCATACCTGTAGCTCCGATAACGGCAATTTTCATAAGAGTATTTTTCACTTCTCACAAATATCAGAAATTATTTTTCAATGAATGAATTTTTAGCTTTTTTTAATGATTTTCTCATCTTTTTAGCGCAAATTTTTAATTGATTATGAATAACAAAGGCTGTTTTAGAATTTATAATATTTTTGCTTTAAATATTGCCTCTTCATTAATGATAAAACATGCTGATATCTTTAATCGCAAAAATCTGTATTTTGAATCTTTTTACTCATGACTGAGTCTATGACCGGATTTAGCCGGATGGAAAAAGAACTTTTCGACAAGAAGGTCACTATCGAGATCAGAACGCTCAATAGCAAATATCTAGATATGAGTTTTCGTTTACCTGCCATTTATCATGATAAAGAATGGACTTTGCGTAAAAAAACAAGCGAATTCCTCATCAGAGGTAAAATTGAAATAAGTCTTCACTTACAATCCATAAGATCCTCCCAGAGGTACTCCTTGGATGCTGATCTTATACGTTCCTATATGCAGATTATTAAGACTATAGTTCCTGGATTTAAGGAAATACGCTATTTTTCTCTTGCGATGAAGATGCCTGACGCCTTAATCGCTTCTGCAGAAGCACCTGATGAGAAAGAGTGGCTTTCCATAGAAAGTCTTTTTCAAGATACACTTATCTCTGTAGGAGAGGTTCGCAAAGAAGAAGGAAAATTTTTAAGTAATGATTTTACTCATCGTGTTCAAAATATACTGCAACTTCTTGATCAGATAATTCCTTTTGAAAAAGAACGTAAAGCGCTCATTCGAGAAAAAATAGAAAAACAATTTAATAATCAAAATATTTCTGCGGATCCGATTCGCCTCGAGCAAGAATTATTGCTTTATCTTGAAAAGATAGATATCACAGAAGAGCGTATTCGTTTAAGAAAACATTGTGAATACTTTGCTCAGGTAGTAACTCAGGAGAAATCTCAGGGAAGGAAACTGGGTTTTATAGCTCAGGAAATCTCTCGTGAGATTAATACACTTGGTGTAAAATCCCAGCATATCGAAATTCATAAATCTGTAGTTTTGATGAAGGAAGAGCTGGAAAAAATCCGAGAGCAATTAGTTAATATTCTCTAATGAGAAACGGGAAAATTATTATTTTTTCAGCTCCCTCGGGAGCTGGAAAAACAAGCATAGTACATCGCTTGCTTCAAGCGATGCCTGATTCTCTCGGCTTTTCGATTTCATGCACCACGCGGACCCCTCGTCAAAATGAAATTGATGGAAAAGACTATTACTTTTTATCTCTTGAGCTCTTTCAAAATAAGATAAGTCAAGGTGATTTCGCTGAATGGGAAGAGGTATATCCAGGGCGTTTTTACGGCACTTTAAAAAGTGAAATCGAGCGTCTATGGTTACAAGATCGACATGTTGTTTTTGATATAGATGTTCAAGGTGGATTAAATTTAAAAAACCTGTATCCCACGCAATCTTTAGCTATTTTTGTACAGCCACCTTCATTAAAAGAGCTGGCAAGGCGCTTGCATATAAGATCTAGTGAAGCATATGAAGATTTTCAAGTGCGTTTACAGAAAGCTGAAAGTGAAATAACTTATGCAAAGGTTTTTGATAAAGTCTTAATAAACGACGATCTTTTGGAAGTTTTATCCAGAGCAAAGGAATTGGTAGAAAATTTTATTACCTGAGTTAAAACCATTTTGAGTTAATCATTATTTTATCGTCTGTTTTTGATTTTTAAGATCAAGAGTGACGTTTTTAAAATTTTGACAATAATAAAGAATATCACATATATAGTATGGATTCTAATATTTTTTCAAATAATACTTTCCAGGCTTTTAAAGAACTGGTAGATACCAAGTTTCACCTTTATAACAGCCTTTTTGCCTCTTTGCCTTTCGATCCGGTAGAAAAAACCGGCGTTTTTTTATCTCTTTTTTCTCTTCACTCTCAGGACTGGATTAAGAATAACCGTAGTCCTCAAGAGATGATACGCAGTTTTTTCACTCAATACACTACTTATACTAAACCTCGTCAACAAATCGATCTTCTTTTTCGTTTCATTCAATATACCGAAAGACAGATAGTGCTCTTTGATGCTTTAGAAGACGCGGCCTTTTCTAAAACCCATGATATGCAAGGAGGAGGTACTTTACGGCATTTGCAGTATGAGATGAGCAGAGTTCGTAATCAGAAAGAGTTCTCTGCAAAAATTAAAGACTTTACAGTGCGGCTGGTGCTTACGGCACACCCTACGCAATTTTATCCTGGTAAAGTATTAGCCATTATCAATGATCTTTCTAAGGCGCTTGAAAAAGGCCATACGGCGCAAGTAAATATGTATTTACAACAGCTTGGTAAAACTCCCTTTTTAAAGAGGAATAAGCCCACACCCTATGATGAAGCAATTAGTTTAATATGGTATTTGGAGAATGTATTTTACCAGACGGCAGGGCGCATTATTTCTCAGCTTCGTCGTCGTTTCCCACGAGTTTTCCCTTTAGAACATAATGCACCAATTTGTATGGGCTTTTGGCCCGGAGGGGACAGAGATGGCAATCCTTTTGTCAGAGCTGACACTACCTATAAGGTGGCTCAAGCACTTCAGCGCAGCATTATAAGGTGTTATTATAAAGAGGTAAGACAAATGAAACGTCGTCTTACTTTTCCTTATGTCGAAGAGCAGATCGCTCAGCTTGAACTAAAATTATACCATCAACTTTTTGTTTCACAAAGCATTCCGCCTGATTTTGAAAAAGAATTGTGTAATTTGCTTTGTGATATACGCGCTACTTTAATTGATCAACATGATGGACTATTTGTAGGGCTTATTGAGGAACTTATCGTAAAGATCAGATGGTTTGGACTTTACTTCGCCTCTGTAGACATACGCCAGGACAGTTCAATTCATACGGCTTTAATAGAAGCTGTTGCTTTGCGTACTGATATTCTTCCTGTTAATTATAGAGAGCTCTCCGAAACTGAAAAAATGACAGCTCTCCTGAAAATAAATAATTTTGTTAATCCTGAGCTTTTGCAAGATGATTTGCATCGCGATACCCTTGAAACCATTCATATAATTCTGCGTATTCAGCAAGCAGGTGGTCAAAGGGCTTGTCACCGCTATATTATCAGCCATACTACCAGTGCTTTAAATGTTTTAGAAGTATATGCGTTATTTCTGATGAGCAACTGGAAACCCGATGAACTTACTTTAGACATCATTCCTCTTTTTGAAACTATTGATGATTTAAAGCATGCGGCTTTGGTGATGAAGACCCTTTATCAAAATTTTATATATCGCGAGCATATTAAAAGACGCGATAATAAGCAAACGATTATGTTGGGTTTTTCAGATGGAACTAAAGATGGAGGTTATCTTATGGCCAACTGGAGCATTTATAAGGCTAAAGAAGCCCTTACGAAAATCTCCAAAAAATATGATGTAGAAGTGATTTTTTTTGATGGCAGGGGAGGACCGCCTTCCCGAGGCGGGGGCAAGACACATCAATTTTACGCTTCTATGGGACATAGTATAGCTAATAAAGAAATCCAACTCACTGTGCAGGGGCAAACTATTAGTTCGAATTTTGGAACTATAGACGCTGCGCAATACAATATAGAACATCTTATGCATGCCGGTATGATTGACGCTTTGCGTCCGTCTCCCCAGGAGCTGCTCTCAGGTGATTCCAAAAAATTATTTCAAGATTTGGCAGATGAAAGTTATCGAGCTTTTTGCGAGCTTAAAGAGCATCCTTTATTTATAGATTATCTTAATGAGATAAGTCCTTTGCGTTATTATTCTGCAGCAAATATAGGTAGTCGCCCTTCTAAAAGGGATGTTTCCGCGGCGCTGAATCTGGAAAATTTACGAGCCGTGCCTTACGTAGGCGCCTGGAGTCAGATTAAACAAAATGTGCCTGGATTTTACGGAGTAGGTATAGCTTTGGAAGTACTTGATAAAGCAGGCCGATGGTCAGAGCTTCGGCAGCTCTATAGATATTCTCTTTATTTCAGAACCCTTATGGATAATTGCGAGATGTCAATGAAAAAGAGTTGTTTTTCGCTGACCTCTTATCTATCAAATCACCCCAAATACGGAGAAATATGGCATAAAATTCATGATGAATTCCTGCGCACGCGTAAATATGTATTGCGTGTTTCAGAAACTGAAAAATTAATGACCAACAATCCGGTAGACCGACAATCCATTCGTATTCGTGAGCGTATTGTTCTGCCTTTATTAAGTATTCAGCAGTATGCCTTAGCTACTCTGCGGGAGGAGTCGCTTTCTGAAGAAGAAAAGAAAATTTATGAAAAACTCGTAGTGCGTTGCTCATTTGGAATTATTAATGCCGGACGCAATTCAGCTTGAGTTGTTTTCTAAAGGATTTTCCGGGTTTTTTTTGCCTTCGATAAGATGTACTTCTATAAGTTCAGTTTTCTCTAGTTTAGTCAATCTTTCTGGTGCACGCTATAAAAGTTTATTTTTCAAATGCTTTTTTTCAAGATAAGATTTCCTTTTGCAAGAGTCATCATTGGATGTTGGTTTAATAAGTTAACTTTATTGGAGTTAAAATGATAGTTACGTTTAAGAGATTCTTTACATATCTCTTGTAGATAACGTTCGATAGCTTCCATACTAAAAGCTCCCTTTTAACACGATTTTTATTAATTTTAGTAAAGGAGAAATAAATATCCAGAATAGATTTTGTTTGTTAACAGATCGACAAAGTAGTACCTTTCAGTTGTTTTCTTAGCAAGAAAGATCGATAAAGTTATGAGTAATCGACACCATTATTGTTTAATTTTATGTGGAGGTATTGGTAGTCGTTTTTGGCCTATGAGCACAAGGGTCTATCCTAAACAATTCCACGATATATTAGGTACTGGAAAAACGCTCATACAACAAACCTTTACACGGGTAAAAGCACTTATACGTATAGAAAACATTTTTTTAGTTACCCAGTCTGATTATAAAGATTTAGTTTTAAAGCAGCTTCCTGAACTTAAGGAGAGCAATTTGATGCTAGAGCCTTTCATAAGAAATACGGCGCCTAGTATCGCGTATGCCTCATTTAAGATTCATAAGCTTGATAAATGGGCTATTGTTTTTGTTGCGCCTTCAGATCATCTTATCCTTGAGGAAGCGCGTTTTTTTGAAATCCTCATTTGTGCTTTTCAAAAGGCCGCTCATAGAGAGATTCTTATCACTCTTGGTATTACTCCAACCCGTCCTGATCCAGGTTATGGGTATATACAATTTCATCCTGGAGGTTCGAATTCTATAAAAAAAGTCAAAACTTTTGTTGAAAAGCCTGCTTGCGAGATTGCAGAGCAATTTCTTGAATCAGGTGATTTTTTATGGAACTCCGGTATTTTTATATGGCATACAAAAACAATTCTTAAAGCTTTTGAAATTTATTTACCAGAAATATTTACTCCGTTTTCAGAAATTGTCGATACATTCGATAGTATTAAAGAAGTACAAGCCATAGAGGCTATTTTTCCTACCCTTCAGTGCATTTCCATCGATTATGGAATATTAGAGCGTGCCCAAAATGTTTATGTTATTGAGGCTGATTTTGGCTGGAGCGATTTGGGTACTTGGGGTACTCTTTATGAGAAAATTTCCAAAGATAAAAATGGGAATGCCTGTGTTGGGAAAAAGATTTTATTTTATGAAGCTAAGGACAATATAGTTTTTCTTCAAAGTTCCAAAGCAGCTATTATAGAAGGTTTAAATGATTATATAATAGTGGATACTGAGAAAGCCCTATTGATATGCAAAAAAGAAAATGAGCAACAACTCAAGATTTATATCAATGATTTGAAGATGAATCGTGGGGAACAATTTTTATAATGAAAAATACAAAAAATGTCCTTCTTACCTCTATCTTTTTTCTATGTTCTCTTGTGTATGCGCAAACTACACATAAGGTGCAAGAAGGTGATACACTTTACGGTCTTAACAAACAATACAATCTTAGTATTGAGGAAATTACTCGATTAAATCCGCAAATAATAGGGAATTCCATTCAATTGGGCGATATTATTCGCTTAACTGATTCTAAAATATCTGTTTATGAGGTACAGCCTAAAGAAACTATTTATAGCCTTAGTAGGCGTTTTAGAGTTTCTCAGGAGACACTTTTACTTCTTAATCCTGAGATAAGAAATGGCCTTAAAACGGGTATTCTTTTACGCATTCCATCATCAGATGGAGAAATTTCTCAGCCTGTAAAATCAGCTCATCAGGAAGTTCTGAAAATCCTTCCTAAGGAACTTGTTCGCTCTGTAACAGCCTATCCTGAAGATGGTTTTATAAGATACTCAGTAAAAGAAGGGGATACTTTGTTTACTATTGTACGTACCTATAAACTAAATCTTTCTAAGCTGTTGCAAAACAACTCGGAACTTACCTATGGATTGAAAGCTGGCATGATTTTAAAAATACCCATGAGCAGTGGAAATAAAGATATCAGACTGGAAGATAATACGAAAAAGATGTCACTGACAGAAAACCTTAACATAGTTATGTTACTTCCTTTGTATGAAAAAACGCCTGAAAAAAATCAGGAACTTAGTCAACATGCAGCCGATTTTTACTCCGGAGCCAAATACGCCATCGATTTATTATCTTTAAGAAAATCTATTCATGTGAAACTTTTTGACACGGAGAATAACAAAAAAAAAGTAGAAAATTTTTTAAACGCCTATGATTTTTCTCAAGTGCATGCCGTTATAGGTCCTTTTTTTCGATCTAGCGTAGAACAGGTGGCACAAGCCCTTCAAAAGCAAAGAATTCCTGTAATCTCGCCTCTTGCTTCATCAGAATCTTTAGACACCTATCCAAATGTTATTCAGGCTGAAGTAAGGGATCAGTTTCTGGCCGATCCTATAATAGAGGAAATTAAAAACTCTTCATTAAAGACTCAGACAATATACCTGCTCAGCACATCTCAGGAAGAGGTTACCACGACTTATTTACGTGATCAACTCTTAAAATGGCGTCCACAGTTGCAAATCTTAAGTGTTGACAAACTTTCAAAAGTCCCTTTGGACGCTTCTCCTTTTATCGCCATCCTTATCTGTGATAAACCCGATATGGGTAAGGCTTTTATCGAAGGTATTCGGCGTTTTAGACCCGAACAACTCTTCCCTTTAGGCGTAGGATATAATCCTGTTTATTATAACAATCTTACTTGGCTTAAAAACTATGGAATAGTTTTCACCATGAAATATCATGTTAATAAACATACCGAAACTGACAGGAAAGTTCTGGAAACTTTAGGATTTAATGATAAGAAAATGCCGGATAAATATAAATTGTTGGGTTTTGACGTAGCTTATGATATTCTTGAGCGACTTACCGAAAACAAAAAAATTTTGCGCTCTATGGACACTAAACCACGTTCTCGCGTAGCTAATAAATTTCAGTATGAAAAAATATACGGGGGAGGGTATACCAACAAAGGAGTATGGATCGTTCGTTTTAAATCCTCTTTAAAATCTTCAGAAAATGAACCTTCAGAGTAAAGGTTTTCTTAGAAGAATTTTCGGGCTTGGCGCATATTTGGATTTTGTAGATTTCGGCCTATATTGACTCTTTTCATCTGCTCTCTCATCATTTTGATCTGCTCGCTCAGGATACCCGCGCTGTCGAGATCTCTGGCTTCGGAAAGCAAGATTTCGGCTTGTCTTTTGTGACCGTTGCTTAAGGCTGCCGCCGAAAGATTTAATTTTGCCATGGCCCTATCGTGTTTAAATTTCAAGCCGATCTCCAGGGCCTTTTTCATATGCTTCTCTGATTGTGTGATGTTGGATTGCGCCGTGAGTATCCCGCTAAGAAAATAATAATAAGCTCTTTGACTTTTAATGAGTTGTGATTTAGGATTTTTTACATGACCCAACCATTTTCCGAGTCCCTCCATATCTTGTTTTCGTATACGGAAAAACCCTAGTAATAAGTACTCGTTTCTAAAAAATAGAAAAACAGGTATCGCGCTTAGAAATATGAAGAAAATGCCCAAACCATATTCGCTTTTCTTAAAAGCGAATATGGTTCCTATAAGTAGTGAAAAAGTAATGAGTATCTTAAAATATTTATGCATAGATTCTATTTATGAGAATGAGCAAACTTGAAATCTCAACGATTAGCGATCCATTCGAGCATATCTTTATAATTTGATTCATTCAATTCGTGTCCCTCTTCATATTCTTTATAAGTATGACAAATATGATGTTTTTCAAGCAGTCCCGGACCTTTTTTTGCCCAATTTATAGGAATGATCTCATCGTGTATCCCATGGGATATGAAAAAATCAAGAGAAGAAAAGTCATTATCTATATTTTCAGGAAGGAGTTCTTGGTATGGAAATCCACTTAAAGCAATAACTTTATGTACCTCTTGAGGTTTTGAAAGGGCAATGGCATAGCTCAAAATCGCTCCCTGGCTGAATCCGCATAACCATACGTTTTTTTCATCAAGCCGGTAATGAACAAGAACCTCCTTTATAAAACTTATGATCTTATCTCGTGAGATCAATGCCTGATTGATATCTGAGGAAATTCCCTCTGCCGACATTTGAATGTTATACCAGGAAAAACTATTCGGCCCTATAGAATAAAAGCCGCGCAAACTGACGACAAAGAAATTCGGCGGAAGCTCCCTCGCGATCGCAAAGAGATCATTTTCGTGGCTTCCATAGCCGTGAATCATTAGAAATAAAGGAGGTTTTTCAGTTAATTTTGAAGGTTTTCTTATTATATGTTTGACAGAAAGACTGTCTATAAATTGCATGATCTATAAATATTTTTTAATAAAGTATCTGCCAAGGCGGCATTATATAAAAATCATTCGGCTTTGAAATTTTTAAAAGCTCCCAGACCAAAAAGAGCAAAATCGTATTTCATGGGATCTTTTTTATTCATATTTCTTAATTCTCCGTTTAATTCCATGACCGAATCAATATCGTTCGTTTTGCGAGATAGTAAGCCAAGTTTTCTGGCTACTCTTCCCGAGAGTACATCTAAAGAACAAGAGAGTTCAGAAGGAGATGGATTTTTCCACAGACCCAGATCTACTCTACTTTTATCCCCTCTGACTATCTAGCTTTTGATCGAGGAATATTTTTAATTGATCTTTTTTCACTAATCTCTCAAATAAGATTTCCTTCGTGCATATGAAGCTGCCTGTCGGCCCTCTCTGCAAGCTCTGGGTTGTGTGTTACGATAAGAAATGCTTGTTTAAAACGCTCGCGCAAGGAAAAAAAGAGCTCGTGTAGCTCTCGGGAATTCTTAGCATCCAGATTTCCAGAAGGCTCATCAGCAAAAATCACTTTTGGATGGTTAATCAGCGCCCTGGCGATGGCCACGCGTTGCTGTTCGCCTCCCGAGAGAACTGCAGGTTTATGACCTAGCCTCTCTCCGAGGCCGAGTTGCTCGAGCAATTCTTTTGCTTCTTTTTGCAGGGATTTTTTTTCGCGATTACCTATATAACCCGGTAAGCATACGTTTTCTAAAGCTGTGAATTCAGGCAAGAGATGGTGAAACTGAAAGATAAAGCCTATGGATGTATTGCGAAGCTCTGCAAGTTCCTTATTTGAAAGACTTTGAATATCTTGCCCAAGTAATTTTAGTTTTGTATTTACCCCTTTGCGCAGCGTGAGACGCTCTAAGCTGCCCAATATCTGAAGCAAAGTACTTTTGCCGGATCCAGAGTCTCCCGTTATAGAGACCACTTCACCTTCTTGTATATCTATATCAACACCTTTCAGCACCTCTAAAGATCCGAAGGATTTATAAATGCTCCGCGCTTGAATCATAAAAAAAAGTTTTTCAAATATAAACATAAAAAATCCTGCAAAATGTTTTTCCTACATTTGTAAAGCCTATAAATTTGCATCATGAATTTACACGAATACCAAGGAAAAGATATTCTCCATTCATTTGGAGTAAAAGTTCCCATGGGGATAGTAGTCCTTACTCCGGATGAAGCGGTAAGTGCAGCAGAAAAAATCGCCACAGAGAGCGACTCCTCTCTGTGGGCTGTAAAAGCTCAGATTCATGCCGGCGGCCGTGGAAAAGGCGGCGGTGTGAAAATTGCTAAGTCCCTTGATGAGGTGCGTGAAAAATCTTCACAAATTCTTGGCATGCGTTTGATCACTCCACAGACTTCCAAAGAAGGCAAACTCGTGCATCGCGTGATGATTGCTCAGGATGTTTATTATCCGGGTGCCTCGGCACCTAAAGAATATTATGTTTCAATGCTAATGGACCGCACTAAAGGGAAAAATATGATCGTATACTCTAGTCAGGGAGGAATGGATATTGAAGAAGTAGCCGAGAAGAATCCTGAAAAAATATTCACTGAAGAAATCGATCCGGCTTTTGGTATACGGGACTTTCAGGCGCGAAAAATCGCTTTTTACCTTGATTTGAACGGTAAGGCTTTTAAGGAGTTCGTTTGCTTTATTAAAGCCCTTTATGAAGCTTATGTGGCCTCAGATGCCTCCCTTTTTGAAATCAATCCGATGCTAAAAACCTCGGACGATCAGATTATGGCCGTAGACGCTAAAGTAGTGCTAGATGATAATGCCCTTTACAGACATTCTGAGTATGCGGCTATGCGTGATACGGATGAGGAAGATCCCGCAGAGGTGGAAGCCTCCAGAGCGGGTATGAATTTTGTAAAACTTCATGGTAATGTAGGTTGTATGGTCAACGGAGCGGGCCTGGCTATGGCTACGATGGATATGATCAAACTCTCGGGTGGTAGTCCGGCGAATTTTTTAGATGTGGGGGGTACTGCCGATGCAGAGCGCGTGGAGAAAGCTTTTCGCATTATTTTGAAGGATGAATCTGTTTGTGCTATTCTGATTAATATTTTCGGAGGTATCGTCCGTTGTGATCGTGTGGCGCAGGGTATTATCGATGCTTATAATAATATGAAGGAAAGTTTTTCTGTACCGCTTATCGTTCGTTTACAAGGAACCAATGCCGAGCAGGCTAAAAATATGATCAACCAGAGTGGCTTGCGAGTACATTCGGTTATCACTTTAAAAGAAGCTGCCGAGAAAATTCAAGAGGCGCTTAGTTAAATTTATCTTAGAGAAAAACCTTTTTTTATCTGTATGCAAAAGCAAGTCTATGTCGTTTCATCCAGAAAATATCGCCCCGCGGATTTCGAGGATGTGGTGGGGCAAAAATCCATTACAGATACCCTGGATCGTGCTATTAGAAGTGGACGTTTAGCTCAAGCTCTTTTGTTTTGTGGTCCTCGCGGGGTAGGAAAAACCACTTGTGCTCGTATCCTGGCTAAGAAAATCAATGGCTTATATCAAACATCGGATAGCATCTCGAATGATTTTAATATTTTTGAGCTCGATGCCGCTTCCAACAACTCAGTGGATGGTATACGTGCTCTTATAGATCAATTGCGCTTTGCTCCACAACAAGGGCGATACAAAATTTATATTATCGATGAGGTACACATGCTATCTCAGGCAGCTTTCAACGCCTTTTTAAAAACGCTCGAAGAGCCCCCTGCACATGCTATTTTCGTATTGGCTACCACTGAAAAGCATAAAGTTCTTTCTACCATTCTTTCACGCTGTCAAGTATATGATTTCCGGCGTATTTCTCTGGAAGATATCTACAAACAATTAGAAAAAATTGCCAAGGCTGAGGGTATAAAAACAGAACAAGAAGCTCTTCATCTGATTGCTCAGCGTGCCGATGGAGCTCTTCGTGATGCCCTTTCGATTTTTGACCGTCTGATCTCTTTTTCCGGAAAAAACCTGACATCATCTCAGGTCAGGGAACAATTGGGTATTCTTGATCAAGAATATTATTTTAAGGCTACAGAGTTGATACTTATTCATGATATCAGAGCGGTTTTAGCGCTATTTAATGAAATATTGCAAGAAGGCTTCGATGGACGGATTTTTATTGCTGGTTTGGCCGAGCACTTAAGACATCTTATGATGGCTTCCGGTTCAAAAAGCCTTTCCTTGATAGAAATGCCGGAGGCTATGCAAGCCAGATATATCGAGCAAGCTTCTTATACTTCGACGGATTTTTTACTAAAGGCCTTGCAGGTCTGTCAGCGTGCTGAAATGGATTCTAAGTTAAGCCTAAATTCTCGTCTTTCACTGGAGATTTCGCTGATGCAGCTGACCTCTTTCGGCAATGCGAATACTCAGGGCGAAAAAAAAAATAATATTCCTCTCCATTCTGGAGTTCTTTCAAAAATTGCATCGAATGCAAACGAGATGATATCTGGTTCAAAACTTGGAATACCTTCTTCTGCCTCTGTTACATCTCCTAAGGAAAAACCCTTTCAAAGAAAAGTCTTTATCAAGGAAATATCGAAATCTGTAAAGAAAGAACCTCTTTTATCCCCATCCGGTACGCTTTCGGACAAGACCTGGAAGAAATCTCCTGTGGAGGGTTCTGCTTCAGTGTCTTTTAGTATTCGCGAGGCCCTTAAAGACCCTCTACCTGCTACATCTGCTGTTGTAGAAACACCCTTAGCCAAAGAATCTTACTCAAAAAAAGATTTTAGAAAGGCCTGGGAGGCATTTTCCAGATATCAAATACCTTCTGAAAACTCTTCACTTCGGCATGTCTTAAGCGCTGTAGAATATGAATTCTCTGAAGATAACTTAGTAATTTTATACTTTTCTTCAAGAGCAGCTCTGACGGAATTTTCTACAATATGCGAACCTATATTGAATCATCTACGATATCATTTGAACAACTTTCATCTATATTTTGAAACGCGTGTCAAAGCTTTTCAAGAGAAAAAAACTGTTTATACCCCTGAAGAAAAATTTGCTTTTTTGTCAAAAAAGAATCCTCAACTCGAACGGCTCAAAGAAGCTCTGAGTTTAGATTTTTATGACTGATTTTCTAACCATTTTAGAATAGTTTTTTGCCATATGTTTGCATAATTTTTGATGATAGTAATATTCAAATAGTCTTCCTCATTGAGTCTTCCGATGAGGGGAAATTTGCAATGTTCCCGGATAATATTTTCTGTCGAGGACTGTGCTTTCCCATTAAAAATCAATCCTATTTTAGCTATATTTATTTCTTTTAAATAGTTTAAGGATAATAAAGTGTGGTTAATGCTACCCAGGTAATGTCTGGACACCAGAATCACTTTGTAATCAGTTTGAATCAAATCAGCTATAGTATATCTCTCGGATAGTGGCACCAACAGGCCTCCTGCGCCTTCGATGATTAAATGATTTGAGGTAGAAGGCGCTTGAATCTTTTCTTTTTTTAAAGTGATATTCTCAAGTCTTGCCGCTGCATGTGGAGAGAGCGGATGATGCAATCGGTAAGTTTCGGGATGAAAACGGCTTTTTTCGTTTTGAATCATTGAGCTTACTTTTTTTGTATCACTATTTTGAAGATCTCCGCATTGTATAGGTTTCCAATAATCAGCCTTGAGAGCTTGCGCAAATATGGCGGAAACGATCGTCTTTCCGACTTCCGTTCCTATCCCGGTAATAAATATTTTATGTATTTCTTTCATTTTCTATCTAGATGATATTCTATTAAAGCGAGCAATTTATCTATCTGCTCAGGTGTGTTAAAACTGTGAAGGCATATACGAAGGCGAGACTTTCCTTCGGCTACGGTTGGAGGCAATATAGCTTTTACCCCATAGCCATTTGTTCGTAATTTTTTTTCCAGTCTGCGTAATTCTTCCTCTTTTTTTAATAAAAATACTTGTATAGGTCCTTCAAGGGACGGAATATATTCTTCCAGTTTTTCTCGAGAGGTACTTTTACGAAAGTATCTGAAATTATCCCACAGTGTTTCACGTTCGCTCGATGAATTTATAAGATGCCTGTGTGCCGCTTGTATTTGGGCTAATACAGCCAGAGGAAGGGCGGTGGTATAAATAAAAGAGGGCGCGAAATTTACCAGATAGTCTTTTAATTCTTTCGATCCTATAACTGCCGCGCCAAAAGCACCAAAAGCTTTTCCAAAAGTGTAGATCCTTGCAAAAACCTCATCCTCTAAACCTAACTCTACTACTCTTCCTTCACCCTTAGGACCGTAAATTCCCCCACTGTGGGCTTCATCTACGATAAGGAAAGTTTCGGGATAATTTTTGCATAGCTGAACGATTTCTTTCAAGGGAGCCAGAGTTCCACTCATAGAATAAAGGCTTTCCACTACAACATATTTCGTTCCCTGCGCTTTACAAAGTTTCTTCTCGAGTTCTTGAAGGTCATTATGTTTGAATTTAAGTTTTTCAGAGAAATTTAATCTTATGCCATTATATATCGAATTGTGAATGTATTCGTCAAATATAATACTATCTTTGCGTTGCGCAATACAAGAAAAAATACCTATATTAGCATTGTATCCAGAATTAAACAGAAGAGCAGAGGTGCCATTGTAAAATTGAGATAGTTCTTTCTCAAGATTTTTATAAAAACAAGACTCTCCACTGATCAGACGTGATCCACCTGCTCCGAACTTTTTCCATTCTTTGAGAGTCTGTATAGTAAGGGACTTTATTTTAAAGTTTCTTGTAAGACCGAGATAGTCGTTCGATAAAAAATCAATAGTATGTTCAGGTAAACATTCCAAAATCCTATGATTCCGATGTTTATGGCGTTGGGCTAACTTATCTGTTAAAGATTTAGGTATTTTCACGTGAAAATAAAAAAATGAGCCATTTTGGCAGAATTTAAATGAATAGAAACGAAAGCTTGCTATTGGCATGATTTATAGCTTCTACTCAAGAGGAACAAAAATATAGTTTTGATAAATTTTAAATAATAATATCATGGGTGATAATTTTTCATCAAATCTCAAGGATGTTTTGATATATAGTAAAGAAGAGGCCCTGCGTCTAGGCCATGAGCAGATAGGTACAGAGCATTTATTGTTAGGTATATTGCGCAAGGGAGAAGGCAAAGCCATAGACATTTTTTATTCATTAGAAGTAAATCTGCAGGAAGTTAGGAAAAAGATAGAAACTCTGGCTCCACCCCGTCCGCTTGCGGGAGAAAATAAAAATAAAGGTATTGAAATGACCAAACAGGTGGAGCGTGTTTTAAAAACCACCTTTTTAGAAGCTAAGTTGTTTCAATCCAAAACCATTAACACAGCTCATTTGCTCTTATGTATATTGCGTAATGCAAATGACCCGATAACTAAGCTCTTGGGTAAATTTGACCTGGACTATGAAAGGGTCATGGAAAAGGCTAAGCTTCAGCACCAGGAGAATATTGAAAGAGACTCCGTGTCGGAGGCCGTTTATTCTGATGAAGAAGTCGAGGGAAATCCTTCTTACAGGGAAGATTCTTATTCTATAGGAACATCCACAAAAAGCAAAACACCGGTTTTAGATAATTTCGGCCGAGATCTTACGTTAATGGCTGTGCAAGGAAAATTGGATCCGGTGGTAGGTCGTGAAAAAGAAGTTGAACGAGTCTCTCAGATTCTCAGCCGGCGAAAGAAAAATAATCCCTTGCTTATCGGTCAGCCGGGTGTTGGAAAATCCGCTATCGCTGAGGGTTTAGCACTTCGTATAGTACAGCGAAAAGTTTCCAGGTTGCTTTACAATAAGCGAGTCTTAACCCTGGATTTAACCGGTTTGGTAGCTGGAACGAAATATAGAGGACAGTTTGAAGAGCGCATGAAGGCCTGTATGAATGAGCTTGAAAAAAACAAAGGTATTATATTGTTCATCGATGAGATTCATATGATCGTTGGAGCAGGGGGAGCCCAGGGTTCCCTAGATGCGTCCAATATTTTCAAGCCTGCTTTGGCGCGGGGTGAAATTCAATGTGTCGGGGCAACTACTTTAGATGAGTACAGGAAATGTATAGAGAAAGATGGTGCATTAGCGCGACGTTTTCAAAAAGTTCTCATAGAACCTACCTCCGAGGAGGAAACCATAGAAATCCTTAGCCGTATAAAAAACAAATATGAAATGCATCATAATGTCGTATATACTGATGAAGCTATTGAGGCTTGTGTAAAGCTTACCGTACGGTATATTACCGATCGTTACTTACCTGATAAAGCTATCGATGCGCTTGATGAAGCCGGCTCTCGAGTGCACATAAAAAATATCAAAGTTCCTAAAGAAATAATTTCTTTAGAGAAAAAGCTCGAGACCATTCGGGAAGAGAAATCTAAAATGGTAAAGAGTCAAAAATACGAAGAGGCTGCGCATCTTAGAGACAAAGAGAAAAATATCGAAAGAGAATTAGCTGATTTTCAGAAACATTGGGAAGAAGCTTCTAAGGAACATCGTGAGGTCGTCTCGCAAGAGAACGTTGCAGAGGTGGTGTCCATGATGAGTGGCGTACCTGTAAGTCGTGTGGTGCAAGCCGAGATGAAAAAATTGATTCATATGCCCGAGCTTATCAAGCTAAACATTATAGGGCAGGATGAGGCTGTTGAGAAGACGATAAAAGCTATACAACGCAACAGAACAGGATTAAAGGATCCTCATCGTCCGATAGGAACCTTTATATTTCTGGGACAAACCGGTGTTGGAAAAACACAATTGGCAAAAGTGCTGGCACGGGAACTTTTTGATAGCGAAGATGCTTTAGTACGTATAGATATGAGTGAATATATGGAAAAATTCACCATTTCCAGATTAGTAGGCGCTCCTCCGGGATATGTAGGTTATGAAGAGGGAGGACAACTTACTGAGATTATCCGTCGCAAGCCTTATTCGGTAATCTTACTCGATGAAATCGAAAAGGCCCATCCAGATGTGTTCAATCTTTTGCTACAAATGCTCGATGATGGTCATATCACCGATGGTTTAGGACGGAAAATAGATTTTAGAAATACTATTATTATTCTAACCTCTAACATAGGAACCCGTGAGCTTAAGGATTTTGGAGCAGGTATAGGCTTTGGCACAGCTGCTAGAGAAAAGAACTCCGATAAACATCTAAAAGGTACTATATATAACGCCTTAAAGCGCGCTTTTGCGCCGGAATTTTTAAATCGTATAGATGACATCGTCATTTTCAATTCTCTTAAGAAGGGAGATATTTATAAAATTATTGATATAGAATTGAAAAAGCTTTCCGATCGCACTTCTCAGCTGGGTTATGATTTACATATTTCTAAAGAGGCCAAAATTTTTATCGCAGAGAAAGGATACGATAAAGATTATGGAGCACGTCCTTTGAAGCGCGCCTTGCAGAGATTTGTTGAAGATTTGGTCGCTGAGCAAATTATAAATGAAAAGATTTGTAAAGGTGACTCGATTTTTTTACAACTCGATAAGAAGAAAGAAAACTTATGTGTTGCAAAAGGAGATACTGTTAAAAGTCGTTTATGAAGAGATCTTTAATATCTGACATACTTTATCGATAATCATTTTTTCTGTTAACTCCTGTAGACAAGCCTGGTCTTTGCGCCAGCATTTTCGCTCCCCGAAAATCGAGCACGGACGGCAGGAAAGCGATGATTGTATAGCATCCACAGGATTTTGTTGATATCCATAAAAGCCTGCAAAAGGATGTGTTGCTCCCCATATAGAGATTACCCTTGTGCCCATCATAGAAGCTAAGTGCATATTAGAAGAATCCATTGTAAGTATCAGATCCAATTTGTTCATGATATAAAGTTCCTCAGACAGATCGAATCGTCCGATAATATCGATCACTTTTGTAAACTTTTTGGCCCAGTTCAAAGCGACATTTTTTTGGTGAGCTCCACCTCCAAAGAGAAAAATTTTAAGATCTTTTTTATCAAGAGTTGCTATAACGCGCTCCATTTTATCAAGAGGATAGGTTTTTTCACTATAATGGGCAAAAGGAGCAATTCCTATCCATTTTTCATTCTTTTTAAGGCCCAGAAATTTTTCTACCCAAGCCAGTGTGGCGGTTTTAGGGGGTGAAAAATCTTTTTTAACTTCTAGACCAAGTTTTTTGAAAACCTCCGCATAGCGTTCTATTATAGGTAGTAACGGCTGAAATTTTTTACCGTATTTTCTAGTGAGAGATTTCCTCTCTTTCCTGTATTTTTTAATTACGGAAGTCTCTATTTTTTGATAGTTCCGAAAAAAAAAGCATAATATTTGAGAGCGAAGTACACCATGTAGATCGGCAATTTGATAAATACCTATTGCTTTTAGTTCTCTATATAAGGTTAAAAGACCAAAAAAACCTTTATGTTTCGCATCATCTTCTAGTAAAAATACCTTTAAATGTGGAAAGGCTTTAAATAAAGGCGCGAATTTCTTCTTGGTAAGAAATATAAAATGATGTTTTGGGTATTTTTGACAAAGCGCATTTACAAGGGGCAAGGAAATGACAATATCTCCCAGCGAACTATTGCGTATGATGAGAATATTCTTTCTCTCTTGCTTCATTTATTCTTTCTTGTAAAGAACGGGATTGAGATTTTCATCATTGTACATTTTCATCTGTCTGTAGATTTTCATCTTTTTTTTACCATTTTGCAAATCTTCAAGAAATTCTTCTATAGATGTACATAAGTCCTCTTGTTGCTCTTTTAGTATTTGTAATTTTTCTCTGCATTTTTTGCGATGTGTAAAGGAGACTTCTGTACGCGAGATCTGCTCATGCATGTGGTAGATTTTAAGAGCCAATATAGAGAGTCTATCCAGAGCCCATGCCGGACTTTCAGTGTTTATTTTGGCATCTTTATCTAACAAAACATTTCTGTAGCGAACAACAAACCAATCATCGATCTTTTCTACCAAGTCAGTGCGTTTTTGATTGGAATCATCAATAGATCTTTTCAGCGATAGTCCTTCCTCGGCTTTGATACCTGGCATTCTGATGAGATCTTCCATATGCCATTGTACAGTGTCAATCCAGTTTTTTTTGTACAGTAGATTTTCTATGCTACCCTTTGTATAAGTACTAAAAAAAGGCGCCTGAATACTATCATGTAAATGATAATTTAATAGACTCTCATTAAAAATGTTCCAGCATCTTTGCGTGAAAGTTGGCTTTTCCATGGAAGAGATCATTTTTTCTTTTTACGAGCGCTTGTGTTTTTTCTGCGAGAACTCCTTGTTGAGCAAGAAAACTTTTGCTTTCTACTTTTGCCATCGGAAATTTCATTCTTGCCTGAATGTAAGTTTTTTCCAGCATTTTTTTTTATAAAGGCTACACGATTTCGGGTTGTTCTGGACTGATTTGAAATTTGATAAGCTTGAGAAGTGGTATAAATTTCCATTTTTTTTGCATAAAAATTGACGAGCTTGTGTTTTTAGGCAGACGCAAGGGATTTTGTTGACCTCCGGGAATAACACCCAAATTATACTAGAGATTGAGAAAAGTGAGTTCTTCACGTGAAATTTCGAGTTCCTTAGTCAGAATACCCAGGTGTATTTTTTTCATGAATCGTAACTGAAGCTATCTGATTAGCTCACAGGTAGATTTTCAGCTTCGATATGATGCTCTTTATAGTAATCATCACATAGTTGATCGCAATGAATTTGGGGATATAATTTCTGGTTTCTTTAGGAAGAGTTTTGCTAAGTTCCCGAAAATCACGCGTTCCCTGACGACTTATCGCACGAACGGTTCCGGTCCCGGAATTGTAAGCTGCTAAAACAAAAATGCCCAGTTTCCCAGATGTTAAATATCGGTCGGCTGCTTCCGTAGATTTTACCGGATCGTTTCTATCATCATGTAAGGTATTTTATTGAGGTCATACATGCGTCCCGTCGCTGGCATGAATTTCCATAAACCATGAGTTCCTGCTGCGCTAGAGGTAATTCGTGAATTCAGATTTGACTCCACAATAGCTAGGTACTTTAATTCTTTGGGAATATTGTACTTTTCCAGTGCCCTTTTAAACAAGGAGGAATAAAATTCAGCTAACGAAAATATTTTCCCATATGCTTTCTTATTCTTAGGTAACTTTCCACGACAGCATGTACCGATCCGGTATATATGAAAATATTCATTTTACATAACTGCTAGAGTTTTTTAAGGTGCTCTTTGAGTTGATCAGGACTTATGTATAGTTATTGATAGTGTTCTTGTTTTCTTTTTTTGAGAAAAGCCTCGACTCCTGAAATCCATCCTTCCATAGGTCTATGTATATAAAGAATATATTGAAGATCAGATCAATTCATAATCAACTGATTATTATCAATAGTATCTTTTTTGTCGAGATCTCGATTAAATTAAGCAACGGGAAATAGTGGTAGTAAAAAAAAGTAAACCTAGAATCTGTCGGTTGCTTTTTTTAAGCATATAACGTTATTCGCATGAGCACAAATGGATAAATCATCTCTGCGTAACAAATTTTAAAGTTATTTTGAAGCGGAAAGATCTTCTTTATTTTTTTTCTCGTCATCAGAATACTTTTGTTCGGTTTTTTTAGCTTCTTCAGCTTCGCCTTGCGTAGCTTTTTTAAATTCTCTCAATCCTATTCCTAAACCTTTCATAAGTTCGGGAATTTTTTTTCCACCAAACAAAAGAAGACCAAGCGCAATGATGACAAGCAATTGACTGGTGCCAAAGCTTCCTAAAACTGTAGATGTCATAATTATTTTTATAATGTTTAAAGGTAAATTTAACATTTTTTATAGACCTTTGATCCACTGTGGGGGATTTTGTTTGCTGGTATTGTACCAAACTTGAAAAGTTAAAAGAGTATCTCCTTGAGAATTCGTATACACTTCTCCTATAGATTGGTTCATCTTTATCTTACTTCCTTTGTGTACATATACCTCTTGTAGATTGTTGTATACCGTGTAATAATTTCCATGCTGGGTTAATAAAGCCTTCCCTCCTCCGCTTGTAAAGTACACCGCACTGACGATTCCTTCAAATACGACTCTTTCCTGAGCGCTCCTGGAAGTTCGAATATCTACACCGCTGTTATCTATAAATCCCTTCGAGGTCTGGATAAACTTGTCGTCCGAAATGGTTAACAACTATTCCTTGAATCACAGGCCAGGGAAGACGACATTTACGGATTAAAGCACTCTCTTCGCTCGAGAGTCGTCTCTCAGGAAAGCGGTTCACCGGCGTTTTCTTGCCCGAAGCTCTCTGAGCTTTGCGAGCGCGCTCTACCTATTCACATCTTTTTTTTGCTTCTCGTTGCGCTTTAAGCTTAGCTAATCGAATTTCTCTGGCGATCACAACGATTGAATTTGCCTATCGAGCTCTCTTGCCTGTTTTTGCTTGTTGTGGCTATGAGGTTTTTACACTTTTTTTTGTAAAGTCTCTGCAGGTTCGTTCTGTTCGAGTTTTTCAGATTCAAGAGTATGCTTTTCTTTTTTCTGACTCTGCATAACCTGCTTTTTTTTGCTTGTTTCCCTCCTACAGTTGCTTAAGATGCTACCCAAGAGAAATTTGTTTTTCGCGAATACTTTGTAGCCTTATCTTTTTGAAAATCGATGTACGTCTTTAAATACTTCATTCTTTTAAAAACCTCTGTAATCTTTTCAGAGGATAAAATTCAATAATGAACCTTTAATAGATTTGTTTTTATAAGATTTGATAAGTATATGTTTTATAGGTGTCTTTTAATAAAATCAATTCCTCTTTCAGTTTTCCATGATTTTATATTTTCATTAGCCAATGGCGCTCTTAATTTTTTTACATTCCTTTTGGATTGTTTCAATAAGTTCAGTGCGAATGTTTATCTTTCTCGAAAGTGCATTGAGCTGATGAAGTGTGCTGAAAAATTCTTTTTTATTTTTCTGGATTTCCAGATTGATCTTTTTGATCTCTGACTTAAAGGTCTGGTTTTTTTTTGAAGTCCCGATTTTCCCTGAGCACATACGTCCAGCGTGAACACTTTTGAGAAGATCATCAATTCAAAGAGTAAAACCTTATATATCCGGAACACATATTTAGAGCTGCCTTTCTGTATAGCCCTCGGGTATGGAAAATGAGATATCAGGCATAGAACCGTCAATTTTGATCTCCTGAAGATCTACAGATAGTATGGGCTGGATTTGATCATTAACAAATACACGAAGTGTGCCAGGAAAATACTCCTCGTTTACCTTTTCCCAATTTTCAAAGAAGACACTTATTTTTTCTCCATCGCTAAGCTTGATGATCTCTTTTTTTAGATGAAAGTTTCCATCTATTTCAAGCTTATCAGTATACCCTTTTACTTGATCTCCGCTGTTTGTAGTGAGTTTTGAGGAAGTTGAACGCAACTTATAAATGTTTTCACTCATCGAAAGAGCATAGTTTTCGGCATCTATCTGAAATAAGGATCTGCCCAAAAGAAGATTTTCCAATTGAGAATAATTGAAAAAATAGGCTTTCAAATATTTTCCAGCTAAAGAAAAATCTCCTTTCAGAAAAGTTCTTTGAAGTTTTTCATAAGCTTCTGTCTGATGCGGCTGAATCAATGCTCTTCCCACCTCAAAACCCAGAAAAGAGGCGCTAACCCATATTTTTTCTCCCTTTTCAATGCGCATCTTCGCGTTAACACGATAGTCCTTTCCTTTGCTCAGGAGTTGAATTTTTCCCTTTAGACTAATACTTTTCGCTTTAATTTGATTCTTCTCCCGATATTGTTTTAAAATACTTATTAATTTTAAAAGCTCAGGTTTTTTGTCAACCAATTTTTCCGGCGCTTTGCAAGCGCAGATCATTGCTATCAGAATGAATGCTATCCCTTTCCATAGATAATCTCTGTCTTTATGCATCGACTGAATTTTAAAAATCAAACACAGAATAATCCCCTAAACTGATTTCTCTTGTAACTCCCTGATAATGAGTGCTATTTCCGATCATCGAATTGGATAAATTGGCATGGATGATCTCCGTGTGATTTTGTATCAGTGAGGTCTCTATATTACTATTTTTTACCTGAGTGTGCTTACCTATCGATACAAAGGGTCCGATTTTACTGTTTTCAATCATCGCGCCTTCTCCTATAAAACAGGGCTCTATGATAAGACTGTTTTTAATCGTGGCATTATAGCTATAAGAGGATTTATCCGCATGTTCAAATTCAAGTACTTTAGTGTTGGTATCGATAATAGCTGATTTATTACCACAGTCCATCCACTTATCAACTTTTCTATGTGAAAATCGTATGCCTTTTTTTCGCATATTCTCTAGAACGTCTGTAAGTTGATATTCCCCCTTATCTTTCAAATCTTTATCTATCAGATATTGAAGTTCATTCTTTAATTTTTTTCCTTCTTTTATGTAATAGATTCCTATGATAGCCAAATCAGAGACAAACTCATCAGGTTTTTCAACGAAGCCTGTTATATAACCTTTCTCATCATAAGTAACTACTCCAAAAGCTTGTGGATTCGACACTTGTGAAGTCCATATAAGGCCTTCAGCTGGAGTTTCCAGGCTGAAATTCGCCTTGAAAAGGGTATCGGCAAAAGCAATGATTACAGGGCCTTCCAAAAATTCTTGCGCGCAAAGCAAAGCATGAGCGGTACCGAGGGGCTTTTCCTGACGGAAAATTCGACCTTTTACGCCGAGTTTCCGGGTGATATGAAGCAATTGTTCTTCCGTCTCACGACCAAAGTCTCCGATGATAAAGGCTACTTCTTTGACGTCTTTTTTAAGTATCCGATGAATCTCTTCCACCAGTCTTTGAACAATAGGCTTCCCTGCAATGGGGATCAATGGTTTGGGAACAGTAAGGGTATGCGGCCGCAGTCGTGAGCCTTTTCCTGCCATAGGTATAATTATTTTCATAGCTTTTTAAGTTTTACATCCCTGTACTTCCAAAACCTTTTTCTCCACGATTGCTCTCTTGCAATTCTTTGGTTTCTTGCCATTCAACCTGAGTATACTTTTTGATCACCATCTGGGCGATTCTCTTTCCTGACTGTATTTCAAAAATCTCTTTAGAAAGATTTATGAGTAATACTTTTATTTCCCCTCGATAGTCACTGTCTATAGTACCCAGTGCGTTGGCACAGCTGATGCCTTTTTTTAAAGCTAAGCCGCTTCTCGGTCGGATTTGCGCTTCGTATCCTTTGGGCAGTTCTATATAAATTCCTGTTGGTATAGCTTTCCGCTCCATAGGCTCTAAAAGTATGGGAGATTCCAGATGAGCCTTAAGATCCATTCCGGCAGCCCCTTCGGTTTCATATCGAGGAAGTGTGTTGGAAGAAACATTTCGTATTTTTATTTTTAATTTACCCATGTAATATTTTTATCAATGTTGATTTTTCTATAAAAAAGACGACATACAAATATAGCAATTGTCCTATAACGTTATAATATGGAAATTTTTCTCCCAAGCAATAACCTACCAAAACACCTAGAATAAGATGACCGCACAACTGCGTTACCGGGTAATTTATTCTGTAGTATTTTTGTCCCCACCAATAGGAGATCAACATCATACTTCCATAAGAGACCAATGTCCCCCAGGCTGAGGCAACATATCCTAGTTGTTGTATCATCAAAAAATTTGATAAAACAGTTACTAAGGCTCCAATAAGGGATATATAAGTTCCGATGATGGGTCGATCCTTTACTTTATAAGTGATAGAGAGATTTGTATAGATGCCTAGAAACAAATTGGCCATCATTATAACGGGTATGATGTTTCGAGCACTTTGATAGTTCGCTCCGATCATAAAATGGCTAATCCAGTTCAAATTGCTCCATAATAACGCAAAGAAAACCGTCCCAAACAATGTAAAAAGATAGGTCAATTGACTATAGGTTTCTTTCGCGTTAGCGTCTTTAGCTTTTCTAAAATAGAAGGGCTCTATGCCTAATCGAAAAGCTGTGGCATACAGAGCCATAAAGGCCGCTATTCTATAGCAGGCAGCATAAGCGCCGTTGACTTCATCTGAAAGCCATCTTTTAATGAGGATCTTATCTAAGTTTTCATTTATGGCAAAGGCCAGTGTTCCGAGCATAATGGATGTACCATAAGCGAGCATTTCCAGGGCAAGCTTCAGTCGGAATTTTTTAAAACGGATCTTTATAATTATATCGAACAAGCAAAGAAAGCTTATAATGGAGGCGATCATATTTGCATAAAATATATAACCGGTTTTATCCGTATATCCTTTAATTCCGTTTAAAAAACTGAAGAAATCTGCAGGAGATTCGCTATTTCCGCTCAACAGCCAAAATGTGACAAAAGCTTGCAGACACGCATTTATAATTCGTATAAGCGTATATCGAAGCGCTTTGTTGTGAATACGCAGCCAAGCCATAGGAAGGCTAGAGATGGTTTCGAAAAAGATAATCAAAAAAAACATCGAGAAATATTCCCGATGAGCTTCGTAACCTGCAAAATATGAGATTTCTTTTACAAAGAACATGACGATAGTCAGGAAGGTCAGCGCGATGAACAAAAGGCTGAGAATGCCACTGGAGAACACTTTATTGCGGTCGGTATTTTTTTGTTTATAAACAAAACGAAAATAAGCGCTTTCAAGTCCAAAAGTCAGTATACTGATCAATAAAAACGAAATAGCATACATATCGGCATAGAAGGAAAAGCCTTCTTTATCCAAAACGCTTGTAAAGAACTTTAAAAAGCCATAATTAATCAGACGTGGAAGAACGGCGCCTATGCCGTAGATAATGGTATCTCCAAAAAGTTTTTTGTACAAAAAATGATGAATTAAATCGATAGTTACAAAGTTCCGACTTTTAAGTCGAAATTGCATCCCATAAGTAATGATTATCTATTAATAACTTTTCTTTTCAAATGTGCAGAGAGCCTACCTCTACAAATGTTGCCGTTATAGGGAGCGGCAGTTGGGCAACCGCTTTGGTTAAAATATTTTCTGAAAATCTTCCTAAAGTAGGCTGGTGGGTGCGATCAGAAAAGATCGCTTCCCATATTCAAAGGTTTGGTCGTAATCCCTCTTATCTTAGCTCTGTAGGATTTCATGTGCATCGTTTAGATATACGTGCAGAGTTGAGCAGCCTCATAAGAGATTATCAAATCATCGTATTAGCTATGCCTTCTATCTTTCTCAAAGATACCTTTCAGGGGGTAGCTCACTCTTTATTTAAAGAAAAGAAATGGATTTCCTCCATTAAAGGGCTCTTGCCAGATGATACGAATCTGGTAAGCGATTATCTAAAAACTGCTTGTAATATTAATTCAAGTGATATAGGTATCCTCTCAGGGCCTTGCCATGCCGAGGAAGTCGCCATGGAGCGTTTATCTTATTTAACGGTGGCCTTTAATGATATTTCTCAAGCGCGATTCATCGCTGGAACTCTAAAACGCCCTTATGTAAGCGTTTGTGTATCGGATGATGTTATGGGTATTGAGTATGCTGTAGTATTAAAAAATATATTTGCTCTTGCTGTAGGTATGGCCAATGGCCTTGGTTATGGAGATAATTTTCAGGCAGTTCTTATATCAAATGCCATGCAAGAGATGGCCTCTTTTCTGGAGGTTTTTTGCCCTCAGACTAGAGATATCAATCGATCGTCTTACCTGGGCGATTTGTTGGTTACCTCCTACTCTTCTTTGAGTCGCAACAGAACATTGGGATATACCATTGGCAAGGGATGTGCCGTTTCAGAGGCACTCTCTGAGATGCCTATGATAGCGGAGGGTTTTTTCGCCACGAAAGGTGTTATAAATCTCATCGGCAATGATTCATTATCCATGCCCATTGCGCGGGCGGTTTATAAAATTCTTTATGAAAAAGCGCCTGCTGGGGAAGTCTTTAAACATCTGCATAAATTTCTTAGTTAAATTTTCTGAGGATCGTTATGCTTACCTAGAGCAGGCTCTCTTTTATATTTAATATCTTTGCCAGTTGAAAAGAGATAAGCATGAACATTAACCGACAGCAGTTGGATCAGCTCAATGCAGTATTGACCGTATCGCTCAGCGAAACAGATTATAAAGATAAAGTAGAAGAAAACCTTCGCAATTATAGAAAAAAGGCCCAACTGCCCGGTTTTAGAAAAGGACAGGTACCTCTTGGAGTCATACGTAAGCAATATTACAGAGCTTTAGTTAATAAAGAAATCCAGCGTTTGATCGAGCAAGGTCTTAATGAATATATCACTAAAGAAGGTCTGCAAATTCTGGGAACCCCCTTACCTAAAGAAGAAAATTTTATAGACCTACAGGCAAAAGAGTTCTCCCTTGCGTTTGACTTAGGCTTTGCGCCCGAGTTTGACATAAACTTAGATGAAATAGCTGTTGATTATTATCATATTCACGTCAAAGAAGAAGAGATAGAGGAGCAAATACAAGAACTACGACGTCGTTTTGGAAAGTTCTTACCTAAAGAATTTGTAAATCAAGAGGATTATATTCACGGTAAGATAGACCCCCTTGATTCCAGAGAAAACGAAGGGAAAAAATATACGTTTACCCTCAAAGATCTTCCGAAAGAGACCCTTGCTAAGTTCTTCCAGTCTAAAGTTGGTGATCGTATTCAAGTGAATACTTCCGAGTTGTTTCCAGATGATGAGCAGTGGAGGCGTTTTGATCGAGGATCGCAGCTTGTGCATTTTCAGGCATATTTTACCATAGAACAAATCTTTGAAATTCAGCCGGCTGACCTGGATCAAGAGCTTTTCGACAAAACATTAGGCACCACAGGTAAGGTAAGGTCTTTAGAAGAATTTCGTGAGAAGATTAAAGAAAGCCTTTCACAATCTTATAAGGCTGAGTCCGAGAGATTTTTTCTGCATTTGATTTTCGATCACTTGTCTGATCGTATACACTTTGATTTGCCTTCCGCTTTTTTACGGCGATCGATGAAACAGTCCCAAAAAGAGGTGCCTCCAGAAAATGAGTTCTTGCAGGAATATGAGCAGGCTGAGAAGGCTTTGCGTCATCAATTGCTTGAAAGTAAACTGGCACAGCAACTGCAAATAAACATTAACCCTGAGGAGGTGAAAGCTTTCGCGCTTTCGTTAGCGCATGCTCAGAGAGGTAAAAACGCTATTGATAAGGCTGCCGCGGATCAATTTGCTGAGCAAATCTTACAGAGTCAAAAAGAAGCTCTTCAGATTTATGAACGTCTTTTTAAAGAGCGCTTGACAGAAGCCTTGAAAGCTCGTTTGCCATTAAAAAATAAAAATATTTCCTGGCCCAATTTCCTCGAGATCCTTCAAGGGCATCAGCATTGAAGACCTCTGGAATATAGCGTGGTAAATTAGATAAGTTAAAATAGTATGTTTAATAAGGAAGAATTCAAAAAATACGCTCTAAAGCATCAGTTGATAAGTAGTCTTGCGCTCGACCATTATATCACCTCAATGACTCCGTATATCATGGAAGAGCGTAAATTGAATGTGGTCCAGATGGACGTTTTTTCGCGTTTGATGATGGATCGCATCATTTTTTTGGGTACGTCTATTGATGATCAAGTGGCCAATATCGTTCAGGCGCAGCTTTTATTCTTGCAATCGGTGGATTCCAACAAGGACATACAGATTTATATCAACTCTCCCGGGGGGAGTGTCTATGCCGGTTTAGGAATTTATGATACCATGCAGATTCTTAAACCCGATGTGGCTACCATATGCACAGGCATGGCAGCCTCTATGGGTGCAGTTTTGCTTTGCGCGGGGGCTAAAGGTAAACGCTCAGGCCTTAAACACTCGCGTGTGATGATTCATCAACCTCTTGGAGGGATCCATGGACAAGCTTCTGATATAGAGATCACCGCACGAGAAATTTTAAAACTAAAAAAAGAACTTTATCAAATTATCTCTATCCATTCGGGTCAAACTATGAAAAAAGTAGAAAACGATTCTGACAGAGATTATTGGATGACTTCAGATGAAGCCAAAAGTTATGGAATGATCGATGAGGTATTGGTTCGAAAAATGGAAGGCAAGGAAAATAAAAAATCAAAACCACTCTAGTTTTTATGAGAATAATTTCCGAAAATTCTTTATGTTTTTCTTTCATTTTATTTTCTTAAAAATTATTCATGGAATTCTTTCCCTTTTTAATTAAAACTATAATTAAGTCATTATATAAATAGTAATTATAAGCCATGAAAAAAGAAGCTAAGTGTATATTTTGCGCTCGTTTAAAAAGTGAGGCAGGTTTGCTTTTGACAGGTTTGGAGGGACATATATGCGCTCAATGTGTGGAACAAGCCCATCAGATGATCCATGAGGAATTTCATCAAAAAAAAGAAGTGCTTTCTCAGGATTTTTCCGGGCTTAAAAGTCCCAGGGAGCTTAAAGATTTTCTCGATCAATACATTATCGCTCAGGATGAAGCAAAAAAGATTTTATCCGTAGCGGTGTATAATCATTACAAGAGACTGTCTCATTACCTATCAGATAAAGAGGAAGAAGTAGAGCTTGAGAAATCAAATGTGCTTATTATTGGTCCTACAGGAACCGGAAAGACGCTTTTAGCGCGCAGTATTTCGCGTTTTTTACAAGTTCCTTTTACTATAGTTGACGCGACAATTCTTACTGAAGCGGGCTATGTGGGAGAAGATGTTGAAAGCATATTGACGCGCTTGCTGCAAGCGGCTGATTATAACGTGGCGGCTGCTGAGCGCGGTATAGTGTTTATAGATGAAATCGATAAGATTGCGCGTAAAAGCGACAACCCCTCTATCACGAGAGATGTTTCGGGAGAGGGAGTTCAGCAGGCGCTTCTGAAAATTCTTGAGGGCTCTATAGTAAGTGTTCCTCCGCAGGGAGGGCGCAAACATCCCGATCAGAAAATGATCTCTATAGACACACGCAATATATTATTTATCGCCGGAGGAGCTTTTGATGGCCTGGAACGTATTATCAATAACCGTCTCAACTTATCGGCTATCGGCTATCAGAATACCTTACGTTCCGTGGTGGAACAAGAGGAGATTTTGCAATATGTTAGCCCTACAGATATTCGTGCTTTCGGTTTAATTCCCGAATTGATAGGAAGACTTCCGGTGATCAGCCATATGCATTCTTTAGATGAAAAAGCACTCCACAGAATTATGACCGAGCCTAAAAATGCCCTGATCAAACAATACAAAAGACTTTTCGAAATGGATAATATTTCCCTGGAAGTCACCGATAAAGCTATAGATAAAATCGTAAAAAAAGCCCTCATCATCGGCCTTGGTGCAAGGGGATTGCGAGGAATTTGCGAAAAAATTTTTAGTGATTTTATGTTCAATATTCAAAAGACTCAAAACCTTTTGAAAATCGATGAAATTATCGTGGAAGATCAATTAAATCGTAAGGAAAAGTCCACTGGGTATAAAAAGGCTTCATAATACTGTATTTTCATACATTCTTTGATACAAAGGCTTCTTTTAGCATTTTTTATTCAAAAAAAATATCAAAATAATTATAATTATTTTATAATACTTATATATTTATAAAGCATATATTTATATATATAATACATGAAAATATTGTATTTTATTAAAAAGTTTTATACTTTTTACTTTATATTAAATGCTATATATTATGAAAAACCTTTTTTATCCCCGTCATCCTTTTAGTTCTGGACGAACTCTTTGCTAAAGGGCTTGTTCGTAGGAGACGGAACTGACATTCGTTCAAAGCAAGATACTACTCTATGCTGAGGGCGAATTAGAAATTGCCGCTACGGGTAAATTAGATAGTTACGGAAATATTGAATTGGACGGCTCGTTTAAAAACGCCGGAGAAAACAATTTTATACTCCGCGATAACAGAGAATATGATTATAGGAAATTTATTATGAAGTCGGGCTATAATGTGGATGGATTGGTTCTTATTGAAAGAAGTACAGATTCGGTATCAAATTCTATGGGATTGCCCTTCACTTCATCTAGGTCGATTAGAATTTATAGAGGTGACAACTCCAATCGGCCTTTAAGAAATGAAAAACTTGGTGTGTGGGATATCGTGGCAAATACTAGGAATCCAAATTTCAAAGATCTCAAATGAGGTACCGGCTTCTGATAAGCTTGGTATGTTGCGTGCTTTAATCCTTAATTTTCAACTCCTCTCATAAAAAAGTATTTCGATTAGCGTACAGTATGATCCCTTGCCTAAGACTCTAGCATATGTAGCTGTGGTAAAAAATGGCAGAGAGGAATAAAAATTTTTGAAGGTCCTTTCGACAGCGAATCAAGCAATAAAAATTAATGGAGAATTCATCTCTATCCCATGCCCAATACCTACCTTTCCAATATCGATCTTCGAAAAGCGAAAAATTTCGATCAAATCTGCGGAGTATATATTACTTCAGTCTATAAAGACAAGAAAAAAATGACCACCATAAACTCTAAAAGATATATGGCTACTATATCGATGATAGTAGTAAAGTGTTTGGAGATGAGCGGCGCTCTTTCAGTGATACAACTAATGATTCTATGCCCGATCCTGATGACATAAAACTTCAACTATTTAGCGAAGGGGGATTTTATGTATATGCTTCTATCTACCTGAAGGTAAAATACCTAATATATTAGCCCTAAAACCTAACAGAAATAAATTTATATGTAATGATGTAGGAACTTTAAATGAAAATTAACCTGATGGGTTTCTTTATATCAATTTGGTTCCTAAATATGTCCTGTGAAATTTAGACTCACAAGAGGTCAAGAATCCATAAAAAAGAAGATATTACGATTACGGAATCCACTACTGGAGCTATGGAATTTTTCATTGTGGATCAAAATGATAATAAAGTAGAAGGATTAAGTCTTAATAAAAAGCTTTTAGAGTTTCCGAAAGCAAGTAATACCGCACAGGAGAATCGCTATGCTTTGAGTTTTGGCAGTCCTGATCTCAACGTGCATTGTTGGAGGACATCTTACAGAACTAGAAACTCTTCTTATCAGCTCCCTTATCAGGGAGACAGTGTTTACAGAAAAATCAACACACAATTTCTTTCAATATCGCCTCTTTAAGTAGAGAAAATAGGGATATTCCCAATAAATCTGTAATCAGAGTTATTAATCCCATGGTGGATAGTCCTGAATATAATATATATTATAATAATTTCATTTCTATTAACGGCGAAGAATAGGACATAAACCTCCCGCTACTTGAAACCTCTTCATATATAGTTCAAATAGAATCTAAAGAGGGAAAAGTTATTGAAAAAGCTAACATTAGGTAATAATTAAAAGAAGCATTATGAAAATAAATAAATTTGTGTTCTCTATATTTTTGCTTTTCGCTTATTTTATCGTTAAATTAGAAGGCACTTGTGTTAGATTTGAATGTGAAGAAGAGTGACCCAACGAGGTCCCTATTAATCAATACATACTTTTATTATCGGCGCTAACTTTGATAATCGGATCTTTGGTTTCTGCCTTATTACTAAAGAAACTTAAAAGTAAAAAAGATATATATTGAATATAAATAGTTTTAAAAAACCCATCCACAGATGGGTTTTTTAAAACTATTTAAGCAGGTTTGATAAACGCTGTAATCATTTTATCTATTATTTATCTTATGAAAATCTATCTCTGTGATCTTTATACTTTTTTTTAGCGCCTTTTTTAGCGCTCGCGTAATTTACCATAGAAGGAAAAATAAACGGTTATGCCGACAGATTTGGTAACACTAAAAATATGATGTTTATAAAACGGAAACTCTTATAGAATTTATCACGAATTCTCAAAGGAGTTTTGCGCAAAAGATTCTCATCTCTTATGAGAGAATACTCTTAATGGAATTTGATGATGAGCAGGTTTTTCAATTATTTTCTGACAATCAGGAGTTAGACTAGCTCGTCGCCCATGAGAAAAATAGATCCAGGTTAAAAATTTTATCTTATCTCTTAGAGCTTTATTTCCCAGAAGATGCTTTTTACGCTTTGGTCAAGAGTCAAATGAATGAACTCTCGAGTGCCGCCCTTTGACACCTCAAAGATCATCTCTGTTTTGAATATAATGTAGATAGACTTGGATGCTTTTTTAAAAGAGATGAAAAAGAATATTTCCGCCCGGGAAACACAGAAAACCTAGGAATATAGGGACTTTATCGCTGAACGTTTTAAAAACGATCCGATGTATCTTGAGGACTCAGGTAAATTTATATTTTTACTACAAGCTCATATCGGTATGGGAAATGTTATTCACAGCTCACCTAAGAAAAACAATAAATATCTTAATAAAGATTATCGACGCTTTATTAAGTGATGTAGATAGTAATACCCAACGGAGATCAAAAAATGTTATTGGGTTTCCTGGACATCTTCAAAACCTATGATATGAAAGAGCAGCTCGTTTGTTTTATCAAGAAAGTAGAAAGCATGATTTGTGAAGCTTTTCCTGAATTAAAGGGAAAAATACAAACATATAAATAGGTACAATCTGATAAAAATAGTTCCCGATATTGATTTTAAATAGGCTGTCTATGGGAAATTTGAAAAACTCTCTCAAATAAAAACTCTTTATAAACTATTAATGTTTTCAGCTTCCTGGTGTTCAAACTGTCAGAAAGAATTACCTCTTATCAATCAACGATATGAAGAATTGCAAAAAAAAAGACGTAACACTCATAGGTCTTTCTATGGATAAAAGAAAAAAACCGTTTCGAGTTTTTTTAAAGAAAAGAAAATAGCATAATCACTTCGATGATAAAGGTTTTCACTCCCCTGCCACGCTCTCTTACGGAATTACGGCTACACCCACCTTTTTTACTTGATGCCCGAAATAAAATATTCGCTATAGAAAACCAATTAGGGGAAATCCTTAAGGATATCAAATAAGACTGCTGCGATCTGAAGCATTCAGGCGTACAAATATAAATAATAAGGCAGTAAAACACCATAAGGAAGACCCTCCGTAGCTGAAAAATGGCAGTGGTATTCCTACAGTAGGCATGATCCCCATGACCATGCCTAAATTGATAATAACGTGCAAAAGAAAAATACTGCCCACGCAGTAGCCAAACACTCGTGAAAAAGCTTCTTTCTGTCTTTCAGCCAATAAATAAATGCGTCCGATAAACAGCAGGTAGACTATTAATATTACTGTGCTTCCTACAAATCCCCATTCTTCACCTACAGTGCAGAAAATATAATCGGTATGTTGCTCAGGAACGAATTTACCCCTAGTAATACTTCCTTTTCGAAAACCTTTTCCAAGCAATTCTCCTGAACCTATAGCGGTTTTCGAGTAGAGAAGATTATAGCCTCTGTCCAATCGATATTCCTTATCAAACTCATTTTTAAAAAGTATCTCTATGCGGTCGCGGTGATGTTGCTTTAAAAATTTTTGAAAAATCAAAGGCGAGAGTAACACAAAAACGCATACCGCTATAAATGCCAAAGTGGATTCCATCCAGTACCTTAAACCTTTTTTGGGAAGTAAATAAAGGTAGAGTAAAAAAATTAAGAGCAGACTTCCGATAATGATCCAGGAAGAAAAGTTAAGCGCCAGCAAAAATAAAAAAATAAAAAAAGCTATGCTCAGCAGTACACGCCATGACATACCTTCGCGATAAAGCATGAGTATAAAAGAAAAAAACACCAAAATAGAGCCCGGATCCGGCTGTAAAAGAATTAGCGCAATGGGAAGACCAAGAATGCCCACGATCATTAAAAACGTTTTTTGATCTTTTATACGCGTATCGCTCACGCTTAGAATGTTGCCCAGCGCTAGGGATATAGAGATTTTTGAGAGCTCAGCCGGCTGAAAGCCGACAGGCCCGAGGCTATACCAGGATTTTGATCCATTGATAGTTTTTCCAAGAAACAAAACCCCTATGAGTAGTAACAGAGTAAGGAAATAGAATACATAGGAGCCATTTTTATAATCTACAGGCCGGAGCAAGAGAAGTAAAAATATTAAAAAAGAGCTCATTAAGATCCAAAAAAATTGTTTTTCAGCTTTTTCCTCCGATACCGAATAGATATTGATCCATCCAAAAATCGCTAGCGTCAGATACATTACGATGATCCACCAGTCAAGGTGCCCCAGCAGGGTCTTTTTCCGCGTGCTCATTAATTTTTATTTTTTTTCAGAATGTCTCGTCGTGATATAATCATATATCCTCTGCAGGCCATTATTCATCATACGACCTTCCAAACTCTTTCTTTTTACTTCGCTTGCGATATATTTTTCTGCCACCAGGCTTGCAATTGGGCCGGCCCATTTTGAGCCCCAGCTGCCATTTTCGATCATTACGGCAATGGCAATCTGAGAATTTTCCACAGGGGCAAATAGGGTGAATATGGAATGATCCGGCAGTGAAATTCTTTTGTTTTTTACTCTGATAAAATTTTCCGACGTACCTGTTTTTCCTGCCATTCTGATACCGGGTACCTGAAATTCCGAAGCTGTTCCTCTAGGGAGGAAAACCTTTTCCATGCCCCGGATCACCGATTCAAAATATCGTGCCTCGACCTTGGTATATTTAGGTTTCGTATATCGAGCATCTTTTATAGGCAAGCCTCCTATGGTTTTTACAATATGAGGGGTGTAAAAAAAACCTTTATTAGCCACAGCCGCCATCACATTAGCCAGTTGCAGAGGCGTAGTGCTGATCTCACCCTGACCTATGCTGTTGGAAAGGGTTGTTAATGCGTTCCACCTCTTGGCGCCATACTGTTTATCATAATAATGCCCACTGGGAATACGACCCTTCTGGCCTGTATCCAAATCATTATTTAGAAATCGCCCCAACCCAAAGCTTTGAATAATTTCACTCCATTGATCCAGATTTCTTGCCGAAATTCCTGAGTTCTTACCCAAAGCTTGTATATATACTTGCGCAAAGTAGCTATTACATGAACGCTCTACCGCCGTTTCCAGGTCTTTTGGACGCCCGTAAATGCCACAATGGCATTTCATCTTTTTATTGCCGTAGCTAAAACCGTGCTGACAAACAAAATTAGCAGAAACATCTACCGTTCCCATTTGAAGAGCGGCGAGCTCTGTAAGGATCTTAAAAGGAGAACCCGGAGGATAAAGCCCATCGGTAGCTCTATTAAATAAAGGCCGATTGATGGTGTCTTTATAAAGACGAGAGATTTCTTTAGAACGGTCTTTTCCTGCAAGAAGGTGAGGATCTAATACTGGAGTGGAAACCAAAGCTAAGATTTCGCCTGTTTTAGGATCGATAGCTACAACACTTCCTTTTTTTTTGTACATCAGCTTTTCCGCGTATTCCTGTAATGACCAGTCAATGGTTAAATAGATATCAGATCCGCTTTTGGCTTTCTTATCTTCTTTACCTTCACGGTAAGGTCCTGTGACGCGTCCTTTATGATCTACTAACATATGATTTACCCCTTTTTCGCCCCGAAGTACTTTTTCATAAGATTTCTCTACTCCCGAAATACCCACGAAATCTCCAGGCTCGTAATAGTCAGATTCTATTTTTAGCTGTTTTGGGGAAACCTCGCCGATATAACCGAAGAGTTTGGCTGAGCTCTTGACCTTATAATCTCTCAAGGACCGTCTGACCCATTCAAAACCTTTATATCTGTGAAGTTTTTCCTGGATGCGTGCAAAATCATCTCTGTCGATATAGGTCAAAAAGCTTGAAGGTAGGTATGGGGCGTAAGCTTTAGCTTTTTCTAGTTTTTCCAGAAAGGTATTTTCATCAATACCTGTTAATTGAATAAATCCTGCTCTGTCGAAAGAATTTTCTATTTTGTTGGGCGTTATAGTGAGCTCATATACAGGCTGATTAAATACCAGGAGATTTTTATTCCTATCAAATATATACCCTCTGTTGGGTATGATGATTTCATTCTTAATAGAGGTATTAACAGCATGAAAAACATATTCCCTTGAATAGAGTTGAAGATAAAAAAGCCTGGAGGTAAGAATTATTCCTGTTGCCAACAGCAATAAATAAAAAACATGCAGCTTTTTCACCCTTTATAAGGTTTTTTAGTAATGGAAAGATACACAAGGCAAAGAAAACCTGTAAAAAGCGCGTTGAAAAGCACATTCGGGAACGCTTTTTTAAGATTAGAAATCTCCATAAATTCAAGAGAGAAAAGTATATGTGTATGCAGTAACACCATAAAAAAAACGAAAGAAAACCGTTTGGCAAACGAGAGTTCATAAATAGAAAAATCTCTCTCGTTAAGAATGTTTTTTCCAGCTATGAATCTTAAAATATTCAGACGAAAATAGGCTACAAAGGTAAGGGAAGAGGCATGCAAGCCTCCGGTATTCATAAAATGGTCGATGGACCATCCTAAGAGAAAAGCTAAAAATAATAAATGAAATTTATTACCTTGAGGTAGATACACCAGTACAAAAAGTATATAGATATAAGGATTAATGTAGCCCAGAAAATCGATATGATTAAACAAACTTACCTGTAACAGACATAATAAAGCCAAAAAAGAAAGGTCAGAAAGAAAACTTCTCATGATGTTCTGTTTATGGCTCTGATTCTTTTTGCAAGGTTTCTTTTTTTAGATCTTCTCTCTCTTTCTTAAGAAGATTTTTTACCACGTAAACCCGATCCGATGCGGCAAAATCTGTAGCGAGCTCTACCCTTATTTTATAATTGCCATTTTCAGCATCTAACTGATAATCTTTCACTTTTCCAAGATAAATCCCTTGAGGAAAAATGGCTGACTTCCCGTCGGTCTCTACAATATCTCCCCTTAGGATACTTACATACTTAGGAATATCTTCCAGTAGAGCTATGCGGTGGTCCTGGCCATGCCAGATCAGGGTGCCGAAATACTTATTTCTTTTAAGGCGGGCATTGATCTTAGTCTGAGGATTTAATAAAGACCGGACAGTGCTGAAATGTTTTGAAACGCTTATGATTACCCCGCCTATGCCATTGGGAAGCAGAACTCCCATATCAGGCTCAATGCCGTCAAGAGTACCTTTATCGAGAGTGAGAAAATTTTTCTTTTCATGCAAACTATTTCCAATGATACGAGCGGGTATGTAAGTATATTTTTGCTCGTAAACGGGGTCTTCAATCTCTTGTTCAGGTGTTTTTAGAGGATTTTTGGAAATTTCCAAAGCATTTTTTAAGGAAGCATTTTCTTGCGCGAGTTGTTCATTCACTTGTTTTAGGGAGAAATAATCTTTGATTTCTGAACGGATTTGATATATTTTTCCCACGATAAAAAGTGAAGATCCCTTGTAGATGGAGCGATGAAAATCATTTTTTGCGAAGAGGAGAAAAAAAGCGAAGGCTTCGAGAAAAATAAAACAAAGAAAAAAGAGTCGTTTTAAAAAAAAGTCAAATATTTCACGCATGAAAAAGTTTTTGCAATACAATTTATTTCATCAAAAAATTGAATTTTTGGATATTTTTTAAAGCAACTCCCGTTCCTCGCACTACCGCTCGAAGAGGATCTTCTGCAAGATAAACGGGAAGACCTGTTTTCTTTGAAAGTCGCTGACCCAGACCCCGTAACATAGCCCCTCCTCCGGCCATGTAGATACCCGTATTATAGATATCCGCGGCCAGTTCCGGTGGGGTTTGCGAAAGAGTTTCCATAACGGCATCCTCAATTCTCAGGATCGATTTATCCAGGGCCTGCGCTATTTCTTTATAGCAGACATTAATTTGCTTAGGACGTCCGGTGATCAGATCACGGCCCTGCACGGCTGTGTCCTCGGGAAGATGTTCGAGTTCTTCTATTGCAGAACCTACTTCAATCTTAATATTTTCGGCCATGCGCTCACCTACGTATAAATTGTGTTTAGTGCGTATATAATAAGAGATATCGTTTGTAAAAACATCCCCTGCGATTTTAACTGATTTGTAGCATACAATACCGCCCAGCGCGATGACGGCGATTTCAGAGGTGCCCCCTCCGATGTCGATCACCATGCTTCCCTGAGGCTTGGTCACATCTATTCCACATCCTATGGCCGCGGCCATAGGTTCGTAGATCAGGTATACCTCTTTGGCATTTACATGCTGTGCGGAATCTTTCACGGCTCTTTTTTCCACCTCAGTAATACCTGAAGGAATACAAATGACCATTCTGAGCGCCGGAGTAAAAAAACTTCCTTTAATACCCGATATTTTCTTGATGAACTCGCGGATCATAAACTCTGAAGCTTCAAAATCTGCTATGACTCCATCTTTTAAAGGACGTATCGTTTTGATGTCAGGGTGGGTCTTTCCTTGCATTTGCTTGGCTTTCTCACCTACAGCTAATATCTTTTTCGTTCGGGTATCTATAGCTATAATAGAGGGAGAATCTAAAGCAACTTTGTCTTCATGAATAATAAGTGTGTTGGCCGTTCCTAAGTCGATAGCGATATCTTTTGTGAAGAGCCTGCTGACAAAATCGAAGAATCCCATATAATAAGTTTTCTTTAGTTGAAGTTAAAGCGTTTTTCACAAAAATATCTAATTAAGAGCATAAAAAGCAAGAAAGAGCAATACATAAAAAATAATATATAACTATTGACTTTTTAGAAACTTATCTTAAAAGGAAGTCGCATCTGCAGGGAATCTGAAAATAATAAGGCAGAGATCTCATAAAAAAGCTCAGGATATTTTTTGACGAACAATTTTTCCCAGTAGATACTGGAATCTACACCAGGATTTTTGTAGATATCTTTTAAAAGACTGATCCAGGGATCTTTTTTAGGGAAATCTACAAGCGTATAACGAGTCAGATCGGCCTTTTGCGCTGCGAATTTCACCGCTTCATCAAGTGTTCCGAGCTGGTCTATAAGTTTTTTATTTAAAGCGTCTTTTCCTGACCAAACGCGTCCCTGAGCAATTTTTTCTACCTGTTCTACAGGAATTTTCCTTCCGGTTGATACCCTTTTTATAAAGGTATTGTATATATTGTGGATATTTTTCCGAAAAACTACTTCATAAGCTCGACTTAACTCACCTGTTGACGAAATGCCCAGGCTGTTTGTGTGTGTGCCTACTTTATCGGTGGTAAAACCTATTTTGTCACTTAATTTTTTCAGATTTGGTATCAATCCAAATACGCCGATAGATCCGGTAACACTTACCGGCGAGGCAAAGATGTAGTCTGCTGCCGTTGTAATATAATAACCCCCTGAAGCAGCATAATCACCTAGAGAAGCTATCAGCGGTTTTTTATCTTTCAATTTCAACAAGGCTCGCTGTAGGTTTTCTGAGGCGAAGGCATCTCCTCCAGGTGAGTTTATTCTAATAACCACGGCTTTTATAGAGGATTCTTTTTTGATCTGATCGATCATTTTCATATAATAATCATCCTGTATGTTTTGAGCGCCGCTTCCTTTGAGTAAGGTGCCTGAAGCGTAGAGAACAGCAATTGTGTCACCTGATTTTTCTTTGCGCTCTTGCAGGTAATCTGCAACGGGTATGAAATTAACCGATTCTTTTGCAGAGAGATCGAGCTTTTGCGCAAGGGATTTAATGAATTCATCATAATGCGCCAGATGATCTACTAGGTGATTTCCCTGAGCGCTCTCAGCAGTACTCCCTAAAAGTTCATCGGTGATTTGATCGACTTTTTCCGCTCCGAGCCGTCTTGAGGCGCTGAAATCGGTCAAGAGCGTGTTCCATAAAGACCCCAACAATTGTTTGGTTTGTTGCTGATCTTCCTTGCTCATTTGAGTCTGAGTGTAAGTTTCTATAGCGGATTTATATTTACCTTCTTTAAAAAAACTGAATTCTATGCCAAGTTTTTCAGAAAGATTTTTATAATAAAACCTCTCTGTGACCAGACCTTTAATATCTATGTTTCCAAAAGGATTTAGAAATAAAATATCGGCTACAGAAGCTAGGTAATAAGCCTTTTGAGAGAAGTTTTGTCCGTAGGCATAGATGAATTTTCCTGATTTTTTGAAATCACAGAGTACATCGCGTAAGTCTTTTAATTGACTCAGACCCCCTGATAGGTTTTCTGCTTCCCAGCTGATCCCTTTTATCTTGGGATCGATTTTAGCTTTTTTAATCGCTTCTATAAGAGTGAAGAGACGAATATTTGTTAAAGAAACAGGGTGACTTAAGGCAGGTTCCAGTTCATTGGCGCCTTCTACGATCGTAAAGTTCGTTTTAAATTGAAGTACGCTTTTTGTTTTTTCAATTCTTTGATTTTTTTCAGGCAGCACCGTGAAAATTGCGATGAACAGAATCCCGGTAATGCATAGAAAAAAAATAAATAGACCCAATAAGGTGCCCAGAGCGGTTTTAAGAATGCTTTTCACAGATGTATTAAAATAAGAATTATTTTTAAGTGATAAAGTTAGCGAATTTAGCGTAAGGATATTATCATGTCTACACAAAAAGTGCTTATGGCTCAGGTTTTTTTAATGCAAGGAAGCAATCAAGGCGATAAAGCGGCTCATTTGAAATTGTCGCTACATTATATAGCCGATCGGCTTGGAGAGGTTGGTTTTTTATCCGATGCTCATGAGAGCGAGCCCTGGGGCATGGGAAAAGAATGTCCTGTTTTTTGGAATCAATTGGTGTTATTAAATACTCATCTTTCTCCGATAACTCTGCTAAGAAATATATTGGAAATCGAACATAGTTGCGGTAGAAAGCATAAAAGTATCAATGGAAATTATCAAAATCGTACCATAGATATAGATATACTTTTCTATGATCAAATGATTTTTCAAAGTCCCGATTTAATTATTCCTCACCCCTTGCTTCATCTTCGGCGATTTGTTCTTGAACCTTTATATGAGAGTTTTCCTGAGGAAATGCATCCTATTTTTAGAAAAAATATGCATGCGCTTTTACTTGATTGCTCAGATAATTTGAGGGTAAGAAAAATAAAATAATTTCCTAAATATTACATAATAAAATAAATTTTGATAATAATAAATAATTGCTTTATATGATTTCTTTTCACAT
>NZ_PEIH01000004.1:150999-186346 GCF_002904345.1 Bacteroidetes bacterium endosymbiont of Geopemphigus sp.
ATGTGAAAAGAAATCATATAAAGGTCTTATCCTTATTTTCTTATGCTTGGTAACTTTTGGTCTTTTGCTCAGGAAATAGAAGATACTCAAGAGGCTAAATATTACGGAAAAGAGAGGAATATGTGGATTTCACATCAGATAAAGTGAGATTAAATGGTTGGTATGTTAGAATTTACGGAGGTATTCCTATCCTGCATAGCGCTGATTTTAGAAGTTTTACTAAAGAAAAAAAAGGCATAGGTTATGATGTGCAGCTTTCCGTAAATAAAGAAATTACCCATTCTTTTGCCTTGCAATTGTTCGATCAGTATAGAAGTACAAAGCAATATAGTGCCCTAACTAAGGAGGATTGAGCAATGACCTCTACTGGGAGGTAAATACCCAATACTGGAGCGTTTCTTTGCTGGGATATCTTAATTTGACTTCTTTATTCATGCGGGTAGATGATAAATCTTTTTACAGATGAGGCTTGCGTTCCTATGTGGGTCCTGTTTTGATCTTATTATACAACCAAACGTACCTGCTTCCGAACGTGCCTGCTTCTGACGGCATAAGAAAAGATGAACATAACAGTTAATTCAAGTAATGCAGGTGTGAGTTGTTTATTTATGCAAGGCGGATTGGGTTTGCAATATAAGCTTAACCGAAGGATGGATATTGAGTCGCGCACGATGTGGGTACACACCGTCGATAATTTTTGACGGCTTAGGATCACACGGCGCCCTGACGAGACGCCTGATAGCTACAATACAGTCAATATCAAACCCAGCAGATACGATTCGTTTCACCACTTCACTGGGTTTGGTATTTAAATTAGGTAAGCCTCATGAATCTTTAAAATGGCATGACCCTCTTCAGTTGCTTTATCATTCACAGAAAGTTAAGGTTAATTTGACTGTATGTAAAAAAAGGAGGTCAAATCGGGGATGGTGTATGTGATGACCGGGATAAATAGCTCAATACCCTTATCGGAGCTCATGTTGACGGTAGTGGACGTACTTTAGATGTAGATTCCGACGGGGTTATTGATCTTTACGATAAGTGTGTAACTGTACCCGGGCCCCGTTTCTAACCAAGAAAACCCTATGGAGAAGAGAAAAACCTGTTAAAAAGGAATTTGACTAGGCAGGAAAGCAAAAAGATTGAGAAAGTGAATAAAACGATGAAGGTATATAATTTAATTTGAATAGAGCCATATTAAATCTAAGTATTTCGCTACTTTGAATAAAGCTTCAGAGATCATGGCCGAATATCCAGATGCCGCTTTACGTGATAGACCATACCGATGTTTCAGGCAGTGCTTCCTATAATCTGCGTTTGAGAAAACAACGCGCGAAAGCTGTAAAAACTTATTTTCTTAAAAAAAGTGTAGCTTCTTCTCACCTTAACGTTATCGGTAAAGGAGAATCTGATTTGAAGTACCCTAAACGTGACGATAAAAATTACAAAAGCAGAGATTGCCTACTAAAAATGCAGAAAACAGAAGGGTTGAGTTCGTTCCTAAAACAATGAACTTATTTGTAATAACTATTTTTTCTTTTAAAGACTCGTATTTTCTGGGTCTTTATGATTTATAAAGATCTCGATAAAAAATGCCATAGAACGATTCCGATGCTTACCGAAATATTCAGAGAATGCTTAGTGCCAAACTGTCGAATTTCTATACATTGATCGCAAAGCTTGATCAATTTTTGATCCACTCCTTTTATCTCATTGCCAAATATGAGTAAATATTTTTTATCCGAAACTACCTGAAATTGATCCAGCGAAAAACTACCCTGAACTTGCTCTACGCCGATAATGGTATAATTTCTGGATTTGTAATCTTCTATTGCTTGAATAGCTTTCGCATAATAGCGCCACTCTACATTTTGCTCTGCACCCAGAGCCGTTTTTCGAATGTCTTTATGTCTAGGTAAAGGGCTGATTCCGCAGAGACAGATTTTTTCTGCTAAAAAGGCATCCGCTGTCCGGAAAGCCGCTCCTACATTATAAGCGCTACGGACATCGTCAAGTAAGAGGGTGACGGGATTTTTCGTGGCATTTTTATATTCCTCGCTTGAAAGTCGCTTGAGTTCTTGATTGGATAGTTTTCGCATTTTATAAAGTCTCTGACCTTGCTACCTTTGCAAGGTAATCAAATCCCTAAAAGTTTAGAGTCCTATGAAATCACAAAGCACTCCTTTGATGAAGCAATACGCTGAGATCAAGGTAAGTCATCCCGATACGCTCTTATTATTTCGTGTGGGCGATTTTTACGAAACCTTCGATGATGACGCCGTTAAGTGCTCTAAGACTTTAAATATTGTGCTTACCAGGCGCTCTAACGGCGCTTTATCACAGACCAAACTGGCAGGTTTTCCGCATCACGCTTTGGATAATTACCTACCTAAGCTGGTTAGAGCAGGTTTTCGCGTGGCGATTTGTGATCAACTCGAAGATCCCAAAAAAACTAAAAGTATCGTAAAAAGAGGGATTACCAGTATAGTGACACCGGGTGTGTCGCTTAATGATCAGGTTTTGCAAGCGACTTCCAATAATTTTCTGGCAGCGCTTCATCTCGATAAAGAGAAAGCAGGCCTGGCATTGCTCGATATCTCCACCGGAGAATTTCTTGCCACCGAAGGAGCACTTTCGTATATCCATCAATTAATTCGGCGTTTTTATCCAAGCGAGGTGCTTTATGCAAAACAGAAGAAAAATGAATTTGAAGCTTTTATAGGTAAAGATTATTTCAGTTACGCGATGGAGGATTGGACCTTTGAATATAAAACCGCTTATGAAAAACTTACCCGACATTTTCAAACGCGCTCACTTAAAGGTTTTGGGGTGGAACCTCTTAAATGCGCTATCACGGCAGCAGGGGCTATTTTAATTTATCTCGAGAATACCCAACATCATAAAATTTACCATCTTTCTTCTCTGAGCCGAATTGATGAAAGCCAACACGTCTGGATGGACGATTTTACCTTACGCAGCCTTGAGGTGCTGCATTCAAATCATCCCAATGGGCTATCGCTTTTTGATGTGCTTGATCGCACCCTAACGCCCATGGGATCAAGATTGTTAAGACGTTGGTTGATGCTCCCCCTTAAAGAGGTTTCTTCTATTAAGGAACGTCATGATTTGCTCGAAGCCTTGCGCGTTTCTTCAGATCTTAGCTTTGATATTAGTGAAAGATTGCGCTCTGTATGTGATATGGAGCGCCTCTCTTCAAAGGTGATTACCGAAAAAATTAGCCCGCGTGAGCTGATATGCTTAGGACGCTCTCTTGAGAGTATATGTTCGATAAAACAAACATTATCTCTCTCTACGCGGGGGCAGGCTTTGAAGAATTTTTCTCAGGGATTCCCTGATTTTAAAAACTTATATGAGCATATCATCAAGGTTTTACACATGGATCCTCCGCATCATCTGGTAAAAGGAAATGTTATCGCCTCGGGTTTTTGCAAAGAACTCGATGAGTTACGACGGCTCATTTTTTCCGGAAAAGATCATCTTCAGACTATTGCTCAGGGTGAGAAAGAACGTAGTGGTATACAAAGCCTGAAGATTTCTTTTAATAATGTTTTTGGTTATTATATAGAAATACGAAATATACACAAGGAAAAGGTCCCTTCTCATTGGATACGAAAGCAAACCCTGTCCAATGCAGAGCGCTATGTTACCCACGAGCTTAAGGATTATGAGAGAGATATTTTAGGAGCAGAAGAAAAAATTCTCTCCCTTGAGACAGATCTGTTTCAACAATTAACAGCTAAAGTTGGAGAGCATATAGAAATTTTACAGAAAGGTGCCCGCTCGCTTGCCCACTTAGATGTTATTTTATCTTTTTCTAAAAGCGCCCTAGAGGATCAATATGTGCGACCTGAACTGAATGAGAGTCAAAATATTTTTATAGAGCAAGGACGTCATCCAGTAATTGAGAAGAGCCTACCTATAGGCACAGCTTATGTTCCTAATGATCTCTCGATAGATTCTGAGTTGACTCAGGTATTGATCATTACCGGTCCAAATATGGCGGGAAAGTCGGCTTTTCTTCGTCAAAGCGCTTTAATTGCGCTTATGGCCCAAATTGGGAGTTATGTTCCAGCAAAACGGATGCAAATGGGACTGATAGATAAGATATTTAGTCGCGTGGGCGCCTCTGATCATCTTTCGCTGGGTGAATCTACTTTTATGGTGGAAATGAACGAAACGGCGGGCATTTTGAACAATCTATCAGAGCGAAGTTTAATTATACTCGATGAAATCGGTCGGGGCACGAGTACTTATGACGGGGTTTCTATCGCCTGGGCCGTGGCGGAGTACCTTCATGAGCATTTCATGCGCCCTAAAACTTTATTTGCCACGCATTACCACGAGCTCAATAAAATGACTCTTTCCTTTCCGAGGATTAAAAATTTTAATGTCTCTGTAAAAGAGTTAGAGGATAAAATTCTTTTTATGCATAAAATTATTCCCGGCGCAAGCGCTCATAGCTTTGGTATTCACGTAGCTAAAATGGCGGGCATACCCTCAAAGGTACTCCATCGCGCGCAAGAGCTGCTCAAAGATCTCGAAGCCTCACAATCTTCCGGATTACAGGGAGAGTCTAAAGAAAAAACAATCTCAAAAGACTTGCAAATGAGTTTTTTCCAACTGGAAAATCCTCTTCTTGAAAAACTTCGATCTGAAATCATGGATTTAGATGTAAATACTCTTACGCCTTTGCAGGCGCTTACTGAGCTTGATAAAATGAAAAAAATATTCACTAAATCATTTGAGAAATGATCCGAAGACTTTATATTTGCCCTGATCTTAAAAGATCAGTGTATCGCGAGAATAGCTCAGTTGGTAGAGCACGACCTTGCCAAGGTCGAGGTCGCGGGTTCGAATCCCGTTTCTCGCTCTCAAAAATAGAAAAGAAGGATTTATAAAAGTTCCTTTTGTAGGGCCCGGATGGTGGAATTGGTAGACACGCAGGACTTAAAATCCTGTGGCCATTACGGCTGTGCGGGTTCGACTCCCGCTCTGGGTACATTTATAAATACATAAAAAATTAAGAAGCTAATACTAAAATGGTAAAATACTTTTGATACCCATCAATAGTTCCTTAATTCATTTTTTTTACACTCTACCGAGAATTTGTTGAAGAAGATCGGTTTTTAACCGAATACTTTTTTAAGAAAAAGCATTCTTTTGTTGGTTAATTATATAGAGTAATACTTTTATAATTGTTATTATAATTAAACTTCTATGAAACTAAAAGAATTTTTGTTGGATATTCTCATCGCTTCGGGAGCCTTGCGGGCTCAGGTGGACATGGGCACAAAAACTCCCGAAGGAGTTTTACATGTGAGAGCCCAAGAAAAAAAATATTCAGGGGGGGGAAATATTCAAGCTACACTGGTATTTCCTATGGAGGATAAAGCGGAAAACGTGAAAAATCATTCAAGGTGGCTACCAGCCCGCTTTGGGATCTTTGTTATTTGATCAAAACAAGCAATTTTGAGGTATTTCTATCTTACAAAGACAGATGATCCCGTCTCGGGGAAATGGCTTGATAGAAATATGGCTGCTTATAGAGTGATCCAAGATCAAAATGATAAACTAGCCACCGGAAATCTTTATCAATGGGGAAGAGAAAGTGACAGTAATGAGTGTTGGAAAAGTAAAACTACAGATATAAATCTTAGTTCTGATAGACCCAGACATGGTAAATTTGTTACCTTAGGTAATCTACCTACAGATGGTAAGATTATAACTATAAATGGCAAAACATTCCCAACATAAATTTTTGGAAGATACCTGATAAACTTAATAATCCTTGTCCTCCTGGCTTTCATGTTCCTTTTAAAAAAGAGTGGGAAGTTGAATTAAAAGGCTTTAATTCTGATGATTACTCCTTTGACAGCCCTTTAAGACTCGTAAGACAGGGGGAGGGGTTTCGAAGCTCACTTGGCGAATACTCAGATTTCACCTATGCTTAGAATATATAGTTTTTGATGGTAATAAAGGTCAGCCAATAGTTAAATTCTTCGACGGGACCGAATCAAGAAGCATAGATGGCACGGAACGGTGTATAGCGGGTAACTGATTTAAAGTGACACTATCCCGTAAGTTGTGTAACTAGAAAAGTTAAGGTTAGAATTCATAATCTAATTTTTTGTTGAAAAATTCTTATAAATTGGCTTAAAATGATCCCCCGTTTTAATAAGACATATGTGGCGTCTATTAAAGCGAGATACACTGAATTTGAGCACAGCCTTATCAAATAAAAAAGACATCTTTATTTTGGTATGTTTTCTTATTTTTCTATTTATGTTTTAAATTAGTGATGTAAATGATTTTTTTGATTCCCAAAGGGAACTCAAAAAGCACGGTAAGTTCCTCCCAATGATTTTTCCAAGATCTAATGGCATAAGAATATTTAGCTTCCGATCTTTGTGTAAAATCATTTAAAGCGGCCCGAGCATCTTTTTAACTCTATGAGTTGAAGATATTTTTGGAATTCTTTCTAAGATGATCCTTCTTATAGAATACCTCCCAATATTTCTCATAGGTCAAAAGAGAAAAACTCATGAAAACCATTTAAGAAAGATTATAAATCGCGTAAGTACTGTGAGGGATATTGCACCTCTGTGCCAAACTCCTGAGTAGCTTGTAAGGGAAAATAAGGATCGCGAAAGAGTTTTCTTGCCCAGAAATATAAAATATATCCGCCCGCTCTTTTAAAAGTATTTCCTGAGCTTGCTTAGCTTCGTTGATCAGACCTACGGTGGCAGTTCGTATTCCCACTTGCTGTTTTAATTACGTTCTGCAAAAGCAACCTGATAATCCGGCCTTAGAACCACATTAATGTCAGGGAAAAGACCACCTGAGGAACAATTTATCAAATCTACTCCTTTTTTGAAAAGTATCTTAGATAATTCGATTCGACGCTATCTTCTATTGTCCAACTGTCGCTTTTATAATCTACCGCGGAAATTCTCACAAAGATAGATCAATCTTTAGACATACTTTTTGTACTCTTTCAAGGACTTGTAACAGTAAAAAATGCGATTCTCAAAAGATCCGCTATACTCATCCGATCTGACATTGGTTATAGGCGAGAGAAATTCGTTGAATAAATAGCTGTGCTCCGCGTGAATCTCTATGATTTCAAATATCTTGTTTCGCTCTGAAAGCTTCGGATTGAAAATCATCGAGAACCTTTAAAATATCTGATTTTTTATTGCCTTGGGAGAGCGATCCGTTTTGTAAAAAGGTAGTGCAGAAAAATCACCAAAGTTTCCCAACCCCATTGGTCTAGACTTATTTGCCGGCCGTCACACTAGGGAAGAACGCAAGAAGCTTTCCGATCGGTATGCGCTAATTGTATAGCGGGAGTGGTTTCCTTATTTTTTTAGAAAATCTGCGTATTTTGGAATACCTTATGTTCATCGCTCCAAATGCCAAAATCTCCGGGGGTAATTCGACCTTCAGAAGAGATGGCGGCGGTAGTCTCTAGAATAATAGCGCCTTACACACCCCTAACAGCGCGTGTTTCATAATGAGTAAAGTAACTAGGAATCTGCCCCCTGCCCTCTTGGGCACTGTACATACACATGGGAGACTGTATAAGGCGCTTTTTCAAACAGACGTCTTTTGTTTTTAAAGGGCTAAATAAAATGAACATGATATATATTTTTAGTCAAAGGAAAAATCAAAATTTATGTTTTTATAAATCTCCTTAAAGAGAAAATCCAGCCCTCGGATATGAAATTTCCGAATACCCAGTGTTATTCTGATTTTATTATATCATACGTTTAGTAACGTTCTATTTATTATAACTACTATATAGTTACTCCCTTCTTTTACTATACAATATTTGTATATCATTTGTAATGATACTTATTAGGAAATATTCCTAAAACTATTTTAAGAATAAGTTTCAAAAAACAGTAAACTAGATAAAAGATAAAGTCATCTGTTCAAAACAGCATTTTTCCCGGTGAATTTCATTATTTTGAGAAAACGATAAACGTAAAAATTTGCAAAATAGTGAGCTAAGTACAGTAAAGACTTTTTGTAAGTTAAACTACATATATCAAGCTACAGAATTAAAAAGATAAACTATGTGAGTGCCTATTTTCATTTTCTTTTATTAGAAGCTCTGCTTTATAAAAATCTCGTCGGTCAAATTAAAAAGCCAGGCGATAAACTTCCTTAAGGAGAGGTTTGTGTTAAGAAACGGGTAAACAACCCTAAAAAGGAGTCATGGCCCGAGCTAAAAAAGATCAAAAGGTAAATAAAAGTCGAACGGCAGGCTTTATGATCGTTAGTAGTCGTTTAAAAGCCATCAATACGATAATATCGTACCTTCCTCGGATTAAAGCGGGTCATCATATGGACCGATGTGCCATATGCGAGCGTTAACAACCGGGACGGACACCGTTCAGTGTGACCTCCGGGTGAAGACTCACATAAAAAAGATAAAAAATCCTTCGGCAAAAGGCTCAAGTAGGAGCTAAAACATAGAGATAAAATCCCAAAAGATGTATTTTCCATGCCCAAACACGCCTTTATAGACGGACCCTTAGTGTGCTATATTTAAAGAAGAATTGATGTGCTTTCTTTAAATGAAAAAAGCGATGAATATATCATGAAAGGATTTTATCAAAAGCCCAGCGAAAAGCTTTTATCTAAGAGGATCAAAACATTATTTAAAAAGCGTGCGTATGTGGATGTATTTTTACGTCAATACGAACTACTTATACATACATGAACTCTTTAACCTTATTTTTTAATCGCTAAAAGGGTTTTGGGATATTTTGACTAGCGATTACCGTCGTTGATCTTTTGGAGGATGTGGAGATCGAGCACACGAGGAAACTTGGCTTATGCCAACGGGAGTGCATCAAAAATCTGGGGTCCTCTTAAAATGCATATGATTAATTATGAGCGCTTTTACCTGAGGAGAAAAGAAAAGACGATTGAGCGGGAAGGAAAGTTAAGTATCTAATTTTTAGAAAGATCTTTATGTAGTTTTTATGCAGCACAGCCTTTAATAAAGGCTTGGTTAAAATCATTTTTTTTACGTGAGTAAATCTTGAAGATTTTTCATTGTTAATTCATAATAATCTTATTTAAATAGAGTTAAAAAATGATCAAATACTCGGAGAATAAATGAAAAAGTAATATATATTAAATATAGACTTGATATATATGCTATAATATTGTATTAGGTTAATATAAAAAATTATGAAAGTCATAACTTTAAACAATCAGCTGGAGTCTTTTAAGGGGAACGTCTTTTAAGACCTTACACCCGGAGTTACCGGTGTAAAGGATTTTAAGGATCTCAAAGAGTCGCACCAAGAAAAAAATCATTTGGAGATAAAATCGTCGGTCTTTTTTACAGGACAAAAAGTCGCTTAGGAATGGGTCAGGTAAAGTCAAAAAAATATCAAATGAAGTATTCGAAAAAGTTCACGATGAATTTTTACATCAACAAGACAAAAAGCCATCTGACCTTATCAGAGGAGGTAAAGAACGAATTGCTACGCATATAAAAATCCATTATCCGAGGCATTGGAAAAAAACATGAGAGATAAAACGGTTTCTATGAAGAGATAATTTCACAATTTATTAAAAATCCCCTTTTGAGGATTTTTGTGCTTTTACCACAAAAAACTTAAAAGAATAAATTTTAAAACACTTTGCTTTTATATCATAAAATGAGATTTGAACACCGTATATGCCAATATAGCTGCCCATGTAGCTTTATTTACGCAACAACTCCAGAGTAGTACGACCGGGTTAAATATAGGGGTATTATCGGAAAGCGAAATCACTCTTCATAAAGGCATATGAGTTTAGATCGGAAATTATATTTAATTAGACTGCAAAAAAAAAGTGAAGTTCTACCCTGATGATATACGGGAATAATTGTTTTTTGTTATTCTAAAAATAGGATCCTTTATCTATATTGAAATTCACATTATTAATTTCAAAGCTTATAATACGAAGATATAGTTTATCTCTTTTTTTTTAGATAAGCTGCACGAGTATTTTTGTTTATCTATTATAATAAAGTTGATATAGTTTTTGCTATTTTGTAAATTATATTTATAGTTCCGGCGTCTATTTCTTCATAATTTTTGCTTAGCCAGGTAAAAGATATCCTAAATTATCCAAAACGCGATAGTTACTTAATCCACTTTCATAAACTATTTTATATACATCCTCTTTACCTATGGTGGAGATTCCGGTAGCACCGTTATGGATATCTTTTTTTGAGCCTGTTTTTAGAAGCTTTCCAACAATTTTCTATTGTTTAATAACATTTTATACCCTTTGAAGAATTATGGCAAGAGTCTTTAGATAAGCATTTACCGATCACTTCGGGGCTTTAATAAGGATGAATTCAGGAGAACTCCGTGACTTGAGCTTTTGATCAAGGAAAGTAGTTACTGAGAATGTACTTAAGTGTTATATGAAGGAAAAACTGATTTATATTATAAGTGGTGACCTCGAAGGGAGTCGAACCCCCAACCTTCTGATCCGTAGTCAGATGCTCTATCCAATTAAGCTACGAGGCCATTTTTAAGGTGGAGCAAATATACCAAAGCCTATGATTTCTTCAAAAGAAATCAGCATATTTTTTATAAAAAAACGTTTTTGTGGTATTTACTTTTTAAGTATATTTTTTTTGAATTTTTATAGATTTATAATCTGAATTTGGGTTATCTTGTTAATATTCGTTGCCTTGAGTTTTCCGGAATTTATTTAGAATTATTTATTCATGTTTTTTGTAAAAAACTTTTATATCAATACTTTTAGTCATCTGAAATACTTTGTATGAATACAAAAAATATTTTAATAGCAACTTTTATATTATCTATTCTTTTATAACATCAAGATTAAAATAATCTTTATAAATAACGATTAAAAAATATAGCTAGATCTATTTTATAAGATATCAACGTTGAAGCCTCGACTTAATAATTCTTTATACATAGGATAAATCTGATTCCTTTCTCCATTTTTTATCTGGCATTTTCCGGTAAAATAAAGTAACCATGCGCATTGTTCAGCTTGCTCAATGTGGTGGTCACACACTTCTACGAGGCTTTCTATGACGAACTCCAAAGTGACGACTTCATCATTATAGATCATCAAACGCAACATCTTCAGTTCTGATTATTATAAATTCTTTGAAAAATATCGGCTGTGTTTGCTCATATATGATAATAAGAAAAGCTTTTGTAGTAAAGAATTCTCGCTAACAAATTTATGAATTTTTTCCATATCTTTTTTCATTCCATAAACTTTATATCTTTGACACTATGTAAAACAGATCTAAATAAAAGTAAATCTCTTTCTATGTTTCAAAAATTCTTTTGTTTTTTTGCTTTTTATATCAATTTTCTTGAAAAAGAACCAATTTCGAGCTCATGAATTGACTCAAATTTCAGGAAAAATTTATAGATGACCATAAACAAAAAAAACTTCATTGGGTACTTCTTTTTTTTAGAAAAATCTTATGTTCAATCTAAATATTATGAATTAATTATCAGCGGATTACGCGTAAAAGAAACGTTTTATGAAGTCATCTCTTTGGTAAGTGTTATTAGAATACAACGTCTTGCGTAACAACAGGCAATAGCTAATAATATGGCCGATGTGTTTTCAGAGATTCCCGGCATGGCCATGAGTGGCGGAAGTTTTAAAAATGATACATAAAGCTTGCGTAGCAGAACTCCACTGGTACTTATCGATGGTATACCTCAGTCTACTCTTTTGCGAAATATGTTTAGCGATATCAACGCATTGGATATGAATGTACTTGAACGCATTGAGGTGATTAAGGGCACTACGGCTGTATATGGCAATGGATCCAATGGAAAGATTATTGATTTATCACCAAAAAACCTAAAAAAGGGAAGGTTTTTTCAAACCTAACACGTCTTATTCAAACAGGTGCGCTTAGCGGATTTAAAAATGCATTGATTGGGGGGTGTATCAGCAATTTTCAGGAAATCCGGGATGCTGAGATTATATAATAAGTGGGTTTTATAAACCTACCGGTTTTTTTTATGATGCTAAATCACGGGTGATTTCACCTTTCTATGACATTGGCGAGAGTCGAACCTACGGAGTTTTAAAAATTTGGCTATGATATTAGCGCTAACGGGCGCGTAGTGGATGCTCAATTATTACCACTCTCTTCAGCATACGCAATATGTATAAGTTCCGGGGATGGTCCGTTATGGCATGCATCCCGAGACAGGTGTTCCTGGGCAAGAAAAGGACACTCGGCAAGGGGTGCCTATAATTTTAATAGTCAACTACTATACAACCTTAAAGGAATATTTTCAGCTACTGATTTAGATGTCAGTCTTTATATGCAGAAATTCAACACAGTATGATTTAGATATACTCAATGATAAAACACGTCAAAACCTCCTCGATGGAAGCGATTGGGTTCCGGAACTCAGTATGTGGAATTACGCGCTTTACGCTCAGATTAAACTCTATATTTTAAAAGACTTGATTATCAAAGACTTCGTTTTGACAATATTCGTATTTACGTCCCCAATTACACTACCTTGTATCTAGAAAAAGAAAAAAATTACCGGAGGTGTTTCTGTTACGGGAGGGTAATCTGAGTTATAATTCTACGATTCCTAACTTAGGATTGCGTTATAATCGCTTTAAAGTCTTTAAGCCTTTTCTGAGCTTTTCCCAGAGTTTTTCCATTGCTCAACTTGATAGGAAACTCCGTAATGTAGAACCTGGAAAAGGCGCAATCTTAATATTTAATCTTCGTCCTAAGGCTGTGATCGCTAATAATTATGATCTGGGTTTTAACAGTTTCCCTGATGAGTTTTTTCACCTGGAGGCAAGTGTTTTTTTTAAGTACTTCTGAATTGGGAGCGCAACTTGAGTCCGTAGACGGAATTTATAAAGTATCGCGGGTATCTGAGTACGTCTATGGTTATGGAAGCGCAAGTGGATTTCTTTCCTTTTAAGCGATGGATAACAGGGGTTTTAGTAGATTATATCCAATGTTAAATTGATGGAAATAATAGATGATAAAAAGCATTTTCAGATTCGTTTATCTAGCTTATTTAGCGCCTCTCGGAGATTTTTTTTCAGCGGGAAAAAGGGTCGTTACAAAGAAGGCGAAGAACTGATTTTACCTGTTTAACGTTGATTAACGTTTCGGAACGTTACAGATTCAATCTACGGCTTTCTCTTGAAATGGGTATTTAAAATTTATTCAACAAAGAATACTATTCACAGAGTTCTATGATATTAGGCAGAGATAATCGCTATATTCAGGAAAGCGGCGCTCGTTATCGTCTGGATCTGAGTTATGCTTTTTAATTTATTTTTTAATATATCTATTTGAACGCTAAAAAAATTTTTCTCTGGCACTCCTGGGGTGACTTGATTTCCGAAATTTTCATATTAATAGCTTCTCTCACAGGCGCTTTTTTGATCTTTCATGATATGAAGTAGAAGATATTTTTATATACTCCTTATATTCGTTCTTTTGATTTTTCCCATCAAAAAAGCCGTCTTTGGAACGCGCTTTTAAAAATGTTTACCAACATTATTTGAGTTATAAGATCAAGGTATATCACTTTGAAGAATCATCTCCGCTCAGAGCTTTTTATTTTAATGTGTGTTCCAAAACACATAAATCAAAGCTCTTTGTACGTCCGATGTCGGGAAAAATACTAAAAAACATAAATACTTCATCGAGGTTTTCTAAGCACATGGCTATTAGAATTGCATTATGCTTTATTTATGGTAGTGGGGTTGTTTGTTGATGTTTTTTTGTTTATATCGCTTTGCTCATCTCTTTGATAAGTAGCTTTTCTATCTATAGAAAACGTCTTATCAAACCTTGTTTTTTAAAAATCGTTTTCAGACTAAAAATCCCCGCACCTTTTGGTCTTCTCTACATCGAATTTTGGCAGCTGGCTATTTTTACTCTCTATACTACCGGTTGCTACGGGTCTCGTGTTGGGCTACCAAAAATCACAGTCTGTATTTTAAAAAAAGCCTGATTTACCGGAGATCGAAAAAAAGAAGAATTTAGCTATTTCTATAGATAAGCTTTAAATCTACATGGCTAAAGAGTTTAAAGATTTTCAACCCAGTTTTCTTCTCCTTCTCCTAAAGGTAGGTAAACTGGCCTTTGTCGGTCCGGTATAAAGGGGATTTTCCTCTTTGAGGAAATCGCTCGATCTGGCTTTATTTCGATTCTCGAAGTGGGGTTTTAAAGCGAATAAAAAGAATTCGTGATCAAAACCTTTGGCAACGCCTTGAGAGAATCAATCATACGCTCCACCTGGCCGAGTATGGTATGGCTTGGTAAAATTTCTTTGTAGTATTTCAGGCTTTGGACTTGGGTTATTATCATTAACAGGATTTTAATTATATCGTAAACCATCCGTTTCCCGGCAAAAACCTTAGCAACTTTCTATAATTTTAAGAAAGTCTACTACTTTTAATGAAGCGCCTCCGATGAGCCCTCCATCGATATCCTTTTGAAAAAGAAATTCTTTGGCATTGTCTGGTTTAAGACTCCCTCCATAAAGAATTCTAATTTTTTCCGCACCCGCCTTGCCATATCTTTCGCTAAGATTTCCGCGTATGTAAGCATGCATCTCTTGCGCTTGCCCGGAGGTGGCGGATTCTCCTGTGCCTATAGCCCATATCGGTTCATAAGCGAGCACGATTTTTTCAATCTCGTGAGCTTGTAGTGCAAAAAGTGCTTTTTCTATTTGAGTTTGCACCGTTTCGAAATGTTTTCCTGTTTTGCGTTGCTCAAAGCTCTCGCCTGTGCAAAAAATAACTTGCAAGTTATTTTCTAAAGCCTGAACTACTTTTTGCATCAGTATCTCATCATTTTCTCCGAAATGCTCACGACGTTCGCTGTGTCCTAAGATCACAGCATTGACTCCTGTGGAATAAAGCATATCAGCGGAAACTTCACCAGTATAAGCACCTTTATCGCACTGATGCATATTTTGCGCGGCGATGTCAATACCCTTACCCTTACTCCAGTGAACAGCGCGCTCTAAAAAAGGGTAGGGCGGTGCGATGATGATTTGTTTGGATTTTTCTTTTTGATTGATTTTTTCTGAAAGCTCTGTGATAAAATCGTGCGTAATCTCAAGCGTTTGATTCATTTTCCAGTTACCTGCGATAATCTTTTGTCTCATAAGGAACTTTATTTTTGTCAGTAGATGTAAATTTGATGGAACCTCACCTATATTTTTTCACTAATGATCTCATATAGACAGGTTTTATCTCTTAATGAGTTCTCGTAATTCTCCTTTACCAGGCGCATCTCGCCAGTGCCATTTTTTGATGATCCGTCCTTTTTTTAGCAAAACAATGCCGGGATCAGAGCGAATAATGGTTTTTAGAAGTGTGGCATCTGCAGAAATCCACGGTATCTCTATCGAATCCTCTGGCTTTGTACTCGAGAACCATAAAGGTGATAAGCCAATTTCCTTCCATGAGTTAAACTGCCCTTGTACGGCATTCAAACCTTTTTGATCTATTTTTTCGGGATTTGCATCTATGACCCATATAGAGATAGGCTGGGAAAGGATTTTTTCCGTTACATTATTCCCATTTTCTTCTAAAAGGAAATTATCAATGAGAGGTTCATAGCCGTTCTTTATTTTTCGTCTTTGGGTTTTATCGCTTTGAATTTGCCAATCGGAATTTTCCCATAGTTTTTGTGCGATGTATTCTTTATCACTGACGATGATAAGTCGTTTGTCTTTTTGGTTTTTAAGTGTATAGACATTTTGGTATTGGGGGCTTTTAAGACCAAGTTCTTCAGCGCTCTTCATTTGATTTGGAATACTCTTTCCTACGGCATAAGGTCTGAAATCTATCAGAGGCAAGTGGTTTATTCCATGATAGGTAATAAATAATGAACCTACCAGAAAAAACAGAAGAGCTATTTTGCGAAAGCTTTTGGAGAAATAGGGTTTTATATAAATTCTTCCCCCGATAAGACAAAGGATAAAAAATAATATCAATATATCTTTTGCAAAATATTCCCAGGGTCTGAGTTTTAAGACATCTCCAAAGCAGCCGCAATCCGTAACTTTATCAAAATAAGCTGAATAAAATGTCAAAGCGCTAAAAAAAATGATAAATATAAAAAGATTAAAAAGCGTAAAATTTCTGGACATACCTAGTAGCAACATCCAGCCGAGAAGAATCTCGTAGATCGCTAGAAAAATTGCCAGTGCAAGGGCAAAGTCCACGAGAGGTGGGAGATTAAAAATTCCCGGTGAAAAATATTCCTCAAGTTTATATGAAAAACCAATAGGATCGATGAGTTTTATAAAACCTGAAGCGATGAAAATGAATCCTATCAATATTCGAGAGAAATAAGTCAGTTGCTTCATGAGGATAATTTTTTTGTAGAGGATACACCCTCTAGGATCAACGCGAAAATAGCATAGTTTATAATATCCATATAATGCCCTTCAGGACCTTCTGATACAGATGGGTTGATTTTTTTATCTTCAATTTGACGCAAGCGTAATATTTTTTGTAAAATCATATCTGTCATTGAACTTCGACGCATATCACGCCATGCTTCTCCATAGTCATGATTTTTATTGATCATAAGTGCCTTGACCTTTTCTGCCTCTCTGTCGTAATCATCAAGTGCCTCTTGCAAACTTAACTCTGTGTCTTTAGAAAATTCTTTTTTAAGCTGTATGAGCGCTATAAGTCCATAATTGATAATAGCTTTTAAGTCTTCTGATGGACTTTCATTTATTTTTTGAACCTCCTTTTCTTCGATGCTTCGTAAACGTCGAGCTTTGATAAATATTTGATCGGTCAAAGATAAGGGTCGTAATATGCGCCATGAAGTGCCATAATCGTCAAGTTTTTTTTTAAAGAGTGTCCGGCAACTTTCCATCACCTTATCAAAGGCCGAGAGAGTTTTTTGCAAAATCGCTAATTTTCCCCTCAAAATTAACATTAATATGACCATTAATTGTAAGGGTGACCTTATAGATTTCAGTGAGCCAAAGATCATGGGAATCGTGAATCTCACACCCGATTCTTTTTATGCTCCCTCAAGATGTTCGAGCTCCCATGCCTTGCTTAAGTATATAGAGCGTATGCTTGATCAAGGGGCTGATTTTATAGATATCGGTGCTTGTTCAACTCGCCCGGGCGCTCAAAGCATTACTATTCAAGACGAGCTTGCTCGCTTGTCTGAACCACTTTCACTTATCCTAAAGATTTTTCCTCAGGCACGCATCTCTGTAGATACCTTTCATTCCAGAGTAGCTGAATTTGCTCTTGAAAAAGGCGCGCAGCTTATCAATGATGTTTCAGGGGGAAATCCGGCGATTTGGGAAATCATCGCCAAATATCAGGTACCTTATATTCTTACCCATTCGCAAGGTTGGCTTCAGAATGAGCAAAGGAATGTAAAGTATGAGAATATCATTTTGCAGATCAATCGTTTTTTTTCTGAAAAAATCGCTGGTTTAAATGCTCTTGGAATAAATGACATTATTTTAGATCCTGGCATAGGCTTTGGAAAATCACTGCAGGAAAATTTTCATATTCTCAGGCATTTGCCTTTGATAGGTTTTGGAGAATATCCTTTACTCATAGGACTTTCTCGAAAGTCCATGTTTTCAAAACTTATTGATATTTCACCTGATGAAAGTTTAAATGCTACTTCCATAGGGCATACACTTGCCTTGATGCAAGGAATACAACTATTGCGTGTGCATGATGTGAAGGAGGCTAAAGAGTGTGTGAAAATTTTTATGACCTACCAACGGATACAATGAAGCTATTTTTTGATTAGAAATCGTTTATTTTTACAAAAATATTTGCGATTTGGATTTTTTACGCGTTTCAGTAGCTGATTTTTTCAACATTTTTCTGGTAGCTATTGTATTTTTTCAGATCTATAGATTATTTCGTAATACATTGGCGCCGGAGATTTTTTATGGCATTATCGCTTCTTTTGTTATCTGGAAAATGGTTCGAGCCTTTAAAATGGAGCTTCTTGCGAAGCTTTTAGGCACTTTTTTCAATATGGGATTTTTAGCTTTGATGATCCTTTTTCAACCTGAAATCAGAAAATTTCTTCTTATTCTGAGCAACCGTACCTTTATAAAACGTTTGACCTTTTTTAATTATCGATCTCAAAATATCCCTTCAGTAAATGATGAAGTTATCACTCAAATTATCGATGCGTGTGCTGTTTTTTCTGGTGATAAAACCGGAGCATTGATCGTATTGAAAAACAAAGTCGATCTGGATGAATCTATTCAAAATGGTGATATGATCAACGCTAAAGTAAGCACCGTTTTGTTGGAAAGCATTTTTTACAAAAATGGACCGCTGCATGATGGTGCTGTGGTGATTGCAGATAATAAAATCGTAAGAACCCGTGCGGTTCTACCCGTTTCCTACAATAAAGATATTCCATCGCGTTTGGGCTTGCGTCATCGCGCAGCTATGGGTCTTTCGGAAAGAACCGATGCTATTTGCATTGTGGTATCTGAAGAAACCGGTTATATTTCTTACATTAGGGATCAAAAAAGAATACTAATCTCTAGTATCGACAATTTAAAGAAAAAACTCAGGGAAGACCTCAATACAACCCCAGGCTTGAGTTCCGATGGTTAATAAAAAGAAAATCAATAGATGTCTATTTTCTCGCCTAGAAATCTCGGAGGTGTGCTCCATAGCACATCTAAAACTGCTTTTACACGCGCGAAGATTTCTCGCGTATAAATTTTTCGCTCTACTTTCATAGATCTTTCTGCAAAACCTATCGGGTTGAGACCTTCGCAATAGGCTATAAATACAGCTCTCTCTGCGTGGTATTCTTGTGAGATGATGGTAAAACGGGTTTGCCCGAATATTTTGTAAGCTCTTAATATAGAATCTCGTGTTCTGAATCCGGCATAATCCTGATAGATGAATTCGGCGGGTACTCCTTGCTCAATAAGAGCTTGCTTCATCATTTTAGGTTCGTTGTATTGAATGGTTCTGTTATCGCCGCTTACAATAATGCGATTGATTTTTCTCTGCCGAAACAGCAAAGCTGCCGTATCCATTCGATATTTAAAATAAATATTGATTCCTCCACCAGGTAAATATTTTGAAGTACCCAGCACGAGTCCTACTTGATTGTGAGGAATTTCTGAAATATTCTCATACATACGATCTCTTATGAGAATACTTAAACCAAAATAGCAAATGGCTGTAAATCCTAAAGAAGTACTTATGAAAATCAGCAAAAATTTCATTTAATGGCCACTGAGTTGGACAATTTACTAAAAAAAACAGGACAACTATTTCTTGCGATGACTTATCAACAATAGTAGATTGATGACAGGTGTTTTCCTAAATTTGTTCGATATGGATCAATCCCAACTTCTGTCTTACAATAAAAAAGAAACTCGTGAGATTCCTTTTGAGCGCGGAAAGTTTCCTCCGCAAGCTCTTTCTATGGAAGAAGCTGTGTTAGGGGCCATGATGATCGATAAGAAAGGTCTCGATGAGGTCATAGATATTCTTACGCAAGAGGTATTTTATAAACCTGAACATCAAGAAATTTTTCGTGTCATTCAAAAGCTTTTTCATGATGCGCAGCCCATAGATCTTTATACAGTATCGTCGCAATTACGTAAAGATGGAAAAATAGAAGCAGCAGGTGGCGATTATTACCTGGTGCGTCTTACGCAAAAAGTAGTTTCTTCAGCTCATATAGAATACCATAGTCGTATTGTCCAGCAAAAGTTTATTCTTCGGCGTCTGATAGAGATCTCCTCAAGTATCATAGAAAAATCTTATGAGGAAACCACGGATGTTTTTGACCTTTTGGATAGTGCTGAATCAAGTCTTTTTGATATTGCGCATCACCACCTCAAAAAAGGCTCTGAAACAGCACAATCGTTGATTTCTCAAGCTATTGAGCGAATTAAGAGTGTTGAGCTAGCTAAGGGGCTTAGTGGGGTTTCCGCAGGTTTTAGGCAAATTGATTCTGTTACCTCCGGCTGGCAAAAATCTGATTTAATTATTTTGGCAGCCCGACCGGGTATGGGAAAAACGGCTTTTATGCTTTCCATGGCTCGAAATATCGTGGTAGATAGCAATATTCCCGTGGCTCTTTTTTCTTTAGAGATGTCATCCGTGCAGCTTATTACTCGTTTGATTGCCGCTGAGACGGGTATCTCTTCTCAAAAGCTCCGAAAAGGACAATTATCGAGCGCTGAGTGGGAGCAGCTTTACACTAAAGTTAAAACACTTGAGGAAGCGCCTCTTTTTATAGATGACACACCGGCACTGTCTGTTTTTGATCTTCGTGCAAAATGTCGCCGGATGGTCTCTCAACAAGGGGTAGGTTTAATTTTGATCGATTATTTGCAGTTGATGACCATAGGTGCCGGAAATAAAACGGGCAATCGCGAGCAAGAAATCTCTATTATTTCCCGAAGCTTAAAATCTGTAGCTAAGGAACTCGATGTGCCGGTAATTGCCCTCTCGCAACTCTCTCGTGCGGTAGAAACTCGAGGAGGAAGCAAGCGTCCCTTGCTTTCAGATCTTCGCGAGTCAGGCGCTATTGAACAAGATGCCGATATAGTTTCTTTTATATATCGTCCCGAATATTACGGATTCAGCACCTGGGATGCTGATGATGCCGCACCTTGTCATGGACAGGCAGAGATCATCATAGCTAAACATCGAAACGGTGGTCTGGATAACGTGCGCTTGCGGTTTATCAGCGAGCAGGCTAAATTTATAGATATGGAAGAATATTCAATATCAGATACGCTGCAAGAATATCCTTTTCTCCAAGCTGATTCTAAACTCAATGACAATGATCTTCTTTCCTCAAAAGATCCTTCTCAGACCTTTAACTCTGAAGAGGATCGGGACGGTCCATTGTTTTAAAGGATTTATTTATAATTCACCGGAGCTCATAATTCAAACTTACCGTTACAGTTTTTAAGCGGAAAAAAACATTTCCGGTGGAAATAACAAAACTTTTATCCATGAAGGATAAATATCATGATGTGAGTTGATATTGAAAGTTAAGATAGAGTTTCTCTCATACTGTTAAAAATAAACTATAACTATAAAAACACCTATACATATTATTAATATATAGAATATTTATTGTTTAATTTATTTTTTATATAAATTTTATCGCTTATGGATTATATTTTTATTCTATATTCCATTTTTATTAAAAATAAATACCTGTAAAAAAAACACTTCTACTTTGTTTTACTGCGTTCGTCTGTTTTTCCTGCAATGACAATAATAAGGATCTAAGTACTACTGCTTTCCCTAGCAATATTCCTTACAACAACAATGAAAGTACATCAGCTCGTTTGGCCACTATGAATACTAAGGATAAAGATGGTTATACCCCGCTGCATTGAGCTATTAATAAGGGTATCATAAAAGAGATAAAGTTTTTTATTGAAAACAAAGCTGACGTTAACACTAAAAATGATAAAGAGGAAACCCCGTTTCATGTCGCTATTAATTATAATAATCTAGAAGTTATTAAGCTTTTTATGAGATCAATAAGAGTTAATCTCAACGCTAGGAATGATAAGGGGCTCCAATTCATTTACTTGTCCAAAAAGAAAATGTATCAGCTTGTAGGTCAAAAAGCATCAAATTGATGTCTTTAATTTGCTCAGGAAGCGGCTTTTTATATTTTCCATATAAGGGAGATGATCGGAATGCTAGTATTTATCTCTTTTGCATCGGCTATTGGAGCTCCATCTGGCAGCATCGCTGTAAAGCCATGTTCAGAGGGTGAGAAGATTCGCCGGATATGCATTACTTATAGCTAAAAGAACTTCTATTAACGATAAATCCCCTATACGGATACACTGGTGGGCTACTGCTCCCAGTTCGTTTTTCTTTAATCAGCAGGTCATATAAAGCACTTTGCTGAGCGCCTCTTAAAACCGTAGCTTCTTCTGTAGTTTTTCCCGTTAAGTTGGGTTTTGTCCATGAACACATAAGAGCAGCAGATCAAGCAAGAACATAAAGAAAAATCTATATTTGATGGCTTTTATATGCATGCCGATGAGTTTTGAATGGTTTTTTTCTAGAGCAACCGCAAGGTTTAAAAATACACAAAAGCAAGTTTCATCCATCATTGTCCTTATTTCTCAAATCTCTATACTATTGGGCATTGTCGTTACCTACCTGACTTTTTCCATAGGCCTAGGTACACGTCATGCTATTAAGGAGAAACTAGCGGCTTTTTCCGGACATGTTCTGATCACTGGGCTTGACAGCAATGATTCTTACGATAGTTCTCCTGTTTCTCTCCTACAGTCTTTTTATCCAATTCCCTCATGGAGAATACCCGTAGCTAACTTGAGCGAATTCGCTATGAAAGGCGGTATTATACGCACTGAAAAAGACACAGAAGGTGTTGTTTTCAAAGGGGTTTCGTCTAACTATGACTGGAGCCGTTTTAAAGATTTTATCGTTAAAGGACGAAAGCCCGATCTCAAGGTAACCTCGTTGAGTTACGAGGTATTGCTTTCAAAAAAAATGGCTGCTGTATTGGGATTAGACATAGGAGCTTCTTTTGTGGTCTATTTTTTTCGTGAGCCTCCGCAAGTTCCCGTTGCCAGGCGTTTCTTTATCAGCGGTCTGTATGATACGGGTATTAAAAATTTTGATCAGATGATGATCATTGGAGACCTTCGCCAGGTGCGCCGTATCAATCATTGGCAAGAGGATCACACAGGAGGCTTTGAGGTGTTTGTTAAAGACATCGACAAAATAGAGGCTCTGGAGAAGGAAATCAATGAGCATATCAGCTATGACTTAAAGGCGCAAGGGGTGTTAACTCGTTTTGAAAGTATTCGCAACTGGATGGGAATTTTCGATATTAATATCCTTATAGTAACACTTATTATGAGCTTGGTTGTGATGATCAATATGATGGTGCTTTTACTCATTCTTATCCTCGAGCGCTCTTACACCGTAGGAGTACTTAAAACATTAGGGGCTTCTAATGGTTCCATACGGAAAATATTTATTTATTATGCCCTTCATATATTGGGACCTGCTCTTTTATGGGGCAATTTGATCGCTTTAGGTTTGTTGTTTTTACAGAAATATTTTGGTTTGATCCATCTGGATCCTGAAGCATATTACATAAGTTTTGTCCCTGTTTATCTTAATCCTGAATTAGTGGCAGGCATTAATTTGGCAGCTATACTTCTTTCTTTGCTTACCTTATGGTTATTTTCTGTATTGATCAATACAATTTTACCCATTAAATCAGTAAAATTTCGTTAATTTTTTTTTAAAATTAGTCCTTTGGATTGTTTATTTTTGTTCTGGGAACGAAATTGTAAAATCTTGACACTGATAAAGTCCATTTCTGGCATAAGAGGCACTATTGGAGGAAAGGCTGGTGAGAATCTGACTCCTTTAGATACCGTCAAATTTACTTGTGCTTATGGCAGCTGGCTCAAAAAAAACTTCCCTGATTGTAAACCCTTAGTTGTGCTGGGAAGAGATACACGAGTATCAGGTAAAATGATTAAAAATCTTGTGTCAGCTAGTTTACAGGCGTTGGCTATAGATGTGCTCAATCTTGACCTTTCCACCACACCTACAGTGGAGATGGCGGTTATTCTGGAAAAAGCTCAGGGAGGGATCATTATAACAGCCAGTCATAATCCTGCTCATTGGAACGCTTTAAAAATGCTTAACTCTGACGGAGAATTTATTTCCGAGAAAGTGGGAAAAGAAATATTAGACATTGCAGAGCAAGAAGAATCCTTTTCGTTTGCAACGATAGAAGCGCTTGGCGGGCAAACCTTCATAAAAAACGGCTATATTGCGCGACATATCGATGAGATTTTACAACTATCCTTAGTAGATGAAGCGGCTATAAAAAAGGCCCGTTTGAAAATTGTGGTAGATGCAGTAAACTCCACCGGAGGCCTTGCAGTTCCCGAACTCCTAGAACGCTTAGGTGTTGAAGTAGTAAAAATGTATTGTGAACTCAATGGTTTGTTTCCACATAATCCCGAACCTTTAAGGGAGCATCTTTCGGAGATCTGTCAAAAAGTGCCGGATTTGAAAGCGGATATGGGAATTGTGGTAGATCCTGACGTGGATCGTTTGGTTTTTGTCTGTGAAAACGGTGAACTTTTTGGAGAAGAATACACATTGGTTGCTGTAGCCGATTATGTACTCTCGAAACGCTCTGGTAGTGTGGTATCCAGCTTGTCTTCATCAAGGGCTTTGAGAGATATTGCCTCTCGATGGAATGTCCCTTGTTATTATGCAGCCGTTGGAGAAGTAAATGTGGTAAAGTTCATGAAGGAAACCGATGCAGTTATAGGAGGAGAAGGCAACGGAGGGATAATTTATCCGGATTTGCATTACGGAAGAGATGCTTTGGTGGGAATCGCGTTATTTTTAACGCATTTAGCTTATTCACGTAAGAGTGTAAGTGCTTTAAGAAAGCAATATCCACCTTATTTTATGGCAAAAAAAAAAATAAAATACACTTCGCAAGTTGATCTATCAGCTGTTTTTGAAGCGCTCAGCGAAAAATATCAACGCTGGAAGCCTGATGCTACAGATGGTCTGAAAATAGATTTTACTGATGAATGGGTACATCTTAGAAAATCTAATACCGAATCTATTATTCGCGTGTATGCTGAGGCGATATCTGATAAAAGAGCCGATGTTTTATCAGAACAATTTCTTGAAGAAATAAGGAATTTTATTTTGCATCAGCAATGCTAAATCAACAACGTATCATACGTTAAAAGAATGAGACAAGAAACTTTTGACAATAGTTTAGTTCGTCGTTTTGAAGAAATGATAGAACTTAATGACGCTTTTTATTTCGATCCGGGCGAATGTGTGGAGATCATAACACACTATATAGATGTGCTCGATTTTGAATACGCACAAAAAGCGCTTTTGCATGCAAAAATGCAACACCCTTATCATCTTGATATTCGTATAAAGGAGGCAGAGGTATTATTGATTTTTGATAAATTTTCCGAAGCTATTGAAATTATTGACCAGCTCAACAATATAATTCCCTATCATAATGATTTGATCATCGTTCAGGCCAAATACTGGTCTTTTATGGGAGATTCCTTAAAGGCTATAGATTTTTATAAAAGAGCGCTTAAAGAAAGCGATGAGGAGAATTATATTTGTAATAATATCGGTAATGAATATCTTGGTATTCAGGATATTACAAAGGCTTTATATTATTTTAAAAAGGCCTTACATAAACACCTCTCTGATGAATATGCTTTCTATTCTTGCCTTCAGTGCTTTGAGGAATTGCGTTCTTTTGTAGAGTGCATTGATTTTTTAAAGCAACATATCGATCGCAATCCCTATTCTCACATCGCTTGGTTTCAGTTGGGTCTAAAATATTTTAAGATTAAAGACTATAAAAGAGCTCTGGAAGCTTTTGATTATGCATTGGTAATTAACGATACTTTTTTAAGCGCTTATACGTGTAAGGCTCGCTGTTTTGAGCAGCTCGATAATTTTACTTCTGCTATTAAAGTATATAAAGAGGGTTTGCATCTTGAAGACTCCCCGGCCCTGGCTTATTTCAATATAGGACTTTGTTATAATCGCCTTGAGCTTCCTATAGAAGCACTTGAAGCTTTTCAGCAGTCTATTCATGGCGATCCGCAACTCGACAAACCCTGGTTTGAATCTGCGCTTATTTATGAGCAGATGAGATATCATCAAAAAGCGCTCTATTATATTGATAGAGCTATCGAATTGAATAACGATAGTTTAGTTTATTGGAAGCGTGCTGCTTATCTGAACATTCGTCTGAGGAATTATAGAGAAGCTATAGTGGCGTATAGAAAAATGCTTACTCTTGAGCCTAAAAATTATCATTGCTGGATTAGTTCCATAGAACTCCTTATAGGTACGGGTCGATATATCGATGCTATGGATTTGATTAAAAAAGCCCTTAAGAGATTTCAAAAAAGCGGAGAGCTAAATTATTATATGTCTTGCTGTTATTTTTTGATTCACCAGGAAGAAAAGGGGCTTACAGAATTAGATAAAGCGGTAAGCGCAGCTCCAAGATTATGTAAAAAAGTTATGAATAAATATCCTGCTGTTTTAAAAAAATCCCTAGTGAGAAAACTCTTACTCAAGTATCATATTCTTTGAATCTGAATAAGAAAATCGATAAATTTACTATAGAAATTTACTATAGCACGAAAAAAAAAACAATATCATGCAAGCGCTTATAAAGTACGTACAAGAAAAATACATTTTTAAAAAAGAATGGCCAGATTTTAATTCTGGGGATACCATCACGGTTTATTCTGAAATTAAAGAGGGCGCTAAGACAAGGATACAATCCTTTAAAGGAGTGGTCATTCAGCGTAGAGGAGAAGGTTTTACAGAGACCTTTACTATAAGAAAAATGAGTGGAGATATAGGCGTTGAACGTGTTTTCGTAACGAGCCAGCCCAATATTCAGAATATTGAAGTAAATAAAAAAGGAAAGGTAAGACGTGCGAGGATTTACTATTTCTCTCAACTTAGAGGAAAGAAAGCGCGTATTCAAGAAAAAAGATCACGAGCTCAAGAGAAAAAGACTTGACTTTTCTTTTTTAAAGAACTCTTAAATAAAAAAGCCCAATATATTTTATTGGGCTTTTTTATTTTTATAACAATAAAGAAAGATGAAAACCTTTCTTTATATATTTTAATTTGCTAGATTATTTTTTTTCCTCCGCTTTGTGAGCGGATGCTCCATCTGCTTTTTCTTTTTTTTCTTTAGAATGGTCATCTGAAGTTTCTTCAACTTTGCCAGCTTCTACTGATTCTGGAGCCCCTGCAGCTGGAGTTTCAGGAGTAGCTATTTCATTTGAACTAGTTTCTTCCTGATTTTCAATAGCAGCTTCTTCTGTCTTTTCAGGACCTTTACAACTACTAGCGGACAATACAGTGGCCAACATTAAAGTGGCTAGTGTAATTTTTAGATTTTTCATCACCTCGTACTATTATGAATTATATTTGCTTTGCAAAGCTATTATAAAAATTCCGAACATGGAATATCCCTTAGCTATTTTCTATTATTTTCATATCGAGTTCTAGTTGATATTCTTCAAAATCAAGCATAGCGTTGATGAGTCGAACGGTTTTGTAATTCTTCAGATCCTTTTCTCTGATTTCTCTCTCTCGTATCATTCCTAACTTGAGTAAATGTTCTCTTTGTACTCCTTTAAGCAAAGGTTGAGCAGGTGTATGCCATTCATTTCCATTAAAAAAAGCCAGATTGGCATAGGAAGTATCTGTAACAAAACCTTTTTTTACGATAATAATTTCTGTATGTTCAGTATCTTCTGGTTTAAGTTTTTCAAATGCGCTTCGGTCTGTTAATTTGTATCGGTATTCTATGTCATCTGAAGTCATAATCTTTAAATGTTTGATTATTTTCATTTCATAATGAACAAATTCTGTTTTTCGTAGATATTTATCATATAAAATTCTGCATTTTACGAGTCCTTTCCGATATATTTTCGGAATAGTAAGCTCTTCTTTAAGATAAAGCCTCTTTGTGGTTCCAAAAAGAGCTCTGCGCGTTTTATTGAGCCGCTTTTCATGCAGGTTTAGCAGGAAGTGTCGTCCGTCTCGGATTTTAATACTTTCAAATAATAGGCACATAGATTTTATCTATAAGTTCCTGATATTCTTTTTTTACTTTACTCATGGCAGTAATGCCACCTCCACTTCTGAAATACAGGTGTTCGTTTTTACGTTCTATAAAACGGATCATCACTGCGCTATCTAAATTTTCTCCGTCAAAATAACCAAAAATCCCAGTATAATATCCTCTAATTATCCCTTCCACATTCCGTAAAATAGTCATAGTTTTGATCTTCGGCGCTCCACTGACAGAGCCTGCGGGCAGCATATTTCCTAAAATTTCTCCGATATGTTGACGAAAATCGCTTGGAAGTATTCCGCTGATCTGGGAGCTCACTTGCAGCAGATTTTTTCCACAAGTGAACAATTTCTCTATATATCGGAAACGATCTACTTTTACCTTACGCGCAACTTGACTTAGATCATTTCGCAATAAATCAACTATAGTAGCGTGTTCAGCTTTTTCTTTCTCATCTGAGAGTATTTTTCTCCTGGCATCAGGTAGTGTAGCATCGATAGTTCCTTTCATTGGGTAAGTGCCAATATGTCCATTTCGTATTTTTATAAAACACTCAGGAGAAAAAACCACAAACTCATTTTTATAAAGCAATTTATAAGGCGCATAACTTCGCCGATAAATCTCTGAAAGCGACAAAGGGGTGATAATCTCAGCAGGAAATGTAAGGTTGGCTAAATAAGTGTCTCCGCGCTGCAAATAGTATTTTAAATTCCTAAAAGCTTTTTGATAATGCTCAAAATCAATCGGTATTTTCTCAAAGGGGATTCTCATAGGTGGGTTTGATCTGATACAGACTTGTCCGATTTTAAAATATATTCCTACTTTTGATATTTCTTCATGAGCTAAAACCACTGGACGCTCCATTTCATAATCGATCATGAAAAAAAACGGACGACTTTCTCTCCCGTACTGATTCATTTGTTGTACAGCGGTTTTCATTTGGATCTAAACTTTAACAGATTCATATATTTAAAATACACCTCTGCAAGAGGTAAGTTCGCAATATATTTATACTTGTTAAACCAATGTGGAAAATTTATATTTATAATATCTGAATTGAGAATAAGATCTTTGTTCATAAATTTTTTTAATGAAAAATACATATACAGCCTATATATATGGAATGACTTGCCTTTCTTGCGCAGCTACGGTTGAAAAAACACTTCAATCACAACAAAGTATAAAAACGGTCCGTATCAACTTTGCTGATCATACTGCTTTTATAGAGTTTAAGAATGATCCTCCTCCTCATAAAGAAGTCGCGGCAGCAGTAAAAAAAGCGGGTTATCAACTCCATTGGTCTTTAGAAGGGAAGGATAATCAGGCTGATATTATGCATTATAAAGAATACAGCACTTTAAAAAAAAATACTCTCTGGGCTATAATTTTCAGTACTCCTGTTTTAATAATAGCTATGTTTTTACCTGAGACTCCTCTTTTTCGCTGGCTGGTGATGCTCTTGAGCTTGCCTATATTATTTATTTGGGGCCGAGGATTCTTTAAAAGAGCCTGGAAAACCATTCTATATAGGAACTGGGGAATGGATGTTCTTGTGTCTTTGAGTACTTCCATAGCTTTCTTCTATAGCGCCTTTAACACGATTTTCCCTCAACTTGTAAAACGTTATTCTCTGGATCCACATGTTTACTTTGAAACCGCAGTGGTTATCATCTGTTTTTTACTTATTGGAAAGACCCTTGAGCATCGTGCGCGCATGAAGGCTTCTGAAGCTATACGCCAATTGATGGATTTGCAGCCTGATTCGGTAAATCTTTTACTCGAAAATGGTGAAGAGCTTGAGGTTTCTGTAAATGAAGTTCATCCCGGATCCCATTTGCGTATAAAACCTGGTGAAAAAATTCCTGTAGATGGCCGTGTACAAAAAAGCCATTCGTATATAGATGAACGTATGATCAGCGGTGAATCTTTACCAGTATTTAAAACTATAGGAGATAAAGTGTTTGCTGGTACGGTTAATCAAGGAGGGAGTTTTGATTTTACGGCTGAAAAAACTGGTGCTAACACCTTTTTAGCCAGCATTATTCGCGCAGTAAGACAAGCGCAATCTTCCAGAGCTCCTATAGAGAGAATTGCTGATAAAATTGCTAGAGCTTTCGTTCCGCTGGTGGTAGTAATTGCATTTACTTCATTTTTTGTCTGGGGGTTTAGCGATTCTGAAAGCGGATGGCTTATGGGAATGCGAGCACTATTAAGTGTGTTAATCATCTCTTGTCCGTGTGCTTTAGGACTGGCTGTTCCGACAGCTCTTATAGCTGGTATTGGAAGAGCTGCGCAAGAGGGTATATTGATTAAAGATGCTGAAAGTCTCGAGTATGCTCGTAAAACAGATCACCTTATTTTGGATAAAACAGGAACACTTACTCAAGGCAAGCCCATAATAAAAGAGATCTTCTGGAAAGAAGAAAATGAACATAAAATTTCAATACTTCTAGCCTTAGAAGGCAAATCTGAACATCCCCTGGCGGCTGCTTTGCTCTTGCATTACAAAAATCGTTTAGTAAAAACTTCTCTTTCGCTGGAAAATTTTAAAAATCATCCCGGCAAGGGAGTGCAAGCTACATACCAGGGAGAGAACTATCGTATAGGCTCAATATCCTGGCTTGAGGAACAAGCTGTTATTTTTAATACAGAATTTCAAGCACGTTTATCAGATTGGAAAAAGCAATCGTATACACTATTAGGTTTTTCAGAAGGCAATCGATTGCTTGCCCTCTTTGCTTTGGCCGATATTTTGCGCCCGGAAGCCAAAGAGGCGGTTGAAAAACTACAGGCCATGGGTATACATCTTTATATGCTCACAGGCGATCGCACCGAAACGGCTAAGATTTTAAACGATCAACTTAGGTTTTTTGATTTCAAAGGAGCGCAGTTGCCTTCAGATAAAATGAATTTCATCAAAGACCTTCAAAGTAAGGGACAAATCGTCGCTATGATTGGCGATGGAATTAACGATGCACCGGCACTTGCACAGGCTGATCTGAGTATTGCCATGGGACATGGCGCAGGAGTAGCTTTAGATGTGGCTAAGATCACTATTCTGGGTTCTGACTTGAGAAAAATTCCCTTTGCCATTCGCTTATCTGAGTACAGTTGGCGCACAATACGTCAGAATCTCTTTTGGGCTTTTATTTACAATAGTGTTAGTATTCCATTAGCGGCAGGTATCTTATATCCTTTTAACGGGTTTTTACTAAACCCCGTGATCGCTTCGGCGGCTATGGCTTTAAGTTCGATCTCTGTCATCATCAATAGTTTGCGATTAAGAAATTTGTAATGTTTATATCGATCAAATTAAGAGTGAATGATTTGGTTTTTTCCTCAAGCTTGATTTTACTGAGCTTTTAGTTATAAAATCTTTAATTTATTTTAGAATGTCCACTTAAAGAAGATCTTCTTGAGTGAGTTTTTTCTGATAAAAAGTTATCTCTCCTTATTGGAGTATAGTTGTTTTGGGTATTTATATGTGTTTCTTCTTATGCGTTTATCGCCCTATTTTTTTAATATTTGAAAGATAACAGCAGTTATTCAGCCGCTTTAGAACTTTTTTCAGTTCAACTTGACTAACCGGAGGGTTCTAATAGGCGTTCTATAAAACGCTTGATTTGTTAAACAAAGTTCTTAAAGAGGTTTAAAGGGTGGTGATAAGAAGGCTATTTTAAAGTAAAGTCTCGAGATCATCATAACTACTATGATAAAAACGCCTATCATCTACCCGGCTTAAGCCATTAGGATCTCTTCTATTGTAATTAGCTCTTAAGAATTAAGCCAGTAAGCTTTATAAGTTTTGTTATTTTCATTAAGGCCGTCTCTGATATTAGCTACATCTTCTTTAACCTTACTAATATCCCTTTCGAATCGACTTTTTTGAGTAATATCAGTTTCTTAAGTTTTCTTGCTTTCTGAGCAAGAGTACTTTGTGATTTAGTAATTGTAGGCTCTTCCGATCTTAGTTTCGCTCATACGAACTATAAGACTAAGACAAGACTTTAAATAAAATGCAACTTTATAAATATAAGCCTTACCTTTAATAAAAACACTAAAGCGCTCTTTTTAGGGTAGAAAGAACGCCTTAGTATAGGGTGATAATTAACAGATTCTATTAAGATATGCTTATGTCTTAACTCACAAAAAAAACGGATAAATCTTATGGAGTAAGCAATTTTTTAAGCTCTTCATCGCTGGTTATATCAAATGGTTTTTTGCCATATTTGTTTGTAGTTTTTTTATCAGCTCCTGCTTTTATAAGAGCTTTAATAGCTCCTTTATAATTGTTTATAGCCGCCGCCGCTAGATGAAGCGAGGTATAGCCATCTTTACCTTTAGCATTGATCTGCGCTTTTGCTGCTGTAAGAGCTTCGATGACCTTTGCTTGACCTTTTCTAGCCGCCCAATGAAGCGGGGTGTAGTCATATTTGTCTTCAGCATTGACCTCCGCGCCTTTTTCTATAAGAGCCATGACGGGCTCTACGATTCCCGTTTCAGCGGCGAGATGAAGCGGTGTAACTTTATTATATTTACCCTCGGCGCTAACCTTCGCACCTTTTTCCAAAAGAAGCTTTATAGCCGCTGTATTCTTATTCATAGCCGCCCAATGAAGTGGAGTGTAGCCATATTTATCTTCAGCATTGACCTCCGCGCCTTTGTCTATAAGAGCGTTGATATCCTTTATTATGTCCTTTTCAGCGGCAATGTGAAGCCGGGTCTTGCCATCTTTATCTTTTTTTTCTGAAACGTTGAAAGTCTGAACAATTTTTAAGCTATTGTTCTTTAATTTAAAGGTAAGATTGTGTTTATTTAAATTAAGAGGTGTACCTTTCATGGTATAAGAAAATGTTTTTTGCTCACTTTTTTTAAAGATTGTTTCTCCGTCTTCTTTAAGATCAGTTCTGATACCATTGACAAGATCTACAGGGGCGAGCACCTCAGAGGGTTTCATTTTGACCTCTCCTTCTTTATCATCTACTCGTTTTATAGAAAGAGTGGTTTCGGTATTCGCATCCAAAGGACTTTGCTCTGAAAATGTTTTTTCTATTTTGGCGTTATCATCCATCAGTTTAAAGCTAGCCTCATCTGCTCTGAGGTATCTTATGGGAATCTTTATTTCTTTAGTTGTGGCGGCTATAGTGATTTTAATCATCGCATCTCCATCACTTTCAGGAGTTCCTTCTATAACATAAGTGGCTTTTGTTTTTTTTCCCTTTTCTAAAGTGATTGATGAATCACCCTCAATTTTAACTGAAAGGCCATTTTTTTGACCTGCGATGGTCATAGATTTAGAAATATCTATCGGGTAATATCCATTAACTTCTTCAGAAGGGGAAATAGTGAGCTCTACTTTTTCTCCTCGGCTATTTTTGCCCACAATAAGCTCTTTGGGCATGGTTTCTTCGATTACTATAGAAGGCAATTTAAGCTCCTTAGACTCGGTTTCCTTGATTACCGTAGAAGACAGTTTAAGTGCTATAGTTGAAATTTTACCTGCAAAAGCTACTTTTATTTCAGCGCTTTGTTCCTTATCAGGGAACTTTCCGCTTAAGGTATATTTTAACTCGTTTTCACCGGGTTTAAACTTTATCTTCCCATTTTCAGGAGTCTCATTGGGCATTATTTTAATACTCCACTCTTTTGGATAGGTAAACTCAGGGGCTTTTATTTCCATATACTTATCATTAGGATTATTTCCTACGAGGATAATTTCTTTATTTTTTATATCCTCCCCCAAAGTGAAAGAAAGCTCTTTAGTGCTCTTTTGCGTGAGAATTGCCACTTCTTCAAGTGAAAGACTCTTGTTCTTGACGGGTGGTTCATCATCATTGCAAGAGAAACACATGATAGCAAGTAGGGATGCTGGCATAAAACACAACTTTTTCATAAGACGTATACAGAATTATTGGTTAAGTAGAGATGCTAACATAAATGTGTTGTGTTTTAGCGTCGGATCGATTTTTAATAAAGTCTTCTTTAGACAGCAATATTCTTTTGCTTTGATAGAGCAACTATCTTTTTTGTATCTCTTCTTTCGAGAGTTTTATCCGGGTTGGCGTACCGTTAATTTGTTATAGTTTTGAGACTCTCACAGATCTTTATTTACGTTATATCTGATAATCACGGCAAGCCCTCCGTGTGTTAAAATCGAAATACTTTGTTAATCAATTTATTTTCATTGTTTTATGTCTTTATTTAAAACTAAAAAAATAGATATACCTGTTAACGCATGAGTTTGTAGGTCATAAGGTGCTCTTAATCATATAAGAATAATGTATATGTTATATGTGGTACACATACAGAAATTTTTCTTTTATCGTTAAGTAATGCAAGAATTTATTCTTCGTGAAAACGACAGAAAGAATAAAAATATATTGATTTTAAAGAAGTTAGTCTTGATAAATTTGATAAAAAATAAACGTTGAGACAGATTGCATTGAAAAAAAATAAAGAAAAAAGCTTCTGTGGTCATTGATATATTAAAAAAATACTAAGTTTTCCTGAACTTAATCCTCAATGCCTTTTTACCGATTGTGGAATTAATAAATACAAGGCAAGAGGATCAAAATCGGAGCGATTGTAAAATCTTGAAAAAATCTCCTTATAAACTTTTCAAAGCGTCTTTGAAAATAATGTGAGCTGGTAATAGAATTTTAAAAGAAATTATTTGGTAAACAAAAGCAGTGCCAGGATCTTAAAAAGATCGCAGAGCGTGTCATTGAAGATAAGAATATTCAGATAGAAGAGATCCAATATGGATTTTATCATTTCTGAAAATTTGGTGTATTTAAAATAAAAGATCAGCTGATAATGATGAAAAATAAGGTGATAAAAAAGAACCAAGAGTTATTCAAACTGCAAGTTTGAGCGCAGTCAAGAGGTGCATTGGATGATTGCTAAAACTCTATGAGATGTGTTATGATTAAAAGTGCCTTATGATCTACAAACTCATGCGTTAACAGGTATATCTATTTTTTTAGTTTTAGATAAAGACATAAAACAATGAAAATAAATTGATTATTAAAGTATTTCGACTGTGACACACGGCTTGTCTTTGTGATTTTAAACCTCAGAGTAAGCGCAATTTTACAAGAGAATATATACAGGATATAAAAACTCGGGAGAGTTAATCCCCAGATAAAACCCTTTGTGTTTGCTACCGCAAAACTTAATATAAAACATAAAAAAGGGCTTGCCGTGATTACCAGATATAACGTAAATAAAGATCTGCGAGAGTCCCAAAACTATAATAAATTAACGGTACGCCAGCCTAGGCAAAACTCTCGCGAGAAGAGATACAAAAAAGATAGCTGCTCTATCAAAGCAAAAGAGTAAATAGATTAAATACTTTTTCAACAGTGCTAGCGATCAGATCGGAAAATCTGAAGTTATGGCTTTGGGGCAAAACCATCAGGGACTTCAAAAGAGCGATTCTAAATTTTTTATGATCATCATCAGGCCTCTTGATAAGGATGCTCAGGAATAACAAATAAAAACTTCAAAGACAAAAAACCTTTATATATAATACAAAGAACCAAAATGGAAATACTATGTCTTTTTGAGAAAATAAAAAGAATTATATAGATGATATCCCACGAAGTGTGTAAACAG
>NZ_PEIH01000003.1 GCF_002904345.1 Bacteroidetes bacterium endosymbiont of Geopemphigus sp.
GTCTTCAAAAGGAACGCTCTCGTTTGGAAAGCTAGGCGATTTTTATAATTTTGTAGCTTTTATTTCCGCCCCCGCCCAGGGGCGGATTTAGCTAAAAAATATAACCAAAAGATGATCCACGCTATTTGTTTATTTCTCGGGGATATGGGGTTACTTTCATTATTTTCTATTAAAGATGAAGCACTGATTTTCCTTCCTGCGATTCTTCTTTGTTTTTGTTGATCCAGTATAGTAGGTATGTCTTATGTGTTATTAGCCTATAGGCGCTTGGTTGAACGGGAGATCCTCGAAACGCTACTCGATTAATTCGCGCATTGCTTATCCGAAAAAACCCGATGAGAAAAATATATAAAAGCTTTCCTCTTAGAAAGATTATTTAGAGGTCATTGATATAAATTCGGAGATACTTTTCTTTAATTCGTTTCGATTGCAGATAATATCTATGAAGCCATGCTCAAGTAAAAATTCGGCGGTTTGAAAGCCCACAGGTAAGTCTTTTCCTATAGTTTCTTTGATCACACGAGGCCCTGCAAAGCCAATCAAAGCTCCTGGCTCAGAAATATTAATATCTCCCAGCAAGGCATAAGATGCAGTTACTCCTCCGGTGGTAGGATCGGTTAATAATGAGATATAAGGTAGCTTAGCCTGAGAAAGACGACTAAGCATTGCTACAGTTTTAGCCATTTGCATAAGGGAATAAGGAGCTTCCATCATACGTGCTCCTCCGGATTTTGAAATCAATAAAAAAGGACATTTCTTTTTGATAGCCTTTTCAATAGCTCTTTTGATTTTTTCGCCCACAGCAGATCCCATAGATCCCCCTATAAAAGTAAAGTCCATGCAAGCAATTACTATTGTTCGGCCATCAAGCTTTCCAAAGGCTGAACGCAGAGCTTCCTTAAGACCGGTTTTCTTCTTAGCCTCCTGAAGTCGTTCGCTATATTTTTTAGAATCGATCCATTTAAGAGGATCTTCTGAGGATAGATCGGTATCAAATTCTTCAAATTCACCCTCATCAAAGAATATATCAAAATACTCGCGGCTGCCTATTTTGACATGGTAACCATCTTCTAAACTTACATAAAGATTTTTCTTTAGTTCCTGAGTATCTATAATCTCCCCGCTGGGAGTTTTATACCAAAGGCCTTTGGGAAGGTTTTTGCGATCTTCGCTGGGGGTCAGAATATTTTTCTTCTTCCTTAGAAACCAAGCCATAATTGATGATTCAAGCAGAAATCGTTACGCACTGGGTAACTACTCAAGCGTATGAATATTGTTGAGATTTTTGAAGGCTTTTTTTAAACGCGCTTTAAAGCTTTTTTCTCCTTCACGAAGCCATATGCGAGGGTCATAAAACTTTTTGTTGGGTTGCTCTTTTCCTTGAGGATTCCCGATTTGTCCTTTTAGATAGTCTTTTTTTTCATTCATATAGTCGCGTATACCACTCATAAAAGCATACTGTAAGTCGGTATCAAGATTCATTTTTACCACCCCATAGTTAATAGCTTCTCTGATTTCTTGTTCTGAAGATCCTGAGCCCCCATGAAACACGAAGTAAATCGGTTTTTCAGCCGTCTTGTATTTCTTTTGAACATAAGTCTGAGAATGCAGTAAGATCTTTGGACGCAAGCTCACATTTCCAGGTCTGTAAACACCATGAACATTCCCAAAGGCCGCCGCTATGGTGAAGTTTGGACTGATTTCTAATAATTTTTCATAAGCGTAGGCTACTTCCTCAGGTTGGGTATAGAGCTTATTATTATCTACATCCATGTTATCCACACCATCTTCTTCACCTCCTGTGATACCTAATTCTATTTCTAGCGTCATATTTAATGCGCGCATGCGTTTTAAATAGTCACGGCATATATCTAAATTTTCCTCAAGAGGTTCTTCTGAAAGGTCAAGCATATGAGAGCTAAAAAGCGTTTTCTTATTACATTTATAATATTCTTCACTCGCTTTTAGCAAGCCATCTATCCAGGGTAAGAGCTTTTTAGCGCAATGATCGGTATGTAAAATCACCGTAGCACCATAAGCTCTAGCCAATTCATGTATATGCTTAGCCCCAACGATGGCTCCGAGAATTGCGGCGCGTTGACCTTCATTGCTCAATGACTTTCCTGCATTAAAAATCGCTCCTCCGTTAGAAAATTGGAGAATAACAGGAGCTTTAAGCTCTGCGGCGGTTTCTAAAACTGCGTTAATTGTATTGGATCCAGTGACATTTATCGCCGGAAGCGCAAATTGAGCTTCTTTAGCGTATCCAAACAGTTCTTTTACTAAAGTTCCGGTAGCTACCCCTGCAGGAAATTTCTTGGACATGGCTTTGTAGTTTACTTTTTAAAGGATGTGGCAAATATAGCAAAAACCCCTTCGCATCCTTAAAAAGGATAGCTTATACCGAAATTGATGACAGGATTTAATAGATTTAATTTGTTAAAAACCCATCTGTTTTCCTCAGAATCTGATGGATCACGCAGTTTATAAGCAAAATCCAAACGTGCGATAACGAATCTCAAATCATAACGAAGCCCTAAACCCGCTCCTAAAGCCAGTTGCTTATAAAAACTATTCCATCTAAACCTGCCTGGATCTACAGTGGAATTGACATTACTCCCTTCTTCTTTTAATGACCATATATTACCTGCATCCAGAAAAAATGCCCCATAAATCTTTGAAAATATATTAAGACGATACTCTGCGTTCATGGTTATTTTGAAATCTGAAAAGGCTAGATCTCTTGAATCATCATGCGTTCCTCCAGGTCCCAGTTCATAAGCGCGCCAGGCGCGGACATCATTAGAGCCGCCTGCAAAATAACTCCGGTCAAAAGGAAGCTCACGGGAATTCCCGTAAGGAACCGCAACGCCAAGAAAGATACGCGAAGCTAAGGTTTGCGCCGGGGCAAGTTGCCAGTGTTTTCGAAATTCCAGATCAACTTTTACAAATTGTGAATAGGGCACTTTAAATAAGGTGTAGGCTTGTTCGCCGTTCGTATTTATTTTCTTCAGCGAAAAGCGTTTTTTAAGCCATGTAAGCAAATTGCCTCCGGTTTCTATTTTTCCGGAGAAAAAAATCGGATGAATGATATATTTATTTCCATCATTTCCGTATTCATAATTGTAACTGAGTGAATGAATAAGATAATCGCTGGTAATCCGTCTTTGTCGACTTTGCATTCTCTCGTATTCTATGCGAGTCTGATCACTGAGATTGTCATTTTCTTTCTCTAAATCGTAACGATTTTTTATGGCCTTGTCGTTATCATAAAAATCAAAGTAATACTTTTTTTCAAGATTTTGAATAAACTCAGCATTTAACAGACTGAATCGGTGCCGATAGTTAGCGGAGCTTTTCCATTCATATTCAATTCTTCCCAAGATATTCATCCTTCCTATGCCGATATTTTTCTGCCGGGTTAGGTTTATAAGTATCCACGAGTGTGGACTATAGTTTTTGGGCACGATAAATTCACTATTCAAGGGAAGAAGAAACCGGGGAAAGCTAAGTTTAGCCTGTGCTGCCGCTTCCAAGGAATTGAAATAGTCTTGGTTTTTTGCCGAGGTCTTTTTCATAGAGGCGAGATTGCCTTTTAAGGATAATTCAAGATTTTCCGCTCCTCCGAAGATATTGCGCGTAAGCAAGGCGATCCCAGGTGTAATACCCAAATTATTCGTTCGTGAAAAATTTCCCTCGAAAGAGAGCTGTAGTTCATATTTCTTATTTGGGTTTAGCTCTATATTTACATCTAAGGCAGGATTCTGCTGAGTAGATTCTTCACTTTCTTTTATAGAAAACGCTCCGATATTAAAATTCTTAAGGTTATAAAGATTATCCCTAGCGATAAGAACATCTTGTAGTTTATATAACCCCTTAGGTTCAATTACCAAAGCCCTTGAAATTGCGTCGGGCTTATATTTTAAAGTCCCAGGTAAGATCATATCATAGCCCTTATAGCTAAGGGCTTCTGAAGCCTTGTGTAATTCGTTCTGAATAATGATTTTGATCTGATTAAAGTGATAGGGGAGATGTGGAGCTGTTTTTATTGAATCGTCATCTTTTTTAGCAAGGCTTTTTTCCTTTACGTGCATGATCACTTGTGCTTTATGCTTGCTAAAAGTGGAGTCGATTTCAAATTCCACCTCATCCTTTGAATAATTAAAGTTATAGTATCCATAATTCTCATAAATATTTTTCATCCGATTGAGCTCTTTTTCGAAATCCTTTGTGTTGTATATTTTTCCTATCTTAACTTCGCTTTCTTTTTTGTATTGAAGATAAATTTTTTCCAATTCTGACTCTTTAAATCGATATTGTATATCTCCTAAGGTATAAACTTGACCTCTTTGCGTGTTATAAATAACTTTCCCTTTTTTATCTTTTAAATCAAGCGTGGTTTTTGTGCGCACATCAAAAAATCCCTTTGAAAAATAGGCGGTCTCAATAGCCTTGGATGAAGCTTCCACAAGGGCTGAATCTATAAGAATAGGTTTGTTTGAGTTTCTGAATACAAACTTATCCCACCATAAACTTTTTCCTGCATACTGACCCAGTCCATATTCTTGCAAGAGACTATCTAGTAGTTTAGATTCGTCTTTTTTGCGCAGGGCCTCAGGAATATTATTGTAGAGATTATCAAAGACATTTTCCAATTTTGGATTGGAAATATTATAGAACATCAGACCCAATGGTAAAAATCCAAATGTTTTATTAGGCCGAAGCTGTACATATTCGTTAAGATTGGAAAAGTACCGTCGTTTTCCATTTTCTTTAAAAATATTTCCTGTGAGTAAATACTTTCCTTGAGGTACTCTTTTGGTAAGATTGCAAGCGGCCAAAAGCAGGCAAATGCTAACTATGAATGAATTTTTACAGAGCTTTCTTTTCATCATAGGATAAAAGTCTGCACAAATATATATTTTTCGATTGCCGCTTTTCATTTATTTGTTTGTGTCATTTTTTTTATAATGTATATAGATGTGTAATTTCATCGCCTGATTTTCAGTATATGATCACTAAATCCCAAAAACAACTTATAAAATCGCTCAGACATAAAAAATATAGGGAGCTCAATGGCTTATTTGTTATAGAAGGGCTTAAGTGCGTTCAAGAGGCGATTAAAAATGATCTTCCTCTCACACAGATTTTTTGTACGGATAAATTTTTCGATTACTTCAAAAAACAAACTGAACTTACTGTTTTTATCAGCGAAAAAGAAATGGAGCAGATTAGCTTTCTGACGCATTTTTCGGGCGCTCTCGCGCTTTGTCGTTTGTCGGACTCCCTACCTATTCCGATTTCGGGCGAACCAAAGCATTGGAATTTAGTACTTGATGAAATCTCAGATCCCGGCAATCTTGGAAGTATTCTTCGACTTGCCGACTGGTTTGCTCTGCCTACTCTGTGGATTTCGAAAAATACAGTCGATGTTTACAATCCTAAAGTTATCCAATCTTCTATGGGTTCTTTTTCACGTGTGCGAGTTTTTTACACCGATTTAGATAAGGTTTTGAGTCAAACTCATTTGCCTATTTGGGGGGCCTCTTTAGAAGGAGATAATATTTACCACCAGTCTTTTCCTGAGTCGGGTTGGCTCATTATGGGCAATGAGTCTCGCGGTATTTCTCCAGGTCTGCAGAGGTATATTTCCAAAAGGGTAAGCATTCCCAGGTTTCATCCGAAATCGACTGTTGAGAGCTTGAACGTCGCCATGGCTACATCTGTATTTCTAAGTGAACTTCGTCGCTGTATTTTTACAAGATAAAACCTCTTATCTTAAGGATAATTATTTATTTTTTTAGATGTTATCGCATGCTACATTAAGTGTTTACGAAGCGTCAGCTGGAGCAGGAAAAACCTATTCCTTAGTTAGAGAATACCTTGCTTTGGTTTTGGCCTCGCAAGATTCATACACTTTCAAGAATTTACTCGCTATTACCTTTACCAATAAAGCAGCTTTTGAGATAAGAGTGCGCATTTTGGAAAGTTTACGAGAGATTTCAGAGCCCGCGATGGCGCCCTATCATCCATTTTTTGAAGATTTTTTAAAAGAATTTAATTGCTCTCCCATGCAATTGATTAGTAGGGCCGCGGCGGCGCTTAAGGCCATTTTACATACATTTTCTGATTTTTCTATAAGTACAATAGATAAGTTCACTCATAAGATCGTTCGCGCCTTTGCGGCAGATCTTAATTTGGCTCGCAACTTTGAATTGGAAATAGACAGTCATTTTTTACTTCAAGAGGCTATCGAGAGGTTTCTTTCAAAAATGTCTCCTGAGTGTCCGGTAAGCATTTTTTTAGTTGAATTTTCTTTTGAAAACCTTCAGCAAGGGAGGATTTGGGATCCCAGCGCCGCACTTTTAGAAACCACTTCCTTGTTGCTAATGGAGGAAAGCGTTGTGCCTGTGCAAAAGCTCAAAAGACACACGCTTTCAGATTTTATTCGTCTAAAAAAGCATCTTACTTATAAGGTGGAGCTTTTTGAAAAAAATATTACCCGGCAAGCGAAAAACGCGCTTAATTTTCTTGAAGAAAAAAATATTTCACCTCATTCTTTTTACCATTCCGATTGGCCCAATGCTCTTAAAAAACTTATTAATGGCAAGTTTATGGTAAGTCCTTTTGGCAAGCGCTTAAAGGAAAGCATGCTTTTAGGGAGGCTTTATTCCAAATCTTGTAATGACGTCTCTCAAAAACAGTTGGTCGATAGTTATGCGCAAGAGATTTTGGAATATTATAACTCCCTTTTAAATTTTTATAAGAAAAACTTCTCAGAATATTTGAGCGCTCGTGTTTTTTTAAGAAATATCTCTGCTTTAGCTTTGCTTTGCGAGATAGATAAGGAACTCAGTCTTTTAAAAAAAGAAAAGGATTTAGTGTTTATAGAAGAACTTAATCTACATATAGCTCAATGGATTAAGCGCGAATCGATCCCTTATATATATGAACGCTTAGGCGAGCGCTATACTCATTATTTTATTGATGAATTTCAAGATACCTCTTTAATGCAGTGGGAAAATTTTAAACCCCTGATTGAAAATGTGTTGTCTGAAAACGGAACGGCTATGATCGTAGGTGATGTTAAACAGTCCATCTACCGTTGGCGCGGCGCTTATCCTGAACAGTTTCTTTTCCTCTCTCAAGAGAATCAAGAGTCTTATCGTAAGGAAGTACACTGTCTTAAAAAAAATTTTCGTAGCTTACGAAATATCATCTGTTTTAATAATGAACTCTATTCTAGCGCTTCGGAACTTCTTTCTGAAGCGCTTTATCAAGAAATTTACCGGCAATGCCCTCAGGAATCTGTAGAGAAAGACGAGGGTTATGTCGAGCTCAATTTTCTCCATTCCGCTGATAATAAGTCATATTATGCCATGACCTTTGATGAAATACAACAGCGTATAAAAGGTTTGTTAATGCAAGGATATGAATGTCGCGATATTTGTTTGCTGGTTCGTAAAAAAAAACAAGGCGCCTTCTTAGCAGAATCTCTTATGGGTTGTCAATGGCCGGTGATCTCTTCTGAATCTTTGCTTTTAAAGAATGCATGGACAGTAAAGATTGCTCTGGGCTATCTTCAAGTACTTTCACGTCCTGAGGACAGTGACTTGCGTGTTGACTGGTTATTGTTGCTTTTGCAATACAACTTACTCAAACCTCAGGGGGATTCTCATCTCTTTCTTCAGACTCTTACAACATTGTCTTTTGAAGACTTTTTTAAAGAACTTAACAGAGAAGGGCTCTATTTTCAAGGCTATTTGGGCTGTGGATATTCGCTATATGAATTGTGTGAGGAAGTTATAAGGATAGGTCAACTTAATGTTTCAGAGGGTGCGGCCGCGCTTCATTTTTTTCTCGATGTGGTATATCGTGCTATGAACAAAGGACTTTTTACGCTCTTAGAATTTCTTGAATGGTGGCATCAAAGGCAAGATAAAGAGCGTGTTATTTTTCCTGAATCGCTTAACGCTATAAGTATTATGACTATTCATCAAGCAAAAGGATTGCAATTTCCGGTGGTGCTTTTACCTTTTGCCGATTGGGAAGCTCTTGAAGAAAAAAAAGGAGGTTTATGGCTGGAGGTGGATCCGAACGGATATGAAGGGTTTGATCTTCTGTATGCTAATACAAACGCTTCGATGAAATCTTTTAAAGGGAAGCTTAAACAAGCTTATGAAGCTTATTTATCTCAGGTGCAGTTCGACCATTTAAACCTTTTATATGTAGCTACCACGCGCGCTATAGAACAATTATTTATTTTTTCTCGCCAATCAAAGTCCCAAAGCTCTACCGTAACATTTTATCTGGAACATTACTTGAAAACAAAATCTTTCTGGGAACCCTCTAAGGAGATTTACAAGATAGGTTCATCAGTGAGAAGTTCAGAAAAAACATCATCGATAATTAATCAAGAGACCTTGCCTTTGATATGTGCTCGTAAGACGATTTAAAAGAATCAACTGATAGCACTGTCACAATAAGCATATTCTATATAACTAAGTATCTTTTTTAGATCACTTAAACCTTTATAAAATAAAGACTTCATTTTTATTTCTGATGAGATAAAATCCGTAATTTTTCTACTTTGATTTCTTTTAAAAACACTTAGATCATAAACGGATATTTGGTTAATTCTCCTGACCAAAAATCAAGCGCTTTCTCTGATATATGGTACTAAAAGGCCTTTTTTCTTCTTGTTATTAAAACAATAACATCTATCAGTAGTATTTGATCTGAGTCTTTCGTAATATTCAAAACCTTATATTTAGTACGCTTAAAAAATCAAAAGTCCGTGGCTACTTTGTAAAGGCTTTTATGGAATATAAAAACTATTGAAAATGTATACCTCAATTACTATTAATAAAGTGCCATACGTTAGTTCAAAAAAATATTCGCTTTTTTACTACCTTAAAAAAATTAACAAGTGATATACTTATATAAACATATAGCTAATATTTACATCATTGAAATCACTATGTGTTATGAATATAATAAATAACTTATAATAAATAATTAAATTAGTATTCCATTTAAATATCATGTTTCATGAGCGCCATAAAGAGGTTTTGCACGTCATTTTTAGTATTTATCCTTTGCTTTTCAATGCAAGAGGCTCAGAATCATCTTGATCTCGAACGACAAACAGATAAAAACGGCTATGCTTATGATTATGTAAAAGGGGACCCCCACACATATAAGGGTGTATTTGCTCAAAAATGAATTAAAGGTTTATCTCTCGAAAAACCCTGGTCAATCTCAGATTTGCGCGTGTATAAAAATAAACGTGGATTCAGCTGATGATCCTCATGATCATACAGGTCTAGCGGATTGTCTCGAACACATGCTTTTTAAAGGTACTGATCAATTCGGAACTAGACATTATGAAAATCAGGCGTCTTTATTGGAGAAAATCCCTCAGGCTTAACAGGCAAAAAGAGTTGAATCTTAAAAAAAAGAGAAATTCTATCGCAAGAGAGACTCGCTCTCTCAAGAAGCGTCCAAATACTCTTGGTTTGCTCTCAAAACTTAAGTATGACAAAAAGCTTCTGGATGGTTTATTCGTAGATAAATCCTAATAATCTCTCATTATTATTCTTAATAGTCTGATTTAAAATAAGTCAAAAAATAAGGAAATATTACGACGTAATGTACCTTTGTTTTTTATAACAAATCGGGTAACTCTCTCTTGTATTTTATTATTAAATATAATGTCAGAAGCTCTATGATATGAACTGATAGGCTTGCAAATATTCTTCAAATGGGAAACGATATGTGATAAAAGATTCGGTATGAATTTTTCTCTTCCGATAAGAATCAGACGGCTTCTTCATAATCTTCATCTCTATATATCAACTTCCTGTAAGCTTAATCTCGTGTTTACCTACTATGGGTCATATTTACTCTTGAAGCCCGTTCATATACTCCTTATAATACTATCTCTCCTCCTTTTTCTATCTTGCTTATAAGCGCACTCAGAGCATTTTCCGCGCTTACTGCTTCAAAAGGCCACTTGGAAGTCTTCTTTTTCAAATTCTTTTTGAATGGCTTATTCAAAGCTTAATTTTTAATTAACGCCCTCTTCAATACCACATCGTACGGCTATCTCAAGCCTGAAATCGTTAAAATAAGTGATCATCACTTCTTTAACCCATCATCGTATTCGTTCACATTGCGCCATAAGATTTCAAATAGGTTTGGCTCCAGAGATCATTACGTTTTCCTTTAACGGGTTCACCCTCTGTAGCGCGTGCGGCAACGGATAAAGGTTCTACCAGCGCCGCTTACTTGTAATTGATATACTCAGGTGTAACCATTACACGCTATTGAGGCACCACAAAATACTCTTCTACGCAACCTGGAGCTTGGAAAGCTTCTACCTTAAGGTCTTTACAAATATTATAAAGGCTATTTACAGGGGTTGCATTTATCTCATACCTATTCGGAGGCGTACTGTGAATTTCATACCTGCTTGTAGTAATCATAGAGATCTTATCGGTAAGCTCATAATCAAAAGAAACCTTGCCGGAGAAGTAATCTTTCTTATTTTTTCTTATTTTCTGTATCCAAGTTTCCATGGGATAAAAAATATTAGATTTCTCAACAACCGCTTCATTTCCCATTTGTGCATCAGCGTTTAATAACAAGCGTATTTTCCCTTTTTGATAAGAAAAAATATTGCCTAGAGTATACATTGGATATGTGGCTTGAGTATAATATAAGACGATAGCCCTGAATCTATTATTCTATTCGTTTTTTATCCTTTCTTATGTTTGATATTGATTATTCCGCTATTGCCTTCGGCTTCATCCTCTTGCCAGAGGTGTGGTAATGACCTCTATGCTTTGCATATCATCAGCGGAAATGCTTTTGAGATGGTTGCTTAGGTCTTCTTTAGAAGGGTTCAGTGGACGATCGCCAACTATCAAACATCACATTGCTTTTACCTATCATGGTAATGTTATCATTTTGAACCATGATATTCGGTGTTACTTTTAAGGCTTCCAGCGCATCTCCTGAAATTTCCGAAATAGAATTTTCTATGGTTAGAACTAAACGATCCTCTTTCAGTACGATAATTTTTTTTAGTCCTCAATGTCACAACATCATCGGAATTTAAGCTAGGATATACATTTATAATTCCTAAGTCTGTAGGGGCGGACACTTCTATGATATATCTACTTTCTGTCACAATATCTAACTAAGAGAGAAATGAAAGTTAAGGGACTTTTATTAAAAATCGTATGACATTTATCCTGCCAGCGAAAACAGTACTTTGTCTTTTCAACAATATCGAGATATTTTTTACCCCTCAAGTATCGATCGATAGGAAAATATTTTGGTAATTTTTCCTTATGCAATACAAAATACAACATCTTTTTTTTCAGTTTAATATGTCTTTATTCTAATGATCTTATCTTATTTTTTTTACAATTTTAGTTGTTAAGTTTTTTAAATGAATCTGATATATTAATAATAGTATGATTAATTTTTAATATGTATAATAGGTAGTGCATGTTGCATGACATTAACTAGTTTCGTGAGTAGAAAGGGATCCCGTTTCAATCTTCTATTTATTTTTTAGATCGAAATTGTACCTTGTTTTTATAGTTAACTTATTATTAATTGTGATTACTTTTTGATTGAAATTTTTGCAACAATACAGCGAAAATAATAATGACTCCCTTGATTACTTGCTGTGGATAGGCCGGAATACTTATAAGATTCATAATATTTCCGATCATTCCTAAGATGAGCACCCCGAGCAGTGTATTGATCGCTGTTCCTTTTCCTCCTTGTAAACTAGCTCCTCCGATAACCACAGCCGCGATAGCGTCTAGTTCCATGCCTACTCCGACGATAGGCGATCCTACACCTGTTCGAAAGGTAGTTATAAGTCCGCTTAGGGCTGCAAGTCCTCCGGAGATGGCATAGACGCTAAGCTTATGAATTCCCACCCGAATTCCTGATAGTCGTACAGCTTCTTCATTGCTGCCTATGGCGGTGATGATACGTCCAAAGATGTGATGGCGTAACAATAGAGCGCATATTACAGAGATTACCAGAAAAATCCACACCGGATAAGCAATTCCGAGCCAATACCCGCTGCCAAACTCTATAAAAGCGGAAGCCTCGTCGGCTAATAATATCGGAGCGCCATTAGAAAATATGAAACCAAGTCCGCGCGCGATGGTCATCATCGCCAAAGTAGCAATAAAAGGCGCCATTTTATGAATCGCTACCAGGTATCCTGAAAAAGAGCCTACCGCAATACCTGATGCTACAGAAATCAAGAGCACTATAGATAAAGGTGTTGTTGAAGAAAAAACCGCACACAGCACGCCAGCCATTGCCGCTATAGAACCTACCGAGAGATCGATTCCCCCAGTAATAATTACTAAAAGCATACCTATACTCGCCAAGCCTATACCTGCTACTTGTCGCGTAAGATTTGATAGATTAGTTTGAGTAAAAAAAACTTCCGATACATTTGCCGAAATGATAAGTATCAAGAAAAAAATAATCATGGTGTTGTGTTCTATAAAGAACATTGTTGTTCTTTTTAAGAATTTTCTCATCAATTTCAGATGTTCACTATATTTCATTGTCCCATTGCCTTTCTAAGAAGATTTTCTTCTGAAAAATCTTTTTGCTCGAAAGCAGCCTGTATTTTTCCTTCGTACATAACGAGTATGCGATCGCAGATTTCCATGAGCTCAGCTATTTCCGATGAGACTATTAGCAGAGCTACTCCTGTTTGGGCCATTTCATTAAGGAGCTGATAAATTTCCGTCTTGGCTCCGATATCTACCCCCCGGGTAGGTTCGTCGATAAGCAGCACTTTTACATGAGGTGTGAGCCATTTGGCCAGGGCTACTTTTTGTTGATTTCCACCGCTCAGTGCCTCTACTTTTAAGTTTTCGTGCTTTGTTTTAATGGAAAGTTTTTGTATGAGAGCTTTGGTATTTTCTTTTTCTTCGGCGGCTTTTATAAAACCTGACCGGTGACTCAACTCATCCAAAGAAGTTAAGCTAATATTATTTTTAATCGAAAGATTGAGCAGTACCCCTTGTTGTTTTCGATCTTCAGGCACAAGACCTAATCCTGATTTAACGGCTTTCCTGAGCGAACTGAAAGAAATTTTTTTGTCTTGTAAAAAAACATGTCCGCTTGATTTTTTGTCAGCTCCGAATATTGCCCGAAGCGTTTCGGTGCGTCCGCTTCCTACCAATCCGGATAACCCGACGATTTCTCCTGATTTTACTGAAAATGAAACCTTATGCACTCTGTTTTTTGAGCTAAGCTCTTTTACCTTTAGCACTTCCCGTCCTATTTTAGGCGTTCTTTGCGGATACATCTGTTTCATGGATCGGCCCAACATACGTTGTATAATATCGTCTTTATTGGTTTTACCCGAAGGCAAGGCTTCGCTCGAGAGCCCATCTTTCAATACAGTGATATTATCCGATAATCTTAAGACTTCATCCAGGTGATGGGAGATGTAGATTATAGCCAAGCCTTCTTTTTTGAGCTCTCTAAGAATCTGAAAAAGTTTCTCGGTTTCTTTTGGTCCGAGTACTGCTGATGGTTCATCAAGAATAAGGACTTTCAAGGGCTGGCACAGCGCTTTGGCAATTTCTACGATTTGCTGTTCTGCAATGCTTAATCGGTGAATTTTTTCTCCGGGATTTATGTCAAAACCTATCTTTTGAATCAGCGCTTTGGACTTCATTCTTAACTCTCTCCATTGAATATAACCGCTTTCCCTTCCCAGATCGTGCAAATAGATATTTTCAGCCACCGAAAGCGCAGGAACTAAAGAAAATTCTTGGTAAATAATACCAATACCTAAAGCTTTACTTTGATGAGGATTTTTGATCGACACCTCACGCCCATGGAGTAGGATTCTCCCGCTATCCTTCTGATGAGCTCCCGAGAGAATCTTCATCAAGGTTGATTTACCTGCTCCATTCTCCCCTACGAGCGCATGAATTTCTTCGGATTTTACCTTAAGCGTAACCTTTTTTAGCGCACGTGTTCCTCCAAAGCTCTTGGATATATTTAGCAGCTCTACACAGTAATTTTTGAATTTATCCATGAGATACAAACTTTAAAAAGCAGCCTTCGGATCATAGTATTTGTTAACATTCTCTTTTGTGACCGCAATCGCCGGGCTGTGGATGAGTTTGGGTAAATCTCTTTCCCCCTTTAGATACTTTACGGTCAGGTCTAAAATAATCTCCCTAAGAGCCTTGGGGCTATTGACAGATGTAATTCCTAATTTTCCTTGCTGAATCATCTGATAAGCCTCTTTTTGCCCGTCAAAGCCTATGGTAAGAATTTTATCGGTTTTTCTTGCCTCTTCGATAGCTTTGATTGCGCCCATGGCCATAGCGTCGTTTTCGGCAATAAGTACATTAAGATCCGGATGTGACACTAGTAAATCTTCCATAGCTTTTAAACCACCATTGTTAGACCAATTTCCCCAGCCTTGACCCAGGATCTCAAGCGAGGCTTTTCCTTGTGATCGTAATTGTTGTTCAGTGATGCCGCGAAAAACTCCCTGGCGTTTTTCCTTTCCGATTTTATTCCCCTGTGCGCCGCTGATCACTACAGCTTTGATGGGCTTATTATACATTTTTTTAGCAATCCAATTACCAATAAGCTCTCCGTTTTTTTGATTATCCGCTTGCACTGAAGTAATATATTGAGCTTTCTCATCGATATAGCTATCTACCACAAATACCGGAATACCTGATTTGGATGCGTCATTTATAGCAGGAATCAAAGCTTTGTAATCCAGTGGATTGATGATAAGCGCGTCTATACCCTTTGAAAGAAGGTCTTCTACGGCAGCTATCTGCTTAGTAATATCTCCTTGCCCGTCAGCTGAAAAAAAGCGCATCCCCATAGCCTCGGTCTTTTTTTGAATTACCTCAGAGAGCACAACATAAAACGGTCCGTTTAATAAAGGAGAGCAATAGCCTATTTTAAATCCGTTAAGGTCTTTAGCTGACGAAGATGAGGTGTTTTCGCTAGTTGTTGTATCCATAGTTTTTTCTTTATATTTATTTTGACAGCTTATAAAAAACGATAGTAAAAAGCCTATAAATAATAGCTGAATGAATTTGTGAAATTTCATAAAAAAGAAGTATTGCGCGAGAATATAAGTTTCATAAGTTCAAATTTTTCATAAGGTGATTTTTTCTAAAAGTTCGATGCTATCGCATTTATAAAGCGCTTTTTCATATTCAATATATTTTTTTATAAAATCCGGATACATTGTAAGCTGAATATTTTCAAATATTCCTCCCTTTAAAAACTCTTTCGCTTCAGCTTGCATAAGCTTTCTTATATCTTCTTTCTGAAGATGCGGTTCAGATTTTATAAAAGTTGAATCTAATGATTTATTTCTTAATAAAAAATGTTTATAGCAAGCCAAAAGATAGGCCATATTATTTGTGTTAGATTTTGTCTTCAGACATCCTGATAATGTAGGAAATACAAATACAGGTAATTTAGAAGCTCCGTCAAAACAGATCCTTTCGAGTTGATCCTCTAATTGAGGATTGCTAAATCGTTCCAATATTTTTTCTATATATTCTTTAAGATTGAGTCCCCGTGGACTCTCGAGCAAAGGAGCAGCTTTTTCTCTCATGAAACCTCTTAAATACTCTCTAAGCTTTGCTTCTTGCATGGCTTGGTGAACATACTTAAAACCTCCTAACGTAGCCGGATAAGCAAGCATGCTGTGCGCGGCATTCAGCAATCTTAACTTGGCCAGCTCGTAAGGAGTTACATCTTCAGTAAATAGCGCACCGGATTTTTCCCATTGAGGACGTCCGGCACAAAAACGATCTTCAAGAACCCATTGAATAAAATCTTCACAGAAAACGGCCGTTTTATCCTCAATTCCATAATTTCCTTCTATGTATCGACGATCTTTTTCACGAGTAGCTGGCGTGATTCTGTCGACCATACAGCTGGGAAAGCTTAAATTTTTTTTCATCCAATCGGCAAGCGCCTCATCCTTAGCTTGAGCAAAGGAAAGAAAAGCTTTTTGCGTTATCTCACCGTTGCATTGAAGATTATCGCAAGAGAGTAAGGTAAAAGGGCCCACACCGCTTTGTCGTCGTCTTTTTAACGCTTCGATCACCAGTCCAAAAACCGTTTTGGGCTGATGAGGATATTTTAAATCATGCTGAATATCAGGATTCAAAAGATTAAAAAACCCTGAACGGTCTATATTGTATCCTCCTTCGGTAATAGTTAAAGACACGATTTTAATCGAGGAATCTGCAAGACGCTCTATGGCTTTTTCTGGATCATCGGGCATAAATAAGTATTCAAGTATACTTCCTATGACAGATGTGCTTTTATAGCCGTCGGGTGCGCACTCGGTGAGTGTATAGAGTTGTTGTTGTTTTATGAAGGCTTCAGAAAAATCTCTGTCTTTTGGTAAGATTCCTATGCCACATATACCCCAATTCTGATGTTCTTCCAAAGAAAGGCATTTATGGGTGTAAAAAGCCTGATGCGCCCTGTGAAAATTACCTACCCCTAAATGCGCAATACCCACACCTAGAGCGGAGCGTCTATAATCCGGTGTTTTAAGCTCCGAGATCAAATGGGACTGAGAGAGATCTTCTGAGATCTTACGCATAGTCAATATATGGAGCTAAATTTGATGTTTATGCCGGAACGTTTTTAAATCCTCAAAGCTGTAATCTGGACAGGCCCCTTCTTTCGTGGTTATAAAAGCTCCTAGTAAAGTACCTTGATCCATAGCCTCGTCAGCGAATTTTCCCTCGATGATTTTAGAAAGAAAGCCTGCCAGAAAAGCATCTCCACTACCTACAGTGTCCTTTACCTTAACAGCTATACCTGATCTATCGTAGGTGGCGTCCATAGCATAATAAGTTGCACCATTATTTCCTTTGGTAATAAGTATTTTGTCAATTTTGAAATGCTCTTTAATATAGCTTACCGCATCGTTCTCGACAGATGATTCAGATTTTATCCAAGATATAACTTCCTGAAGTTCTGCAAGATTCATTTTAACCAAGTCAGCATTTTTCATCAAATCTTTAATAAGAGTTTGCGTATAAAAAGGAGGACGAAGGTTAACGTCAAATACTTTATAAGACGCCTGCTCAAGCAATGCATAGAGGGTTTTTTTTGAGCAATCATTACGACCTGTAAGACTTTGAAATACAAAAGCATCAGCTCTTTGAACATAGATTTCCTGCGCTTTTTCTTTAGTTATAAAATCCCAAGCTACCGGCGCTATAATTTCATAATTTACCTCATTATTGATCGTATCTACCTTAGAAATAACTTCTCCTGTAGGGTAATTCTCATCGACTCTGCAAAACTCATGACTTATCCCCCACTCGTCGATGATTTTTAAAAGTTTTTTCCCGAGCATATCCTTACCCACACGACTAATAATATGACTGTCAATGCCCATTTTTTTTAAATGATAAGCTACATTTAACGGAGCACCTCCTGGTTTTAATCCCGAAGGGAATCTATCCCATAGAATTTCTCCGTAGCATATGATTTTTTTAGCCGACATATTGATTTTTTTCGCGGAATTTTAGTTTATTGCTTTGTATCTTTTATTTAGTGCCTAAAATAGAAAATAATTTATCTTAATTTTATTAAGGATTAGAAAATATCTTATTAATTTTCCTGTCATTAAATCTGTTATGAATATTAAAGACGTGCAAAAATCGGTTGATGATTGGATCATTACCCACGGTTTTCGCTATTTCGATGTACTTACCAATATGGTACAGCTTACTGAAGAAGTAGGCGAGGTAGCCCGAATCATTGCCCGGCGCTACGGAGAGCAATCTGAAAAGGAAAGCGATAAGAGAAAAAATCTCGGAGAAGAACTCTCCGATGTACTTTTTGTTTTGCTATGTTTGGCAAATCAAACAAATATTGATCTTTCCAAAGATTTTTATGAAAGACTTCAAGCTAAAGCTAAGCGCGATCATAACCGACATCACAACAATGAGAAACTGAAGTAGTTAATGGCTTATTTAAAATTGTATAAGGCCGATGCTTTTTTAAAAGGAGAAGTTTCGATAGCAGGCTCCAAAAGTGAATCGAATCGCTTACTTATCCTTAAAGCGCTTTTCCCTGATAGCATCTTTATTGAAAACCTCTCTACCTCAGTTGATACATGTGTATTACAGAGTGCTCTTTCTACAGAAGGGACTTTGGATGTTCATCATGCTGGAACCGCTATGCGGTTTTTAACGGCTTATTGCGCCGCTCAACTCAATAAAGTCTTTATAATAAAGGGATCTAAACGTATGCATGAGCGCCCGATAGCAACTCTGGTAAAAGCTTTGAGAAAACTTAGCGCTAAGATTGATTATCTCGAAAATGAAGGTTATCCTCCTCTGAGAATTTATGGGAAGCAAATCATCGGAGGAAGTTTGTCTATTGAGGCTGACGTGAGTAGCCAGTATATCAGTGCTTTGATGTTGACAGGAGCTATTTTTAAAGAGGGTTTACACCTTAAACTATCTAAAAAGATCACCTCTGCTCCTTATATTTCTATGACGTTAGAGTTATTGCGTAAAGTCGGTATTTCCGTTCTTTGGAAAGACCGTGAAATTTTTATAGAACCACTCACTACAACTCCTTCTAAAACAAAATTTTTCGTCGAATCTGATTGGAGTTCCGCTTCCTATTATTATTCTTTGGTCGCGTTTTCGGAAAAAAGCGATATTCATTTAAACGTTTATAAAAGGAAAAGTTTGCAAGGCGATCGAGCGTTAAAAAATATTTATAAACGTTATTTTGGAGTCCAAACTGTTTTTAAAAAACATGGCATTCACCTGAGCAAAGATCCCTTACAAACTCTACCTGCTTATTTTGAATGTGATCTTAACCAATGTCCCGACATTGCCCAGACCATTGCTGTAACTTGTGCCGGTTTAAAAATCAGATGTTTGCTCAAGGGTCTTGAAACCTTAAAAATTAAAGAAACGGACCGTTTGCGTGCGTTGCAAAACGAGTTGATTAAAATAGGAGTTCGAACATGTATTACAGAAAATTCTTTGGAAATTCTCCGGTTTGAAGAGGTGAGCGATATACCTTTAATTTATACTTATCATGACCATCGTATGGCAATGGCCTTTGCGCCTTTAGCCTTATATCGTCCATTAGTTATACAAGATCCGAAGGTCGTGGAAAAATCCTACCCAAATTTTTGGAGAGACCTTAAAAGTCTGGGGTTTTGTTTAGAAAATTATACTATATGAACTAATTAACGATTAATAAAGAAGGCATCTCTTTAACTTTAGTTGCCTCTAATCGCGTCTCTTTAAAAATACGTCGAGCCGTAACAAATCTCTTATTCCAATAAGGATCTTCCAAATCAGATACCATTACACCATGCGACCGGGAGGCATGTATAAAAGAAACTTTGTGGTTTTTTATCTCTAACACTATACCCACATGGGTAATCCCTCGCCTACGAGAGCAACTTCGATTTATAGAGAAAAATACCAAATCACCTTTTCTCATCTCATCTTTAGTTATGTGTATCCCTGATTTAGCTTGCATAGCAGAGACACGCGGTAAAAATTCATAAGGCTCAAAAGCTTGTTTTACAAGCGCGGAACAATCCATTCCACTTGGTGACTCCCCTCCATATCGGTAGGGAGTTCCAAGATATTCTTTAGCATTTTCAATGACATGATCTGTCAATACATTATTTGTGATATAAATAAGAGGAAACCTCCAGTTGTGGTTTAAATCTGTAAGAGTAGGGGGAAGTTCGTTGGATTCGATGCTTTTAATTTTTTCATAAGAAAGCGCTTCTCGATATTTCTTTTTGGCGATGAATCGGGGATAATCAATTCTACAGCTGCCGGCACATGAAGTTAAGATAATCGATACTGTAAAAGCAATCGTTGTCCGGCAGGGAAGTTTGATGTATTTTCTCATTCTTTTGCTTGTTTTGGAGATTATACAAGAATAATATAAAGCACTTAAGACAAAAATATGAAAAATATATTTTTATTTTGCACCAGGACTATTCGTTTCATAATAATAAAAAATAAATATTAATATAAATATAGAATAAATTCTAATATTTATATTAATTTGTAATTAATTAAATGTTATGAAACATAAAATAGTAGCTAACCTTACTAACTATATTTCTTGGAGGTTTCGGAGCACATAAGTTTTACCTGGGATGTTCAAAAATAGGCGTTTTATACCTTATCTTTTGCTGGAGTTTGATCCTTGGAATCATAGCTTTTTTTTGAAGGGCTTTTCCTTTTAGGAACGTCTGATAAGCAGTTTAATAAGAAATATAACAAAGGTCTTTCGGCTTGTCGTTCTTTTTCTTTTGAAGAGAATGTAAATCTCGATATGCAAGAAGCAAAATTAGTCCCGGCGACTGTTGGTAAAGAGAAATTATCTGCCAGAAGAAAATATACTTCAACTAAGAGTTCTTCTAAATCTGTTTTACAAGATAATTCTCAAGAAAAGTACTGACGAAAGACATGATGAGGAGCCAAAGATTTACAGATCCCGAACTTTTTATTTATTTATTTTACTTTATTGCGATGAAAATTTGGATTTCCCCGCTTTCTTTGTTTATTTTGCACTGGAAAGTCACAGCCCCTATGGGCTACGGAACAGGATTAAAATCATTTAATGGCAAACCATGCATCAGCGATAAAGAGGCTACGCCAGGACAAAGAACGTCGCTTGCGTAACCGCTATGATCACAAAAGCGCTCGAACCGCTTTAAAACAATTTCGTCAGGAACTGAGCAAAGCTCAGGAAGAGACAGAAAAAAAGGCTCTCATGGCAAATCAAGGAGTTTTAAGTTCGAAGCTTGACAAATTGGCTAAGAAAAACATCATCCATAAGAACAAAGCCGCCCATCTAAAGAGTCGTCTGGCTCGTGCTATAGCTTCGATATAAAAGCGGCCCATTCGTCTATCGGTTAGGACATCAGGTTTTCATCCTGAAAAGAGGGGTTCGATTCCCCTATGGGCTACGGAACAGGATTAAAATCATTTAATGGCAAACCATGCATCAGCGATAAAGAGGCTACGCCAGGACGAAGAATGTCGCTTGTGTAACCGCTATGATCACAAAAGCGCTCGAACCGCTTTAAAACAATTTCGTCAGGAACTGAGCAAAGCTCAGGAAGAGACAGAAAAAAAAGGCTCTCATGGCAAATCAAGGAGTTTTAAGTTCGAAGCTTGACAAATTGGCTAAGAAAAACATCATCCATAAGAACAAAGCCGCCCATCTAAAGAGTCGTCTGGCTCGTGCTATAGCTTCGATATAAAAGCGGCCCATTCGTCTATCGCTTAGGACATCAGGTTTTCATCCTGAAAAGAGGGGTTGGATGCCCTATGGGCTATAGCTTTATTTTGATAATCTTTTTCTAGTTTTGTAACTGAAATTTAAATCTTTTACATTATGAATTTTATCCTGATGATTCATCGCTATATAGCCTTCGTCTTACTTTTCCTTATGGTGTTTACAGTTTTGTATGTTTTTTACATAGCTCTAAATAGACATCAAAAAACAGAAAAGATGAGAAATTTTATCCTTGTTATGATCTCTCTTTTACATCTTCAATTGATTTTCGGACTTTTATTAACCATTAGATATCTTTTCTCTCTTTCAGATGCGGGTTTTTCCTTTAAAGAAGTCATGGGAAACGCGGCGGTGCGCTATCAAGCCTTGGAACATCCGGTGATGATGCTCATCGCCATAGCGTTATCTACAATTGCACATGTTTATTTAAAAAAGAGCGCTCATAATAAAAAGGCAGCTTTTTTACTCTTGATCGCTTTTGTATGTATGCTCGGACGTGTTCCTCTTGCTAAGATTTTTGCTTAATCTTTACAGATATGCTCATACCCACAAGAAAATGTGTTCCGGCTTGTGGAAAATAGTAAGCTTTTTTAGAAAAATAACCATTGTTCTCGTAGGGTGTATTAAGTAAGTTTTTGATTTGTAAATAGCTTTCTATTTTTCTGGTTTTTTTTAAAAAATGTCATACTTCATAAAAATATCATGCAGTAAGAAAGCTTTTAGATTTGCCTCGGGTCGATTTTCGTTGGTCATATTTTGCCTTCCTGTATATTTTGATTGCAAAGATGACTTCAATTTTTTTAAACATCTGCCAGAAGATACTATTAAAGGCTATAACGGAAGGAGGGATAAGAAATATCGCTTATATCCAAATAGCCTAAATTTCCATCAGGCCTGCTTGTATAATAAGCTTAATTTTTATTGATAATTAGCGGGATGTTACTTTGCCATGAACAGTTGGCCGTGGCATTGTATTTAGAATATAATTCTAGTCCCAGACGATAGCTTTTGCCGGAGTTTTTTTGAATGGGCACTCCGCTTATATATACCGCTCCACTTAAGACCATTTGGTCTTTATACAACATATAATAAGTGTTTGTTTGCCATGACCATTTGTTGTTTTTGTATTCTTAACCCAGTTCAAAATCATAAAGACGTTCTGTTTTAGATTTATTAATTTTATAATGATCATCTCTTTGAGGCTTGCGTTACGCTAAAGCGTAAGATATAGAGGCTTTATGTTGCTGAACAGATAGCTCAGACCTGTCTTGGAGTTGAGAAAACAAAATCGCTCGAAAATATTTATCAGGCCATAGCCTGCATGGGGAATATGTAGGTTATCGATATCAAATGCTTTGTAATTTATATACCTATATTATATATCTGCAAAACCGTAGATTTGCTTTGTAAAGCCATAAGTGACTTTCGTATAAGTTAAAAATTCTTCTTTTTTCCTATGGAAAGATAGTATTTTTTGTTATTAATCTGAATCAGAGGCAAATCGAACCAAAATGATCTTTTCAAAATGATTTCCTGTATACTGATTATAGGCTGTGCTAAATTGTATTTTCCAAAATTCTTTTTTGTAAAGCCAGTCTTTCTCTGTTTCTGTTATAAAATGAATAACTCGCTCCAAAAGCTCCCGTTCCGTTGGTGAAAATTCCTGATCTGCTTTAAATCTGTACGTTATGCACCGAAGAAGAAAGATCCGGCATATTGTCCTAAAACACTCCCTGAGATTCACTATCATTTACAGGAATTCCGTTGATGGTCACGTTCCAGCTATTGAATTTTTGAAAATCTTTTTAGGAGATATAGATTTTGGCCGTAGGAAATCGATCTCCGATGCGCACTCCGGTAATAATAACCTCATCGAGTGGTTTTTCTATTTTAAATAGAAACTCAATTGTACTTTCTTTTTTTTCTACAAAAATTTTACGAACTTGTTCACTATAGTTGTACTTAACTGATAGTATAGTTGACCCTTATTTAAAGAATCGATAATAGATAGCCCCTGAGCGTCACCTTTTAAAACGATGTGTCCATCTACACCGACCGACGCGCCTTGCAGTGGCGTTCCATTTTGATCATTCACGCTACCCTGTAGAGGGTTTTATTCATTTAAGGATGGATTTGAGAAAAAAATAAAAGAAAATCGAAAAAAGAAGGACACATATACTCATGTTTAAAGAAATTAAACACGAATAAAAGGGTCGTTTCCGCTTATATTAATTAGCGCATAAACTCCCCCTTCCCAGGTTCTATGGGTTATAATCTCTCAGCCTGTTTTTACACGGGCTCCCTCGGAGATGTGTGCAATAGATCTTTTTATTAAATACGAAAAATATTATGTTAAAATGAAAAACCAAAGCGAAATTTCAAACCCCTTTAAAGTCAAAAAACTTAACAAAGTTGCTTGTGTTTTCTTCAAATATTTGCGCTATGTATTGGCCAAATTTTATTATACAGAACTTAGGTCTTATTATTTATCGAAAGCTTTTGAGCGCCGTTTATTTGCATATTATAGAAAATACACTGTACGAATTTTCTAAAAATATATAAACTCATAATTTTTTATTTGATCTCCGGCGCAAAAAAAAGAATGAACTTAATAAGTCTTTTTATCTAAAAATCTTTAATCCTATAGAAAAATTAATTTTTTTAAACAGAGATTTATTTCATCGACTTAGGTAAAATTTATAGCAGGGATTATTTTATATTTTACCTGATAAAAAAGCCCTCTTTCTCTGACGTATAGATGTAGTATTTCAGGGAGAAATCCTTTTGTTTTTAGCCTAAAGAACCAAGAGATTATCCCAGGATGTTTTTTTTATTTGTAGATAATGAATCGCCTTTAATCTATTAGTCTTTAAAATGTAAGTTACTAGGAATGAAAATGATTAAAAATCAATTTAATCATTTTTAAAAGCCATTTTCAAACCTAAAATTACCATTACAGTGCCGCTTACATAGTGTAGGATTTTTTACACGAGTATTTTTGCAGGCTTATTCCAAAGGTTCCGGAAAAACGGCCAATCTAAAACGGATCATAGCGTCCCTAGCAAGACTAATATTCCACTTAAATAATAAAAAGCTCCCTTGTCATGCGAACTTTAGGGATAAATGAATTGTGGCAAAAAAACATAAAGGTAATGATGGCTTTAGGGTTAAATACGTTCACTAAAATGCCTTGCCAAAAAAGGATTTGGTTTTTTTTGCTCGAGGACCTAATTTTTAAAAAATGTTTCGGACATTTTAATAAAGCGTTTAGTTCGATATATATATCAAGTAAGCTGCCCCAATATATTTAACAATTAAATAAAGGTTCTTTGAGGTTTATAAAAGACTCGAAAGACCAAAGGTCGTTAATAGACTATGAATCCATAATCCTAAAGCAACACCCAAGACAGATGATATGCCGATTTTTCCTTGTTCAATTCCCGAATTAATCACATAGACAAAGTCAGGGTCGGGTGAAATTATTAGTAGAAGCGATGAAATCAGAAAAAGTGATAAATCAGTGATATTTTCCATAGGGGATAAAAATTCTATCTTAATGGAACAAAATTAATTCATGGTATTCTATAAATAAGACATCTCACTCATAAAAATTTGTTTTTTCACTTGTCAATAATCACTAAAAAAGAGATGTTCATGAAAAAGCTTCGTAAAAATAATATTAGCATATAAAAATAATATATACTTATTAATTAGTTACTTATATGTTAAATATTAACATATATTTGACAAATTTTTTAGACAAAAAACCTAACTAACACATTGATTAAATTATATATTATTTATTAACTTAATTTCAAATTTATTATGAGGAAAAACTTCGTTTCAATGATATTTTTACTGTTATCTACTATTTCTCGTAGCGATTCTTTAGAAGGAATGTCTCAGGGCGCAAACAATTCCCCTACACAACCTTCAAAAATGGCGCTCACCACACCTTTATCTACGGTAATTATGAGGAGATCGCCGCGCTAAAAGGTTGTAAAGGATATTTATCAGACTTATTAAAAGTTTCCTTAAAAATGGGGTTTACAAAAAAGACGAACAAAACCCTTTTAATAACGGTATACCTGAATAACTCTTTTAAAAGGTTAATAGAAATACCAGAAAGTGGTGTCTGGACGAAATACTGTATATTTATCTAAAAGATGGAGATACTTTAAGTTTCATAGAAAACTTAAAATCAAATATCATAGGATCTAATAGTTTTGCAATCGGGGTGAATCGATAGATTCTTCAGTTTCTCTTAAAGAACTACGCTTAGTTAAACAACTTTCTCTCTGCATCCCTATAGGAGCATTCGGAGAAACTTTTTGAAATTTTTATTATTTCACCAAAAATTATCTTATATTCTCGCTCTTAAAGAAAGGAATGTAATACGAAAAGTCAGGAAAAGCTTTAAATATTAGTTAGGTATTTCTGTTGCTTAATATAATTTATGTTGTCAACACCTTCGTAACTTCCGGTAAAATAACTCATACTACTGAGAACGTTTTTTTGTTGGTAAGTTTCTAGCAATATCAAAACTATCACCCAGTAACAGTCGGTTTGGTACGCCATCAAAGCTATTTAAAAAATTTGACACTGGTAATTCAGGTAGGTGTTAGTTCATCAAGTAAATAAACTTGATCTTGTTTGCTCTCATCTCAACTTCTTTAAGCACAGCGCGCACAGCGACGATAGAGCGACTTCTAAATTTCTCTATCTCATCCTGATAATCTCTATTTTTCAATTATACTCCCCCATATAAAGAAGATTTTTTTTGCTCATAGTTTCCTGTTAAGCTTCTTAAATCAGAAGAAAGTTAGGTTCTATTGCAATAAATAAGATCCAAGTCAAGTGTGAACAATAGGGATGTAATTATTCAAAATGAATGTCAGGGTATCTTCCTAAAAACTTAACAATACTAATTCCTCTTAGCGCGCTTTTTGCGTTAAATTCATGAAAATTTATACTTAAAATCTAATTTTTTTTAAAATATTTTTTCTTATCAGACTTAAAATCAAAATACTCCACCAAAATATCACCTGAAGAATGGCGATAAATCGTAGAATTTATATGCCTATCAATGAGTTTTTTAAAGAATATTTTCGGATTTTTGACAGAAACCTTTCGTTTCCAATTTTTGATATTTTTAATGATTTATTGAACTTAAAAATATGCTTGTTTATCATATATTTATTCTATTGATAAGATCACCGTAATTTTGCAGACACTTCAAAAAAATCATGGCAGGCATTTATCTTCATATTCCATTTTGCAAAAAAAAATGCCATTATTGTGATTTTCATTTTTCTACGCGTTTAAACGATAGGAAAGAGATGATCGTCGCTTTGTGTCAGGAATTAGTATTAGCCCGGGAAGATTTTATCGAAGAATCTATAAAAACGCTTTATTTCGGTGGGGGTACTCCTTCATTGTTAAGTGCCCATGAGCTCAATATAATCTTAAAAACAATTTATAAAAATTATTCGATTTCCTCAGAAGCTGAAATCACCCTTGAGGCCAATCCCGATGATTTATCCATAGAAAAATTAAAGGATTTTTACGCCTTGGGAATTCGCCGTCTGAGTATAGGGGTGCAATCTTTTTTTGATGAGGATCTGTATTTTATGAATCGTTCCCATACCGCCTTAGAAGCCCTTGGTTCAATTGAGAGGGCTCAGAATGTGGGTTTTTTAAATATCAGCATGGATTTGATATACGGATCTCCTACCACTACTGATAGGATGTGGTTGAAAAATTTAGATATAGCGCTCAAAACGGGTGTTTCACATATCTCCTCCTATGCTTTGACCATTGAGCCTAAAACTATCCTTTTTAACAGGATTCGCTTGCGCAAAGCTCCTATTATTCAGGAGGAAACTCAGGCGAGGCAGTATGAGCTTTTGGTAGAATATTTGGAACATGCAGGTTTTATACACTATGAAGTCTCTAATTTTGGACGAAAGGGCTGTTTTTCCCGACACAACACGAGTTACTGGAAAGGATTGCCTTATTTAGGTATCGGTCCATCGGCCCACTCTTTTGACGGGTTTAAAAAAAGACGCTGGAATGTACGCAATAATCGACTCTATATAGATTCTATAGGGGATGGGCTTATTCCTTCTCGGAAGGAACAGCTTAGCCTCGCGGATCGCTATAACGAGTATCTCTTGAGAGGCTTGCGTACTTTATGGGGAGTGAATATACTTGAAATTAAACGAAATTGTGGTCAAAGGTACCATGACTATCTTTGTAAAGAAGCTAAAAATTTTATTCAACAGGACATCCTTAAACGTAGGAAAATGCAATTTTTGCTTTCCAAAAAATATTGGTTCTATGCAGACGGTATTACTTCCGATCTGTTTTTTACTCAAAAAACTATTGATAATGATAAATGACAGCTCTGCACCCATAGGTATTTTCGATTCAGGAGTGGGAGGACTTACTATTGCTAAAGCTATTAAAAACTATATGCCTTATGAGCGTTTGATCTATTTTGGCGATACTCTTCATTTTCCTTACGGAGACAAATCTCGCGAGATTCTTGAAAAATATTCCTTAGATATAAGTCGTTTTTTGATAAAAGAAGGCTGTAAAGCCATTGTGATCGCTTGTAACTCAGCATCGTCTAATACTTTTTTATCACTCAAGGAGGCTTTTGGAGATAAGATTCCGGTACTTAATGTTATCGACCCTGTAGTGAGTTATATTTCTGAGAAAAATTATACGAAGATCGGTCTCATCGCTACGCGAGCTACGATAAAATCTCAGGTGTACGAGAAAGTAATTAAAAACAATCGCCCTGAGGTACAGTTATGCTCCTTGGCTACTCCTTTACTAGCACCCATGGTGGAAGAGGGTTTTGTAAATGATAAAATTTCAACTGCTGTTTTAAGGTACTATTTAAACCAAGAAACGCTTTATGGTATAGAGGCTTTGTTATTAGGTTGTACCCATTATCCGATTATTTTTGAAGAAATCGATCGTTTTTATAATGGAAAAATAGATATAATACAGGCTCCGGATTTGTTGGCTAAGAAATTGCATTCTACATTGAAAGAAGAAAAATGTTTAGCAAACACAAATATCCTTACAGAGGATATTTTTTATGCCTCTGCTCTTACAGAGACTTTTAATCATAACGCTAAGTTGTTTTTTAGCAGTAAAATTTTTCTAAAAGAGCATCATTTAAAGTTTTGAGGACTATCTTATACTCTTTAGGCTCTTTTTACTGCTGAATAATTTGAATTCCTGATGGAGTTACTTTATAATCCATTTTCCCATTTGTAAAGATAAGAAAGTACGGAAAATTCTACTTTTACAAATTCGCCTGAACACTCAAAAGATAACGTATGGTAATTGTCAAAAATTACAAAACCGGTAGAGTTAAAGGTATATAGTTCATTTGGATTTCTGCCGAGTTTCGTGCCCTGGGGAAACCATTTTTCTATAAGCGCCTTTTGCTCTTGAGAACCTTGCTCCCCAAAAATTAAGCCTTTCGGTGAGGTACATTAATGATTATTAAAACAATATACTTCCGTAGCTGGCGCTATAATAATCTAATAAAGCTTTCAAAGGTTCATCCAGCTTAATTAAAGTTTCTTTATTAACTAGACCCAGTCCGTTTTTTGAGTCAATTAGTATATATTTTTTAACCACCGCTTCTTGTTCGTGTTGTTCTGCCACACCTGGATTTTTTCATGTTTTTTAATCGTTGAATATTTTTTACAAGCACTCAAAAGAAAACTTATTATCATAAACCCTATAGATAAAATCTTCTTATAAAAGAAATATGACGATGCAAGCTAAATGACAATGCAAGCTGCATTTAATAGATTTAATGTTAACTCTGAGGAGTTATTAAGCATACATAATACCACTTTGGTATATGATAACTTAAATAAATAATATTTATTGGATTACGGCATGTAAAAATGTACCTTCGCCGCCGCAACAGATCTACCTACGATGAACATACATGTGGAAAATACGCCATTACCTAATATTATAAAGTTCGTTTCTGATGAGATGCTTACTCAAGGAAGTTATGAGTTTGAGGATATAACCTCTGCCCGTGACTCTCCACTTTCAACGCAATTGCTTGAATACCATTTTGTTAAAAAAATATTTATCACTGCTAATTTTATTGCCCTAGAAAGGATAGAAAATTCTCATTGGGAATCGGATCTTATTGAGGAACTTAGAGGTATTATAGAACGCTATCTTAGTAGTGGCCATACGGCAATTCTAAGTGAGAATTCCAAAAAAGAACCTGTATCGGTATATATTGAGCTTACACCTAATCCACAAGTTATCAAATTTATAACCAATTATCCTTTGGTTTCCGAAATGCTTGAAATCAGAAATAAGAAGGATTCCTATCTATCTCCATTGGCTGAAGAGCTCTTCAGTTTCTCCTTTGTCAGGCAGTTATTTTTTATGGAAAATTATATTTCCGTTACTAAAGATAAAGATACGCCCTGGGATGACATATCTCTACAACTTAGAGATTATATCGCGAAATATCTTCAACAGGATAAGCCCGTGGTTCACGATCTGATGTTAAAAGCTCGCCTTAATCAAAAACATAACGAATCTCGCTCAGCTATAGAAGAGGAAATATTATCGATCTTAAAAGAATACGTAGAACCTATGGTAGCTCGGGACGGAGGTCATATTCAACTAATTTCTTTTGACCCTGCTCACAAAACAGCTAATATGTTGCTTCAGGGTGCCTGTAGTGATTGTCCTTCTTCTATGGTTACCCTTAAAGATGGCATAGAAAATTTATTGAAAAACATGCTGCCGGGTAAAGTAGAACATGTGCAGGCACACAACGCTTAAATTATTTTATCTTGTTATCAAGATACATGTTCCTGTTAGTGATGTATAAATATTATATTCTATTAGAGGTGTACCATGATTTATAGGATAGCCTGTAAACCACCACTTCGAACCGTCAGAGGGTGAGACGATCTTATCATTACGAACCTCAAGCAGGTAAATCCCGTTTTTATCCGGGCATTTATGTGGGGAGCGTTTCTGTCAAAGATCTTTATTGTTGTTAGATCCGAGACGATAATCAGCTCTGATATGCCTGCGCCAAATTTCATTTAATTAAATCCATCCCTTTGTATATATCATTATATAAAGGGATGGCAAAGTCAAGGTATTTATGAATTATCGATCGACCTATACACGTAGGAACGTTTCTTTGATCATCTCAACTTATTAATAAACCTAAAAACATCATTAGAAAATGAAACCTTCCTTTTATTAATGAATATTTTAATAAAAATATCATTTATCGTTATTATAAATTTATAATCACCCCCTTTATTTGTAGCAAAAAATTGAGTAAATAAAAGAGTTTAAATTCCAGGATTTCTCATTTGCGCCAGCAAAAAATCTTTTTAGTTTGTTTAAAAAAAGTATATTTGTTCAACAATCCTGAGCGGTTTAAGTACCTCGCTCTTGGGTTGTTTTTATTTATATAAAAACTCAACGCTATGGCAAAAGCCCAATACGTTACCGGAGAAGGATTGAAAAAACTTCGTGAAGAACTCGAACAATTGGAGACTTTAGAGCGTCCTAAAATATCGCGGCAAATTGCCGAGGCTAGAGATAAAGGAGATCTCTCGGAGAATGCGGAATATGATGCTGCGAAAGAAGCTCAGGGACTTATGGAAATGCGTATTGCGCGTTTGAAGGAAAAAATTATTAACGCGCGTGTCATAGACAGCTCTCAGGTGGATCATTCCAAGGTTTCAATTCTCTCCACGGTTCAGATTAAAAATATCACGCACGGCTTAGATCAATCCTATACGTTGGTACCTGAAAGCGAAGCGGATTTAAAAGCTGGAAAAATTTCTGTCAATACACCTATTGCTCAGGGATTGCTTGGAAAGAAAATTGGAGAAACCGCCAGAATTGCTTTACCAAATGGTAATGAACTGGATTTAGAGGTGCTCAAGATAGATTTTTAGCTATGGCCTCGGTATTTACTAAAATCGTTCATGGTAAGATTTCTGCTTATAAAGTAGCTGAAGATGAGTCTCATTTAGCTTTTTTAGATATTGCCCCGATTAAAAAAGGCCATGTATTAGTCATTCCAAAAAAAGAAACAGATAAAATTTTTGATCTTTCCCCTAGTGAGTTTGCTGCTTTGATGAGTTTTTCTTATCAGGTAGCTAAGGTTCTTGAGAAGGTGATTCTTGCTCATAGGGTGGGTGTGGCTGTGTTGGGTTTTGAGGTGCCTCACGCGCATATTCATCTGATACCTATAGATCAGGAATCAGATCTTGATTTTTCACGTCCAAGAATCTCCATGAGCATAGAGGAATTTAAGCAGCTGGCTTCAGCTATTCAGAGAGCTTTTAGAAGCTGACTACGCAAGATTTTTTCTAAGTGAAATTTTTATCGTTGTTCCCTTATTCCTTTCTGAGTGCATTACGAATATCTTTCCTTTGTGAGATTTTTTGATAATGCGTTTGGCCAGAGAAAGCCCTAGACCCCAGCCTCTTTTTTTTGTTGAAAAACCGGTATAGAATATTTTCTTAAATAACCAGGGCGGGATGCCGCAACCTGTATCGGTAATACTAATATCCACCGTATTTTTGTTTTCCTTAATTCTAACGCTTATATTTTCCTTTCCATAAGGACTAGTTAAGAGTTGTATCCATTTTTTTTCTATAGCGAATGCCGAATTCTTGATGAGATTGTCGATTACCCAGCTGTAAAGTATTTTGTTGATTGGAAGTAATATAGACTCGCTGCTGCTTTGAAAGTTAATTTGGATACTTTTTGAAATTCGTCCTTGTAAATATTCACAGTTTTGTCTGGTTATACTTACTATATCTTCCAAGGAAAACTCCGTTTTAGATCCCAGTTTTGAAAAACGTTCAGCGATCTGCTTGAGACGTTCGGTGTCTTTTTCTAATTCCTGAATTACTAAAGGGTCGGTATTTTCAATTTTTAGCAATTCTATCCAGGCGATAAGTGAGGTGAGTGGTGTGCCGATTTGATGAGCGGTTTCTTTGGCCATAGCCGCCCAAAGGCAGTTTTGCTCAGAGCTTTTTAATGAACATAAATACCAATAACTATAAATACTAATGAGAATCAGTATGAAAATCAATATGGCAGGATATAATTTGAGCTGTTCAAGAAAAGCAGAATGCTCGTAGTAGACATACCTGTCTCCTTCTATAGCGATGGGTTTGTAGAGCGATTGCATACGATGAAGCGTCTTTGGAAGGTTCTTTCGATTTACTTTGAAGGAGGGTATATTTCTCGATAACATCAAATTTTTATTTTTATCCACCACTACAACCGGAATGAAGTGGTTAGAAATGATGATATCAAAAACAAAAGAATGCGCCTTTGGTAACATATCCGTATCGGAGTTGATAAATAACTCCAAAGCTCTCGCATAGATTTTTACGTTTTCTTTTTCTTCCATGCGTAATTTCTCCACTAAATGCTTGGAAGTAAATATGATGATCACTACAATGAGAAAGGCAATGAAAAATCCTGCCCAGCGATTATACGATTTAGGTATAGAAAAAGCTTCCATAATGATAAAAATAAAGTCTTCGCTTATTGCGTATTACCTATCTGGTAATAGGATAGCCTTCTTTAAGAAAGGACTAATTATATTTTTTAATAGTCCCTTTACTGAATCTTGCTAAAAGAGCAAGACCTTTAAGGGTGTGAAGTTTATCGATTTGATGAATTTTTTTTGTTAAAGGCTCATACAGGTGAGCCATGCCACCTGTGGCAATGACATGACATTTTTCTCCAAGTTCTGAATTAATGCGCTCAATCAATCCCTCTACCATACTAAGATAACCATGAATCATACCACTTTGGATACAAATTTCTGTATGTAAACCTAATACATGGGCCGGCTTTTTAAGTTCTACGCCCGATAGGTTAGCTGTATCTTGTATCAGAGAACCAAGCGAGCTATTGACGCCCGGTGCTATGATGACGCCTTTGAATTGTGCATTACTATCTACACAAGTTAAGCTAAGAGCTGTTCCAAAATCTACTATAAGAGAGGTTTTATTATAGAGTTTATAGGCTGCAACGGCATTAGCGTATAAATCAGTTCCCAGCTGATGGGAATAATGTCTTACAGGTGATTCCGAGTATCTGTTCACTACCAATGGAGTAAAATTATGCATAGAGGTCAATGAATTACTTATAAAGTCCGTCAAAGCAGGCACTACAGAACCTATAACAATGGCTTTGATCTTTTTCCAGTCGATGCCATAGCGACGATAGAGACTCTCGAAAAGAATAGCGTATTCATCAGAGCTTCGAGAAGTTTTGCTGTTGATAATCCAAGAGTTTTGACACTCAAGACTCTCATCTTCAAAAACTCCAAATCGCAAGCTGGAATTTCCTATGTTAACTACCAAGAGCATAGACAATATGGATAAGGTAGCCAAATTAAGCGTTTATTAAGATCCAGACCAAATATTGTCCTTTTCATCAATATCCGCTAAACGCCTGTTTGCGTCAATGCGCAGGCTTTTGATGCGTTCTATGGAATAAGGCAGATAAAGCTCATAGTTTTTTTTGGTCCATCCCCAAGCATCCAGTGTAGTCCTTTTCAGATTCGACTGTTCAATTAGGTTTTTCTCCTCGCATCATTCGAAGAGGAATATAATAAAGTTCAGCACTCCCCGTCTTTATATTCTACAGTGAAATCAATAGGCATGGGAATCTCTTCTTTGTGTTGAAGGATCAATTTTCTTATTCTTTTGCCAATGTTTTTTTTCATCTTACAGATCTTTGGAAACTTTGTTAAAGTTGGCCTCTCCACTTTATTATGCGCGGAATTTTTTTGACGACTTGCAGATAAACTCTGAGGAGTTATTTGCTCATAAGCAGACAGAGTGTGGTTCCAAGCGTTTTTAAAAGCGTCATTGATCCTAGCCATGTATTCTGTGAGGATTTTCTCTTTATACATAGTCGTAAATTGATTATAATCGGCTATATATTTACCGGGTGACTGTTTTTTTCAGAGAGATGGAATTTAAAGTTTTAATTTCTTATCCACCTGATTAGCTGTTCAGATCGCCTCATGCAAAGAATGTCCACATCGTACGTAGGTAAGAAACATCATAGTTCCCAGCAGCGCACTACTTTAGGGTCTATTTTCTATCTTTCTGTCTTCTATTTAGATAATGAGTAAGGTGCATCATGATATTAGTAGTACCTGAAATACCATTGTGTTGACAAACGGAATGCCCCGCGCCATGCATTTTTTATGAAGTCCTGTGGTAGAATCAAAATCGGGCATATTAAATACATCGAGTCGCTTTCGCTGAACGAGTTAGTCATCTTTAATAAAGGCAGGATGATGTTGTAAATCGATGCCGGAATCGGAAGCTTCATCAGTTTTTAGGTTCTTTGGGGTAAACCTTGAGCACAAAAAGTTAGCGGAACCATCCGGTCTTTCAAAATGAAAATAACCTTTTTTTCTGTCAAAATATGAATAATTTTCATCTGCGGTATCTATCCATTGAAATTTAGGATACATCGGATTTTCATAGATTTTGATTTTGAGATTTTTGTCTTTATCGCTCATTCTGCAAAGCTAAATGAGCATTTATGGAAATATAGGGTATAAATATTCCTTGTTCAGTTGATTGAACGGGTTCTTATATTAATTTTTTAAAGATTTCTTGATCTTTTATGGTTTCTTTTTTGCATAATACCAGACGTTTATCTATTTTATTAAAAAAAAACCATTAGGTTTTTTTTTAATAACCCTTCCAATCTGGAAATTTTATTGCGCCAGGTTACAGGTTCTTCTTTAGTCTTTACTTTTAAATTATTAATAAAACTCTTTGGTATTTTTGAATCAAAAGTGGCGTCACTTTACCTTATAAAATCTTTTCCCTATGGTTTCCATGGTCTTTTTAACTTCTCGGGGAGGATTTTTCATGAGCTCTTCTGCCACCTTGCTCTCAAAGAGACGTCCGTACATATTGTTATGTAGCAGGGGATAATTTCCATTGCCAATTTCTTTTTCGGATGGGTTTTTTAATAAAGCTTCCTGCGAATTTTCTTTAGGAATTACAGGTTTTATCACCGGATCTAAGTTGTTGATCATCTCTTGCATTAGTTTCTCTTCCATAGAAGCGATAAATCGTAAACTATTTCGCTCGACCTCTTTTTTGAGCTCTGAAAGGACATTTTTTACCTCTTTTATGCTCAGACGATGCGTCATCCAATTTATTATAAAGAGCTCCTGTCCTTTACGCTCTATAAAGTTTGCTTGTCTTGTGTTGGAATTTTCTTAGCCGCCTTTAAAGCGACAGCCATCTGAATGACAACTTCCGTAGGATCTTTAGGGGTGAATTCATTACCACTCGCGTTCGGTTCTTTTTGATAGATCCTTTGCAAAATGCTTGGTAATCCGCCTACGCTTAAAGCTCTGTTTTTGGGTAGCTCATAAGATTTATCTTTAAAGATCTGAGATCTGATTGATTTCTTGTTGCAGTAAATCACGCGCCTTTATGCTTTATATTTGATGTTTTGTCGTCTTATAATCTTTTAAACGAACGCTGCTAAGAACAACCTATCCGTTTTCTTCTTTTAATAATAAAAGGTCATCGGGAAGGCTATTTTTTATAAAATATGAGGAGTATTATTTCTTAATACAGTTAATATTTCTAATATAACTAAATTATTTATCATATAAAAATATTATATTAACATAATATTATATTATAGATAAGTTTTACGAATTCGCTTAGCTTATGGTTTTCTTATAAATAAGCTAATTTCATGGTCAAGAATACAGCTTAATGAAGCTCGCAATAGACAAAAGACTTTTTTTACTCGATGCATACGCTCTGATTTTCAGGGGATACTATGCTTTTATCAAGAATCCTCGGATCAATTCTAGGGGCTTGAATACCTCAGCTATCATGGGATTCACCAACTCTCTTATCGACTTGATCATAAAAGAACGACCTACACACATGGCTGTTGTTTTTGATGTAGGTCCGGCAAGCATTCGAAAACAGAAGTATCCTCAATATAAAGCCCATAGAGAGGAAACTCCTGAGGCCATTCGCATTGCGGTTCCTTATATTCAGGATATCTTAAAGGCCTTTCGTATTCCTATTCTCTACGCTGAAGGATATGAAGCGGATGATGTTATCGGAACTCTAGCTCAAAAAGCTGAGAAAAATTCCTATACCACTTATATGGTTACCCCTGATAAAGACTTTGCGCAGCTGGTAACCGATCGTATTAAAATCTACAAGCCTGCCGCTAAAGGAAATACCGCGGAGATTATTGGTGTTCAGGAGGTTTGCCAGCGTTATGAGGTACAAACCCCCAAACAAGTGATCGATATTCTCGGAATGATGGGCGATGCGGTGGATAACATTCCGGGTTTACCCGGTGTAGGGGGGAAGACCGCTAAAAAGTTTATTCAGCAATATGGAAGTTTAGAGAATCTATTGAATCATAGCCATGAAATCAGTGGAAAACTAAAAGAGCGAGTAGAAGAAAATAAAGAATTGGGCTTGCTTTCTAAAAAGTTAGCTACCATTATTACCGACGCTCCGGTGGAATGGGATGAAGAAAAACTTCTGATAGAAGCGCCCGATAGGCAGGAAATCCAACGAATCTTTGAAGATCTGGAATTCAGAAGGCTTTTGGATCAGTTTCATCGAATTTTCTCTGAACCCTCTCTATCGAAAACCCCTGAGGTTTCCTCTTTGGAGATTTTTTCCACAGGTCAACAAACCCAACTTTTCGATCATTTTCCTCAGGAGCAGATCAAGCCCGTCATCACCCACTCGAGCTTTGCCACCCTGGATACTACCGATCATTTTTACCAGCTTATCGATACGCAAGCTGCCTGTAAAATATTGCTTGAAAAGCTTATGAAACGAAAAACGGTGGCTTTTGATACTAAAGCCACCGGATTAGATGCCCTTAATGCATTCCTTGTGGGCATGGCTTTTAGCTATGAAAAGGGAACGGGCTATTATGTGAGCTTTCCGGAAGATTTTGACCAGAGCCTTGCTCTTCTTGAAATATTCAGACCTTTTTTTGAAGACGAGCGTATTTTAAAAGTCGGCCATAATCTTAAGTATGATCTTAAGGTGCTTTATAAATATGGTTTTTATCCCAAGGGTCCTTTCTATGATACGATGATTGCCCATTATCTTCTTCGACCTGACGTGCGTCATAATATAGATGCACTCTCGGAGAATTTCCTGCAATACAAACCCATTTCCATTGAGAGGCTTATTGGTAAAAAAGGAAGAAATCAACTAAGCATGCGCGCGGTGGAATTATCGCTACAGACCGAGTACGCCGCGGAAGACGCCGATGTCACTTTTCAGCTTAAAGAAGTTTTTGATCCTGAGATTACCCGCTATAAATCTGAAAAGCTTTTTTATGAGGTGGAAATGCTCTTAATGCCTGTATTAGCTGCCATGGAAATCGAGGGCATTCGCTTAGATGAGTCCGTTTTGAGTGTGCTCTCCAAAGAGCTCGAGGAAGATTTGGCCCTTATCGAGCAAAAGATTTACCGCTTCGCCGGTGATAGTTTTAATATCAACTCGCCTAAACAGCTGGGAGAGGTTCTGTTTGAAAAACTCAAAATCGTTAACCGGCCTAAAAAAACTAAAACCGGTCAATATGCCACTTCAGAGGATGTTTTAATAAAATTAGCCCATGAGCATGCTATAGTGAACGATCTTTTAGAACACAGAGCGCTCCAGAAACTCAAATCTACCTATGTTGATGCGCTTCCTAAACAAGTTGATCGGCAAAGCAACCGTATCCACACCATTTTCGGGCAAACCATTACCGTCACCGGTCGCTTAAACTCTACCAATCCGAACCTTCAAAATATTCCCATGCGCAGCGTGCGCGGACAACAAGTGCGCAAGGCCTTTGTAGCGCGTGATGAGAATCATCTGATTTTATCGGCTGACTATTCGCAAATTGAGTTGCGTATTATCGCTGAATTGAGCGGTGATCCGAAAATGCGCAAGGCTTTCACTAATGGAGAAGATATTCACGCCTGCACAGCTTCTAAGGTATTCAATATTCCCTTAGAATCGGTCACACGCGAGCAACGCAGTCAAGCCAAGACGGTTAATTTTGGAATTATCTACGGGGTATCCGCTTTTGGTTTAAGTGAGCAAACCGGTCTTTCTCGCTCCGAGGCTAAAAAACTCATCGATGCTTATTATGACACCTATCCAGTGTTGAAAGCTTATATGTCCGAGCAAATTACTCAGGCTCGCGATCGCGGTTTTGTGGAAACCATTTTAGGGCGCCGTCGTTACCTTCCCGATATCAATTCAACTAATAGCTTGGTGCGCGGACATGCTGAGCGCGATGCCATTAACACTCCCGTACAGGGAAGCGCCGCCGATATCATCAAGCTCGCCATGATCGGTATCGATAAATGTTTTAAAGAAAATAATCTTCAGAGCAGGATGCTTTTGCAGGTGCACGATGAACTGGTGTTCGACGTGCCAAAACAGGAGATAGATACCGTTGAGCCACTCGTGCGCGCGCAGATGCAAACGGCCGTAAAAACGCGCATTCCACTTTTAGTGAAGACAGGTACGGGTTGCAACTGGCTGGAAGCCCATTGATGAAAGATGAAATAGGCTATTTTTTGTATAGATGATGACTTATAAGATACTCCCATACCCTTATGGGTACAAGTGGACGTATATTTTTGCCCTCTTTAATACAAGAGCGTATAAAGGAAGCGGAGATCCCCACAAGGGGGGCTTTTACGTAGCGGATTTTTGAACTCTTTTCCTTAAGGGGCCGAAAAGGAAGACGTGGATATACATAAGGTTTGTAGCGCTCACTCAGTATATTTGCCTCTTTCCATTTGTGGAAATCTCTCATCAAATCTTCTCCCATAATCAATCGGAAGCGTTCTTTAGGATACTTCTCCTGAAGTATATTAAGCGTATCTATGGTACAGGAAGGTCGAGGTAGCTGAAATTCAATATCGGATACCCTCATGTTTTTATAGCCTTCAATGGCGAGTTTGGTCATGGCCAGTCGATCTTGTCCCTCTAGAAGATCCGATGGATTTTTAAATGGACTCTGAGGTGATACGATGAACCAAATTTTTTGTATATCGGTATGTTCGAGTATATGGTTTGCCATGATGAGGTGTCCTATATGAAAAGGATTGAATGAACCAAAAAAAAGCCCGATTTTCATAATCATAAGAATGCTTTCTTATAACGCTCAAGATGCTCATTTAAAGCTGAATCGATCCCCATAAACTGATAACCCAAGGTTTTTCGTATTTTTTCATTAGAATAATAATTACAGCTGGTTAAGGATTCGACCATACCTGATGAAAGAGGATGGTCACGTCCGCTGAGAAAAGCCCATAATGCGTTTAATTTAGAAAAATTACGCAGATTTCTTTCGATAATCCCTCGGGGCGAGGAAAGGTTTAAGTCTTTTCGTATTTTTGTAATGATCTCTTTATGAGAGCAATTCTCATCGATAAGAATATAATTTTGGTTCATAAATTCATCCCTCATAAGTGCTATACAGCATTTGGCGAGATCTCGTGCGTCTATATAAGCACTCGATCCTGTGGGATAGAAATACCATCGTTTTTGAATCTCTCTAAAGAGGGCTCCACTGCTGCTCTCCCAAAAAGTGGAAGCCAAAATTATGCCGGGATGGACGATAACTGCCTTTAGCCCCTCTTGAATCGCCCTGTATACTTCCATTTCTCCTAAATATTTCGATTGCGCATAGGCAGAAGGTTTCGCGCGTTTTTGGAAGTCAGATTTTTCGGTGATTTGCTCATGTTTTTTTCCTTCCCCTAAAGTAGCTATGCTGCTGATATGACAAAATCTTTCCACTCCCTCTTCAAGGCAAGCGTTCACCAGAGCCGTCGTGCCTTCAACGTTGGTTCGCATGAGCGCTTTTTTTTTCTTTCTGTTAAAATCGACCATTCCAGCTGCGTGGTATACCTCACAAACCCCCTTGAGCGCCTCATCTAGGGCTGGAATATCTAGTAAATCCGCCTCCGCCCATTCTATTTTTTTAAACAGAGCCTCTGAGTTTTCAGGCTCATAATAGCGCAATAGACACTGGATATTTTCAAATATGCTGCCTTTCCTTTTCAGCGCGCGAACTTCTTGAGTTCCTTGCAAAAGATATAATAATAAATGACTGCCTAATAAGCCTGTAGCACCAGTTACCAAGATTTTTTTCATACATTATCCACTAAGGCGTTCAGTATTTTCCTTAACAAAAGAAGTCCATCCCTGATAAGAGGATCTTTTCATACCTTTTACCATGCTTTTGTTCAAATGATGACAAACCGCCGCGGCAAGTCCGTCGCTGGCGTCTAGATGTATAGAAGGTTCCTTTTGCAAGCTTAAAAGATGTCTTAACATCCCCGCTACTTGCTCTTTCGAGGCGTTTCCATTTCCTGTGATGGACATTTTAATTTTTCGAGCTGAATACTCGGTAATGGGTATTTCTCTGTGAAGACCTGCCGCCATGGTTACCCCTTGCGCGCGTCCGAGTTTAAGCATGGATTGCACGTTCTTGCCAAGAAAAGGCGCTTCTATAGCTAACTCATCGGGCAGGAACTCATCGATAAGTGAGAGGGTTTTTTTAAAGATTTTCTTTAACCTGAGGTTATGACCGGAAGTTTTCTCTAAAAGTAGCTCATCCATTCCTATAAATTCCATATCGGATCTCTTGCTTTTGATCAGACCGAAACCCATAATTCTTGTGCCCGGGTCTACTCCCAATATGATATGCTCTTGGGCATCGAGTTCTTTAATTAAGAGATTCTTCATAAGCAATCCAGCTGTGTTTGCGATAAGCTTTGGCTGATGCTACCGGATCATTCCCTTGGTATACGCCTCTGCCGACTATAATAAAATCAGTATGTTGTTCATTAAAAGCACGTTGAGGGGTTAAATATTTCTGACCCTTACCATCGCTTATATCCTCAAGATGTACGCCTGGGGTAAAAAGCAATAAATCCTCAGGGATCCTTTGCTGACATACCGAACCGATGATTTGAGGATGCTTCCGTGATATATTTAATACTTTTTTAGTATAGTTAGCGTCCATTAACTGGCCCTCTGAAGACATTTTAGCAATGGAAATCAAACCCGAAGAGGATTTTTCAAAGGCGCTAAGGCTTTTGCTTCCGGCTATGAGGTGCACTGTGACCATATCGGCCCAGTGGGCTATGCGAAAGATCCCTTTATAAAATTGCAAAGCCGTGCTATTTCTAATATCACCGAATTTGCGATCTTCTATTAAGAGGAAATGGTTTTTTTGTGCGATTGTTTTGAGCTCGCCGATAAATTCTGCTGAAAAATCTTCGATGATATCCGCGTGAAGTTTAAGTGCGCATAGATGCGAACCGGTGGAGCTTGCCAGTTGTAAAATAGACTGACTTTTAGTTAAGTCTGCCGAGAGTATAAGATTGCTTTTTTTCTTCAGCGCGATATCAAGAAGTTTTCTTCCTGTGGGATGGGTGATTTTTTCTCGTTTCTTTTCGTAAGATATCCTTTGCAGATTTTGCATCTGTAGGGTCTCTTTAAGAAAAGCGCGAACATCCTCTAAAGTTTGTGATTCGAGTAGTTTTTTCTCATCGAGTAAATCCAATACTTCATGAATGTGAAATAAGGCTTGTATGTGATAACCTTTATCGCACAATCGTTCCATGCCTCCCTGCTCTCTGTCGAGCACCACGAGAATGGTGCTTACCTGAATTTCTTCTTTTTCAAGGCTCTCTATGGTCTCGAGCAGACTCTCGCCGCTGGTAATCACATCTTCAATGAGCAGGCAGCTCTGGCCTTTGTCATATAAACCTTCGATAAGGCGTTGAGTGCCATAATCTTTGTTTTCTTTTCTTTTGATGATCATCGGAATATCGCTCTCCAGAGACAGGGCTGTGGCCATGGGAAGGGCGGCGTAAGGCACGCCGCAGATGAGATCGGTGGGCTTCTTTCGGGCTTCTTTTTGAAGAATTTTGGCGAGTTTTTTCAGGAGTTCCGGACTCGAAGCGATAGGGCGGAAATCTATATAAAAAGGCGATTTAAGAGAACTTTTAAGGGTAAAATCGCCAAATTTTATGATCCCTAATTGATATAATTCCAGAAAGAAAGAATTTTTCTCCAGCACGCCTCTAATTTTTGACAAAGGTAAAATTTTATACTTTCGAAGCTCGAAAAAACCTATATGACGCAGGCTGATCTTTCTACTCACTGGGCGGGTGTTTCTTTATCATCCTGTATAGTAAACGCCTCGGGAGCCTGGTGTAGTACCTTTGCAGAGCTTATGGATTTAACAGAGAGTACATCGGGGGCTGTGCTTACCAAAAGCGCCACCTTATACCCAAGGAAGGGAAATTTAGAGCCGCGTTATTTTCAGTGGACGTATGGTAGCATTAATTCTATGGGTCTTCCGAATTTAGGCATAGATTTTTATCTGGATTTTATACGATCACAGGGCGCTAAAAAACCCATTTTTCTTTCGCTCGCGGCCATGAACCCTGAGGAACTTTCCAAGTTGTTACAACGTCTCAGAAAACTTGATTTTCCAGTGGTGACCGAGCTGAATCTTTCTTGTCCTAACCTCATCGGGAAACCTCAATTGGCCTATGATTTTTCCTGTGTAGAGGAAATTTTAAAGAAGGTTTTTGACTTTTATGAGTTTCCTCTTGGGGTTAAGCTTCCTCCGTATTTCGATACGATACATTTTGAAGAAATGGCGGAGCTTTTAAATTGCTTTCCTCTAAAATTCGTCACCTGCATTAACAGTCCAGGAAACGCGCTTTTTGTAGATCCTCAAACCGAGTCTGTGGTGATCAAACCAAAAGAAGGTTTTGGAGGAATAGGGGGTCCTTGTATTAAGCCTATCGCATTGGCTAATGTGAACAAGTTTTTTAAGCTGCTCAAATCCGATATACAGTTGATCGGTTGCGGAGGCGTGAGCTCAGGTCAGGATATTTTCGAGCATATCCTCTGCGGCGCTTCCTTGGTACAGGTAGGTACCCAGCTGATGAAAGAAGGTCCCGGGGTCTTTGAAAGATTGCAAGAGGAATTATGCGTAATATTAGATCGAAAATCATATACTTCCATAGAAGAGTTCAGGGGAAAGCTAAAATCTCTTGGGTGATCTTTTTCAATAGGCTCTTGCAAAGAGCACGCGTTGAGAGGAGGCTTTACCCGAGTATATGCATTTTCCTTCTTCCTTTGGAGAATTTAGCGGTATACAGCGAATCGTGGCTTTGGTTTCCTCTTTTATCTTTTCTTCGCTTTGAGTCGTTCCGTCCCAATGCGCGGAGAGAAAACCGCCTTTTTCATCTAAGATTTTCTTGAAATCTTCATAATCTTCTACAGGGGTAATCCACGCGTTTTTTCGCTTCAGAGCTTTTTTGTAAAGATTTTCCTGAATAGCCTCGAGAAGTTTCGGGATCTGACTTTCGAGATCTTTTTGTAAAACTGATTGTTTCTCCATCAAATCTCTTCTGAAGAGCTCTGCCTGATGTTTTTCGATATCTCTTGGTCCGATAGTAATGCGCAACGGTACGCCTTTGATTTCATATTCATTAAATTTCCATCCGGCCGTCTGGCTTTCCTTATCATCATATTTTACGACGATGCCTTGATATTCAAGGGATGATTTTATTTCCAGGGCGGCTTTCTCTATGACTTTGTGTTGTTCCTGGTTTTTATAAATAGGGATGATCACCACCTGAACAGGCGCGAGTTTAGGAGGTAGTACCAAACCATAATCATCCGAATGCGTCATGACAAGGGCACCCATTAAACGGGTAGAGGTTCCCCATGAGGTAGCCCATACGTATTGTTGTTTGCCTGATTTATCAAGGAATTTCACATCGAAAGCTTTGGAGAAATTTTGCCCTAAAAAATGCGAAGTACCTACCTGCAAGGCTTTTCCATCTTGCATCATTGCTTCAATACAGTAGGTTTCTTCCGCCCCGGCAAAGCGCTCGCTCGGGCTTTTAATTCCCTTAATGACCGGAACGGCCATAAAGTTTTCTGTAAAATCGGCATATACATCAAGCATTTTCTCAGCCTCGGTTATGGCTTCTTCTTTGCTGGCATGAGCGGTATGACCTTCTTGCCATAGGAATTCAGAGGTGCGAAGAAATAGGCGCGTGCGCATTTCCCAACGTACCACATTGGCCCATTGGTTGAGTAGCAAGGGAAGATCCCGATAAGATTGAATCCAGCGGCGATAGCTCTCCCAGATAATGGTCTCAGAGGTTGGGCGTATAATGAGCTCATCTTCGAGTTTTGCCTGCGGATCCACCATAATACCCTTACCGTCAGGGGTGTTTATCAGTCGATAATGAGTCACCACAGCGCATTCTTTGGCAAATCCTTTGACATGCTTGGCCTCTTTTGAGAGATAGGATTTAGGAATGAAAAGGGGAAAATAGGCGTTTTCATGACCCGTAGCCTTAAACATTTCATCAAGAGCCGCCTGCATTTTTTCCCATATGGCAAATCCGTAAGGCTTGATGATCATACATCCTCGAACGCCGGAGCTTTCGGTTAAATCGGCTTTTATTACCAGTTCGGTATACCATTTTGAGTAGTCTTCTTTTCGTGAAGTGAGTGAAGTCATGAGGTGTTGTTATGGTTAAAAACCAAGGGCTCCAAATTTATATTAAAAATCACAAACAGATCCTTTTTGGAAGGCTCAAAAAATTTCAGTTTAGTTTTTTTTAAATAAAGATGAAACGGTCATGAATTATTTTAAAGGAAGTGTAAAAGAGATTTTTTATTTGAGAGGGCTCTTTTATAGCTATTCAACTTGTTTACTCTAAGAAGTTGATGAAAGAATAGGATGGTATCTGTTTCAATTCCGTTGCAAATGAGTTTTTAGAGGATTCATACTAATGATGAAATCGATTTTGATATTTATCGCGTGATAACAGTACAGAGGAATTTTTGAAATTCTGAAATTATAAAAAATAAAGCTTGATGTCAGTTAATGTATCAAGTATTAAAATTTCTCCGAATTTAATCATGAGAATTTATAAAACCCCTTATTTTTGAGGGTTTGGTATGGAAATAAATTATCAGCTTACTATACAAAAACCCTTTTCTCAGAATAAAAAGAGTGAGCCTTATGTATTAAACAGTCTTAATAGTGAGTAATAATTAATCCTTATTTAACAGTGATTTAGAACAGAAACGAGTAATTTGGTATTATCAATGCTATGTATATAATTATTAAGATTTGAATATTAAATTACAAGAAGAACTTATAAGAACGATAATTTATGATTTTGTTCTTCTTTTGCTATTTGTGGTGATGGTTTATGGTTTCAATGGTCAAGCCCTACTTCATGTGACAGTTTTTGCAGGAAGCAGTACAGCTGTAGTTTCTTTTGGAGAAAGGTGCTTGGAGAAAGGCGCTGATGTCAACGCTAAAGATGACTTCGGTTATAATCCGCTTTTACTAGACGGCTTTTGCGATCCGCAGCGGAGCTATAGATTACCTTTTGACTAAACAAAGGAGGCTTCACCACTCTATTTATAAATAATTCTGACAGCATACCGCTTGATTGAGCGTCCGGAAATGAACGTACAGAAGTGATAAAATATCTTATCGAAAAGGGTGCAAATGTAAATTGTTAAAGATGATAATCTGCTTCATGTGGCAGCTTTTTGTAGCAATATAGAAGTTATGAAGTTTCTTTTAGAAAAGAGCGCCGATGCTAACGCTAATGATAAAAATGGTAGAACTCCTTTCGATTTATCCAAAACCAAAGAAACTAAAGAGATGCTTAAATTATCTCATTAAAAAATACTCCTCCATACAAAAACAAAGTAGATTCTTAGCCCCAAGTTTAGGATATACATTATATGATCTATGAAAATAAAGGCTCTGCGGCATAAGAGGGAACAACTACTTTTTCTATCAATCATGATAGATACTATCATGATAGAATTCGACACCATAGGGCTGGGAGTCGCTATCCCCTATATCGCAACTAAACTGGGCTTTTGGGATTAAGCAGGGAACCTGGTTAATCATCTCTTATACTTCTGGGTTTTCCGCGTTTTATTGCCCGCAGGTATTATCACGGACAAATCAGGAATTCGTCTGACTCTAATTTATGGTGTTATTGATTTTTGTTCTTACTTCCAATTTTTACTTGTTGTATTTCCATGGAAGCTTTCACCGTAGTACGTTTATTTCAAGAAATATCCGCTGATTTCTTAATACCGGCGACCATGGGATTGCTGAATCTCTTATTGTCGGTGGATCGACAGACCTAAAGTATTTAAATACTGGTCCCTTTTTCTTGGACTAATTTTTGCGTTAAGTTCAACATTAGGAATCGTTATTGTTACCTATACTTATGGCAGTGGATTATGTTAATTAATATTCCTCTTGAAATACTGGTGACAATCCCATTTATTGGTAATCCCTCAGATAAGGCACAGATAGCTGCGCGTTTAGTCGGAATCTCTGATAAGCACTCTGCTTGCAGCGGTCTTGCTATTGCTTATTACAATGTAGCGATAGATAAGAAGAACGAATACCGGTAGTAAATGGGAAGATAACTGTCAATATCTTGATCATTTTATGTGTATTACTGGTTCTTTTCCATTTGCTATCAGAACGAAGCTTTAAGACTTCCAGAGCTAAAAAAATGGGACATTTCTCACTTTATTGCTGCTTCCAGTGATCTTTTCCATTATCTATTGGAGTGTCTTTTTGTCTTCTCCCTAGATAATTTACAGTACGGCTGGAAATGTCGTCTATGGTTATTACACTAGCCATGCTACTGCTTGCGTTACCGCTCACGCTTGTTCCAGTATTTAAAATTCAGAAGCGACTGTTTTTAAACGCAGTCGATATGGCTTTTTGCTCCTCACCTGCGGTCTGCTCTTGCTTTCACCTCTCTTTGCCATGAACTCAGAGAAGTACTTATTTATCTCTTATTGCACCTCTGGGATTATTATGTGCTCTTGTTAATGAACAAAAACGATAAATCAATTTATAATCAATGATTTAATAAATAAGATGTAATGACCTAGGTTTGCATAAGTGGGTTTAGGGGATTTTTTGACCTCTTATTCCTTTTACTTCATTTTTACAACGGTCTCCCTTGATGAAAACATTGAGAAATTTTATAAAATGATAAGAGGGCTATTTTTCAAAATACAAAGCCTAACAGCACGCCTAAGGCGATTTAATAACGACGGCTAAAATCTATTTGGTGAGGTTTGCCTGATTCGTTAGCCGCTTCGGCTCTTGTATTAGCTATAGCAATGATTAAAAAAATCAATATATACTAAACAATAATAGTTTATATAGTATAAATATTATTTAATTATACTTATATTAATTTTTAATTATATATAGTAATACGTGTATAATCGTTTATTTAATCAAAAACATATGAAACTACAATCATTTTTATCTTCATTTCTCATGACCATGGGAGCCCGCAGGCACAAGTGGGCATAGGCACAAAAACTCTCGAAGGGGTTTTACATATGAAAACCCAAACAAAAAACACTCAAGAGCAAAGTATTCAATCCGCCCTGGCACTTCCTGCGCCGGATAAATCGGAAAACGTGAAAAATATTCAGCGTGGGAAATTTGCTCCGGGATCTTTGATGTTTGATCAAAACAAGCAGTGCTTGAGGTATTTGTATCTTACAGAGACAGATTGATCCCGGATCGGAGAAATGGTCTGAATGTTCAGGTAAAGATGATATCGATAAAATGATTCGCCAGCAAGCCCATAATGCTGGAAAATTTGATGTCAGAGAATGTGATTTTCTAATCTATAGAAACCTGTAGCAGGTATTATTTATGTCACGTGATAAATCCGACAAAACTAAAAATGGCTTGATCGAAATATAGCGGCCCTAGTTCTTTTTAAATATATATTAGCATTTTATAAATGCTTCGCAGCTTTAAAAGATCGTGTATATATGCTGGTTAGCGTTGATATCCTTAAAAAATCCCCCGTTCTCAGTGGTAACCCACGCCACTTGCTAAGCTTCCCGGAACAGAGATCATAAGATACTTCTCATAAATGCAGACGCTGATAAAGAAGCTAAAAGATGAGTTAACGACACCCCATCTCTCACAGGTTCGGCTCTCATCGGCATGGTAAGATATCAAAGCTCTTTTGGATAAGCGTACCGATAAAGCAATTAAGAATAATGAGAATAAAATCCTGCTTGACTGTAATGCCATGTCGTATAATAGAATGAAAAAGAGGTTCTTTAGAAAAGACCATGGATAAAAATCATAAGGAGACTCAGAGTAGAGCAATACAATCCTGATATCATTCCATAGGGGTTAGATGCGTACGGATTTGGATTTTGACCGGATGTAGAAAGTAGTATCCTAAAATTAACGCTTTTGGATCTCTAAAGAGCGTTATCCTAACTTTAAGCAACTACAAAAGCTCTCGAAAAGCTTTTATATTCCCTTTCACTATTTCATCCTCGATGAAATCTCTTATAAATCATCGGATCCTAAGGCGGTAAAAATTATCAGGTTCAGAGCTACCCTCGTCTTTAAGAAGATAATTTTACATGAAAAAAATGAACTTTATAGTCCTTTTTGAGGTTTTGATATAAATTTATATGAGAAATATAGATTACTGTATATCAGTAGATTGTACAGAACATATAGTGTCTTTATCGATATAATCACTATCGATATAATCACTTAAGTATTTACCCTTCATGTTCTTAATGGCCTATAATAAGAAAAACCTCCAAAAGGAGATAGAGCATATTCGTGAGATCTGTCTTCAAAAGACAAAAAATGGTTTAATCAAAGAAAATATTTATCGGGATCTGATGAATCGAGGGCTAATGAAGGTAAAATTTCACATGAACTTAAAGTAGCTTTTTCATATATTAAAAATCGTCAATTAATCTACCTCTAAATATGTTTAAGCATGTGTTTATCACGACTTATATTAAGTTAGATACAAAGATGAATATTTTCAGACCTGTTTATTAACAGGAAATTTCATTAAAAAAAACCTTTGGAAGAAGTTTCTCCCTAAGCGCTTGCTAAGGGGGTGTTTCCCTTCAAAGCTCCTTTAGTTTATTGATAATTGTAGAATATTTCCCACTATCTAAGTTTTTCTCAATATTCATAGCATCAGTATATTCGAGAAGTTGATAAAATTTTCGTTGATCCCTTAAATGCGAATACTCCGCTTTTCCATCCAGATGGGGACCAGCTTTTTTGATAGAAAGCTCTTATACCAAGATCTTCACGACGCTAATGAAACCAGACTTGAAATTCATGTGCGTTATCAGTGCGCACCGTATGTATACTGAAAGGAAATCTCTCCATAACATAGTTATGGAAATCTATGGCACATTTTTGATTATGCTTGAAATAAGATTTAAGAGCTCCGGCTCTGCCGGCATTATCTATTTTGCCGTGTATGGATAAGCTTTGAACGCTTTACCTTCTTTATCCTTAAAAAAGCTCTTCTAATTTATCATTAGAATGTTGATTGACAAACTACAAATAGTCAATAAAAATCCTAAGTTTCACACTTAACAAATATTTCTCATAATATAAATAGTTTATCATTCGGTAAAACATTTGCCTTATACCTTAAAGTGCTTTGAATTCCTTGCTTCAAACCTAGTCTTTGGAAACGACGTCTTTGTGACAATATTCACATAAGATAATAAAAAAAAACGTATGAAGGATTTATCAGGATAGTAAATTTTAATATTAAATACCTTAATTAGTATTAAAATTTAATAATATTTGTTATAATTAAGACTAGAATAACATTTATTATGATTTCAATAGTGTTTAAGTATTGACCCTGTATTTATTCAAAAACATGGAACGGTAAGCAAAGAAGTAGCAAAGGCAATGGCTTTTGGCACAGAAGAAAAACTAAAAACCTCTTTAGTATTAGTTACCATTGGATTAGCTAGCCTTGGAAAAGGAAAAGAGTTAAAGGATGTTGGCACACTTTGCATTGGATTGGTTGTTGGTGATACAATCTACTCACAAGAGCTGCATTTGGCCTCCAGCGAGCGCACGCATTGGATAGAAAAAGCTAGTGCAAAGGCGCTGGAATATTTATATCGACATATTTGCTAAATTGCTAACGATTTATTAGAAGTTCAACCGTTTAAAAATCTGATATATGGCACGTACTGCTTCTGCAATGATACCTTTGGGCACTCCAATTATAGATTTCGAACTCCCGGATCCTGTATCCGGAGGTAAAAAATCATTATGGAAGCTATTATCTGACAAAGCCACATTGATTGTTTTTATGTGCAACCATTGTCCTTTTGTTAAGAACATCAATGAAGAACTGTTACGTTTAAGTAAAGATTATCAAACCAAAGGCGCATCGATGATTGCTATTAATTCAAACGATGTAGAAAATTTCCCGGAAGATTCCCCTGAAGAAATGAAAAAAATGGCTGAGAGCTTAGGCTATACCTTTCCCTATTTATTTGACGAAGATCAAAAAGTGGCAAGGGCTTATAAAGCAGCTTGTACGCCGGATTTTTTTCTCTTCGATGGCCGTGGAAAACTAGTTTACAGAGGTCAACTGGACGATTCGCGCCCGGGAAATGAAGTTCCTGTCACAGGCAAAGATCTTAGAAAAGCCTTAGATACACTGCTTAAAGGACAAAAAGTTTTTCAAGAGCAAAAACCAAGCATTGGATGTAATATAAAATGGAAGTCTTAATTAAGAGCTTGCTTCTGAGATAAATTTGAAAATTCTTATTTATAGTTAAAAAGTATAAATAAGAGTTTATTAAGCAAAGTCATTCGAATTTCACTCCAATATTTCCATTTCAAAATAAAGCGTAGCATTTGTAAGGATAAGGCGGCCTCCGGAACCTTGCGTGCCATAAGCGCCCAATGTGTGAGGGAAGAATAGTGTAAGCCTATATACCCCTTTCTTGAGTTGCTCAAGCACCTTTATCCCATCTCTTAATGACTTGTGACCTGAACCTACAATAAGTGTGTGAAAGATTCGTTTTTGTCCAAAGAAGAGCCTATCTTCCTGCCATTTTCAAGCCAAAGCGTATAATGAACAGAGCTACCTGATCGCCCGATTTTATAGCGGCGCCTGTGAGAGCCTTCCTTCAAAAGAACATATTTAAGGCTATCAGTAATTTCAGAGGCTCTGGCATTCATTTCTTTTTGATGATTGATTAAGTAACTTGTTAGGAATTCTTTATGATATCCATTTTCTCATAAAATATTTTTGCGGGATCATAATCTCTATAGTCTTTTCCTTTTCTAAGGATACTTACCTTTTGTAAATGCACTTTCTCAAGCGGTTTATCGGCTGTATCGGTCTTTAAAAAGCCAAACGATATAATTCTCAATCTATAGACTACCTCTGCAAAAATGCTGTATTTCCCATCAATCCAGGGGTAGCTTTTTGCGTGATAAAAAACTGACTGCTATTGGTATCAAGACCAGAGTTGACCATAGAAAAAACACTACTTTTGTTATATTTTAGAACTTGATCAGTTTCATTGGGAAATTCATAACCCAGACCACCTGAGCCATCTCCTTTCGGATCACCTCCATGAATCATAAAGTCTTTAACAATACGGTGAAAAGTCACAGCCCATCATAAAAATGATGACCAGGCGCAACAAATCTATTGAAACCCTTCCATTCAGCCAAGCCAATGAAATTGGCTACTGTCATAGGGGATTTGACTGTCATAAAAGGGAATAAAGATAGCGCCTTTATTCGTCTCGAGATAGGCATACACGCAATTATCGATCTGATCGTATAGATTTTTTATCTACCACTTTTGAAGATGTATATATTTTTGCCGAAAAAACAGCGGTGGCAGAGGTAAGGAATCATCTGATCATATTAATGGGATTTTTATGAATTGCAAGAAAATAAGAATTGGCTGGTACAAACCGATCTGCTACCATCTCCTGAAATGGCATAAACGAAAAACGAAGGCAAGGTCAGTTGATGATTTACGCTTTCTCCATATGAAAATTTTGAATGCTAATGACCTCTTTACCGTAAACGTGATCTTCAAAGATATAAACCACATGAGTAAAACGTGCCATATCTGCATGTTTAGGAAAGCTTCGGAAAATTTCCATAAACTTACTTTTTTCCAAGGATGCTTTCCATCTAGAAATAAAAAAAATTGATAATTTTTCTTTAGGATGAAGACATACGTAATTTTTGATATATTATTTATTTGTGGTAATTTTATTTGAGAATAATCAGTCAAATATCGATGAAAATCCTTTCTGAAAATTTCTTAAAAGAAGCTTACAGGGAGTATCCCTAAAGAATTAAAGTATAACGAATAAAACCAGAAATTCGTTTTACCATGATAAAACATCTTTATTAAGAAAGTTGATCTTTATATAAAGGTAAAAACCCTAAGAAATGTTCAAGCGTAGCTTTCAAATCTTCTCTTGAAACTCCACCAGCCGCATTTTTGTGTCCTCCACCCTGAAAATGCTCGCGAGCGAAGGTATTAACATCAAAATTAGTTTTTGAACGAAAGGAAATCTTAATAATTCCTTTAGTGCAATCTTCAATGAAAAGTGCCGCTAAAAGAACATTTTTTAAACTCAACCCATAATTAACGAAACCTTCAGTATCCCCTTTTTGATAATGACAGTCTTCCATATCTTGTGAAGTCACATACATATAAGCTGTCCGATACTCAGCTAGAATCTTCATTCCCTGTAGTGTTTTTGTCAATAATCGCATACGCCCCTGAGTATAGATAGCATATAAACGATCTTGCACTTCCCCTGCATTGATACCTTTGTCCATAAGGTGCGCCGCTATGATATGAGTTTCAGAAGTGACAGATGAAAAACGAAAAGAACCCGTATCACTTACCAAGGCTGTGTATAAACACATAGCCAGATCACGGTCTATGCAATCTAAATGGCCCATTTGCTCTATCAACCTAAATACGAGCACTGCCGTAGCGGGTGCCAAAGGATCACAAAACATCAGATCAAAAGTTTCCGGAGCAAGATGATGATCAATAAGAATCTTAAATGCAGGTGAGGATTTTAAAAAGACATCTAAAGGTTCAACCCTTGAAAGGGTATTAAAGTCCACAAAAAAAAGCACATTGGCCTCATGAATTTTTTTCTTTACCCTGCTATTCTGTTTTTCAGAAAATACCAGCACCTGATCAACATTAGGTAACCAACGTAAAAAATAAGGAAAATCCGTCGGGGCAATTATATTTACCTCATGTCCAAATTTTCGCAAGTAAAGAGCTAAACCTAAACAAGAGCCCATAGCATCCCCATCGGGGTTTTTATGAGGCAAGACAAGAAATTTTACAGTTGGCCCATGAAGTTTTTTCTTAAAATTCGCCAAGGCTTCTTTATAACTCATAAAAATTCATAAAACATAAGTAGTTTTAAGATAAATAAGATAATGCTTGTAGTTTACAAATCTTCCTCGGAATAGCTTTCATTATCTTCTACTTGAAGATCATTGAACATTTCATCGATATCTTCCTCATCTTCTATTACAGGTTTTTTTTCAACAGGAGATATCTTAGATATTTTTTTAAGATTTTTTAACGGGATTTTTCCCTTGCTATTTACCGTAAGCGGATAGTTAAGCGCAGGAGGTCTATTTTGAATTTCAACCACCTCGAGAAAGAAATGCCACATATTAAGAAAATCATAAATATAAACGAGTTGCGCTTTTTCTTCGTCTGAAAAAGCCTCTTTCACATTTACATCAGCCATACTCATACCTGATTGATCATCTGTAGGATCTTCCACAGGAATCTCCTTGATTTGATTCATGTCTTTATCGACATAACAAAAAGAAGCAAATTCTTCACCCGATAAATTAAAAGCATTTTTAATTCCTTTATGAAGATGCCATAGCGTCTGGCTGGCTTTGATATCGATATCTCGAAAAATTTCTTCTTCGGTATCCAGTGCAACTCTTATTCTATAAATCATTTATTTATAATTTTTTCAAAAATATGAGGCTGGAAATATACGACAGCTCCATTTAACTTTTCCGCTCCAGACCTAACTCTTCACCTTTTTTCAACATAAAGCAATATACAGATTCACGATCATTGCATATTTCTCCATCCAATATCGCCTCTTTTATGGCATTTTTTATAATTCCAACTTTTGGAGAAGGCTGTAAATTAAATATTTTCATGATTTCTTCTCCTGAAACTGGGGGCTGCCAGTTTCGAATTCGGTCTTTTTCTTCGAGTTGATGAAGCTTTTTCTCAACCAGGATAAAATTATTACGGTAACGACGCTGTTTTTCCGGGTTTTTTGTAGTAATATCTGCCTTGCAAAGCACCATAAGATCCTCAATATCCTCACCGACATCAAACAATAGCCGACGCAAAGCCGAATCAGAAGCTTCATCACTTACCAAGGCTATAGGCCGGGAGCTATACTGAACGATTTTCTGAACGTATTTTACAGTAGATCCCATAGGCAATTTAAGGCGCCGAAATATCGCCGGAATCATACGGGCGCCTACAAACTCGTGGGCATGAAAAGTCCAACCTGTACGGGCTATATATTTTTTCGTAACAGCTTTACCGATATCATGCAACAAAGCCGCCCAGCGAAGCCATAGAGAATTTGAAACCTCACTTACGTTATCCACCACTTCAAGTGTATGAAAAAAATTATCTTTATGAGAATGTCCTTCCTTTTCTTCTATACCTTCTAAAGCATTAAGCTCCGGCAAAATCATAGAAAGCAAACTTGTTTCATACAGAAGTCCTAGACCAATAGAAGGTTTTGGAGAGCGCATAATTTTTTGAAATTCATCCATGATACGCTCAATAGAAACAATCGAAAGACGCTCGCGATTTTTACATATGGCCTGAAAAGAAGCTTCTTCAATAATAAAGTCAAGCTCGCTAGCAAAACGTACGGCGCGTAACATACGAAGTGGATCGTCAGAATAAGTGATTAAGGGATCTAAGGGGGTACGGAGAAGTTTTTTGTGAAGATCGACCAAACCACCGAATGGATCGATCAATCGCCCATAGTCAGATGAATTAAGGCTTATAGCCATAGCATTAATGGTAAAATCTCTTCGGTTCTGATCCTCTACGATAGAGCCGTCTTCGATGAGTGGTTTTCGGCTTTCGCTGCGATAAGATTCCTTACGGGCGCCCACAAACTCGATCTCTCGACCTCTGTATTTGAGCATAGCCGTTCCAAAACTCTTAAATACAGTAATCCTAGGTTGATGTTTAAGGTTTTGAGAAACTTGCTTGGCCAGCGCTATACCGCTGCCGGTGGTCACCACATCTATATCTTTCGAATATCTTTCATTAAGAAGAAAATCACGAACATATCCTCCGATAACATAGACATCTTGTTGAATTTCCGAAGCTGAGCAGCCAATAGTATGAAATATATTTTTCTCAATGGCCCGGGTCAAATCCATAATTCTTATTTGCGCAATATCTGCCAGCTTTCATCTTCATTGCATCTTACAATAAGAGAAGAGCTTGCATAAGTCGCCTGATCTTTTCGGCGCAAATCTACAATATAGTCTACCGCTTCCAAAATATCGGAGCTGATTTGACAAAAAGATAAAGGCGTAGGATCTCCTGAAAGATTAGCAGAAGTAGAAATTAAAGGCCCTCCAAGGGATTTTATAAGTTCTTGACAAAAAGTATCGCTGGTAATACGTACAGCTAAGGCACCGTCGCTTGCGGAGAGAGCAGAAAATAAGGCTGTGGGATAGTCATATATAATGGTTAACGGACGAGAAGTCTTTGCCATAAGATGCCAGGCTTTCCGAGGAACTTTTACTATACACCTGAGCATCTGAGCGCAGCTCACTAATAAAATCATAGGTTTCTGAGTACTCCTTCGCTTGATTTCATAAAGTTTTTGAACGGCTTTGAGATTTGTGGGGTCACAGCCGATTCCCCATACTGTATCGGTAGGATATAAAAGGATTCCTCCTTGCTTTAAAGTCTCAAAGCTTCTAAAAAGCTCCTGAGAAAATTTTTCAGACATCAGATGATTTTTCTTTTTAAACGTTTATAGACATATAAATTGTAAGTGACGTTAAATAATAAAACTCTCACTGAAGATTTTTATGTCTCATCCACAAAAAAACATAATGTCTAAATACATAATAGTCACAAAACCAAGATTTGAAAAATCCTTACTAGCTATTAAAAATACCTCCTTTAAGCAAATAATAATTGAAAAATCGTCAAAATGGCTTTAATACAAAATGGTGAAGGCGGGGTTGAACATTTTTTTCAAAGAGTTTATCAGTTTGTATACGAGCATATTAGCTGAGCTTTGCATCATACTGCTCCCGGGATAAATAGGTGTAATGATCGAGTTTATTTTTTAGATAAGCGATTGTGCTCTGACAATGAAGCTTTTCATGTACACGCCTGGAAGAGTCCATAAAAGCAATAATTTTCCTTAAATAATATAGGTAACTTATCTTTCTGAAATCCGCTATAGCGCAGCGCTTTCCCTACGGGATAAAATCTCCTGTACACATAATAAGCCTAAAAGGCATCAGGCATATGGAGAGCTTTTAAAACTTTCATCCTTTAAGATTTTGTTCAAACGCTCATCGGCATCTATAAATAATACCCATTGATGAGCAGCAAGATCAAGCGCATGATTTCTTTGAGTAGAAAAATCTTCAAACAAGCGCTGATAAAATACGTACCTTCTGGCACTCCATCGAACTTTCCAAAGTTTTATCTGTGCCATAACTATCGAGGATAATAATTTTCATCAGCAAAGGAAACGCTCTTAAGAAATTCAGCAATATTTGACTCTTCATTATAAGTAATGACCAAAGCGCTGATAGAAGTTTTCTTCAATTTCTTACGATATGAATGAATTTAAAACGCCTAAAAAACCATAAAACTTGAGACAAAGTTAATTAAAAAAGCACGTAAGGAGGTATGTATTTTAAAAATAAGATTGTGTTATACGTTTGCTTTTTTATGTTTCACTTAATATTATGACGCCTTTACTTTCAGTTATTATCAGCACTTACAATTCTACAGGATGGCTAAAAAAGGTATTATGGGGTTATCAAAGACAAAGTTTTAGGTCTTTTGAGCTCATTATCGCCGATGACGGATCAGATGAAAATACAGCGCTATGCATTGCGCAAATGAAACGCATCGTTCTTTATCCTATACAACATCTATGGCAAACTGATAGAGGCTTTCGCAAAACCACCATTCTAAATAAAGCTATAGTGCATGCCCAAGCAGAATATTTGGTGTTTAGTGACGGAGATTGTATTCCTCGAGATGATTTTCTTGAAGTTCACTGGCAAACGCGAAAACCCGGATACTTTCTCTCAGGAGGTTATTTGAAACTGCCTGTGGAACTCTCGCAAAGGATTACATCAAGCGATATTCTCTCGGGAATTTGTTTCGATATACAGTGGCTCAAGTTGTATGGACTTAGTCCTTCTGTTAAGAATATGAGGCTTACACACTCCCCCTGGATATCAAGAGTTTTAAATGCCTTAACGCCTACGAAATCCACTTGGAATGGTCACAACGCCTCGGCCTGGAAAAAAGATCTTCTGAAGATAAACGGTTTTGACGAGCGTATGGCCTATGGAGGAGAAGATCGCGAACTGGGCGAACGTTTAGAAAACATGTATATAAGAGGAAAGCAGATTCGCTATAGTGCCATCTGCCTTCATCTTGAACATACGCGAGGGTATATCAGTGAAAAGGATCTAAAAGAAAATAAAAGGATTCGAGGAAAAACTCATGATTTCAAACTGATAAGAACACCCTGTGGAATTTTAAAGGAAAAAAGCAAGGATGTATAGAGCAATCAAACCGCCAGTGCATATTCGCGAAGCACTTCATTTAAGGAAGTTTTTTTATTTGTACTTTCCTTACGTTTCCCAATAATCAGCGCGCAGGGTACTTGATAGTTCCCTGCAGGAAAAGCTTTAGGATAAGTGCCCGGAATTACTACAGATCTTCTAGGCACACGCCCTTTGATTTCTATAGGAGAGGAACTTGTGACGTCTATAATTTTAGTAGATCCCGTTAAAATAACGCCTGCTCCTAAGACCGCTTCTTTTTCCACACAAACACCTTCCACCACAATACATCTGGAACCTATAAAAACATCATCTTCAACAATGACAGGGGACGCCTGCAAGGGCTCTAATACCCCTCCTATACCTACGCCACCACTCAAATGAACGCGAGCTCCGATCTGCGCGCAACTTCCTACTGTAGCCCACGTATCTACCATGGTGTTTTCATCTACGTAAGCGCCAATATTAACGTAAGAAGGCATCAATATGACACCTTTAGAAAGGTAAGATCCATAACGGGCAATGGCATGAGGAACCACACGAACTCCCTGTTTTTCATAATCAATTTTTAAAGGAATTTTATCATAAAATTCCAAAGGTCCCAGTTGCGTTCGTTTCATTTCTGATATGGGAAAATACATCAAAATGGCTTTTTTCACCCATTCATTGATTTGCCATTTCCCTTCCATAAACTCAGCTACTCTGAGCGCTCCTTTATCGAGCTGCGAAATAACCTCAAATACTACTTCCTTGGTTTCAGGCAGGGAGCGTTTTTCAGGGCTCTCCCATGCGATTTCTATATATTTTCTTAGGCTTGACATCTTAAAACTTTATTTTTTGTAAAGATAAACAAGCTGAAGATATCGAGTATATTTGCAGTACATATCAGAATTTAGTTGTCCCGCATACTGGCCATAGACTACGGAAGCAAAAGAACAGGACTTGCCACAACCGATCCACTGGAGCTTATCGCCTCAGGACTAAAAACCGTAGCTACAGAAGAATTGATGGTTTTTTTAGAATACTACCTTCCTAGAGAGGAAATTCATGCAGTGGTTGTTGGTGAACCCAAGCTATGGAACAACGAGCCTTCTTTAATAGAAAAAGATATTCAGAAATTCATTAAAAAATTTCGCGTACGCTTTCCAGATATTTATTTAGATCGTGTAGATGAACGCTTTACTTCAAAAGTAGCTCAATACGCTATGATTGGCGGGGGGTTAAAAAAGAAAGCGCGACAAAATAAAGCACTTATCGATAAGATCAGCGCTGTGTTAATTTTACAATCTTATCTGGATAAAAAAAAAATGTATGATTTTACCAATCACTATGTATGGGGACCCTGTATTGAGAAGAAAATGTAAAGAAATTAAAGATTCTTATCCTAATCTCAAAACCTTGATTTATAATATGTTTGAAACTATGTATCAAGCTGATGGGGTCGGTCTAGCGGCGCCTCAGTTGGGTTTAAGCATAAGAGTATTTGTAGTGGACACTTCTGCTTTTGCAGATGAAGAAAATGATGATAAAGAAGCTTTTCAAGAATTGAGCGATTTTAAACGAGTATTTATCAATCCTAAAATAGTTAAAATTTATGGAGAGTTCTGGAAATTTAAAGAAGGTTGCCTGAGTATTCCAGAAATCAGAGAGAATGTAGATCGACCTGAGTACTTGCATATAGAATATTATGATGAACACTGGAAAAAGCATGAAGAAAGCTTAAAGGGTGTGCGTGCAAGAGTGATACAACATGAATATGACCACCTTTATGGTAAGCTATTTATCGATTATCTTTCGCCCCTAAAACGACAGTTGATAAACAAAAAACTGAAAAAAATTTCAGAAGGTATACTGAGGCCCAGCTACAAAGTTGAGTTTTCTAAAAAAACGCATAAAAAAATATGAACATATCAAAAGTCATCACCGTAGTAGGAAAATCAAGTTTGTATAGATTTATCTCACAAACACGAAACGGTTTTCTCATCGAGTGCTTTACTCAATCCAGACGCTTTCCTATTTCTTCTAAATAAAGTAATTCTACTTGAAAATATTAGTATTTATACTACAGATGAAAAAAAGTAAGTCTGATGGAAGTTCTAAAAAAAATAGAGCATAAAGAAAAAACAGGCCATTCTTTGAACGCTAAGAAGAGTCATGGGAAGTTGCATGCCTATTTCAAAAATATTCTACCAAATTACGGTAAAACGCGTCTTTACGAATCAGACTTAAGAAAGATCTTTCGTTGGTATAATATTTACAGAACACTGAATTAACCTCTACAGAGTCCCCGGAAAAATAAAAAAGGGAATAAATATTTATTCCCTTTTTTAAAGAATCATTTGATAGTTTTTACTTGACTTTTTCTATGATAGCTTTAAAAGCTTCAGGATGATTTAAAGCTAAATCCGCCAATACTTTACGATTAAGATCGATTTTCTTATCTGAGAGCTTTCCCATAAGTTGAGAATAAGAAATACCATGCTCTCTAGCCCCGGCATTGATGCGCTGAATCCACAGACTTCTAAAATCTCTTTTCTTTCTTTTACGGCCTATGTAAGCATATTGGAGTGCTTTTTCAACAGCATTTTTAGCAACAGTAAACACTTTGCTACGCGCCCCATAGTAACCTTTGGCGGCTTTAAGTATTTTTTTTCTTCTAGCTTTTGCAGCCACTGCGTTTACTGACCTTGGCATATTAATTTAATTTTTTCCGAAAGGCGATCTTTTTCAGATACTTAAGCGCACAAACGGAGGGTTTGAATTTATAAAACTTAGCCTACTAATAATTGTTTTCTTATACTTTGCTCATCTACCTTCTCAACGAGAGAAAAATGAGTCAAATGGCGCTTACGTTTGGTAGACTTCTTGGTAAGGATATGATTCTTAAGAGCATGCTTCCTCCTTATGAGGCCGCTGGAAGTAAGCTTAAAGCGTTTCTTAGCGCTAGATTTGGTTTTTAGTTTAGACATTCTTTCTTAAAAATTAGATCATTTTATTTTTTTGGCGTCAAAATAAGAAACATTCTTTTTCCCTCCATATAAGGCATCTGCTCTACCTTGGCGCAATCCTCAAGATCACGTGCTAAACGCAATAACAATATTTCTCCCTGGTCTTTATAAATTATAGAACGGCCTTTAAAGAAGACAAGAGATTTAACCTTGGAGCCTTCTCCTAAGAATTTTCGGGCGTTTTTTTTCTTGAACTCATAATCATGTTCATCGGTTTGCGGACCGAAACGTATTTCTTTTACTACTACTTTAGTCTGTTTGGCTTTAAGTTGCTTTTGCTTTTTCTTTTGCTCATAAAGGAACTTTTTATAATCGAGTATCTTACAAACAGGCGGATCGAGTTTAGGGTTAATTTCTACCAAATCTAACTCCAGGTCCTGAGCAATAGCTAAAGCTTCCTGTAGAGAGTATATACCGTTTTCCACATTGTCCCCTACAAGACGAATATCACGAGCAGTGATACGATCGTTGATTTTATGAGGATTCTCCTGATTTTGAGGACGGTAATTAGGTTTTCTCCTCAAAAATTTTTTTTGTAACGCGATAACTCTGTAATTTTAATAGTTACTCAATTTCAGCTTTATCATACCTAGAAAATCTTCTACAGTATGAGTACCCAAATCCCCATTTTTATGTGTTCTTAGGCTAATTGTCCCGGAAGAGACTTCTTTATCTCCCGCCACTAACATAAATGGAATCTTGGACATCTCAGCATTTCTTATCTTTTTACTTGTTTTCTCACTGCGCATATCAATACTCACTCGAATATTAGCTTGGGAGAGCAAATTTAGAATTTTTTCCGCATAAGAGCCATGTTTTTCACTAATCGGAAGAATTATTACTTGAACAGGTGCTAGCCAAAATGGAAAATCTCCGGCTGTATGTTCTATGAGAATAGCTATGAAACGCTCTAAAGAGCCGAAAGGAGCTCTATGGATCATCACAGGTCGATGCCATTGGTTGTCTTCCCCTTTATAATTCAGATCAAAGCGCTCAGGAAGATTATAATCTACTTGAATAGTGCCAAGCTGCCAACTCCGCTCTAAAGCATCTTTAACGATAAAATCAAGCTTCGGACCATAGAAAGCCGCTTCTCCGTAGGCTACCTCTACGGGCAAAGATTTATCCTTAACTGATTGAACAATAGCATTTTCAGATTTTTTCCAATACTCATCCAATCCTATATATTTATCTGGCGTTTTTGGATCTCTAAGGGAGATTTGAACCTTATATTGATCAAACCCTAGAGATTTAAAAACATATAACACCAGATCAATGACGCTCTGAAATTCTCCCAGCAGTTGGTCAGGCGTACAAAAAATATGAGCATCATCTTGAGTAAAACCTCTCACGCGCGTCAAGCCATGTAATTCTCCACTTTGTTCGTATCGATACACTGTGCCAAATTCGGCAAAACGTTTTGGAAGATCGCGGTATGACCATTGCTGTGCACGGTAAAGCTCGCAATGATGCGGACAATTCATAGGTTTTAATAAGAACTCTTCCCCTTGATGAGGAGTGGAGATAGGTCGAAAGCTATTTTCTCCGTATTTAGCCCAATGACCAGAGGTGATATAAAGTTTTTTATGCCCAATATGGGACGTGACTACCATTTCATAGCCCGCCTTTTGTTGTGCGCGCATTAAAAAGTCTTCTAGGCATTTACGCAATACAGCGCCTTTAGGTTGCCAAAGCGGAAGTCCTGCGCCTACACGTTCTGAAAAAGTAAATAATCCGAGATCTTTTCCCAATTTACGATGATCACGATTTTTAGCTTCTTCAAGCCGAAAAAGATATTCATCGAGCTCTTTCTTTTTGGGAAAAGAAATTCCATAAACACGTGTGAGTTGTTTATTTTTTTCATCACCTCGCCAGTAAGCTCCGGAGATATTAAGGATTTTAACAGCCTTGATCCAGGAAGTATTCGGAATATGGCCTCCGTGACATAAATCTGTAAAATCTTCATGACGGCAAAAGGTAATAGTTCCTTCTTGAAGGTTTTGTATGAGCTCGGTTTTATAGGGGTTTTCTTTGTAAACCTCTAAAGCCTGAGCTTTGGAAATAGAATACAATTCAAAATTTGAAGCTCTTTTAGCATGCTCGAGTATAAGAACCTCAATTTTTGGAAAATCTTTTTCTGAAAAATCAGCCTCACCCAGATCAACGTCGTAATAAAATCCATTCTCAATGGGCGGCCCGATGGTGAGTTGAACTTGGGGGTATAGCTCCAGAATAGCTTGAGCTAATAAATGGGCTGAGGAATGCCAAAAAGCTTTCTTCCCTAACGGATCCTTCCAGGTATAAAACACAAGATGTGCATCCTGTGCCATAGGTACAAAAAAATCTACTTGGCGTTCATTCAAAGTGACGGATAGTACTTTTTTAGCCAAGCCTTCACTCAAATCACGAGCCACTTCAAATGGAGTAGTGCCTGATGGATATTTCTTTATTCGTCCATCAGGAAAGGTAATCTGAATCATTTAATTTTATAGAAATCATTTTGAAAGTTGTAAATATAAAATATCAGCAATAATAGAACTGCTTTTCAAAATGATTCCCAAATCAATATTATTTTTTAAGAAGATAACATGCTGTGCACAACTGATACAAGAATTCACCCAAGTAAAAGCCCTACTACAGGAGGAATCCAGACATATGACCATTGGCTGCTACCCTTATTGAGGAATACAAGCGTGTATGATTCTGGATTCCAGATCTCGCGCGGGACTGATAGTATAACCTGTGGCTCCACCCAAAGAAAGACCGATGTTCCAGACCAAGAACGCTACAGGTAAAACGCCCAAGGCGCCCAAGCCTGTTAGAGTTTTTCCTCTCCCATTTGAGCAAGAGAAAAGTGAAATATGACAAATACCAAAACAAAGTTGCTAATAGTTTCACTGAACAAATTTAGCCAGGTATTTTTGATAGCTGCTCCGGTAGAAAAGCCAATTGAACCTCCTGATCTTTTGTATCTGCAATATGATCCCCGTAAAAACGCTTACTAAAACATCGCCTATATCATCTGCGCAAGTATAAAGAGAGGTAATTACTTCAAGGAGAACTTTCCAGCTAAAGCCAACACCAGGGTAACAACCGCCGGATTTAGATTCGTCCCGCTATAAGGAGTGGCCACTGCCATCCCGACAAAAACCGCCAGCACCCATACGGTAGTGATAATCATCCAGTCAGAATTGTTTCCTTTGGCTCGAAAAGCACTACATTCATTACTATACCGTTTCCTAAGAGGACCAGCAACATTGTACCGATAGTCTCTGAATAAAAAACGCTCATTACATAACATATGGTTTTAAAAGAGCTACTCCAAGATTTCGCAGCGTTTATTTCCGTATGCTAGACATGTACGCGCTTGGCGCGATTGATCATTTTCTGCGGCTCGCAAATTTGTTTAATTTGACATTAACCCTGAATTTCTTCAACATTTGATCAATAGCCAAAAGCTAGACTGGTCAGATAAGCAGCACCCGCTGCCGTGGTTTCTGAATATTTAGATCTTACAACTTTAGTGTCGAGAATATCCGCCTGAAATTGCAGTAAAACTCTATTATTAGAAGCACCTCCATCCAAACGAAGTTCCTGAATGGAAATACTTGAATCTGCTTCCATAGCTCGGCATAAGGAAATCTCTTAATCATTTTCTCACGAGAAACATAAGAGGAGGAACCTAAACCAAGTTTTCCGGCCAGGAGTTGATAAAACTTAAGACCTATCCAGTAGAATATGCCTGGGCCCCAATTAAAAAAAGGCAAGACAAATCTTTGATTTTTAGTAAGGTGAGGTGCTTTTTTTAAAAGTAAACCACGCTCACGCAAGGCTTCATATACCAAACGTATATTGTCTTGTTCCAAATAATGTACGCCTCCATGCAGTAATTTAGTACTGCGACAGAAGTACCTTTAGCGAAATCAACCTACTCAAGAAGAAGCGTTTTATATCCTCTCGAAGCAACATCCAGAGCTACCTCTATACCGGTAGCTCCTCCGCCGATGATCAATATATCTCATAAAAGCGTCGTCTGAAGTTGTTCTACAAATTTCTCTCTCCAAATTGTCTATTTGGAGTTTTTTTTCATCATTTTAGAGATAATTTTTCAAAAAAATAAAAAAATAAATGAATAGGGAGAAACTTAGTTGTAAAAAACCTGAAAAATGAGTGAAGTACAAAATTCCATATAAAAAAGTATACCTGCCTTTTTTAAGTTTTGTTGTTTCCCATATGGGCCGTCATAGTTTTCAGCATCTCTCTACCAAAAGGTGTTTGCATCTGGCGCATCAACTGACTCATTTGTCCGAACTGCTTTAATAAACGTTCTACTTCTTTAATAGAAGTTCCTGAGCCTTTAGCAATTCTCTTTTTTCGACCCATATCTATGATTTTAGGATACTTTCGTTCTTTAAGGGTCATAGAGTAAATAATAGCTTCGGTTTGTTTAAAAGTATCTTCTTTTAAATCAATATTTTTAGTCATTTTTCCCAGACCAGGAATCATTCCCAGTAAATCCTTCATGTTGCCCATTTTCTTAATTTGCTGAATCTGCTTGAGGAAATCATCAAAACTAAAATTATTCTTAGCAATTTTTTTATAAAGCTTTTTAGCTTGTTCTTCATCAAATTGTTCACAAGCTTTTTCCACGAGCGATACTACATCTCCCATACCCAAAATACGGTTAGCCATCCTTTCAGGATAAAAAATATCTATTGCCTGTAGTTTTTCACCATTGCTGATAAACTTGATGGGCTTGTTTACCACACTACGAATGCTTAAAGCCGCCCCTCCACGGGTATCTCCATCAAGTTTTGTAAGTACTATCCCCTGATAATTAAGGGATTCATTAAAAGCCTTAGCTGTATTTACCGCATCCTGTCCCGTCATAGCGTCTACCACAAAAAGAGTTTCATCTGGATGAATTTGCTCGTGAATAGCTTTAATTTCTTTCATCATAACTTCGTCGACCGCTAGTCGGCCAGCGGTATCAACAATTACCACATCATGAAAGTGAACACGCCCATAGTCAAGGGCTTTTTCAGTGATTTCTAAGGGATTTTTACTCTCTTCAAGAGTAAAAACAGGTACTTGAATCTGTCCTCCCAGTACCTTGAGCTGCTCTATAGCAGCAGGTCTGTATACATCTGCAGCTACTAAAAGGGGCTTTTTATGCTTTTTGCTTTCCAAAAAATGGGCAAGCTTTCCTGAAAAGGTGGTTTTTCCACTACCTTGCAAACCGGCGATTAAGACAACTGTAGGTGTTTTTGAAAAATCAATTCCAACATTTTGACCACCCATAAGCTGCACAAGTTCATCGTGCACGATTTTAATAATTAATTGACCAGGTTGCAGGGAAGTAAGTACCTTTTGTCCCAGAGACTTTTCTTTGATTTTATTGGTAAACTCCTTAGCTACTTTGAAATTCACATCAGCGTTGAGCAAGGCGCGCCGTACCTCTTTAAGGGTTTCAGCAATATTGATTTCGGTAATTTTCCCTCGTCCCTTCAGAATATGAAAGGCCCTATCGAGCTGTTCTTGTAAGTTGTCAAACATTCTATTAAGATTCTATATAAACAATAGAACAAAGCTAAATATTTTCTAAAAATACAAGGTAAAATATTGATATGATTTATGTTATTAAATTAAGATTATTTTCTTAACTCCATTATATTATTATCCTTATTGATTAAGAATCTGTGATTTAATAAATTTTAATCCTGAGCTAAATACTCTAAAATAAAATATTTTTTATCCTTAGATAATTAAATCCTTAGAAAATAGAGTTTTGTTTATCTATCAAGTTGATTTTAAAATATTAATTTAAAAGAGAATTTGATTATATCTAAAAAATTACAATATCAAAGCTGCTTTGCGTTTTAAAAAGAAGATCTTAAGTCCATCTAAAAAAGTTTTATACGGCTTGTTGTCCTAATTTTCAATTATACAAAAGCTCGGAGTTGGAAGAAAATTATATATTTTATACTCAGTTTTCATAAAATAAACCATTACAACACCTGTACAGGATTTGAGATCGATGAAGTAGATGAGATCTTTAGTAGAAAAAGATAATTTAGTTTTACCTTAGTAAGAAAAAATAAGGCTCGGACAATCAGAAATCAATAAAAAAATGCTCTTATACGTTAACTCGTTCTTTACTAAACATATATTCGATTGGTATCATTAAATATATCAGTCATAAAAAGAGAGTTTCTAATATGATCTCAAAGCGTATCGATTAGAATATTTCACGGATAAGCGATAGCCATAGAATAAAAAAAGAACAAATAGTATTTAATTTTCCAATATTTAGTAAGGCTGCTCTGAAACCATTACAGCAATAGTCAAACTCGAAAAAGAGTAAAAATTAAGTTGCTTCTATCGGTATTTTCAAAGGCCGCGGGCACACTGCGCGTGAAATTTTCTAAATTCCCTTTTACCACCAAAAAATGGTTTGGATTTTTACCTTAACTACAGGTTTATTCTTTACTAAAGATCCGCTTTTTGATCAAAAGAATGAATTGATCGTTAATGTAATTAGTAGCACACCAGATGATCATTACACAAAAGATATTCTTAATATTATGAAGCCCTCTCGCCATTACCGATACATCCCCTTTCTTAATCCGATCAACCCGAAAAATGTTCATCAGATAAGTTCACTATAACATTCGTTTTCATCCTAATAGAGAGCAAATACAAACGAGATATGGAAATAGATATAATATCGAACGTACTTATACATTCTGCAGCGAGCGACATCATTAAAAAAGTCATACGTTCTAAAAAAAGAATATAGCAATCATATTTTTTAGAGCACCTTTTTTGAGAGTATCTATTTCTTTGATCTACCTAAAGATGGGTAAAATCGTAAGTTTTGTGGGAAGCTCAGGTAAATAAATGAAGTATGCATCCGCATTATTAGATTATAAAAAACCACAAAAAAATAAATCTTTTTTCCCTTTGTAAACATACAATATAAAATCAACAGAAAAAACACATTTACATGAATGTAAAAACTTTTTCTACTTAGAAAAATATTTTCCTAAAAAGAATCAGGAATTTCTGAATATGAAGTTTATAAGATCTATTTTAGAGGATGAAAATGATGTGAGTCAGGCAAATAAACGGAATATATCTGCTTCATATAGCCGTTTTATCAGGTTACGAAAATACCGCCACTTTACTTGTAGATAAGGGAGAAAACATCGATACTCAGGATAAAAATGGATAAACTTCTTTACACTTTACTACTTCGGTGAGCTATGAAAATATGATTGCTTTTTATATAAGGAAGCAAATCATCAACTCGTAAGAATAATGATGGAAGAACCCCTCTACACATCGCTGCATTGCAAAGATATGAGAATATCGAAGTTTTACTTATCAATAAAGGGAGAGCTCAAATCAACTCTAAGGATAGCCATGGCGCAACACCGCTTCATTAGGATATGAAAATATCGCGGCTTTTTATAGATAAAGGCGCGCATATTAGTATTCATTGATCGGGGAGGCTTAACGTCCATGCATAATGCTATTTCCAATCAGAACACGAAACAACCCATATGATCATCGCAGAGGGGCTTAAAAAACACACTTTTGAGTAGAAACTCAACTTCAGAGCATTCTTTATGCAAATAACATTTCTGATTTTTGGGATCAGTGCAAAAGAGAGATCATCGCCATGCGAAATCAAATCATACGGCACAAAAACGATGAAAAGGCTATTATCTGCATTGAAGAAGATCATACGTTATTAAAATATATAAGCAAGATCGCTCATACGATGAAACTCGATGAACTTTCCGCTGAAAACATAACAGAGTCTCATAAAATATGATATTCATCAAATAAAAGACATAGTCAACTTCCAAAGAGAAGTTTATCAGCAAAAACTTGCCAGAGGTTCTTTAAGCACAGCGATATTAGAGAAAAGAAGAACGAATCTTAAAAAGAGAAAAATATCAAGGTTATAGACTTTAGATTGTCAGAAGCTTTATAAAAAACCAATTGTATCGGACATAAAAAATATTAAAAAATAGATCCTTTTAGCTTTACAGATATTTAAAGCTCGCTAATTTAATCCTAATTATACCGGAAAGTATTTTATGTAATAGTAGTATCCTATTAAGTTTGTAAGAGGAAAAGTTACTCTAAAAATGTA
>NZ_PEIH01000001.1 GCF_002904345.1 Bacteroidetes bacterium endosymbiont of Geopemphigus sp.
TATTTTTCTGGTATGTTTTTAAAGACTGATCGCGTTGCGAAAATTGACTTTTTATTTTTAATCTCCTATGAAGGTCATGATCCACAGGTGAAACTACACTAAATAAAAGTTTAAAAAACCTCTCCCCCTTTAGCGAAACATAGCCGATACCTATCCGTAAAAAAGGACAGATGTTGAAATATTTCCCTTATCATCTTAATTTTGTTTTATAAAGAATTTTCCGATGTCCTAAAGGGAAAAAGAATTACAATTAATAATTAAAAAGATAAATATTTATATAATTTTAGAAAAAATTATAACATAAAATGTTATTTATAATAAATATATATATATTATTATTTTAATAATATATAATAATCAATTTACGTCAATCTATGAAAAGTAAATGTCTCCTATTCCTGATACTGTTCCTATTCTTTAACGCTTGTAGCAACGAAGATGAGCTTACGGTGCCTGATTCGAAAAGAGTTAAAAGAGAAATGAGTGAAGAACAATATAAAGTATTGATGCAAAGCTTCTTTTCAGCTTGGTGTAACTTATCAGACTGACTATCTCGTCAGAGATAGCAAGGATGCGAAAGAATGGACAAATTTTATTAGATTCTGCTACAGCATATTGCTTTTTTATATTTTTTATTCCAGGCTGGACTATAAGAAAGTGTTGGCATCTCTAATGGCGATTTTACTAAACTTTAGTGTCATTTTTATATAATATATTGTACGCTTGATTTTTATGGATTGGGTTCTTTTTTAATCGACATAACAGAATACAATCTAGGAGGTATTCATGTTTATAAGATCATCCTTATTATCTCACCCCCTTAACATGTACTTTTTGGGAGGTTTCCTTTTAAAAAAGCGCCCCTTTAAAAGGGAAATTTCTCGCTTTATGAGGATCTTTTTTTCTACTTTTCTGTGTATGGCCCGTATTTGACGTTTATACTGTACCGGTAGCTTACGATTTTAACCCTAAAGAAGATGTGATAAGTCCGATGGTTTACATTAAGAATTTCATTGGATAATTTTGTAGCTACGATTATTTTTTTTCTTTGGAAGTTTTAGCTGCTGGAATGGGAGCATTACTATCTGATTATAAAGAAGATCAAAAATATCCGGGTTTATTATCTAAAGAGTGTACTTTATATATTGGCGGCAGAGGCTTTGTGGATGATTATCGTACTGCACATTTTTGATAAAAGCATTTTGGAAAACATCAAAGAAGAAGCGCTACCAGCTCATGTCAACATATCATCGCTTTGAAAAAAAATATATTTGAGGTGCCGAATGTCCATGCGCCGGAGATTTATCTTAATAGCCTATTCCCAGAGGGATTTAAGCTTCTCATCGTGCTCTTTCGGGGTGATCTTGATATACTCTAAAAACTACTTTTCCTTCTTATGTCCCGTGACAGACATGATAGAGAGGTTGGGCAGTTTGCCTTAAAGGTTCGTGGCGAAGGATCTTCGGCAGGTGTGAGAGCTTCAGTTGGTATTTGGCAAACACCCTTCTTCCTTGCGTCTTGTTTTGGGGTTCATGAGAGATCTGCGTGTTTCTTGTGTGATGCCCGTTAGTTTTCAGATCCTCTTAAAATAGAGATTAAAATTATTATCCGCTATCTTTCTTGGCAATCCACTTCTTTTTTCCAGCACGATCTTAAGATATGTAGATGAAGAGGTATGATCACCTTATAACCTGTCTTTTGGGTTTGATCCTCTATATAACCTGACTTGATGTTCTTGGTATCGAACTTCATAAAGTCGCTTACCCTCAGACCTGTTCGAAGACCCACTATGGCGCAGTCTTTCGCGTTATCGATCCTTCTACTACAAGAGAGATCCAGAGCGTAAATCTTCTCGATCTTTTCATCGCTTAAGTAAACACTTTCCGTTTTTTCCGAAGAAGCTCTGGGAATAAAAACCCGGGATACTCAAACTCTTCTCTGCATAAAGCTTTGAGGTCTTTTATCATCACTCCCGTAGTTGAACTTCTGAGTCTCTCTGTTTGGCTTAAATACTCCATAAACTCCTCATGAAAGGAGAGGTTTATATCGATGAGCTTTAATTGTTTAGTTTTATACTCCTGAAAAACCCTGATTTTATCTAAGGTAGTTTTATAAGTTACTACGGTTCTCTCAGAGAGAGGTCTTTTCTTGTTCTTTTTGATCAGAGTTGGGACTTTCTCTATGTATTTTTCTAACCACTCTGTCACGGAAGGTCCTTTTTTCTTATTATCTCCTTGTCCGAAAAATTCAAGCACCTCGGTGCGAACCCAATCTCTTTTGATAGTGCAAGCGTTAGCATAGTCATTCATAGAGGTATAAAATCATTTGGCCGCTTAAAAGCTTCAGCTAAACCTTCAGGATCACTGCCCTTTCCCGTGGCGAAGAATTTCTGCCCTCCCCCTTTCCCTTTAATATAAGGCACAAGTTTTTGAATAATATAAGAAGCATCTACCCCTTCATCCACCAGATCATCGGAAACCGCCACATGGAGTGTCGCCTCATTTTTTTCGGCATGAGCGATGAGCAAAATTAATCTCTTGTACTCCCTACGCAATTCTAAGGAAATTGTTTTTATTGAAGAAGGGCTCAAGTGAGTTTTCTCACAAATGAGGGTAAATGCGGTGTGCTTTTGAGCCTTTGTCAACCATTCTTTTTTTAGATTCCGGATTTCTTTCGCTGTGAAAAGATCGATTTGCGCTCGCAAACTTTTATTTTCTTCCTGTAGCTTACGAAGAAATTTGAGAGGATCGGCCGGGTGATGCATTTCCGCAAGCATCCCTTGATAGCTTTTGTTGGCTTTTTTTAAGTATATAAGAACAGCCTTTGAACTGAGCGCCTCTATACGACGAATACCTGAACCTACAGATGATTCCGCTATAATCTTAAATAATCCGATTTCCCCGCTCCGTCTTACATGTGTTCCACCACACAGCTCTAAAGATGGGCCAAAACCTACGCTACGGACTTTATTTCCATATTTTTCTCCGAATAACGCTATAGCGCCTTGGGTAATCGTCTTTTCCAATGGAAGCTCTCGAGATTCCTGCAATGGAAGGTCTTTATCGATCATCTCTTGTACTAAGGTCTCGATAGCTCGCAATTGCTCATAAGAAAGCTTTTGAGCGTGTGAAAAATCAAAGCGCAAGCGATCCGGGCCTACATAAGAACCTTTTTGAGCAATATGCACGCCCAATACGTTCCTGAGTGCATAGTGCAACAAATGAGTGGCACTATGATTTTTTTCAATATTTTTTCGACGATTTTCATCCACCACGGCTTTGAAAATCAGTGCAGGATTTTCAGGAAGCTTTTCAGCGATATGAATAAAAAGACCATTTTCTTTTCGGGTATCTACAATAGATATTCTTTCGTTTTCATTTTCTATATATCCACTATCGCCCAGCTGCCCGCCACCTTCGGCGTAAAAAGGCGTGGAAGTAAGAACAATATGATAATAAGCGCCTTTGGGAGTTTGTACACGGCGATATCTACTGATGTATGTTTTAATATTTAAATGATCGTATCCCAGGAAATCTTCTTGACCCTCAGAGGACATTTCTTTAAGAATAATCCAGTCGTCACTTTGTATATTTCCGGCCTTACGAGAGCGTTCCTTTTGAAGAC
>NZ_PEIH01000005.1:0-78393 GCF_002904345.1 Bacteroidetes bacterium endosymbiont of Geopemphigus sp.
CTGTTTACACACTTCGTGGGATAGTGCTACGAGAGTTTTGAGTTTTCTTTCTGCGTAATTCGATAAATCACATTAGAATCCCTGATGTTTGCGATAAACATGAATATAAGATGTATAGATGATTTTCAGTTTATAGATGAATTAGGTATTCGTTTTTCTAGCAAACTACTAGAATCTTAATTATTAATCTTTTATTTTTAATAAAAAACGCTCTACCTCCTAAAGTACAAAGGCAGCGCGTCCAGCGCTATGGTGATGATAGTGGCGAGCATACCCCGTTTGACCCTTTAAATTCTCTTCCATCTTAAGCTGTACATTTAGAGTGGCGTCTTTAAGTTCGCACTTAACCTCTACCTTATCCACTTCGTTTTTAACATTAGCGATATCTTCACTAAGTTTTGATTCCACCTTAGCCATATCTTTCTTGGTGGCGAGATAACTGTATTTTGTTCTCTATCTGAGCGGGTATGGTATCTTCTAAATAGGCTTGTAAGGATATCTGCTTCTTCCTTTCCTATCTTCTTAGCAAGAGAGTTGTGCACATCGATAACGTAGGTTCTTCTGGCTTTAGCTGTGGTTATAGTTTCCAAAACTAAAAAAAGATAAGCGAAAATCTAAGGAAAATATAAAAAACTTTTAAGTTTTTGTTTCTCTTCTTTGTCGCTTTGTTTTATAATCAATAGGCTGCCTATATCGGACTGTTTTGGTAGTAAGCTTTTTCTCTCTAGAGTTCGTCTTTAAACCACTTTAGAGGTCTTTGTCTTTATCGGGGTGATAAATATAGATAACATGACCTCCATAAAGGATTCGTTCACTTTCAAAGTGGCATGGGTTAAGATAGTATGGTAGTAGCCCTTCCTTAAGAGATTAGGCTTTAATGTGTTGTTTAATCAGGTGTTAGTACAGTATAGTCAAAAACTATAAATGACATTATAAAATTTCTAAATTGAAACTACCAATAAAGCACGATTGTTTTTACAGATCAGAGGATTAAAAATGGGAGTCACCGGAATATTCAGCGAAATTTCTTTCAGTTTCGTATAAAACTGCTTTCAGTGAAATTTCCTTAGGAATTCTGTTTCTCAACTTTTCCCATATAAATATAACGATATTCTCGGTAGAGGGGTTTACATAACGAAAATACTCCACATCTTTATTGAAATATTTGTGATCGAAAAGCATTTCTATTTCTTCGTAAATAATTCGTTTAAGGTCCTCGATACTAAAGACGAAACCTGTTTGTGAATCTGGAATCCCTCTGAGGCTTACGATAAGCTCATAATTATGTCCATGGGGATGGATACAATTTCCAAAAATTTCAGTATTCTTTTCTTTTGACCATTGAGAATTGAATAAATGATGTGCAGCGCAGAAATGTGCTTTTCTACTAAGGGTAACTCTTCGGTTCATAAAATCAGTTCATTTAAATGTTGTTCGAGGATAATTTTAAGCCATACAGCATATTTTTCCGGGAATTCCCTGATAGCTTCTCGAAGCTCATCTAAAGGGATCCATTTCCAGGAAGCAATTTCCTGATTATTGGGTAAGGGAACATCATTGTAATTCCCAACAAAAACATGATCGAATTCATGTTCGGTGAGGCTATTGTCAAGCTTAGCTTTATAGGTGAAATAGAATTCTTTCCGTAAAACGCAATCAAAACCCATTTCCTCTTTTAACCGACGATGAGCAGCTACTTCAGTGCTTTCTTCCTTATATGGATGGCTGCAAGCAGTATTGGCCCAAAGCAAGCTCGAGTGATATTTTTCAAGAGAGCGTTGCTGTATCATCAAATGACCCTGGTTATTGAAAATAAATACGGAAATGGCTCGGTGTAGGTTTCCAACCTTGTGAGCCTGTAATTTTTCCATAAAGCCAAGAGGCTGATCTTTAGAATCTACCAATATGACTTGCTCCTGATCTTGTTGCATCTAAAATTTTTACTTGCTCAAATGTAATCAATATGGGTTAATTTTGATCCTTCACCAAATACGGCTACATGAACTATAGTATATTAATTTCCCTTTTCTGCCTACTTATCATCGCCTCGTATCTTTTTGATATGGTAGCTCGAAAAACCAAATTTCCCTCGGTGATTTTACTGATCCTTTCAGGTATGGCACTCAAAGTTTTAGCGAAATCCTTTAATTATGAAATTCCGGAGCCTTTTATGAAAGAAATTTTACCTAGTTTGGGAAATATAGGTTTGATATTAATAGTTCTTGAAGGTGCACTCGAGCTCAAAATAACCTCTAAGAAAAAAAATCTGATTATACGAAGCCTTTTAGCGGCCTTGATGATTTTGATCTTCACTTCTTTAGCCATAGCCTACGGCTTTTATTTATTTTCAGACTACAAAGTCCCTTTTCTTATATGCGTGCAACACTCGGTTCCTTTTGGAGTGATAAGCAGCGCGGTAGCTATCCCAAGCGTCCGTGCTTTGAAAAAATCAAAGAAAGAATTTATTATCTATGAATCGACTTTTTCAGATATCTGGGGAATCATTTTGTTTAACTTTATCGTTAGTAACGATAGTATACAGCTTAAAGCTTTCGGACAACTTGGGATGGATATTTTTTTAGTATTTATCGCTTCGCTGGTAGTTACTTACCTTTTACTACAGCTAATAGCCAGAATCAGCCATCACGTGAAATTTTTCCTGATTCTTTCGATTCTCATCCTTACCTTCCTCATCGGAAAGTATTACCATCTCTCTACCTTGATCATCATATTTTTCTTCGGACTATTTCTAAAAAATGCCCAGCGTATCGTTCCTGAAAAAATCAAACGTTATGTTCCTATTGAAAAAGCGGAAGAGGATTTGCAACAATTTTTTGTATTGACCGCTGAAAGCGCTTTTTTAATTCGTACTTTTTTCTTTTTATTTTTTGGATTTTCAATTGATCTTGAGCGGATTACTCATTTGGATGCTTATTTATATGGGGGCGTTATTTTGTTGATCATCTCTGCTGTCAGAGGGATTTATCTGGGCTTTACCCAGCCGCGCAAGCTGATGCCGGAATTTTTCATATCACCAAGAGGTTTGATAAGTATTCTATTGTTTCTGCAATTCTATGAACATCTGAGCGCACGCAATCAACTTGATTTTTTGTTGGTGAAAGAGAATACTTTATTGATCGTTATTTTAGGTTCTATGCTTATGATGATGATAGGTGTTGTAAGATCTGAGACATATTCTACTAAAAATAATAAAGCCCCACAAGACTGATCTTAGAGCTTTTTATTTTTTGATAACACTTTACACATATTACTATGCTTTTCATGGCAGTTAAATTTTAATATGTATATGCATTACATATTACTAGGCTATGAATATGTAGAACACTAAATCGCAGATGAGAAAAGAAATTTTAGAATTTTGTATTCTTGAGCATCCTCAGGCATGACGAAGCTTATACTTCAAATATAGGAATATTAAAGCTCAACTTCTGGTCGTTGAGGGCACTGTATATCTTTTGCTAAATCGTCAGAAATATTGCATTACCGCTGGAAAGAATCTTTATCTAGACCTCCCAGAAAATATTACTCTCTAACAAAAAAAGATCAACAAACATTGAAAGAATTACAGAATACCTGGGAAGAATCATATCGATCTATTATTGAACTCACTAAAAAAACATATCATGAATAAGATTGTATAGGTAAAGGAAATCATATATGATGCTGAATAACAAATCTCAGAGCCGATCAAAGCAGAATTCCAAGAGAGGAAATCGGTTACAAAAGAGGATGTGGAAAAATTATCCATGAGATGGGAAGGACCGAAACTTATGGAGATGAAGATGAAAAAACTAAACATCAAAAAATATTTGTACAAACTTCTTCAGGATCAAAAAAGCTCTTTAGAAATAAAGACGATAAATACATTGCAGGGATGTGTATGGGTTCGCTGTTTACTCAGGTATTCATGTATTTTTGGTGTGCTTATTAGTTATATTTTTTTCACACCTCTGCATTCCGTACTCATTTACATCGTGTTTTGGGTACTTTTGCCTTGTGCAAAAAACACCTTTGATAAAGTTCGTATGTATGGAAAACCTATAAATTTTGATACTATAAAAGATTCTTTTCAGGAAAGCTTTTCTGAAGAACCCCAAGCAGGTTTAAAAAATTCAACTAATAAAATTGCGAATTTCTTGTATAAAATATTTAAAAGTATTCTGCTATTTTTCCAAAAAAAATATTTATAATATTAATTATCATAGGTATTTTTACTGTCGGTATATTGGTTTACTGATGTTAAGGAACATAAGAAAAAATAACAGAAATTAGGCTATAAAAGGCGCAAATTCTAAAAGACAGAACATAAGGTGAGACCATAGCTTTTCAACCACAATTTGAAACCTTACAAAAAAGAAATGGGGTTTGGTGATCATCATCCTTTAGTTTCTTTATCAACTTCCTTTATTAAGAAGAAGCTTTATAATCTCTGTATTTCGGATAAAAACCGTGACATCAAGCGGAGTTTTTCCAGTATCGTCTTTAACCTCTATATTAGCACCTCTCTCAAGAAGAGTTTTGATGGCTTCCGCATTAATATTATTAACTGCCCAATGAAGCGGAGTTTCTGAAAAACAACTTTTACCTATTTACATCATCCCTTTCCGCTATGATAGTCTTTATAAACTCTGTTTTGTTCTTTTGAGTAAAAAAATCAAGTGGGGTGATTGCGCAACCTTATATCTTTTTGATTGAAATGACGAACAAATCGGTGTTTCGCCCCAAAATGGTTTTTAACCTCTGTATCAGCTCCCGCCGGCTACAAGAGCTTTGATTGTCTCTACCTGGACTTTGCAGGCGGCCAAGTGAAGTGAGGTGGATCAATCGTTTTATTAATCACCTTTGAGCTCTCATGTACTTTAATTCCGTCGAAGCAAATAATCAGATATTTACTCTCCAAGGACCTGTTCTTCCAGGTCGTCACTTTAATGGCTAGAGCATTGGTAATTCGCGATATGGCGGAGGTAGATATATCAAAATTAAATTATAAATTTTCTTGATTTACTCTTCTATATCGTTTACAATCATTCCTTTAGCGTAAAACGAGATGATAATGTTTTCCAAGTCCTCTATGATATTATGTCTTTTGGGAACAAGTACAGGGCTCAATGCTACCCTATCTATCTTGAGGAACTTATATTTGATTTTCTTTAAATGATAATTTTATTTTCTTACTTGCATGCCCGACGTTACGGTAATTTCCTGTGGTTGTTTTGTGATGCTTTTGATTATCTAAATGCGCATCTAACTCTACGTTCAGCATATTTTCTACTCTTTAAAAAACGAACTTAAATCTTCCGCGTTTTTAAGTGAATTACACACAAAAGATCTGCGTAGATTATAATCTATAATATATCAAAAAAATTAATTTTTATAATGATAATTGTGTAAAACAATAATTTAAAAGATATATATTTGTGTTTTTAAACAAAAAATATATCAGTACTTCAGTATAAGACACCTCTACTTTTAGTAGCAACATAACCTCATAAAAATAAAAAACTAAAGAATACATACCCTCTGAGCAAATAAAAATTCACATAGGATAGAATTATGGGCTAATTTTTGAGCAAATTGTTTCTAGGAGTACTTTTGATAAATTCAATTCCCATTTTTGGCAGCGTCGTTTATTATTTATATCCTCTTTAAAATAGTCAAATAGCTAAACTAAATGAATCTTTCATATACAAATGATTTTTCTATGGGATACTTTTCCGGATTTAAAAAACATTTTTTGATTTTAGGAATTAATATTCAGCAAGTAACGAATTTTTAATAAATGTTTTAAGCAAAAATGGCTCTAGAAAATCCACTTTGATGAAAAGTTTACTCGGCTTTCAGCTCGGTTTGTCAGGAGAATCTTTTCTGTAAGGAGAAAATCTATCTTTTATGTCTCCTTCAAAAAAATCTCGATACATGAGTCGCTCTGTCCGGAAAAGCATATAAACCATCTGCTTTGACAATATTACGAGCCGGTAAGTTCATGTCGTATACCCCCCCTTAGGGTATATTTTATTGAACTTGATATACAAGATCGGTACGTTATATAATAATCCTTAGAGCTTATCAAGTTCTCTGATATAAAAAGCGAAAATTTATGAACTAAGTAATGGAGAATGTCAATGCACTATGATTGCTTGTATTCTTGGCCCGGGAAACTTCAATCCTTCTGTTGGATGAACCAACAATTCATTTAGATGTACCTTTATTCAAACTATCTTAACTTTTAATTCGCTTAGCATATATTAGTATAGAATGCATTTTGATCTTTAACTATGAAGTGGAACTGAGACTGCAATGCTCGAATTATATTTTGTAGTTTCATTGAACCATACAGTCTAACATATTAAACTGAATTACTTAAATAAACTTCGTATGGGAAAATCTTTTTTGATTCTTCTCTGGATATATATATTTCAAAAAATAGATTCTTTAAAAAAGTTTCGTTTAAGATTAGTGGAGAATTTCCGTAATGTCTAAGACGCTTTTTAGTCAGAAATACTATAAAAATCGACCTGACGCAGCTGTTCAAATACAGGTAGGCAGGGAAAAATAGAGATCTATCATGATAGAAAATTTAACTATAGAAGGTTTATCTGCTTTAAAAAAATATTTTTAAAATATTAAAGAAATCTCACAATGAGCAAACGAGTAATTATCACAGGAGCTGGACGGGGTATAGGTTATGCCTTGTTCAAAAATTTTTTAGACAATAGACATGAAGTATTAGGAATTTCAAGGGATATTCATCATTTATCCTTGCTCTCAGATATACCACAAAAGCATATATTGTCTTTAGATCTCACAAAAATTTCTTCTTATGAGCGAATTCTTGAAGCAATCCCGCATTGGGATCGTGTAGATATATTGATCAACAATGCAGGCTATCTCATTCGGAAACCTTTTAAAAATTTAAGTGACGGAGATTTTGAGTATTCTTTTAGCCTGAACACTCTTGCCCCCATACGAATGATCCGTATTTTAACCCCCCTGATGAGTCGCAGCAGTCACATCGTTAATATCAGTACCATAGGTGCTGTGCAGGGGAGCAAAAAATTTCCCGGTTTGGCTGCTTATACCACTTCGAAAGCAGCGCTTTGCAATCTTACAGAACTTCTCTCTGAAGAGTTCAAATCTGACGGGCCTATAATCAATTGTTTGGCTTTAGGTTCAGTTCAGACGGAGATGCTGGCGCAGGCCTTCCCGAATTATAAGGCATCTTTAATCCCTGAGGAAATAGCTGACTACATCTATAGGTTTTCACTGGAAGGACAAAAGTTTTACAATGGAAAAGTCTTGTCCGTTTCAATAGCTACACCTTAGTTTTAACAATAAAATTCTCCGAAAGTAAATCGTTATGTTTTCTTAAAAAAATATATAATTTTTATACTTATATAATATAGTTGTTATTTTTAAAAATTTAGCGATTTTAAATCTATAATTATATAAAAAATTTTTTTTTATTTCTTCTTTTAGCAGCAGTTTTTTTTGGGAATTTACTTTACCGAAAGTAAACTAGCTATAGATGGAATCGATCCGATATTGGTTACCTCAGAAAGGTTTCTCATCGCTTGAGTTTTTCTTATGACTCGGTTCATCAAAAGAGCCGATTATAAATAATAAAAAATTGCTGAAAAAAATTTTGGTTAGTTCATTTTTATACATCCAGGTAATTTTTTGTTGCAGTTTATAGATATGAGTTATACCTTATCCTCGCTAGTTTTTCAGCGCTCGCCGTTATAGCGATTGTTATGTGTAATCTTTTGATTATTAGCTACTTTAATTGTTTTTTGATTTTTCCCATTATAGCGTTAGGCTTCTGGTTTAAAATTTTGAGTGATATAATAAAAATTGTAAAAAAAGAGTTGTATACTTCTATTATAATTATCCTTAAAATGATTTTACTGCTGACTTTTTATTTTTAGTACGTAACTGGCATGTTTACTGGAGTTTTTCAAATTTTTTCGCTTTGGTTTATTTGGGTATAAATTGTAGTTTGCTTTCCAGCCTTTTTTGGAACAAAGGAATGACAGGGATGGAAAAAGCAATAAGGGGGACTCTTTTTTATCGCTAGAACCTGTTTTTGGGGTGATTTTAGGGTTTTTCTATTTGCATGAGCCTATTAAGTCGTTGGGGAATTCTTGGTTAATTTATTAGTTTTATCTTCTATACTTATTATTTCTATGAGAGATTTTATAAACACTTCGACAAACAAACAGTCCGTCGACTAAATTTTCAGATTTAAATCTTTCCTTCCGTTTCCTTGACTATTTATTGATATTCTTGTTAAAATAAAATAGCTTTGCAAGGCATTTGAAGCCCACGTGGTGAAATTGGTAGACACGCCATCTTGAGGGGGTGGTATTCGAAAGGATGTGCTGGTTCGAATCCAGTCGTGGGCACAAACTCTAGGCTATAACCTTTTTGGTTTTTATATAACGAAATTTTTGTTCCCTATATAGTATAGGTAAAGAAATAATTCATCTGATTTCTAACCCAGACAAGTTTTATAAGCATGTTCTTCTGCTATGCAGAAGAACAAATTATTTTTTTTAAAAGGTATCTTTATAGCATGTTTATATCATATAGGTTATATATTATGGTGGATAAAAAATCCATTAAAACTATTTACTTTTTAAAAATAAAAAACTGTATAGACAATTCTAATTCAATAAAATATATCAAGTTTTATGACAAATTAATATTATAATTATATGAAATATAATTATAAATTATCATATATAAATTCAAGAACACTTCAATTGATCTTTTTCGAGATTGTCAATGAGAGTCTTAATTTTAAACCTTGCTAAAGAGCTAGTTTAATAATCATTTTCATGCATCAATTATATAAATATTTTTAATATGGTGCCTTCTGAAATACTAGAATCTCTGTTGATTAATCTACAAACGAATGTACAACAACTCTCAAGAGACATAGGATTGAAATCACCGAAAATTTTTATAATATCCGAAACGTATCCTCAAGTATTATTCTTAAAGATCATCTCTTTTTTACCCCCGTAAAGGATTTGATGACGATCATTTCCACGCCGTGGAAGATAGTTTATTTTATAAATAAAAAAGAATCAGGTATAAAAAAGCGCTAAAATATATTATAATCAAATCCTAATTAGATAGTATTATTAATTGCAACAGGTTTTATTAAAAACATTGCCTTCGTTTAGATCAGAATCTCTCCATAACCACTATACTTTTTTACAAAAAGGCTCTATAAAATTTTTCTTTACTAAAAAGTAATTTTTTAAAGAAAATTTTTAAGCGATCATCACAACGGGGTTTTCCAGAAGCTTCTTAAGCTCTTGTAAATAAGCGCTTCCCGTAGCTCCATCTACTGTACGATGATCGCAAGCCAGGCTGAGCTTCATAAGGTTTCTAGGAATAATTTGAGCATTTTTTACAACAGGTTTTTCTAAAATAGCCCCTACCGAGAGTATACAAGAATTGGGCTGATTGATAATGGAAGTAAAAGTTTCTATACCGAACATTCCGAGATTAGAAATGGTAAAAGTGCTTCCTTCCATTTCTTGTGTTTGCATTTTATGCACTCGGGCACGGCCGGCTTTATCTTTCACCTCGGCAGATATTTCGCGAAGGTTTTTTTGGTCAGCCTGTAGGATCACCGGAACTAATAAACCATCTTCAACAGCCACAGCGACACCAATGTTAATGTCCCCATGATAAATAATTTTATCTTCCTGCCAAGAAGTATTGATCTGAGGGTGCATTTTTAAAGCCATGGCAGCTGCCTTGATCACCAGATCGTTAAAAGATATTTTCCCATATTTTAAATTCTCATTAATGGCTTTTCTTGACTGAACGGCATTTTGCATATCCACCTCTATCATCAAATAATAATGTGGAGCGGCAAACTTAGATTCACTCAGACGTTTGGAAATAATTTTACGCATAGATGAATTAGGGACCTCGCGAGATTTCGGTGAAGAAATTACCCGAGAAGGTAGAGTTTGCGTAAGAGTTAGATTTTGAATTTTCTGAGTGGCTTGGGGCTGATAGTTTTCTAGATCCTTTTTTACAATGCGACCGTTTTCACCACTTCCCTTGATCTCAGCTAGTGAAATAGATCTTTCCTGCGCTATTTTTTTAGCCAAGGGCGAAGCGAAAATTCGTGTGCCGTCATTTGCGGAAATGGCCTGATTCTTATCTTTAGATGCGTTATTTTTTTCTGCGGTAAGAGATGAAAAATCGATCTGAGCTTGATTTGCATCATTCTTTTTTCCTATAGAACTTAGTAGTATATTCGTCATATCTATCCTTTGAGGGCCTATGACAGCTAATACAGTATCTATAGCGGCGCTCTTACCCTCAGGTACACCCAGGTATAATAGATAGCCGTCATATTCTGATTCAAATTCCTGAACGGCCTTATCCGTTTCGATCTCAGCAAGCAAATCACCTTCAGAAACTTTATCTCCGGTTTGTTTATGCCATTTTACCACAGTGCCTTCTTCCATCGTATCGCTCAGACGGGGCATGGTGATAACCTCTAATCCTTTGGGAAGATCTTTTGCTTTAGAAGCCGGAGATGTTTCAAATTTCTTATTTGCTGTATTTACTGATGATTCTTGACCTGGTTGTACCGAATTGCCCGAGAGCAATTCAGAGATATCTTCTCCTTTTTTTCCTATGACAGCCAATACAGTATTTACAGCGGCGCTCTTACCCTCAGGTACGCCCAGATGTAATAGATAGCCGTCATATTCTGATTCAAATTCCTGAACGGCCTTATCCGTTTCGATCTCAGCAAGCAAATCACCTTCAGAAACTTTATCTCCGGTTTGTTTATGCCATTTTACTACAGTGCCCTCTTCCATTGTATCGCTTAGACGGGGCATGGTGATCAGTTCTGCCATGTGCTTTTTCTGTTTCTATATTTCCTTTAAGTATAGCTTTAAATGATTTATTATTTTAGTTTTTACTATATTCTACCCCAGAAAGGATAATTTTTCTGCTCATACACCAAATCGTACATCTGCTCAAGTGGAGGAAAATCAGAATCCTCAGCAAAACGAACACATTCCTCTACCCTTTCTTTGGCTTGCTCTTCTATAATACTGAGTTGACTTTCGTCAGCCCATTGATTTTTCAACAAAAGATCTCTTGTTTTTAAAATAGGATCTTGTTTTTTGTATTGCTCGATTTCATCTTTATTTCGATAAGGTTCCGCATCCGACATAGAATGACCTCTGTATCGATAAGTTTTAATTTCCAAAAAGGTAGGCCCCTTACTTGATCTAGCCCGATCGATAGCTTCATAGGAAGCTTCAGCTACTTTTACCGGATCCATGCCATCTACCGGAGCTGAAGGCATATCATAAGACAAGCCAATTTTATAAATATCTTGTAAGTTGGTGGTTCGCTCTACAGAAGTACCCATAGCATATTGGTTGTTTTCACAGATAAAAACCACTGGGAGTTTCCATGTCATTGCTAAATTAAAAGTCTCATGAAGCGATCCCTGACGAACAGCGCCATCCCCCATAAGGGTAAGCGTTACGGCACCTCTGTTGAAATAATTATCGGCAAAAGCAACACCCGCTCCTAAAGGAATTTGCCCGCCAACGATGCCATGCCCTCCATAAAAACGATGTTCTTTACTGAAAATATGCATAGAGCCCCCCATGCCATGCGAGGTGCCCGTTACTTTCCCAAAGAGCTCGGCCATGATTTTTTTAGGGTCTACGCCCATGGCCATAGACAAAATATGGCAGCGATAGGCGGTAATTATGCGATCTTTGCTCATATCCATAGCGTGTGTTAAGCCCGCAGGGATAGCTTCTTCTCCGTTATATAAGTGCAAAAATCCTCTTATCTTTTGTTTAAGATACAGAGAACGACATTTATCTTCAAACCTTCTCCAAAAAGACATATCGGTAAACCACTGCACATAGGTGTCCTTGGTAATTTTCTTCATTTTAAATAAAAATAACTTAAAGCATATAATGGATCGGGATATAAAGTTAATCCTTATCCCACGTTTTCACAAAAATATGTTTTTCTAAAGAAGAGGGACTAATTTTTCAAGAGCCAGTTTTCGTGAACCTTTGATTAAAAGGTGATCTGTAGGTATAGGATGTATTTTTAAAAAATTTTCCAACACTTGGCGATGAGGAAAATATCGTATCCTGTCTTCTTGAATTTTAACCTTTGAAAAATTAGGACCTATCAAAAAAAATTGCGATATATCGGTATTTTGTAGCCTTTTAACGATTTGTAGATGTGCCTGAGTTGAGTAAACCCCAAGCTCGAGCATGTCTCCCAGTATAGCGGTTTTAGTACCTTTTAGACGTTCAAAATGAGCAATGGCTGCTTCCATGCTACTTGGATTGGCGTTATAAGCATCTAAAAAAACATGCAACGAACCTTTTTTAAAGTATTGAGAGCGATTGTTATCGGGATAATAACTCTCCAAAGCCATTTTAATTTCTTGAGCTGAAACTTTAAAACGATCAGCTATAGCGATAGCTGCAGAGAGATTTATGAAATTATAAACACCCGTTAAATGGCTTTGAATAGGTGTCTTTTTAAAAGACAAGTATACACCCTGAGAGTTATCGGTCAATAATTTTACACAAATACCCATGTTTTCATTTTTAGAAAAGAAATAACGCGAAATACCCTGACTTTTTTGCATTTGAAGAGGATCATCGGCATATACAAAAGCTGTTTTTTTATGCAATCTTAAATAGTCATAGAGTTCAGATTTAGCTCGTATAACCCCTTCTCTTCCACCAAATCCTTCTAGATGCGCGCTGCCGAAATTAGTGATATAACCATAATCGGGTCGCGCGATATGAGAAAGCATTGCGATTTCACCCAAATGGTTTGCGCCCATCTCAATCACGGCTATTTTATGAGCTTTACAAAGTTTTAAAAGCGTAAGCGGCAAGCCGATATGATTATTTAGATTACCCTGGGTAAAAAGCGTTTTATATTTCTTAGAAAGTACTCTCGCAATCAACTCCTTAGTGGTAGTCTTTCCATTGCTTCCGGTAATAGCAATCACGGGCAAATCCAATCGACTTCGATGATAAGCAGCTAATTGCTGAAGCGCACAAACGGTATCCTTGACGTAAAAAACACGCTCTGGAAAATGTGAAACAAAGTGAATATCGTCCGTAACGACGGCATGCGCGCCTTTAGCGAGCGCTTCCTCTGTAAAATGATTTCCATCAAATCTATCTCCCCTTAAAGCAAAAAAAAGCCCCTTATCTACTATACACCGACTATCTGTGAATACAGAGGTGCTCTCTAGGAATACTTCATATAAAGCCTCTGTATCAGTATACATTGATAAGTATTAAAGTGTATTAAAGTGTTTTAAAGAGAATAATAAAATCGAACTTTTAGTGATGTCCTCTTTTCCTTCGCCCAGGCTTATCTTACACTAAGCGAAAATCTACCCAATTGGTGGATTCTCCTTGATCCATAACGTGTTTTCGGCCCCGGAAGTCCAGTAAACTTCATCACGCCAGGAAGCGCCTTTAATTACGCGCAGACGGTTACTTATGACAGAGGTCCGTTTCTTTTTATCTTTGAGCACTTTTACTTCCCTCTGAGCATCGACAATAAAATTGTGAACGGGCGCGTTGTATATATTCTCTTTCTGATCAGCTTTGGAAGAATTTGGATCAATGGTGGACGCCTTTTCTCCATCACGGTAATCCTTATCGTCTCCTCTTATTTCTTTTCTTACACTATTTACCCGATCGGGATGACCATTTTCAATAATATCCTTTCGATATTCATTGCCACGATGGTAATTAAAATCACTGGTTTTATCATCGATAACAGGACGATAGATATCAGCAGTCCACTCCGGTGTGCCGTACATCCCATACAACCCAAAATCATTAAATGGGTATTTCTTTGCCTGATTGGATATCAATGAACCATCATTAGCCCATCCCGCTATACCGCTGTAATCTCCGCATCTTTTTCCATCATAAGCTCGAATTCTTTGAGCAGAAGGTAATTTTCCTTTATAAGAATTATAAACTCTTTTTTCGGCGAGATCCAAAGCGGCATACTTCCATTCAGCTTCGGTAGGTAAACGAAATTTAGAGACGAGCAAACCATCATACTGCCCCAAATATCTCAAACGGAGATTAGAATCTTTTGAAGATTCGGACTTTAGAAGATCGATTCCTTCAGTGTCCTTATCAAAGAGCTCCCGGGGATTTGATTTATCAATTTGCGTATTGAAATACTTCGCGCCATATACATAATCAGGATTAGAATAAAGATCTTTTAATAATACAACTTTATCCATAAGGATTTTTTCATTGGCTCTGTCCGTTAGCCACTCACAGTAGCGACTGGCTTGTAAGTAACTGATGTTTACCACCGGATAAGCATCGAAGGCTGGATGTGTAAAATAATCTTCCCCAAAGATATCGTTGCTCTCTAATTTGACTTTCTGAAAAGAAGTTTTTGGAAGAGTTCCATAATAAATTTCCGTAAACGAAGGATCTTCTGGGGGAAAGACATATTTAAGCCAGCTTAAATAACGCCTATATTCTTCATTGTTGACCTCAGTATCGCCCATATAAAAATAAGGCACCTGCATGCGAAGGGGTGAATTATTCCAGTCACCTGTAAGATCGTCTTGAGAGCATCCCATAACAAAAGTACCTCCTGGAATTTCAACCATTCCAGACTTCGGGCTATACTTTGTTTTTTTAAAAGAAAAAAACCAATCTCTCGGATCATTAAGCTTCCAACCGGTAATACTTTCGTGTTTTTTTCTGCCAGGGGAGCAAGAAAGTAAGAAAATTATCAGGAGAAAGGGTACTGTTCTTAAGAAAAACGTCTTTGTCACTAAGTTATGATTTTTTAAGCAGCCATTAAAAGGGTCAAAAAGTAGATTACAAATCTAAGCATTTCTCCATTTAGAAAAAAATCAGAGCCAGTAAAGAATAAAAAAGTACTACATCAATAGTAAAAACTTATTTTTGGATATAAAATATGAGAATTAGCTCGTTGATGTTTTCAATAATTTCACACTTATACGTTCCACTATATTTAAAATCTCAAATACCGAGACGTATTATACGAACCGGAACTATTTTCAGCGCATATCCCCCATGCCGTCGGCACGCGAATCGGGGGATATGGATACGGTTACCACGTAGGATGCTTTCTCGAAGTATTGGAATTCGGCAAAATACGCTTTTAGTAAAAATTACTCCTCAGCAGTCATTGCTTATACCCACTATCTGAGTAAAATTACCAAAGATATTTTTCTACTTAACGGGAGCTTTCATACTTTTTTAGATCAATAACAACGCAGCATAATGGGTGCTAGTATTTTTACTTCAAAATAGGTAATGTCGAATTAAGAGAGCTCATAGGAAATGAAATTGTAAACAAAGGCACAGCGAAACCCAATGAATTTTCTCTGGATTTTTCCCACGACATGAAACTCTCAGACTTTTACGCCATGGCAGTAAGCCTGTATTATATAAGATCAGATATATTTAACAGCATGGCTAATTTTGACGCCAATAAATATCAAGATATGAAAGCAGGTAAGTTCCCTGGCAGTGGATCTCGGTGGTTATTATGAGGGGCAAGCAAACAATTATCGAAGATTAAACGGAATGGCGGGTGCGCTTGGGGTTTAATATTAGTAACATAGGACAAAATTAAGCTACTCTTTAAATGAAACACGCGGAGTTTATTTACCCACTAATTTACGTCTGAGAAGCTCTTATGAATTTATTTTCGATGAGGCCAATCAATTCACCATAGGACTGGAATTGAATAAATTAGTTGTACCTACTCCCGTAAAAGACGGTAAAATTCCAGAGAAAAATCTTATGAAGGTAATTACCAATTCATTTTAGTGATGCTCCGGATGGATTTAAAGAAGAACTTCAAGAGATTACTTACAGCCTAGGCATGGAATACCTATTCAACAAAGCTTTTAAATTTATAGGAGGTTATTTTTTACGAGGCTCTTGAAAAAGGTGGTCGACAATACACCACTTTGGGTTTGGGGATAGCTTATAACGATTTCAATCTGGATGTTTCCTATTTAGTACCTACAGGGGCGACAGCTAAAAACAACCAGCTCGCAAACTCTCTTCGTTTTGTGCTGATCTGGAATTTTAGAGGTTCTTCTGATAATTATTAAAACTTCCCGTAAAGCTCTTTTATTGTGTACGCTCGCCAAAGAGTTTGCTGCCTATGCGCACCATGGTACTACCAGACGCGATAGCTAATAGATAATCTGAGCTCATGCCCATAGAAAGAACCTTAAAATTTGGATCATTTTTATTGAGTTCTTTAAAATTTTTTTTCAGTCTATTAAATTCTTCGCACACTTTTTGTTGATCTTCTGTAAAGGAAGCTATACCCATCAAACCCGAAAGTTGAATATGCGGCATAGAGCAATATTCAAAAGCATCTATAAGATCCCTGACTTGCTTAGTGGTCATACCTGATTTTGAAGACTCTCGTGCGATTTTTACCTGTAAAAGACAACGAATGATCCTGGCATGCTTAGCTGCTTCTTTTTCGAGAGTTTGTAAATGTGAGAGTTTTTCTATGCTATGTACCATATATATAAAAGGGGCTATATATTTGAGCTTATTGCTCTGTATTTTACCGATCATATGCCAGCGAATATCCCTGGGTAGTTTTTGATATTTTTCAGTTAATTCTTGAATGTAATTTTCACCAAAATCTCTTTGACCCTCATCATAAAGGGCTATTATAGAGGAGAGGGTTTGTTTTTTAGAAACTGCTATTAATTGTATTTTACTGCCAATTTCTGCTCGTATTTCTTTTAGATTACTTGAAACATTCATAATAGATTCATTCTATGAATTATGTAAACAAAATATATTTAGTTTATTTAGATTGATTTACAATTTATATAAATTATCACAACGAATTCTAAATAATTTACTATTTCCTTTTTTTACATCTCCCCCAAGTGCGATACAGGATATAAATAAAACTGAATATATATTAAATAAACAATCACTAAATAAAATATTAATAAAAAATTCTTACTTATTAATAATACAACATAGTATGTTCATAATTGCTTCTTCAAATAACAATGACATGAAAATAAAGGAATTTTTACTGGCTATTTTCATCGTCATCGGAATATTACTCCTGAAAAGCTTTAAGATTGACTAGGGTAGTTTTATAGCTTGATATGGTGTTTTTAGAAAGGGGGGCTCTATGTATTCTTCCATCCATTCCGTTACAAAGATAGCTTTATCTTTTTCATAAGATCCGCCGAAGAAATCGGCTAGCGTTTTTCTTGCCCATACGCTGTCAATGGTGCGTCTGGCTATATGATCTTCATTCATGCGTTCAAAGAGATAGGCGGAAAGCTTTTCAAGAGTATCGTTGATCAAATCCTTCTGATGAACCGAGGCTATGTTTCTTACACGTTGATTTTTCTTATTCCAGTTTTTGGGGTTGATAAGAATGTAGTTTCGTATCCTGATATCGAGGTTTCGTCCCTTTATCAATTTGAGGTATATATGAGAGGGACTGTCGTTGTTGAGAATTATTAAATTTACGGAAGTAATTTGTCGCTGTTTTGCCGACAAATATGTCTATAATTGCAATAACATGAAATCATGAGCAAAGGAGAATTTTCTTAAAACCTTGATTTTATTGGCATATACTCGCATGAGTATACATTAGTGAATATTCTTATATAGAATATAAATTTGAGAAGATACCTTTTAATATTAAGACTATTCTTTCACCCTATGATAGGTATATTTTTCGCCTTATGGACATTTTTTCTCTCTTGAATAGTATGTTTTTTAAACAACTATTTTAATATACATCATATATCTCCATAGAAAAAGAATCCTGATATAGTAACCTCGGAGGGATTGCAATAAATACACAACGATTATATTTACTATTTCGCTATTAATCGGAACATTAATATTTTAATGAGGTAAATAAAGAAGATAATAAGTGAATTATGCTTATTGCTAATATGTTTCGTAAACATTTTAGGTGTTTAATTTTTAATTCAGAATTAAAGGAATTCCTCACCAACACATAACATATAAAATTTTTCAGAGGAAATAAGTTAAACGTATTCGCAAGGACGGGTTTATTTATCAATATCAATGCACTGATGATATACGAAAAGGCAAAATGTGCTTCATATATGGGAATATGAAGATCAAGTCGAAAAAGCTTGTGAGAAAAAAAAGACGTGAGGCTCATAATCATACAATACATAAGATAAAATGAACTTATAAGATATTATTCTTTTAAGAATAGGATTTTACAATTATACCACTACTCAGAAGATCTCTATCCTTATATCAAACAAGAGAGAAATTCGAGACTTAAGGGATAGTATAGAAGATCCAAGATTTATTTCTAATTGGCGAGCTCGCCAATTAGAAATAAATCACGAATTAACTCGTATAAAATAAGTATAAAATTTTTTTATCCTTTATTTTGATCACCTTGAGGTTATTTATTTTTATAAATGGATTTTTTCGGAAAACTTAAAAAACCTAAATTTGAAAGATTTTTTATAAAGGCTGATCAACCTGAGATAACACTAACACAGGACAAAGAAATTTTATGAAAATTTCAAGCCTGAGCATTATTTTATAATTTTTTATTAAAATCTTTTGCCTTATTTACACTGTTAAAGGCTCTGTAACGAAACCAAACGGTTATACACGCCATTTTTTTCCATGAGCTCCTCGTGTTTTCCCTGTTCCACTACTTTTCCTTTTTCCAGAACGATGATATAATCTGCGTTTTGAACCGTAGAGAGTCTGTGAGCGATAGTTAATGAGGTGCGCTCTTTCATAATGCGTTCCAAGGCTTTTTGAACGGTTTTTTCCGATACGCTGTCAAGAGAAGAAGTCGCTTCGTCAAGAATTATGATCGGAGGGTTTTTCATCACTGCCCTTGCAATGCTCAGTCTTTGTCTCTGTCCTCCGGAGAGCTTATTTCCACTATCGCCTATAAAGGTTTCATAACCATCAGACAATCCTTCGATAAACTCATGCGCATTGGCCGTTTTAGCTGCTTGAACAACATGCTCCTGGGAAGGATTTTCTATACCCAGTGCGATATTGTTAAATACTGTATCGTTAAAAAGAATAGGATCTTGCGTAACCATACCAAATAGCCCCTGGTAATCTTTTATTTTTAACTTCCGGATGTCTTTACCGTCGATAAGAATCTCACCTTCCTGAACATCGTAAAAGCACCCCAGCAAATTGGCAATAGTAGATTTTCCGCTTCCCGATGATCCTACCAGCGCGATACTTTGACCTTGTAAAATCTTCAGATTAAAACCCTTAAGGATCGGATGCATACCATCGTAACTAAACGAAACATTTCTAAAGATGATATCTTTTGTAAAAGCGCTTATGGGTTGAGCTACAGAGCTTTCTTCAATCGGATCTATCGCATCGATAATTTCCATGACACGCGCCGCGGCAGTTCTCCCTTTCTGCAGATTCGACAAAGAGCCGGCTAAATCTTTAGCCGGGTTGATAAGCTGAAAAAAAAGTCCGATAAAGGGTAGAAAAACCTCTGGGGCCATTCCTTTTTTTTCAAGGACGAGTTTGCCTCCATACCATACAATAAAAATCATCATAACCGATCCCAGAAATTCGCTCATCGGCGAGGCGAGTTCTCTTTTTTGATTAGCTCGCGTCATCCATTTTTTCTGTTGCTCTGCAACCTCCATGAAATGCCTTTTCCTTTGATTTTCAGCATTAAATATTTTAATAATTTTAATTGCGTTCAGACTTTCTTCAATAACGGAAAAAAGTTTGCCGAGCTCGGATTGCGCATTTTGCGCATCTCGTTTGAGACTTTTTCCGATTATCGAAATAAGACCACCAATTAGCGGAAGTACGATAAAAGCGAATAATGTCAGCTGATAGCTCATCATCAATAAGGCTGCTAGATGAAAGAGCAACATGATGGGAGCGCTGATCAAATTGGCCAAAGAAGCTACGATGGCGTTTTCGAGCTCATTTACATCATTTGAAATTCGTGAAAGTAAATCTCCCTTTCGACGATTGGATACAAATGAGATGGGCAGGCTGAGTATTTTAGAGTGAAAATCATTGCGTATATCGCCCACTACAAAAGCACGTATGCTTACCATATAGTACTCAGCAAAATAGCGAAAAATATTTCTCAGTAAAAATAAAAAGACCGTAAGCGCGCAAAAGATTGCCAGAGCGTTTATCCTTTCGTAGGTGGAAGAAAATTTAAGTATGTAGTCGTTTATAAGAACTCTTGCAAGAGAAAACGGCCCTGAAAGAGTGTTTGAGGATCTCTCCACGGGTATATCCAGTAATAAGCTAAGCACAGGGACTATAGAAACCACCGAAACTACCGAGAGTAAAGAATAAAAGGCATTAAACAGTATATTTAAAATATAACGAGATTTGTAGGGGGTAGAGTAAGCCAGTATTCTTTTGAGCGGATCCATGCCATTGCTTTGATATGACACAAAAGTAAAGAGAATTCTGGCTTTGCCTTTTTTGTAATACAATTTTTTAAGGATGCTTTCAATACGTTTACAAAAAAAACTATTTCAAAAATTCCTGATTTTCCTAAAAAAGGAATAATTTTTCGTGATATAAGCCGGTTTTGGCCGACGCTAATTTGCACAAAGACATCGTTGAGGAATTCTATAACTGTTCTCAGGGAGAGGTAGATTCGGTCTGTGGAATCGAAAGTCGTGGTTTTTTATTTGGATCTTTTGTAGCTCAACGTTTAAATGTCCCTTTTATGATGATCAGAAAACAGGGCAAACTACCTGGGGATGTGCTCTCACAGACCTAATGAACTGGAGTATGGCCGTGCTACCTTGTATATCGTTGATCTGTGCAGTTTAGCTTCTTAGTAGGACTCCCCTTGTTAGGAGGCCGCGAGAACTCCTGAAGTATTCAAAAGATATTTTTTCTTTGTTATATTATTAGAAAGCTTGATTTTCTTAAAATATTTATATTTTACAGTTAAGAAAATCTGCTTAACGAGCTTGCATAATTACAAATATGTTTTTAATAAACTCCCCTATTTTCCATTGAAGCTCCTGTTGAGGAGCGTACGAATTCCATAGAGCACCTCCCTATTAACTATTCAGGGGAAAGTTGCTCATCAGAAGAGCCTAAAATTGCCGAATCCTTCTTCTTTTATCTCATCATTTTTATCATATTCTCTGGTCATCCAGCAAGCTTGAGAACTCTAGCGAGAGTAATCTTTTCTGAGGATGAAACAAGCTGTTTAAATCAATCTCTTGCCTGGAAAAAGCACTCTAAATACCCATTTGGTATAAATTTTTTCTTCCCATTTTCTAAAAGAAAAATGTCTTTGTCTTATCAGGGGTAAGATTTCTTTAAAGAAATATAAGGTATGTCTAGATCTACTAGAGTTTTTTTTAATAATAAGAGATCTTTAAAATAGCCCTTTATAAAGGTTTCCGATAAGGTATTTTGTGAAAGGAAATGGCTTTTTTATTTGGGTTTTCTCTTTTGTAACGCACAAAAGAATTTTGTTCGGTTTTATTTGTGAAATAGTATAATTGTTTTTAATAAACATTATCAACATAAAAGTGTCGTTCAAATATATTTTTCGTATTTCATGGAATCTAAGATTTATATTTGCTCGTCAATTCATAAAAACCGTAAGGGGATGAGAGAAAGAGGTTTTATTGCATTTGTATCTATTGTATTATCGCTGATTTGTTTGTATTATTTAAGTTTTACTTATTATGCTTCTAAGATAGAAAAACAGGCATCGGCTTATACCAAGGGGAATTCTGAAAAAGAGCAGTACCTGGATTCGATTTCTAAAGACACCACTAATTTTTTATTTCTCGAGTACAATTATGCAGATGCCAAAAATCGTTCCCTTAATTTGGGACTTGATCTCAAAGGCGGTATCAATGTAATCTTGCAGATCTCTGAACGCGACTTGCTTTTGAAAATTTCAGAAAATTCAAAGAATCCAATTTTTATTTCCGCTCTTAATCAGGCTGATAATAAACAAAAAGCCAGCGGAGCTTCCGATTATTTAGAACTGTTTTTTTTGGCTTTTCAAGAGCAGAAAAAGATACAGAAATCTAATATTAACTTAAGCTCTTCAGAGATTTTTGGTAAAAAATCCCTGGTGGACCAGGTTGATTATAGCAGTCCTGATGAAATGGTTGAAAAAGTTATCCGGCAAAAAGTGGAAACCTCTATCGCTACAGCTTATGATGTAATTCGCTCGCGCATAGATCGTTTTGGGGTAACGCAACCCAATATACAGTGCGTGAAGCGCTCTGGTCGTATTCTTGTCGAACTCCCGGGAGTAAAAGATATAGATCGTGTCAAGAAGCTATTGCAAAGCACTGCCCAACTTCACTTTTACGAAGTGTATCAGCCGCAAGAGGTGTACGCCTATCTTGAGTTGCTGAACAAACGTTTTTTACACCGGGTAAAATCTACCAGTTTTTATTCTTCTCCAGAATTATCTAAGAATCGAGTAGAGGCGATCATTGAAAAGAAAAATTTTGCTAAAGAAAAAGAAGCTGTTGATAAAGTAAAGAAGGGAAGTTTTTTTGAATTATTGAATATTCAAAAAGCACTCCGTTTAGGGAATATAGGCCTAGTAGATGCGGAAAATATAGATCTTGTCAATAAAATATTGAGCGATCCCCAGGCAACAGAATTGCGACCTGCTTATTTGCGCAGCGCGAAATTTCTCTGGTCGGCCAAGCCGGAATATACTACCGGTAAAAAAAAATTTACCCTGTTTGCTATCCGATCCGGAGTTGATGGCGCTCCCGCTATAAATGGAGATGTAGTGGTAGATTCTGAAAAGTCCTTCGATCAGTTTAACAAGGTGATCGTTAATATGCGGATGAATTCCGAAGGCTCCAGAGAATGGAGGCGTATTACCGAGAAAAACGTCAACAAAAGAATCGCGGTGGTTCTTGACGATTTAGTATATACCGCTCCGGTGGTGAATACGATGATTCCCGACGGACGCTCGCAGATTTCAGGAAATTTCAGCATTCAGGAAGCGGATGATTTGATCAATGTATTAAGCGCTGGGAAATTGCCTACTCCGGCTAAAATCATACAGGCTGAAATCGTAGGCCCTTCATTAGGCAAAGAAGCCATTCAAAGCGGTCTAAACTCTTCATTTATCGCCTTAGGATCAGTATTTTTATGGATGCTGATCTATTATACCACAGCCGGCCTTTACGCCAATTTGGCTCTTGTATTCAATTTGTTATTTTTATTTGGTATACTCATATCTTTGGGAGCGGTAGTTACCCTTCCGGGTATCGCCGGTATTGTACTAACACTCGCCATGGCCGTAGATGCCAATATCTTGCTTTATGAGCGCGTAAAGGAAGAGCTTCATAAAGGGAAGTCCCTCAGAAAAGCCATTGATGAGAGTTACAGTTTTAAAGGAGCGCTTTCTTCTATTATAGACGGACAGCTTACCACGCTTTTAACAGGTATTATACTATTCATCTTTGGAAAAGGTCCCATACAAGGTTTTGCAACTACCTTGATCATCGGTATTTTTACCTCGCTTTTCTCGGCCATATGGTTGACCAGATGGTTTATAGAATGCCACTTTTCCAAAAAAAAGCATCTTTCTTTTTTTAGCAAGCTAACCGAATATTTTTTGAAAAATATCCACTGGGATTTTCTCTCAAAGCGCAGATATGCCTATATTTTTTCATCGATTCTTATGGTCATCGGATTGATTTCCCTGGCGAGTCGGGGTTTAAATCTCGGGGTAGATTTTGTAGGGGGGCGTACTTATGTTATACGACTTGATCGCGTTCTAACACCTGAGAAAGCTGCTGATCAAATAGGGAGGGTACTCATTGAAAATGGCCGTCATTCCTCACCTGAGGTAAAAGTATTCGGAAAGAGCAACCAGTTAAAAATTACTACCAAATACAAAGCTACTGAAGATAATCCGGAAGTGGATGATGAGCTTGTGGAAAAACTTTATACCGCTTTAAAGTCATATTTACCCGCGTATTTAAGCATGGAAGATTTCAAGAATGTAAATGAAGGGCAATCTTTAGGCATACTCTCTTCGGTAAGAGTAGGACCTACAGTGGCTAAGGATATTACCAATGGGGCTTTTCTGGCTGTGTTCTTTTCGCTTTTGGTAGTTTTCATTTATATCCTTATTCGATTTAGAAAATGGCAATTTAGCCTCGGAGCGGTGATTTCCCTGTTGCATGATGCCCTGGTAGTTCTTGGAGTATTTTCTATCTTTTATGGATTTTTTCCCTTTTCATTAGAGATAGATCAAGCGTTCATCGCTGCTATATTGACAGTAATAGGCTATTCAATTAATGATACTGTTATCGTTTATGATCGTATTCGCGAATATATTTCAGAAAATCCGCGCAGACCTTTTCGAAAAATGACCAATGAGGCGATTAATAGTACCTTAAGCCGTACAATAAATACCTCTTTGATAACGCTTTTTGTGCTTTTTGTCATTTTTGTATTCGGGGGAGAAACTATACGAGGCTTTACTTTCGCCCTTCTGGTAGGCATCGGTTTTGGAACTTATTCATCAGTGTTTGTATCCACTTCCTTGATGTATGATTTTATAAAGCGCGAACTCAAAAAATCTGATAAGCCTTATCTTGAAAAATATTAAGGTAAGTTTTCTAATTTTGAATTAGAAATTTCAAGCCCATGATTTTTTTGTTTATTAGCTTTGAGCAGAGCTTTTTCATACTCCTTGTCGCACTGTTGATCTTCGGGCCTAAAAAAATTCCTGAAGTAGCGCGATCCCTGGGAGAGGGGATAAGACATCTTCGAAACATCACCCAGGAAATTAAACAGCAAATATGGGAGGCCTCAGAGCGCGGAGAGGATTTGAAAGATAAAGTAGAGCAGGAAACGAAAAAGATTACAAAAGAGATAGACGAAACTTTTACGGGTTCAGTTAAACGCGATGATTGAAAATTTTTCTCTTTTAAAAAATCTCTTGAAGGTCGATGAGCGCTTGCTCGTCTATATTAACCATTTAGGTGCGCCTTTTATGGATAATTTTTGGGTGTATATCACTCGTATGGAAAGCTGGTTTCCCGTTTATTTATTGTTGATACTCTTATTTTATCATCTATGGGGCTGGAAAAAGGCATTTTTTATTATTTGTTTTATAGGGGGACTTATTTTATGTGTAGATCAGAGCGCTGATCTCTTTAAATATACCTTTAAAAGGTATCGTCCCTGCCATGAGCCTTCGTTGGTTGAGAAAATTAGATTGATTCAGGGGATGTGCCGCGGATCTTATGGTTTTTTTTCTGCTCACTCAGCTAATCATTTTGCCTTAACGGTATTTCTTGGAAAGCTTTTTCATAGCTTTGGAAAACACCTAAATTTTATTCTTATTTTTTGGGCTTCGCTAGTGGCTTATAGCCGCATATATCTTGCAGCTCATTATCCACTGGATGTAATTTTCGGTATGGGGGCAGGCGCAGTTTTTGGCTATTTTTTTGGAGAGGTGTGCCACAGAAAATTGAATTTTATGACCAGATGAAAGAGCTTATCCTGGTAAGTCATGCGCAAGCCACTAATGGGTCTTATACCTCCGAAAGAGATCGTCAGTTAACGATTTCCGGAATACAATCCTCCTATAGAACTGCTAATTTTTTTCGAAAACATTATCAGGACCTTCCTCAGTTCTGGATAAGCAGTTCGGTAAGTCGCGCGGTCTATACAACTATTGTTTTTGTGCGTGTTTTTCATCCTTTGCCCTTGCTCAGGATAGAGGAATTCCTTTACACATTTTCTCTCGAGGATTTAAAAACCAGTATTCTTTCTTTAGATGATTATCTTCAAAATGTGATCATTTTTGGTCATAAAAGAGCGTTTAGCGATTTTGTAAATGATCTTGGAGATACTCCTGTGGATAATTTAGCTGCCACGGCAGTAGCCTTAATGCATTTTAAAATTAATAGATGGAAAGATCTTTCCGAAAGAGGCCATTTAAAAAAGCTCATTAAGCCTAAATATATTGTATGAGTCATAAAACAGGACATCTTTTAACAAAAGAGGAAAAAGATAAATGCTATATCAATCGTGAAATTGGCTGGCTTCGGTTCAATGCTTGTGTACTACAAGAAGCAGCGGATCCTGAGGTTCCGCTTATAGAGCGCTTTCGATTTTTGGGTATTTTTTCTAATAATCTAGACGAATTTTACAAGGTGCGTTACGCAAGTATTCGTAGAGCAGCTTTACTTAAAGACAGAAAATATAACAATATTATCGATGAGCAAACTCCTGAAGAGCTTCTTAGTGAAATCAATGCTTTGGTAAAAGATCACATGGAGCATTTCGAGCGCTTGTACCATCGTATTTTAGGTGAACTTGAGAATGAAAACATTTTTGTGCTTACTGAGCGCTCTCTTTCTGAAAAGCAAAAACAATTTATAGGGAAATTTTTTCACGAAAAAATCAGCCATCTTATTGTCACTTTTATTTTAGACGATCTCAACGAATTTCCTCATCTTACTGATGATGCTTTTTATTTTGCGGTAAAGATGTGGCGTGCTCAGAAAAAATCGAGGTATGCTCTTTTAGAGGTCCCTACCAATATGTTTTCACGTTTTATTCAATTGCCCTCTGAAGGACATCGTCAATATTTTATATTTCTAGAAGATATCATCCGCTATCACCTCAAGGAGATTTTTTCAATATTTCGTTTTGATAGTATTGATGCCTATGCAATAAAAATTACACGAGATGCGGAACTCTCTCTTGATAATGATCTCTCCAGGAGTTTCCTAGAAAAAATGGCAAGTAGCGTAGAAAGACGTAAAAAAGGCGCTCCTGTTCGTTTGGTATATGATAAAAATATCCCTTACGATACGCTTAATTACCTAACTGAGAAAATGGAACTTGATGAGTATGATAGTATGATTCCGGGTGGGAAATACCACCATCGCAGAGATCTCATGAATTTTCCTGCTTATAACGCCCGTCTGTGTTATGAGAAAATGACTCCATTTTTACCGGTAGCTTTTGACCATGCCAACAGTTACTTTTCAGTAGTGGATGCTTCCGATCAACTTTTGTGTACCCCTTACCACGGCTTTTCGGTTTTTGTAAAGTTTTTGCGCGAGGCCGCTATCGATCCGAAAGTAAGAACCATTAAAATGACGGTATATCGCGTATCAGATGACTCTCAGGTGATGAACGCTCTGATCAACGCGGCGCGTAATGGAAAAAAGGTAATAGCCATGATTGAATTGCGCGCCCGTTTTGATGAAGCTCATAATATCTATTGGGCTAAAAGGCTACAGCATCATGGCGTAGAGATCATATTTGGCGTAAAAGGCTTGAAAGTACATTCCAAAATGTGCTATATAGAGCGTGTTTCAAAGGGAAATCTTAAACGATATGCCGTTACTTCAACAGGGAACTTCAATGAGCAAACCGCCACTTTTTACACCGATTTTATCCTATTTACGGCAGATCCACGCATTACCAGGGAAATTAAAAGAGTGTTTGAATTTTTCGATGCTAACTATAAGTCCTCTAATTATGAACATTTATTACTCTCACCCAATCAAATGCGCCCTAAGCTGGAGGTTTTAACCGAACAGGAAATTGAAAATGTAAAAAAGGGCTTGCCTGCCTATATCAATTTAAAGATGAACAGTTTATGTGACAGACCGTTGATTGATCAATTGTACAGGGCTTCGCAAGCAGGGGTAAAGATTAGAATACAGGCTCGGAGCATCAGCTCGCTTGTTCCTGGGTTGCCTGGATTAAGCGAAAATATCGAAGCCATTAGCTTGGTAGATAGATTTTTAGAACACTCACGCCTGTATTGGTTTGCTCATGGAGGAGAAGACCTTATCTATATTTCTTCAGCCGACTGGATGCCACGTAATCTTGATTTTAGGGTTGAATTATCGATTCCTGTTTATGACTTATCCTTAAAAAAAAATCTGAAAGATATTTTTGAATGTTATTTTAAGGATGATACTAAAAAAAGAAACTGGCCAGATTTACAGAAAAATAATTTAAAAACTACTTCTTTTCGGGCGCAATTTGAAATCTATCGATATTTAAAAAAAAAGCTAAGAGATGAAAATCAATAATTATGCCGCTATAGACTTGGGATCTAATGCTTTACGACTTCTTATCAGCAGTGTTATAGAAAGCCCTTTTGGTGTGGCTTTCAATAAAACGGCATTGGTACGCGCTCCTGTACGTTTAGGTACAGATGCTTTTATGAAAAAAAAGATTTCTGCTGAAAATATAGAACGTGTAGTAGATGCAATGCAATCCTACGCTTTACTTATGAAGGTATACGATGTAAAAGAATACCTTGCTTATGCCACTTCCGCCATGCGCGATGCCCGAAATAGTCAAGAGATCATCGAAGAGGTACGAAAGCGTTGTGATATTAATATAGAGGTGATCGATGGAAGTAAGGAAGCAAATATTATACTCAACACTGAACTAGATGATTACATCGATAAAAAGGGTACTTATTTGTATATAGATGTAGGAGGTGGAAGTACTGAACTTAACCTTTTTCATAAAGGTAAAATTCTTGCTTCTCACTCTTTTCCTATAGGAAGTGTGCGTTTATTAAATCAATTGGTAAAAGAAGATTTTCTATCTTCAAACGTGGCTCCCTGGCTGAAGGAGCGCGATTCAGTTCTTAAAAGCGCTGTTGCTATAGGTTCAGGAGGAAACATCAACTGCTTATTTAAACTCTCCGGTAAGAATGAGCATACGCCTCTTAAGTTTGATGAAGTAAAGACCTGGCGCTCCAGGCTTTCTTTGCTTACTTATGAAGAGCGCGTTTGTCAATATCATCTTAAGCCGGATCGCGCTGATGTGATCGTTCCGGCTCTGGATATATACTACAGTATTATGAAATATGCAGGCATTGAAAAGATTTATATCCCAAAAATCGGTTTGCCTGATGTTATGATCCAACAAATTTATTGGAATAAACCGGAAATAGTGTGAATATTCATCATAATAATTTAATTCAAGGAATTCTTGAAGGATTGCGAGCTATATTATTTGAATATCGGTACGCTGATAAAGTGGTAAGGCATCTTCTAAGGAAAAATCGTCTTTGGGGGCGTCGTGACCGATCCCAGGTAGCTACGGTTATCTATGATATCGTTCGTTGGAAAAGGCTTGTGAAGGTTATGGCAGGTATAGAGCATTTAACCGAGGAAAATATTCACTTGCTCTTAAACTATTGGCTCGAGAGAAAGGGACGTGTTCCTACGCTCTCTGAGAGAGCTGCTTTTCCGAGAGCTATAGCCTTATCTATACCCGATACGTTAGATACTCTAGGAATGAATGAATTGAAAACTCGTTGGCCTTTGGAAATGGAAGCGCTTAACCAAATTGCCAATACAATCATTCGTGTCAATACACTCAAAATAGACCGGAAAAGCCTCCAGGAAAGACTTTTTGGAGAAGGGATCATTACAGAAACCTTGGAAGAATATCCTGAGGCTTTGCTGGTAGAGGGTCGAAAAAATTTGGTCGGAGCCAAATCTTATCGGGAAGGGCTTTTTGAAATTCAAGATGCTTCCTCACAAAAGGTATCTCATTTATTAGATGTTAAGCCGGGTATGCAAATTATTGATGCTTGCGCTGGTGCCGGAGGCAAAAGTCTACATCTTGCCGCGCTTATGCAAAATAAAGGTCACATTATTTCTATGGATATTTCCAAAAGTAAACTTATTGAATTGAAAAAAAGAGCTTATAGAAATAAGGTATATAATATCCAGACTTTTTGTATAGATCACTCGGATACACAAATACCATCGTTTTATAATTATGCCGATCGTTTGCTTTTAGATGTGCCTTGTTCTGGATTAGGCACTTTGCGCCGCCGTCCGGATCTTAAATGGAAATTTAGTAAATCTCAACTTGAAAGAATTCTTATTTTACAGGCTTGTATTTTAAAAAAATACACTCCTATGCTCAAAAAAGGAGGAAAAATAGTGTATGCTACTTGTTCTATTCTTCCTTCAGAGAATAGAAAACAGATTAACCAATTTTTAAAAGAGTTCCCTGACTATCGTTGTCTTTCGCAAGAGGAAGTCTCCCCTGCGCAAAGTACTCATGATGGTTTTTTCATGACGTTAATTGAAAAAGACGCATAAAATATAGAGATCTTAAGACCTTTATATTTGAGAATATACTTAAAGAAATGACTCAATTATTTCTTTCCATTTGTTTTTTAAGCTTAGCAAGTCCATCAAGATCTCCTAAGGTGGATTTCTCAACGCGTTGCTTTTTCATGACCTCATCAACATTCTTTTTCTCTTCATCGCGGAAGGTGGAGGTATGAGCTACTACGACCCTCTTAAATTCTTTACTGAATTCTATCACTTTAAAAGGCAGCTCCTCGTCTTTTTTTGCACGTGTTCCGTCTTGTTTTTCAAGATAACGAAAGGGGGAAAATGCTTGAATATCCTCATCTTCAAATTGAATAGTTGCGCCCTTATCAAATAAATCAGTAATCTTACCGATGTGAATGCTATCAAGGGCATACTTTTTCTCATAAATCTCCCAAGGATTTTGATTCAATTGTTTATGCCCTATATTCAGGCGTCTACTATTGATATCGAGCTCCAAAACTACAGTCTCTATAGAATCGCCTACTTTGAAAAGCTCTGAGGCATGTTTTATCTTTTTAGACCACGATAGATCTGAATTGTGCACCATACCATCTACCCCTTCCTGAAGTTCTACAAATATGCCATAATTAGTAAAATTTCTTATAATACCTAGATGTTTTGAACCTGCTGGGTATTTATTCTTAATATCAATCCAGGGATCTGGTGTAAGTTGCTTCATACCCAATGACATCTTTCTTTCCTGACGATCAAGCGTAAGTATAACACCTTCTATAACATCATCTACTTTTACAAAATCTTTTGCTAATCTCAATTGACTAGACCATGACATTTCAGATACATGCAAGAGGGCTTCCACTCCTGGATGCTCTTCGATTTCTACAAACGCACCGTATTCAGTTACGGCTGTTATACGACCTTTTATCTTATCTCCAGGTTTAATATTTTCATCTAGATTATCCCACGGATGTGGAAGAAGCTGTTTCATACCGAGTTGTATGCGATTTTTCTCTTCATTGAAATCCAGAATCACTACTTTAACCTCCTGGTTTATCTTAAGTACCTCTGAAGGGTGATTGATGCGTTTCCAGGAAATATCGGTATGATGCACCAGACCATCCACACCTCCCATATCGCAGAAGGCACCATAACCGGTAATATTCTTCACCGTAGCAATGATCACTTGTCCGGGTTGAAGTTCGGACATAAACTTCTTTTTCTGCTTTTCGATGTCCGCTTCTATAAGGGCTTTATGAGATACCACGATATTTTTGAACTCATGATTAATTTTGATGATCTTGAATTCCATCGTTTTATTATAAGCCTCCGTAAAGAAAGCTTCAAAATTTGAAAGTGGCTTATGATCGATTTGAGAACCGGGCATAAAAGCTTCTATATGATCAAGCACCTTAACAATCATTCCGCCTTTGGTGCGCCCGGTAATTTTTCCGGTAATGATTTCACCGTTTTTATAGGCCTCTTTGGCACGCTCCCAAGCGCGCAAAGTTTTCGCTTTTCGATGAGAAAGAATGAGTTGGCCTTTATGTTCGCGCTTTTCCACCATTACATCGATGACATCACCTACTTTAAGATGGAGATTGTCACGAAATTCGTTTAGGGAAATAACACCTTCAGATTTGAAATTGATATCTACGATGACCTCCTTTTCAAGAATCTTAGTGACCACTCCTTTAAGTATTTCATGTTCGTTAATAGTGCTCAGATTCTCGTTATAGAGGGCCTTTATTTTTTCTCTTCCTTCTTTTTCTTCACTTTTTATGCCACTTTCATGAACGCTCCAGTCGAATTCCTCTAATGGAACATTTATGTTAGAATAGATATTTTTTTCAGCAGTGGTCTTTTTTTTGATTTCTTCTGTCTGTTCAGACATGTTTTCGAGGGTATTTTGTATCCTGATCTTTTTCCTTAGAATATTTTTTACGAGGGAAAATAAGGAAAATCAGAAGAGCGTTAAAATGTTATATAAAAGTTTTTCTATTCATAAATTTCCCGAAAAACTCCTGCGAATCTAATCATTTTATTCCTTTTCAAAAAAACTTAAATGAACTCCTCCATATTTTTTCGTATAGCTTGTATAAAAGGGAACGTCAGGAACTTTCCATCGACCTGAGTGTTCTAATATCAAGCAACCGGTTTCTTTTATCCAGTCCTTATGCAGAAGAGTTTTAATCAGATATTGCAATTTTTCAGCTGAAAGATCATAAGGAGGATCCGAAAAAACCAGATCATAAGGTTTTAAAGGCATCCTACTGAGAAAAACAAAGACATCTTCTTGAAAAACTTTGCACTGTTCTGTAAGCTGAAATTTCTCTAAAGTGCTCTGAATATATTGTACGCAATGAAAATGGCTGTCTACTGCCTGTACCTCTAATACGCCTCTTGAGGCGAATTCACAAGTAATATTTCCTGTTCCACAAAATAAATCTAGTATAATAAGATTCTCTAAATTTCGTTTATGCGATAGAATATTGAAAAGTCCTTCTTTGGCTCGATCTGTGGTGGGACGCAAAGAAAGATTCTTAGGTGGCGTAAGTTTTCGACCCTTTAGTTTTCCGGAGATAATTCGCATTCTAATGGGGATAGTAGATGGTAATAGGTCTGTAAAATTTCGGTTCTAACAAGTAAATAGCGACGAATATTTCCTCCATTTCATATTCATATTACCTAAATAGTAAGCTAGCAATTCGAAAACGGCATCGTGAGAGCAAATATGTCCACCAATGTATAACCTGGAAGTTTATGCAGACTAAGGCTCCAGCGCTCTGCAGCAAAAAGCACATAGTAGAGTATTTCTTCTGGAGTATGATAGATAAAATCATTGTAAAGCAACAATTTTTTTCCTTTGAATATTACCATATCAAGCTACCCGGGGTAAAAAAATAAATGCATTTTCATATTATCCTCTTTACAAGCCAAAGAGGATAATAGCAGAGTACCAAAATGAAAAAGGGAAAATCTGGCATATCTTTTTTTTATCGATTATTCAAGCCTTTCGACATAGCTAAAAATTAGCTATGTACCATAGGAAGGAAGATCATTTTTTTTTCAAAGGCGTACGTGCTTTTAAAAAAGCGTTGAACTCCAGCAATTCTTCCTCTCGCTCTTCTTTACAAAAGACTTCTGGAACAAGCACTTGCCAGCCATTTATAAAACTTATGGCAACTTTTTCAAAAGATTCGTTGAGATGCGGATATCGCTCTATATGCTCTTGCATTTGAGTTATCTGCTCATCAAGGGACATCTCATCACACCAGAATCGACCTTTATGCCTTATTTTATTACCTTGTACAGTACTAATAAGAAAAACCCATTGCATCAAAGCGAATAGAAAACATGTAGAAAGCATGATATGGTTTTTTTGCTTAAATTTTTAGATTTAAAGCACTGTAAAAATAATGCTATTTTTGTGAAAAACACATTTTATGAGGTGCATCGCAGCTATACCGGCACGTTACCAGGCCAGTCGTTTTCCAGGAAAGCTTATGGAGAGGCTTGGTGAGAAAACCGTGATTAGAACTACTTACGAAAGAGTTTCCGCCATGGAATTATTTGATGAGATTATGGTAATTACCGACAGCGAGGCTATTTTTCATGAGATGAACAGCCATGGTGCCAGGGTATTGATAAGTCAAAAACAGCACCATACGGGAACTGATCGCATCTCGGAAATTGCTGAAGATCTAGAGGCTGATATCATTGTTAATGTGCAAGGCGATGAGCCCTTTATAGAGCGCAGGGCGCTCGAAAAGTTGTTAAAGGTTTTCAAGAAAGATATTAAGGGGGATATTCAGCTCTCTACCTTGGCGCATCCCTTAAAAGATCCTTTCGATATTCAAAACCCTCATCGGGTGAAGGTGGTTACAGATAAAAATGACTTTGCTCTCTATTTTTCGCGTTCGTCTATCCCATATTATAGAGAAGGTGAAGAAAGAGCAGATTACTTAGGACATATAGGTGTGTATGCTTTTCGCAAACAAGCTCTCATAGACTTTACCAGTTTACCTATATTAGCTAATGAAAGGGCTGAGCGGCTTGAATGTTTACGTTTTCTTGAGCACGGACGTAAGGTAAAAATTGTGAGAACTACCTATAAGGTTATAGGTATTGACACTTTAGAAGATTTACAACGCGCCCGAAAGAAACTTCTTTTTTATAAATAAAAAATATGTTAAGTGTTATCGTGAAAATCACGGCAAAATCTTAAAAAGCAGAGGAGGTTAAAAAAAGTTTATCAGCACTGGTTGTGCCCCCACCCGAAAAGAAGAAGGTTGTATTCAATACGATTTGCATCAGAGTCTGGAGGATCAGAGTATTTTCTTTTTCTACGAAATCTTGGAGAGTAAAAATCATTTAGGCCTTCATTTAAATAGTAAACATTCTAAAGAATTTTCACAGTATATAGAAGATCTATTTTTTTAGTAAAATTATAATATTTATCATTTATTTATTTCAATAAACAACCAGTAAATTACCGGAAGAAGCGCCAGCATAATATTATAATTTATTGATGTAAAACAGCTCAGGAAAGGTCCCTAATGTAGGTAAAAGTCCTGAAACTGCTCCTCTCAGGTAAGCGCTGTATCTTGTATTTCCCAAAGCATTGCGCATTCCGAAAATATAGCTTGGGTAAGCTAAATAAGCGACCGAAAATAACCAGCCGGGCAAGGCAATGGGAAGCGAAAAACCATCATTTTTAAATTCGGGTCATAGCTATCGCAGCATAAAGAATGCTGCTAATCGCGCTCCGGAAGCCCAGATAGCGCTATAGGAGGGTCTGTTTTTTTCTGTATAGAGACTCAGAAGAGCCACCCCCCCAGTATAGATCCGAAATAAATGAATAAAAATAAATTGTTGGAGAAATGATTGATCACCACCGGTCCAAAAAAATAGAGTGTGAGCATATTAAAAAAAAGATGAGCCCAATCAGCATGCAAAAAACCTGAAGTGAGTAACCTTTCGCATTGCTTTTTCTCAAGGATAGTGCTTATATTAAATTTATAGCGATTGAAAAAAATTCATTTTTAAAACCTTTTATGATTATTGTCCAAAGTATAATATGTGCTTGATTCCATTTTTATAATCTTAAACTGATTTGTTCTCCTTTTTAATCCCTTTCGCTTTTTTTACTAGAGAAATTTTCCTCTTTCTCTTTGAAAAGTTCATTTATTTTTATCGATCGTATAGTCATTTTAGAGAGCACTTTGCCTTTGGTCTTAATATTTTTTACGGGCGTAAATTCAGTAAGGCGTATTCTTTGAGAATTCTTATCTTCTGTATTACTAGAGGTAAAAATGAGCTCGATATGCGCCTCGGAACATGAAGAAATCCATTGTATGAAAGATTCTCTATGATTTTCTATAAAAAAAGCCTTTGGGTTTGCTTTTTCATCTATTAAAAAACGTTTAAGAAAATAATTATTTTTTTCTCCGTCGAAGTAAATACAGGAAAACACTTTTCCGGGTTGCCATTTCTCTAAAAACAAAGGCTTTTCAGTGAAGGATCGTCCCAAATCTATGCGAATAAGCTCTGCTATACCCCTTGGCGATAGAACCAGCAATTGATCCTCTCCTTGAAAATTTCCTAATAGTTTTCCAACTCCTTCACTATTGAGAGAGTAATTTTCTTCATTAAACCATATTTCCCGAGCCGATAGGGTAGAGGTGCCATAGCTTTTTAAGCTTATTTTTCTTACCGGATATTTTGTTAGCAGATTACCCTTGGCGTTTTTTCCCTTAATGAGCAACTGGGCAAAATCTATAGTAAAAGATTGTTTTTTAACGCGTGATCCACCTTTTAAGTATATATCCACTTCGGATTCTCCATTGGTATTGGCTGAGAAGTAAAGCACTTTAGAGCCTTCTTCAGCCTGTATGAGTTGATATTGATTATCACGTATTAATCCGGTGGCGGTGAATCGCTTCATAAAAACAGGACCTTTTTTCCCGTGTCGATAAATCATATTATAAATAGTTCGCTCATCTTTCTTCTTCCATAGACCAACATATAAGATATCTTTGCCTACAAATGCCTTTTCTGATACGCGTGTAATCATCATTACTCCGTTTTTTCGAAAAATGATCACCTCATCCAAATCAGAGCATTCAAACAAAAATTCCTCTTTTTTTAGTGTCGTTCCGATAAATCCTTCTCGGTAATTTATATAAAGATTGATATTGGGCAAGGCAACGCTCGCCAGGTGTATATTTCTCAAAACGAACGATTTGTGTTTTTCTCTCACGGGTTTCGCCGTATTTCTTACGAAGATTATTAAAATATTTTATAGCATAATCTGTAAGATAAGCCAGATGTCTTTTCGTTTGAATAATCTTTATCTCAAATTTTTTAATGATTTCTTGTGATTTATCCAGATCAAAACGTGAAATTCTTTTAATGCGTATTTAGGTCAATCGACTTAAATCTTCTTTTCGGTAACCTCCCGAAATAGTTTCTTCGTATTGGGTGCCAAACCTTTATGGATGCCGTTAAGCACACCATCCCAGGTTTCTTGCTCCTCAATTTTGCGATAGATCCACTCCTCGATAAAGATGTGTTCAAGACAAGCTGAATGCCAGGCCCCTCCTGGGCATCATGCAAAGTGATCTCCAATTCCTTTCTAAGCAACGATACGGTATGATCTATAGTTTTTCTGAGGATATCAGAGACTCTGAGGAAGAGCGCGGTTTTTCTTCGTCGATAACACCAGGCTTTTGGCGACACGGAGATCTCACAATCGGTAAAGGCATAGAGAGCTGAGATGGTTTTCTGCACATCACTTCCCGAAGCTAGATGTATGAGAACTTCGACCTTATCAGAGGTGTTGTCTTCGATTTTATGAATTTTAATCTTGCCCTTTTCATTTGCTTTAATAATGGATTCAATAAGGGAAGGTGTAGAAGTTCCAAAAGGAATTTTATTGATGATCACAGCTGGTTCAAGCTTTTTTGTCGAATAGCAAGCGCTCGAATTTTTAAACGACCGCCTCTTTGTACGTCATTGTATTGGCTGATATCTATAAGCCCAGCGGTAGGAAAATCAGGATAAAGTTCGAATTTTTTTTCACATAAATGGGCGATGGTCGCATTAATTAGTTCATTGAAATTATGAGGAAAAATTTTAGTGGAGAGCCCTACAGCAATACCTTCAACTCCCTGGGCTAAAAGAATGGGGAATTTTACTGGCAGATAAACCGGCTCTTTATTTCTTCCATCATAAGAAGACTGCCATTGGGTAATTTTCGGATCAAAGAGGACCCTCCAGGGCAAAAGAGCTCAGACGCGCTTCTATATATCTTGCCGCGGCAGCGCGCGATCTCCTGTATAAATATTGCCCCAGTTCCCCCTGTATCGATTAGAAGTTCTTTTTTCCCGATTTGCACCATAGCGTCAGCTATAGAGACATCGCCGTGGGGATGATACTTCATAGTATTTCCTACCACGTTGGCTACTTTATTATAGCGGCCGTCCTCAAGAGTTCCCAGAGAGAATGCATTACCCTTCTCTGTACGGGTTTAAGACCATCGTAAAGGGAAGGAATAGCGCGTTCTAAAATAACGTAGGAAGCATAATCGAGAAACCAATCCTGATAAAGATCAGAGATTTTAATATGTTCAATAGGAGGCATTTGCGCTTTATCTGTGTGTTTTCTGTATGATTTTCTTCAATGAGTCTTTGAGGGTCTGAATTTGATTTTCATTCAGATAACTAGTGTTGTGCGTTGACTTAATATAACCGGATGGGGGGATGATATATAAAGGATAAGGTTTTTTTCAGGATAAAGTTTTCGATCTTAAAGTCAAGCAGTTTATCTTCGGGAACTTCAAGTGGAATTCCCTCGAGGGAAAAATTTCGTTAAAAACGAATTGGGGTTTCTTACGTTGATTACTTTTCCTTCGCTATCGTAGATAAAATTCGGATGACCTCTCAAGTTCCAGAGCAATAGAAGTAAGAATGAAGTCTAGCATATTTTAAAAATATATTGTCGTTGGAATCTGTATTTAATAAAATAGACAAAGAAAGAGCAATCAGAAGCGTGCATAATAGAATAAAATAGACCATATCTGCTTTCCAGATGATCTTTGTATTGTCAATTTTTATAAGAGTGATTTTTAATTTGACTTTATAGTAGTTTCTTCAAACATTTTCTTTTTCTATTTTCAAGTGATCGATGATAAAATTTTGTCTTTCAGGAGTGTTTTTGCCCATATAAAAACTCAATAACTTTCTGATTTCTGCTTCTTTATCAGAATTTACCGGCTCTAAGCGGATATCTTTTCCGATGAAATGCCTAAATTCATCTGGCGAAATTTCGCCTAATCCTTTAAAGCGCGTGATTTCAGGATTTTTCCCCAAACGTTCCAAAGCTTTAAATCTTTCAACATCGGAATAGCAATAAACTGTTTCTTTTTTGTTACGTACGCGAAATAGCGGGGTCTGCAGGATATAGAGATGGCCTTTTTGCGCGAGTTCCGGAAAAAACTGTAAAAAAAACGTAATCATAAGCAAGCGTATATGCATGCCGTCCACATCGGCATCGGTAGCCAATACCACTCGCTTGTAACGCAATTCTTTTAAACCGTCTTCCATATTTAAAGCCGCTTGCAAGAGATTGAATTCTTCGTTTTCATAAACGATTTTTTGACTCAATCCATAAGTATTTAATGGCTTTCCTCACAAGCTAAAGACTGCTTGGGTTTCTACATCCCGGCTTTTGGTAATCGAGCCACCACTAGCTGAATCTCCTTCGGTGATAAAAAGTGTGCTTTCTCGCCTTCGAATAGCTTTTAAGTTATTATAATGTTGACGGCAATCGCGCAATTTTTATTGTGTAGATTGGCTTTTTTATTGCGCTCTCGTACAATTTTTCGAATGCCAGCCAATTCTTTCCGCTCCCTTTCTGAAGAAAGAATTTTTTTATGGAGAGATTCGGCAGTTTCAGAATTCTTATGAAGAAAATTATCCAGTTCTTTTTTAATAAAATCTCCCATAAAAGAGCGGATGGAAGGCAAATCGGGCCCCATATCATTTGAACCAAGTTTGGTTTTGGTTTACGATTCAAAAATCGGGTCGATAACTTTTATGCTAATCGCCGCGATGATGCCTTTTCGGATATCCGCCGCTTCATAGTTTTTTTTGAAAAACTCGCGCGAATCGTTTTCACAAGGGCTTCGGGCGAAATACGCTTTGGTGCGTGCCTCCCTGAGAGGTGTGTACTGTCCGTTGACGAAAGAGAGGTATTCCTCTTGTGAGGAGCTTTCGCGATGTGTAAGGGCGAGTTCTATATCTCCGCCACGGAAATGTATCAGTGAATAGCTGACATTCTCACTTATTACCCGTTTCAATAGGTCTTTTAAGCCATTTTTGGAAAAAAAACTTTTTGCTGTTAAACATCAAAACCAGGCCGGGATTCAGACAAGCGTAATTTTTGAGCATTTGCGCAATGTAGTCAGTACGAAATCGTAAATCTCCAAATATCTCATTTCTTTTTCCATCACGTATGGAACTTGCTTTAAAGTTAATAGAAAGGGCATTGACCGCTTTAAGACCTACCCCGTTAAGTCCGACGGATTTTCTAAATACCCTAGAATCATACTTTCCTCCGGTATTGATTTTGGAAACTACATCAATGACCCTTCCTAAAGGGATACCTCGTCCATAGTCCCGAACACAAACTTCTTTCTCATCAAGAGTGATTTCTATAATCTTAGCGTTTCCCATGACATACTCGTCCACAGCATTGTCAATAACCTCCTTAATGAGTGTATAGATTCCGTCATCAGGTGCCGACCCATCGCCAAGCTTTCCGATGTACATACCCCGGGCGCAAACAAATATGCTCCTGCCAGCTGAGCGTGCGTATATGTTGTTCAGTATATTGAATACTTGATGATGACATTTTCTATTGATAAATTTTTTTCATAGAAAAAACAGCGTTTACTTTTTTTAAATTTTTGACTAGAGCGCTTTGAATTTTTTATATGCTTTTAAAGCATCACAGATAATCCATTGATGTTTCAAGAACATACATAAATTAAAAAGTAAGTCGATAAGGTCTCACAAAATTTTTATTTAAAATCGTTTCGTTCGAAACGTATAGATAAAAAATCTACTACGCTTTCAGTTTTTTTTCAAAAGATTTTTAAAATATATGCTTTTTATGGTTTTGTTTACTTTAAACAACGATTATTTTTAAATTCTGCATACATGATTTTTCCGCTTTTCTTACTGTAATTATTACATAATTTTACGATTTTAACCGGGGATTATAAAAATTTTCCTGGTTTGTTTTAGTATTTTACTCATAACTATTCCTTTGATTGAGACTCCAGTGTTTCCTCAAGAGCCTGACTTTCGAGCCGTCTATCCTGAATAACCTTAGCTACCGCCGCAATTTCATCGCCTTTTCTCAGATCGATCAAGCGTACTCCTTGAGTGGCGCGACCCATTACACGAAGATCTGATACAGGCATACGAATGGCAACCCCCGATTTATTGATGATCATCAGATCATTTTCATCCGAAACACTCTTAATAGCGATCAACTCACCGGTCTTTTCAGTAATACTTATCGTTTTTACGCCTTTTCCACCTCGGTTGGTTATACGATAGTCTTCCAGAGAAGAGCGTTTTCCATAACCTTTTTCCGAAACCACGAGAATATCTTCTTTACCTTCTTCTTCTACACAAACCATACCGATGACTTTGTCATTTTTATTCTTTAAGCTAACCCCTATTACCCCGGAAGCTGTACGTCCCATGGCACGCACCCTTTCTTCTGGAAAACGAATGGCTTTACCACTTTTTACGGCGATAAGCACCTGACTTTTACCACTGGTAAGTCTCGCTTCGAGCAAAGTATCTCCCTCTCGGATGCTAATGGCGTTGATACCGTTTTGTCTGGGTCTTGAGTATTGTTCAAGAGAGGTTTTTTTAATAATACCCGCTTGAGTGATCATAATTACATTTTGCCGAGCTATATAGTCCGCATCATTGAGGTTTCCGGTTAAAATAAAGGCCCTTACCTTATCATCAGAGCTTATCTGGATGAGGTTTTGTATAGCTCTACCCTTGGCGATTTTCGAGCCTTCAGGAACTTCATAAACGTGCAGCCAGAAACATTTGCCTTTTTCGGTAAAAAAAAGCATATACTGATGATTGGTCGCCACAAGCAGATGTTCAAGAAAATCTTCTTCCCGGGTGCTGGCGCCACGATTTCCTATGCCTCCGCGCGATTGGCGCTTATATTCCGAAAGAGGCGTGCGTTTAATGTAGCCAGCATGCGATATGGTCAGCACCACATGTTCATCGGCTATCAAATCCTCCATGGTAACTTCTCCTCCGGAGTACTCAATTAGGGTACGGCGCTCATCTTTGAATTTTTCTTTTATTTCTAGTAATTCATCTTTGATAACGCGCATTCGCAGGGGTTCTTGCGCGAGGATTTCCTTATATTTTTCTATAGATCTGGAAAGATCCTCATACTCAGCTTTAATTTTTTCATGCTCTAGGTTAGTAAGGCGTTGCAGACGCATATCCAAAATGGACTTTGCCTGGATCTCCGTATGCTGAAATTGTGCGATGAGATCCTCACGCGCCTCATCAGGAGTCTTAGAGCCTCTGATGAGAGCGATAACAGTATCCAAATGATCCAGAGCTATAAGCCGTCCTTCTAAGATATGGGCACGTTCTTGCGCTTTTATCAACTCATATTCAGTGCGACGAATTACAATCTCATGACGGTGATCTACAAAGTGGCGTACCAGATCTCTTAGATTAAGCTGCATGGGGCGACCTTTAACTAGTGCAATATTATTTACACTAAATGAGGTTTGTAAGGAAGTATATTTAAATAAATTATTTAATACTACATTAGGTACAGCGTCTTGTTTCAGAAGATAAACGATACGCATGCCCTTACGGTCGGATTCATCACGTATATTGAAAATATCTTCCAGTTTTCCATCTTTGATCAGATCGGCGGTTTTAGCGATCATATCGGCCTTATTTACTTGATAAGGAATTTCCTCAACAATGATACATTCCCTTTTTTGAAGTTCTTCAAATCGGGCTTTGGCGCGTATAATAATGCGTCCGCGTCCGGTATGGAAAGCCTCCTTCACTCCTTGATAACCGTAAATAATGCCACCGGTCGGAAAATCGGGCGCTTTGATATACTGCATCAACCCTTCTACCTGGATATCCGGATCCTCGATATAGGCGCAAATCGCCTCTATACATTCGCGAAGATTGTGCGGAGCCATATTGGTAGCCATACCCACGGCGATACCCGATGAACCATTAACTAATAGATTGGGAATACGTGAGGGCAAAACGGTAGGTTCTTGCAGTGAATCATCAAAATTCAGTTGGGTGTCTACCGTTTCTTTTTCAATATCGGTAAGCATCTCCTCGGAAATTTTTTGAAGTCGTGCCTCGGTATAACGCATAGCTGCGGGAGAGTCTCCGTCTATTGAACCGAAGTTACCCTGCCCATCGATCAGCAGATAACGTAAAGACCATTCCTGGGCCATACGAACCATGGCATCGTACACCGAACTATCCCCATGAGGATGATATTTAGCCAAAACTTCCCCTACTACCCGAGCAGATTTTTTATAGGGTCTGTTGGACATCATGCCTAATTCGTACATACCGAAAAGTACGCGCCTGTGCACAGGTTTCAAGCCGTCTCTCACATCTGGCAGCGCTCTTGAAACGATTACCGACATCGAATAATCGATGTAAGAGGTTTTCATTTCATCTTCGATATTAATAGGTATAAGTTTTTCTCCGTCGATCATTTGTGGTCTATAAATGTTTTATATCTAATGAATTGTAAATATAGTCTAATCTCTATGGGTTTTGTTTAATACGGTATTAAAACTTTCTCTGATCAGATCTATGGAGATTTCATGGTCATAAGTGCACGCACCGATTTTTGAAAGCAATGCAAAACGAATTTTTCCTTTAAAGTTTTTTTTATCATGATGCAAATGCATCACTATTTTATCTGAAGTGCTCTCATCGATCTCTTTTAAAGGATAAATACCTAAAAGTCTTTGGGCTATCTCTTCATATTGTGATTTTGGCAGCCCATTGATCTTCCAAGACAGCCAAGCTTCACAGACCATGCCCAAAGCTATGGCTTCGCCGTGTAAAAGTGGCGCCTGAGTGCTAAGAAAATGGCTTTCTATACCATGTCCTATGGTATGGCCGAAATTGAGAATTTTTCGTAATCCATTTTTCTCATAAGGATCTTTCGAAACCACATGGCTTTTAATCATATTAGATGTTCGGATCGATTCGTTCCAGGAAGTAGCTCTACTTGCAGGCTGTTTTCCCATTTTTTGCCAGAGCTTTTTATCAGCGATCAGTCCATGTTTGAAAATCTCTGCCATACCCGATTTGAGCTCACGCTCTGGTAAGCTTTTTAGATAATGCTCATCGATGATTACCATTTCCGGATAACGAAACAGACCGATTTCATTTTTGAGATGATCCAAGTCAATACCCGTTTTTCCACCTATGGAGGCATCCACCATAGCTAAAAGGGTAGTTGGAATATTGATAAAGGAAATACCTCGTTTAAAAACCGATGCGGCGAATCCCCCTATATCGGTGATAACCCCTCCGCCAAGATTGATCATCAAGCTGTTTCGGTCAGCTCTCCACTGGCTCAATTGACGCCATATATAAAGACAATTTTCAATATTTTTTTCCTTCTCGCCTGTTTTAATGCAAAGCATCCGCGCTTTTTGTAGTACAGGGATAGACTCAATTAATCGTGGCAAGCAAAGTGTATATGTACGGGTATCTGCAAGAATAAACAGATTTGAATATATTCCTTGGAGTTCAGAGAGTCTTTTTTGAAGCTCAGCATAGCCTTGCTCATGAAAATATATGGGATACTGAACGGTCTTTATGAGCTCTTTCACTTTGTGAAGATTTCAGGCTAAAGTACGAATTTTTATTCTCTATCTTTGATTTCTGATATGTTACATCTAAAGTTTATGAATAAAAATTACCTTTTTGAAAATTCTACTCATTTGGCCTTTCAGCTTAAATCCGATAAAGAACCAAAGAAAACTTTTTGGCTCTTTAAGATGATGAAAAGACTTTACCTTACGTTTTGGGGCTTTTTTAATGACCTGGCTTTTAAAATATCGAATCAAAGGGGTTCACCAATTGATAAAATGTACGATAAATAGAGGTAAAAAACGTATGAAGAAAAATCTCTGGAAATGGATTTTGAGCATGTTTATCTGGAAATTCTTAACGATACAAATGTACCAAAAAGACCGTATGGAATATCTCAAAAACATTCATCTGTGAAAATTCTGTCAATCTTGTGAATTCCACTCGCTATTTCGTGGATCTTATACTGCCTCTTTCATTGGAAGGCATTTTTACCTATAATCTAGAAGAAAATGCTTTTAAAAGTGTGGAAGTAGGTATGCGGGTAGCTGCCCCCTTTCGGGGGAACAGTTTATATACTGGAATCGTTTTTAAAAAGCATACAAAAGCGCCAGAACTCTATAAAACGCGTTCAATTTATCAAATACTCGATGATTATCCTATTGTCACGGAAGAGCAGCTTAAACTTTGGCAATGGATGTCCGATTACTACCTCTGCACTTTAGGTCAAATCTATCAGGCGGCTCTTCCGGGCGCTTTCAAATTGCAAAGTGAAACGCTCATCAGCAAAAGATGGGAAGTTGCTCCAAAAAAAGGAAATCTTTCTGAAAAAGAAAGTTTGGTCTGGGAAGCGCTCGAGAGGGCAAGCAGTCTTTCAATAGATGAAATTTCTCAGTTAATTGAGACCAAAAGCACATTACCTACGCTCAAAAAAATGTTAGATGAATCTCTGATTCAAATTCATGAGCAACTTATTGAAAAATATAAAGTCAAAAAAGAACGTTATATTTTTATTTATCCTGAGCTTCAGGGAAAACAAGAAAAGGAAGAACGATGGTCCGAGATTTTTTCCCGACTGGAAAAAAGTCCGCGACAAAAGGAAGCATTGATGTTTTTTCTTTCTTACAAAGCCAAAGAAAATAAGCCTCTCAGGCAGGTAGAATTTTTAAAGAATTCAGGTGCTTCACAAGCTACATTGCGTGCTTTAATCGAGAAAAAAATCTTACATAGCGAAGCTTTGACTGTAGATCGGGTGATCTATGAAGATATTTCCGGTCCTTTAATCGAATTACCTGAACTTACGGTAGCTCAACAAATAGCTTATCAGAAAATCAGCCGATGTTTTAAAATAACGGATACAGTGGTTTTACATGGGGTAGTGGCTAGTGGAAAAACTGAAATTTACATTCAATTCATACAAAAAACCATTGCTCAGGGTAAAAACGTACTTTATTTATTGCCTGAAATTTCCCTGACCACCCAGCTTGTGGTAAGACTCAGAAAACATTTCGGAGCTCATATGGCCCTTTACCATTCCAGACTACATCAAAATGAACGTGCAGAACTTTGGAGGAAGATTTTGCAAGGAGCCTATCCTCTTGTAATAGGAGTGCGATCAGCGCTTTTCCTTCCTCTATCTTCCCTTGGCTTGCTTATTGTCGATGATGAACATGAAGCAGGTTTTAAACAACAAGAAAGTCTGCCTTATTATCATGCGAGAGACACGGCTTTGATATGGGCGAAAATGCAAGGAGCCAAAAGCATATTGGGTTCGGCTACACCTTCTTTAGAAACTTACCACAATGCCCAAATAGGTAAATATGCCTGGGTAGACCTAAAAGAGCGATACGCCATAAGTAATCCCCCTTCTATAGAGCTCATCGACCTTAAAGAGAATTATCATCGCAAGTGTATGCACGGACTCTTTAGCGAAGATCTTCTATCGGCTATTGAAGAAACTCTCAGAGAAAAAAAACAATTTTTATTATTTCAGAACAGGCGCGGATATGCCCCAATAATTCAATGTCAGAGCTGTGGATTTGTACCTGAATGCGCTCACTGCGATGTAAGCCTTACCTACCATCTCAGCAAGCAAATTCTGCTATGTCATTACTGTGGGTACTCCCAAGCAAACCCTCATTATTGTTTTATGTGTGGAAGTGTAGCTCTTGACCATAAGGGTTTTGGAACTCAGCAGATAGAAGAGCAGCTAAAAACTTTTTTTATGCACGTTCGGGTGAGCCGAATGGATTCCGATGCTATGTATAAAAAGTTTGCCTACGAAAAACTTATGGCTGATTTCCAGGCTAAAGATATCGATGGTCTTATAGGAACGCAAATGCTCGCTAAAGTTTTGAATTTTGAAGAAGTGGCTCTTGTAGGTATCATTCGCGCTGATCAGCTTCTTGCCTATCAGGATTTTCGTGCCGAGGAGCGCGCTTATCAGATGCTTAGTCAACTCTCTGGAAGGTCAGGACGCCGTGAGCTGACAGGTCGAGTGCTTATACAGACTTTTCAAAGAGATCATCCCGTGCTTAAAGAAGTACTCAGGCAAGGATATGAAAGTATGTGTGTCAGGGTATTGCAAGAGAGGAAGCGATTTTTTTATCCACCTTACAGCAAGTTAATTGAAATTACCTTGAGTCATAGCAATGTATCTAAAATTTCTGCCGCTTCCGATCAGTTGGGTAAGTTGCTTCGCGTTTATTTCGGCCCTCATCTATTTGGTCCTGAAACCCCAACGATAGGACGTATCAAAGGCAAATATTTGCGTAAAATTCTCATCAAGCTTCTTCCTGAGAAAGAAGCTTTAGTTCAAGGGCGTAATTATATTCGTAAAGCAATCAAAAATTTTCATACCGTAAAAGCCTGGCGTTCTATCCGGTTGCTAGTAAATGTAGATCCCCTTTGAGTTTTTCCAAAAGTCAATAATTAGTTATTTTTTATAATTATTATTAATAATGAATCTTTTATTTTTAAGATGAAAGATATTTATCCGGATCTGTAAAATATATTCTCTGTAACAGCATACAAGATCCCACTTTTCTTAAAGTACTTGCCAGATAGATATAGATAGATATATTAAATACTCTTAATTCGCGTGCTCAGAAGCGCTTGCTTAGTATGTAGTTCTAATTTGATCAGGCCAATAAATATGGGTTATATCTCAAAAATATATTTCCGAGCTTCGGAGTACACTCATCAGATTCATCAGATCTTTGGTGATGCCCGTAAGGAAATTCCTACCTTAGCGGATCTTTCCGACTCGGTAGTTATCGATGTGCTGAATTTCGATTTGGTACTACCTAGGATGAGAAGAGGGGGTGCATAATTTCTGATAATGTATTGTGGTATGCAAAGGTAGCGGAAAATTTCCCCTGTTGACAACAAAACAAGTTCTTTAGCGCCTCCTACAATGAAAATTTCGTTATGACCCCACAGGGTAGATACACTGATTTTACCCATTCGCGATGGGCTTAGTGTTACACGTGTAAAATAAAATTCGGAAGAATAGCTAAACAATTCCAATCAAGATCGAAATATCTTTTAGCTTTGCATGCTTAATCATAAGAATATGAATATTCCCGAGAGTGGTTTAAAAAGAGTAGTTATTATAGGCGCAGGATTTGGAGGTTTGCAACTTGCAAAGAAGCTTCGTAGAGATAAGTTTCAAGTGGTTTTGATCAATAAGAATAATTATCATACTTTCCAACCTCTTTTATATCAGGTTGCTACCTCAGGTCTCGAGCCTGATTCAATTGCACACTCTGTACGAACTATTATTAAAAAAACCGAGAATTTTTATTTTCGTTTGGCTCAGGTGCATCGCCTCGATTCAAAGTTGAGAAAAGTCCACTCTAATATAGGTGATCTTTCTTATGACTATTTAATCATCGCTACCGGGTCGCAAACCAATTTTTTTGGCAACTCCAGCATTGAGCGGTATGCCTTGCCTATGAAATCAATTCTCGAAGCCTTGGATTTACGAAGTTTAATCCTGCAAAATTTTGAGACGGCCTTGCTTACCAATGATCTTAAGGAACGAGAGCGTTTAATGACTTTTGTAATTGCAGGAGGAGGGCCGACAGGAGTGGAGCTTGCCGGAGCGTTAAGCGAGCTGAAAAACTTCATATTGCCTCGAGACTATCCAGATTTAGATATTAGCCGTATGAACATCCACCTAATTCAGGCCACTCCTTGCTTACTTGATGGAATGTCTAGGGCATCAGCCGATGCGGCGCTGGATTATTTGAAAAAATTCGGCGTAAATGTTTGGCTGAATTGTCCGGTAAAAGATTACAATGGTCAAATCATATACATGGGCAACGGAGAGGAGATAGAATCTGCAAATCTTATATGGGCGGCAGGTGTAAGAGGTGCTCTGATCGATGGGTTTGAAGTGAGTTCTATAGATCGTGGTCGTTTATTGGTAGACCCTTTTAATAGGGTAAAAGATTATGACGAGGTTTTCGCCATAGGCGACATAGCAGCTATGAAAAACGACAAGCGCTTCCCCAATGCTCATCCGATGACTGCCCAACCTGCTATTCAACAAGGTGTTACTCTGGCAAAAAATCTCAATTGCCTAGCTGAGGGAAAAAAAATGAAGCCATTTCGCTACATAGACCGAGGGTCCATGGCTACTGTCGGACGAAACAAGGCAGTATGCGATTTGCCGTGGTTTCAATTCAAAGGTTTTTTTGCCTGGCTGATCTGGATGTTTATCCATTTGGTCAATCTAGTAGGCTTTCGAAACCGTATGGTGGCCTTAACCAATTGGATTATTCAATATTTTCAATACAATAAAAGTGTTCGCTTAATTATACGTCCTTACCACAGGGTTCAGCCAGAGAAGAAAGAGAAGGTGGGATTAATGGAGAACTAAGGATCAATTGGGATATAATATTTTCTATCTTATATAAAAATTTCTTGAATAGCCCTCATTCTTATGATAAATTTTAAAGCGGTGTTTTTTAGTAAACCGAATACCACGGGAATAGGATGCAAATCTTTGATAAGACTATTAATATCAGGTTGATTTCGAAATCAAAAATCGATAAGAATTTTTAGATGTTTAATCTACTCTGATATACTCTACTTTTGGTATGACTTATCAAGATGTTGAATGACCTATACAATGCTCTTCTATTTCTTTTATACTCTTAAAATTTCATTTTAGGTAAGCCCCATTAGCGTGCCTGCCAGGACTATAGTTTGAAAACTATTGACTTTGCTTTTTAAAAGCAACTCAGGGGTGATGCCTATCCAAAGACCATGCATGGCACAAAAGCCTCTAGATAGGTGATGGTGAGATTTTGAAAAGATTTTTTTTAACACGTGATAATACGACTTTTTCTATTTGACCAGATTTGAGCTCCGAAAGGACTTTTTTTTAATTCAGATATATTCTGTTCATTGTTCATGACTACTGATAATAAAATGACTTTTTTTACGTGTAAGTCTCCCGTTACCTATATATAACTGAAGTTTTTACCATGTGGTTTTCGAAAGAGAACAAAGCCTTGATCTTTTTGATGTGCTATACAAGTTTTTACATAAAAGCGTTTAAGCTGTATTTTCTTCAATGGGTAGGATATTTCAAATATATGATATTAGTCATTTTACAAAAAGATATAAGTAATTTATTTTCATCATGTATATTAATCTGTATTACATGCGTTCTTTTACCGTTGTAGAGCATTTCGGCCTTTGCAAATAACGTTCCTTCTTTTTTCGATCGAATATGATTGGCGGAAATTTCCAGTCCCATTGCACATTGATTATCTCTGTTTATATAAAGTAAAGAAAGCATGCTTCCCGTACTTTCAGCTAAAGCTACTGTTGCGCCACCATGTAAGCATCCCATAGGTTGATATACACCCGAGTGAATGGGCATGCACGCTAGCAAAAAATCTTTACCCCGTTCTATAAATTGAACACCGAGGGTTTCCATAAATGTATTTTTACTCAAATGGTTGATTGACTCAAGTTCTGTCATGAAAAAAATCGACACCTATGATTTTCCATTTATAAATTTAATGAAAAAAATGAGCTGATAATAGGGTAAATACAGTATAAAATTTTACCTCATTTAGGAAATTTTATATGTACTTTTTTAAAGATGTAAAGTTTTCCTTGTAAAAAAAAACTTGTTTTTTTTGCTCTAAAAAGCAAAATTCACTTTCAAATACAATACCTTCTGAGAAAATTCCTTTTTAAGCGTAATATTCAAAAGAATCTTTATACTAATATTTCGGACATAAAAAATAGGATTCATTCTTAAATAATTGATCTGAATAAATTACAGAACTCTTTCGACATCGATTAAAATTCGTATTGAACATATATTTCCATGATTCTTATTTTTAATAAATATATAAGTAGGAGCACAAAGCACTTTGAATTCATTTAAAATACAAATAAAATTAACACTTATAAAAAAAGGAAACAAAGTTAAAACAAATGAAGTTTAGAAAATTTTCTTTTACTTAAATGTTAATGCAGAATGATATTGGAAGCTGTTAAATTACTTTTGAATCATGGCACTGAAGAACCAATATACTAAAAAAAAGGTGTGAAGTATTATGTAAAACTCTATAGTAGATAAAGCTAAAAATTTTTTAGCCTAGACATCCGAAAATAAAAAATTCATAGCTATCAACCATGAGAAAATTTTCTCTTTATAGGGAACCATAATTAACCTATTTAGACCTCTGATTGTTTTGTGTTAAAAAGAAATGAGAAAATTTTAAGATCATTTTTATTTTTTTACTTAGAATATGTGTAAGAAGAAATACATTCTTTACAAGAGAGAGTAATATGCTAACCACATGTCTATATAGAAAATATTAAAATACCTATCTCTCCAAAAGAGATCCGAAAAGTAAATTCATGTAAAACAAAAATAATAGCTATAGAAGAAGTACTAAATTAATATGGTCTATAAAAATAATTAAGATTTAGAAACCGATAAAAAAATGTTTTTTAACCCTATTAACAAGACTTTCAAACCAAATTGAGTATAAAGACTATCTCCGTGGATTTTATCGAGTGTGATTTTGATTGTATATGTATCTGCCTTCAGCCTGCTTAAGGATCAAACCTAAGATATTACTCAAAAGAGAGCAAACAATTTATTAAAGACTATTTTATACGTCAAATAAGGTGAAAAAACTCACAAAGTCTTTTAAAGGGGGAGCTATAAAAGTAAGAGGCACTATAAGGTAGTATAAAACAATTGTATTTTTATCTATGGCCAATAACTAAGCCTGGAAGGGATATATTAAGATTTATAAACAACTCCCTTGCCGAGAAGATAGGCAAGAAAGGGGTATTGATACCCTTAATGGAAATAACAAACACCATGGAGGATTTTTAGCTTTAAAGCTATAGCGTATGATAGTTTGCGTCACCACTGATCCATCTGCCGCCCCAAATGAATTTGTTATAATTATTATACTTCTTTCTTATTATTGTAACACATAACAATTTTATGTTGTTTTAATCAGAAATAATAAATTTTAAATTTACCTGTATTCTTGATTTCACCGATAAAAAGTTATTTAATGATAATTAATATGAAATCATTCGTAAAATGATAAATACATATTTTTTCAAAAGTATATTATTTATAAATATTATTATATATTGCTAATAAATACAATTCACATTATGAAAAAATCGATTGTTTTATTTGGAATTTTATTTTTTTAGGTTCCTGAAATTCAAAAATAGAAGAGAAAAGCATTCCACGAGCTTCAAAAAGCTTTTTAGAATTCTCCTATACAAATTAGCTTGTAAATGGTTATTTTAAAGGATATGACTCTATTAAAGAGTTGATTGCAGAAGGATATTTTGGCTAGGTACTTATCATAATATGAATAGAGAACTTGTTCTTCTCGATGGGATTTTTATCTAATAGACTATAATAGTAGAAAGTACGTCATTCGTATAAAAAGATTTTTTAGTTCATTAAAATTAGGCGCACTTCGTCCACCTAAAAAAGAAGGTGCCACTTTAGATGATGTATAAAGATTGTGCTATTTTCAATTTAAATAATCAAAGGGGTGTAGTTATACGAAGGGGTTAGTTTTTCGGGTTTTTATTTCCACTATCTTTCATCATTGATTTCACTACTAAAAATCTTAAAACATAACTCAATATTACAAAAATTTTAGAGGTCAACAGTCCTAGCTTAGAAAGATCTAAAGAGCCACTTAAAATTTATTAATAGTACTGCCCCGTTTGATCTTTAAGTTTTCTTAAAGAGGGCCCTTATAATATTATTATCAAGTCATACTTTTTGAACTTCTGTTGCTTTTTTTCTTATGAAGTATTTAATATTTTTTTATCCCTTGCCATCCCTTTCCAGAGATTTGACATGTCTTTTTTTTGCTTATAAGCTATTTAGTTTACAACTATCTGATTAATAGAAGAATTCCATTAACATATAATAATAAACTATAATTTATATTTAATAGTTTATGGCATATAAAATTCTTTCGAATTTATTGATATTAAGTAGAAGAAATAGTATCTTATGGTGGAATAGTTTTATGCTTAACTTGCTGAGGATGCAAAAAAGGAGATAGTAAATTATTGAGCATTTGCTGTGCAGATTTATATTTTATAAATCATTACGAATTAGTTAACTATAAATTATTTATATATTCTTTTTATGAAAAAATATCCACGTATCGTTTTTATGGGAAGTCCAGATTTTGCTGTTTACTCCCTTGAAAAATTACTCGAGCAGAAATACCCTGTGGTAAGTGTAGTAACTATACCGGATAAACGAGCTGGAAGAGGTCAGAAAATATTTGAACCAGCGGTAAAAAAATATGCCCTCATACACAAGCTTACAATTTTACAGCCTGAACGGGTAAGAGATGCATCTTTTCTGGAAACCTTACGAAATTTGCAGCCTGATGTCATTATTGTAGTAGCTTTTCGTATGCTTCCAAAAGTCGTTTGGAGTATGCCTAAGTTGGGAACTTTCAACCTACATGCTTCTTTGCTTCCGAACTATCGCGGTGCAGCTCCCATACAATGGGCTATTATGAATGGAGAAAAAGAAACCGGTGTCACCACTTTTCTTTTGGATGAACATATAGATAGTGGGGCAATACTTTTGCAGAAAAAAACACTGATTGACCCGGAGGAAACTTTCGGATCTCTTTATCAAAGGCTTGCTGAAATGGGCGCTGACTTGGTTCTTAAAACCCTTCAGGGGATTACTGAAAAAAGCCTGCAGCCTCAATCTCAAATTATAAAAGAAAACCTGAAAACGGCGCCCAAACTTTTTCATCAAGACGGAAAAATTCATTGGCAAGCACCTGTAGAGGATATCTGTAATAAGATTCGTGGATTAAATCCTTATCCGGGAGCTTGGACTCAATTGACAAATGAATCAGGCAAAAAAATGCTATTTAAAATTTATCGAGCTACCTATTCTTATAAATTGCATTCTCAGCCTGTAGGTACAATTATTTTAAAAAACAAAGAAATGAAAATAGCCATTATAGGAGGTTATATCTCTATTATCGAGGGACAATTAGAAGGAAGACGACGTATGCAAGCAGATGAGCTCATCAATGGGCTACAAAGAAAGAATTCTATTGTATTAGATGATGAAATATTAGATCAAAGCATAACTGAAATTTTTCAGTAACTTGGAAGATATTGTTTAAATTCTATATTTGCTCCTATGTTTAAGTATAGTAGTGTTTATCATTACTGGAAAAATTTTAAATCATGAACAAAACCGAAATGATCGAAGCAATAGCTAAAGACATCTATGGGCTATCGAAAGAAAAAATCAACCAAGTGCTGGCTTCTTACGTAATGCAAATTAGTGAATGTTTAGAAAAAGGAGATAAACTAGCCTATCCTGGATTAGGAACCTTTTCAACTCAGATAAGACCTGCCAGAAAAGGGAGAAATCCTCAAACAGGTGAGGCCATTGCTATTCCGGAAAAAACTGTAATAAAATTCAAGGCAGCTGCAGAGATCTCCAATAAAGTAAATCATAAGAATAAAAAATAACGTTATGTATTTTTATTCCTAAATAAAACCCTGTATCAATGGGGTTTTTATTTTTATCAAGGAGCTAAACGTTCTATTTTCCATTGCTGCTTCTCAATAAGTGTAAAACATATCCTGTCATGCAGACGACTATTGCGTCCTTGCCAAAACTCTATATGATGAGGCTTTACCACGTACCCCCCCCAAAAAGGGGGTCTATGAAAATTATGATTCCTAAAGCGATTTTCATAATATACATAGCGCTCTTCAAGATATATCCTTGAAGGAATAATAGAGCTTTGCTGCGAAGCCCATGCGCCTATGGAGCTTTCCCGGGGTCTTTTTAAAAAATAAATATCTGAATCTTCAGCTCTTAGTTTTTTTGCCTGTCCTTTTATGATAATCTGACGTTCAGTATCTGGCCAAAAAAAAGATAAACATACCTTAGAATTTCTCTCTATAGCATATGCTTTTTTGCTTTTGTAATTTGTATAAAATACAAAACCTTCATCTGAAAAAGATTTAAGTAAAACCACTCGCGCTCCGGGAGAATGATCCTCATCGACAGTAGATAAAGATACCGCATTGGGTTCTAATAGATATTCAGAGTTTAAAGCCTCTTGAAACCAACTATCAAAAAGCAACATAGGATCTCTCGGGAGGTCTTTTTCAAGTAATTTTTTTTGTATATAATTCTTGCGCAAATGGCTAAAATCTCGATTCATATAAACTTTTATTTAAGTAGAAAAACTAGAAAAGCTCTAACGAAACTGCGCGCTGCAGTTCTTCAAAAATTTCATGTAAGCGTGTTATCTCATAATTTTTTTCTATAGTGACCTAACAGGTCACACACTAAAGTCCTTTAAAAAAATACCTCATCAGCGCTTTGCATCTCCATATGGAGATAACTCTGCCTATTTAACGGCATAACGATTTACCCTTTCTAAGGTACTCTAAAAATTTACTCCTCAGCACAGATTTTTGCACTACTTCTTCAATTTTAAGTGTTAGAATACATTTCCTTTAAGAAAAAACAAAAAACCTTGTGACTCCTGAACTAACCTGTTATGTTGATTTAAAAAAAGCATATTCACGAATATATACATCGGTCAATCGTTTTTTCAGATCAGAGAAAAACGAGAGTGTACTAAGCGAAATCGGTATTTGTATGTATTATAATTGATCCAAAATATAAATTCCTTAAGAAAGGAAAATTCTGAATAATATTTTATCATCGACCTACAATTCTTTCAAGACATCTGATTTGGGCCTTCCAAAATAACGTAGCTTCCTCTACCTGACCAGGATCGGCAAAATCGGTGACGAAAAGTGAAACATCTCCGGTAATTTCATCTTTTTTAATCTCCATTTCAAAGAAGTATTTTGTATTTTCATCTTGTTCCCATCTAAATCTAACATGACTTCCTGCCTTATTTCGAATTAGAAAAGCCACTTCTTCGTTTCCTTTATCCCATCTAAAAGTAAATTTTTCTCCTAAAGATCGGACATGGTCCGCGAACCATTCCGAGAGCCCCGATGAAGAAGATATATAATTATAAAGAACAGTCATTGAGGAATGCATAATAAATTCTAACTGAAACTTTTCACGCATGCGGATTATTATTTTCGGTTATAAGGGCGAAAGATATAAAAATCAAAGCACTCAAGGATATTATATTTATGGATACTTTTTAGAGAGCTGAAATAAAATGTACATTTGCTATGTCTTTACAGGGCGTGGTAGCTCAGTTGGTTAGAGCGTCGGATTCATAACCCGGAGGTCGGTGGTTCAAGTCCCCCTCACGCTACAAGTTCACTTTATGATTTTTTGTTATTAGTTATCTTTAAAAATCAAATATTTTAGTATTTAATCTTCAAAAACAATGCTTATGATCTTAATTTGTGATAAGTTTTTATCAAAAATTAAAGAATTGTAAGAGATTTTGTGTAATTAGATTATTTAAAGTGAAAAATTTTATCCATTTTTGACAAAACACCCAAAAAGCAAATAAATATCTTTTGATATCTATTATGCATAATAACGTTATTATTGTATCACAGGATTTTCCTCTCTCAAAGAAGCTAAAAATATTTAGGAGATAATACTTTTTTTAACATATCGTTTTTAAAAGTTTAGCAACACCAGATATTGATTTTTACTTTTGAATTTGACGAAAATTATGTAAACAAAAGTCAGTTAGTCTTTACTTTCCTGCAGTTTTTTAAAAATAGTCTTCTTTATCAGGCAAAAACTGTATAAATATTTACATCCTAGAGGATGTTTAATTCTAACAAACGTTTTGCTAAAAGAGAAAATTACAGATCTTGAAATAAAAGATTGTGTTAAAAAATATTAATATATTTGCAAAATAAGCTGCGATAAAAAATATCGACGTAAATGAATACTTTACTGCTGCTTGCACATCCTAATTTAGAATCCTCTATTTCCAATAGGAGAATTATAGAAACTATCTCTTCATTAAAGGATGTTGAAGTACATTCGCTCTATAACTTATACGCCGATAAAAAAATCGATGTAGCGGCTGAGCAAGAATCGCTTGTTAAGTCGGATTTGATAATTTTTCAGTTTCCCATGTTCTGGTTTAGCGCACCACCTATCTTAAAAACCTGGCAGGATCAAGTTTTGAGCCCCGGTTTTGGATTTGGAGCTGCTCAGGAAGATTTTAAATTAAAAGGTAAAAATCTGCTGCTTTCTATCACTACAGGTGGCAAGCGAGAAAAATACCATGTCGGAAATTCTTATAATTATACTTTAGATGAAACTTTACGTCCTTTGCAAATGATGGTCAACTATTGTAAAATGACCTATAAAGGCTATATACAATCTAATGGGAGACCCTTTACAGAGAAAGAAGATCTGGATAAAGAAATAATTAATCACACAGAAAAACTTATCGCTTTTATTAAGGATTTTTAAAACATTTGAGTTTATCAATTTTTTTTAGCGCTCCACAAATAACAGAAGTGAGCCGGATTTATAGCTTATCTTAACTTGATCTTTAATAGCCTTATTTCGCGTGCTAATGCATCCCTTTAGGCTAAGATTTTCGCCCTGAAGGGGGTATTTTAGACCCTTTGTATCTATTCCTTTTGTCTCTGGAAAAGGAAAGAGAGAAATCATTTTTCCTTTGACTTTCGGAAGTATTGTGAGTTTTTCGGCAAAAAAATAGCAGTAATAATTATCATAGAATCGAAGTGATAACTTTTGACTATATTTCAAGCCTACAGAGAGATTGCCAAGGAAATGATCTTGTTCTCTGCCGCTGGCACCCCAAACATCTACATTTTTGAATCCTTTTTCGTCGATGATTTGAAGTGCTTTTTCAAAATCTGTAGAGTTCTGATCCGGTGTGTGAATGAATTGAACACCTTTAGGAAAATTAACTGTTTCCAGCGAATCCCAGTCCCCGTTTACCACATCAGGACTTATGCCTGTTTCCTTTAAGTACCTATATGCCCCGTCGGTAGCGAATATCTTTTCATAATCTCTTTCTTTTGGAAAAATCAAAGGAGGCTCTCCATTGATAAATAAAGCTATTTTAGAGTATTTATAAAGATGATCCATGTAAAAATTCTAAGAATTTTTTAGAACAAATTTTTCGCCCAAATATACTTTTCTTACCATAGCATCCCGTGCTAATTCCTCAGCGGTTCCATGTTTAAGAATGCTTCCTTCGAACATCAAGTAAGTACGGTTGGTAATGACAAGGGTTTCTTGCACATTATGATCTGTAATGAGGATACCGATATTTCTATTTTTAAGTGAGGCAATGATTTTTTGAATATCTTCCACAGCGATAGGATCTACCCCTGCGAAAGGTTCATCGAGCAATAAAAATTTTGGATCCATAACCAGCGCTCGGGCAATTTCAGTGCGCCGGCGTTCTCCACCTGATAAAAGATCTCCACGATTCTTGCGCACATGCTGCAGACTAAATTCTTCGAGGATACAATCGGTTTTCTTTTTTTGTTCAGCCCGAGAAAGCGATGTCATTTCGAGTACACTTAAAATATTATCTTCCACAGAAAGTTTTCTGAACACAGAAGCTTCTTGCGCTAAATATCCTATGCCTTTTTGGGCTCGTTTATACATGGGGGCCAATGTAATATTTTCATCCTCGAGGAGGATTTTTCCTTCCGAGACTTGAATTAAACCTACGAGCATATAAAAGGTCGTGGTTTTACCCGCTCCGTTAGGCCCGAGCAAACCCACGATTTCTCCTTGGTTTACCTCTAGCGAGACATCTTTTACCACAGTCCTTCCTTTATAAATTTTGATCAGATGATCACCTCTGAGTTGCATATGTATCATTTAAACGTCACTAAGATAAATATTATTGAAACCTTAGAGGGAGTCTATAAACTCATTCCATAAAATGTGTCAAGAGCAAGGGCAGAAAAGAGAAACCTCCCATAAGGAAAGAATAATAAATCGCATTTCGTCTAGGTGAAGAAAAAATCACCAAATGGTAGGGGCTTGTGTATAACACATAAGTAGCTGTAGGTCATGTCGAGACCGCTGAAATCTTATCAGATTGCCTAGAAGGGAAATTTCATAAAAAAAACTAAGAACATTACAAGAACTTCTTCTGATTCCAGAGAGCAAATAATCCATGTATAAATCTCCTCGAGCTAAAGGGTAAGAAAAAAATCGGAAAACAAAGTAGGACGTTGATGTAACATCCTTACTTTTTGCAGTTAAGATAGCTTATCTATAGATTTTTATGCGAATAAAAGAAAATCAATATTTTTCCGCTTCACACCTCTTACTAATTTCTGGAAAAATATGCTTAATAAATATAAATTTCTAGAAATGCATCTTTAATTAAGTTTTTTTTGAAAATACTTTATCATTTGAAGTGTTTTTAGAAATTAAAATTTTCCATATTTTTTTTCAGCTAGCTCTACAGCTTTGTATAGATTTAATATACCTCCGCTTTTTGAGAGGTTTGTAAAAGATATCTTCTTGATAGGTGTTTTTTTTTCCTCTTCCCCGGCATCTGATGGAAGGCTGACCATTTTATTTACTTTATGTACACTAGAAAGCAGTAAGTCTTTTACCTCTCGTGCGTTAAGTTTGGGATAATGCGACCAAATCAATGCAGCGGCTCCTGCCACTACCGGCGCGGCCATGCTAGTGCCTTGTAAATATCGGTAAGTATTTTCCGGAGTGGTAGAGTAAATTTCCACACCTGGCGCGAAAAGATCCACGCGCTCTTTCCCATAATTTGAAAAAGAGGCTGCTAAGTTTTCATCATTTTTATAACTTGAGGCGCCTACGTTGATCCATAAATCGCCAAGTTTATTTCCATTTTCATCCTCGTTTGAGGGGTAATTTTTTTCCTCATCTAAATTTTTGCTCTCGTTACCGGCAGCATGGATTAGTAAAACTTCTTTACTTTGCGCATATCTTAAAGCATTATCTACTGCTTGTTTTTCCGGAGAGAAGGCTTTTCCAAAGCTCATATTAATAATTTTAGCCCCCTTATCTACAGCATAACGTATGGCGTTGGCTATATCTTTATCTCTTTCATCGCCATCGGGAACAGCCCGAAGACTCATGATACGCACCTGATCAGCTATTCCTTTAACCTGATCACTTTCGCGATTTGCACCAATGATCCCTGCTACATGTGTGCCATGTAAATTATCATTCTCCTGAGGTCCTTTTACACGATTATTACCATAAAAACGTTCATTGATATCCTCGTAATGATCTCCTACTATAGGCCTGGGGTCAAAGTTGATGTTGTATAAATATTTGGCATCTTTTGTATAATGACTGATTACATCATCGAGGTCTTTTTGAATGGTGCGTTTGATTTCTTGTATGTTTTTTCCTTCTACGGAATCTGGAGAGGTTTTAAAAAGATTTTCTTGTAGTGTGTTTTTTACCAGAACAACCTCAGGACTGCTTTCTTTTACAGAATCAACAAGCGCACAGGAGAGCTTCTGCTCGCCTAGTTGTTGGGAAACTTCATCAAAACCTAGGCTGAGCGCTTTTTTTAACTTCTGAAAATGATGGGCTTTTACGAGATTTTCAGTGCTTTTTATCAGATTTTCTTCATAATTTTTTTTACCTCCCAGGTATAATTTATAATGCTTTGGATATTGCGCTTGCATGCTCTGGTCTTTGAGTACGTCTCCACTCTCAAAAATGGGTTTAAACCTCCTTACGATCCGCGTACTTTCTATATTGTCTTGTTGAACATCCCCTTGGAGCCCTCCAATGAAGTTCCAGCCATACAAATCATTTACATAAGTATCGGAATCCCCAGGTTTTCCGAGATTGGGGTTTATCCATAAATTAGGTTTGAGATCTTTATGATCAATATCAATGCCTGAATCAATAACAGCTACGATAATAGACTGAGCTTTTCTTTGTTTTTTATGTAAGAATTGGTAGGCTTTTTCCGTTCCTATACCGTATATTTTACTGCTTCCAAAATCTTTATGATGCCAGTTTTTTAAAGAATTCTCTTTGTTAGAGAAATCTTGAGCGAATAGGACTGATAAGGAAAAAAGCCCAATGAATAAATTGTGTAAATATTTCATGTATGTAATTTTTTAAGATAATTAAAACTTTCAGGGCCTTCGTTAAAGAGTAAATCCAATAAGCTCAAATCAGGAAAAAAACCGTGTTTTTCTGAAAATACCTGTTGATATTTTGGAAAATCTTGATTCAATTGCGATTTTACAGAGAAAGCATCTCTGAGATCTCGCCCCTGTGTATATTTTTTTTGGTATTGATAAGTAAAACGTTTCGATAATGTAATTTTCAAAATATTCGCTATGATTTGCATACACTTTTGATTAAAATCCAATAAAAAAATTTCCTTTTTTTCAAATAACGCAATAAAATCCATTTCGTAAAACTTAAAATAAGGAGAAGATCGGTAGGCATTTTCCAGAGATTTCTGGTGTTGCGTTCTCCAGGGAATTTCATAGCAAATGCGCACATCTTTATATTTTCTCTTTCCCTCATGCCGAATAGGTATGATCAGTGAAAGCCATCCATTGGCTCCGTAGAGATAACAGCGATTACGAAAGCTTTGCTTTTCGTAAAAATCTTCCCTTTCAAAAATCGTTTTCTTCACTTGTAAATAAAAAGCCCAATAGCTTATAGGAGCAAAATAGTATACTGGAAGGATCTGTTTTTCAGTCACTACTTGTGTTTTTCTTTTTCTTTCGCCTCTCTTTGATAAAAGAATAGACAAAATAAATACCCAAACTTGTCAACACATAAGGAAGGTAAGAGGTTTTTATGCGGCTGTTTTCATTGGTCAGGGTTATAATGCGCTCCTGACGAAGTTTCCATTTGAATATGTTCAGCGGATGATCTCTGTCCCAGTCAATGCTTAGCCAGGTAAAAATAGGTTTACCTACGATATGATCTTGTGGAACAAAACCCCAATAGCGTGAGTCTAATGAGTTGTGTCGGTTATCACCCATCATAAAATAATAATTCTGCTCTATGACATACTCCTGCATTGAGCGGTTGTCTATAAAGAATTCTCCTTCACTCTCCTTTAAAGTATGCCCTTCATAGCGCGTGATAATATCGCGATATTGACTTATGTTATTTTCTGAGAGTTTTATTATATCTCCCTTTTTAGGGACGTAAAGAGGGCCATAAAAATCACGATTCCATGTGGAATTTTCAGGAAAAATTCCAGGCTCTGTAAATTCTTTTGAAAACAGGTGTTTTTCTATTGAAGTCACATTGTCTAGTTCGCTTAAGATCTTAGCGTACTCATCAGTAAGCATAATTTCATAAAGTGCGCCTCTATCGCCACTTTCATCACCTTCGATTAATTTGATATCCTTAATACCCAGGTAATTTTTCAAAAAATCTTCATTTAATCGGATTTCTTTGGTTTGTACGATGTAAGAATATTGTTTTTCAGCATTCTTAGGTAATGCCTCTGGTTGTCCGTTTACCTGAAGTTCACCGGATATAATCTCGAGCGTATCTCCCGGAAGGGCTATACATCTTTTGATATAGTGATCCTTTCGATCCGGTGCGTTTTGTGTAGAATCAGTAGGAAAATTAAAAACTACTATATCACCAGGTCGAATAGGGGTGAGCGCCGGAAGCCTCTTATAAGGTAAACGTATACGATCGATATATGACCGTATCCCGATTATTGGAATGGTATTGTGCGTAAAAGGAAATCCTATGGGTGTTAAAGGGATTCTCAAGCCGTAATGAAATTTGCTTACAAACATAAAATCACCTACCAGTAAGGTGCGTTCCATAGAAGGAGTGGGTATGGTAAAAGGTTGTATCAAATAAGTATGGACAAAAGAAGCAAATACCACTGCAAATAAAAGAGAGGACAGAGCCGTTTCCTTGCGTTCTTCCACGCCTGTAAATTTTGTCCGTGGAAGGTAATTTATATAATAGATATAAAATCCTAATGTAATGATTACCAAAAAAGTATCTTTACTGCTACGTTTTCCGAAACAGCGAATAAAATCAACCCATAAAACTCCATAGAGTACTACGCAAATAATAGGTATGAAAAACAACACTATCCACCAGCGGGGTCTTCCGGTGATCTTGAGCATCACCCAAAGACTATAAATCGGAAGGGCAGTCTCCCAGGATTTTCGGCCAGCTTTTTGATAAAGCCTCCAGGTTCCCAAAAAATGTAGGACTTGCAAGGTGACAAAAATGAGAATCCAGTTCATAGTAATATTATCCGTTTATTAAATTATTTATGCATCGATGCTCAAAACCTCTTTCATAGAAAATACACCTTTTTTTTCGCGTATCCATTCAGCAGCTATAACCGCTCCCAGAGCAAAACCTTCGCGACTATGGGCTTTATGCTCTAAACTGATATCGTCTATAACTGAGCGATAACATACGGTATGGGTTCCGGGTGTTTGATCAAGGCGTTTTGAAGTGATCAGCAATTGATTTTCTACCTCTTTAGATTCCAAAATCCATTCCTTGGCAATTCCTTTTTCTAAAAGCATTTCAGCTAAGGTAAGGGCAGTTCCGCTAGGAGCATCTTTTTTTTCGATATGATGTACTTCGTGAATTTCAGCTTTGTATTCTTTATAAGGTGCTATTAATTGTGCGAGTTGTCGATTAATTTCAAAAAATAAATTGACTCCTATACTGAAGTTTGAAGCATATAAAAAAGCACCTTCTCTCTTTTTACAGAGTTGTTCTATATCAAGGCGTTTTTTAAGCCATCCGGTAGTACCACATACTACGGGAATATTATTCTCCAGGCAGATTTTTATATTCTCAAAGGCAGCTTCGGGGCAGCTGAACTCTATAGCTACGTCAATCCCATTGAGTGCCTGGCTATCAGGTGTATGATTGCTTGTGAGCGATATTTCATGTTGCCGCTTCAAAGCGATTTTTTCTATAGTTTTACCCATTTTGCCATGACCGATAAGAGCAATCTTCATTTGTTTTAAAATTTTATATTTAAAGAAATTCCTAAAAAAGGATCTGTATTATTCTTCGGAACAAGCGTCAGCTTTAGAGAGAATTCTTTTTCGTGATCCAGCTCGTAAAGGTTTGCGTCCACCAGTGCATCGATAATATTCAATACATAAGCTAAAGCCATCAGAATAACGGCGTAATTATAATATCGACTTGCTTGCTTCTGCGCTCTGGCAAGCTGTTCACGGATATATCTTTTTTGATCTGTTCCTGTGTTCACTGCAGTAATAAATCTACTGTGGTAACCATCATAATTTCTCTTATAGTATCCAATAGCGTAGGTACCCGTACCTAAAATCCCCCATATTAAGGGGATTTTCCAGTATTTTTTATTATAGGCCTGTCCTAAACCTGGCAAAGCTGTAGAATATAGCGCTGCCTGAACAGGTACGGGAGTCCATGATAAAGATTCAAGATTTTTCTGCAAATGAGCGGGGGAGGACTGTTGAATGGTCTGGTTATCCGTATTCTGTGACCATACCAAAAAAGGAAAGAACGTATAAAATAAAATATTTCTCATAAGAGCAATTCTTTAATACGGTCAAAATCTTTATCTGAATGAAAAGAGATAATAATTTTCCCCTTGCCTGAGATTGAACGTCGAATATCTACAGGGCTATTCAAATGTTGTGAAAGTTTTTGAAAATCCTTTTTCAATTCGTTTAGCAACGAAGCACTTGTTTTTTCCGGAAAGGCTTTTTTGTGATTCTTGACAAGCGCTTCGGTTTGTCTTACAGAGAGCTCTGCGTGAATGATTTTTTCATACAGATATAACTGTTGTTCAGGATCTTCCATATTGATCAAAGCACGTCCATGGCCCATGCTGATCACCTTATCGCGTATGCCTGTCTGGATAACAGGATCAAGCTTTAGTAACCTTAAGTAATTAGCAATGGTGACCCTCTTTTTGCCTATGCGTTGGCTAAGCCTTTCTTGGGTAAGACCCATTTCGTAGATGAGGCGTTGATAAGAGAGTGCAATTTCAATGGCGTTGAGCTCCTCGCGTTGGATATTTTCTACTAAGACCATTTCAAGCGTCTCCTCATCATCAGCTATGCGCACATAGGAAGGTATTCGATCTAAACCGGCTAATTTACAAGCCTGAAAACGCCGCTCCCCTGAGATAAGTTCATAACCTTCTTCTCTTTTCCTCACAGTAACAGGCTGAATTACACCTAAACTTTGGATAGAGGCTGTGAGTTCTTCTAAGGCGTTTTGATCAAAATTTTTTCGAGGCTGATCACCGTTAGGCCGAATATTATCAAGTTGTAGCTCTACAATGGATCCCAAGGATCCTATACCAGGTGTATCTTCTTTTTCCTTTAGTAAGGCTGATAAACCGCGTCCCAACGCTCTTTTCTTAGGAATATTTTCAGATGAGGACATCGTTGTTTTTTTTTAAAAGTTCATGAGCCAGGGTGAGGTAGTTAAAACTTCCCTTACTTTCAGCGTCATATTCTAAAATCGACTTTCCAAAACTTGGCGCCTCGCTCAGGCGTACATTTCTTTGAATAATGGTTTCGAAGAGCATATCGGGAAAGTGATTTTTGACCTCCTCAATCACCTGGTTGGAAAGGCGAAGTCGTGAATCGTGCATGGTGAGCAACAAACCTTCTATATCCAACGTATGATTATGCAGTTGTTGTACACTTTTAATAGTATTAAGCAATTTGCCCAGACCCTCAAGAGCAAAATATTCGCATTGTATGGGAATGATTAAGGAATCGGCTGCCGTAAGAGCATTGAGTGTGATCAGGCCTAATGAAGGCGCGCAATCTATGATGATATAGTCGTAGTTATTTTTCAATATTTTTAACGCCTCTTTAAGCATATATTCCCGCTTTGGACTATCGATCAATTCTAATTCGGCTGCTACCAGATCCATATGAGAAGGCATGATCCATGTATTGGGACACTGAGTAGGATGAATACCGTTTTGCGGACTGATCTGATTTTCAATTACTTCATAAGTTCCATTTCTAAGATCCTCTGGATTTAGCCCAATACCAGAGGTAGCGTTCGCTTGAGGGTCAGCATCTATCAAAAGAGTTTTCTTTTCTAGTGCCCCGAGCGCGGCTGTAAGATTAATGGCAGTGGTAGTTTTTCCCACTCCTCCTTTTTGGTTAGCAATGGCAATGATCTTCCCCATCCGATTATTGAAATGAGGAGCAAAAATACGATAAAAATATGAGCTCCTTGCTTCATAACTTCATTAAGAATCTCTGTAAATTTACTGTATTGGGTACTTTTGAACGAAACCGCTAATTTGTGGAATGGCAAGAGTATCTTATTGGGTTTTGAGTAAAAATACTCCCGAACAAATATCGCAATACACTTAATACTAATCGATGGCACTAAGTTCGATGTCTTTTTCAAGAGTAAAATTTTTTTTAATCCCAAACATTGGGATGTAAAAAAGTAACGTGTAAGAAATATGGCTCAGGCTTCTCAAAGAGATCTAATCAGTACCACTTTTAAATTGAGTGCATGAATGAAGATGATAGCCGATATGAACAGAAATTCGAATAATGTGTGTGTCTCTCCACAAAGAATATAACTCCATTAGCCTTTGGAAGCTTTATATAACTATTATTTTTTCAATGTAGATATTATTGGTATTGCTATTCATTCCGTTAGTTCCATAGGTATAGTAACAAACGTGAAGCTTATCGCCTTTCCTCAAATAAACGATCTGATCAGCATTACTATCGTAAAAAACCCATCCATTACCAAATCCCCCGGTGGTTCCGTCAAAAGCCCTCTCGAAAGGATTGTTCTTCAATCTGACGCGGTAAGTCAATTTGTAAGCGCCATCTTGATCTGCCATTATCGTTCCGCTTTTAGAATTGTAAACGATTTATCATGTGTTTTACTGATATGATTGTATAAGGATAAAAGAGATCTGGAAAAAGACCGAAGACTTGTTACCACTTTGGGTAAATACCCCATTTGTACAGCTAATACGGGACATATTAGTGGACCCGCACCGGAAATGGCTGCGAAATGGTATCCAAAGAATGTCCATTTATTGGTAGGTATATAATCCATTCCATCGTTGTACTTTTGCGACAGGGTCAAGCGTTTTTTATCAAACCCAAGGACTTTATAAGCGACAAATCGATTAATAAAAACGATAAGAAATCTTATATATACCGCCACAGAAGCTATGATGATCCATGCGGCGTTGATCGATTCTCCACGATGCAAGGCAATCAGTCCAGGAGCCAGGGCGCCAGTTAGCGCAATGAATAGCCAAAGAAGGATTTTACTGAGTTTTTTCATGGGAAAAATTTCCAAGAATGTATATATTTTATAATAAATCGTGAAAAAAAGCAAAAAAAATGTTTCATCGATGAAAAAGAACATCTGTCTATACAATTTTAGTTTTTTTACGGGAATTTTTTTTCTCACTTGCGAACAGCAATGCCCGGAAAAATCTGAAGAATCGCCAAATATCTTTGAAGAAAAACAACTGACCTCTAAGGCTGTCACTTATCAAAAAGCGCTTTTTATAGATGGTGAGCTATTTCAGACTTTACATGGATTTATTAATTGGTCCTTATGTGAAAACCATTTAGATCCTGAACAAGCCTACTATACAGGTTTCTATTTTTCCTATACGCCTTATCAGCAAAAAAATCAGAAACGCTCAATGCGATATCCGCATGCTCATAATGTGCTTTTTCCCAGAAAAAACTTACAAACCTATTGGTTTGATCCGCTCTTGGGAGCGAGAGTGTGTTTAGCTAACAAAGCTTTTTTCATAGAAATCGCCACAGGTTTGAAAGTACCTTTGTATACCAATAAGCGAGAGGTCACATACCCTTTGATCCTATCGGGCTTCGGAGAAGCCTTAAATAGCGTAAAATGTTTTTTTCGATGGGGTTTATTCTATAAGAATTCCTCTTGGTTTTTTTTAAAATTCCAATAAAAAATTGACATCTATAATTAAATTTTTATTTTAATATAACTTTTATGTATTGGACATTAGAATTGGCTCGCTATCTTGAAGACGCTCCCTGGCCTGCTAATAAAGAAGAGCTTATAGATTACGCGACTCGTAGTGGAGCTCCCTTAGAGTTGGTGGAAAATATTCAGCAACTTGAAGACGATGAAGAATATGGTTCTATGGAAGATATATGGCCTGATTATCCTACCAAAGATGATTATTTTTTTAATGAAGATGAATACTAAACTCGAATATAAAAGTATAATTTAAAGCTCATACTTTTTTATAAACAAGACACTAAATTCCATTCAATGAGTTTCTTAAATAAGATATTAAAGGGTTTCCTGGGAAACAAAAATGAACGAGATGTAAGAGAGGCTGAGAAATATTTGCAAAAAATTAAAGAACTCGAACCAGTTATTGGCGCTCTCTCTCATGATGAATTACGATCAAAAACTTCCGGGTTTAAAGATCATTTACTTAAACGTACCCAGAAGATTTCAAATGAGATCGATTCTTTGCAAACGCAAGTGCAAGCGGAAGAAGATGTTTCTCAAAAAGAGATCCTTTATGAAGCCATAGATGCTCGTAAAAAAGAATGCTATGAGGTTCATCAGGGAGTCTTGCTCGAGATCTTGCCTGAGGCCTTTGCGGTGATTAAAGAAACTGCCAAACGTTTTAATGAATATTCGAAGATTGCGGTTAAGGCTACGTCTTTTGACAGAGATTTATCTTCCCGTAAGGAATACGTGAGTTTACAACAAGATAGAGCTATCTGGAAGAACAGTTGGAACACCGCGGGAAAACCTACCGTATGGAATATGGTTCATTATGATGTTCAGCTCATAGGAGGAACAGTTTTGCATCAGGGAAAGATCGCCGAAATGGCAACAGGGGAGGGGAAAACTCTGGCTGCTACTCTACCTATTTACTTAAATGCGCTTACCTCAAGAGGAGTTCATGTGGTTACCGTTAATGATTATCTTGCTAAACGGGATGCCGCTTGGATGGCGCCCATTATGGAGTTCCATGGACTTAGCGTGGATTGTATAGATGAGCATTTACCCAATACTCCTATGCGTCGTCAGGCTTATGCTGCCGATATCACCTATGGTACCAACAATGAATTTGGGTTCGATTATTTGCGCGATAACATGGCACGTTCAGCAGATGAAATCGTACAGCGTGAGCTTAACTATGCTATAGTAGATGAGGTAGATTCTGTGCTTATAGATGATGCGCGCACGCCATTGATCATCTCCGGTCCGGTTCCACAAGGAGATCGCCAGGAGTTTGATGTACTTAAACCAAAACTTGAACGCATTGTTCAGCAACAGCGTCTGGAATTGGGAAAAACCCTCACTCAAGCCAGGGAGCTTATCAAAGCTGGCGATAAGAAAACAGGTGGTTTTAAGATTTTACAAGTACACAGAGGCTTGCCTAAAAACAAAACTCTTATTAAATTCCTGAGCGAGGAAAATAATCGCGTGCTTCTGCAGAAAACAGAGGGGAAGTATATGCAGGATAACAACAGAGAAATGCCCAAAGTGGATGCACATCTTTACTTTGTTATCGATGAAAAAAATAAAACCATAGAACTTACTGATAAGGGAATAGATTTTCTTTCGAAAGATGTTTCAGATTCACACTTTTTTATCCTTCGCGATATTGTCACGGAAATTGCTGAACTTGAGTCCACAAATCTACCTAAAGAAGAAGAAGATAAAAAAAAGGAAACTCTTTTAAAAGAATTTTCTATAAAATCAGCCCGTCTTCATACACTTAATCAGCTGTTAAAAGCTTACACGCTTTTTGAAAAAGATATCGACTATGTAGTTATAGATGGACAGGTGAAAATCGTAGATGAACAGACGGGTCGCATCATGGACGGTCGTCGTTATTCCGATGGTCTGCATCAAGCGATCGAGGCAAAAGAAAATGTTAAGATAGAAGCTGCAAGTCAGACCTTCGCCACTATAACCCTGCAGAATTACTTTAGAATGTACAGCAAACTTGCGGGCATGACAGGTACAGCTGAAACCGAGGTCGGCGAGTTTTGGCAAATTTACAAACTTGATGTGGTAAGTATACCTACTAACCAGGCGGTAAACCGCAAAGATCATCAAGATCTTGTCTTCAAGACTAAACGGGAAAAGTACAACGCTCTTATTAGTAAAATACTTAAGCTCTCTCAAGAGGAAAAGCGTCCTGTTCTTGTGGGAACTACCTCTGTAGAGGTTTCGGAATTGCTTAGCCGAACCCTAAAACTTCGCAAAATTTCTCACAATGTGTTAAATGCTAAACTTCACAAAAAAGAGGCTGATATTATTGCAGAGGCTGGAAGTGCGGGGGTGGTAACCATTGCTACTAATATGGCGGGTCGTGGTACAGACATTAAACTTTCTGATGAGGCTAAAATTGCCGGAGGTTTAGCTATATTAGGAACTGAGCGGCATGATTCTCGAAGGGTAGACAGACAGCTTCGCGGACGTTCGGGACGTCAAGGGGATCCGGGAAGCTCTCAATTTTTTGTATCGCTTCAAGACGGATTAATGCGTCTTTTTGGATCCGATCGTTTATCTCGGGTAATGGATCGTCTTGGACATAAAGAAGGTGATGTTATACAGCATTCACTCGTTACTCGTTCTATTGAACGCGCACAGAAAAAAGTTGAAGAGAATAATTTCGGTATCCGAAAACGTTTGCTTGAATACGATGACGTAATCAATAAGCAGCGTGAGGTTATCTACAAAAAACGCAGAAATGCACTATTAGGAGAGCGTCTTTCGATAGATATTGCTACTGTCCTCTATAATACTGTACAAAGTCTTATTTCTGATAATAAAGAAATAAATGACTTTAAAAATTTTCAATATGAATGGGTTCGGTATTTCGCCATAGAAACCTCTATAAGTTCTGAAGATTTTAGTTCGCTCAAAGAGCAAGAACTCACGGATAGTCTTTACAAGAGCGTCATTGAAGTTTATAAACTTAAAAAAGAACACCTTGAAGAAAGGGTTTTTCCGATAATTACAAATGTTTACCAGAGTCAAAGAGATCGTTTTGAGCGCATACAAATTCCTTTCACGGACGGGATAAAAAGTATGCTTATAATAGTAAACCTTAAAAACGCTTATGAAAGTTCCGGGAAGAGCTTAATATACGAATTTGAACGTTCTGTCATTCTTGCCATTATAGATGAAAAATGGAAAGAACATCTTAGAGAAATGGATGAATTACGTAGCTCAGTGCAGAACGCTGTTTACGAGCAAAAAGAACCTTTGCTCATCTACAAAGGCGAGGCGTTCAATCTTTTTCATAAAACGATGAGTGAAATTAACAGAGAAACGGTTTCTTTTCTTTTCAAAGCGAATTTACTCTTGGAAGATCAGAAGATTGAAAAATCTTTAGATTGTCTTAAAAAAGCTCCTGATCTTAGGCTTGAAAGAAATTACCATGACCATCAACTTGATTCTTCCGATCAGAATTTGATCTTGGAATCTGTTATGCCTCGTCAGGCAGGAAAAAAAACAGGTCGTAATGATCGTATACACATACGTCATATGGCCACTGGCGAAGTTCGTCATATGAAATTCAAACAGGCCGAAGCTCTTATTGAAAAAGGTGAATGGATTCTTGAAAAAGAATCTTGAATTCAAGATTCTTTTTCAAGAATCCATTCACCTGCCACTAAAATAAAAACCCTACTTAACATAATATAAATTATGGGAAATGCTTTCTTACTTAACATTACATTTTAATCTTCTTATGAAGAGAAGAAAAATAATTCCTGAGTTGATGGGAATTATTATATTTTCTAGTGTTTACTTCCAGTAAATTTGCTTGAAGTTTGTATTCCGTAGGCTTCCAGAATTTTTTTAGCGCATTTCTTAAAGTTATTTCTGTATCAGCATACAAATAGCTCCAATGATGCATTTCACAGAGCGATTTTGCATTTAAACTGTGAGTTTTTACAAAATAATCCTCCAGGGCAGCTGACTGATCAGGTCCTGGAATAAAACGAAATATATCACCGCCTCCGTTATTGATGATAATAATGCGAAAATCCTCAGGGGTATAAGAATTCCAGAGCGCGTTGCTATCGTAAAAAAAGCTAAGATCCCCTGTGACTAATACCAGAGGTTTTTGGCAGGCAACGGCTGCTCCCATAGCTGTAGAAACACAACCGTCAATTCCGGCTGTGCCGCGATTGGCATAAGATATTACACTTTTCTTTCTCTTAAAAAGTTGTTGATAGCGAATAGCTGTACCATTACCTAGGTGCAGCAAACTTCCCTCGGGTATGGCTTGTAGAATTATCTCAAAAGCCTTTAAATCGCAAAATCTTGTTTTAGAAAGAAAAACCTTATGTTTTTGTGCGCGTTCTTTATCAAGATCAGTCCATTTTTTACGAAAATCTGAATTTAAACAAGTCTTGGGTAAGTTTTTTAAAAAAACCTCTGCGGGAAGACCCCAGTAAGTAGTAAGCGCATGATAGGTATCAGGCATCGGCCCGGCGTTTTCTTCTATATGCCAGTGGTGCTTAGAAGCGGCATCCCTTAGAAAATTTTTAATCTTTTTTGAAACGATACTTTTTCCGAAAGTAATTAATAACTCAGGATACAAATCTGCTTCTTTTTCTTTAGATACAGAATAAATCAGACGATCTATACATTCTATAAAGCCAACTCCATGAATATTCGATAAAGTTTCTGTTAATATGATCAGGGAAGGATCATTCTGACTTAAATCTTCCAAGATTATCTCCAGATCAGGCGAAGAATTTTGTTGTCCGATGAGGATCATTTTTTTAGGGTTATTTTTCCAGATTTCCTGATAAGGTTTCAGCAAAGAAGGATCTACAAAAACTCCTAGAGAAGGCACCGTAATGATTTTGGGTTTGCGCTTAATTTTATTTACTCTATTATAAAGAGGCTCGGAAAGTGGCAGATTGATATGCACCGGCTTTTTAAGTAAAAGCGCTGCATTGAGCGTCTCATTTACCAGATAGTCGTTGTACCATAAGCCTTTTTTTGAATGATCTTCAGTGAGTTGAACAAATTTAACGACGTGCCGACCAAAGAGATTTTCCTGTTGAATGGTTTGACCTTCACGAAGGTCTATAGATTCTTTTGGTCGGTCAGCGGTGAGAAGAATCAAAGGGATCTGCTGATAATAAGCCTCCACAAGGCTCGGGTAGTAATTAACAAGCGCTGAACCTGAAGTACAGTTAAGAACAACAGGAACTTGCAGTTGTTGAGCCATACCGAGGGCAAAAAAACCTGCAGAGCGCTCATCTGCTATACTATAGGTCTTAAAGGCGGGATCTCCCGTAAGGTGGATAATAACAGGCGCGTTTCTCGATCCGGGCGAGAGCACCGCATATGTGATATCCTTGGCTTTTAATATCTCTGCAATTCCTTGTACAACAGGATGGGCTGAAAACATAGGTCGTTAATGCATTCCTCCGTTAACATTCAGCACCTCAGCAGTTATATAGGAAGATAAATCTGAAGCGAGAAAAAGAGCTACTTTAGCGATATCCTCTGGAGTTCCGGATTTTTTTAAAGGAATATCTTTCAGCCAGTTTTTAACCACTTTTTCATCTAAAGAAGTCATTTCAGTAGCGATGAAGCCCGGAGCGATAGCGTTGCATCGAATGTTTCGCGAACCAAGCTCTTTAGCAACAGACTTTGTAAATCCAATAATTCCGGCTTTTGAGGCAGCATAATTGGCCTGTCCGGAATTACCGGTAAGTCCTACCACTGAGCTTATATTAACAATTGATCCGCTTTTTTGTTTTAACATAGGCTTGATAGCGGCTTTCGTAAGAAAGAAAAACGAGGTAAGATTGGTGTGCAGTACCTCTTCCCAATCTTTGCGGCTCATGCGCAAAAGAAGATTATCCCGGGTAATCCCTGCATTGTTCACCACGATATCGAGCTTGCCGGAATCTTTCGCGATCTGCTCCACGAGCTCATGCGTACCTTGTTCATCTGTAGCGTTAAGCTGATAACTCTTCACGCTTGATTCTAAGGTTTTCTCAATTTCCCGGACCTTATCAGCAGAATGACTATAGGTGAAATGCACTTGAGCGCCTTGATGAGCAAAAAGCTCAACAATGGCTTTTCCGATACCTCGCGAACCGCCTGTGATAATTGCTATTTTTCCTTCTAAAATTTTCATAACAGATAATAATTTTTATTCAGATAAATCAATAATAGTCTTTTTTGCGAGCTTAAGGATAATAGAAAGTTGTTCTTTCAGGTTCAGTGAACTATTGTCAATTTCAATGGCATCCTGCGATTTTTTTAAAGGCCCAATTTTTCTGTGAACATCACTTTCATCCCTTGCGGACAAGTTATTCAACACTTGCTCATAGGTGAGATGAGAATTTTTTTCACAAAGCTCTTTATAGCGACGATCAGCACGCACCGGCAAAGGTGCATTAAGAAAAATTTTTAGATCGGCTTTAGGAAATACGACCGTTCCTATATCTCTTCCGTCCATTACCACACCTCTTCCTCTCCCTAGTTTCTGTTGAAGGTTTACCAGTTTTTCGCGCACCTCAGGAATTTTAGCTACAAAACTGACGTTTTCAGAAACTTCCATAGTACGGATGTTTTTCTGTACCTCTTTCCCATTAAGTTGAATTTTATTAAGTCCTGAAATAGCATCTCTCTGAAAATTAATGTGGATATCCTTAAGTGAAGAAAGGAGTTGCCGTGTATCGAGGCCATCTTTTTTAAAAAATCCTTTTTTAATAGAAAACAAGCCTACCGCACGATACATAGCGCCCGTATCTATATGAATATAATTTAGCTTTTGAGCCAGTTGCTTCGCTAATGTGCTTTTACCGGTAGAGGAAGGTCCGTCTATAGCGATGATGATTTTCTTTGCCATAAGGGTAAAGTTATTCATAATTCAAAGCGGTAGCTCAATAATTTATAATAGAGCTTTGCCGCCAGAAAATCCGTGGAAGGCTCTTTGGGATTGGGAGCGAGCTCCACGATATCAAAACCCACCACTTCTTTTTGCTCAAAAACCTTACGGAGCAATTTTAAAGTGCTATACCATAAAAGCCCTCCGGGCTCGGGTGTTCCCGTGGAAGGCGCAATTGAAGGATCAAAGGCATCCAAATCTATGGTGATAAACACTTTCTTGCTCAAACGATCTATAAGCTTTTGTATCCAGTTTTCGTGTTCATCAAGTTTGTGGGCGTAAAAAATATTTCCTTGCTGTACGTATTTTTTCTCTTCGATATCCATGCTTCGAATACCCACTTGAACTAAAGGGCCTCTCCGAGTACTTTCATGTAAGGCGCAAGCGTGATTATAAGGCGTTCCTTGATAATGAGGTCTTAAATCCGCGTGCGCATCGAGCTGCAATACGCTGAGCGTGGGAAACTGCTCTCTGAAAGCTCGTAAGCTGCCTATGGAAATGGAATGTTCTCCTCCGATAAGAGTAACAAATTTTCCAAAAGATAAATATTCTTTAGTAGTGGTGTAAACTTTTTTAACCATTTTCTCGGCGCTGAAGTTCTCCTGAAGAGCCGGTGCTAAAAATATTCCTCTTTTGTAAACTTCAGCATCGGTTTCAATATCGTAAAGTTCGATATTTTCAGCCGCTTGTAAAAAAGCTGCGGGTCCTTTATCAGCTCCTTTTCCCCAGGTGCTGGTACCGTCATAAGGTATGGGGATTAGTACCACCTGGGAATTTTTAAACTTCGCGTACTCTTGAGGAATTCCGGCAAATGTCTTCATGTTTATCTTGATTTTAATAACCCAGAATATCTAGAACCTCTTCCGGGGTCTGCCCTTGTCGAAAAACCTCGTAGGTAAGCTTTCCTTGCACGTTGCGATCGATTAAGATATGTTTTGCTTGCGGAATAAGACAGTGATGAACCCCTCCATAACCGCTTATGGTATCTTGATAAGCCCCTGTATTGAAAAATCCTATGTAAAGCGGATCTTTTTCATGAAAATAAGGAAGGTAAATGGCGTTCATATGCTGTTCTGAATTGTAATAATCATCACTATCGCAAGTGAGTCCGCCTAGGAAAACACGTTCGTAAGCGTCATCCCAGCGGTTGACAGCCATCATAATGAAACGACGGCTGATGGCCCATGTATCAGGTAAAGTAGTCATAAAAGAGCTGTCGATCATATTCCATTTCTCACGATCATTTTGTCGTTTCTGGCTGAGAACCTTATAAAGAACCCCTCCACTCTCTCCTACGGTATAGGCTCCAAATTCGGTATATATATGGGGTTCTTTTACCTCCTCTTCTTCACAGAATTTTTTGATCTGATGCACGATTTCATTAGTCATGTATTCGTAATCGTAATCAAAAGAAAGAGAAGTTTTTATAGGAAATCCTCCTCCTATATTTAGCGCTTGAAGCTCCGGTGCGATTTTTTTAAGACGCGCATAGATACGCAAACACTTAAAAAGTTCATTCCAATAGTAAGCGGTATCTTTGATTCCGGTATTGATAAAAAAATGTAACATTTTGAGCTCTACCTGATCATTGTCTTTAATCTTTGCGTTATAAATCGGAATAATATCTTTATAACCGATGCCCAGACGAGAGGTGTAGAATTCAAATTTAGGCTCCTCTTCTGAAGCGATGCGTATCCCCACCTTAAAAGGTCCGTTGATTTGAGCTTGAAGTTGATCTACTTCCAGAGCGTTATCGAGAACAGGAATCGTATTCTTAAATCCTTGGTTGATCAATTGGGCGATATTTTCTATATAATCATTGGTCTTAAAACCATTACATACTACTTCGATGTTTTGATTGATTTTCCCTTTTTTATAAAGGTTACGAATGATATCTATATCATAAGTATAAGAGGTTTCTAAACTGATATCATTTTTAAGAGCTTCCTGCAGTACAAAAGAAAAATGAGAACTTTTGGTACAATAACAGTAAGTATAACCATTTTTATAATGATTTTTAGCGATAGCTTTTTCAAACCATTTTTGTGTTTGACAAATATTTTGCGAAATCTTCGGAAGATAACAGAACTGCAGTGGCGTTCCATTTTTTTTTATCAATTGCATAAGCGGTATGCCGTGGAATTCGAGTAGATTCTTTTCAATTTTGAATTCTTCAGTGGGAAAATCAAAAGTCTGATCGATAAGCTCTGAGTAGCGGATTTTCATTTATATACTACCAGGTACTGGATTAAATTACAACACCAAACATTATTTCTTTAAAATCATAAGAAATTCCTTAAGAAAATCTTCAAGATCTCCGTTCATCACGGCATCTACATCTGAAGTTTCATGACCTGTGCGAAGGTCCTTTACCAGTTTATAGGGATGCATTACATAATTGCGAATTTGGGAGCCCCATTCGATTTTCTTCTTTTGCGCTTCGATCTCGTCACGTTTGGTATGACGTTCCTGCATTTCTATTTCAAAAAGTCTGGATTTCAAAAGCTGCAGAGCTTTTTCCTTATTCTGAAGTTGCGAGCGCGATTCGGTATTTTCAATAACAATATCCGTAGGCTGGTGCCGCAAACGAACGCCAGTCTCCACTTTATTAACGTTTTGTCCTCCCGCCCCGCTTGAGCGGAAGGTTTCCCAGAGAATATCAGAGGATTTTATATCAATTTCAATAGCATCATCCACTAATGGATAGACATAAACCGAAGCGAAAGAAGTGTGTCGTTTGGCATTACTGTCAAAGGGAGATATGCGCACTAAACGGTGTACGCCGTTTTCTCCTTTAAGATACCCAAAAGCGTAGTCGCCCTCAAATTCTAAAGTTATCGATTTAATTCCGGCAACATCACCCGATACATGATGGATTTCCGTGATTTTATAATTATTCTTTTCTCCCCACATCAAATACATACGCATAAGCATAGAGGTCCAGTCGCAGCTTTCAGTGCCTCCCGCGCCAGAGGATATCTGAAGTACAGCACCCAATAAATCTTCTTCTTCAGAGAGCATATTCTTAAATTCGATATCCGAGAGGATTTTTTCAGTTTTTTCTGCTTGTGATTTTAGATCTTCAACACTGCTCTCTCCTTCTTTGAAAAACTCATAAAGCACCTCGAGTTCCTCTGAAGATCTTTTGGCCTGCTGATAGCTTTCCACCCATTTTTTCTTTGAGCGCAGGCTTTTCATAATCCCCTGCGCTTGTTTTGTATCATTCCAAAAACCGGGAGCGGCCGTTTTTTCTTCTTCATTGCTGATCTCCAATTGTTTATTATCAATATCCAGATAATGGTAAAGATTTTTTACACGCTCAATTAAGTTTCTGATTTGTTCTTGTGTGATCATATGTTCAATCCTTTGCAAAGGTATATTTCAAATGTTTTACTTTTATTATAAAAATCAATAGTTTATGAAAAATATTAATAAAAAAACACATGCAATAAAAAACTGGTGGCTGATTGCTTTGGATTTGTATTTGTGCTCATCGTGCTATGGGCAATAAACTTTTCTATAAGCGGCTTGCTTTCTTTAGGAATCTACCTGGGTATTCCTTAAGAGAATACCCAGGTCTTACCACCACTTTAATTATACTTTATATAGATCTTTTGGGTTTAATCTATGGGGGTTTTCACGCTTTTTTCTTCTTTTGATCAAAGACGCGCGGAAACTTTCAACTGGAGCCCTTACCCCTTTTTAGGTCGGTATCTACATACTTTTTAGCGTTTTTTATTGAGTCATCTATGGTTTACCAGTATGAACGTAATGTTTTTAATAGGTCTTGTTTTTATTACTATAGAATTTTTTAATATTTTTTTGGCATAAAATTAAGAAATATAAAACATATATT
>NZ_PEIH01000005.1:78424-1053434 GCF_002904345.1 Bacteroidetes bacterium endosymbiont of Geopemphigus sp.
TAAAACATATATTTAAGATTATTAATGAATTCATTATTTAGAGAAAGAAAAACCAATTATAAATCCCTTATTTTAGAACTTAACAATCGTCTTAAAAAGGTTTATGAGGGCGGAGGGCAGGAGAAAGCTCAAAAGCAGCGAGCCAAAGGAAAGATGTCCGCCCGAGCTCGTACTGATTATTTGCTCGATAACAATAAACCTTCTATAGAAATAGGAGCCCTGTGCGCTTATGAAATGTATGCTCAACAAGGAGGTTGCCCCTCAGGGGGCGTTATTGTAAAGATGGGCTATGTAAGCGGGCGCCTTTGTCTGGTAGTAGCTAATGACGCTACCGTAAAAGCCGGTGCTTGGTTTCCTATGACCGCAAAAAAAAATCTGCGCGCACAGGAAATCGCTATGGAAAATCTATTACCCATCATCTATCTGGTGGACAGCGCCGGAGTTTACCTGCCCTTACAGGCAGATATCTTTGCCGATAAAGAACATTTCGGACGCATTTTTCGCAATAACGCCCGTATGAGCGCTCTTGGAATCTTGCAAATCGCAGCGGTTATGGGAAGCTGTGTCGCCGGCGGCGCTTATCTGCCTGTGATGAGCGATGAGTTGATTATCGTTGATAAGACGGCTAATATCTTTCTGGCAGGTTCTTACCTGGTTAAAGCCGCTATAGGGGAAACCATAGACAATGAAAGCCTTGGAGGCGCTACTACCCATTGTGAAATATCGGGAGTAGCCGACTATAAGACCAAAGATGACAAAGAGGCTCTTGATAAGATTAGAAATCTTATGGAAAAAACAGGAGCCCGAGAAAAAGCGGGCTTTGACAGAGCAGTTCCCTTGCCTCCGCTTAAACCTGCAGAAGAGATCTACGGTATCTTGCCTGAAAGTCGTGTAGAACCTTATGATATGCGTGAAATTATTGAACGTTTGGTGGATAATAGCGCATATGAAGAATATAAGGCCTTGTATGGTAAAACTCTCATCTGCTCTTATGCGCGTATAGAGGGATGGGCTGTAGGTATTATAGCTAATCAGCGCAAACTGGTCAAAAATAAAAAAGGAGAAATACAATTTGGCGGAGTGATCTATTCCGATTCAGCTGACAAAGCAGCACGCTTTATTGCCAATTGCAATCAGAAAAAAATTCCCCTTGTTTTTTTACAAGATGTTACGGGTTTTATGGTAGGTTCACGTGCTGAACAAGGCGGTATTATTAAAGACGGCGCTAAAATGGTCAACGCTGTAGCCAATTCGGTAGTTCCTAAGTTTACAATAATGATAGGAAATTCCTATGGAGCAGGTAATTACGCTATGTGCGGAAAAGCCTATGATCCACGTTTGATCTTTTCATGGCCTTCTTCGAAACTGGCTGTTATGGGAGAAGCGCAAGCTACTCAGGTGCTTTTACAAATGCAAAACGCTCATGGAAAATCAAGGTCTTTTAATAACAAAATATCTGATGAAAAACAATTGAAGGATATTCAACAGGCTTATCAAAAGCAAACTTCTCCTTACTACGCCGCTGCCCGATTGTGGAGCGATGCCATCATTGACCCTCTGCAAACACGCCTATGGATTAGCATAGGCATTGAAGCAGCTCAACATTCACCCATTACAGAGCGCTTTACTATGGGAGTGGTTCAAACTTAGTGATAAGATATTTTATAAGCACTTTTGATCTATTATGACATTTTGTCATATTATTTTCTCAAATACACCTCTGGAATTGGTTTTGACTGTTTTTTATCGCAATATGTTGATTAACAAAAACAGATAATTCTTATGAATCTCAATAAACTCACGATAAAATCGCAAGAAGCCTTGCAAAGAGCTCAGAGCATTGCCCAGCGGCTAAGTCATCAAACGATTGAAAATGCGCATCTCTTTAAAGGCATTTTAGATACAGATAATAATCTGACTCCTTTTTTATTAAAAAAACTTCAGGTAAATCCTAAAAATATCGAGCAAGGGCTTGATCGCTTGCTAAATAGTCTTCCCCGTGTAAGCGGAGATATCAGTCAGCATTTAAGCTCAAAAAGCCTGCAGACACTGAACCAGGCTCAGGTCTTATCGGAAAAAACCAAAGACGATTTCATCTCTGTGGAACATCTTTTGTGTGCGATTTTTCAGGCCGGCGATAACGTAGCTCAGCTCTTGAAAGATCAAGGCGTTACCGAGAAAAATTTTGAAAAACTTATAAAAGAGATCCGTCAAAAAAACGGTCCAATTCAATCACAAACTTCAGAGTTCACTTACAATGCCTTGGAAAAATATGCTAAAAATCTGAACAAATCAGCTCGGGAAAGCAAACTTGATCCAGTGATCGGACGCGATGAGGAGATTCGTCGTGTGTTACAAATCCTCTCGCGTCGCACTAAAAACAATCCCATTCTTATCGGAGAGCCCGGGGTTGGAAAAACTGCTATCGCTGAAGGTTTAGCCCATCGCATTATCAATGGAGATATACCTGAAAATCTGAAAGACAAACAGGTTTTTTCCCTGGATATGGGGGCTTTGATCGCGGGCGCGAAATATAAAGGAGAATTTGAGGAACGTTTAAAATCTGTAATCAAGGAAGTTACTCAGTCTGTAGGTAATGTCATACTTTTCATTGATGAGATTCATACTTTGGTAGGCGCCGGCTCAGGGGAAGGCGCCATGGACGCGGCTAATATTCTTAAGCCCGCTCTGGCTCGTGGAGAATTGCGTGCTATAGGAGCCACTACTTTGAGTGAATATCAGAAATATTTTGAAAAAGATAAAGCTTTAGAACGTAGATTCCAGCAAGTATATGTAGATGAGCCGGACGCCGAATCAGCCATTTCTATTCTCAGAGGGATTCGGGAAAGATATGAAACACATCATAAAGTACGTATTAAAGACGAGGCGATCATTGCTGCCGTGGAGCTCTCGCAACGTTATATCAGCGATCGTTTTCTTCCTGATAAAGCTATAGATCTTATGGATGAGGCTGCTTCTAAACTTCGTATGGAAATCAACTCTAAACCTGAAATCCTTGATATCCTGGATCGTAAAATCATGCAACTCGAGATTCAAATAGAGGCGATTAAACGTGAAAATGACGAAAAGCAGATGGTTTTTCTTAAGGAAGACTTAGCGCAACTCAATGAAGAACGCAAAGAGCTCAATGCGCAATGGCAACATGAAAAAGAGCTTGTAGAGGGTATTCAGAAGACCAAAGAAACAATCGAAGGTTTTAAAATAGAGGCCGAGCAAGCCGAACGCTCCGGAGATTATGGAAAAGTGGCTGAGCTAAGGTATGGTAGAATAAAAGAAGAAGAAAAAAGAGTAAATAACCTTGAAGAGCAGTTGCGTCAAAAAAATCAGGGGAAAAAGATGATTCAAGAAGAAGTTACACGTGAAGAAATCGCTGAAGTCGTCTCTCATTGGACTGGTATCCCTGTAAGCAGTATGCTGCAGAGCGAGCGAGAAAAGCTCCTGAATTTAGAGGACGAATTGCATAAAAGAGTAATAGGTCAGCAAACGGCTATAGAAGCCGTTTGCGATGCTATTCGACGCGCACGCGCAGGACTTCAGGATAAAAAACGCCCTATAGGTTCTTTTCTTTTTTTGGGCACCACCGGTGTGGGAAAAACAGAGCTTGCCAAAGCTCTGGCGGAATATCTTTTTGATGATGAAAATAATATGATACGCATCGATATGAGTGAGTATCAAGAGCGTCACACGGTGAGTCGTCTCATCGGCGCACCTCCAGGTTATGTAGGTTACGAGGAGGGTGGGCAACTTACCGAGGCCGTGCGACGTCGACCCTATTGCGTAATTTTGCTCGATGAAATTGAAAAAGCGCATGGCGATGCTTTCAATATACTTTTACAAGTGCTCGATGATGGACGGCTCACAGATAACAAAGGAAGAAGAGTAAATTTTAAGAATTCTATCATTATTATGACCTCTAATATAGGGTCTGAAATGATCCATGAGCACTTTGAGAGTATAGATTATCAAAAGGATGATAAAAAATTAGAAGTAATAAAGAAAGATCTTTTAGCACTGCTTAAGAAAACCATACGTCCGGAATTTATTAACCGTATAGATGAAATCATTCTTTTCAGTCCGCTCACTAAAGAAGAAATTTCTGATATCGTGCGCTTGCAACTCAAATCACTTACGAAACTTCTAGCGCAAAAAGACATCACAATGGAAACGAGTGTAGAAGCTATAAAATATCTGAGTGAAAAAGGTTACGATCCTTATTTTGGCGCACGTCCTCTTAAGCGTGTTATTCAACATAAGGTACTTAATGAACTCTCTAAAGAAATGCTGGCCGGGAAGATTTCCGACGGAAGCGTTTTATTAACCGATTATTTTAAAGAAAAAGGAATTGTCTTTCGAAAGCCTTCCTGATATTTAAAGCGAAGTAAAAATCCCTGATATGGGATTTTTACTAAAAACTATCCGATTAAGTAATTTCACTTAAAAGAAAGGATATTTTGTGAAATATTATACTTTCGTTAATTATAATTGTATTTTTAATATGATTCTATTTATAAACATTATGACGAATATGATGAAAAGGTTTTTAAAAAGTGTTAAATTACTTAACGACGGGATTTTCGTAAGAAGAGATCCCAAATATAGATTTGTTACCACCTATCCCGTAGGATAGATACGGGTATATAATCGTCAAAGATTAAATAAATAAAGAAGTCCGAAAACTGAAATAACAGAGGTTCGTAAGGATTAAAACTCATCGTTTTAGGATTACATAAACATTTTAAAAAAATTATAAAATATATTTTATAATAATCATAAAGATTATTATTTTCTATCGAATTTATATAAAATTTAATTTTTTCATTAAAAAAGTAGCGCTCTTATTTTTACCTATTTCTTCTCTATTCCTCGGCAAGACTACAAATCTCTATATCGTGATTTGAAGCATTCTTTTAATAATTCCAACAATTCCTAAACGCTTGTCTTCTAATTATATTTCTAAGGTTTTGAGAAAAGTACTTGTCCCTGACAATATTCGATCCGGTAAGGATAACAAAAGTATGTCTGTAAAATCTATATCATTGATTTGATCGAAAGTACTGTGCTTTTCCTTCCATTTTAAATTTTCTTTAGTATATGCAAACGGCAAAGCAGCAGTGCGTTGATAATAGCCATTCTTGTGAAAATCACTTGATTTGAATAAAAGAGTTTTACATCTGTCTAAACAATAAAAGGATACTATCTATAGCGGTCCGGACGGGACTCGAACCCGCGACCCCGTGCGTGACAGGCACGTATTCTAACCAGCTGAACTACCGGACCTTTTTGAGGGTGCGAATATACAATGTTTCGCTAAATTTTCAAGAGAAAATAAAAGTTTTTTGAAAATATCTAGACCATCAGCTTATCAAGCTGCTTTTTTAGATCCTTTTTTGAAGCCGCGCCCACCTTTCGATCTTTTTCTTCTCCGCCTTTGAAAAAAATCAAAGTAGGAATGCTTCGGATGCCATAGGTGGAAGATGTTTCGGGATTGTCATCTACATTTACCTTAACTATCAAAGCTTTTCCATCATATTCTTTTGAAATTTCGTCTATAACAGGCGACAAAGCTCTGCATGGACCACACCAAGGCGCCCAAAAATCAACCAAAACGGGTTTATCTGATTTAAGAACAAGTGATTCAAAGTCTTTATCTGTTACTTCTTTTGCCATAATTATTGATTTAATTCTTTGCCGTTCAGATTTAAGACAAAACACGTGCCATTAAAAAGAAGATGAAATCTTTAAAAGGAAAAATATTTCAATAAGTTTATGTAAATATCTATACCGCTCATGATTTCCGAGTATAATACAAATTCATTAGGGGTATGAGAGCGCGAACTCTCCCCCACTCCCATTTTAATGGTGTCAAAGCTCATGAGACTTTGATCAGAGAGCGTCGGAGAGCCATAAGTTTTTCTTCCTATCGACAGGGCTTTTTGCACAATAGGATGCGCTTTAGAAATTCTCGAGGAATTTAAGTGATAAGAGCGCGGCATAATTTCAGATTGTATATTCTTTCGAATATAATCCACTACTTCTTCATTGCGATATAACTCATTAGTTCGAATGTCCACTACATACCTACACGTATCAGGCACTACATTGTGCTGAATGCCTGCCTGTATTTGAGTGACGGTGAGTTTCATGGGACCCAATAGTTCAGATATCTTCTCAAAGCGAGAGTTCCGTATCCAGGCGATATCTTCCAAGGCGATATAGAGCGCATTCAGACCCTCTTCTCTGGCGGCATGACCTGTTTTTCCATAAGCGTAACAATCCAATACGATAACGCCTTTTTCAGCTATGGCCACATGCATGCCCGTAGGTTCCCCTACGATACCTAAATCAATTTTTCCAAGTTCAGAAAACAGGGATTTGATTCCCCTTTCCCCTGATATTTCTTCTTCAGCCGTGAGGGAAAGAATCAACTTATAAGACAATTCAGGCAATTGCTGCAGGTAAATAAAAGCGACCATAAGGGCTACAACAGAAGCACCTGCATCGTTAGATCCCAGTCCTGTAATACGATCTTCTTCAATCAAAGCTTTAAAAGGATCATTTAGCCAATTCTCACCCGGCTTAACCGTATCATGATGGGAGTTCAGCAGAATCTTTCGAGCTCCTTTGGGATGATTATAGCTCTCGGTCCATATGTTATTGTATTTGCGCTTAACCTGAATATTGTATTCAGATAAAAAGCTCATTAAAAGCTCGGCGGTTTTGTGCTCTTCTCTGGATAAGGAAGGTGTTTGAATGAGTTGTTTCAGCCACTCTATCGAGCGAGTTTTGAGTTGCGATAGATCTACAGGCATAAGATAGTTTTCTCTTTCGGGTGATTTAGAAAAGTCGGATGACCTATACTTACTTGATAAACTCCTTTATTTAAGGCCTCAAAAGCGTTTTGCAATTTTGGAATCATCCCCTGGCTGATAACTTTCCCTTGCTTGAGTCTTTGAAATTCTGAAAAAACTATTTTTTTAAAATAAGAATTTTCCTCCTTAGGATTTTTTAATACTCCTTTTTTCTCAAAACAATAATGCAGACACACTTTCTCTTTTTCAGCTAAGGCAATTGCCAGAGTGCAAGCGACAGTATCGGCGTTGGTATTTAACAAAGTGCCCTTTCCATCATGAGTGATAGCGCAAAACACCGGTATGAAGTCTGAGTTTGTGAGCTCTTTAAGAGCCGCTTTGTTAACGCTGTTCTCATTAAGATCACCTACGCATCCGTAATTTATAACTTTCGATACTCTTTGGGTAGCGCATATCAAATTAGCATCAGCTCCGGAAAGACCCAGGGCATTACAGCCCATCGCTTGTAGCTTTGCCACTAGGGTCTTATTGATAAGACCTGCGTAGGTCATCACTACAATATCAAGGGTCTGGGCATCGGTAATACGACGCCCTTCTATTATTTTCGGCTGTATTCCTATCTTTTCCGAGAGTCTGCTCGCAGCGCTCCCTCCACCGTGTATGAGAATTTTATTACCCTTTAAAGCGTAAAAACTCTCAAGGGCTACGCTCAATAGATGACTATCATCGATAATTTGACCACCTATCTTAACGATATGCAGCATGGCATTTATTAATTAGCATCCTTTTAAAAACTGCCTGAGCGGCGAATATACGATTCTGAGCCTGTTGCAAAACTACAGAAGTGTCAGCATCCAAAACTGCATCTTCCACCACTATATTTCTCCTTACAGGAAGGCAATGCATAAATTTGGCATGATTTGTAAGCGCCATTTTTTTAGAGGTGATCATCCAGCGACTATCTTTGCAGAGGATTTGCCCATAATCGTTATAAGCGCTCCAGTTTTTCGCGTAAATAAAATCCGCCTCTCTGAAAGCTTCCTCTTGATCATAAGTAATGTGAAGATCTTTAGCGAATTCTTTATCCAGTTCATAACCCTTGGGATGAGTTATGATAAGATCCGTATTTCTGAGCTTAGAAATCCATTCCAAAAAAGAATTGGGAACCGAATGCGGCAAAGCCTTTGGATGAGGCGCCCAACTCAATACTACTTTGATTGGCTTTTGAGAAGGACGCAACTCTTCAATAGTCATGGCATCGGCCAAAGATTGCAAAGGATGGCGAGTAGCGCTCTCTAAACTTACCACGGGCACGCGAGAGTAACGCTCTATTTTTTTAAACAAGACCTCCTGGTAATCGTTCTGCTTGTTTTTAAGTCCGGGAAAGGTGCGCACGCCCAAAATATCGCAATAAAGACCTATCACTTCGATAGCTTCTTTGATATGCTCCTGGGTATTTTCCATCATCGTACCGTCGCTCATCTCAATTTTCCAGGAATCATGATCGATATTTAAAACCCAAAGATCACAGCCTAAATGAAAAGCAGCTTTCTGACTGCTCAGGCGCGTGCGCAAGCTCGGATTAAAAAATACCAGACCGATCGTTTTATTATTTCCAATAAACTGACCATAGGGATCTTTTTTAAGCAAAAGGGCTTCTTTTACCAAATCAGGCACATCGGGTACATCCGCTACGCTAAAGAATCGTTTCATTCGTTTAAATTTTCTAAAAAATAATCTTTCCACTCCGTTATGGCCAAATTCTCAGAAGCCCCCTCGCAAAAAGCGCGTACAAAAGCGCGAGCCAAACGCGCATTGGTTAAAAGCGGTATATTAAAATCCACCGCCGCTCGCCGAATGGTGTAATCGTTATCCAGTTCAGACTTGCTCAGATTTTTCGGAATATTGATGATCAAATCTAATTTCCTCTGACGGATATAATCCAACACATTCGGAGAACATTCTCTATCGGGCCAATTTAAATAAACAGAAGGCACATTATGCTTCTTAAGAAACTCATGAGTGCCTTCTGTAGCAAAGAGACAATAATCTTTAGCAGATAAAAGTTTAACTGCTTCTAAAAGATCGAGTTTCGAAGATAAAGGTCCGCCTGAGATTAATATATTTTTCTCAGGTAGGACATAACCCACTGCTAACATGGATTTGATAAGGGCTTCGTCGAAGTTTTTTCCCATGGTACCTACCTCACCGGTAGAGGCCATATCCACACCAAGAACCGGATCGGCGCCTTGAAGTCTTGAAAAAGAAAATTGTGAGGCTTTAATACCTATATGATTTAAGGTAAAAAAATCCGATTCACGTTGTTCATAGGGTATTTTTCCTAACATTACCTCAGTGGCGAGTTGAATCATATTAAATCCCGATACCTTAGAAACAAAAGGAAAACTTCTTGAGGCTCGAAGATTGCATTCAATTACCTGAAGGCGGTTGTTTTTTGAAAGAAATTGAATGTTAAAAGGACCTGAGATTTCAAAATGTTTGGCGATCTTACGCGCGGTGCGCTCTACTTGCTTTAAAGTAGAGAGATAAATATTTTGGGGAGGATATACTAAAGTGGCATCCCCTGAATGCACACCAGCAAACTCCACATGTTCCGAGATCGCGTGATAGAGAATCTCTCCCTGATAAGCTACAGCATCGAGTTCGATTTCCTTGGCATTTTCAATAAATTCACTCACCACTACCGGATGCTCTAGAGAAAGCGCCACTGCTTCTTTCAGATAGTGCGCCAGCTCTTCCGAATGAGACACTACATTCATAGCTGCGCCTGATAAGACATAAGAGGGTCGAATCAATACAGGATAACCTACTTGATCTATAAAATCACAGATGGCATCTATTGTTGAGAGCTCTCTCCAGCGCGGCTGTCGTATTCTAAGCTCATCTAATACTTTAGAAAACTTATAACGATCCTCCACGCCATCTATGGAAAGCGCTGAGCTTCCCAGGAGCCTTTGGTCATTTTTATGCAATTTCAGCGCTAAACTATTAGGAATCTGCCCTCCCATAGACACAATGGTTCCCTTGGGATCTTCGAGCTCGAGAATATCCAAAACGCGCTCCAAGCTGATTTCCTCAAAATACAGGCGATCGCATTCATCAAAGTCCGTACTGACGGTTTCAGGATTGCAATTGATCATTACCGATCGATAATCTTCTTTGCGTAGCGTTTTTAAAGCATTTACGCAACACCAGTCAAACTCTACGCTGCTTCCTATCCGGTATACCCCTGACCCTAAAACCACTACTGACTGACCATCCTTCTCATAGTTAATATCATGACGTGAGGCGTGATAAGTCATATATAAATAATTGGTTTTCGCTGGATATTCAGCAGCCAGAGTATCGATCTGACGAACGTACGGGAGTATACCCAGGGCCTTTCTTTGTAGACGAAGAAGATGGGCCATGGATTTTGAATTATCTTGGGAATTAAGGATTTGGGCGATCTGCAGATCTGAGAAACCTTGCTTTTTGGCCAGATACAATAGTTCTCTGGGTATTTGAGCGGAAGTTGTGTATTGACTTAAAAGCTCTTTGGTTTGATGAATATTGCGCAATTTGCAAAGAAACCAGGGATCGATTCGGGTTAATTCATAGAGCTTTTCTACCGTATAATGCTCATCAAAAGCTTCCTCTAAGGCTTCTATTCGCCGATCGGTAGGTTTTTGCAACCTCTCTTCTAGCATTTCTTTCTCTAAAGATTTCCTTCCTTTGAGATGCGTAAAGCCTTCCAGGCCGATATCGAGCATACGCAGACCTTTCTGAAGAGCTTCTTCAAAAGATCCTCCGATGGCCATGACCTCTCCTACGCTTTTCATGCTGCTGCCGATCTTATTCGATACTCCGTAGAATTTCTTCAGATCCCAACGCGGTAATTTGCAAACAACATAATCGAGTGCGGGTTCAAAAAAAGCCGAAGTAGTTTGATTAACAGTATTTTTCAACTCATGCAAGCCATAGCCAAGGGCCAACTTCGCCGCTATGAAGGCTAAAGGATAACCTGTGGCTTTCGAGGCCAGGGCGCTAGAGCGCGAAAGCCTCGCATTGATTTCAATCACCCGGTAATCTTCTGAATCTGTAGATAAGGCAAACTGCACATTGCACTCTCCCGTGATGCTGAAGCTTCTCGCAATGGCCATAGAAAGCCCGCGAAGCTTCTGATATTCGCTATTGGTAAGGGTTTGCGAGGGAGCTACTACTATACTCTCTCCGGTGTGTATGCCTATGGGATCGAAATTTTCCATATTGCAAACCGTAATACAGTTATCATAACAATCGCGCACTACCTCATATTCGATCTCTTTCCAGCCTTTTAAGGATTCTTCGATAAGAATTTGAGAAGAATGTACCAGGGCTTTTTCCGCCAGTTCTTTGAGTTCCTTTTGATTACCAGCAAATCCACTTCCGAGTCCCCCCAGGGCATAAGCGGCGCGGATAATTAAGGGAAATCCGATTTCTTGAGCTGCGACAAAAGCGTCTTGAATTGATCTTACCGCTCTGCTACGCGCGGTTTTTATCTGTAAACTATCGAGTCTGGCACGAAAAATATCACGGTCTTCACTAGCAATAATCGACTCTACAGAGGTGCCTAATACCTTAAGGCCATACTTTTTAAAAACGCCACTTTTAAAGAGTGCCACACCGCAGTTGAGCGCGCTCTGGCCACCAAAGGCAAGTAGTATGCCTTGAGGTTTTTCTTTTTGGATGACTTTCTCTATAAATTCAGGGAGAATAGGCAAAAAATAGATTTTATCAGCTACTCCCTCAGAGGTTTGCACCGTTGCGATATTGGGGTTCACTAAAACAGTTTCTATACCCTCCTCTTTGAGAGCTTTAAGGGCTTGGGTTCCCGAGTAATCGAATTCTCCGGCTTCGCCGATTTTCAGAGCGCCGGAGCCTATGATAATAACTTTTTTCATTAATGCGGAGTCTTAGCTTTATATTTTTCCATACGTTCTATAAACCAATCGAACAAAAATTCCGTATCCGCGGGACCTCCTGAAGCTTCGGGATGAAATTGAGCGGAGAAAAAAGGTTTAGACTCATGTAACAAGCCCTCGCAAGAACCATCGTTTAGATTCTTAAAGAGTACATTCCAGACCGGGGGCAGACTTTTTTCATTCAAGACATAGCTGTGATTTTGGGAAGTGATATAAGCCCGTTCGCTTCCTTTAAGTAAAACAGGTTGGTTATGGCTGCGGTGGCCATATTTTAACTTATACGTATCGCCCCCTGCGGCTAATCCCAGCAACTGATTGCCTAAGCAAATACCAAAAATGGGGCGATCCTCTGTAAGGGCGTACTGCACATGCTTAATAGTTTTTTGATAGGTCTTTGGATTACCAGGTCCATTAGAAAGAAAAAGACCATCGTAGATTTCACAAGTAAAATCGTAATCCCAGGGAACACGTGTTATCGTGCAATTTCTTCTAAGCAAACAGCGTAAAATATTGTTTTTCACCCCGCAATCCACAAGAAGCACTTTATACTTTCCATTTCCATAAACGGTTTTATCGACTATACACACTTGAGCTGCCAAATTCTCTATATTGGGATCATAAAAAGGGATATCGTTATTAACGATGATCTTTCCGAGCATCGTGCCTTGCTCACGAAGCTTTTGAGTGAGCGTGCGAGTGTCTATTCCATAGATTCCTGGGACATTGTTTTTTTTAAGCCAATGAGAAAGCTTATAAGCCATATTCCAGTGGTAAGGATCATGTGAATAATCCGAAATGATTAAAGCGTTGATATGAATTTTATTTGATTCATAAAATTCATCGATATTCTCAAGTTTTCGCTCTGAGGGTATTCCGTAATTGCCGATAAGGGGATAAGTGTATACCAAAAGCTGCCCTTTGTAAGAAGGATCGGTAAGACTTTCAGTATAACCTGTCATCGCCGTACTGAAAACCGCCTCCCCGGCGGCTGATAAGGGTGCTCCAAAATGATAACCGTTATACTCGGTCCCATCCTGAAGAAGAAAACGCGCTAGGGGATTATTCATGTTCAAAATAAACTAAAGCTTTTTTCAATTTTTTAATAAAATCTTCTGCCTGAACTCTCGAGAGGTTAAGGGGAGGTAAAAGACGTAAAATATGAGGATCCGTTGCGGTACCGACAAAAATTCTTTCTCTGCTTAACAGAATATTTTTTAGTGAGCTTATGGCAAACTCAAAGCGCAAGCCTAACATCAAACCGCGGCCGCTTATGGCTTTGATCTGGGGTATCTCTCGCAAGCCTTTTATAAGTATCTGACCAATTTTTTTGGAATTCTCTATAAGATGCTCTTTTTTTATGACCTGCAAAACGGCTAATCCGGCTACGCAAGCTAAGTAATTTCCGCCAAAAGTTGTGCCCAACATGCCATGAAAAGCCTTAAGATCAGGAGTAATCAAGACACCTCCCATAGGAAATCCATTGCCCATGCCCTTGGCTACGGTGATCAGATCCGGGCGGATGCCAGCTAGCTGATGAGCGAAAAAGTCTCCACTACGTCCATAACCGCTTTGAATCTCGTCCAGAATGAGGATCGTATCGTATTTACGGCAGCACTCTTTAAGAAAACGAAAGAACTCGATACCTGGATCAACGATGCCGGCCACTCCTTGAATTCCCTCTACAATAACTGCACATACATCGCCTTTTTTTAACTCCTTTTCAATTTTATCAAAGTCATGATGTTCTAAAAGAACCCGCTCATGCGCATCGTTAAAAGGGGTGATGATCCTGGGGCTATCCGTAATAGCCACCGCTCCGCTGGTACGTCCGTGAAAAGCTCCTTTAAAAGCGATGACTTTCTTTTTTTTATTATGAAAAGATGCGATCTTTAACGCATTTTCTACTGCTTCAGCTCCTGAGTTGCACAAAAACAAGTTGTAGGCTTCGTAGCCGGAAATCTTGCCCAATTCTTCAGCAAGCTCCTGCTGTTTAGGAATTTTAATAGCGTTGGAATAAAATCCGATATGCTCTATTTGCTCATTTAAAGCTTTAACATAGTGTGGATGACTGTGTCCTATAGAAATTACGGCATGTCCGCCGTAAAAATCAAGATACTCCTTTTCATCTTTGTCAAAAATCAGTGCACCCCGTCCTCTAATAAGTTCTATGGGCAAAGTGGGGTAAACGTCTAATAAATTCATTTTGTTAACTTTAAAACGCAAGGGGCTTGAGATATAAGGCAGTCATCTCATCGTAGCAGTACATAAGATTGAAATTCTGAACCGCTTGTCCTGAGGCACCTTTTAAGAGATTATCCAAGACACTGCTTACAATCAAACACCCTTTTTCTTTAGTTAAATGCAGCAAACATTTATTAGTGTTTACCACTTGCTTAAGCTCTAAAGGATCTTCAGAAAGATGTGTAAAAGGATGGGTTTTATAAAAATCTTCATAAAGTAATCTAGCTTCCTTAAGAGAAAGCTCACAGCGCGTATAGATCGTAGCTAGAATGCCACGAGTAAAATTACCCCGGTAAGGAACAAAAAAGAGTTCACTCGAAAAGCCTTCTTGTAAACTAAGTAAGCTCTCTCGGATTTCATCCAAATGCTGATGGGTAAAAAGCTTATAGGTAGAAGCGTTATGAGCACGCCGGCTGAAGTGCCCGGTCTCACTTAAATCTCGACCGGCGCCGGTCGAGCCTGTAAGCGCGCTGATGTGAATGTCCTCTTTAAGACATCCTGCTCTGGCCAGCGGCAATAAGGCTAGCTCTATGGCTGTGGCAAAACAGCCTGGATTCGCTATATTTTTTGCCTTTTTAATGACATCAATCTGTAACTCCGGCAGGCCATAAACGAAATTCCTCTCTGCACTACGAGCGTTTTTACAAAGCCTGAAATCATTGCTCAGGTCAATGATGTAAGCTGTTTTGGGAATCTTATCCAGCGCTTTTTTAGAATTCCCATGTCCTAAACAGAGAAAAACCAATTCTACGGTTGGATCCAACTGCTCTGTAAATCGCAACTCGATATCACCGATGAGATCTCTGTGAATGAAAGAGGCAGCTCTTCCAGCCTGCGTACTGCTCACCAAGCTTTGAATCTGTACATGGGGATGTTGCAATAAAAGACGCAGGAGCTCTCCCCCGGTATAGCCGGCGCCTCCGAGTATCCCTACTTTAATCACTATTAGGTGGAGTAAGTGAGTGATAAATCTTCATTTGATTGCCAAATATTTTTATAAATCCTTTAGCCTCTTCGGCACTCCAAGCCCGATTGGTTTCACCATATTGGGCAGCTTGCGAGCACATCATATCAAAAGCGGATTCAATACCTGTGAGTTCAAAACGAAAAGGATGCAAATGCACGCCTACCTGCCCGCTGACACGTTCTTGGGATTTTGTTAAAAAAGCTTCGATATCGCGCATTACCGGATCTAAATATTGCGCCTCGTGCAAAAGCATTCCGTACCAATTGCCTAGTTGTTCCTTCCAGTAAAGCTGCCATTTGCTGAGTACATGTTTTTCCAAAAGATGATGCGCTTTGAGGATGATCATAGCCGAGGCTGCCTCAAAACCAACACGTCCTTTGATGCCGATTAAGGTATCGCCCACATGAATATCACGCCCTATAGCGAATCGCGAAGCGATTTCCTCAAGCGCGACGATATTCTCCACCGGATCGGCTCTTTTTCCGTCAAGAGCAACGAATTCTCCTTTATTAAATTCAAGCTGAATTTTCCTGGGCTCTTTTTCCATCAAGACCCTTGGATAGGAAGCCTCGGGCAAAGCCCTATCGGAGCTAAGGGTTTCGGCTCCTCCGACACTGGTACCCCATAGCCCTTTGTTAATGGAATATCGCGCTCTTTCCCAAGAGATATCGACTCCCTGATCTTTAAGATAATCCATCTCTTCTTTTCGCGAGAGCTTCATATCCCTTATGGGACTAATAATAAGCTTATCGGGACATACTATCTGAAAGGCCAGATCAAAACGTACCTGATCGTTTCCTGCTCCTGTACTTCCATGTCCTATGGCTCGGGCATCGATATCATTAGCATGCTCAGCAATTTTAATTGCCTGAAAAATTCGCTCGGCACTCACTGATAAAGGATAAGTATTGTTTCGCAGTACATTACCAAAGATAAGGTACTTAATACAACGCTTGTAATAATCTTTTTTTGCCTCTATACTGCGATGAGATTTTGCCCCTACGGCATAGGCTTTTTGCTCAATATCGCGCAGCTCTTGCTGATTAAAACCACCTGTATTGACAATAGCGGTATGGACTTCATAGCCTTGATTTATAAGGTATTTTAAACAATAAGAAGTATCTAGGCCGCCGCTGTAAGCGAGTAAAATCTTGTCTCCGAAAAGCAGCTTATTCTTAGGCTTTTTTTCGTTAGGGTCATATAATAACCCACTACATAAACACATCTTTCTTTGATTTCGGGTAAGTATATCATAATTAGAGCAACTTTTACAGCCTTTCCAAAAATCTTCAGATTGGGTAAGATGCTTAAAATTTACGGTCTTAAAACCCAGCGCCATATTCATATTTAATACCGGAGCGCTGGTGGTAATGCTAAATATTTTAGCTTTTGGAAATTTTTCACGCGAGAGCCTGAAAATTTCAGATTTAATCAATTTAGCTATGCCATGCTGACGAAATTCAGGAAATACAATCATTCCTGAATTGGCAACAAACTCTTGTCCTTGAAAGGTCTCTATATAGCTAAATCCGGCGATTTGGCCATTACAAAGAGCAATGACGGCATTGCCGTCGACCATTTTTTTCTTGATATATTCAGGATCTCTTTTGGCAATGCCTGTTTTTCGAATCCTGGCAGACTCCTCGATTTGCCGACAAATAGATAAAGCTTGGCCTACATCGTCGGCATGAGCAATCCTGATTTCTATTTTCATCTTCAAAAAAAAGCGCTTGCTAATTTGACACTTGAGTATGTGTCTGTGTTTTTATACGTTAAAGAGTTCATAAGCACACTTTCTTTTATTACCGCGTGCAAATTTAAGAAATATTTAAAGGAAAAGCCTATTTAAGATGAAAGTCAAGACCGGGAATTTTTTCCAGATCCAAAAGTAAATTTCTTTCAAGGCGAACGCCATATCCCCGCGAGTGCATCCCCAAACAAAGCTTTTCTATATGATCCAATACCATTACCTTAAGCTTTCCAGGGCCTTTATATTTTGAAATCGTATACTCGATATGAGTAATCATTTCACTGCTTAACTCCTGAAGGTTGATTTCTAGATGAAGACCTTTATTAAGATGTTCAAGTACCTCGCAAAGCAATTGGATCTGCAGAAAATTTATACGAACTTCTCCACCTTTCCAACGATCGAGCGAAATTTTTAAATCCACAAAGGTATTAGGCACTAATAAGTGAGAAAATTTCATATAAGACTCCCCGAAGATTCGAAATTCACGCATTCCCTGATAATCTTCTAAAGTGAATACCCCATAGCGGTTTCCGCTTTTTAAGGCCGTTTTATTTTCGGCGCGCGTGATGATACCGTAAAGATGAAGTTCTTTGCCTATCCATTGTGCTTCATTACGACTAAACTCTTCTAAAGAAACCCCTTTTATAGCGAGCACTTCATGGCGATAATCATCCAAAGGATGTGCGCTGATATAAACGCCCACAACCTCCTTCTCTTTAGAGAGCTTTACAATACTCGGCCAGGGCGCACAATCAGAAAGCGAAGGCTTCATAAGAGCCGTTTCAATGGTTTCCCCGAAAAGTGAAGCCTGAGGGCACTTCTTATTTTCTTGATATCTTGCCCCAAAGCGAAGAATTTTTTCAAGAGTGGTTAAGCTGTTTTCCTCATGGAAATACTGCGCACGATGAATGTTTTTAAACTCGTCAAAAGCACCTGAGAGCGCAAGGGATTCCATCGCTTTTTTATTAGCCGTACGCAAATCCACACGTTTAACCAAATCAAAAATCGAAAGATAAGGACCATTTTTTGTGCGTTCACTTAAAATGGTCTCCACAGCTGCCTCTCCAACGCCTTTGACAGCTTCCATACCAAAACGAATAGCGCCTTGTTCATTCACTGAAAAAGTAGACTGACTTTCATTAATATCTGGACCTAGCACCGAAACGTTCATACGCCTACACTCTTCCATAAAGAAAGTAACCTCTTTAATATTGTTCATATTATTGCTCAATACAGCTGCCATGTACTCCGCGGGGTAATGAGCTTTGAGATAAGCCGTCTGAAAAGCCAGGTAAGCATAACAGGTGGAGTGAGATTTATTAAAAGCGTACGAAGCGAAAGCTTCCCAGTCATGCCAGATTTTCTCAAGAACTTTTTGAGGATATCCACGTTCAGTGGCACCTTCGATGAATTGATTCTTCATCTTATCGAGCACATGCTTCTGCTTTTTACCCATGGCTTTTCGAAGTATGTCGGCCTCACCTTTTCCAAAGCCAGCGAGTTTTTGCGCCAGCAACATAACCTGCTCTTGATAAACTGTAATGCCGTAGGTATTGCTTAGAAATTCCTCCATCTCAGGCAGATCATAGACAATGGGCTCCTCTCCATGCTTACGTGCAATAAAATTGGGAATATATTGCAAAGGACCCGGACGGTAAAGAGCGTTCATTGCGATAAGATCATCAAAGGTATCGGGTTTGAGCTGACGCATATAGCGTTGCATACCTGGTGATTCGTACTGAAAAACCGCTATGGTATCCCCTCTCTGAAAAAGAGCATAGGTTTTTTCATCATCTAAAGGAATTTGATCCGCCAGAAGTTTTATTCTATGCTGTTTCTCAATAAGTTCTATGGCATCTTTAATAATGGTAAGGGTTTTGAGTCCCAAAAAGTCCATCTTAAGCAAACCGGCGCTCTCGACCACGTTGTTATCAAATTGCGTAAGTAACAAATCTGAATCTTTCGAAATAGCCATAGGAATATGCTCGGTGATATCATAAGGTGTGATAATCACCCCACAGGCATGTACTCCGGTGTTGCGCACTGATCCTTCAAGTATGCTTGCCTGTTGCAAAACCACTCCTTCAGGACTTTCCTTTTTGGAGAGTTCCTGAAGTTTTAAAGCATTCTCAAGATCCTCCCCGCTAAGATTTTCATAAAGTTGAGCGTGACTAGCCGATAAGAGCTTTTTTAATGATAGATTGGGCATCATTTTAGCCAGCCGATCAGCCTCAGCCAACGGAAGGTCAAGCGCCCGAGCGGTATCACGTATAGCTGACTTAGCGGCCATACTACCATAGGTGATGATCTGTGCTACCTGATTACTCCCATATTTATCTACTACCCATTCTATGATGCGATCACGGCCACGGTCGTCAAAATCCATATCGATATCGGGCAAGGAGATGCGATCTGGGTTTAAGAAGCGCTCAAAAAGAAGATCGTATTTAATGGGATCAATATGCGTAATACCCGTACAATAAGCCACAAGAGAACCTGCTACCGATCCGCGGCCTGGCCCTGCAGATACGCCCATTTTTTCAGCCTGTGCCACGAAGTCCTGAACGATAAGAAAATAGCCCGGATAACCTGTTTTTTCTATAGTTTTTAGCTCGAAATCCAGACGTTCTTTCAAAGTCTCATCGATCGCTCCGTAACGCTTTTTAGCACCTTCACAGGCCAGATGGCGTAAATAAGCATTTTCCCCACGTTTTTTACCACCCTTAGCCTCCAAAGGATTTATGAAATTCTCGGGAATTTTAAATTCTGGCAAAAGAACTTCTCGATTGAGCGAGTAAGTATTGATTTTTCCAATCAACTCTTCCAGGTAATCAAAAGCCTTCGGAACATCGGAAAAACGCGCGAGCATCTCATCGGTACTTTTGAAATAGAATTCCTGATTACTAAATCCAAAACGATATCCCCTTCCACGTTCTAGTCCTATAGGAGTGGATTGTTTTTCACCATCGCGTACACAGAGTAATATATCATGGGCATTGGCATCTTTTTTCTCTAAATAGAAACTATTGTTCTGCGGAATGTACTTTACGCCATATTTTCGAGCGAATCTAAGCAAGACTTCATTTACATGATCCTCTTCTTCTAGGCCATGGCGAAGGAGTTCTACATAAAAATCCTCTTTAAAAAGTTTATGCCACCATTTAAAAACTTCTTCAGCTTGGCGCTCTCCCCCGTTGAGGATGGTATATGGAATTTCGGCGCTTAGATCACCTGTAAGAGCGATTAAATCTTCTTTGTAGGTTGCAACAAGATCTTTACCCACTCTTGGATAGCCCGCGTAGTATCCTTTGATATAGCCTTCCGAGCAAAGCCTAGCTAAGTTTTGATAGCCTTTTTTATTTTTTGCCAGCAACACTTGTTTATAACGCCGATCCGGCTGGTCCTTGGTAAACTTCTTTTGAAGATAGTCCTCTGATAGAAAAACCTCACAACCAACAACCCCCTTAAGGGGAGGTGTGAGATGATTTTCATTTGTATCGCTTTGCGCTCTACGTGCATTGGCAGTTTCTATGGCATTTAAGAAATAAAAAGCACCCATCATATTCCCTGAATCAGTCATACCTACCGCAGGCATATTCCATTGCAAAGCGCGCGCTACTAAGGAGGAAATATCAGTGGTGGCCGAGAGAATAGAAAAAGCTGTATGATTGTGCAAGTGCGCAAATTTCCTTTGTGAACCTCTTTTCTCTACTTCGGCTTTTTCAGACTTGAGCTCTTGAGATCTTTTTTGATGGTCGATAGTTTTTTCCTGCGTAATATTTATTCCTATAGGTTGGATCGGGGTGGTATGTCTTTTTTTGAATTTCTCAACGGCAGAGATATCCATACCAAATTTCTCTGGCGAAACAATACCTAAACGAAGGAGTTCAAGAAAGCAGCGTGCGGTAGCTTCTACATCGGCCGAGGCATTATGCGCTGCGGAAAAGGAAACGCCAAAGAGCTTTTGATGAAGCTCAGTAAGGGTGGGCCATTTGAATTTTCCACCTATTCCACCAGGAAGCGCGCAGTAATCAAGCGCTTCATCTTTGGTATCGATAAATTTTTTCTCGAGTAAAGTCGATGAGTGGCCACTGCGAAAGAACTCACATCCTACTATATTAATATCAAAACCTATGTTATGACCTATAAGGAAGTGACTTTTTGAAAGTGCCGTGTAAAAGATCTGCAATACCTTTTGCAAAGGATGTCCTTCTTTTTGCGCTCTTTCGGTAGTAATGCCATGGATTTTAATCGCGTTAAATGGGATATCGAAACCTTCAGGTTGAATAATGAAGTTTTTTGCTTCGATAAGCCCACCTGAAACTTCATGAAGCTGCCAAGCGAGCTGGACCATACGAGGCCAATTCTCTGTATCGTAAAAGGGTGCGTTATAGTTCTTTGGCAACCCGGTGGTTTCTGTATCAAAAATCAGATACATAACTGAAATAATGTATATTTATAGAAAAGTAGAGACTTCTCTGGCTATTTCCATTTCTTCATCGGTAGGAAGGGTCAATATTTTCGCGCGACTCTCAGAGGTTTGTAATTCTCTAAGGCCTTGTTCTTGAGTCTCATTTTTACTCTTATCAAGGATAAGACCCGTAAATTCCATATCAGCGCAGATCATAGCACGCACCAGAGTATCGTTTTCACCTACACCTCCTGTAAAGACAATCGCGTCAAGGCCATTCATAATAGCAGTATAGGCACCTATATATTTTTTAATGCGATAAGCGTACATTTCATAGGATAAACGGGCTTTGGGATCTTTATTTTCATAAGCTTGACTTATATCGCGCATATCGCTTTTTCCTGAAAGGGCCAGCATACCACTTTCCTTGTTGAGAATTTCAGAAAGATTTTCAATCTTATAGCCCTTGCCTAAGAGATAGAAAAGAACTGTGGGATCCAGATCTCCACTTCGTGTGCCCATAATTAAACCACTGTTGGGTCCAAAACCCATGCTGGTATCAACAGAAACTCCATTTTTAATGGCGGCCATACTGGCCCCGTTGCCAAGATGCAAAGTGATGATTTTCGCCTGTGGATTTTGCAGATGGGAAAGCGCCATGCGAGAGACATATTGATGACTGATACCATGAAATCCGTAAACACGCACATGTTGTTCTTTATAAAAGACTTCAGGCAAAGCATAACGATGAACTCTTTGCGATATACTATGGTGAAAAGCAGTATCAAAAACCGCAAACTCTCTTGCTCTAGGAAATACCTCCTGAGCCACTTCTATTCCCATAAGATTGGCAGGGTTATGCAAAGGCGCCAAGGGAAAGACCGCGCGGATTTCATCTTTTACTTCTTTGGTGATCTCTACAGTGGCGGTAAGGGTATTTCCGCCATGCACTACTCTGTGGCCGATAGCTGAAATTTCAGAAAGCTCTTTGATGACCCCTCCTCCCAGTAGAGGATCTGAAAGCAAATCGTAAATCTTTTCAAGAGCTTCGCGATGATCTCTTACCTGAAAAGGACTTTTAAGCTCTTGCCAGGATTTCTCTTTTATATACTGGTTAATATATCCTCCATCTATGCCGATGCGCCCTATAAGTCCCCTAGCGAGAACTTTTTTTTCAGGCATCTTAATGAGCTGATATTTAACAGAGGAGCTTCCAGAATTGATGATTAGTATCTTCATGAACGTGCTGCTTGTATAGATGTAATAATAATGGTATTGTAAATATCTTCAACAGTTGCACCGCGACTTAAATCGTTTACAGGTTTTTTAAGACCCTGTAAAACAGGGCCTATAGCCAGAGTTTTGGTCTCGCGCTGCACTGCCTTGTAGGTGTTATTACCTGTATTGAGATCTGGAAATATCAACACATTGGCCTGGCCAGCTACGGAAGAATCAGGCATTTTTTGCTTTCCCACAACAGGATCAACAGCTGCATCATATTGTATGGGGCCTTCTATAAGCAACTGGGGGGTTCTGCTTTTAACTATTTCAACCGCTTTTCTTACTTTGTCCACATGTTGGCCTGAACCGGAATTTCCTGAAGAATAGGAAAGCAAAGCGATTTTTGGGTCTATGCCAAAATTCTGAGCGGTTTTGGCAGAAGCAATGGTAATATCAGCTAGTTGTTCAGGATCAGGATCAGGCACTATAGCGCAATCCCCATAAACGAGTACACGATCGTTTAAAAGCATAAAGAAAACCGAAGAAATCGTCTTAACGCCCGGACTTGTTTTAATAAACTGAAGAGCTGGACGAATAGTATGCGCTGTGGTGTGTACAGCGCCCGAAACCATTCCATCAGCCAAACCTTTATAGACCATCATAGTACCAAAATAAGAGACATCCAGCATAAGATCGTAAGCCTGATCGTATTGCAGGCCTTTTTCCTTTCTTAACTGGAATAAAGTATTTGAAAAATCTTCATTACAAAGCGCGACAGAGGGATCTGTAAGCGAAATACGATCCTCATCCCAGGGAAGTCCGAGACGATTGAATTCACTAAGGATTTTTTTAGGAGAGCCTAAAAGGGTGATGTTTCCAAGTTTCTCACTGGTAAAAAGCGAAGCGGCACGCAAAATGCGCTCTTCCAGACCTTCTGGAAGAACGATATGTTTTTGCGCTTCCCTGCTCTTTTTTAGTAAATTGTACCGGAACATATGAAGCGTGATAGAAGAGGACTGGAAAGCGGCAATTTTTTTCTCGATCAAAGGACTGTTGACGTATTCTTCAAAAAGATTAATGCTCCGTTGTATCTTAATGATATTATCAGGATAAATTCGGGGCTTGATACTAGCCACTCTTTGCGTAGTTTCAAAAGTATCTGTGTCAACTGCTAAAATAGGAACAGCATGGAGGAAGCCTTTCATGAGTTTTAGTAGGTTCTCTTCAGGAAAAGTCCCGCCGGTAAGAAGGATACCTGCTACATGCGCATAAGTAACGGAAGCGTTGGCCAATATAGTAGCGCAAATTAAATCGGCTCGATCTCCGGAAGTAATCACCAGAGAATCCTCCTCAATTCGTGTAAGATAATGACTTAGCTGCATAGCCCCTATGATAGAGGTCATCGCTATTTTATTCAAATCCTCGGCTTTACCTGTGATAAGGCTTGCCTTAAGTTCGTTTTTTAACTCTCTAAGGGTAGGTTTGCTCAACAAAGGTTCAGGTGGAATAGTGACCAAAATTATTTCTGAAGGCAGTCTGTTTTTTAAATATTTATTGATTTCTTTAGTGGAAATATGCGTTTTATTCACTACTATCATAATCACGTTTCTCTCTATGCTCTCTTGTTCTATAAGCACATGATCAGCAAGTGCATCAGCTGTTTTTTTCTCACCGTTAACTACCAGAATCACAGGTAAATGAAGATTTTTGGCTACCGAATTATTAAGATCAAAGTCAAATGAACTACTCTCATTAAAGAAATCAGGTCCTTCTACTACCACAAAATCAAAACGCTCCTCGAGCTTTTTATACTTACTGAAAATTTGATCAAAAAGTCTGTTTTTTTTGCCTGCATTGTATAATGCAACGGCCTCATCACGTTTAAACCCATAAGCCTCTTCATATTGCATAATCAGCTGAAAATGATCTAATACCGTAGTGATATGATCATCTTTTTGGCTATGGCTGAACTGTTCAATAATAGGTCGAAAAAAAGCCACACGCACGGTTTTTTTCATGATCGCCTGCATAATCCCGAGGGTAACTAAGAATTTTCCGCTGTCGGGATCTGTAGTGAATATAAATACGGATTGATTCATAAAGAGTAAGAAATATCTACAGTTAGAATTTTAAAAAACTGCTTTTAAAAATAGATAAGCACATTCTATAAGTTGCGCTTTAGTAATAGTCAAAGGAGGCGCCAGATGTATAATATTGCTATGCATGGGCTTAGCCAAAAGACCTTTAAGTTTAAGATCAAGACAAATTTTCCACGCCAGTTCACTCTCTTCAGGAGAATTGACCACCAAAGCGTTCAAAAGACCTTTACCGCGAACACTTTTAATAATAGAATACTCCTGAATAAACTTTTGCATTTCTTCCCGAAAGAACTCGTCCAAAATTCTTGCATTTTCCGCTAGTTGTTCTTTTTCAATCACGTTAAGCGCAGTTAAGGCTACAGCGCATGCCAGCGAATTTCCTCCAAAAGTAGAGCCGTGTTGGCCAGGGCGAATCACTTCCATAATAGCATCATTGGCCAATACTTTGGCCAATGCTTCGGAAATAGGATATACCCCTCCTGATAAAGTCTTCCCAAGAATCAATACATCAACTTGTATGCCTTCGTAATCACAAGCCAGCATTTTTCCAGTATGCCCTATTCCGGTCTGTACCTCATCGGCGATGAGCAATACATTATCCGCTTTACATAAGCGTTGACATTCTTTTAGATAACCTGACTGAGGAACTATTACACCCGCTTCTCCTTGTATGGGTTCTAAAAGAAAACCCGCTACATTTGGATAGCGCCCTAATGCTTCTTCTAAGGCTCTCGAGTCATCATAGGGAATGCTTAAAAAACCGGGCATATAAGGACCATAATGCGCATAAGCTTGCGAATCGGATGAAAATGATATAATCCCCGAGGTACGACCGTGAAAATTATTTTTACACACAATAATAAGTGACTGATTACCACATATATTTTTTTTCTCGTAGCCCCATTTTCTACAGAGCTTTAAAGAGATCTCTACAGCCTCAGCACCGGTATTCATAGGAAGAACCTTATCAAATCCAAAATGCTCAGTAATGCGCTTTTCATAAACACTGATTTGATGGTTATAAAAATCCAGGGACGTAAGCGTAATCTTTTTAGCCTGTTCTTTTAGGGCGTTGATGATCTCAGGATGAGAATTCCATTGATTTACAGATGAATAAGATGATAAAAAATCATAATACCACTTACCCTCCACATCCCATACGAAAACACCTTCGCCTTTTTCCAGGACGACAGGCATAGGGTGGTAATTATAAGCTCCGTATTTTTCTTCCAGCGCTATATAATCCAAGGCGTTTGAAGTCTTTTGATTCATTTAAAATGATATAATTAATTAATACCCAAGAGGTATCTTTCAAGATCCAACGCTGCCATGCAGCCACTACCCGCTGAGGTGATGGCCTGTCGATAAATCGAATCTTGCACATCGCCTGCGGCAAAAACCCCTGGAATATTTGTTTTTGTGCTTGCTTTTTCAGTGATTATATAACCTGATGAATCTAAAGTAATTTGTCTCTTAAAGACATCGGTATTGGGATGGTGACCTATAGCTAAAAAAAGCCCGTCAACGGGCAATGTTTTTTCCTGCTGGTTTTGGTTATTAATCACCCGAATGGCCTCGACAAATTTTTCACCAAGTACTTCTTTAACTTCATGATGAAAATGGATCTCTAAATTAGAGATTCTCTCTGCGCGATGTTGCATCGCCTTTGAAGCCTTGAACTGGCCTTTGCGCACCAAAAGGTAAACCTTACTGCAAAGTTTCGAAAGATACATAGCCTCTTCAAGAGCCGTATCACCTCCTCCGATAACGGCCACTACTTTCCCCTTATAAAAAAAACCATCGCAAGTAGCGCAAGTGGATACTCCCGCTCCTTTTAATCGTTCTTCACTTTCCAAGCCAAGATATTTAGCGCTGGCGCCTGTAGCGATGATCACTCCTTTGGTCTGTATTTGCTCTTGATTTTCGGTGTACAATTTATGAACACCTCCTTTTTTACCGGAAAATTCAACACTCATAATGGTTTGTTCCTTGATAAGGGCGCCGAAACGCTCAGCCTGTTTTTTAAAATCTTCCATCAACTGCGGGCCGCTAACTCCCTGCGGATATCCTGGATAATTATCTACTTCAGTAGTTGTGGTAAGCTGTCCGCCGGGTTCGGGACCTACATACAATATAAGTTTAAGATCAGCACGCGCGGTGTATATGGCAGCAGAATAACCTGCGGGACCAGAACCTACAATGATACAATCAAAAATAGAATGTACTGACATAAAACAAGGTTTTCACGCAAAGGTATTCAATCTAAGGGCGAGACAGAAATCACAAGCCAATGCTAGATTTATATAAAAATCTTGTAGGTGAGCTCCTGCAAAATGCTATGCTCAGGTATATAAGGACAATCGATTCCTTTAACCTGTCTATCAGCCTCACGAAGGTAAGAAAAGACTTTTAAGCTTTTAGTCAACGAATAATGATAAGCGGCCTTTTCATAGTCTTTTATAAAATAGGGCGGTACATTTAATATTTTGGAAAGATTCGCCTGTTTATCAGGTACGCTAAGATGGTATTTTACCAGGTTTACAAAAAATCGATATATCGTATTGATCAAAAGAACTACGGGATATTCTTTTGGATTTTTTCCAAAATGCCAAGCGATCTCCTGAGCTCTGTGAAAATTTTTCTCAGCGATAGCTTTTTGCCACTCAAAAGGATTGAAACGCTTGCTTATGCCTGTATATTGCGCTATAACCTCAGTGGTGATTTCAGCGCCTTCGGACAAAACTAAATAAATTTTCTCCAGCTCACGGGCAAGAGTAGACAAGGAAGTCCCGGAATGTTCAGCTAACAGATGCCGCGCCTGCAGGCCTATACGACGTTTCATAGATCGCGCTTGATGCTCAATCCAATCAGGAATTTGATATTCAGGGTATTTTTTGCTTTCGAACAACACTCCTTCCTGCTGTATAAGCTTGCAGATTTTCTGGCGTCTATCGAGTACTTTATTCTTATAGCAAATCACCAATAAAGTGCTTTTAAGAGGCGCTTGGATATAACCAGACAGTTTTTCTATGGTCTTTGAGAGCAACTGAGCTTCTTTAATAATAAGAACTGTATAAGGGCTCATCATAGGGTAGCGTTTGGCTTGTGCTATAAGATTAGGTATATCGATTTCCCCAGCGTAGAGGATCGTTTGATTGAAAGCTTTTTCCTCTTGAGAGAGAACATTTTTTTCTATGAAATCACTGATCAGGTCGATATAATAGGACTCTTCGCCCATTAAAAAATAAATAGGTTTGTATTTTTTCTCTTTTAATCCGGTGAGGATTTGTTCAGGCGTTTCCATAAATTTTTAAGAGCTTTACCTTATGGTTGTATTAAATTTTTCGAATTACTCTTTTCGGTACCGAACTGAAAAAGGCAAAGCCTATATTTTTTGCCTTAGTCGAAAAAAGTTTCTCCGCTTAAGTCCCGAAGAATGGGTACGTCAACATGTTTTACACTACCTGATCACGGAAAAAAAATATCCTTTAGTGGCTATAAAAACCGAATTCCTACTCTTGTTCAACGGCTTAAAAAAGCGCGCCGATGTGGTTATTTATAGAAGAGAAAAACCGCTCATCCTTATAGAATGCAAAGCGCCTCATATTCCACTTACAAAAAAGGTTCTTGAACAAATAAGTCGATACAATTTTCAATTGAATTGTCCTTATTTAATGCTTACCAATGGTATACAACATGTTTTTTGCCAGATCGATGAGACTAACCAGAGGCTTTGCTTTCTTGAGACGCTCCCTGAGGCTCCGAATCTTTTAAGGGCTTGAGTTTTGGAATAATATGTATGGCGTGATAGCGCACGAGATTGTCTATAGGATTTTTAATAATTTCACCAATTTTAAGATGGTATTCCGAGGCTACAGCTGCCAGTGTATCTTCATAAAAATGCGCTATAGATCCGATAAAATTAAGTTCTACGCTTTTCGCTTGTGGATATACCAGCACTTGATTGATCATAAACTCATTAAGTGAGTCGTAGATAATTTTCTGAATAAAAGGTTCATGTTTGTAATCAATGACAAAACGACTGAAAGAGGCTAGATAAGCATTGGCAAATTTATTATCGTAAACGTTTTTATTGAGTTCTTTTAAGGTAAGGTTAAAACGCTCCTTAAAAGTCCGAGAAAGGCGTTTGGGCATCTTTTTTAAGAAATAAGACCTGATGATGCGTTTGCCCAAGTTACTTCCACTTCCCTCATCGCCTAATATAAAAGCCAAAGAAGGAGTTTCCTCATAAAGCTTTCGGCCATCAAAATAACAAGAGTTAGAGCCGGTGCCTAATATGCATACAATAGCGGGGCGATTACGATAAGCCGAATAAGCCGCCGCCAAAAGATCATGTTCAATACGAATTTTAGATTTTTTAAAAATTTGCGCTAAACCTTTTTCCAATACTTTATTATATTCAGAAGTAGAGCAACCCGCACCGTAAAAAAATATATGAGAAATCATTGAAGCTTGTTTCATAAGATCCTGGTTTTTACTGATTTCATCGGCGATATCTTCGCTGCTTACGAAATAAGGATTCATACCTATGGTCTTAGTTCTAAATTGCTCCATTCCTTCAGAATCTACGATCAACCAATCACTTTTGGTAGATCCGCTGTCAATGATGGCTATCATAAGTATAGAAAATAAAAATCATTCATTTATTAATAACATAAAATTCAGTAGGCGTTTTGCCTACTGAATTTTTAATTTATAGACTACTCATATGTTCTATAAAGTCCACCAGCTTATTTGAGTAAGCAGTTTCATTATCATACCAGGCTACGAGTTTTACAAAATTTGGACTGAGCATAATACTGGCATCAGCATCAAATATACAAGTGCGTTTATCACCTCGGAAGTCCATAGACACCACTGCCTCTTTAGTATAACCAATAATACCTTTGAATTCATTCTCAGAGGCAGACTTTATCACAGACTTAATCTCATCATAAGTAGTGTTTTGTTGTAGACGAACGGTTAAATCCACTACAGAAACATCTGCTGTGGGTACGCGAAAAGACATGCCGGTAAGCTTTCCGTTGAGCTCAGGAATCACCTTACCCACAGCCTTAGCTGCCCCGGTGGAAGAAGGAATGATGTTAAGCAAAGCTGAACGTCCTCCGCGCCAGTCTTTCATCGACGGACCATCCACTACTCTTTGCGTAGCGGTAGCGGCATGTATAGTGGTCATAAGCCCTTCAAGAATAACAAATTTATCGTTTAACACTTTAGCCAAAGGAGCTAAACAGTTGGTGGTGCAAGAGGCATTAGAAACAATATTTTGATCTTTTTTTAATTCTTTATGGTTCACTCCCATGACAAACATCGGTGTATCATCTTTGGAAGGCCCTGAAAGGATAACTTTCTTAGCCCCGGCTTTTAAATGTGCTCCAGCTAGTTCTTTGGTAAGAAAAATTCCTGTAGACTCCACGATATATTCGGCGCCTGTCTCGGACCACTTAAGATTAGAAGGGTCTTTTTCTGCCGTAATACGAATCTTTTTTCCATTGACCATCAAACGACTATTTTCCACTTTAATCTCTCCGTCAAATCCGCCATGCACAGAATCGTATTTAAGCATATAGGCCATATAATCCGGAGCTATCAAATCGTTAATGGCCACTATTTCGATATTTTTTCGGGCAAAAGCAGCGCTAAAAACAAGGCTTCCTATTCTTCCAAATCCGTTGATTCCAATTTTGATTGTTGACATATTTCTTTATTTTTTTAATGTTTTATACCGCTATGATATCTGCTATCTTGATAAGATCCTCGTTGATTTCATTCTTTTTTCGAATCGCCTCTTCAAAGAGAGTGAAGATAATTTTATTACCCCTGATACCTACCATAATATCTCGTTTTCCTTTTATAATTGACTCTACGGCGGCTACTCCAAGACGACTAGCCAATACGCGATCATAGCAACTGGGATTTCCCCCGCGTTGTACGTGTCCCAATATGGAAACGCGGATATCATAATCAGGATACTTCATCCCTGTGGCCTTAGCTAAATCGTATACTCCACCGAGTTTCTCTCCTTCCGCCACCACAATAATGCTGGAGGATTTTCCTTCTTTATTTCCACGTTCTATGGAGGTAAAAAGCTGATCGAGATTGTAATCTTTTTCAGGAATCAAAATATCGAGAGCCCCCGTAGCAATTCCGCTATTTAAAGCGATAAAACCAGCATCACGACCCATCACTTCCACAAAAAAAAGTCGGTTATGCGACGTAGCTGTATCTCTGATCTTATCGATGGCTTCTATAACTGTATTTAAAGCTGTGTCATAACCTACGGTAAAATCCGTTCCGTAAATATCATTATCTATAGTTCCGGGTATGCCGACAACAGGTATATCATATTCACTTCCGAATACCCTAGCGCCAGTAAAAGAGCCATCTCCTCCAATAATGATCAAGGCGTCGATCTGATGTTTTTTTAGATTTTCATAAGCTTTTTTTCGTCCCTGAGCAGTTTTGAATTCTTTTGAGCGGGCGGTTTTCAAAAAAGTTCCCCCGCGATTGATAATATTTTTAACATCTCTAGCGCCCAGTTCAAGCAAATCATTTTCAATAAGACCTTGATAACCTAATCGAATGCCTAAACATTCAAGCTCATGGTGCGTTGCTGCGCGCACTACGGAACGAATAGCAGCATTCATACCCGGAGCATCTCCCCCAGAGGTCATCACTCCTAATTTTTTTATTATCATATGATTTACATCCTTTGTCAAAATTCTCATGAGAGAATCTCTCGGATGACAAAACTAAGTATTTTATAACATTTATTAAGATCGGTGATCAATAACTTGTCTCATCTAACTTAACTTTCCCTTTGAAAGTATAAAAAACAAAAGCGGTGTAGCTCATTACCAGCGGAGCTCCTATAATGACAAAAACCGACATGATTTTCAGCGATCGAATCGAGGCTGTGGCATTATATATTGTAAGGTTGTAGGTTGGATCAATAGAAGAGCGAATGATCACAGGAAAGAGCTCAATAACAACGGTTAAAAAAAGAAGCACCATGGTAAAGGCAGAGAACACAAAAGCAGAAATAAATTTATTTCTGTTGATTTGTCTTGTAATATTGGCAATGCTCAGCACCATACATACCGGAATGAAAAACAACCATGGATTTGCTTGAATATTTCTACTCATACGTGGCACGTATAAAATTGTATAAAAACTCAGTAAAAGCACGCTGATAATAAAGAAAATGGTGGTGTCGCGCACAATGATTCGAAGTTTTTGATGTAAGTGCTCCTGAGTTTTCATCACCAAATAAATCGCTCCGTGCATCATAAATAAGCTCAGGGTGGTAATACCAACAAAAACGGAATAAGGATTAAAAAAGAAAAGCGGGTCACCATGAAAGTTACCATCGGCATCTATAGGAATACCCAAAAGTACGTTTCCCAGAAAAATACCTAACAATAAAGACATACATATGCTCGATAGGCAATAAGAGATATCCCACATCTTTCGCCACCAAGCCATAGGTTCCTTACTTCGAAATTCTATAGAGACCGCCCTGAAGATCAACATTACGAGAAATATCATAAAAGGCTCATAAAAAGAGGTCAGCAAGGCAGCGTATACTTTTGGGAAAGCAGCAAAAAGAGAGCCACCTCCGATAACCAGCCATACTTCATTTCCATCCCATACCGGACCTATGGCATTGAGCGCTATGCGACGACTGTTTTTTTTTTTGAGAAAAAGATGCACTGCGCCGGCACCCAGATCGAAACCATCCAATATAGCATAGCCGGCAAATAAACCGAATATCACCAAAAACCACCAGCTCGGATAATCCAAATTGAAAAATTGCTCGAGTATCATCATCGCTTTGTTATTTCAAAATTTGTGTGCCCATTGATTTATGTAGCGGGCTATGATCTATATCACCCCTAGAATAGGGTCCATGCTGAATTTTTTTATGCAAAAGGTAAATAAAGAGTACAAATAAAAGCGTGTATACAAGGGTAAACATAATCAGTGAGAAAAGCACCTGATGCGCTTTTACTGATTGGGATAAAGCATCGGAGGTGCGCAACAAACCATATACTACCCAAGGCTGACGACCTGTTTCGGCGGTAAACCATCCTGCCTGGTTGGCTAATTGAGGAAGAAGCACGCTCCACACAAAAATTTGTAACAACCAGGGCTTGTCAAAAAATACTCCTTTCCAGAGTAAAAAATAAGAGTACAAGGTAAGAAAAATCATAAAAACACCTATGATTAACATCAGGTGGTAAGTTTGAAAAACCAAATTGGGCGCGCCGGGCCGATCTTCCCGGGGAAAAGCTTGTAGTCCTTTTACAGGATGAGAAAAATCCTGGTGAAGTAAAAAGCTTAGGCCACCGGGAATTTTTAATCCTTTCACTTGCTCTTTGTATGCATCTACATAACCGAAAAGATATAAATCGGCCGGCGCCATGGCCGGATAATGCCCTTCCATAGCGGCTAATTTCGTCGGCTGGTACTTCGCCACGATTCCTGCCGATTGATGACCTGAAAAGAATTGGCTTACGCAAGAAAAAGTAGCTACGAGCAAAGCCAAGCGGAAGGTGCGACGGGAAAAATCCACATATCGATTCTTAAGAATATAATAAGCGCTGATACTCAAAACTAAAAAAGATCCGGAGATAAAAGCGCCCAGCCAAACGTGCAAAATACGCTCTAGAGAAGAGGGATTGAGTGCCATGGCCCAAAAATCCGTGATCTCCGCTCTCGCTCGCAATCCTTGACCTACTACTTTAAAGCCTGTGGGAGTTTGTTGCCAGGAATTGGCTACCACAATCCATATAGCCGAGAACATTGAACCAAGTGTCACCATAACGGTAGAAAAAAAGTGCATGCGCGCACTTACCTTATTCCATCCGAATAAAAGGACTCCCAAAAAACCTGATTCCAAAGCAAAGGCGAAAATTCCCTCAGCGGCCAGGGCGCTTCCGAAAACATCACCCACATATTTCGAGTAGGTAGCCCAGTTGGTACCGAATTCAAACTCCATAACGATACCTGTAGCCACGCCGATACCGAAGATCAAGGAAAAGATCTTGGTATAAAAGCGAGTCATCTTTTCATATATGGGATTTTTGGTTTTCAAATACATCCCTTCCATCATGACCATAACCAAACCGAGTCCGATACTTAAAGGCGGATAGATGTAATGAAATGAAATAGTAAAAGAAAATTGTATACGCGAGAGCAGTTCTACGTCCATAGGTTTTTAGGTATAATGAACTTATTAACAAATTTATAAAAAATTTAATATGATATTTATGGTAAATAAATAAATGCAACGCGACAGAAATAGAAAGCTTCCTTCTCGCTTTCTAAGGCCATCTTAAGAATATCCATTTTGAAGAGAGAGGCGGAGCTCATAGATCGCAAGGGGATCGCTCCATCTTTCCGAAGGTTTCCAAAAAAGCTTCCTTAAAGAGCGAGGCTTTCTTTCCCGTGAAACTCATGGCAAAAAAAAGAAAAACCCGCGTGATAGTATATTGGGGTTTTTTCTCGCCCTTGTTGTCGGTATAATCAACGGGCTCAAAATTGAGACGGTTAAATCCTTCGCTGCAAAGGATGTTTTTATGTTCTTTTTAAACCTTCGACGAATAAGCCTTGAGCTTGTTCAGGTCTTTCCCTATTAGCTTGGTAACAGCGCTTTTTTATCTTTTCTATGCCGGACTGCACTATAAGAGAACATCGACATCCCTGATCGCACTTTTTTGATATTTATCATTATATTGGAAGAATATTAACCTAATTATTATGGATTACATGATTATTTAACTTATATAATATATATAATATCTTATGAAGGAGTACGTAACCAAACAATTATTGCCTTTATCTATATACTTTTTGGGCGGTTTCCTTCTAAGAAAGCGCCCTTTTCAAAGTGGAAGTTTTAGGGCCTGGTATTTAATAAAAACATTTTGGGAAACCTCAGAAACACTAAGTCCAGTCTCGTTCCTTTGGAAAAAACATATCCTCCAACCTTACCTCTTAATTTATGCGTTGACGGCTTTTCGTCAGAGACGGCAGTTTAAAAATTCATAAAAAACAAGAGTTGTTCCCTATAAGGTGGTTTTCCAGGTATCTCTTCCCTGCTAAATCAAAAAAACAATTCCCCCAGCAAATTAATAAAAAAGCTACAAAGTAATCTACGCACTTAACTTAAAACAAGGGTTTATTTTGTGATGTGCAGATCAACTAGAGGATCCTCTTTTTAGTATAAAAACAAGCCTGAACAGCTGACCTATGATGAGCTTAGGATTAAAAAATCTTTTTGTTCGTTAAAAAAACAAGAAATAAAATGCCAATCAGCGATATTTATCTTAATTTATCGAGTAGAGAATGATTGAAAAAATCCTTGCACAATATTGATTTTTTACATAAATCTCTTAAAAGATCAAGGATCTTTTAGATATATCATATAAAAAGAGTTCATAAAGAATTGGTTTATATTTGATTTTTAAAATCCAATCCAATGATGAATTTTAATCCATCTGAGTCTGAGAAAAAATTTACCGACTCTGTAAAGAATTTTGCTCAGGAAAATATTGCGCCTTATTACCAGGAATGGGATGAAAAGGAAGCTTTTCCAAGGACGCTTTTTGAGCAAATGGGCAAAAAAGGCTATACAGGCGCATTGGTTCCTGAACAATATCAAGGCAGTGCTCTTTCTTATTTTCAGTATGTCAGCCTTATTTCAGAGATCGCCCAAAAGGATCCTTCCATAGCCCTTTCAGTAGCTGCCCATAATTCACTATGCAGCAATCATATTCTATCATTTGGAAGCGATGAGCAAAAAAATCGCTGGTTGCCTCAACTCGCTTCAGGTCAATACATGGGCGCCTGGGCCCTTACCGAGCACAATACCGGATCCGATGCTAAAAATATGCATACCACAGCTTATAAAGACGGCAACGAATGGGTACTGAACGGTCAGAAAAATTTCATCACGCAAGGCATCAGCAGCGATGTGCTGGTTGTTATCGCGCGCACAGGAGAAAAAAGAGATCATCATGGCATGAGCGCTTTTATACTCGAGAGGAATACTCCGGGTTTTTCATCAGGGATGAAAATAAAAAAACTCGGCATGCACGCCTCTGAAACAGCTGAGTTGTTCTTTAACAATTGCCGTCTTCCCGAGAATCATTGCTTGGGAAAAGTCGGAGAAGGTTTCATGCAAGCGATGAAAATTCTCGACGACGGTCGAATTTCCATAGGCGCCGTAGCGCTGGGCATTGCCAAAGGAGCCTTTGAAAACGCTTTGCGATACGCTCAGAAAAGAGAGCAATTTAGTAAGCCCATCGCAAGTTTTCAAGCCATCTCTTTTAAACTAGCGCAAATGGCCACAAAAATCGAAGCTGCTGAACTCTTAATACACAAAGCCTGCCATCAAAAACAAAAAGGATGCTCGACAAATCTTGAGAGCGCCATGTGTAAATACTACGCCTCGGAAGTTGCTGTAGAAATCGCCAATGAAGCGGTTCAGACTTTAGGAGGTTATGGCTATACTAGAGATTACCCGGTAGAGAAATTCTATCGAGATGCCAAGCTCTGCACCATAGGCGAGGGTACTAGCGAGATTCTGCAATTGGTGATCTGTAAAAATCTCTTGAAAAAAATTGCCAAGAAATCTTAAAAAAAAACTTACTCTTGCTCTTTTAGACGTTCGGCGTTTTCAACCATCCTAAGCGCATCGATCATCTCCTGAATTCTCCCGTTCATAAATTCATCGAGCGAGTAGATCGACTTATTAATCCGATGATCCGTAACCCTTCCCTGCGGATAATTATAAGTGCGGATTTTAGCCGAACGATCTCCCGTGGAGACTAGAGACTTCCTTTCACTGGCGCGCTCCTGAGCCTTTTTTTCGAGCTCTACCTGATAAATACGCGCGCGAAGCACACTCAGAGCTTTCTCATAGTTTTTATGCTGCGAGCGCTCTTCCTGGCACTCTACCACCACACCTGTGGGAAGATGCGTTAAGCGAATGGCCGATTCGGTTTTATTTACATGCTGTCCCCCCGACCCACTCGAGCGAAAAGTATCACGTTTAATATCGGCGGGATTGATGTCCACCTCAACGGCCTGAACCTCAGGTAAAACCGCTACGGTGATGGCTGATGTATGCACGCGGCCTTGCGACTCGGTCTCGGGGACGCGTTGTACGCGGTGTACACCCGATTCGAATTTTAAAATACCATAGACGCCTTCCTCGCCCCTCACATCGAGAATGACTTCTTTATAGCCTTTTACAGTCGATTCCTGAGCGTTAAGAATTTGATAACTCCAGCCACGTTCTTTAAAATACATACTGTACATGCGTAAGATATTTTCCACGAAAATACAAGCTTCATCTCCTCCCGTGCCTACGCGTAATTCCACAATGACATTCTTATCATCTTCGGAGTCTTTTGGAATCAGCATATACTGGATTTGAGATTCCATTTGCTGAATTTCGGGTAAGAGTCGGTCTTTTTCTTCTTGTGCCATTCCCCTTAACTCTAAACTTTCAGAGCTTTGAGAGAGAATCTCTTGCGTCTCTTTTAAAGCATCATGTTTTTCCTTATAAAGTTGATAGAGGTATACAATTTTTTCAAGCTCTTTATATTGGCGAGAGAGTAGAGCATAATGCTTTTTATCGGTGATAACTTCCGGCTGAATAATCAGATCGGCGATCTCATCAAATCGCTGCCGGAGCTCACCGAGTTTTTCCATCAGGGAACTTTTCTTCATGCTTTTTGCTTGATTTAGGGCAAAGATAAACAAGATTTTCCCTGAAGACTCTTAAGTTAGCGATATATAAAAAGACATGTTACCAAAACACATCACGTTAATATTATCAGTCATATTACCTTATAAAAAGTAACTCTCGATATTTTGGAAAAGGCCATAAAGCATCTTCGGTAATCATTTCCAAGGCGTCGGATTCGGAACGAATTTTCTCGAGAAGAGGTCTGATATGTTCGGAAAAGGCTTTAGCTTTTTCGCTTATTTTAGAGTGCGCTAGAGCTTTTTTCCTTTCCTCATCAAGTTTACCGAGCAAATCGCCTATTTCAGAAAAACGACCGGATAAAACTGCGATTAAATCACTTTGATTCTTAGCAAGAGGTTTAAAGTCTTTTCCGTAAATTTCCTTAAGCCCCTTGACGTTCTCAATAAGCTGCGTTTGATAACGAAGAGCTGCCGGAAGCACATAATTACGTACCATATCGGCGAGAACTTCAGCTTCTATGGTAAAGAGCTTTACGTATTTTTCAAATTTAATCTCCGAACGTGCCTTAAGTTCACGTTCAGAAAGCACTCCGTTTTTTTCAAAAAGATGAATATACTCTTTCCGAATTTCATGCTCGAGAGCCACCGGAGTAGTGGTATGATTACTCAAACCTTTTTTTTGAGCCTCTTTTATCCAATTCGCGCTATAGCCGTCTCCTTCAAAAATAATCTTTTTCGAAGACTCAATGTACTCTCTCAAGACGTTTAAAATGGCATCGTCTTTTTTCATAGCCTTGTTTTCGATAAGTTGATCTACATCTTTTTTAAAATCTATAAGTTGCTGCGCTACGATGGTATTAAGCGCGATCATAGGTTCGGCACAATGGGCTGAGGCTCCAACGGCCCTGAACTCAAATTTATTACCTGTAAAAGCAAAGGGTGAAGTTCGGTTTCGATCCGTATTGTCAAGAAGAATAGGGGGAATTTTACCAATGATATGAAGTTTAAGTTCTGTCTTTTCATCGGCTGAGAGTTTTCCCTTGGTTATCTTTTCAAGATCATCGACTACCTTTTTAAGATGGTCCCCCACAAATACCGATATTATCGCCGGAGGAGCTTCGTTGGCACCCAAGCGATGGTCATTTCCTAAAGAAGCAATACTGGCACGTAGTAAATCCGCGTAATCATGTACTGCTTTAATAGTATTAATAAAAAATGTGAGGAACTGAAGATTTTTCTTAGGATTTTTTCCTGGAGCCAAAAGGTTTTCACCCGAGTCGGTAGCTAAAGACCAATTATTGTGTTTTCCTGAGCCATTTACCCCCGCGAAAGGTTTTTCATGCAGAAGTACTTTAAAATGATGCCTGCGCGCCAGGCGATCCATCGCATCCATTAATAAGGAATTGTGATCCACCGCGAGATTCACCTCTTCAAAAATAGGCGCGAGTTCAAATTGATTTGGTGCCACTTCATTATGACGGGTAGCTACCGGAATAGCCAAACGAATGCATTCCACCTCGAGCTCTTTTATGAAATCCATCGCGCGCTGTGGGATAGAACCAAAATAATGATCCTCAAGTTGTTGCCCCTTGGCCGGCGCGTGACCAAGTAAAGTACGGCCGGAAAACACAAGGTCCGGACGTTGATGAAAGAGCGCCTCATCGATGAGAAAATACTCCTGCTCCCAGCCAAGAGTGGCGTTTACATTTCGAATGTCTTTATTAAAATACTTGACCACCTGAGTAGCGGCTGTATTTACAGCACTCAGTGCTCGCAAAAGCGGTGTTTTATAATCGAGAGCCTCTCCGGTGTAGGAGACAAAAATCGTCGGAATACATAAAGTAGTTCCTATTAAAAAAGCCGGTGAAGAAGGATCCCAGGCAGTATACCCGCGAGCTTCAAAAGTGTTTCTTATGCCTCCCGAAGGGAAACTCGAGGCGTCAGGTTCCTGCTGTATGAGCATAGCGCCGTGAAAGCGCTCTATGGCCCTACCGGCAGGCATAGGAGAAATAAAGGCATCATGTTTTTCCGCAGTGGCGCCTGTAAGGGGCTGAAACCAGTGAGTATAATGGGTAGCTCCACATGAGAGCGCCCAATCTTTCATGGCAATTGCGATCTGATCTGCAATTTCACGAGACATTTTTTCTCCTTTACAAGCGGCTCCCTGCCATTTGATAAAGGCTTCTTTGGTAAGGTACTCTTGCATGAGATGCTCAGAAAAGACATTATTTCCGTATAATTCAGACAGATGCGCCGGAACTTCAAAAGGCTTTAGCTCTCTATTAAGCGCGATATCCAGCGCCTTAAATCTTGAATTTGACATGTGATACACCCCCTTATTTTAAGGGTTAAAGATAAATAATATACCTTAACTATAATAAATATAGAGATATCACCTCTTAAAATAAGGAGGTATGAAAAAAATTATAAATATCTGCTAATCATAAAAGACCCATCAGCGAATTCGATCTACAGATTTTATCAAAGACTCGTCTTTTCGTATAAATTTACTAGCCAGAAGAAGAAAAACGATAAGAACTATAGAAATACAGATATTTATCATATAACCATAACTAGGATTTGATAGAGATTTTTGAGATAAAAAATATAAAAAAACAAATATAAATACTATATTAAGCAATATATTAAATCGGTTTATTTTTAGCTGTGGTATACGTTTTTTAAAAAATACCAGACTTAAAAGAGAAAATACTCCTGAGAGAGTAAAAAAACGCCCCGGAAAATGATTTTGAACCCAGGATATTTGAAATATTTCCGGATCTACGGGTTGTAAAAAATTATAAGCAGCTGAAAAAGAGGCTATAATAAATGAAAAAAATAAGTGTAGAGTTTGAATTCGATATATCATAACACTAAATATTGAACCAATATAAAAAGATTTTTCCTCTGAGTATAAATTAATTTGTATTATTGCCTTTTTATAACGCTTGCCCCGCAGATATCACCTCGAACTTCTCAATACGGAAATACTTTTAAGGTAAGACCAAAAAACACGATTATTTTAAAATTTTATGCTTGACATCACCGAGTTAAAAGATAAAAAACTTGTTCAACTACAAGAAATCGCGCGCTCTTTGCGGCTGAAAAAATGGACCCAATTAAGGAAAAGCGAATTATTGGAAAAAATTGCCACCTCAAAGGGTACCCATAAAAAAGAAGAACTTCCTAAGCATGATGAACCTAAACCATTGTCTTTTGAAGCTAAACAAATTTCCAGGAAAACAAATTTTGATCAGAAAAAAACTCATTCTGAAAGTCAATTCTTACGAAATCAAAAAAATCGCTTTTCCCAGAATTATCAAGGTACTCATAGTAACAGAGAGTCTACATATCAAAATGGAAAAAGTCAAGATGAAGCTTATAAAACACATAAAAAATACAACGGACAGCCCTCTCAGTGGAAAAAAAATGAAGTGACAGATATCTCTAAAAGCTCCGGAGTGAGTTCTCATTTTCAGCAAAAGCAGAATAGATACAGAGCTTCCGATTACGAATTTGAAGGTATCGTAGCGAGCGAAGGTGTACTTGAGATCATGCCGGAAAATTATGGCTTTCTGAGGTCTTCGGATTTTAATTACCTCTCATCACCGGATGATGTATATATTTCACAATCACAAATTCGGCTTTTTGGACTGAAAACCGGCGATACGATAAAGGGAGAAATACGGCCGCCCAAGGAAGGGGAAAAATATTTTCCACTGATCAAAATTATTGAAATCAACGGCAGGGATCCTTCCTATGTTCGGGATCGGGCTTCATTTGAACATCTCACACCTTTATTTCCTGAGGAAAAATTTAAACTCTCTGATAAAAGCGCTACGCTCTCCACACGTATTCTCGATCTTTTCGCACCGATAGGAAAAGGGCAACGGGGCATGATAGTAGCACCTCCCAAGGTGGGTAAAACAATGCTTTTGAAAGATATCGCCAATGCTATTGCGGCTAATCATCCTGAGGTGTATCTGATTATTTTATTGATTGACGAACGCCCTGAAGAGGTAACCGATATGCAACGAAGCGTAAAAGGGGAAGTGGTGGCCTCCACCTTCGATGAATCGGCTGAAAGACATGTGAAAGTAGCTAATATTGTACTTCAAAAAGCCAAACGCATGGTGGAATGCGGCCATGATGTAGTGATTCTTCTTGACTCGATTACCCGACTGGCACGCGCTTACAATACCGTAGTTCCGGCCTCTGGAAAAGTACTCTCTGGAGGAGTGGACGCCAATGCTCTACATAAGCCTAAAAGATTTTTCGGCGCTGCCAGAAATATCGAAGGCGGAGGTTCACTCTCTATCATCGCCACAGCAATGATAGAAACAGGTTCAAAAATGGATGAAGTGATTTTTGAGGAGTTCAAAGGCACAGGAAATATGGAGCTGCAGCTCGACAGGAAAATAGCTAATAAAAGACTCTATCCGGCTATAGATTTGGTTTCTTCAAGCACACGAAGAGACGATTTGTTGTTAGACGCCACTACGCTTCAGAGGATGTGGATACTTCGAAAGCATCTCTCGGACATGAACACGGTAGAGGCCATGGAATTTTTAAAAAGCCGCATATCCAGAACCCATAGCAATGAAGAGTTTCTTATTTCTATGAACAGCTAATGATCAACAAAATTTTACGTCTTAAAAAATTTTAATGGTTTTTTTAATAAATTTGATTTATGAAAACCATCAAAAAAAATACCTTCTGGCGTTATCTATCTAAACCGGTATACTCGTAAGGAGGCCGCTATCATTCATAAAATCAGAAAAGCTTGTCCACTATGTTTACTTTCAAAAGCTTTCAAAAAAGTATGCTGGCCGACATCACGACACCTGTAGAACTTTACTTAAGGTTAAGAGATGTTTTTCCTAATACCCTTCTCCTGGAGTGCTCTGATTATCACGCAAAAGAAAACCATTCTTCTATCTTGTGTGTAGATCCCCTGGCCGAAATCATCGTAGATGGTCAATACGCTAAAAATCGATATCCAGATCAAAGCGAAGAAAAAGTAAGACTAGAAAAAGGCATAAATGCCTATAAACTTCTGGAAAATTTTATAGGAAAATTTCAATCAGAGCAGAATACCCTTCCTTATTCAGGAATATATGGTTATTGCGCTTATGAGAGTATTCCTGAATTTGAAGATATACATTTTAAGGCGTCGACTCCCAAAGAAGCTCAGGTACCTAAGCTCCGTTTCGGATTTTTTAAAAACCTGATCGTCTTTGATCATTTTCACAATAAGCTCACTATTATCGCCCATACGTTTTCAGACCAGCAAGATCCTCAGATGGATGAGCTCATCCATCTGATTTACAATAAAAGGGGGAAAACATTTCCTTTTCAACGCACCGGAGAGAGCTCGTCAAATCTCACAGATGAAGAGTATAAAAATCTGGTCTCTAAAGGAATAAAGGCCTGTGCGCTGGGAGAAGTTTTTCAGATCGTGCTCTCGAGGAAATACGCTCAAAAGTTCAAAGGAGATGAGTTCAACGTTTACCGGGCACTACGCTCTGTCAACCCTTCGCCTTATCTGTTTTATTTCGATTATACCGACTATAAAATATTCGGATCTTCACCTGAATCTCAGCTTATTATTAAAGGGGATAAGGCTTATATTTATCCTATAGCAGGCACGGTGCCTCGTTCGGGAAATGATGAAAAAGACAAGGTTTCAGCAGAACTTCTGGCGAAAGATCCCAAAGAAAATTCCGAACATGTCATGCTGGTAGACTTAGCCCGAAATGATCTAAGCCGAAATTCCACGGAGGTCAAAGTAGAGCACTATAAGGAAATTCAATATTTTTCACATGTCTTGCATATGGTCTCTAAAGTTTCCGGAAAACTGCAAAAGAATGACTCCTCCATAAAGATATTCGGAGAGAGTTTCCCGGCAGGGACCCTATCAGGGGCACCAAAGTACAGAGCTATGGAACTCATCGATTCTTTGGAAAATCAATCCCGCGGAATATATGGAGGCGCTCTTGGTTTTTTTGGACTTAACGGGCAAGCGGTTACAGCTATTATCATTCGCTCTTTCCTGAGTAAAAATAATACGCTTTTCTTACAAGCGGGCGCGGGTGTGGTAGTTGATTCCAAAGAAGAAAATGAGCTCGATGAGGTCAACAGCAAGCTTAAAGCCCTTAAAAAAGCTATTATTTTAGCTGAAAATATCTAAACAAGATGAGGAAAGCAAAAATACTGGTACTCGACAACTACGACTCATTTACTTACAATTTAGTACACTTACTTAAAGAACTTACAAAAAATCCCGTAGAGGTCTTTCGCAATGATCGTATTTCTTTAAAAGAGGTGGACGCTTATGATAAAATAGTTCTTTCTCCTGGACCTGGTGTTCCCGAGGAAGCGAATATTCTTAAGCCATTGATTGAACGTTATGCCCCTTCTAAAAGCTTATTCGGCGTTTGCTTAGGTCAACAAGCCATCGCAGAAGTCTTTGGAGGTGAGCTGCTCAATACTCAAAAAGTATACCATGGGGTTTCCAGTAAGATAAAGATCATTGACACAAAGGAAAAAATATTCAGAGATCTGCCTGAGAGTATTGAAGTAGGACGCTATCATTCCTGGGTGGTCTCAAAAGAGAGTTTTCCTAAAGAGCTCATCATAACCGCCAAAGGACCCGAAGGTGAAATCATGGCCCTACGTCATAAAAGCTATGATGTGACAGGAGTGCAGTTCCATCCTGAGTCGATATTAACCCCGCAGGGCAAGAAGATCATGCACAACTGGTTAAATATTTGATAAATGACAGAGATTCTCAACCGTCTCCTTGAGCAAAAATCCCTTAGCTTCCACGAAGCTAAGGCTTTACTGACGGATATTGCCACAAATAAATTTTCTCCCTTTCAAATTGCGGCTTTAGCCGGTATTTACAATATGCGATCGCCTGATCTGCAAGAGATCAGAGGTTTTCGCGAGGCCTTACTAGAGATATGTATACATGTGGATTTGAGCGATTTTAACGCCATAGATATCGTGGGCACCGGAGGAGATGGGAAAAATACGTTTAATATTTCCACACTCGCTTGTTTTATCGTGGCGGGAGCTGGTGAAAAAGTGATCAAACACGGTAATTACGGCGTCTCCTCGGTTACCGGTTCTTCCAATCTATTAGAATCGCTCGGCTATGTATTTACCCATGAAAAAGAACATTTACAAAGACAAGTTGAAAAAGCCGGAATATGCTTTTTACACGATCCTCTATTCCATCCTTCGCTTAAAAACGTGGCCTCCGTTCGAAGAGGCATCGGTACAAGGACTTTCTTTAACATGCTGGGGCCTTTGTTGAATCCCGGTGAGCCAAAGCATCATTTTCTCGGGGTAAATCATCTCGAACTCGCCCGGCTCTACCATTATCTTTACCAAAGTGAAAATAAAAATTATGCTATCGTTCACAGCCTTGACGGCTATGATGAAATCTCTTTAACAGGTCCTTTTAAATGTTATGAACCAAAAGGTGAGCATCTTTATTCTCCCGAGGGATTGGGACGTGTGAAAATCAGCCACGCCGCTATTGCAGGTGGAAAAAACAATGATGAAAATAAGCGTATATTCCTAGATATTCTGTCAGGTAAAGGAAGCGTAGCGCAAAATGAAGTAGCGCTTACCAATGCGGCTTTTGCATTAAGCCTGATCAATCAGAAGCCTTTCAAAGAGAGTTATCTACGAGCTAAGGAAAGTTTGGAAAGCCAGCGAGCTAAAGAAAGCCTCGATAAACTCTTAAGTATTTGATAAAATTTTTTCTATCAAGATGAATACACTGGAAAAAATTATCGCCACTAAGAAAAAAAAAATCGCTGAAGATCGACAAAAGTACCCGGTTCAGACTCTTGAAAAGAGTCCTTATTTTCAAAGAAGATGTTATTCTTTATGCAGAAAACTTAAAGAAAGCACCACGGGGATTATCGCTGAATTTAAAAGAGCCTCTCCCTCAAAAGGAATTATTAATGACAAAGTCTCAGTGGAAGAAGTGGCTAAAGGCTATGAACAAGCAGGAGCTTCAGGGATGTCCGTACTTACCGACAGAACTTATTTCAACGGGCAAGATCAAGATCTTATCGGCGCTCGCCGAAGCGTTTGCCTTCCTCTTTTGCGTAAAGATTTTATCATTGATGAGTATCAGATTATCGCTGCCAAATCCCTTGGAGCAGACCTCATACTATTAATTGCCGAGGCGCTTTCAAAAAAGAAACTTGAGGAACTTGCTCATCTGGCCAGGGAATTGGGACTGGAGGTGCTTATGGAGCTACATTCAGAAAAAGAACTCGATAAGGTCAATGAAGATCTTAACCTGATCGGAATAAATAACAGAGACCTTAAAACCTTCTCGGTAGATATTGAACGCTCAGCTGAGCTTGTTAAAAAGCTTCCCGAGCGTTTTATAAAGATTTCGGAAAGCGGTCTCTCCGACCCTTCGAGGATTGTTTACTTACAACAGGAAGGTTTTAAGGGTTTTCTTATCGGAGAAAATTTTATGCAATCTGCAGATCCGGGTAAAAGTTGCGAAGAATTCATTAAAAAAATTAATGGTAAATTATGAAAAATCTGTTGCGATCATTGGTTATTATCCTTATTTTAACAAGCTGCGGGGGACTAAAAAATTTTCCCGTTTCCCCAGATCTTTATGAAAACAAATGGGTGCTAGAAATGGAAAATTCTCTTTCAAAAAAGAATGACATTTATTTGATTTTTGACAAAAAAAATTCCCGTTTCGGAGGATTTGGAGGATGCAGTTCTATAGGGGGAGAGTATTCTATGGTTAAGGGATTCATTCGATTCTCGAAAATATTTTCTACCCAAAAATCATGCGCTGAAAGCAAGGATACCGAATCCGCTCTTCTTTCTTTGCTTGAAGAGGCAAATCAAATACGAATGGAGAAAGATAAACTCTACCTCTATAAGGAAAAAATCTTATTGTTGAGTTTTAAAAAACAACCCTTTAATGAAGTCCCGTTCTCTAAAAATTAAAGTATGCGGTATGAAATTTTCCGACAATATCGCTGAAGTAGCCGTTCTCAATCCCGATTTTATGGGTTTACTGTTTTATCGCCTATCTCCTCGCTTTGTAGGAGATAACTTTATTACTCCAAATCTAAAAAATATAAAAAAAGTAGGGGTCTTTGTTGAGTCTTCTCAGGAAGAAATAAAATCGCGAAGCAAAAAACACGGCCTGGATTATCTACAGCTCCATGGAGGGCAAAGCTCTGAATTTTGTAGGAATCTTGTAAGTAAAGGCATGAAAATCATTAAAGTATTTAACGTAGATGAAAATTTTTCTTTCGAAAATATCGAAGATTACGCGGATAGTGCCAGCTATTTTCTTTTTGATACAAAATCCAAACGCTACGGAGGCAGCGGAAGGAAGTTTCCTTGGAAAAAACTCTCGGAATATTATCTTGACATCCCTTTTTTTTTAAGCGGAGGCATTGGGCCGGAAGATACCGAAGCTCTTCTTTCATTTTCTCATCCAAAGCTCTTTGGAGTGGATCTCAACAGCGGTTTTGAGAATGACCTGGGTTTAAAAAATTTCGCTAGACTTAAACATTTTATAGAAACAATACGCTCATGAATTCTCCCTTGATTGATGAGAAAGGATTTTACGGCGATTTTGGTGGAGCTTTTGTACCTGAGATGCTATGGCCCAACATTGAGGAATTGCAAGAGTGTTATCAGAGAATCATCGCTGAAAAAGATTTTCAGGCAGATTTTAAAATTCTGCTTAGAGATTATGTAGGACGCCCTACTCCCTTGTTCTTTTGTGAAAAACTCTCCCGAAAATATAATGCGAGAATCTATCTTAAACGCGAAGATCTTAATCATACGGGAGCGCATAAGATTAACAATACCATAGGACAAGCCTTAATGGCCAAAAGACTCGGAAAAAGAAAGATTATTGCCGAAACCGGCGCCGGTCAACACGGAGTAGCCACGGCAACGGTTTGCGCTTTGCTGGATCTGGAGTGCACCGTATTTATGGGAGCTTTCGATATGCAGAGGCAAAAACCAAATGTGGCACGCATGAAAATGTTAAACGCTAAAGTGATCCCGGTTATCAGCGGAAACAAAACCCTTAAAGATGCTGTTAATGAGACCTTGCGCTATTGGATCAACCATCCCGAGACTTATTATTTGATCGGATCGGTGGTAGGACCGCATCCTTATCCAAAAATGGTAGCGTATTTTCAATCGGTCATCAGTGAAGAGATTCGTAAGCAAGTCTTTAAAAAAGAGGGTCGCACAGCGCCCGATTACATTATCGCTTGTGTTGGTGGAGGAAGCAATGCCGCCGGGGCCTTTTATCACTTTTTGAAAGATCTTTCGGTACAACTCATCGCCGTAGAAGCAGCGGGTTTAGGAACACATACTGACCAAACGGCTGCTACCACTGTCAAAGGTTCTAAAGGAGTACTTCATGGAAGCATGACATTAGTGATGCAAGATAAAGACGGACAAATTATAGAGCCTTATTCGATATCGGCCGGTCTGGACTATCCAGGCATCGGACCGATGCACGCTCATTTGTTTCAAAACCGACGCGCTCAATTTTTAAACGTTACGGATAAAGAAGCTTTGCAGGCAACTTATGAACTCACTCAACTCGAAGGGATCATACCCGCGCTTGAGAGCGCACACGCGCTTGCGGCTTTAGCAAAGCTCTCTTTTAAAAAAGAGGAAGTAGTTGTAGTCAATCTCTCGGGAAGAGGAGACAAAGACATGGAAAGCTATATCAAAACCATCGATCAATTCTCCAAGGATGAAGGCTATAGATAAACTCTTTAAAGAAAAGAAAGATATTCTCAGTATCTATTTCACTGCGGGTTACCCAACACTAGAGAGCACGCAGGAGATTATAAAAACTCTGGAAAAAAACCGCACGGATCTTATAGAAGTAGGATTGCCTTACTCAGATCCCATAGCCGACGGTCCTGTCATTCAAAAAAGCAGTCAAAAAGCCCTGGAAAATAGCATGTGTATTTCTTTATTGTTTTCACAGCTTAAAGCCATTAAAAAGGAAATACACGTACCGTTGATCCTTATGGGCTATTACAATCAATTCTTAAGATTCGGTGAAGAAGCCTTCTTAAAGAAATGCAAAGAAGTGGGACTCTCAGGCATCATCCTTGCAGATCTTCCCGCGGAGATCTATCAGGATAAATACCGAGGTTTATTTGAAAAATATGAACTTGCCTTCATTTTCTTGGTAACTCCAAAGAGTTCCGATGCACGGATTCTCAAGCTGAGCAAGCTGAGTAAAGTTTTTTTATATGTGATTTCGTCCACGGCCACTACGGGAGTTAAAGATCGTTTTGAAAAAGAACAACTGGATTTTTTTAAACGCATTCAAAAGTTAAATCTAAAAATTCCCACTCTCATAGGATTTGGTATCTCCAACAGAGATTCATTTTCTATGGCTTGTCAGTATGCTCAAGGCGGAATTATCGGAAGCGCTTTTATTAATGCTCTAAATGAAAAGGACATAAAAGGAAGTGTTCAGAACTTTATAGAATCTATCGTGTGATATTCCTTTATAAATAATGCGTCTTGATACTTCGTTATATTTGAGCTGACAAGAAATGAACCGCTTTACGGGGTGTGGGGAACTGCAGTCAAAGTTAAACTCGACATAAACTCGGATAGAATGAATGATGCCACCTACAACCTTCATGCTCTGCAGAGCTTTCCTCCTAGAGGAATCGAATTTTATTTTAGACGCGCGAGTTGCTAAGTTTTAAAAAAAGCTTAATTTAAAATTTCACTCCCAAAATTTAATTTTTTTCTAGCAAAAAAATGATAAATACCCTTTTCGTCGGTATCTTTGAAAGATAAGTAAATTTTGTTGAAACAAATTCAAAATGATAATTTAAATGAACTTTTTATATCATAGTATATAACATCAGAAAAAGTTTTCTCTTTATTAAGAGTTATGATAATATAATATAAAAAGTATCCGCAGTCTATATTGATTTTGCTTACATATCAAATATGATATTACTTAAATTACTCCAGTGAAGTTTAGCGCTTACAAAGCTCAAAAAATCATGACTTATCATGAAAAAACATGAATCTTTTTAGAAATATGCAATGTAAAAACGATGAAAGGATTACTTTTTAAGTTAGGTAAGCGATTTAAAAACGTCAAGAAGCGCACGCTCACTTATAGGCGTTCTTATCAAGAAGAACCCCCATTTGATCCTGAATAAGCTTTCCTGTTTTCTTAAAGAGCAGATCATCTTGTAGTTTGGAACTGGCTTTAAGATGCTTGTTATATCTAATTGTGTTTCACAATACAAAAATCTTTTTTTTATTTCTGTTTTTAATAGAAAATGTTCATTCTCATATTAAAAATCGTTTTAATCAAACCCTCAGGGTAAAAAATAGGGAATTTATTTTTTAAATACCCTAAAAAAGTCAACATACTTCTGATGAAATAATTAGGTTACATCCAAGTAAAAGAGATCCGCTTTTTGCTCTGTTATCTCCTGGATTTTTTTGATCATTCTCTTAAAATTATTTCTGTTATAATTCATTAAGACAAAGGACATATTTTACATCATATGGGTATATGTAAGATTAAAATCATTGTATTTAATTAACCGATTATAAAATTCAAATAACCATAAATAATAAAAAAGACTCACTTAAAGTTCTTAAGAAACATCAAAATTAGATTATTCTTTTTTAAAGAAAAAGTCTATAAGAGTTGTGGCTATATTTATTACTCAAAGCATAATGTTAACCTTGTCGTTAAGCGTATTTTCAGATCCTGATCATCATGATTTAATTCCGGATATAACTTTATCCGAAGCTTTCATTGTATTTAACTCTTTGTCCATATTGCTCTCTATTTTTTCATCAATCAATTCAAGAAAGGCCGGTTGTGTTTTTTCATAAAAATTGATTTACTGAGCTTTTCTTAATTTTTTTAATGACTTCCAAAAGATCTTAAAGAGAGTTTTCTCAATTAAGTTTCTTCCGTTTTGAACCCTACTTTTGTTTTTTTTTTTTTTTGATAGTCTTGTATTTAAGGATTAGAAAATAAATAAAATCTTCCCTCTTAAGGCAGAGGTAACGCTCTTTATAGATAAGCGGTAAGCGCATTTTAAGTTTTGGTGAGCGCTTTTATAATGAATTTCCTCAAAATCCAGACCCCGCATCTTTTTAAAACTTCTTTCTGTAAATGCAAGAGACTCTTTTCGGTAAGCCATGATTAACTACTTAATCAACTTCTTTTCCAGATTCCGGAGTGTATTTTTTATAATCGAAGAAAGCTAAAAAGAAGAGAATGGATAATTGATATACAATATATTAAAAAATATTGTGTGACCTGGCTGGGGCTCGAACCCAGGACCCTTACATTAAAAGTGTAATGCTCTACCAACTGAGCTACCAGGTCTTTTCCACCATACGCTGGCAAATATACAATCATTTTTTTGTTTGGCAAATCTTCTTCTTAGAAATCAAAAAAAATTCTTTATTTTAGCTACTTTAGAGAAGGATTTTGCGAGTCATTTTGATAGGATATATGGGTAGTGGAAAAACTACCACAGGTAGGCTCCTCGCCTTATATTCAAAAGTAAAATTTTATGACCTGGACGAGTATATAAGTATTCGAGAGCAACAAAGCGTTCAAGATATTTTCTTAACAGAGGGTGAAGATTATTTTAGAAAAGCAGAAGCTTGTTCTTTACGGTCCCTTTTGAAATTAGAAAAAGGATATGTCATTTCTGCCGGAGGCGGAACGCCTTGTTATAAGGATAATCTTTCATTGATGAAGCGTTTAGCGCGGACAGTTTATTTACGATTGTCACCTGAATTAATTTTTCAAAGGCTTCGAACTCAAAAAAGCAAGCGTCCGCTTATTGCCGATTTATCAGATAAGGAACTTCATGGGTTTATTTTTCAAAACCTGGCTCAGCGAATGAGTTTTTATGAACAAGCGCATTATAAAGTGGATGTGATTGATAAACTGCCTTCAGAAATCGCCCGTTGTATTCAACAACAACTATTACAATCCGTTTCTTAAAGAAAGCACTCGTTTATGAAGATCAAGCCATCTTTTTTTTTAGATCATTTAAACGAAATTCTTCCCTCACATACTAAGCATGTGCTAGTAGCTGTAAGTGGTGGAATGGATAGCATGGTCTTGTTAGATCTTTTACAACGCACTTCGCTTTCATTAAGTGTAGCGCATGTAAATTTTCAATTACGCGCCGATGAAGCAGATGCTGATGAAGTTTTTGTTCAAAACTTTTGTAGCTATCAAAAAATTCCTTTTTATAGCCGACACTTTGATACTCTAAATTATGTGAAAATTCATAAATGTTCTATACAAATGGGCGCGCGCGCCTTGCGTTATAAATGGTTTGCTGATCTCTTAGAGGAACTAAAACTCGATTACATCGCTTTAGGTCATCACCTGGATGATACCTTAGAAACTTTTTTTATTAATTGGATACGCGGTACAGGTTTGAAAGGTCTGCTGGGTATCCCCACCTATACAAAGTCTTTTTTTCGACCTTTGTTACCATTTACGCGAGGGCAACTTTTTGAATATGCGCAAAGTCGTAATCTTCAATGGCGTGAAGATCCTAGTAATCGAGAAGATAAATATTTGCGAAATGTCATACGACATCGTATAGTCCCCCTACTCTCTGATCTTTCACCTGATCTTTATAAAAATTTTTCAACTATTCTGCTGAACTTAAACGATGACTATGCTCTTTCCGAGCAAGCGGTTCAAAGTGCCCTGAAAGAATTGACCCTAAGTAAAAAGAAAACATCTTTTCAATTGGAAATTGATTTGTTTAAACTTAGGAAGTTAAATCCCTTAAAGCCTTATCTTTTTCGATTATTTTCACCTTATGGATTTACTAACTGGCATGATCTTAAGAGACTTTTGTATGCGCAATCTGGCAAGCAACTTTTTTCACACTCTTATCGAATAGTTAATGATCGAAACCGCTGGTTGCTCATTCAGAGAAGGTTTGATAAGAAAAGAACATATGAAATACATGCTCCTAAAATCATCAAAGAGCCTTTACCCTTGTCTTTTACGATAAGCAGCTTCAGATATAAAACGGCTCTTATTTCTATAGATTTCGAAAAGATTCTTTTTCCGCTTCAGTTGAGAACCTGGCGTCCAGGGGACTATTTTTATCCTTTGGGGATGCAGCAAAAAAAAAAACTCAGCAAATTTTTTAAAGATGAGAAATTCAGCTTGCTTAAAAAAGAAAACACCTGGTTGTTGGTCAATGCAGACGGAGCTATTATCTGGATTGTCAATCACAGGCTTGACGATCGCTTTAAAATCAGATCTACAACTCACGATATATTAAATATAAACCCGCTATAATGTTTAAATTATACACAATTTTTTTTATACTCGTGTATTTCTCGAGTTTAACGGCACAAATTTTTTATCCGGTTCAATGGACCTCTGGGCAGAAAAAAATCTCCAATGATGAATATGAATTTTTGGTGAAAGCTCGTATAGAAAAAGACTGGCACATTTATTCCACACACATGAAAACCAGAGATATAGGAATTCCGGTTTCAGTAAATTTTAGAGAGGATAAAACATGTTACGAAAAAATCGGATCGCTACAAGAAATAGGCCAGTTAAAGCAAGAAGATATGAACGGATTAGGTGGTCGTTCTCAATTTTTTAACGATAAGGTTCTTTATAAACAACGTGTTCGTTCGCTTTCTTCAGAGCTCTTTGAAATAAAGGTTTTATTAGAATTTCAGGCATGTAGTTCTGTCAACTGCCTTGCTCCAGATAAGCGGGAATTTACTTTTTATATCAATGGAACACAAAAGGCATTAAAGGAGCCTATTTCAAATGCTACAGAAAGAAAAAATGAAACCTCAGCTTCTGAGCAGAAAGAGCAAAAAGCCCGCTTATGGATTAATATTATTTTTTTAGGTTTTTTGGGCGGCTTAGCCGCTGTATTTATGCCCTGTGTTTTCCCTATGATTCCACTAACAGTAGGTTTTTTTAGCAACCAAAGTCACATTAGCTCTGAGAGCGTTAAGAAAGCTCTGTTGTACGGGATTTCCATTGTGGTGATTTACGTCTTTTTGGGTGTCTTTATGAGTTTTATTTTCGGCGTATCGGCACTTAACGAGCTCTCTACCAATCCATGGATTAATTTATTACTTTTCGCGTTATTTCTTTTATTTGCGCTTTCTTTTTTTGGTCTTTTTGAAATTACCCTCCCTGGCTCCTGGGCCAATGCAGCGGATAAAAAAGCTAACAGAGGAGGACTCTCAGGACTTTTCTTTATGGCCTTTGTTTTGGTACTCGTCTCGTTCTCCTGCACCGCACCTATTATAGGTACACTTTTAGTGGAAGCAGCTACGCAAGGCTCGCTTCTAACTCCCGTTATGGGCATGCTTGGTTTTTCTTTAGGTTTATCTTTTCCCTTTGTGTTATTTGCTATTTTTCCAAGTGGTCTGAAAGCTTTACCTCGCTCAGGAAAATGGTTGCAGACATTGAAAATCACCTTTGCATTCGTTGAGTTGGCTTTAGCTATGAAGTTTCTATCTAATGCAGATTTGGTATGGCAAGGCCACGTTATAGAACGTGAAATCTTTTTGGTTTTTTGGATCGTTATCTTTTTACTTTTGGGATTATATCTTCTGGGAATTTTTCGTCTTTCTTCATATGATTCCAGAAACCTTGTAGGTTTTCCAGCGCTTTTTATATCGATTTTTTCATTGAGTTTTTCATTGTATATGCTCCCGGGACTTTTCGGGGCGCCTTTACAACTGTTGAGCGGATTTATTCCTCCACGCACTTACAGCGAACATTATAATAATACCGCTTCGGTTTCTTCAACTCCCTTTCCTTCGGACGCCCAAAAAGGTCCTCATAATATTCCTGTATTTCACGATTATGATAAAGGCCGTAGCTATGCTATGGCGAAATTAAAGCCTATCCTGCTTGATTTTACAGGATACGCTTGCGCTAACTGCCGAAAAATTGAAGAGCGCGTATGGGCGGATCCACACGTTAAACATCTTTTATCAGAAGAGCTTGTTGTTATCTCATTATATGTAGATGATAGAAAAGAATTGCCTATCGCTGAGCGTTATTTTTCAAATTATTTGAACAAGAAGATAAGCACTTATGGCCAAAAATGGACGGATTTTCAGGTAAAGCATTTTAAAGCGAACGCACAACCTTACTGTATCATAATAGATTACGAAAAACAGAAAATGATGGATCCTATCGGGGTAGAATACGATATGGATAAATATATCAAATGGTTGGAATCTGGTATTCAGTATTTTTCTTCGTGCAATCCTTCTTAAAAAAGAATCTTTATTATTTTCTTAAGGCAAAATCTATACATTTGTTGCAGTAGTGTATGTTTTGAGATTTTATTACACTTGTATCCCTTATGAAAAAGCATAATTTTAGCGCAGGTCCTTGTGTATTACCTCGTGAGGTAATTGAATCTTCTGCTCATGCGCTTCTTGATTTCAATAACTCCGGTCTTTCCTTAATAGAAATTTCTCATCGAAGCAAAGATTTTGTCGAAGTAATGGAGCGTGCAAGGTCATTAGTTAAAAAAATCATGAAAATTAATGATACTTACGAAGTTCTTTTTTTGCAGGGTGGGGCCAGCTTACAATTTGTGATGGTACCCAACAATCTTCTTTCCAAGAAAAGCGGCTGGGCAGCCTATTTAGACACAGGCACATGGGCATCAAATGCCATAAAGGAAGCTCAGCGTTTTGGGAAGGTGCAAATAGTGGCTTCCTCCAGAGACAAAAATTACACTTATATTCCAAAATCGTTTTCTTCTTTAAAAGAAGCAGATTATTTTCATTGCACTTCAAATAACACCATTTACGGAACCCAGATGAAGGTTTTTCCAAAGCTTAATCTGCCTTTAGTTTGCGATATGTCTTCCGATATTTTCAGTCGAAATATAAATTTTTCCGACTTTGATTTGATCTATGCCGGCGCGCAAAAAAATATGGGTCCGGCCGGTACTACTCTTGTAGTTGTAAAAAAAGAATTGTTAGGAAAAACAGAACGTAATATCCCGAACTATCTGAATTATCAGTTGCATATCGATAAAAAAAGCATGTTGAATACACCTTCGGTTTTCGCTGTATATACTTCGATGCTTACCCTTGAATGGATTGAAAATAAGGGAGGATTATCAGTGATCAAGCAGCTTAATGAGGAAAAAGCCCAAATTCTTTACGAGGAAATCGATCGAAATCCCCTTCTTCAAGGTGTTGTTTCTTTAGAAGATCGATCGAATATGAATGCTACTTTCATACTGCGCAGACCCGAGCTCTCTTGTGATTTTGATCAGATATGGCAGGAAGCTGGTATTGTAGGCCTTAAAGGCCATCGCTCTGTAGGTGGTTACCGTGCCAGTATGTACAATGCGCTCTCTATAGAAAGTGTGAGGACCCTGACCGAAACCATGAAGGAGTTTGCGCGCCGATTCACTTAAACTTTAAACTTTAAACTTTAAAAATTAAAAAACAGTTGATAAAAATCCTAGCTAATGATGGTCTTTCTCCTAAAGGAGCTAATCTCCTAAAAAAAGCTTCTTTTGAACTTTTTCAGGATAATATTTCACAAAATGAACTGTCTGAGTTCATTAACCGTCAGCAGATTGAGGTATTATTAGTTCGCAGCACCACCAAAGTGCAAGCTGCGTTAATAGATGCTTGCCTTTCTTTAAAGCTCATCGGTCGTGGAGGTGTTGGTATGGATAATATCGATGTGGAATATGTTCAAAAAAAAGGAATTAAGGTAATCAATACCCCTAATGCTTCCTCACATTCGGTGGCTGAGCTGGTCTTTGCCCATATTATGAGTATGGCGCGCTATCTTCACGACTCTAATCGAAGCATGCCCTTGCAGGGCGATACGCATTTTGAGGCTTTGAAGAAGGTTTATTCAAGCGGTTGCGAGCTTAGGGGCAAAACGCTAGGAGTATTAGGAGCAGGTCGTATAGGATTGGAGGTGATCAAAGTTGCCTTAGCTCTTGGAATGAAAGTCAAAGTTTTTGACATGATTCCGGAAGATCGACAAGTAACAATTGATTTTTTTGACGGACGGAAAATTTCCTTTAATGTACCTGTAGTTTCTAAAGAAGAAGTCCTGAAATCTTCGGATTTTATAACTTTACATGTACCTAGACAAAAGAATATGATCCTGGGTAAGGAGGAGTTTAAGATGATGAAAAAAGGTTCGGGAATTGTCAATACTTCCAGAGGAGGACTGATCGATGAAAAGTCTTTGCTAACAGCTTTGAACAGACGAAAGATCGCTTATGCCGCTTTTGATGTTTATAATGAAGAGCCTAAACCTTCAGTAGAGTTACTCATGCATCCGGCCGTATCACTAAGCCCTCATATAGGTGGATCTACAAGAGAATCTCAAGAGCGTATCGGTCTGGAATTAGCTGAACAAATCATTTCCTTTTATCGTAAATAAGGCTCTTTCATGGCTATATTTTTACCATTCAAGGGGGATATTCTGGATAAGGAATATGTAGAAGCTATAGCATCAAAATTTTGATGATTATTCAAAGGAATAGACGGTATTTCTGCTCGAGAAAAAATCTTTCTTGATTCTGCAAATCATAAAGCTTACCTTGATTAAAATTCAGGGTTTTAAAATCGATAAAGGTATAAAATTCCAAAAAGGAAAAAGACACTTAAATCACTTAAATTTTACACAAAAAGATTTTTACTGAAAGAGCTTAAAGAAAGCGAGCCGATCAAATATTTTTTGTGGACATTGCCAGAATGATGTCTTTGTAGGATTTACTCGATGACTTGATTAAGAAACATTAACATAGCGTAAAAAACGCAAACAACTTCTTGTATATTACTTATATAAAGGTAGCTTTAGAATCTTAAGTTTTACCCACAAAGCTTCTTCGGAAGAAGCGAAAAGCGTTTACTTAAGCGATAAAAAGATAAACAAAATATTTACATTAGATCTCTCTTTTTGTAGCGGAAAGTATCAATAACACTGAAAACTAGTTCCATAGTGGGTCTTAGAACGGACCTGATGAAAGTGACTTTCTAAAGAATTTACAAAAATATTAAAACAAACTATACAGTACAAATCCTAAAAGAGAGGAGATATAGGTAATCGTATTACTTTAAAGGTCGTCCCGGAGAAAAGAGCCAGCTTACCTGGAAAGGTAGTAGACCATAAGTTCAACTTCTATTTTAAGAAGATCTTCCGGTTCGCGTGTATTATGAAAAAATACACAGGGGATTCTTATGAATCGTAAAACAGTACGAAAAGTAAGAAGCATAGAAACCATTTAAAAATTTGGAAAAACCGGATCACGGGAGATTTTTGTAGCTTTAAAAAATTCATTTTGTGATAGATTACAATTTTTTATGGAGGTTTTATAATATTACATATATATATTTAAATAATATTTTTTCTTAAAAGTTTCTCTTTCTAAGATCATTTTCGAAAGTGCTTTCAGAAAAAAAAGGCTAGCTCAGCAGCCTCGGCAAGAGTGTTTATAACTCTTTTTTCTCCGCGATAATTTCAATAGAAGCACATTATAAAAGTTTTTTTTTGCAGAGCTTTTCTTTGTCTTTTCATGGGCTGGGTTTTAAGATACTGAATGAAGTCTATAATAGAATTTTCATTTTTCTTTTAAATTCTCCGAAGAGCTCTTTAAGCTATTTCAGAGGATCCTAGCGTTTTGCGTATTGCTTTGCTAAATAATAAAGCCTTTCAGGGGATTTTTTTCAATAGAAATTTTATAAAAAATTCACGCAATTTTCCCGATATCCTCCTATTAGGGGAGGCCGGTAAAAAAACAAATCTATGATTTTATTTATAAATTATTGATTTTCATGTTTTTATATTGAAATCAAAACTTGTTAAATGAACTTAAAAATAAATGATCAACAGAATGTGTTAATAAAGAAAATTGTATTTGAGCTCATTTAATAACCATAGAGTTTATATGGACAAAGAACTTAGTACCTTTTGGTAATAATTCAAAAGACTTTTAAATTCTGTCTTTGTAGTTAATAACCCTCGTATTTAAGTTTTTGATTTAAAAATTGATCCATTCAAGGATCATAGACTCTATTATGGAAGCGGAATTTTTACCGGCATCTGCAATAAATTTCTTGAAAGTAGCGGAAGAAGAGACACACCGGCGATATCTGATAAAGAACTAGTAATTACAAACGGACACTTAAAATATGATAGGTATGAGCAATGGCTCCTGCTTCCATTTCACAGGCAAGTGCCTCGGGAAATCGTTTTCTAACGATTTCTAACTCTTGAGGTCTTGATATAAAAGTATCTCCTGTACATATAGCGCCTGAAAAAACAGGCAGTCCAAAAGATTGTCCACTTTTTAAGGCTTGTTGTATAAGATTAAGATTGGCTTTGAAAACTGTAGGCGTATTAAGAAGTTGCCCTGGCTTACATCCAAATGCTGTTAAATCTACATCATGATAATGAACTTTAGTAGAAATAATGATATCTCCAATGTGGAGATTCTCCTTAAGACCCCCGGCAGATCCTGTGTTAATGACTGCCTTAACTACAAAATGATCTAGTAAAATCGTGGCGTCTATGGCTGCGTAACCTTTCCAATACTACACTGAAGAATAATTACATGTATTTTATAAAGTTTTTCTAAGTGGAAACAAAATCCTGCATATTCCAATAATTTTCGATCTTCAAGTAATGCTATAAGGTATCTAACTTCTTCTTCCATGGCACCTATAATTCCAATGCAAGGCAAAGATTCTTGTTGATGGGTATGGTTATATCAGGCAAAAACTTGTTCCCATTCTTTACGTTTGCTGAGAAAATCTTTCGCCAAAGTTTTCGCGCCTTCAAAAATGTGATTCGCAGCCCATCCACATTGTACCTCATTACAGGAAGGTACCTGAGCAGCGCTCAGTACCCTTTTCAGGGTATTTTCAATCAAATCAAGCACTCTAATCGTAATTTTCATAATTGATTAAGAGGATATAAAAACCTGTTTGACATCCCATAGGGCTGATATCAAAAATTTTATCGCTGTGATTGCGGGCAAGTTCAGCCATTAAATTCTCTAATGAATGTAACGCTGGAATACCCATATGAGCTTTATTAGGCTGTAAAAGGCGTATGTCGTATTTATAAGATCAGATCTCCTTTGTCTCCTTGCATGATACCCGTTAGTCGTACATAAGGAGTTTTTACCCTTGTATGATCGAGCTCAAAGCTCTCTACATTTGTTTTTAATGAATGCTTCATGCTAATATTATGGTCTTTTCCCAGCAAAGAAAAAATTTTGATTTCGGTCATTGTCTGCATTTGAACTTTTCTGTAGCCCTTTACTTATAGGTCTTGAAATCGTCTAAATCTTGCCTTGATAAACAGTTAATTATTTCATAGATAATAGAAAATTTTATATCTATCAGAAATTTACTTGTTAAGTATAATTGATTAGTAAATCAAGGGAGGTTCAATCAATTATTCCATCAGGAGGATAAATTTTATCTGATGGCATCAAGAGAAGAAAAAGAAGTTTCTCGAGGGTAAACCTAAAGTTTCAAATTCATCGATAAGTGATTTTCGAATTAAATCGAACTCTGTTAAATTATATGGTTTTGAAATTTTACACATCCAAAGGATAAGAAAATTTTCATAGCGCTTTAAGTCCATTTATAGGGTAGATTTCTCATGATAAGATTGCGTCACAGATATAGCTTTGTCTTTTTCATAAGATCCACCAAATAACCTGTCTACCTTATTTCTTGTCCATATTTTGTCGGATAACGTGCCCGGTTGTATGACTTCATTCATGCGTTCAAAGAGATAAGCGGAAAGCTTTTCAAAAGAGAAGCCCACTTGTACCTCTCTATGCAATGATAGATCAGTGAAGCTAGTTTGATGCTCCTTGACACAGTAAGGCATATTGTTAGAATAGACTCTTAGCAAGAGTAATTTCTCTTAAACGCATCTTATTTAATACATTAACTTCATGCTCTTATCACTTTAAGCCTTTGGATAATGAAAAGAAAACGTATGAGAAATCTGCCTCTGGCAGAGGGATAAAAATTTTATCAACGGAACGTTGGAAAAACTTGAAGGCTATTCTCTCTGAGATTTTCCGGTGCATCTTGTGAAAGAAACAAAGCTATATCTGTCAAAGACTGAATATAGAGAAAGCGCCCGTCTTAATTAAGAAGAATAAATAAGACGAGTCTCTTTCAAGTAATATTTATAGTAAATTTATAAAACTATACTTAGGCAAGATCAAGGTTCTTAAAATCTCTGAGGAGCGTTTAAGTTAACAGTGATAGTTTTTTCTTTCGAAAAAGAAGAAAGCATCTACTTAAGTAACAAGAGATAGAGAAGATTTACCCTATGGAACCTCTTTAAAAAGAGCGATAGGTTTGGTAACGCTCGTGATTGCGCCGTGGTAGGTCTTAGGATAGATCTTCAAATAAGTAGACTCTGGGAACATCAACTTATCTTCATTGAAACTAAATATGTATTAAAGACCAAACATTTTCATCGACTTATGATGCATATAATTTAAGATACCATATACTATTTTAAAAGAAATAGCGTGAAATGCTCCATAATAAACCAGTAAATCAGGGAAGTTTCTCTTATTAATTGTGGCTTGGCAAAATACTATCAAATCAATAGAGAATTTGTCAATTTTTTCAAAATATCCTCCTACAGCCTTTATTTGATCTGTATGCTAAACACGCCAAACGGTATGTATAAGGATGATTTTTAGAATCAAAAGAAAAAACATGCTCTTAATTCATAAGTTCAGAAGTAACTCCTGCAGGGATCTCTCCTCCTATTGATAAATCAGAAGAGTCTGCCCGGAAAGCTCTTAATTCACCCCATTTACAAAAAATTAATCACCCTGATAAGTTCAAAAGTAACATTCTATATTTTTTACATCGAGAAAGATTTTCAGAAAATATTAAAGAAAAAAATAGAAAAAGATAAAGAAAAATGCCATAAAATAAATAGAATATATTTTTTGATAAAAATATATTCTATTTATAAGGGATTTGATGAGATTTACGTAGTATACTCAGATTAAAAACAACACCGGAGCGATTTTGTTTTTCAAAAATTTCTGTAGCTATTATATAGGTGATTTATAGTATTTTCAGACTCTTATTTACACCCTTGATAGAGCTTTAAAGATAATGACCGCTCGAAAAGTGTTATAAATTCCTTAACAATAAAACACTTATTACATTTTTAGACCGATACAGTTACCCCTTTTAATAAGGTTTTAAATGCTTTGTAGCGGAGAGAGAGGGATTCGAACCCCCGGAGGTATTAGCCTCAACGGTTTTCAAGACCGCCGCAATCGACCACTCTGCCACCTCTCCTGAGTAGCCCGGCTAAAATAAATCCTTTTAAAATAGTTTCAAAGTATTTTTGAACATTTATTATACAAAATTTGTTGATCCCTTTGATAGGGTAAGTAACTTTATAATTAATATATTTTTCAAAATAATTTTAATCTGTCTGCAACAGAACTCTAGTTTTACAAACGATCCAGGAATAATAGAGTGTGTTTCCAGTACATTTATTTTAGAAGATCATACTAAAGTAACATTTACCAAAAACGTTCCAATCTACCCCTTTTAATCAGCGTGGATGCGGAATGGGATCTGGGAATATGCTTAAAATGGCTATCGCTTACCCTGGGAGCACTTCTAATGAATTATTAATAATACCGCGGATCGGTCAAAAATAGACCGACACTGTTGGCGTCTGGGTATACATGTTAATTCCAATCCGGTGGTCGATATCAATACCAACAACGTAGTGCGAAAATCTATCGCCTATGCGAAAGATATCGAAAAGGAAGAGGTCATGACTGTAGCCAAACACTTTCCCGGACATGGCGATATCTTTGTAGATTCACACAAAAACCTGCCTGTGCTAAAACATACTTATCACCGTCTTGAGGTTGTGGAGCTCTATCCTTTTAAACAATACAGGAATTCGGACGGACTATTATGAGAGGCCATTTGCTTTTGCAGTCCGCCCTTGGGGATAAAAATAACCTGTTTCGCTCTCAAAAACCATTTTAGAGAACGAACTCTAGAACAATATGAATTTTAATGGATTGATCTTTAGCGATGCGCTAAACATGAAAGCTGTAGCTAATCTTTATCCAGCATGTATGCTTGATCTCAAAGCTTTTCAAGCCGGAAACGATGTGTTGCTTTTTTTTTGCAAAACATTCGGGTAGCGAGAACACAATTTTTCAAGGTCCTCAAAAAAGGAGTGCTTTCTATAAAACGAATTGAAAAAATCGTTAATTCGCTTGATCATCTTAATGATTCGCAAAGCGAAGTCTTGCACAGAGAGATTATGGAATAAAAAATCATTACTCTCCTTAAAAAGGACGTAAAGATATTACCCACTCGAAGTTTGAACTCTTATAAGTTCACCTATGTCGTCTTTGTAAAAGGTTCACATGAGACTTATTATGATTACTTACGTCGCTATTCGTAGGTGGAGATTTCCATAAAATCTTTTTCAAATATATTCAAACTTAATTCCTATGAACTTGTGTTTGTAGACATTTACAAATCCGGATGATACGACATGGAAGAGCTCTAAGATTTCTTCCTCTGAACAAATTTTGCTCCAGGCCATTTCCCGGATACGGCTAACGGTGTTAAGTATTTTTACTAATCATTATACGATTTCTGATATAGATATAAAAAATTTTCAGGCTATTTTGATGGCTTATCAAAACAGTAAGCAAGTCCAAAGTATTGTGCCGCGCAAATCATTTTCGTCGCCCTGGACGCTTACGGAAAGCTTTCTGTAGAGATACCTCCCATTTTTAAAGCAACTTAGGGTATAGAACATTCACCTATAGAGCATCTCTCTTATGGTGTTCCGGAGAGCGTAAGTATGGATAAACTTAATAAAGTTGATGATATATCGTGCATAAAGCTATTGATAAAGGCGCCACACCCGGTGCTCAGGTAGAGTTATAGCGCGCAATGCTAAGATCATCTACCAAAGGAGTTTTGGAAAACTTGATCATAAAAATAATGAAAAAGCGCTTTGGGATCATGCATACGATCTGGCCTTACTAACAAAATTCTCGCTACCGTGCCTTTTCTCATGCATCTGATTTAGTTTATCTCCCCTTGAAAATTTTTTCCTACTGCGGAAAATACCGAAAAGGGTGATTTTAATATTAAAGAGTTTCTCACTCATTAGGCTGACTTACCCTCTTGGATACCTTTTCATAAATATATATTAGACAATCAATTTCAATTATTTACCCCAGATTTACTTAATAAAAAAAGATAAAACGCATCCTATTCAAGTAGCTCAAAATCTCTATATGAGAAAATCATGAAAGTGATATGTGTCAACTGATTTTGGAGTTGCCGTTGCAAAACGGAAGTATTTACAAATACAGCGATCTGGGCTTTTATTTTCTGAAAAATTTTAGAGAAAAACAAAGCGCTCAATCCATATCCCTTGCTGAACGCTAAACTTTATCAACCCCTGAGCTCTTACAGAATGGGGGGGGGATATTGTCCCCTAGAACGTTTTCCATCTGAAAGCATTGCCCCAACAACAGAAGATAAATTCTTGCGTAAGCAACCGCTTCACGTTTATGTACATGATGAGGGCGCGGCTTTGCTAGGCGGAAAATTGGGCACAGCAGACTTTTTGCTAACGCCAATGATGTGGCTGAATGATGTGACTGAATGATGAAGTCATTATTTGCAGAATGGATATTACGGAACGTAACGTTATTCTCAAGAAGCTACAGTTCTCCACTTTACCACTTATCAGTTTAAAAACAACAAAAGAGCTTTTTATCAGTTTAAAAACAACAAAAGAGCTTTAGGTTTTTTTGATAAACTCCCTGCAAAAAGAACGGGTAAGTATCCTTTTTCGTTTTCTCAAAAGAGCTATAATCATATAGACTTCACAGGTACTATGGCCTGGGCTAACCCTTTAGGATTCCCATTATTTATGTGTTTTTATCTAATAGAGTACACCCCCGGATGCAGAAAATAATTTGCTACAAAAATACGTACGTGCAGAAGATCCAGGATATTATTCATGCATCTATTGTTCAATAAGTTTCAATTGTATATAGTTTGGCACAACTATTGTCAAGTAAGATACCTTAAGACGTTTCTAGAGCAAATAGTATTATTAAAATCTTTTCAGTAATTAAAAACTTACCTTATAGGTGCGAAAACACTCTATCGTTAAGTTAAGTAAAGACGGGATTTATATAAAACAAAGTCAAGCCGGCATCATTTGTATACCAGGAACTAAAGATTAACTATGTTAATAAGAAATTTTTTAGAATCGGGTTTCGAATCCGAGGCAGAATTTATTCCATTGATGAATCAGGATGAAGAAGAACAGTTACTTAAAGATAACGTCCCTGAAAATCTTTCTATATTGCCCGTACGCAATGTGGTTTTATTTCCAGGAGTGGTCATTCCCATTACTGCAGGTCGTAGTCGCTCTATACAGCTTCTTCAGGATGCCTACCGCACGGATAAAACCGTAGGAGTTCTTACACAGAAGGATATAAATGTCGACAATCCTGTTGAAAAGGATCTGCACAACACAGGAACGGTCGCTAAAATCCTTAAGCTTCTCAAAATGCCTGATGGCAGTACTACTGTAATCCTCCAGGGCAAACGCAGGTTTCAAATCAAACGATTTATCCAGCAAAAACCCTATTTTAAAGCCGAAATCCTTCCCTTACAAGAGCTCAAGGCTCCTTCCGAGGATAAAGAGTATGCTCCTTTGGTGGAATCCATAAAAGATCTGGCCATTAAGATCATACAAGAAAATCCTAATATTCCTTCAGAAGCAAACTTTGCCTTGCGTAATATTGAAAGTCCCTCTTTTCTGATCAATTTTATAGCCGGGAACATGGGCTTGTCTATTAAAGAAAAACAAAGCCTCTTAAGTGAGAATGATTTAAAAAAGAGAGCGGTGAAGACTTACCGTTTTTTAAGTATAGAACACCAACAAGTACGTCTTAAAAACGACATTCAATCGCGTGTTCGAAGTGATATGGATCAGCAACAGCGCGAATATTTTCTTCAACAGCAAATTAAAGCTATACAAGAAGAGCTTGGGGATATCTCTTATGAAAAAGAAATCGGGGAAATGCGCCTTAAGGGTGCGCGCAAGAAATGGTCTAAGGAAGCTTCCGAGCAGTTTGAAAAAGAGCTTTTAAAGCTACAGCGTAGTAATCCGCAAATGCCTGAATATACTGTACAGCGCAATTATATAGATTTGATGCTTGATCTGCCCTGGCAGAAGTATTCTAAAGATCATTTCGACCTGGCCCGTGCGCAAAAAATTCTTGACAGAGATCATTCAGGTCTTGAAAAAGTAAAAGAACGTGTTATTGAGCATCTGGCCGTGCTGAAATTGCGCGCCGACATGCGCTCACCTATTCTGTGTTTTTACGGCCCCCCAGGGGTAGGTAAAACTTCTTTAGGTAAATCTATCGCGGCAGCCCTCAAGCGAAAATACGTTCGGATTTCCCTGGGGGGTATGCACGATGAAGCTGAAATCCGCGGACATCGTCGTACCTATATAGGTGCCATGCCCGGACGCTTGCTACAGTCGATTAAAAAATCTAAAACCTCTAACCCTGTTTTCGTGCTGGATGAAATAGATAAGATAGGGCAGGGTGCTCATGGAGATCCCTCATCGGCTATGCTTGAGGTGCTGGATCCAGAACAAAATACATCCTTTTATGATAATTTTTTAGAATTAGGTTACGACCTTTCTAAGGTAATGTTCATCGCAACGGCCAACTCACTCTCGAGTATACAATCTCCTTTATTGGATCGTATGGAAGTCATTGAAATAAATGGTTATACTATTGAAGAGAAAGTTGAAATCGCCCGTAAGCACCTCTTGCCCAAGCAACTTAAGGAGCATGGTTTAAAAAAAACCGACTTACTACTTGGTAATAAACAAGTTGAAAAAATTATTGAAAGTTATACCCGTGAGTCAGGAGTAAGAGCTTTGGAAAAACAGCTTGCCAAATTGGCACGTCATGTTGCTAAGAATATCGCCACCGAGCAAGATTTTTCAAAACGCCTAAGCATAGAACATATAGAAAAAATACTAGGTATTCCCCAAGATCCTGAGCGTTACGAGGGAAACAGCGTTCTCGGAGTAGTCACGGGATTGGCCTGGACCAGTATAGGGGGTGATATCCTTTATATCGAATCTATATTATCCAAGGGGAAAGGAGTACTAAGTATCACCGGAAATCTCGGCGAAGTCATGAAAGAATCCGCTACTATTGCTTTACAGTACATTAAAGCACATCATGAAGAATTCGGGATAGATCTTAAACTCTTTGAAGAGCAAAATATTCATATACATGTTCCCGAAGGGGCCGTTCCCAAGGATGGTCCTTCGGCAGGTATCACTATGCTTACTTCTTTAGTTTCAAGCTATACAGGCAGGAAAGTTAAACCTTACCTGGCGATGACCGGTGAAATCACTTTACGCGGAAAAGTTTTGCCTGTAGGGGGTATTAAAGAAAAAATACTCGCAGCCAAACGCTCCTACATTAAAGAGATTATTCTTTCAAAGGATAATGAAAAAGATATCTTCGGTATCAAAAAGGATTATCTTGAAGACCTGACTTTTCATTATGTAAAAGAGATAAAAGAAGTTATCGATAGAGCATTACTAAAAAAAGAAAGCCTTTGAATAAATTCATTATTTTTACAACTTGTCTTTTGATGATGCCTGAGGTCACCAAATTCTCGGTAAGAACTTAAAAAAACGCATGAAAAAATCTGATCTCTCTGTGCATGCGCGCCTTTTTCCAGATATAAAGCATTTGCAAGGCGTAGCAAAAAAATATGGAACTCCTTTATATGTATATGAGGCAGAAAAAATGATCGATCAGTACGATAAAATGATCCAGGCCTTCTCGAGCGTGAGAAAACTCAGTATACATTACGCCTGCAAGGCCAATACCAATCTGAATATACTAAAGCTATTTAAAGAAAAGGGTAGTGGTCTTGATACGGTTTCCATTCAGGAAGTAGAGCTCGGCCTTCTGGCCGGATTTAAACCCGAAGATATCATTTATACACCCAATGGCGTTTCCTCGACTGAGATCAAAAAAGTCAAGGAACTGGGCGTTCGAATTCATATAGACAACCTTTCCGTGCTAGAGCATTTTGGACAAGATTTTTCCTCCTCTTATCCCATAGGTATTCGAATCAACCCACATATCGTTGGGGGAGGAAACGAAAAAATATCCGTTGGTCATATAGACTCAAAATTTGGAATTTCTTATTATCAATTAGCTCATATCAAGCGAATAATCGAAATCACCGGCCTCAGAGTGGAGGGTCTTCACATGCATACAGGTTCTGATATTTTAGATGTGGAAGTTTTTCTTAAAGGTGCTGATATTTTGTTTCAAGCGGCGCGGGAATTTCAGGATCTGGAATACATAGATTTTGGCAGCGGTTTTAAAGTTCCTTATAAAGAGGGAGACGTACAAACCGATATTTATGAGTTGGGGAAATTACTGGGCAAAAAATTTAAAAACTTCTGTAACGAATACGGAAAAGAACTCTGCTTGGTTTTTGAACCTGGAAAATTTCTCGTAAGCCAGTCGGGTTATTTCCTAGCCAACGTGAATGCTGTCAAACAAACCACCTCTTCGGTTTTTGCTTGTGTAGATTCAGGATTTAATCATCTTATACGTCCAATGTTCTATAATGCCTATCACCATATAGAAAACCTTTCCAATCCTTCAGGTCGACTACGTTTATATAATGTGGTGGGGTATATATGCGAATCAGATACTTTTGGTTTAAACCGGCAAATCAATGAAATTCATGAAGAGGACGTGTTATGCTTTAGAAATGCTGGCGCTTATTGCTTTTGCATGTCTTCCAATTACAATTCCCGTTACCGTCCGGCGGAGGTAATGCTCTATAAAGGCCAAGATCATCTGATACGAAAAAGAGAAACTTTTCAGGATTTGCTTCGCAATACAGTGGAAATGGCCTTTTAGGAATATTAAAGTGTTTTTTTTTACGATCTGGTAGAGCATGATCTTTGTCGGATTTTTTCTTCACGAGGGTTTGATCTCTGGATTAATTAATCCTCTTATTCCTAAGAGACTAATGTTGGGAAAGTTTTGATTTTTAATTCCTTTAAGGATAGTCCCTGAATTCTGATTGAAAATTTCTGATGTGGCTTTTGAGTTGCGTTAACAGAGATGGCAGAGAGAGTTTCAATTTTCTCAACTGAAGAAAGTTCTGGTCATTTAGAATGGCGTGATCGAGTTTTCAAATATGGACTGAACCTTATATTAAAAAAGTTACTATTTCTTTTTTGAAGCGCTATAAGAGTTCTGCTATGATCTTTAAATCCTTTGTCATAAAGATTATTAGCTGTTCTTTTGAAATATACCATATCAGGATCATCAATAATAGCTTTATGCTTTACCAAACCCCTCCGGATTCTAACTCTCTTTTATATTCTCTCCACAGTTTTTATAAGATTTCCGCAGCTGAGTGAGATTCTCTATAATATGACCACTTTCCTTTATTGATCGACGCTAGTGGAAACTCTCCGGGCTGGGCAATCGTGCGTCTATAAAACCTTTATCAACCTTTACTTTATCAAGTTTATTGATCCTATATAGGAAATAAAATTTACCTGCGCGCCATGATGAATTACATTGTGAGACTTTACGTCAAACTGATGATGAAAATCAGGATTGCTCATAGCGATATATTCGTTGATAAGCTCAATAATATATTTTTCTTCTATAATATATGGAGTTTTTCATTAAAACTCATTGCCGTTCACGGTCTTCCACTAGGAAAAATAATCATATCATGCATATCGTAATCTCCCGTAAAAGATTTTTTCCCAATCTTCCCGGGCTTTAAGTCCTTGCAAACTTGCCTTCAAAGAATTTTCACTAGTGGTATCTACCGGCCAAAAAATGGGTAGGGTGATTTTTACCTTGAGGATCTTCCAGTTTTTTAGCTCTTTTAATAAGTTCACTTAAGTAAATTCGTTTCAATAAGCCGGTATTCTTATCCTAGTGACCTGCATAACTTTCTATTTTAGCATCTTTCATCCATCGAAGAATTTTTTCAGAGCTATTCTTTATAAGATTTATTTATAGAATAAATCAGTATAAAAATTATTTTCATAACCTATTTAGCATCAGAATCGATATACGCTTCAAGAGTTTCCAGGAATTTCGATTCAGTCCATATTTCAATGTTCTCCAAAAGCCTGGCTTTTTGAAGCTTTGAACCTGCGTTTTCACCCACCACGAGATAATCAAGCTTTTTGCTCACTCCCTTGAGTATCGTTCCGCCTTGACTGAGAACCGTTTGCTCGGCTTCTTTTCTGGTGAGGCAAGAGAGTTTTCCGGTAAACAAAAAGGTTTTCTGACTTAGAAGTCCTTTATTTTCAGAAAATTCAGAGTTTTTTATTTGAAAATTCAAGCCAGCTTCTCTAAGTCTTTTGATGAGTTCGAGGTGCCGGGTTTTTGAAAAATAGAACTGCACGCTCTCAGCGATCTTGCTTCCTACATCCCGAAGAGCGATCATCTCTTCATAAGTAGCATTTTGAATGGCATCTATACTTGTAAAATGGTAAGCCAACTTACGTGCCAGATTTTCACCTATATGACGAATACCCAAGGCATAAAGTACCCGCTCAAAAGATCTGCTCTTGGATTGCTTAATGCCCTGAAGAATATTCTGCGCCGATTTTTCAGCTATGCGATCAATAGTAAGTATTTGATAATCAGTTAATTCATATAAGTCAGCTATATTTTTAAGTAAACCCGCTTTATAAAATAAAGCGAGAGTCTCTTCCCCTAAGTTCTCAATATTCATAGCTTTTCGGCTTACAAAATGCTCGATTTTTCCTATAATCTGCGGGGGACAACCCTCCTCGTTAAAGCAATAACGGGCTGTTTTCCCTTGGTTTCGAATCAAGCTTGCGCCACAAGCGGGACATTCATTAGGATATTTCACAACTCTGGCTTCTTTAGGTCTTTTATCAATGGCAACCGCTACTATTTTCGGGATAATCTCACCTCCTTTTTCTATAAAAACACAATCGCCATAATGCACATCGAGCTTTTGAATGATATCTGCATTATGCAAAGAAGCTCTTTTAACGACAGTTCCCCCAAGTTTTACGGGTTTGAGATGCGCAACGGGCGTGACGACGCCTGTGCGTCCAAGTTGAAAGCTCACGTCAAGAAGCTCGGTACAAACACACTCAGTCTGAAATTTATAAGCTATAGCCCAGCGAGGAGATTTGGCGGTATAACCCAATAAAGCTTGTTGCTCATAAGCATCAATCTTAATCACTACGCCATCGGTTTCATAAGGGAGCTGCTGGCGTTTTTTTTCCCAACGATCTATAAAGTCAAAAACTTCAGTGATGTTTTTACAGAGTTTCCCTTCGTGAGGAACTTTAAAGCCCCATTCTCTAGCCTTTTCAAGAGCTTGATGTTGCGTAGAAAATAAAAGATCCTCGCCTTTAATTTCATAAACAAGGCAGTCCAGCGGTCTTTTAGCCACCTCTGCACTGTCTTGTAACTTAAGGGTACCGCTGGTGGTATTTCGCGGATTAGCATATAGATCCTCTCCTTTTTTCAGGCGTCTTTGGTTCATTGCTTCAAATCCTTTCAAAGGAAGGATGATCTCGCCTCTCGCTTCAAATTCGTCGGGAAATTCTCCCCGGAGTTCTAACGGTACAGAGCGTATAGTACGTACATTAGATGTTACCTCATCGCCCTGATACCCGTCTCCACGCGTAACGGCGCGATGAAGCCTGCCTTCTCTATAGAAAAGACTGATGGAAACCCCGTCGTATTTAAGTTCGCAAACATAAGAGGGGACGTTCTCGAGCTTTTTTAGAACACGTTTTTCCCACTCCATGAGATCTTGTCGGCTGTAGGCGTTCTCGAGTGAGTACATCCGACGTGAATGAGTAAAGGTGGGAAAAATTTTTACTAGCCCCCCTCCCACTCTTTGCGTAGGAGAGCTTGGATCTTTGAATTGAGGGTATTGATCTTCCAAATCGGCAAGCTCACGCATTTTTATATCAAAAGCTTTATCGGATATGACGGGTTGATCCAGTACATAATATCTATAGTTGTGATCAGAGAGTTCTTTACAAAGTGTGTTAATTTTATCTAGGATATATCTTTCATCCATAAAGACAGTACTTTAACATCAAAGATAAAGAGATCTATCCTAAGCTTAGGATAACTTATTTTTTAGACTTTTACTAAAAAAGTCGAATATGAATCTTAATAAATTGATTATTAATCGGCTAACGGTGAATCAACCCAAGAAAAATCCTTATTACATAGCCGCAGGATGTGATGATAAATGGTTTTTTTAAACAATAGTTTCACCGAAGTGTTCTATAAACAAAATGGATCATACTAAATTTTCTTTTTAAGAAAACCATGGGTTTTGTGGTTTTTTATATCTTTAGAAGATCATTTTTCAGTTTATTCCGAAATAAAAAAGCGTAGGTGATAATATTATTAATGGGCTCAACCATATTGACATCCATTACATACCTTGTCAGAGAATAATATTTTTTCTGAATTTATCCAGGAACGCTTCTTTGTTAATATCTCCGCCTTATCGAACGGATATGTAATAGATTTTAGGTAGACGCGGAAGGTTACGCAAAGCGTAATACGCTCTTTCATATAATCCTGCGTAGTTTTCAAAGCAGATAACCTATTCGTAAGTTTCGAGAGTAAATTAAACGAAAGGATCGTCAGCGGTGGCAGTTAATAAACACGTTAAACAAGCTGTCAATGCCGGAATTGACCGTACATCAGATATCGATCTTGTCCTATAGGAAGTGAAGAAAATGAATACCCAAATAAAGATATAAATATCAATGAATCAGACAAAATTTCTAATTTTAGAATCTTTTTTTCCGGTGTGAAGATCATTTCAAATCACTAACTCTAAATGGAAGATGCTAAAATTCATCAAGAAGCACTTTGATGAAGAAAATATTGAAGTTTCTTACCCCTTTCGAGTCGTGATTCTTAAAAAAGAATCCGAAGCCTAAAAATTAGGCGAAATGGCTTTAACCATGCGCGCCGCATCTTGCATGTCATTTTTAAGTTGGGGATTTTTATATCCCGATTTTTTAAGCAAGTCAAGGATTTCTTCTGATAAATATTGATTGATTTCAAAGTATAGCGCTCCTTGCCGAGCGAGCTTACTTAAGCTCCAGGTGGAAATTTTTTGGTAGAAAATTAAAGGATGTTCTTCAGTGACAAAAAGCGCCGTCTCAGGTTCATATTTTAATACGCTTTTAGACATCAAATCTTTTTCAGAAGGACGCACATAGGGCGGATTGCTTACGATAACATCGAATAAGGGTAGATTCTCAGGAAACTTTTTTAAGATATCTGTCTGAATAAAATGTACGTGCAAATCATGTAAATGAGCATTTTTTTGTGCGCATTTAATGGACCCACAAGAGCTATCGATCGCATAAATTTCCGATTGGGGAAGTTGTTTTTTTAAACTCAGGGCTATACACCCGCTTCCCGTTCCTATATCTAAAATGCGCGGCCTTGAGATCGAGGAAATTTCCAGAAGTATCCAATGAACAAGCTCTTCGGTTTCAGCTCGCGGGATCAGCACATTTTCATCTAGCTTGAGATGTATATTATAAAAAAAGGTCTCACCTAATAAATATTGTATGGGTTTATAATTTTTTAGTTCGCTCAGTAGATATTCAAAGCTTCTACTCTGGGCAGATCGAAGCGCTCTTTTTTCGAAAAGAGCCATGCGAAGCTCGGTTTTGCTAAGCTGCAGTACATGCGTAGCGGTCAAAAAAAAGATCTCCTCACGTTCCCTTGCTTGAGAATAAACTTTTTGCAACTCCTCTTGAAATCTAGTTTTCCATTGTGTCAATTCTACATGTTCATCCACGTCTCTTTTTTTATAAAAATTACTGTAGGTTTATAATTTTAAATATTTATATGAATTGAAACTATATTTTTCCGAAAAAATTATAACATATTTAATATGTATAATGATAAGTGAAGTCATATTTTTATATGATATAATATCTTATTTTTTTTTATTATGATGGGACTTCTGTTTTTACTGTTTTATTATGGCTGGTAAGCTCAAGCTGTAATTTTAATACATCTTTATTTTTTAAGATCAATCTATGAAAAAAGCACCATTATCATCAATCTTCTCGGGATATTTATTCTTTGTTTTATTCATTTGGGAGCTTACGCGGTTCAGTTCATTTATAACGAGCTCCACTGCCCTCTCTGTTTGATGCAACGTATGGATATCATCGGCGTGACTTTTGGGTTAGCTCTCAATGTACGATACATCGTAAACTCTGCACATTACGTATTTCCATTATAAGACGCTCTTTTAGGAGATTGCATCTCCATAGAGCATTATTACTGCATATTTGTACCACACCGTCGGTGGGTATGGCGCGCCTGTTTTCGGACTTCATCTCTATATCTGGGTGCTTTTAATCTTTTTCGTTTCGATTTTGATTATCGCTTTGCTTTTACTTGACGGAAAAAGATTAAAAGCCACAAGGGAAGAACATTTTATCTCAGCGCAGGGCTTGAAAGGCTTTATAAAAACGCTATTTGGTTTGTTGTTTTTTTTGACTTTGGCGAATTTTTTCACCACGCTTCTGATTTTCGGCATCGGACCTTGTCCGGATGATCCTGTTTCTTATCAACTGCTCAAAAGCAAATGGCTCTAAGCTTTATAAAATTAAGATGCATATTTCGATTGATAAGGAAGCAAGCTACTTATGAAGAGAGAGTAAGTGTTTGAATTTTATTCAACTCATTTGCATACTATTTAGAATATGAACCTATAACTCTGAATAATGATAATATATTTATACTGTAGATTATAAATATAATAACATAAAACTAAAGAATTTTTATTAGCGATTCCCTTCACCTCGGCGTCCTTTCAGGCTCAAATAGGCATGAGAACCAAACCCCAGAGAGATTAAAAACCCGGAAGAACCGACGGGTCCGGAGGTACTTTTTGTGCCTAGATTTCTAAAAATAACAGCTTCTTTCGCATCAAGAATGTCATTACGATTATAAGGGGGATAAAAAATGGAGAGTATCCCATAAAAGATAAAATTAATGTTCGCTTTACAACTATAAATGTTGAGCATATGAATTCTAATCAAGATAACATCTTTTTATATAAAATCATTACTATATAACATTATGTAAATTTTATTAAAAGAATATTACCTAATATCCTAAAAAGAGGTCTAACTATATAAGAACCACTGGAGATTATAATAGGTAATACTTCTTTTTTAAAGAATAGTACACACACCCATCTAAGTATAGGCTTCTTTAAGCAGCTTTAAGCAGCTTGTCCTATAGAATAATCTTATTCTCAACTGCGATCTTATCTCTTTCGGAGTCACGAGTCACAATCAAAAGATAGGGCAAGGTAGCTCGTTAGCGCAGTTTTTAATATAAATAATCATAATGATAATCTCCATAAGATTACTATTAGATATTATGACTAACGTGTATCAGCTCTAATCTTAAATAATGATCTTTATAAAATCAATGAAAAAGGACATTCAGCATCCGAGAAGAGAATTGTATTAAAAGTTTCCGAAAATGGCAATGATTATATACATGCAAATCGTGTAGATTTACAGTTAAATACATAATCTATTTTATAGCTCCTAGATATATTAAAGGACTCTCCCGAAAATAGACATTCATCTATGACAAATGGAAAAATCTCTGAGAATCTGATCAACTAAAATAAGCCCAAAAGAAATAGAGTTAAATATTTCGATTTTTATCTTGATGAATACTATGATATGAAATTAAAGATAAAAACTTACAGGATCTTTTTATAAAAAAAAACACAAATTATGGGAGAAATGATCTATCTGCTTTCCACCATATCAAATCTAATAATAAGGAACCTTGCTATTACAAGGAACAAGTCATAGAATTTAAAAGATTTTAAAAAATAGTGATTTGAGAAAAGCTGAAAATGAAGATTTTTCCGAAAAACAGTAGAATTCTAAATATATATTCGATACCTTTACAGCGTAAAAAAGCACATTTAGTGCAAGTAGATCAATATTCTCCGATGGGGTTGAGCGAATTTCTTTGTCTGTTATCTCTGGAGGAACATCTTTTATCTGAAAATAGACATACTAATTCCGTTGCCAAGACTATTACATAGTATAGAAATGGCGATGGCTTTTGTATTGATGACATACCAAGTATGCGCGGTAAAACCGTGCAAGGTCAAGAGAAAATGTAAATGAAGGGTATGAAAATTTTAAATTCACGGAAGATCTATAAAAAAATAGCTTTTCGTTATTTTATTACATTTGCAAAAAATAAAACCTTATGTGGGAGCTCTTTAGCTATCCGGCTTCATGGGTCGCGCTTATTACGCTTATTTTGCTCGAAATTCTACTGGGCATTGATAATATATTATTTTTAGCCATTCTTTCGGGAAAGCTTCCCGAAAATCAACAAAAAAAAGCGCGCCGTCTGGGGCTTCTACTGGCTATGGCGTTCCGTTTGGCACTTTTGTTTTCTATTTCGTGGATCTTGAGCCTTAGAAAGGCCTGGTTTTACTTTGAAAGTAGTTCATTTAGCGGACATATCTGCGGTCAAAACATGATTCTGCTACTTGGCGGCTTGTTTCTTATTTATAAAAGCATTGAGGAAATTCGTTATAAAGTAACGAACTTATCCGGTCAAGGGAAGACCTCTTTTCAGAGGAAATCTCCGGTTTTTAGAGGGGTTATCGCGCAAATTGTCTTATTGGACATGATTTTTTCAATAGACAGCTTGCTCACGGCTATAGGTCTGATCAGTCTTAAAAATCCACCGGAAGGTTTTGGTCAGAGAGGACTTTTGCTTATGGCCCTGGCTATTGTTGTTACTATAGGGGTGATGCTCTTTTTCTCCGAGACGGTGAGCCATTTTATACATAAGTATCCCTCGCTGCAAATGCTGGGATTGTGTTTTTTGATGTTGATAGGCTTGATGCTGCTTTCAGAAGCATCTCAGGCTGGAAAATGGAATGTAAATGGGTACGATGTAAAAAGCATTCCCAGAAGCTATTTATATTTCGCCATATTTTTTTCCCTCATCGTAGAGTTACTCAATGCGAAAAGAATACAAAAAAGCCCGGAAGAGCCCTCTGAGAAAAAATCCTAAACGTGCAGAGACCTGTTTTCAACAGCGGCAAGAGCCGCCTCGTGAAGAGCTTCGGTAAAAGTAGGGTGTGGGTGTGAAATTCTGGCGATATCCTCAGCCGCAGCTTCAAACTCCATAGCGGTGACTGCTTCCATGATCATATCGGCAGCGCGAGCTCCTAAGATGTGCACACCCAGAATCTTGTCGCTATTTTTATCAGCCAATATTTTTACAAATCCCTCCAAATCTCCGCTGATGCGCGCGCGTCCTAAGGCACGCATAGGAAACATTCCGGACTTATAAGAGATTCCGTCGGATTTCAATTGATCTTCGGTTTTTCCAACTGCCGCTGCTTCAGGACAGGTATAAACTACAGATGGGATCAAATCATAATTGATATGAGGTTTTTGTCCGGCAAGCTGTTCTGCTACAAAAACTCCCTCCTCGCTTGCTTTATGAGCTAGCATAGCCCCACCGATGACATCTCCTATGGCATAAACGTTTTCACAGGCGCTTTGCAATTTTTCATTTACAGCGATACAACCTCTATCATCGGTTTTAATCCCTAGATTTTCAAGCCCAAGTCCTGTGGTATAAGGATTTCTTCCAATGGCCATCAAAACATAATCGGAAGTGAAGGAGAATTCTTCCCCGGATTTCGCACGCGCTGAAATTTTAACTTTCCTTTCATTTACTTGAGCTGCGGTAACAGAGGTGGAGAGATGGAAAGAAATACCGGATTTTTTTAGAGTTTTCTCAAGTTCTTTTGCTAAAGAAGTATCTAAAGCAGGAGTAACTCTCTCAAGAAACTCGATGACTCTAACCTCAGTGCCCAGGCGGTTGTATATAGAGCCCAGCTCCAAGCCAATAACTCCTGCTCCGATAATGATCAGAGAATTAGGGATTTCACTTAAAGAAAGAGCTTGAGTAGAGCTAATAACTCGTTTTTTATCTACCTTCAAAAAAGGAAGCTCCGCCGGTTTTGATCCGGTACCGATAATAGCGTTTTTGAAAGCGATTTCTTCAGAGGCTCCCTCTGGGGTTTGCAGAGAGAGTATATTTTTACTCTTAAAGGCACCTGTTGCTTTATAAACGGTGATTTTGTTTTTGTCCATCAGGTATTTCACCCCTTCACAAGTTTGGGAGATCACCTGGTTTTTTCGCGAAATCATTTGAGAGAAATTTAGCGAAATATTTTCAGCAAAAATACCGTGCGGGGCAAACTTTTTTTTTGCGTTATAATAATGCTCCGAAGAATCCAGAAGAGCTTTTGAAGGAATACAACCCACATTCAGACAAGTTCCCCCCAAAGTGGGATATTTCTCAATCAGAGCTACTCTAAATCCAAGCTGCGCCGCTCTTATGGCTGCTACATAACCTCCGGGTCCGGAACCAATAACAACCAGATCATAGGTATTCATCTACAATAAATTTATTCACCGTCACAATATAAGCATTCAAAAGAAAAAATGTGAACTATAATTTTATATTCTGCTTTTATCACATCTCCAATATATAAGCAAACATCAAAGGTGCGACGATAGTGGCGTCAGATTCTATGATAAACTTAGGCGTGCTCGCGCTGAGTTTCCCCCAGGTGATCTTTTCATTGGGAACCGCTCCGGAATAAGAGCCATAGCTGGTAGTAGAATCAGAAATCTGGCAAAAGTAACCCCATAAGGGAACATCATAGACTTCCATATCTTGCGATAGCATAGGTACCACGCATATAGGAAAATCTCCTGCAATCCCGCCCCCGATCTGATAAAAACCTATGCTGCTGTCCCGGGCATTTTTTTGATACCACCTGGCTAAATACATCATATATTCTATACCGCTTTTTACAATACTGGGACTTAAAGTGCCTTTAATGCAATAGGAAGCAAAAATATTTCCTATAGTACTGTCCTCCCATCCAGGAACGATTATCGGGATATTTTTTTCAGCGGCGGCCAGCATCCAGCTCTCTCTAGGATCGATTTCATAGTAAGGTTCCAGCACGCCGCTTCGTAAGAGCCGGTACATGTACTCATGTGGAAAATATAGCTTTGAAGATAGCTGCGCTTCTTGCCAGATATTATAGATATGTCCTTGAAGACGTCTAAAAGCTTCTTCTTCAGGAATACAAGTATCAGTCACACGGTTGTAACCCTCTTCAAGTAAAACCTGTTCTTGCTCAGGACTCAGGTCACGGTAATGGGGAACGCGCTTATAATAAGTATGGGCGACAAGATTCATCAGATCTTCTTCCAGATTGGCTCCGGTACATGAAATGATATGAACTTTGTTCTGCCGAATCATTTCAGCTAGAATCTTCCCGAGCTCAGCAGTACTCATAGCGCCGGCCAGGGTAATCATCATTTTACCACCTTTTTTTAAGTGCCGCTTATAAGCGATCGAAGCATCCAAAAGGGTCGCGGCATTGAAATGCAGAAAATACTTATCGATAAACGAGCTGATCGGTGCGCCTTGCATTTACAAAAAATTCAAAAGGTTAATTTATCGTAAAGATCCATTAAAAATTTTTATCTCGCGATCTGCACAGCACGAGTTTCCCGAATAACCGTCACTCTTACCTGTCCAGGATACGTCATTTCATTCTGAATTCTATCGGTGATCTCCTGGGAGAGCTGAAAAGCACGCTGATCATCCACTTTTTCACTTTCAACCAAAACCCAAAGCTCCCGACCGGCTTGTACGGCAAAGGATTTATTTACACCTTCAAAGCTCAAGGCGATACCCTCCATATCGCTAAGGCGCTTGGCATAAGATTCTAGATTTTGTCGTCTCGCCCCGGGGCGAGCGCCGCTAATGGCATCGGCTATCTGAATGATCGGCGCAATTAAGCTTTTCATATCAATTTCGTCATGATGCGCTCCAATAGCGTTGCATACCTCGGGGTGCTCTCCGTGCTTTTCAGCCCAACGCATACCCAGCAAAGCATGTGGCAATTCAGATTCGGCCTCAGGTACTTTTCCAATATCATGCAGAAGACCGGCGCGCTTGGCTAATTTCGCGTTTAAACCAAGCTCAGCGGCTAAGGTACCTGCAAGGTGAGCCACCTCACGAGAGTGCTGCAGGAGATTCTGCCCATAAGAAGAGCGGTATTTCATGCGACCCACGATTTTAACAAGTTCAGGTCGCAAGCCGTGAATATCAAGATCGATCATAGTTTTTTTACCGTTATCAATAATCTCCTCTTCTATTTGTTTCTCGGTCTTTGAAACTACCTCTTCAATCCGTGCGGGATGTATACGTCCGTCAGCTACCAATTTTTGCAAGGCCAGACGCGCAATCTCACGTCGAACAGGATTAAAGCAAGAAAGCAGTATCGCCTCTGGGGTGTCATCTACAATAATTTCTACTCCGGTAACTTGTTCAAGAGTACGAATATTTCTACCCTCACGGCCGATAATGCGTCCTTTAATATCGTCTGATTCGATGTTAAAAACCGATACAGCATTCTCTATAGCTTGCTCAGTTCCGATACGCTGGATAGATTGTATAAGGATTTTTCGAGCCTCAGCCTTAGCCGTAAGCTGTGCGTCTTCTATAATCTGCTGTATATAAGCTCGTGCCTTTGTTTTGGCCTCATCTTTAAGCGTTTCAATAAGTTTTTCACGTGCCTCGTCGGCAGAATACTGGGAAATTTCTTCGAGCGATTTTACTTGTTCCGAGTAAATATTTTTAATTTCTTCGTACTTCTTACTAAGGATTTGTAGTTGTTTTTCGTAATCTGTCGCCTGGTTTTGAAGATTAATATTCTTTTTATGGTAAAGAGCGATTTCATCGGAGAGCTTTCGTTCTTTATCCCATATTCGTTTTTCTATATCCGTGATTTTTTTTTCTCTAAGATGTGTTTCTTTTTCATGCTTAGATTTGAGTTCTATAAATCTTTCCTTAGCCTGGAGAATCTTATCTTTTCGAATAGTTTCAGCCTCTCGATGAGCCTCTTTAATGATTTTATGCGCCTCTTGCTCAGCCTCGAAAAACAAACGGTGATGTTTTTTTGAAAAAAATTTCTTCCCAAGTAAGTAGCGAGCAAGAAAGCCAGCAATAAAACTCGCTGCAAGCACAAAAACTATATTTGTTTCCATAAATATTTCTACATAAAAAAACCTACATTGGTTTATGGGAATTGTAAAACCCTAAATAAACAGGATTTTTGGCTAAGGAATTGCTCAAGGATCTGAAATGCAATACAGCCTGCTTTTACAATACCATTAACTCAAGAGTTTAAATGGTGTTGAGATTACAAATTCAGCCAGAAACCAATGTAGGCTATTTTAGTTATGGAAATTTAGAACGTCACAAGGCCGAATGTATCCTTCCAGATAAATCGTCCAGTCTGTTTTGTAAAAATTTTTCCTCTTGCTTATAAGCAGCTTGCATAGCTTTATTTCTAGAAACATATTGTAATAAGCACATAGATAACGCATCCTGTTTATCTCTTACGGCATAAGCTGACTCGATATCTTTAATCGCCGCAGCAATATCTTTTACGGCACTACGAACAAATTCTTCTTCTTCCCTGGATATGGTCATCGGGTAGCTTCGTTCGGCGATATTTACATTGATTTTGATACGCTCTTGCATGCTTTTTTACATCTTGATTTGATTTATGGATCTGTCGATCTCTCTGATCAAAAGACTAATTCTAGACTTCATTAATTTCTTGTACTCTTGATTTCCTAAAATGGCATTCGCCGTCTTAAGCAATTCATTTGTCTCTTTGAGTTTTATATTTTCCTCAAGCTGTCCCTTGAATTCATGCTTTAACTTTCTGCTTTTTTCCCTTAAAAGACCAATTTCGTGCTTCTGAGTCTGATATGCTTCCAAAAGGGCAGACAATTTTGCTTCCAATTTTGCCAGCCTCTCATGGTTGTTCATACATATTTTTTAATTCAGATAACATCTACACAAAGGTAATGAGTGGGTAGCGATTTTCAAAAAAATCCTTCTGAAGACACCGATTATTATAAGCTAACCATCATATATTCAGTAAATACATTTGTTTTATTAACATTACAAAAAATATTCATTTCTTTTATAAATATATTTATTAATATTATAATTAAAGCTAATAATATACCATTAATTTATTAAAAATAAAATTTATTTATCACACTTTACGAAGTGTATTTAAAAGTATCATCGCATAAAATATTCTTTTTACAGTGATGATATAAGATATAGTAGGTCAACTTATAAAATGTGACATTATGACAAAAAACTACTTTTGGCAAAGCTTTTGATAGAAAGAAGCTGCCGTCCTATTTAAAAACCACGCGAACGATGAATACAGATCGTCAGGATCCACAACCCATTGAAGAAAGCGAAGAAAAAAAAACCTCTAAAAAGAAAGTAAATAATAAGGTTGAGCTTTCAAAAGAAAAATCAACCCAGGAGGAAATCTACAAAAAAATCGAAGAAGAAAAAGATAAATTTTTACGTCTTTTTGCCGAGTTTGAAAACTATAAAAAACGTACTCAAAAAGAAAGACTTGATCTTTTCAAAACTGCCCATCGGGAAGTTATGGTCGCTTTGATTCCCGTGCTGGATGATTTTGGGCGCGGTATGTCAGAGATCAAAAAATCCAAAGATGAGAATCTCATCCGAGGAATTGAGCTTATTCAGGAGAAGTTTTTCCGAATTCTTAAAGAGCAAGGGCTTCAAGAGATTAAAACGCAAAAGGGGGACGATTTTAATACCGACATTCACGATGCTATCACTCAAATTCCCGCCCCTTCAAAAGAACTACAAGGAAAAGTTGTAGAAATCGTAGAAAGTGGTTATAATTTGCGTGATAAAGTGATACGGCATGCGAAAGTAATCGTTGCAAAATAAGTGAATATTCATGGCAAAAAGAGATTATTATGAAGTATTAGGCGTTTTAAAAAACGCCTCCGCAGATGAGATTAAAAAAGCTTACAGAAAACTCGCCATTCGTTACCATCCGGATAAAAACCCAAATAATAAAGTTGCGGAAGAAAAATTCAAAGAAGCTGCGGAAGCTTATGAAGTACTAAGCTCTCCTGAAAAAAAACAGCGCTATGATCAGTTCGGACACGCCGGACTCGGAGGCGCTTCATCGGCAAGCGCCGGGGGAATGAACATGGAAGATATCTTTGCCAATTTCGGAGATATCTTCGGTGATGCTTTTGGAGGAACTTTTTCTGGTTTTGGCTTCGGAAGTAATAACAGATCAAGGCGATTAAAAGGAAGTGATTTGCGCATTCGTATAAAGCTTACCTTGGAAGAAATCGCAAAAGGCATAGAAAAGAAAGTGAAAGTACGTCGCATGAAAATGGCTAAAGACGTCAAATTCAAAACCTGTACTAATTGCAATGGGAACGGACAAATTGCTCAAGTAACCAATACCTTTTTGGGAAGAATGCAAACTATGAGCACCTGTGGACAGTGTCAGGGCATAGGAAAAATTGTGGATCACATTCCTTCCGGCGCCAACAATCAGGGGATGATTAAAGAAGAAGAGCTAGTAAGCATTCAGATTCCTACTGGAGTTACCGAAGGTATTCAGTTGAAAGTATCAGGAAAAGGAAACGAAGCGCCTTTCGAGGGCGTCAACGGAGACCTTATCGTGCTTATCGAAGAAATTCCACATGAAACGCTCAAACGTGAAAATCTTAACTTGCATTATGATCTTTATATTTCCCTACCCGAAGCGGTTTTGGGAGCTAATAAAGAAGTACCTACCTTAGGCGGTAAAGCACGCATCGCGATAGAAGCCGGAATACAATCCGGAAAGACATTACGTCTTAAAGGAAAAGGAATACCTGATATTGAAGGAAACGGCTGTGGCGACCTTCTGATTCATATCAATCTATGGACGCCCAAGAAGATCAGCCGCGAGCAAAAGGAAATGTTTGAAAAAATAAAAAACGATGAGAATTTTATTCCCAATCCCAAGCAGAGTGACAAATCCTTTTTTGATCGGGTAAGAGAAATGTTTTAAACATATAACATATAATGCAGCATCTTCTTTCTATACATCATCTGGAAAAAAGTTATGGTGAAAAAAGAGTGCTGCATTCATTTGATTTAAACCTTTTCAGAGGTCATATTCATGGATTGACAGGACCTAACGGAGCGGGAAAAACTACTCTTATAAGAATAATTAATCAGATTTATAAGCCGGATAAGGGCTATGTTCTTTTTAACGGAGAAAAGCTTTTGCAAAAACATATCCAACAAATAGGATATATGCCCGAGGAGCGTGGCCTCTATACAAATATGTGTGTTGGAGAACAACTTCTTTATCTGGGGCAACTCAAGGGAATGCATAAACAAGAGGTTCGGAAAAAGCTTGGCATATGGCTTGAATGTCTTGATCTTGAGCCCTGGCGTGATAAAAAAATCAATACGCTCTCAAAGGGCATGGCCCAAAAAGTCCAATTTATAGCTACGGTTTTACACGAGCCGGAGTTGGTCATTTTTGATGAACCTTTCAGTGGTCTTGATCCTTTGAATGTAAATCTCATCCGTCAGGAGATCCTTACGCTGAAAAAAAAAGGTCATAGCATTCTTCTCTCTACACATCGCATGGAATCTGCCGAAGGGCTTTGCGATGAGATTAGTTTTATAGATCGCGCGCACAAGATTCTTGAGGGAACACCGGTATCGATAAAAAATCACTTCAAAGAAGATCGCTATGGCATACAAATTGAATTGCGTGAACAATTTCTTTGGGAAGAATTTCTAAGAACTCATTCTGTATCGGAGGTTAAAAAACATAAAAACAATTGCAGTTTTAAGATAAACAAACCTAAACAAACCAGTACAGAAGACCTTCTTAGATCTTTGATGTCTATAGGTAACATTCGCACTTTTCAGCAAGTAGTTCCTACTTTAGAAGAAGTATTTCTTCAGGCTATAAAAAATTCACGAAATGCGTAAGACAGCTCTGATTATAAATAGAGAATACCGAACTCAAATTCGACAAAAATCATTTGTAATCATGACCTTTTTGGCGCCTTTAGCGCTTATTGGTTTGGCTACTGCCATTACTTTTATAAACCACTCGGTTAGTAACAGGCAATATGTAGCTGTGATTGATGAAAGTCATTTTATCTCTCCGGAACTTAAAAGTGTGGAAAATTTTACCTTTTCTTTCTTTGACTCCTCAAAAAAATCCGAGGTAAAAAGGCGTTTGCAAAAAGATATTAATGTTTTATTGATCATTCCACAGGTTGATGATTTAAGTCATCTGGAAAGGTCCATAAGTCTTTATAGTTACAAATCTCCGAGAATAAATTTACTCAAAGAACTTGAGAAAATTCTTTCTCAGAAAATTGCGAACCTAAAACTTAAGAAAAATGGCATAGACAGCGATTTATTAAAAGCTTCGGAGGCTCATGTACAACTTAAAACCATTTCTTTAAAAAATAGCGCACAACAGATACAACAAAACGAAACTAAAAGCCTGCTGATAGGCAGTGTGATGTATATTCTGATGATGTTTATCATCATATATGGCGTACGTGTCATGCGCAGCGTTCTTGAAGAAAAGAACAGCCGGATCGTAGAGATCATCATTTCTTCGGTAAGGCCTTTCCAACTGATGATGGGAAAAATCATTGGAACCGCTCTTGTGGCGCTTACGCAATTTATTTTATTGCTATTGATTTTTTTAGCAGTTGTACTGGTTTTTCAGTTATGTCCCCTAAGCTTATTTACTGAAATCAGGGGTCCTCTGGGGGAAATTCATACTTTCATTCAATCTCTGCAAAGTATTGATTTGGGATTTTTATTCGGAATGTTCTGTGTTTATTTCATCGGGGGTTATTTGCTTTTCAGTTCTTTTTTTGCTGCTATAGGCGCAGTTATGGAAAATGAAAGTGATACTCAACAATACTCTATTATCGGTTCAATGATTTTGATCATCGGTTTTTATGGAGGTGTTTCAGCGCTTGATAATCCCAATTCATCGATGGTTTTTTGGTGCTCTATGATTCCTTTTACCTCACCCATTACAATGCTTGGACGTCTGTACAGCGGTGTGAGCGGATTGCAAATAGGCAGCTCTCTTACAGTTTTAGTTCTTTCCATATGGGGAATGATCGCGCTATCGGCCAAAATCTACCACATTGGAATCCTTAGACATGGGGAAAAAACAAACCTTCGAACCCTTAAAAATTGGTTCCATCTCTAGGAAACAAAGTTTACTACATTTGCGAAAAAACGACATGCCAAGAGTAGTAGTAGGCCTCTCTGGAGGTGTAGATTCCAGTGTAGCGGCAATGCTGCTCAAACAGCAAGGTTACGAGGTGATTGGACTTTTTATGCGCAATTGGAATGATGAGAGCATTATTATCGACAAGCAATGTTCTTGGATAGAAGATAGCATAGATGCCATGCTGGTAGCCCAGCAACTAAATATTCCTTTTCAGATTGTTGATATGAGCAAGATGTATAAAAAACGCATCGTGGATTATATGTTTAAAGAATACGCCAGCGGCCGAACACCTAATCCGGATATACTATGTAACCGGGAGATCAAGTTTGATTTGTTTCTCAAAAAAGCGCTTTCCTTGAAAGCTGATTTTATCGCTACAGGGCACTATGTCCGATGTAAAAAATCTTCTAAAGATCAACATGCCCTCTATCGTTTATTGTCCGGTGTAGATAAACAAAAGGATCAATCCTACTTTTTATGTCAACTCAATCAGTTGCAACTAAGCAAAAGTCTTTTTCCGCTTGGAAACCTTGAAAAAAAAGAAGTAAGAAAATATGCCGAAAAAGCCGCTCTGGTAACAGCCAAGAAAAAAGATTCACAAGGCCTCTGTTTTATTGGCAAGGTGCGACTTCCAGAGTTTTTACAACAAAAGCTCAAACCTAAAACTGGAGATATTATAGAAATCCCACCGGATACAGATATTTATGACAAACAAAAGAATTTTTCTGAATTAAATGAAGAAAAATATGCCTTTCTGGCGAGAAATTATATCTATAATAAAACCTGTGGAAAGGTCATCGGGAAACATTTAGGAGCGCATTATTTCACCAAAGGTCAACGTAAGGGACTTGGTATAGGAGGTCATACTGAAGGACTTTTTGTTATCGATACAGATATTAAACAGAACATAGTCTATGTAGGAATGGGGAAAAATCATCCGGGTCTTTATAAAGGTGCCTTATTTGTAAAAGAAAACGATATTCACTGGTTGCGTAAGGATCTGGAATTGAACAAAGGAGAAAAACTAAAAGTAAAATGTCGTATACGCTATAGGCAAAGCCTGCAGTCAGCTTGCTTATATAAAGTAGAAAATGGGCTCTATGCCATATTTGAAAAATCTCAGGTCTCCATTACCGAAGGACAGTTCGCTGCGTGGTATATAGATGAGGAGCTCATCGGGTCTGGGGTGATTTCCTGATGACAAACTCTCACGATAAATAACCGCATTATTGATCTTTTTAAGATACGATATCCTATCATACAAGGAGGAGGTTTTTTGGGTTAGCGGTTTTTTTATCAAAATTATCGCCGTGATATCCTTATAAGAAAAGGCCATGAACTTAGAGATATACCGAGTATTTTTACGTTGATCTTCTAAGAATTTCTGATCCAGAATAGTATTCAAGTTTTTCAGAGAATAATTCTAACCTTTTCAAAAAGATATGCACCGTCTGCAATAAAAGATCCTCAAAAACAATTTCATTGGAAATGAAAGTCTCCGTTTGTTGGATCATATATGGTAAGACGTGTTTTTATCATCGGACGTGACCGTTACTGTTACATCGAAACCATTAGCAATGGTATATCAGATGGCTATAAAACTCGTAAAGCCCCTGGTAAAGAGCTCAATTTTTGCACTTTCTGTTTACAGGTACTCTAGTTACCTCAGAATAGTTGAGTACTATAAGGGGACTTTCAGGAACGAGGCTCTCAAAACTTAAAGCAGGCTAAGCCTGTTTATCATAAACTCCAGCATCCGATTTCTCATCAAAAAATTTTTCTGATTTATTACTACAATTTAATAGTATATAGTATAAAAATAATCTTGTATTCAAGGTTTTCTAGATGGATAAATACTTTGAAAAACAGCTATTTTCACATATGAATGATAAGAAAATTAAATGGAGGTGATTTAAACACATCTTTATATGATATAAATCTATATGTTTAAAGCATAAAATAAACGAAATAAAAATAACGGAGAAAAATATACCATTTCTCGAATGGTATCGTATTATACCTATATATTTATTTCAAAAATACAATATAGTTAGTCGTCATATATTAAATAATATATGCAGATAATTATAAACATCTTCGTTGGTATATTATTTTTTATATTCGAAAAGACAGCGCTTTACGCCCTTATAAAGTTTTTAAACATCTATTAGGAAAAGATTCCAGAGAGGATAAACTGATTTTTCATGAAAAAGAGATGAACGATTTAATCTGTCGATTTCCAGATCAAAAGATAAACGCTATTTGTTTATCCATTCAGCAAGTACACTATCAGATGAGTACCGATTTCTTTTGTCGGAACAACCTGAAGAAAAATGGCGCATTTTTCAAAAGCGTCAACCAAAACTTGAGTACCGTGTTGATCATTTAAATGATCAATTTTATATCGTCACCAACAAAGATAGAGCAATGAACTTTAAAGTAATGAAAACCTATCCAAAACAAAATGATCAAAAATACTGGATAGACATGATTCCTCACAGAGAAAATTATTTAGTAGAAGATATTGAGTTATTTAAAGATTACCTGGCAGTACAACAACGTCATAGAGGTAGAGTAGAATTTCATATCCAAAGATGGGATGGCGATAGTAATTACCAGGTGGATTTTGGCGAAGAAAGCTATATGGCCACTTATCGGAACAAATCTTGAGAGCAATACCACTATTCTGCGCTATAACTACAGTTCGTTGACCACACCTTATTCGGTGATCGATTTCCATATGGAAACCCATCATAGAGAGATCAAAAAAGAGCAAAAAGTGCTGGACGGCAATTTTGACAAAAAAAACTATGTATCTGAAAGAATATGGTCACCGGCTCAGGATGGTCAAAACATCCCTGTCTCGCTTGTATATCGGAAAGATACAGAAAGATCTGCTTCTACTCCCTTGTTGCTCTATGGGTATGGTTCTTATGGATATACCATTGATCCCTGTTTTAGCAGCCTGCGCTTAAGTCTGCTCGATAGAGGTTTTATTTTTGCCATTGCCCATGTGCGCGGGGGACAATACTTAGGCAGGTCTTGGTATGAAGATGGAAAGCTATTAAAAAAAACGAAATACTTTTAATGATTTTATAGACTACGCAAAATATCTCACCGAGATGCAATACACCTCTGCAGAACATCTCTACGAAATGGGAGCATCAGCCGGTGGACTGCTTATGGCCACTGTAACCAATATGGCATCATCCTTATAATTAATCTTCCATAAAAGATGCTTTTTACACTAGGAGAAAATTTTAGCTTTATCTCATCATCAAATGAAAGAGTGGAAAAATATATAAAATCTTTATACTTCTGAAAAGTTATATTATTATAACTTTTCAGAAGTATAATAATAAATTATAATTAATTCATTTACAGTATACTAAAAACATAAATCTGCATAACGAAAGATCGATAACTTACTATTTTCTATACTTTCCATAAAGTAGTAAATTAAGCATAAGGTTTAGCTATAACCCCTTGGTTCAGGTTTTCAATTTGTGTCTTACATATTACATCTTACGTTTTGTAACATGCAAATGAATTTAGTGATTTACCGGATTCAAAGATCCTTCCTAAGAAGAAATGACTCCCTGAACTTTCAAGATAAGTTTATCGCATCTGACCTTACAAATTTACCATAAATCAAAGATTGTCATAGTGAGGTTGAAAAATCACCAGATATATAAAAAATAGTTCATTAAAATAATAATATTATTTTTTGTTGATTATATATAGTAATATGTGTTAATTGTTCATTTAAAATTAAAACCATATGAAGCTACAATTACTTTCATTTTTATTTTTATAACCATAGGAACCCTGCAGGCTCAGATGGACATAGGGACGAAACACTCTAATGGGGTTTTGCATATTAAAACTCAAACAAAAAACATTCAGGGGAAAAGTATTCAATCCGCCCTGGTATTACCCATACCGGATAAAGCGGAAAATCTGGAAAATGTTCACGATGGGGAGCCTGCTCCGGGATCTTTGGTATTTGATCAAAACAAAACTAGTGCTTGATGTATTTCTATCTTACAAAGAAAATGTGAACCTCGGCTCAGGGAAATGGCCTGAATGCGTTGGGATCGCTTCCAAAATTTTCATCCAGACGCATAAAGCCATCACGTTGATACGTTCATACCAAAAAGTACAGCGTATTAGCGGCAAGTTGCTCATAATTGACGCCTAAACGATAGCTATGTGCATCAGGATAAAACAATAAACAACCTTAAAGCATTATTTTTTATCCGGAGAATATCCGATACCGTCTATCACATGTGCAGGCGCAAAAGCAGCTTACTCAACTTCCGTAAAGTAATTAGTAGGAATCTTATTGAGTTCCACCTCGCCCCCACATCGATCAGAGGAAAATCTTTATAACTCCACACTTTACTTAGGTCAAAGGGATTGAGGGATATTTGTTGACCTGCTCTCGGGTCATGATCTGCATTTTTAAAGCCCATTTCGGAAAATCTCCTCTGTCGATGACCTCCACTAAATCCCGCTCTGGGCATGATCTGGATCTTTACCTTTCATCTCCATAGCTTCACTGTCTGTGAAATTTTTATACCCTGAAGCGTCTTGAAATGAAACTTTACGTAAAAGCGCTCATCATCTTTATTCAGAAATGAATAAGTGTGCGATCCGTAACCGGTTCATATGGCGATAACTATAAAGAGTTCCCCTGCGCTCAAATGAAAGCTTTCAGGGTTAAGACTCCAAAAAATACCACATTATAGTGGTGTCTTTACAATGAGTACGCGAATGACGCTTTTGTGTCAGGATTTTTAGGATCCTTAATAAAAAATATCAGTGTATTTATTGCCAACCAAATCCAAGTTGCCCTCTTCGGTATAGAATTTACCGGAAGATCCACGTGGATCACGTTCTATAGCAGATTCTTTTTTCCCGTCTACGGTAGAAAAACGAATCAAAAGGGGTATTTTTTTTACCTATATCTGAAAAATTTAGCCCGTGTATAAAAAATGATATCATGTGTAAGGGTGAAATTCCCATAAGAACCAGTGCCTTCGGTGTGTATTACGAGCTCAGGAATACGTTCGCGATTGAAATGAGCAAGTTTCTCGTGTAATCCTCAAGCAACAAGAACCTATTGGCCCGAGACTCAAGGTGTCTTCATAGTTCGAGCGAGGAATTCTAAGTGCCGTAGTGAGTTTCTCGCGTGTAATTTTTTGCCCAATAAGAAGTTCAATAATATAATTAAAGTATATACTCTATATTTATTTTATTATTTTTTAATAACAAAATTTATAAACACTATAATTTTAAAAATTATACTTCAGAATGGAAGGCCAAAATAAATTTTTGGCCTTCCATTCTGATTAATTGCCTTTATGGGCAAAACATATCAAACAACTATTTGAGAACAAATCATTTGGAATCTCCTATAGTTAAGAGGAAAGTCGATTCTGAAAGTAACCTGCGTAAAAGTTGTTTCTTTGAAATTGAAGATTTTTCAAAATCAGGATTAACGTAGAAAGTATACATTTCGGGTCATGAAAGACGTGGACTCCAAAAAGCACCCATAGCGAATTGAATAGAAGATGAAAAAATTTGCTTACTCACTAAAACCCACACTACACATATAGCAGCTACCATGATGGTACAGCCAGTCCTTATGGATAAAAAGCATGCATTTCGGATATCCCAGTTCTATTGACTCTTGCTGGGACCTGATCATTTATAGTCATCTTAAGAAGCTCATTATAAAATGTATAGAAAATGATCGTACAGAAGATTCAGAAAAATCATCCAAAGACCAGCTGGGAAAATCCAGCTTTGATTCCGTACTCGATGGAAATACAGCAAAATTTGCTCATAGTACGTTGTGTTAAAGACTCATCTACCTCCATTTCCGGAAGAATTCAAAGCACTCTCCCTTTAAGTTCCTGGGAAACTTACAGATAATAAATGCATCAGACCAAGTTATAAACGCCTCGGGAAAATCTGTTATTAGCTATATCATTGAGGGAACTCGATAGGTATCGCAAGAACCTCCTAAGATTTCCACATTTATGAAAGCAATATGTAAGACGCTTGTATATAGAATTTCTTTAGATATCACCATTAAAATTTAGCTATAAACATAACATGAGAGTCAGGTGTCATAACTTGAGGAAAAACTTAATAGTGAAAGAGTATAAAAATACTAGATGCGAGCAGCAAATCTTATTGACCTCCTCTCTGAACACCGTAAACATAAGACAACGCCATGAGGGTAATTCCACCGTGGAAGTTTTTATTTAAATGCAATAAAAAATCAACTAATAACCTTTATAAATATTAAGACTCAATAAGTATTTTCCGAATTTTCGGAAGAATTTTTTGACGCTCCTCCTCAGCTAAGGCCGCATCAATAAGTATACGACCGCTATGTTCGTCGATCACCACTTTTTTTCGTTGAGCGATATCGATACATTTTTGAGGAGGAATAGTAAAGAAAGACCCGCCCGAAGCCCCTCTTTCCACCGGTACAATGGCAAGGCCATTTTTGGCTTTAGAGCGGATACGTTTGTATAACTGTAGTAAACGAGATTCTACATTTTTTGAAAAAACAGTTGCCTTTTCCATTAAATCTATTCGCTCCTCTTCGTGCTTTTGTAGCATCTGATCGAATTCTTTTCGCTTTTGATAAAGATATTCTTTTTTTTCACTGCAAAGCACGTTGAACTCCTCATAAAGATCTTTTTTTTGAGCGATGATAAGCTCAAATTCTTTAGCTCTTTTATTGGCTAATTCTATTTCAAGTTCCTGATATTCAATTTCCTTGTCAAGAGATTCAAATTCCCGATTATTACGCACCTTATCTTGCTGATCGCGATACTTCTTAATAAGAACCTCAGCATCCTTTATAAGATTTTTCTTTTCTTGCATGCCGCTTTGAGAGGCGTCTATTTCTTGTTGTAATTGCTGACTTTTATTTTGTATATCATTCACTTCATTGTCAAGTTCCTGCACCTCCAGGGGTAAATTACCCATAAACAGCTTTATCTCGTCTATATGAGAATCTATGAGTTGCAAGTCGTATAAAGCCCTGAGCTTTTCCTCTACACTGACCTCTTGTGGTTTGCTAGCCATACAGATTTAATAAAAATAATGTACCGGATTGGTACGTGTATTGGATTGAATGATGGCAAATTTAGGTAATTTTTCCCTTAAAACACGTACGAGCAAGTCTTTGGTAAATTGCTCCGACTCATAATGTCCTATATCGAGAATAAGAATCTCGTTATTAGCCTTAAAGAATTGATGATACTTGAAATCTGCTGATACAAAGGCATCTGCCCCTCTGTTTTTGGCTGAAGACAGAGCGAAACTTCCAGATCCTCCCAATACGGCGACGCGCTCTATGGGTCTGTTTAATAAAGGTGAATGCCTTATACAAGGAGTTTGCATGCGTTCTTTAACAAAACTTAAAAATATTTCTTCAAACATAGGTTTGGACAAACGACCTATCCCCCCTAGACCAATATCGTTGTGGTGTGAGTTGTGTAATTGAAAAATCTCATAAGGCATTTCCTCATAAGGGTGATTTTCCAGTAAAGCCTCAATAAGAACTGATTCAAGATGAGCAGGAAAAACCACATTTATGGAAATTTCTTCTTGATGATGAAGTCCTCCCTTCTTACCATAAACAGTTGAAGATTGTTCATTGTCCATAAAAGTTCCCAAACTGTTTATGTTGTAACTACAACGCTCATAATTTCTAATACTGCCTGCGCCTGCTTTGAATAGTTCTTCTCGCAACTGATCAGCATGCTCTTTCGGGACATAAGTAATAAGTTTCTTGAGCGCTCCCTTATATGGAATAAGAACCTTAAAATCGATCAAGCCTAAACGCTGAAAAATCTGATGATTTGTTCCCTGAGGATGATTATCCAAGTTGGTGTGAATAACATAAATAGCGATGTCATGTTTCAAAGCCATCATAATAAGACGCTCCGAAGACTGAGCTCGAGTGAGCCGTTTTAAGTCTTTAAAAATTACCGGATGAAAACTTACGATCAATTTACAGTCCAGCCCAAGAGCTTCTTTAACTACCTCTTCGGTGGTGTCTAAAGTAACAAGAATTTTATTGCTTATCCAATTTGGATCACCTACAATCAGACCTACATTGTCAAAATCTTCGGCATAGATTCTTGGGGCCCAAGAATCAAGGACTTGACAAATATCTCCAACTCTCATGGATAAGATTTTAAAAGTTTAAAAATATAAAAAACTAAATCTGCCGTCAAAATATTATCCTATTTTTGAGAGTAATCTTATCAGATATATCATAAAATCTTACCTGGTTTTAGCGCTGATTTTCATAGCCTTACTAGGTCTATCCGTTTTTGGAATCATCCTGAAGATATGGAGTCAAAAAAACGGTCGCTTCGCAGGTACTTGAGCTAGTGAAAGCCCAATCTAAAAGATGCAAAATGTGAATTGTGCAATTACAGAAAATCAAGTCGCTGCAAGAAACAGTACATCTCTTAAATAAAATTTACATATTACTTATATAAAAACATTCACGACCAGTAGAAAGACAGGGATACTCCGGCTGAAATTTTTTTCAAAATATCTTGAAAAATTCAAATCTTTCAATGAAAGTTGATAATTTCAAAACCGGTTATTTACTCATTAGGTCATGCAACAGCGCGTCGGATTCTTTACGCAAGGAGTAATAAGTAAGGTGATAAAAATATTTTCTTTTAGAGCCTAATACCTGCAAAGAGCGAATTTTTTTGTATACTAAAGAATTTCAGTAAGATTTCAAGAACAACTTAAACCTTGGAGCATAAACAGATCTCGGAGATAAGATTTACAAAAGGATACATTTGCAAATAACTATATAAAAACTTGAAAATCAAAGTATATAATATTATTATGAGACTTTTTAGAGCAAAGAAAAAAATGCATGAAATTTCGTGGACAATTCAATGAGTTTTTAAAACAAATTTTAAACTTACTACCTTTATGTTTTTGATCCTTACCATATACTTTGACTATTTATGAGTGATTCCATAAAATCCAGTCTGATTTACCCTGACGAAAGAGAAGTCGTAGAAAAATCTGTAATAAAAAAACCTCGCTGGATTCGCGTTAAATTACCTACAGGAAAAAATTACCGCAATCTGCGCGGTTTGGTTGATAAATACCATCTTCACACCATCTGTCAAAGTGGAAGTTGTCCTAACATGGGTGAGTGTTGGGGAAATGGCGTGGCTACTTTTATGATTTTGGGTAATATTTGTACGCGCTCTTGTGGATTTTGTGCGGTAAAAACCGGTCGACCAAAAAAACTAGACTGGGAAGAACCGGAAAAAGTAGCACGCTCAATTAAATTAATGAAGATCAAGCATGCCGTTATTACCTCGGTGGATCGGGATGACTTAAAAGATATGGGATCTTTATTTTGGGCAGAGACCATTCAGACAGTCAGACGTATCAACCCAGAAACCACTATAGAAACCCTTATACCGGACTTTCAGGGGCAAAGTCGTTTTTTAGACAGGATTCTTCAAGTGCGTCCCGAGGTGATTTCTCATAATATGGAAACCGTCCGACGACTCAGCCGCGAGGTGCGTATTCAGGCGAAATATGATCGTAGCCTGGAAGTATTGAGCTATCTTAAAAAAAGCAATCAAGCGCGCACTAAAAGCGGTATTATGCTGGGTCTTGGAGAAAGCGAAGCAGAAGTGTTTGAAACCATGGAGGATCTTAAAAATGCAGGCGTAGACATCATTACCATAGGACAATACCTTCAGCCTACTCAAAAACACTTAACCGTAAAAGACTTTATAACCCCTAAGCAGTTCAGAAAATACGAAAGTATCGGACTAAAAATGGGATTTCTGTATGTAGAAAGCGGAGCGCTGGTGCGTTCTTCTTATCATGCGGATCGCCATGTATGCTAGCCTCCACATCGTAAAGAGAGTACTTTTAGAGTACTTTTTACCTACCGGTCTTTTCAGCAGTGGTAAAAGTCCTATAATGATAAACTATAATTTAAAGGAATAAATCTTTTCTTTAGTTGCGCCGATCTTATGTTGGAAGAAAGGTTACCTTTATTAGAAATAATTTAGTCTTGATTTACAAATCAATAGAATAAGATCCAGCTCTAAGCTTAATTTACATCTTTTGCTCTGAGAAGTTTATAAAACTTACTTTCATATTTTAGCAAACGCATGTATAAACTGCAAGCAAGTCTTTTTATACCCTTCTGATTTGATAATAAACGCTCGCGTCCGTCATTGGGCTTTTGATTTATTTACTCTCCTAGAGGCATTAGAAGCATAGAACGTGATATAAAGAAAAAAAGGGCAGATAAGTGCATATCATAAAAAATAGAACTACTTATTTTAAGTTATATTATATATAAAATTTTATATAAAAAAGTAATTATATAAAATTGTTAAATATGTATGAAATCATCAGTAAAGTATTTATTAAAAAATACTTTATTAGGAAACTATTCATTTCCTTTAACGCTTTTCTCATTATCTCTTGCGCTGATAATAGTGAGTATTTACTAGGGGTATTATTGAAACAAACTCGAAGTGTTCTATTTGAAAAGCGATACAGATAATTTTAGCTGGGTTCGTCTGTTTTGATAGATGGAAACTGGAAACTTATCGGTTTAAAAGAAACAGTTTAGAGAGTGAACTGATATATCCCTGGAAAGATTTGACTTTGCAAAAGTCAGCAAAGAACTTATCCTTTATCGTGGGAAAACAACAATTTTAATATCTCTTCGGACTTTCAACGGAACATCATTACAGTATTTTCGGAAACCATATCTTTCCTAGATCAATACAATTACAGAATGTATGAAAATTTGATTTAAATGAGGTCACAAAAGATACTTTGAGGTATGAAGTTTATTTCGGCGTTATTTATACAGGTATAAAAACCACAAAAAATGGGAATTCACCTGGAAGAGAAAAAACTGACCTGAGCAACTTTTTAAGTTGCAATGTCTAAATATTTGTCAGTTTTTTGATCAAAGATGCCCTCAGGCTCGTAGAAAAATATGAGTGTTCCTGTGAATTTTTATGTTAAATCCGTTAAAATTTCAATTTTTTTAAGGTTTTTTATAATCTTATTTATTTTTTAAGGTTTTAACTTTGAATGTTTTTAATTTTCAATCGCTTCTTTATAAGTTTAGCAAATCATTTATAGCTTCTTCATAATTTGATAAAAGGATTGTCATTTTGATTCATATGTAATATTGTTTTTTTCTTTCCCTTAAAGCGTCTATTTATAACTATTATGTAGTTTTAGTTTTTATATCAACTACTTGATCAGGCTTTTGATAAAGCCTGTTTTCTGTATCTTTATAGATATTTCCAAATCATCGGAGATCATATTTTTGAGTTTATGCCTTTCATGAACTCCAATATTTTCAATTGTGGATCAATAACAACGATTTTTTTAGTTGCCTATAAGCATATATATCTATATTTTCACATACTTATATCATTTACATCTGCTCACAAGAGTTCACCATTAAGCAGTTTTAATCATATTTATCGGATAAATATAATTCAAAACTACCATAAGGTTCTCTTTATTAAGTCGAAAGAATAAACGCCGTCAAAGACCTTACCGAAAGGTTCTCTAAGAGTTACCCAAAGGAAAGGCACTTTCTATATGCCGCCATATAGCACGACATGTGGAAAAAAGGAAGATATCCGTCTTGGACTACTTAAGCAATCCCAACTTCAGAGGAGTAAGACTGGTTCAACGTCAATATCTACTAGCTTTCTTTGCATAGGTTGCGCGCGGCTATCAATGGATTAAAGATAATAAGGAAACTCCCATCCTTGGGGAAATCGTTATTGAGAGCCATGTATTATAAAAATAGAATATAAGTTCAGTACTCACCGATAACAGGTAAAACAAAGAACGATTTAACAAGAGCTCTCCGCCTTTCTTTGGAACCTACGAAGGGACAACTACTTCCCTAATAAGTATTAGAAGGGAATATAAAAAAAACAAAGAGTCCTTTTTAGGACTCTTTGAGTGGATAAAAATAAGCTAAAAGAAATTACTTAAACGAGGCTTAAATATATAACATATAAATATATACAAATATAAAATTAAGATAAAAATGTTACAGTAATTAGATTTCTCTGGCGTAGAAAAAATTGTTATCAATAGCATTATAGAGGAACCAGATTTCGCTTTTGAAGCGATTTTCTCGTAAAATCTATAGTAGGATAACAACAACAAAGAAATTGAGTTCAGAATGCTATTGTATCGGGCTATTTCTTTTTGGCTACGGCAATTAAATTCTAGTAAACCTTGCCAGTCAAAATTTTCAATATGAATTAAAAATGTTATTTGCGTTCTATAAATCTCAAAATTCGGGGTGCGATAGAAATTCAGGGGGGGGGAGGAGGGTTTATAATAAATTTTCCAAAGAATATTAAGAATAAAGAAACATTAAATAATCAGCTATTTATTAATTTATAGATAGTTTTCGGTAATAATATTGACCACAAGTTTTCCTTAACTTACCAAAAAAAGTAGATCCCTATAAGTAGCTAGATAACTAAAAATTAATCTATTAATTTTTATATAATTATTCAAGTTTGAGAATTAAAATTCCTATTTCCCAAAGGATCAATTCATTGTCACATCATTTAAATTTTTTACGGTAAAATATTTATATCAAATGAATATTATATCAGTTTATTCTACGAGAGAAATATTTCCTTTTACACAATAACAGTAAAAACCTCTTTCTTTAATTAAGTCATAAATTTTGTAAAGAATGATACGGATTTTTACAAGAAGTTTGTTTAAGATGACTGTCGGGCATTTTTCCAACGGAAGAGTCAAGAGATTTCTTAAAAAAGAAACAAAAAAAGAAATTCTAATTACTGATCATAAATATTCTACATTAGTGGGCGATACTGGGTTCGAACCAGTGACCCCCTGCTTGTAAGGCAGGTGCTCTAAACCAACTGAGCTAATCGCCCTAATAGAATTGCGACTGCAAATATAAGGTCTTTTTCTGTATTGCCAAATCTTTATTACAAAATATCAGCTACCACAAAAGTGCTTCCGCCTACAAATATAAGATCCCTTTGATGGGCATCTTTTTTAGCCTGAGCAATCGCTTTCTTTACACTATCAAAATAATAAACACTTTCATATAAATCTTGTGTTAACTCTCGGAGTTCTTCTATAGGAAAGGATCGATCTAGAGAAGACTGACAAAAATAATATATTGCATTTTCTGGAAAAAAAGACAACATTTTTTCTATCTCCTTACCGCGAACAAAACCCAGAACCAATCGTAATTGTTTCAAGGGTTCCTCAGCGAGCTGTTCAGCTACTATACGAATACCGTCTTCATTATGAGCAGTATCGCATATAATAAGTGGCGAGTGAGACAATAATTCCCAACGCCCCCGGAGCGCGGTATTTTTAATAACATTACTTAATCCGTTTGTTAGAGATTTGGAAGAAATTTTCCAGGATTTTTTTCTCAAAACCTCTACCACTTTCAGAGCTGTTTGCTCATTAAAACGTTGATACCTTCCCTTTAAAGGAAGGGGATATATAGATTCCGCCAATGGTTCTTTCGCAAAATAAACAGGAGCAGAACATTCCCCTGCAACCGCTTCGAAAACAGCGCGCGTCTCAGGGATCCATGAGCCTATAACCACAGGAGTATCATTTTTAATGATTCCTGCCTTTTCCAAGGCGATCTGCTTAAGTGTACTCCCAAGAAATCCAGTATGGTCGCGACCAATATTTGTAATAACAGAGAGCTCCGGTAAAATAATATTCGTAGAATCTAGACGACCTCCAAGTCCTGTTTCTATAAAGGCAATATCTACTTTTCGTGCCCGAAAGTTATCAAAAGCCATAGCCGTGGTCATTTCGAAAAAAGAAAGGGCGTTTACTTTCATAAACTTATAATGACGACTAACAAAGTCGCTGACAAATTTTTTAGAAATCATAACGCCATTACAACATATACGCTCTCGAAAATCTTTCAGGTGGGGTGAAGAAAATAGACCCACGCAATAGCCGGATTCTTGTAAAATGGAAGCGAGCATATGTGCTGTAGATCCTTTACCGTTGGTACCTGCTATATGTATACTTGCAAAGCTATTCTGAGGGTTACCAAGGTATTCACAAAATTTTAAAATACGATCCAGGCCGGGTTTGTAAGCAGGCATTCCTTGCTTTTGATACATCGGAAGATGATCCAAGAGCCATTTAATTGCTTTTGTATAGTTCATCAATATAAATAAAGTAAAAAAACACAAGAAGGATCATTTTATTTTAAAACGATAATTAATTTGAGCCGGTCGACGCAATGTAGCATAAGAAGAAGTTTCTCAAAGGGTTTGAGAGGTAGATTTTAGTTCTGGCTGTTTGCAAATAAGAAGAATACTCTTTACACAAGGGGATTTCCTTTATAATACAATCTTTAAGTCATTTCATATATTGTTGTAGTCCTTCGCTTTGGACAATAAATGTTCTCCGGAAGTGGCTCGAAGGTCGCCTTACGATGCTTAAAATGGTAATACGTACCGGTATAAGAAAGAATCACCGAGCGGAAGAAATTGATTTTTTTGACTCGAAGACTGCTTAATTTTACAAGTGTTCTTGCTCTTTTTAAGAGTATACTTCAGAGCTTTTTTCTTTTAGAATCTAAAGACTTAAGATGGGAGTTTTTCTTTTTAGGTGAAACGATCAAGATCTTTTCTTTCGATTTTTTTTCGCTAGCTTTTTTTATCTTGCCTCATAGGATTTCTTTTCTTGACCGGAGCCTTCAAAAGAATTTATCCGTAAAGGCTTGCTGATTTTTAAATTAACTCTGGTTAACTTGCCGTTGCGTTTGAATTTCATTATGAAAATTCAAGACATGGATTCATAGGAGATTTTTTTACGATCTATATAATAAGCTCCTGACTTTCGAATCATCACATAGGTGTTCGCTGTTTTATACTATCACTTTCCTAAGCATCGCTCAAATCCAACGTATTATTGACCATAAGAGAAGAGGTCAGCATGAAAAAAAGTAGCGAAAAAATAAGATGTTCGTTATCAAGGAAGAGCTGAACCCGGTCTGGATAGGTTTTTTTCCTCTTAAGTTCATCAGGAGAGCTGTTGATTAACGGCGTCGATAAAATCCTGAGGCTGCAGCTTCTAAATTCGCAGCAGCGTGATCTATTTTAATTACCAGAAGATTAAAAAATATATGTTACTATTCTAATAACAAGCCCGGCAGCAGTTGTATTCATAGCTATGTAAATTCCATGGGCGAGCAGTCCCCTTTTCCCATATGATAGACCTGCTGCTTACCAAGATTCTCCATGGATTGTGAGATTTTACTTAAGGGAGGCTCAATGCGCACTAGACTTTTTTCAATCATCATAGATCATATCGCGAATAGTGACACTAAATTCTTGATAGCTCCCAAAAAAATAACTTAACACAAACAAACGTTCAAAAAAGAGGAAGATCACTTCGAGAAGCAGAAAAAAGATAAGCAAAAGAATCGCATTTCCTATAGCCCAACCACTTGTAAGAAATTCCCATATTGTATATCGCTCGTCAGGGACTGACGAAAATGGAGAAAAGGTATAACATAATACTTTATTATTAATAGGGTTTAAAAATTACAGGCGTTTGATTTTAGCGCCCAGCGCTTGTAAGCGTTTATCGATACATTCATAGCCTCGATCTATCTGCTCTATGTTATGTATAATACTCTTACCCTGGGCTGAAAGCGCGGCGATAAGCAAGGCGATACCTGCTCGTATATCTGGAGAGTTAAGAGATGATCCGCGCAAGGGCGAATTATGATTCATACCGATGACCGTTGCGCGGTGTGGATCACAAAGGATGATCTGCGCGCCCATCTCGATGAGTTTATCGACAAAAAACAAGCGACTCTCAAACATTTTTTGATGAATTAAGACACTTCCTTTAGCCTGAGTAGCTGTTACCAAGAGTACACTCAGAAGATCCGGACTAAGCCCTGGCCAAGGCGCATCAGCCAGTGTCAGTATAGAACCATCGATAAACTTTTGAATGCGATAATGTGCCTGGGAAGGGATGTAAATATTATCTTCACGGCGCTCGATCTTTATGCCAAGTTTTTGAAAACTTGCCGGGATTACTCCAATATTTTGCCAGCTGACATTTTTTATGGTGATCTCCGAACGAGAAAGAGCCGCCAAAGCAATCCAGCTGCCGATTTCTATCATATCGGGCAAGATCTTATGAGAACATCCTCCCAGTGCCTCGACTCCTTGTACGCTAAGTAAATTAGAACCTGTACCTTCTATGCGTGCGCCCATAGAAATAAGCAATTTGCACAATTGCTGAATATAAGGCTCACAAGCAGCATTATATATGGTGGTTTTTCCGCGAGCTAGTACAGCGGCCATTAGAACATTCGCCGTTCCAGTAATTGAAGCCTCTTCTAAAAGGACGTAAGCGCCCGTAAGACGCTCTGCATGAACTTTATAAATACGTTTTTCCTGAGAATACTCAAAACGAGCCCCTAAGGCTTTAAATCCCTGAAAATGAGTATCCAGCCGACGACGCCCAATTTTATCACCTCCAGGTTGCTGAAGAAAAACTTTTCCAAAACGAGCCAATAAAGGTCCGATAATCATAACAGAGCCACGAATCATGGAAGCTTCTTTTTGAAATTTTTCCGTAGAAAGGTAATCCAGATCAAGGGTATTAGCCTGAAAAGTGTAATGGCCATGAGCGTTTTCCTGAATTGTAACGCCGAGGTTTTTAAGAATACACATCAAATATTTAATGTCCTGAATCTGAGGAATATTTTGAACATGTACCGGCTCTGAGGTTAAGAGCACGGCACATAAAATTTGCAAAGCCTCATTTTTAGCACCTTGCGGGATTATTCCGCCTTTTAGCGGACAACCGCCTTGAATCTCAAACACTCCCATTAAATCCAAAAAACTTCTTTTTTCTGTGCGGGTTGCTGTACGGGCTGTTTTTATTTCTTCTTTTTCCATTTTGCAGGATTTCCTCACTAACAACCAGGGGATCCGATAGCGTATTCACTACAATTTTCCCTCCCGATAATCTACGAAGGTCTTCAAAAATTACACTATCCTCTACCGTATCCTTATTCCATTTGATATAATTTTTTTTCATAGTATTGGCAATAGCATATATCAATCCCTCTTTTTTATCAGGATCTAAACATTCAACGGCCACGGCAATCATATCTCGTACAATTTTTCCATAGTAGCGAACCTCCAGCAAATATTCAGGATAAGAAATTCTTCTGGGAGGACGTTGAAATTGTTCAGGTTCGGGTTGAGAAAAAGGGGAATCTACTTTCAATTTAAAATCGGACATGATAAAGAGCTGATCCCATAACTTATGTTGAAAATCAGGAACATCTCTAAGATGTGGATTTAAATCGCCCATAACTTTAATAACACTCCAAGCACAGCGATTACGTTCATTTTTATCCTCTATAGCTACCACATGCCAGATCATATTATGAATATGGCGTCCATATTCAGGAATGATCATCTTTGGACGCTCTGTGTTATATTCCATAGGTTTTTAGGATTATCAAATTTTTATCAAAAGTAGTGTATTATACCTAATAATCCCCAAAGCCTGATGATTGAACCCTTTATGGTTTTTTTCAATCCGATGAGGGCAATCCTCAGAAATATTATCTAAAGTCCAGGAAAACTGATGCTTAATAAGAAAATCCCTCACCAAGAAATCTTGTTTGGAGCAAACAGGGCATGAATTATGCACACAAAGATCTACATGAATGAAAAATTCCACCCTAGTCATCTATTTCATCATGAGCTTCTCTCACATTGAAAAAACAGGGCACCATAAGATGCGCATCTATGTGCAAAGCACTTCCGTATTTGATAATTCTCAAATTATGCAAGTCGATCCAGTTAGGTTTTCTATGAAATTCTAGGTAATTGACAATTGAGTTGATGAGTTTTTCATCGGACTCATCCATGACTCCTGCGGCAGTAGTTGTATGCTGGTATATAGTAGACCTCTTTTATATTGGTATCGATGATCTCATCCCAATCTTGCCACAGCTCGCATCGGCAAAAGATTCAAAACCTAGGGCTACAGCAGCATTGTTAATGAGGACACGAAATGTTTTTCAGAAAGCATCGAATGAACTTACCTCCTGGAAAACTGTCTTATATTTTTTAATATTAAAATTAAGTGCTTCTACGGACACTGAATAATTTTTTATTAAAATTCTTTATATCTATTAAGTGATCTCCGCGATGACCTCATATTATAAGGGCATCGCCTTCTTTAGCCAAACGTTCAGCACAAGCGACACCAATACCTGAGATTACAGCGGTAATAGCTATTTCTCTTCATGAGAGTATATTGATTTTGGCAAATCTTAATAGAAGCTTTTTCTCACCTACTTGCTCGAAACGCACAAGAGCCACCTTATCAGGCTCAGTTCCTTGAATTTCCATTACCTGGCCTTCTCCAAAACGCTCGTGACTCACGCGCATTCCCTTGCCCAGGAGGTTCATCTTATCGCTTAGCGCTTTGAAAGGAAACTCTCTTAGATGCTTAGCTTTTTTCATTATGGTTTTTTCTTTGCGCGAAATTTCAAAAAGATCATCAGAGGGGATCTTTTCAAAAAGTGAGGATTTAAGGGACGAAGGAGAAAATCTTTGTGCTTGCGCGCCTATCTTAGCCAGTCGATTCTGATCAATTTCCTCAATAAAACGACTGGGCTGACCATCGATAAGTTTTCCCCAGCGATAGCGCGTGAGCGCATAGCTCAGTACAGCTTGTTTTTGGGCACGGGTTAAAGCGACATAAAATAAGCGTCTTTCCTCTTCAAGATCATCGCGAGTAGTCAGACTGAGCATAGAGGGGAAAAGATTTTCTTCCAGACCTACGATAAAGACCACCGGAAATTCAAGGCCCTTCGAGAGATGGACCGTCATCAAAGAAACGCGGTCTCCTTCTTGATTATCAACTATATCAGTGGCCAGGGCGACATTTTCTAAAAAAGCCGCCAGGGATATATTGCCGTCGGCCAGCTGAGCCTGTTCCTCGACATAAGCCTGCAGACTGCTCATAAATTCCTGAATGTTTTCATAACGCGAAATGTCTTCAGGGGTGTCATCCTGGCGAATATCACCAAGCAAACCGGAGTTTTTGACTACCTGCTGAGCTACAACATAGGCCCCTTCAGGTAACTTCAGGGAAAAGCGTTTAATCATTACAATAAATTCTTCAAGCCTCTTCAAAGTCCCTTTATCAAGGGACATTAATTCAGGATTTTCGAGCAATTCATAAGCTGTTTTGCCTTGATCAGCTGCCATTACAAGTAATTTATTAATCGTAGTTTGTCCTATACCACGAGCCGGATAGTTAATAATGCGCAAAAGCGCTTCCTCATCGTTAGGGTTGACCAGCAAGCGAAGATAGGCAAGCAAATCTTTGATTTCTTTGCGTTGATAAAATGAAAGGCCACCATAGATTCGATAGGGAATATTTTTCATACGAAGCGCCTCTTCGATTGCGCGCGATTGGGCATTGGTACGGTAAAGAATGGCGAAATCTTCATTGCGCAACTGATGATGAACCTTAAGCTCAAAAAGCGTATTGGCTATAAAGGCAGCCTCTTCTCCGTCAGAGAGGGCTCTATAAAGTTTGATCTTTTCCCCGCTCTCGTTTTGAGTCCATACTTTCTTTTCTAACTGCTCCTTATTGCATGCAATCACATCGTTAGCTGCCTGAACGATATAATTTGTGGAACGGTAATTCTGCTCCAGATGGAAAATTTTGGCGTCAGGATAATCCAATTGAAAATTTAGAATATTACGGATATTCGCTCCGCGAAAGGCATAGATACTTTGAGCGTCGTCACCTACTACGCAGAGATTTTTATAGCGAGCGGCCAAAGCCTTTACGATAAGATACTGTGAGTGATTAGTATCCTGATATTCATCTACCATAATGTATTTGAAACGCTCTTGGTATTTATATAATACTTCAGGAAAGCATGTAAAAAGCTCATTGGTACGTAATAAGAGATCATCAAAATCCATAGCTCCGGATTTAAAGCAACGATCTACATAGGAACGATAAATATCCCCCATACGAAGTCGTAAGCTTTCCGCATCGCGCTCTTGAAGCTCAAGGTCATCAAAATAGGCCCGAACGGTAATAAGATTACTTTTGAACTGAGAAATACGCGAAAGTAGAGCCCTGGGTTTATAAAGATCTTTCTCAAGTTTTAAGTCCTCTATGATTTTTTTAATGACACTTTCGGCATCTTGCTGGTCGTAAATAGTATAATCCGAAGGATAACCTAAGCGGGAGACCTCAGCACGGAGTATACGGGCAAAGACTGAATGAAAAGTTCCCATCCAAAGGTTTTCCACCTCCGTGGAATTTACCAAATGCGCGATTCGTTGTTTCATCTCCCGAGCGGCCTTATTAGTAAAGGTTAAGGAAAGAATATTAAATGGATCGATGCCCTCTTGCATTAAATGTGCGATGCGATAGATGAGCACACGTGTCTTACCCGATCCAGCCCCGGAGATGACCATCATCGGTCCTTTGATTGTAGTAACAATTTGTGATTGAATCGGATTAAGATCAGCTTTCATCGCAATAGGTAGGTTTAGGGATTTCAAATATACAAAACACTACTTATCTTATTCATATAGATGATATTTGATAAAATAGTTTTTTGTGCAAAGAATTAAATAATAAAACTAAATAGTTAAAATATATAACTATAAAAACAATATATATTATTGTTAATTATGATACAAAATTATTTTTATAAATTCTTATAAAAAGGAATATATACTTTGAGTTTTCACTTACAGTAAGACCCCTCCTTAAAACAGGATATATCCCACTGAGTTTTCATTATTTCTCACGAAAAAATAATAATCAACTGATAATTTATAAATAAAAACAGCCTTAGGGGAAAAAGTAATGAAAAATAATGTGATAAATAGAAAAACTATAAATAAAAATACAAAATCATTATCAATAACATTGAAAAAATAACAGACGAACTTACGCTATATAAATCCAGACCGGATCGGTGATATGATTAAAAATGAAAATAAATAAATTATTTTTGATGAATTTTTTATTATCTAGCTTAAAATAGATTCTTAAGAAATTTAATTTGAACGGCATTCTCTTGCAGTAAATCAGAAATAACAATTAACTTGTTATCTTTCAATCGGTTTTCCAATTATCTAGCCCTGCTAGTTTGCGAAATTACATATGTCAGAGCGGCAAAGAGTAGTAGTGGTTCGCGCCGTAAATTTTTTACCACAATGCTAACAGAGTCTTTATACCTGAATTTTTGAAATCATTTAATGTCTTTAGACATAATTAAGTGCCATTATTTCCTCAAAAAGACAAAAAAAATTGTACCCCACAGCACGGGGTACAAATGAAGTACAAAATTAATCCCAATAAATAGGTAATAACTCAAAACAAGAATTAAGAGTTTAATTTATTAATGAACTGTAAATAAGTTGATAATTTTCTATACTAAGAGTTTACTATAGATTTGTTTTGCCAGAGTTATTTTCCGATACAAAATTTCGAAAAAATATTTCCCAATAATTCCTCGCTACTTATCTCTCCGCTGATTTCTCCTAAATAATCAAGTGCACAGCGAATATCTGTTGAGAGCAAATCACCGGGTCTTTTTTCATTGACAGCTTGTTTGATATCATGTATAGCCCGCAAGGCCTCATGTAAAACCTCATAATGCCTGCTATGTGTAATCAAGGTGCGATCCTCTAAAGCCCTGTGATCCACCAAATCGAATAAGGCCTTAAGAAGCCTGTCGATTCCTTTTTCTTTTTTTGCTGAAATACGAAAAGTTTCTTTGAAAGCGTCATCCGGAGAAAAAGAATCCTGAGAAAGATCTGATTTATTCGCAATAACAAAAATTTTTTTATCAGGATAATTTTCAGAGAGATTATGAAGTTCTGCCAGAAGAGCTTTTTTGTCAAAATCCGAAAGATCAAAAAGATAAAAAATCACCTGAGCCTGATGTATGCTCTCAAAAGTCTTTTCAATACCAAGAGCCTCTACTCTATCTCGGGTCTGTCGAATTCCTGCGGTGTCTATAAATCGAAAGCGTATACCAGCGATTATTAGCTGATCTTCTATAACATCGCGCGTGGTTCCGGGAATATCTGAAACAATAGCACGTTTTTCTTGTAACAAAGTGTTGAGCAAAGTGGATTTACCCGCGTTCGGAGGGCCAATAATCGCAACGGGAATCCCTTGTTTAATAGCGTTTCCCAAAGCAAAGGAATCGAGTAAAAGCTTAAGGTGTCTTTCGATAGTTTCAAGCAGCTCCGAAAGATGAGATCGATCTGCAAACTCAATATCTTCCTCGGAAAAATCCAGGCTCAGCTCAATAAGAGAAGCAAAATCGATAAGTTCAGAGCGAAGCAATCTGATATGATTTGAGACGCCCCCTCGAAGCTGGTGCATAGCTAGGGCATGATCCGCCTCTGCCTGCGATGCAATCAAATCCGTCACCGCTTCTGCCTGGGAAAGATCCATTTTCCCATTCAAAAAGGCGCGCAACGTGAATTCTCCGGCTCGTGCCATACGAGCGCCTTTTTGTATAAACAATTGCAAAATACTGCGCGTAATATAAGGCGATCCGTGACAAGAAATTTCGATAACATCCTCTGCGGTGTAGGAATTCGGCGCTTTGAACAAAGAAAGCAACACTTGATCGAGTGCCTTGTTTTTATCGAAAATATACCCTAAATGTAAAGTATGAGAAACTTGCTCCTGTATTTTTTTCCCCGGCTTCGAGGCCTTAAAAAGGCTCTCAACGATGGAAAAAGCTTTTGAGCCGGAAATACGAATCACAGAAATCGCCCCATGACCATCAGGTGTGGCCAGAGCAACTATGGTGTCTTGATCTAACATAGAACAAATGTATATATCCTCTCTTAGCAAGAGCATCTGTCATATAAATAAAAATCATAAAATATTGAGCGGCAAATCGATAAATTTGAAAATCCTTTCAATGGTTCATAACCGGAATAACAACAATATATGTTTTTAGAAAAGATAAGCAGAGGATTTTTTGTATCAGCAGTGGTAGTTTACTCTACTTTTCATTAAACACACAGGATAAAGATTTTAAATATTCAAGCTCGTTTCTCGACGAAAAAACATTCCAATTAAAAGAGTAAATCCTGCGTGTATCCCTTATTTTATATGGAACGGCATTAATTTTAGGTTCGATTAAAAAAGATTTTCAAGAAAACCTTCAAAAAGGCAATCATTCCGCAGATGATTACATTCAATATACACCTATGGAGATTTCCTTGACATAAAGGCAAAAAATACCACATGGAATTTAAAGATTCACAAGCTTACTGGGTCTATAGCGGTTATCCTTTTGCCATAACTACCGCCATTTTGCGCATAACTAATTACAAACATTGGATATCAGATGTATTGGAAGGTACCGGACTGAACATATTGGTAGCGAACCTAGTGTATTATTTCGAGCCCCTGAAAATTTGGGATCCCTTTAAATCAAAAAGAATACGCCTTGATTATTCTTCCTAATCTGCGATTAAACAGCTATGAAACCAGCGTAGGCCTGGTGATATAATTCTAGAATTTTTCCCTTGGCTTGAGAGGAACGATAAAAAGATGATCGGCAAGAGAGCGGGAAATATTCACAGGAGAATTGCCCTGGCAAGAGATCAAAAAAGAGCCGTCAAAGTCCACGCGCTCGATGATTTTTATAGAACTTCCTATATAAATATTAAGTTTTTCAAGATATTGCAGAAAATCGGGCGCATCTGTCTTTACCGCGATTAAACGTGCGGTGTTTCCGGGAAAAACACCCGATAGGGTTTGCTTTTTCGAATCATTTACAGATCCATCCGATGAAGGAATGGGATCTCCGTGTGGATCAAAACACGGATGATCTAAATAACGCTCGAGTCTCTCGAGCAATTCAGGCGCCTTGATATGCTCAAGCTCTTCGGCAATAGCGTGCAACTGATCCCAGCGGTAACACAATTTTTTCGAGAGAAAGCACTCCCATAAACGATGAGCACGTACGATTTCTATGGCTATGACATATCCATTTTTGGTCAGATAAATCCCCTTTTTCTTTTCATAAAACACAAAGTTTTTAGCGATCAATTTTTTAAGCATATGAGCCACGGAGGCGGCGCTGACTTTAAGTTTTTCAGAAAGCATAACGGGCGAAACTCTAGTTCTTTGCAAAGAAAGTTGATAAACCGCCTTGAGATAATTCTCTTCTGAGAGAGAGTGCATGGGTAAAATTTTCTTTATACCATCAAATGTAGGCAATTTGACCCACAAAAATTAGTCATGCCTATTTTTAAAAATAAACTTTAACATAAATTAATTTATATTTGCTCTGGAAATCAATAAAAAATGTCCTTATATACTCCCAAAGAAGGTTGGAGAAAAGAATCTAAAAGCGTTTCTCTTCCCGAGGTTTTTTCCTCAATTTCAGTTCCCCAAAAAGCAGGTTTCTGGAAAAAATTGCTCTCCTTTAGCGGACCGGGTCTTCTCATTGCAGTAGGTTATATGGACCCCGGGAATTGGGCAACCGATATCACCGGAGGTTCTCGTTTTGGCTATATGCTCTTATCAGTGATTTTAATCTCCAATCTTTTCGCTGTTTTTCTACAGCATCTCTCTATAAAACTGGGAGTTGTAGCCGAAAGAGACCTGGCGCAAGCCTGTAGAAATCATTACCGCCCAAGCATAAATTTTATTCTCTGGATTCTCTGTGAACTTGCCATTGCAGCCTGTGACCTGGCAGAGGTCATTGGTTCTGCACTGGCCCTTAATATGCTCTTTGGTATTCCCGTAACATGGGGTGTATTAATTACAACGATTGATGTGCTTATCATTCTTTTTTTTCAGTACAAAGGCTTTCGGTATATTGAAGGAGTAGTATCGGCTTTGATTTTTACAATACTACTGTGCTTTGGTTTTGAAATTATACGATCAAAGCCGGAAATTTTCCCACTGCTTAAGGGACTGATACCGGATGTTAAAATCATCAGAGACCCGGGTGCTTTATATACTGCCATAGGTATTTTGGGAGCTACGGTAATGCCACATAATCTTTACTTGCATTCAAGTATTGTGCAAACACGCAATTACCCACGCAACTTTGAAGGTAAAAAAATGGCCATTACGTACGCTACCATAGATAGCACGCTGGCGCTCTCACTGGCTTTTTTTATTAACGCATCCATACTGATTGTCTCAGCGGCTACTTTTCATACAAGCGGACATACAGATATGGCCGATATTGAAGAAGCCCATAAGATGCTCTCGCCTTTACTGGGCTCAGGCTTGGCCGGGACGCTTTTCGCCGTGGCTTTATTAGCCTCAGGGCAAAACTCTACACTCACGGGGACCCTGGCAGGACAAATCGTTATGGAAGGCTTTGTAAACATTCGTCTTAAACCCTGGATTCGAAGATTAATCACAAGGTTAATCGCTATTATACCGGCCATGGTAGTGGCTATTCTTTATGGTGAAAAGAAAATGGGCGATTTATTAATTTTAAGTCAGGTAATTCTCTCTATGCAACTGGGTTTTGCAGTAGTTCCTTTGGTTATATTTACGAATGATCCGAAAAAAATGGGAAAATTTTCTAATGGATTTTTATTAAAAATAGCCGCCTGGATGATCGCCCTAATCATTATTGCACTTAACATTTTCTTGCTCTGCGAAGTTTTTTAAAAAATCAAGCTTATTTATTCATTGCCACGGACTTTTCTTTGTAAGGCTTTACTGAAACAATTAACGAACTATATAGATCATAAGTGTGTTACTTTTAAAAGTAAAACAGTTTGATCGGGTAAAATTTTCAGTTTTATTATAGTATCATTTCGCAACAAAATCTACTTTTATAACTGTATCGAAAGCTACCGGATCAAAGTTCACCTCATTTATATTGAGATATCTTACAGGAACATTTGCTTGTTTTTCACTCGGGTAATATCAGTTTTATCGATTTCTTTCGCGAGCATACGGTCTTTATAAAAATAAACATAATCTAAGAGATTTTCTGACTTTTTTAGATAAAAAAGCCCTTTTTTAAGGGTTTTGTTTTTAACAATACAGTAAAATAATTGATCAGCGAGTGGTGTAACCACCATTGGCAAAAATCGACCGGTAATCCAACAGCCTTCGGTGGCCGAAAACTTTAGAATTGGGACGATAGTGAGTTATCCGTTCATGGCTTGTGATTTGTGATACTCCACCACTTGTTGTTCTTCGGCAGGATAAAAAAGAAGTATCTATTGAGCCCGAGAAGCTTGCGCGGTAGCGGAAATTCCGTGCGGAGCGAATTCCTTGGTAGCCGCTCTGATAAAATGCTCAACAGGCACCTCAGTGTCCCAGTATACGTAGAATAAAAGTCTGTAAAAGCTGCCAGTAAAGAAGTGAGAACGGTGATGAGCTTTCCATTCTTCTCAACTGATTTTCTGGCTTATTGCATGAAAAAGTAGGTGGATTTGGGTTAATATCGAACATTTGATCATATTCTTGCTCGGTGGCCGACAAAGGTTTTTTTTTAAAAACGCTCCTTACAGCATTAATAGCAATATCCACGTGATTGAAATGCGCTTCGGTTTCCTTAAAAAGTTTCTGAGCATTAGCTACCTTAGTAAGCTCTTCTTGAAAGAACTCTATTTTCCAACCCTAGTCTTCTATTTCTTTCTTTAAAATCCTTAGTTTGTTTTTTGAGGCGTTACTGTGGTAGAGGTGCCTTCTTTAGCGAAGACTCTCGATATAAGTGCTCTGATATTTTTAGATCTGCCGGCTTATAATAACTACTTTTCATTTTAATAAATGTGCGGACATATTTAACAATTAATTTAATTAAGTGGTTAATCTAAAATTAAATCATTATTATCTATAGTTTTATAGATAATGACTATTATCACATTTTTTAATCGTATTAATAAAATAAGACCTAATCATCAAATATACCCATAGCCAGATATTTATCCTGCCTTTTTATAATAAGTTCTTCAGAGGTAAGTCTTGAGAGTTCCTTCGCAGCTTTAAGGATATATCGTTTCACTTTTTTATAAGCTTCTTCAGGATGAAAATGCACTCCCCCTGAGGGCTCTTTAATAATGTCGTCTATAAGCTTTTGTTTGAGCATATCAGTAGCTGTAAGCTTTAAGGCGGCAGCGGCTTTCTCCTTATATTCCCAGCTGCGCCATAAAATGGTGGAACAACTCTCAGGAGAAATAACAGAATACCAAGTATTTTCCATCATACACACGCTGTTGCCTACACCGATACCCAGGGCACCCCCGCTGGCCCCTTCACCGATAACGATAACAATAACAGGTACCGAAAGACGCATCATCTCATAAATGTTCCTTCCGATAGCCTCACCTTGACCTCGTTCTTCAGCTTCTAAACCCGGATAAGCTCCTGGGGTATCTATAAAAGTAACGATAGGTTTTTCAAATTTTTCCGCCAATTTCATCAGTCGAAGGGCTTTTCTGTAACCTTCCGGATTGGGCATGCCGAACCTTCGGTATTGACGATCTTTGGTGTTTTTGCCCTTTTGCGTGCCGATGAGCATAAAACTCTCCCCGTCTATTTTTCCAAAACCGCCGACGACAGCCTTATCATCCCCTGCGTAGCGATCGCCGTGCAACTCGATAAAATGACCCCGAGTAAGGGCTTGAATATAATCAAGCGTATAAGGTCGGTTTGGGTGTCTTGAGAGCTGCACTCGTTGCCAAGGACTAAGATTTTTATGAATCCGCGCAGTGGTTTTTTCCAGCTTCAGCTGAAGCTGCGCAAGAGTTTTGCTGGTATCCACACCGCTTTCACGTCCTAGAATAACGCATTTATCGTACTGCTCACGCAGATCTTGAATAGGCTTTTCAAAATCCAAATAATTCATGAAAAAATGATTCTCAGCAAATATAATCTATTTACTAAAAGAGCGCTTCAGGAATTTTTCAGGTTTTGCTCCTGATTAATCGACAAAAAAGCAAGTGGCATAACAAAGACCGACGAATAAAATTTTATTTTTGTTTTCTCATCATCCCCAAAGATGAGTCCAGGAATAAACATACGATAAAGAAGATCAATATTAAAACTAAGAAACAAGCTTATGCAAAATAATTTTCTTCATTGAGATTCATCGCTTTAACAAAGTATATGGTGTAGATATTATATTGAATTCGCTTACATAATAAAATTTATATTACTCCACGTTACACTACGTAACATTATTAAAATAAGTATATTAAAAAATTAATTTATATCATTATATAATATATAATCACAACTACTCGTATGTTTATTATTATATAATATCGTTCTCTTGAACTTTAAAGCTATGAAATCAGAGACTGTATTCGCGAAATACATCTACATATCAGGGTATTGAGAGCCCCCTTTTTACTCAAAAACTTCTTTATATCTCCTTTAGTTTTTTTGGAGCTTATCATAATGAGTTCTTGTTTGAGAACTGGTATAGAAGCCTAGCAATATGGCCGGGTAAACTCTCAAGACTTATAGCATGCTCAAACATAGCGATAGTGTGAAGAGCTCACTAAGACAGATCCTATGTTAGAAAAAGAAGAACAAAGCACATTAAATAAGGTAGCTCTGTTTGGCAAAAAAGATATTGTGGAGCTTCTTATTATAGCTAAGAGCGTTGATATAAACGCGAAAGATTATTCGAAGCAAATTCCGCTGCACGCAGCGCTTGCAAATGACAATACGGAGCTTGCGAAGCTTCTCATAAAATCTAAGGGAACGGATCTCAACGCTCTCTATGATCTGGTAACCGATATAAAAGTTAAAAAGATTCTTAAGTCATAATAGGATTTATAAGTTCTCTTAAATTTATTTTTTTCGTGCCAACCTTGCATACGGTTGGCTTTTTCTTTTTGTGAGATTAAGCTATTACTAAATGTAGAAGTATCTTATATCGAAGTAGTATTATACAGCAATTTTTTAAATTATAGCGAATATATATTATTTAATCTTTTGTATAATATATTTTTTAATTAACTTTTTACGATATTATCGTAGATAATTCACACGGAATTTTCTTATCAATTCACTGAATGAAAAGTAAGTGCTATAAGTAAGTGTTATATATAAATACAGGTATACACTAATATAAAATTAATAATTGTGAAAAAAAAATGATCTTGACTTGTGTAGTGATTTTTATGTATTTTTCCTGCAATGATGGTGAGGATTCTCAAAAAATTAACTAATAAATACAATATTATAAATACAGTAGATCAGGAATCTGATCTAATAATTAAAGGCGAAATAGATGTGAATTTTAAGGATGGGAAAGATAATTTAGGAGAAATTACTACATGTTACAGCTTACTATGGCAGCACAAACACTATTAAAACTCTTATCGAAAAAAGTACTAATAAAGAGACTAAAAATAACAATGGCAAAACTCCACTTCAGTTAACCACTGAGAATGACAAAAAAAAGCTATAAAAGCTATAGAGTTTCTTATCACCAAAGGCGTTATATAAATGGACTCGGAATAATAGAGGTTGTTGGCCCTTTGATATGATTGCTGATGGCATGACAAAAAACTTCTTACAACCTAGGGGGATTTATCTGTTCTCTAAGGATTATTTGAAGTGGATACTTAATAAAAGCTTAGAACAAGGTAACCCTGCTGTAACGAGGTCACTTTTATTCCTTTAAAGGTAGGACCTCCTATAGAGGAGTGACGAAAGACACAAAAAATACACAAGAATAACCAGTAAATTACCGATATCAACCTTAAAACATTCTAATACTATAGAGTGAATTTATTAATAAAATTTATTCTACTAATTTATAATTATTTATAAAATAAAATTTTTATCTGAACAATCAATAAAAAATAGTTTACTATTTCATTTTTTATTCTTACATAAAGTAAAGTTTGGCTATAAATCTTTCTTTAAAATTTCCACTTTATGTTATACTTTTGAGGCGACAATAGATCTTTGGAGGCGGATTTTGCATTTTTTTCTCTCACAAGACACTCTTTTCGAACACAAAGAGGACATGAAGTCCATCTAAAAGCTCAAAAATCTCTTGAGCTTCGTCCCATTGAACATGGCATTTGACCTTTCATTGCCCAGAACTTCTTTTCTTCCTTCTCTATTGAGACCAACGGATAAATAAATTATATGATCTCTAGGGTTTACATCAGCACCTGCATCTATAAGAGCTTTTATTTTCTTCATATTTCCTCTCTGAGCTGCCTTATGTAGCGGTCTCCCCTTCATTAGGCGAAATGACTGAAGTATATGTAGAAGTTTGCGGTATAAGGAATCCTTACTTTTTCACAGATGTTATAATTAAGATTACCGATTTTTAATCTCCGTTATCAGGGTTTTGTATGAATTTTATAGACTTTATTTATTATAATATATATTATCATTATATTATTATTTAAAATATTTACTCGCTTTTATCTTATCATGACGGAATTTTTGAACCTCTCTTAGGTCTCTTTATCTTCAAACTATATATATAAAATGGCATACTTACAAAAAACTATTGTAGTTACTTATTGTAAAAAATTACATGTAAAAGCCTCACAGTAATTTCGATATAACATGTGTAAAGGATTTAAATGAAGATCCAGCAGGATAAAACTATTTGTGATGGGTTGTCCAAAAGTGGTGTTCTTTTTCATTAAGAAAAGGCTATTTACAAACCGGTATCTTGTTTTCCTGCCGCCTTTCTTTGTAAGAAGACATTAAAAAACAATGAAATACTCAGGATGTAAACAAATATTTTTCATCTTCTTGAGTTAATTTTTTCCAGCCTTTGAGTTATTAAGTTTTAATTCTAGTGACTATATTAGCTCTGAGAGTTTTTCTTTATTGATGACACCGCAAAAAATTCTTTCAAAACAGAGAAAGAAACTTTAAATTAAGTTAATTTGAATTAAGTTAAAAAGAAATCTTTTTCATAAACAAAGTATATTTTTGCCTTCAAACTCAGTTTTATGAAATTCATCGTCTCAAGTTCCGAACTTCTGAAACAGCTTCAGACGCTAAGCACTCTGGTAAGCAATAGCAATGCATTGCCCATTTTAAATAACTTTCTTTTCGAACTTCAGGAAAACGAACTTAAAGTTACTGCTACTGATCTAGAAACTACTCTGATTAGTTATATAAAAGTAAGCTCAAACACTTCAGGAAAAACAGCGGTTCCCGCCAAGCTCATTACCGATATGTTAAAGACTTTCGCAGAACAACCGCTTACGCTTTCTTTAAAAGAAGATAAAAACAGCCTTGAAATTACCGCAGAACAAGGTCATTACTCGTTAGCGGTACAAAATAGCGAAGAATTTCCAAAATCACCTGTATTAGAGAATCCTAATCGCTTGACGATGAAAACAGAGGTGCTTTTAAAAGCCGTTAATCAAACCCTTTTTGCCAGTAGTTCTGATGAGCTTCGCCCGGTAATGACTGGAGTGCTCTTTCAACTAGATCCTCAAGGGGCAAATTTTGTAGCTACCGATGCTCACAAGTTAGTAAAATTTGTCAGAAAAGATCTAAAAACAGATCAGTTGACTGAGTTTATTCTTCCAAAAAAGCCACTTCAGCTACTTAAGAATATGCTCGATATCGGAGAGGTTACCATAGAACATAATGAAGCGAACACACGGTTTATATTTGATAATAAAACTCTTATCAGCCGGCTGATCGACGGAAAATATCCTAACTATGAAGCGGTTATCCCTAAAGAGAACAACAAAACCCTTAGCATTAACCGAACGGGTTTTTTAAACGCGCTTAAGCGTATAACACTTTTTTCCAATAAGAGCACTCATCAAATTTGCCTGCAACTCAGTAGAAATGAACTTCAGATGTACGCCGAAGATCTTGATTTCTCAAATAAAGCTCAAGAGCGTTTTAATTGCGATTATAAAGGAGAAGACATGAAAATAGGATTTAACTCAAAATTTCTTATAGAAATGCTTTCCCATCTCGATGCTGAAGACATTCTCTTTGAAATGTCAGATCCGAATCGCGCCGGCATCCTTAAACCTTTAAAAGATAAAGAAGAAGGCGAAGAAACCCTTATGCTGGTAATGCCCATTACACTAGGTATCTAATGCATTTTCTTTTCCAGTATTAAGAAGAAAGCGCATATGAAAATATCCTATAACTGGCTTAAGCAGTATTTAATTTGTGAGTTGACCCTTCATCAGCTTTGTGAAATACTTACTGATATCGGCTTGGAGGTGGAAAGCTGCAAAGAATCTAAAATTCTAAATCCGATTTTAGATCATGTGATCCTAGGTGAAGTGCGCTCTTGCGCGATGCATCCCAACGCAGATCACCTTAAGCTTACCCACGTGGGTATCAGACAGAAAGAAGAACTACAAATCGTTTGTGGAGTACCTAATATAATCGCAGGTCAAAAAGTACTTGTAACCCCCTTTGTAGGGGCTCACATCCTCGATAGAGAAGGAAAGCAAATACGTTTAAAGAAAAGTAAGAGTCGGGGTGTAACCTCTGAAGGAATGATTTGCTCAGACGATGAATTGACTCTAGAGGGAGATTCTAAGAAAATTCTATTGATAGATAGCAAAGCTCCTCTCGGAGCGCCGGAATCAGAGCTTTTCCAAACAGATAAGGACTACCTTATTGAAATAGGTCTTACACCCAATCGATCCGACGCCATGGGACATTGGGGCGTAGCACGAGATTTATATGCTGCCCTTAAAGCGCGTGGGCACAAGGCCGAACTCCATAAACCTAAGGTGGAACACTTCAAAAGTGAAGAAAATATATCAAACTTTCCCCTTTATATAGAATCACCCGATCGATGTGTACGCTATAGCGGTTGTTTAATTACAGATATAAAAATAGCACCCTCCCCTCCCTGGCTTCAAAAACGCTTACAGACACTTGGGTTAAATCCAATTAACAATGTGGTGGATGTGACCAATTTCGTAATGCACGAATTTGGACAGCCCCTTCATACCTTTGACGCAGATTGCTTAGAGGGTAAAGAAATTCACGTAAAAACACTTTCAGAAGGTCAATCTTTCAGAACGCTGGACCATATAAAACGCACACTTAGCGATGAAGACCTAATGATCTGTGACGCTCAAAAGCCGCTTTGTATGGCCGGTATTCTGGGGGGGCTGGATTCGGGAATTACCCAAAAGACGCAAAATATTTTTCTCGAGAGCTCCTGCTTTGATCCGATAAGCATACGACAGAGCGCCAAAAGACATAAACTGAGCACTGACGCCTCCTTCCGATTTGAACGAGGAGTTGACCCTGAGCAAGTAGTATATGCACTTAAAAGGGCAGCGCTCTTGATTAAAGAAATCGCCGGAGGAAAAATATCAAAACCAATAGATCTCTACCCAAATCCCGTAAAAGCTTTTCAGGTAAAGCTCCGCTATGAAAAAATAAACCGCTTACTTGGCGAAATACTTCCTAAAGAAAAAGTAAAAAAAATCCTTTTTTTACTGGAAATAGATATTCTCTCGGAAGAGGATAAAACGCTCAGAGTTTCCATACCCCCTTATCGAATAGATGTAGTACGTGAGGTGGATCTTATTGAAGAACTTTTAAGAATCTATGGTTACAACCTGATAAAAACGCCTAAAAATTTTTGCTTTTTTCTGAATTATGAAAAGAAATCAAAACTTGAAGAGCTTGAAGAAAATACTGCAACGATATTAAACGCACAAGGCTTTTATGAGCTTATCAATTTATCGCTGACGCATCGCAAGTATCAGAAATTTATAAAAGACTCCTCAGATCAAAGCATTGAACTACTCAATCCACTTAGCGAAGAACTTGCCATATTACGTCAAAGTCTTTTATTTGGCCTCATGGAGCGCATCTCTTACAACATCAGTAGAAAAAATACTTCATTGAAATTCTTCGAATGGGGGAAAACCTATAGTAAAAAAGAAGGAAAATATATAGAAAACTATCATTTGTCCCTGATTATCACTGGAAAAGAACAAAAAGAACACTGGCTACACTCGAGTGGGCTGTTTTCATTTTTTGCACTAAAGGGCGTTGTAGAAGCTTTACTGAAAAAAAATCGCGTTCAACAATTCACACAGCAACTCAAAGAAGATCCTTTATTGGATAAGAGTCTTTTACTTGTACATCGACAAAAACCACTGGCTCATCTGGGACGTGTAAAAAAATCCATTGTCGAAAATTTTGATATTAACCAAGAAGTATTTTACGCTGAAATCTGTTGGAAATCTGTGGTAAACATCTTTCAGGAAAATAAAATCTATATTCAAGAGCTACCTAAATATCCGAGAGTACGCAGAGATTTAGCCATCTTGCTTGACACAGATATAACTTTTGAAAAACTCTATGAGAGCGTTCAAGAAACCGAACGAAAGCTAGTAAAATCCACAATTCTTTTCGATGTATATAAAGGGGGGAAACTTCCAAAAGGAAAAAAATCTTATGCATTGAGTTTTCAACTCGAAGACCCTCAGGAGACACTTACTGATGAGCGCATAGAGAAAGTCATGGAAAATATTCGTAATAAACTTCGCAAAACTCTGGGCGCAGAATTCAGGTAATAAATAAAATTTAAAAAATATAAGTGAATAAAAGTCAGGTATTCTTAAGTGTTTAATATGTGAGATATTATGCAGAGAGTAAAGTAAATTCCTTAGATAATTTCCTCACTGAGGTAAATTAAATACATCGGCGCTCAAAAAGCCAGGAAGCTCACTTATAGAAAAAAAAAGATTTATTTTCATAAATAAATTTTGATACAGTAAAGCTACTGTTTCATTCTTTAAGCTATTATGAACAGGATTTTAATCGATATATTAAAATTGCTTGCCACTATTCCTGTTCAAGTTACCGCTGAATTTTTTCAAATTTTAATATTGATAAATATCAATTAATTCACAAGTTGTTTTTAAAATATTTACTCTGAAGCAGAAGATTGTAAAATTTCTTTTTTTGCAAGTTTGCAGCTATCAATATTGAGCTATTGATAGAAAAGAACATCGATGAATTCTTACATAAGAAATCACAAAACCACGAGCATATGAACCCTATACTTCCTGAAAACATCAAGAATTTTTAATCGATATTGATCGAACTATTTGTGAAGATATCTCTAATGAAGAGTCCTGGCGCATTAGAAAAGGCTAAAATTTTCGATGTTCTGGAGGTGGTCAATACGTGGTACAATGAAGGATATATCATCATCTTTTTTACCTCATGTACTGAAGAACATAGAGAGGTTACCAAGTGATGGCTTAAAAACATGGATTTAAATATCATGGCTTGCTTTACGGAAAGCCTCGGAGAGGGAAACCATTGGATAGATAATCATATGGTAAAAGATATGCGTTATAGGGGAAGGTTCACAGATCTTGTGAAGAAGACTGCTCATATTCAAGTTTTTGATGATGGATATCTAGATCGATAAATGCGCGAACAGACAAATCTGACCTAGGTCTTTCCAGTCATTTTTTCAGGCTGTACCCATTCATCAAATTCTTCAGGAGTTACATAACCTAGCCGAAAGGCTTCTTCTCGAAGAGTTGTATTATGTTTATGAGCTGCTTTGGCAATTTCAGCTGATTTTTCATAACCAATATAGGTATTGAGTGCCGTAACCAGCATGAGCGAGCGCTCCAAGAGCTCTTGAATACGTGCATAATTTGGCCGGATACCCTCTACGCAATTTAACGCAAAAGACAAACAGGCATCTCCTAAAAGTTGAGCTGATTGCAAAAAATTGCAAATGATCACAGGCTTAAATACATTGAGTTCATAATGCCCTAAGGAGCCCGCTATAGAAATAGTAGTGTCGTTACCCATCACTTGCGCGCAAACCATAGTGAGAGCTTCACATTGCGTTGGATTAACCTTACCGGGCATAATAGAAGAACCCGGTTCGTTATCTGGAATCAATAACTCTCCTATTCCCGAGCGAGGCCCGGAAGCCAACATACGTATATCGTTAGCGATCTTCATTAAGGAAACCGCTAATTGTTTAAGCGCGCCGTGCGCCTCTACTAAAGCATCATTCGCGGCCAGGGATTCAAATTTATTCTTAGCCGTTTTAAAGGGAAGATTTGTAAATTTTTTGATGTATTCAGCGACTTTAACATCGTAAACTTTTGGAGTATTTAGCCCGGTGCCCACCGCAGTTCCCCCTAAAGCAAGTTCGGAAAGATGGGGAAGGGTATTTTCAATTGCCCGAATTGCGTAATCAAGCTGAGTAAAATAGCCTGAAAATTCTTGCCCTAAGGTAAGTGGTGTGGCATCCATGAGATGAGTACGACCTATTTTTACAATCTTTCCAAAGGCTTTAGATTTTTTCTTCAACACATCACGCAATTTTTTAACCCCCGGAAAAGTCACCTCCGAAAGCTTCTTATAGGCAGCAATATGCATAGCCGTAGGAAAGGTATCATTAGAAGATTGCGATTTGTTCACATCATCATTTGGATGAATAATACGCCTGTCTTCTTTGAGGTTTCCTCCTTTAAGTACGTGCGCACGATTGGAAATTACTTCATTGATATTCATATTGGTTTGAGTACCAGATCCTGTCTGCCATATAACTAAAGGGAACTCATCATCAAGACGTCCTTGTAATATCTCCTGACAGACCTGCGTAATTAAAGATTTTTTTTCTTCTGTAAGAATTCCCAAATCAGCATTAGCATAAGCAGCAGCTTTTTTCAGATAAGCAAAGGCATATACTACTTCTAAAGGCATAGAAGATGACGGGCCGATTTTAAAATTATTTCGTGAACGCTCTGTCTGCGCTCCCCAATATTTATCGGCAGGTACCTGTACCTCACCCATGGTGTCTTTCTCTACGCGATGGCTCATTTCCTCTTAATTTTCTAAGGGAAGAAAGGTACAAAAAGCTTAGGAAAATTGTTAATAAATTCCCTACCTTTGAGTCAAAATTTAAGTTTATTATGACGATTATCTCACAATTTATAGGCTTTTTATTTTTTCTTCTTATAACCTTGTCAGGCTTTTGGTGCCTGAGCTTTCTTATCTCGATAGTCCCTTATTGGATCACCATGGGAGCAGCCGAAACTTATGGAAAGATCAATAAGGATATCTCGCCGAGAGATGTACGGAGAAAGACCTTATCTGAACAAGAGGATGTAGAGTTGCTCTGGATAAAATCTTAATTGCATAAGATTCTAAGCTGTGATTTTTTCACTGGTAAAACGCAGTTTTATTAAGGGGTATTTTTCTTTCATCATTTGTATACTAAAAACTGAATCGGCCAGGAAAACCATTTGATTTTCTTTGTCATGGGCTATGAATCGCTGTTTAACGCGTTTAAATTCTTGAAAATCCGGATGTTTTTCATCATCCACCTCTACCCAACAGGCTTTATAAACCGGGAGTGTTTCATAAGTGCAACGGGCTCCATATTCATTTTCCAGACGATATTGTATGACCTCATACTGCAAGGCACCCACGGTGCCTATAATTTTACGTTGGTTATAATCCATTGAAAATAACTGAGCTACACCTTCTTCCATAAGTTGATGGATGCCTTTCTCGAGTTGTTTGGTCTTCATTGGATCTGCATTATTTATATATCGAAAGTGCTCAGGAGAAAAACTTGGGATTCCTTTGAAACGAAGCGCTTCTCCTTCTGTCAATGTATCGCCGATTTTAAAATTGCCCGTATCGTGTAAACCTACAATATCTCCGGAAAAGCTCTCCTGAATGATCTGCTTCTTATCGGCAAAGAAAGCGCTGGGGCTGGCGTACTTGAATTTTCTTCCTAAACGTACATGCAGATAAGGTGTATTGCGCCTGAAAACTCCAGAGGCAATTTTCACAAAAGCGATGCGATCGCGATGTCGTGGATCCATATTGGCATGAATTTTAAAGACGAAGCCACTAAAAGATTTTTCATCAGGCGCTATCAGGCGCTGCTCACTCTCTTTTGAAGAAGGTCCAGGGGCGATCTCCATGAAAACATCCAAAAGCTCTCGTATACCGAAATTATTAAGAGCCGAGCCAAAAAATACCGGCTGCAAATCACCCTTCATATAGGCTCCACGATGGAATTCAGGATAAACCTCACGAACGATTTCGAGCTCCTGACGTAGTAGCTCAGCTGACTTTGACCCTATGGATTTATCAAGAATTTTTTCGTGAAGATTTTTTAATTCTAAACCTTTTTCTATTTTTTGCTTTTTCTGACCTGAGAATAAAAGTAAGCTTTGTTCCCATAGATTATACACCCCCTGAAAATCGTTTCCCATGCCGATAGGCCAAGAAAGAGACGTGATGCGCAAACCAAGTTTTTGCTCTATTTCATCGAGCAGATCAAAAACATATTTTCCTTCACGGTCAAGTTTATTGATAAAAACAAGAATAGGAATTTTTCGCATGCGGCATACCTCCACTAGCCTTTCAGTCTGTTCTTCGACCCCTTTAGCCACGTCGATAACCACAATAACGCTATCTACGGCTGTAAGGGTACGAAAGGTGTCTTCAGCAAAATCTTTATGGCCAGGCGTATCGAGAATATTGATTTTATTGCCTTTGTATTCAAAACTGAGCACTGAGGTGCTAATGGATATGCCTCTTTGACGTTCCAATTCCATAAAATCGGAAGCGGCGGTTTTCTTAATCTTGTTGCTCTTTACCGCGCCAGCTTCCTGTATGGCTCCTCCAAAAAGAAGGAATTTTTCTGTAAGCGTGGTTTTTCCAGCATCTGGATGAGAAATAATTCCAAAGGTTTTTCTTCGCTGGATCTCTTCTCTAAGTACCTTTTCCTTTACAAAGGAAGATGTTACAGAATCGTTTTTTTTCATTTTTCACTGATTACTTTTCTATATTCTTAGAACGAAACCTCTCTTTGGATCGTTCGAGATAAGAAAAATCGCCACAAAAATACGATTCACAAAGCTTTAAAGGCACATCTTAAAATTGGGTTTGCAAAAAAAAAGTTTTATAGATCATATTTAATATTTATATTAATTATATAATAATATAACAAACAAAGATGTCATTACATTTCTTTATCTTTACCATTTAATAGATAATAATTTTTGAAAAAAATACTGTAATATAGAAGATTATGGATGATAAAAATGTAGATCTCTCTCTTTTTAAGAAAGAAAAAAAATTAAAAGAAAGCTCCACGAATGTCTCAAAAATTTTTTCTCAAACAAGGGGAAATGCTGAGCTTTTTTTAAATATATGTGAAATACCATAGAGTAAATAGAAGATGAAATCAAATCTATGATCAGAAACCTTGCAGCTGATTAGAAAATTGAAATCTCAGATAGATACTCTCGAGAGTCTTAAGAATATCGTATTAAGTAGTCGTCTGAATTTTCAACCGGAACTTAGAGATAATATTCAAAGACTGAGAAAAGAATTAAAAAAATCCTCCAGGCTCAAGGCGTGTATATCATCAAGAAATAATATGCTTATAAACAATAATTTAAACTCCTTTCTCTTCCTTATTTTAGGCACGTTAGATAAAGGTAGATAAGGATACTATTGGCCTATTGGATGCCATTGAATCTAATTTCCGGGAAATAGAGAACAAATACTTGAAATCAATGAAAAGATTCAGATGGAAAGAGCTACTATAAAACCTGCAAAGGAGTGCAAAGAAAATTCTATTCCACCTATATTAAATCTGATAAAAACTGAAAGAATAAAAGAACAATCAGGTCAAATTTTGTAGCATTGTTGTTTTTTAGTGTATTAAAAAAAACTTGAAATATTTCATTAATTTTCCAATTACAAAATTTTTACCCAGTTATTTACAACTCTCTATGAAGAGCTTTAACGTATTTTCTTACTCATGGCGTTTAAGAAGAATGGTGAATCAAAGATCCTCAAAGCTTTTCTAAAAAAGAGATGTCGATGAAGATATTAAAGATAAATATAAATACACTCCACTTAGCAGCTGTTTTTAAGAATCTAAACTGTATCAAAATTCTTCTGGAAAAGCGAGCTAACGTAAAATGCTAAGAAAAACAATGGACAAAGCCCGTTTCATTTGGACTCTACAAATGAAAATAAAGAAATCATTGAACTATTTATATCAAACGGTGCTGATGTAAACTTTAAAAATGATTTTGGAAAAACACCACTTCATACTGCCGATCAATTCGATAACGAAGGGGCCGTTGAAGATTCTATAAAGGTAGGTGCCATTAAAATTCCAAAGATAATAATCAAAAAACTCCCTATGATTTGACTGGTAAAGGATATATTAAAAAGCTTCTTAAACCAATAGAAGGTTCATTCTGTTCTTTTATTAGGACTAGCGACAGATAAAGTGCTCAAGCCATAACAAACTAAGGCGACTCTGTTCAAAGGGTGCACACCTTGGATTCCTTTAAAATGATTCAGATAGTCTCGTTTCAAGGATAAGAAGTAACCGAAAGGTCAAACAAGTAAATTTGTACCTACAAAACAAAGTAGCAGAAATTCGTTGTTTTGAAATTTGAAAATATATTCTTATTTATTTTTTCAATAAAAAAGGAAGCAGACGATAAATGCTACCTCTTTTATTTTGTCACTATTTATGAAAATCGCACGGATTTAATTGGTCTGTATTTTAGCCTCGGTCTTCATTATTAGCGGTAATAACGATTTTCACGCGACGATTTTTTGCGCGATTTTCTCTATAGTATTAGGGTATTTCAATTGCGATTTTCCGTACCAATTGGTGGTTAAACGCGAAGGAGAAACACCTTCTTTCACAAAGCAATTCTCTTACCGCGATAGTGCGACACTGTGATAATCCTATATTGTAATTATCAGCGACTTTGTCATCGGTATGACCTTCAAGTAAAATATTGATATCGGGATATTTTTCAAAAACTTTTACTATATCGCTTAAAGCGCCAGCGGAAGCTGAGTCGATATTCGACTGATCAAAGCCAAAGTACATACCGCTTTTCTCATCAAAAGTCACATTGATTCCGTCTCCTACGCGCTCTACCGTAGCGCCGGGGACCTCGTTTTTTATTGGCTACAGGGGCCTGTAGATCCCGTACGATTTCCGATAATCCTGGCTACAACACCACCTACGGTGGTACCTAATATGACTCCTACAGCTGTATTTCCGGTAAACTTACCGATCGCACCTCCTAAAACAGCACCGGATCTGGTTCTGATGGCCACTCCTTTTTGCTGGTTGATCGCCCGCTGAAAAGCGTTACAACTTAAAATAATTGAAAAAGATGAGGAGGGAAAATAAAGTTCTTAATTATGTATTTCATAGTATAGTTTTTTGTAAAATTGTATAAATTTATTGAATGACTGTTCCTTTTGAAGGAACAGTCGCTCTTATACGCATCTGCACCAAGCCAATCTGATCAATATGCAAGCGATAGCCGGCTTCTTCCTCAAAAGATTTTCTACTCGAAGGGTCAGTTCTTTTACACCTCCGGGGCCATAAACCGACCAGCGCAAACTAAGCAAGACAAAGAAGGACAGTTCGCCTTTACCCCTCTAAAGGGTAAGAATTTATGCTATTATTTCATATAAAGGTCCATAAACTGCTTTCAAAGCATCTGGCACCAGGTCCCATCAAAAAGTTTTGATTTAAATTCACCAGAATTTCCGCTATATGTAATATTGTTTAAAATCCATCGACTATTGATATTGATACGATACTTTTTATTCATGTACGTGAGCATGCATGAACTCAAAAGAAGAACTATAATCCAGAAAATATTTTTCTCATCTCGTATTAAATTTATTCCCAATTAAATATAACATAAATCGTCAAAAACAACGATATATTCAATTATATATTTTACAATAGATTTTACATGCAGCGATGATGAAGCGATGGGAAAGACTTATTTTTAGACTATTTACAGTCATAGCGCGATGTCCTTTTGGGTTGCTTTATCGATTATCGGATCTACTGGCTTTTATCTTAAACTATATAGTAAGATATAGGAAAGCTATTATTCGTGGAAATATGCGAAAATCCTTGCCTAAATTTTCCGAAGAAAAAATTCGATGCGTTCAGCGTCTTTTTTACAGAAATCTTTCAGACTACATTTTTGAAACCCTCAGCTGCCTTCGCCTGAATTTTGAAACACTGCAAAAACGTGTAGAGTATGAAGGTATCGAATTTTTTGAAAAATATCATTCAGAGAAAAAAAATGTTTTCCTGCTTATAGGTCATTTATTCAATTGGGAATGGTTGATTTCGCTCGGTCCGAAATTACCTCAAAAACAGACCTATGCCATTTATAAACCGATAAACACCTCTCTTATAAATCAGCTTATGAATACCATTCGCGGACGTTTCGGAACGATTAACCTTCCCTTAGCGCAAAGTGTGCGCAGTCTTATGCAACTACCCAACGATGGCGAGCATGTTTTTTTAGTACTTGGTGATCAAAGCCCGCAAAAGCGTAAAATACGCTATAGTTTACCTTTTTTAAATCAAGAAACGGGAGTTTATAACGGATTTGATAAGATCGCCCGAAAAAAAAACATGCGCATTTTATATGGAAATATCCTCAGGAAAAAAAGAGGTCATTATATAATTCGTTTTGTACCTATAGAAGCGCAAGGAAAGAAATTTCGAGAAAATGAAATTGCAGAAAAATTCTTCGCGCTTCTCGAGGTCAACATCCTTGAGCAACCTGATAATTGGCTTTGGAGTCACAGGCGCTGGAAACATCAAAAAGGCATAGATTTTTGAACCTGGCTGTTGTCATACTGAACTGGAACGGCGTAAGATGGCTAGAAAAATTTCTTCCCGCAATTGAACGCTTCAGCCAAAAATCGGATCTTTATGTTATTGATAATGCCTCAAGCGATACTTCGATAGATTACCTTGAAAAAAACCATCCCAGCATAAAAATCATACGGCACGCTCAAAATCTGGGATTCGCAGGCGGTTATAATAAAGGCATAGAGCAAATCCATACGAAAATTTTATGCTTACTTAATTCCGATGTAGAGGTCACCGAACACTGGCTCAAGGCGATCGTGTCATTTTTTGATAATGATCATAAGCTGGCTGTCTTACAGCCTAAAATATTAGATTATACAAATAAAGAATGCTTTGAATATGCAGGGTCCGCCGGAGGTTTTATAGACAATTGGGGCTACCCTTATTGCCGCGGACGGATTTTTTATCAAACGGAAATCGATACAGATCAATATGAAGATAGTTCTGAGATTTTCTGGGCATCGGGCGCTTGTTTTTTTATACGAAAAAGCACCTATGAAGAGGCCGGGGGATTTGACGAGCAATTTTTTGCTCATATGGAAGAAATCGATCTGTGCTGGCGCTTAAGAAATAAAGGCTATAAAATAGCTTATACAGCAAGTTCAAAAGTATATCATATGGGTGGAGGAACCTTAAAAAAAGAGGATCCAGAAAAAACTTTCTTAAACTTTCGAAACAGCCTTTTGATGTTGGTTAAAAATCTTCCTTTGAAGGAATTATATAAAGTGTTGACAGGGCGTCTTTTTCTCGATGGGTGGGCAGGCGTTTATTTTTTACTTCACGGCCATTACAAACACAGTTGGGCGATAGTGAGAGCCCATTTTTCTTTTTATAAAAGATTTTTCATAAATTATCAGAAGAGATCCGGAGAAGAATTGTCTGCTTATTATCGGCACAGAAATATCTTCTTTCAATATTTTATCATGGGCCGAAAATATTTTCACAAACTTCGCTAAAATCCCTCTGATTTATTGTCTTAAGAACATAAATTTTACTAAAAAAAATAAACAAATCAAGAAGGAAGTAGCTAGAGAGCATATAAAACAAGTGTAGCTTAAATAGAATTAGAATATTTTATCAATATATTCATATATAGCATTTAAAGCTATGAAGGTTAATTAGAAAAACCTACACAAAAACTGGGCTGATAGCTAAAAAACTCAACTTACTTAAATTCTTGTTTAGAAATATACTGATGTTTTATTTATGTTAAATTTAAGTTAATTGACAACTCATTATTTAATAATTTTTATTATATATACGATATATCCAAAATATATATCAGATATTATGACCGAATAAAAAATTTTAACGGATATAAAGAGCTTGTAAAGCTTATTGATAATAAAGGTAGAAGAGGACAATTATGTCCGAATCGGAAAGTAATCTTAATAGATCTGGAGCATATCCTCCACCAGTGCCTTCTATATAATAGACATGTATGCTTCGATTTTTAAATGTTTTTAGAGTAAATTTTCATGAATTTTATCCTCCTGCGCCTGCTTCTACCTGTTCTTTGAGGGTTGGATTGAGCTATTCCATGAACTATGGAATACCAAGATTAATGGGAATATGATCACAAGTGGCGGTAAACTATACTGTGAATGTGTACGCTTGTGGACAGATACAATCTAATGGCTATCTACGAACTTTAACGATTGTATTTTCAGCTGAAATGACCTCAGTTCCGGTATCGATAATCATATTTGTAGTACCCCCCTTCATTCCCTGTTTGGCATAGACAATAACAGTATTGGTAATAACTAGATCTAGAGTTTTTTTCTCGAGATCCAAGAGGATCTTGTCCCATAGTATCGCGAATAACCTTTCCACCAAAAAATACACATTCATCACGATAAAAAGTATAATCTTTTCCAATTTCTATGCATAAAGAAGTATCAGCAAATCGTGTTTTATCCCCAGTAGTGGGTCCATACATATGGACGTAATGCTTATGATTGATTGTTTTCATGATGAATGTCAATTTCATAATTTTCAGTTCCTGATCGTTCAAACCTTAGGGTAGCATTGGCTTTGTAAATAGGAAAGTGTGAGTCAACTTGTATAGAACCACTACCGGTATTTTAATGATTCTCTTTATACTCTTCTCGGCTGCTCCTCTTGGGGTGATTTTGATATGCTCTAAAAAATATTTCTCACTTTTATGTTTTGTAATAGCTATGATTGAAAGATTGGGAATCTTACTGTAAAGGACTATAATGAATTAATAACTTTTATATTTTATTTTTCTTCACAAATCTAAAGAAATATGAATACATTTCCAGAGTGCGTCCTTAAGATCCTCTAGGCCTTTTTGATGATGAGAAGATATAAAAATGGTTTCCAAACCTTCAGGAAATCGACCCTCTAATTTTTTTTTCATCTCTTCATCTAATAAATCTGTTTTGGAAACAACCAACAAACGTTTTTTATCTAAAAGTTTAGGCTTATAAGCCGCGAGTTCTTTGAGCAGAATTTCGTATTCTTTTAAAAGATCTTCTGTATCACAGGGTATCAAAAACAATAATACCGCATTGCGCTCTATATGACGAAGAAAGCGATGCCCTATTCCTTTTCCCTGACTAGCGCCTTGTATGATACCGGGAATATCAGCGATTACAAAAGAGTGCTGATTTCTGTACTGCACAATGCCTAGTTGAGGAATCAAAGTAGTAAAGGCATAATCGGAAATCTTGGGCTTAGCTGCCGTAAGGGAAGAAAGCAAGGTAGATTTACCCGTGTTGGGAAAGCCTACCAAGCCTACATCGGCCAATATTTTTAGCTCCAGGCTAATCCAGGCCTCTCTACCAGGTAATCCAGGTTGCGCATAACGTGGTGTGCGATTGACTGAATTTCTAAAATGCCAATTTCCTAGACCGCCTTTACCCCCCTGGAAAAGCACTTGTTGCTCTCCTTGCTGAGTGATTTCAGCTATAGTATTTCCCTGCTCATCTTTAGCGATAGTGCCCAAGGGCACTTTCAAGACGAGGGCTTTTCCCGAGGCGCCACTCATGCGATTTCCTCTTCCAGGAGATCCATTTTTAGCCTTATGGTGTCTGTTGTACTTAAAATGAAGCAATGTCCAGAGCTGAGCGCTACCTTGCAAGATCAGACTTCCTCCATCTCCCCCATCTCCCCCATCTGGACCGCCCTTGGGAATAAATTTCTCCCGACGGAAGTGCGCCGCTCCAGTGCCTCCATGGCCGCTTGCGCAATAAATTTTTACCTGATCTATAAAATTTTCTGAAAACATTCCGGTCAAATAGACAAACGCCTGATTTCAAGCTCTAAAGAAAGTGCAATCTCCTCTATATTTCCCTTGGCGTTAATTTCCGTCAAAATAGCTTTTTTACGATAATATTCAGAAAGTGGAGCGGTCTTTTTATAATACTCTGCAATGCGTTTTCTAATCACGCCCAAGTCAATATCATCCGAACGCCCACTGGTCTTTCCTCTTAAGGAAAGACGCTTTATAAGAAGCTCATCGGGAACACAAAAAGAAAAGGCAGTATTTACAAAACCCAATGAAAAGCGCTCTAAAAGTTCATCTAACGAAATGGCTTGTTGTAGTGTGCGCGGATAGCCATCATAAATAATACCAGCCTCTGGCTGGTCGTTTTCCGGAAGGAAATCTTCAAGCATAGCGGTGGTCACATCATCAGGAACGAGCAAGCCCTGATCTATATAAGATCTTGCTTTTAATCCAAGTGAATTTTTTACTTTCATATGATGACGGAAAAGATCGCCTGTGGAAAGATGCTTTAAGTTGAATTTGTTAGCGACAAGCTCAGCCTGTGTACCCTTACCCGATCCGGGAGGACCAAATAAAATAATGTGCTTCATACTAATCTTTTAACTGATAAATATCAGGTATATTTCTTCCCATTCCATCGAAGTCCAAACCATATCCTACGATAAAGCGATTGGGAATAGGCCTTCCGATATAATCTATAGGTAAATCACTCTTATAAACATCAGGTTTAAAAAAAAGCGTGGCGACTTTGGAGCTTTTTACCTTTTGATCTTGGATCATTTTGTGAATTTTTTTAAGTGTAGTTCCCGTATCGACGATATCTTCAAAAACAACTACCTCACGATCTGTTAAATCCACTGGCCAATTGGAAATGATATTTACCTTACCGCTTGAGCAAGTATTATCATGGTAAGAGGCCAACTGAATAAAGGCTATCTCACAGTTTCCAGGATAGTTTTTTAGAAAATCGCTGAAAAACATGATTACTCCGTTGAGAACTCCTACAAAAACAGGTGTACGTCCGCCGTAATGGCGATGAATTTTTTCAGAGAGTTCTTTGACAATTTTTTCAATCTCTGCGCTTTTTATAAACGGAATAAAGGTTTTTCCTCGGATAGATATTTCCTGTATTGCTTGCATAAAATTATATAGTCATGGAAAACAGACGTGTCTGGGGTTGTTCACGAATCAAGCGTAAATCAAAAGCCATGCAAATATTCCTCAGAAAAGAATGTCCTGCCGGGGTGATGCGAAGACCCTCTTGCAAAAATTCTACTAAAGCATCGTTACGCATCTCCTCGAGTCGCTCTAATACCTTGGGAATCTCATCGAAATACATAGAGGCTTTAGACCAACAGGTTTCGAGTCGACACATCAGATTAAGAATATGACGACGAATGATTAAATCCTTCTGCGTGAGGATATGGCCCCTAAAAACAGGTAAATCTCCCTTATCGAGTGCTTGGTAATAAGATTTGACATCGCGGAAATTCTGTGAAAAAGCATACCAGCTATCAGAAATAGCAGAAGCCCCTAAGGCGATCATGAGCTGGGTTTTGGAATGGGTATATCCCATGAAATTACGATGAATCTTCGTTTCTACTAAGGATTTATAAAAACTATCGTGAGACAAAGCGAAATGATCCATACCAATCTGGTGATAGCCCATCTCTGTCAAATGCTCCCGCAAGCGCTCGGAAAGGGCTTGTTTAAGCAAGCCCGAGGGCAAATCCGCTTGATCAAATCCACGTTGTCCAAGTCCTTTAATCCAGGGAACATGGGCATAGCTATAATTTACCACACGATCCGGTCGGAGCAAAGCTATATTTTCCGCCACTCGCTCAATACTCTCCATTTTTTGAAAAGGAAGACCATACACAAATTCATGACATATGGACTCATAGCCGATTTTCTGAGACCACTCGCTTACAAGCTTTACTCGCTCAAAAGACTGGATTCGATGAATAGCCTTTTGTACTTTTAAATCGTAATCCTGAACGCCAAAACTCACGCGACGAAACCCTAAATCATAAAGGGTTTGAAGGTGCTCAAAAGAGGTATGATTAGGATGAGCCTCAAAACTAAAAGTCTTATTCTCATAGATATCCACCGTTTCAAAAAGAGATTCAAGCAGGTATTTCAGGTGTTTTGGTTTGAAAAATGTAGGTGTGCCCCCTCCCAGATGAAGACCCGAGAGCAAGGGTCGTCCTTTGAGCAGCTCAAGATACATGTTCCACTCCCTGATCAGATAATCGATATAGGGACGCTCCACCTCATGACGCTTGGTAACATGTTTATTGCAGGCGCAAAAGGTGCAAAGACTCTCACAAAAAGGCAAATGGATGTATAGATTAATGCCCTCTTCAGCATTTGATTCCTTAAAGGAACGCACAAGTGTTTCCTTCCATTTCTCCAGAGTAAAGGTCCGAGTTTCCCAGTAAGGAACCGTTGGATAACTCGTGTATCGAGGCCCAGGAATATTGTATTTTCCAACTAAGTGCCCTTTCATTTAAGTTGATCTTTTTTATCGCTGAAAACTTTGATAGCCTTTCGAAGAACTATCAGTTTTTTTAGCAAAGGATCCAAAAGATCCAAGGGCAACATATTAGCGCCGTCGCTTTTTGCCTTGTGAGGGTAGGGATGTGTTTCTATAAAAATACCGTTCACGCCCGTAACGATACCTGCCTTAGCGAGGGTCTCTATCCATTGCGGATGTCCGCCGGTAATACCGCTTCCCTGATTGGGTTTTTGCAGCGAATGGGTCACATCGAGTATCACAGGGGCATATTCCTGCATGATGGGTATACTTCGGTAATCGACCACTAAATCCTGATAACCGAAAGTAGTGCCACGCTCTATAAGCGCCAAACGGTTACTGCCGCTATCACGCATCTTTTCCACCACAAATCTCATGGATTCAGGCGAGAGAAACTGCCCCTTCTTGAGCGTAACGGCCCTTTGTGTTTGAGCAGCTGCTACCAACAGGTCGGTCTGTCGCACCAGAAAAGCCGGTATTTGTAATACATCTACATAATCAGCGACCCTTATCGCGTCAGAAGGCAAATGAATATCGGTGGTGACGGGAATATCGAAAATTTCGCCCACTTTCCGAAGGATCTTTAGTGCTTTTTCATCTCCTATACCTGAAAAACTATCTAAGCGTGAACGATTCGCTTTTTTAAATGAGCCCTTAAATATGTAAGGAATTTTATAGTGTTCCGAACTCCTGGCAATACCTTCGGCAATATGCAAGGCCATTCCTTCCGACTCAATAACGCAAGGGCCAGCGATAAGGAAAAAATTATCCGCATCGATATGCTTTATTTTTGAGAGCGTTTGTATCATTAAAAATCAGAGTTCCGAAAAATTTAAAAAACTACAGATGAATGCATTCATCATAAGCATTTGCTGTAGCTTCCATAATAGCCTCGCTAAGGGTTGGGTGTGGATGTACCGCTTTAAGGACTTCATGGCCCGTAGTTTCAAGCTTGCGTGAGGTAACGGCTTCGGCAATCATCTCTGTAACCCCCGTGCCTATCATATGACAGCCCAACCACTCGCCATATTTAGCATCAAATATCACCTTAACAAAGCCTTCGGTGTCTCCATTGGCGGTAGCCCTTCCAAGGGCTGTAAAGGGAAATTTACCTATTTTAAGATCATAACCTTTTTCTCTGGCTTGTTCCTCGGTGAGTCCCACAGAGGCGATTTCCGGACCGCAATACGTACAAGAAGGAATATTTCCGTAATCCAGCGGCTCAGGATTCAGTCCTTTAATGTGCTCCACACATATGACGCCCTCTGCAGAGGCCACATGCGCCAACGCAGGACTTTGTACTAAATCTCCTATGGCATAATAACCCTCAACAGAGGTCCGATAAAAATGATCCACCACGACACGTCCTTTATCAATTGCAATACCCACCTCCTCGAGTCCGATATCCTCTATGTTGGGCGTAATACCTACTGCGGAAAGCACCACATCTGCTTCTAGAGAATGATCTTCTTTGGAGGTTTTGATAAAAACCTTTACCTTATCTTTAGAAGCCTCTATCCTCTCTACAGAGGAAGAAGTAAGCACTTCTACCCCGTTTTTTTTTAAAGAGCGTTCAAGTTGTTGAGAAATTTCCGAATCCTCTAGGGGTACAATACGCGAAAGATATTCCACCAGCGTAACCTTAGCACCCATAGCATTATAAAAATAGGCAAATTCCGCTCCTATAGCCCCAGAGCCCACCACTACCATGTGTTTTGGAAGTTCAGAGAGCACAAGCGCCTGTCGATAGCCGATCACTTTTTTACCATCTTGAGGAAGATTAGGCAGATTTCTAGATCGGGCACCTGTAGCGATGATGATATGATCAGCTGTATACTCAGAGGTTTTTCCCTCTTTATCGAGTACGCTTACTTTCTTACCCGCTTGAAGTTTCGCCACTCCAAAAATTACTTTAATCTTGTTCTTTCGCATCAAAAAGCTGATGCCCTTGCTCATCTTTTGAGCCACCTCCCGACTGCGTTTGATCACGGCGGGAAAGTCGGCACTGAGAGTTCTCTCGTCTAGACTTAAGCCGTAAGACTGCACGTGCTTTAAATAATTAAAAACTTGTGCGCTTTTAAGCAGGGCTTTGGTCGGTATACAGCCCCAGTTTAAACAGATTCCTCCAAGTTCTTCTTTTTCGATGACAACTGTTTTAAGACCCAGCTGCGCAGCACGTATAGCTGCTACATAACCCCCGGGGCCGCTACCGATAACGATCAAATTAAAATTCATAAAGATATACTTTTCATATAGATGAGATAATATATGCAAAGTTACGATTTATTCATAAAAATCACATAGAGATCAATAGATAAATAATCGTTTCAGATAAAACGATTTATAAATTATAAAAAATCATGCGGAAAAATCAATTTTTAAAATCTCTTTAATGATACCTTGTTAAAAATTGTTTTTTATCTAGAATAGATTCTGTAAATATTTATATTTAGATTTGTATCTTTAAATTACTAATTCTCATGAAATGAAATTGTATATTGGAAATTTACCATTTGAAACTAACGAAGAAGATCTTAAAAGTCTTCTTAAAGAAACCGGAGAGCAAATTAAAGATGCAAAAATCATCATCGATAGGGAAACAGGAAGGAGCAAGGGCTTCGGTTTTGTTGAAACCTCTGATGACAAAAGTGGACAAAACATCATAAATAAGCTCCACAAAAAAACTGTGGAGAGCAAAAACAGCAACAATCTGAGAGAAATTATAGTTGCTGAGGCGCGTGACAGAAAATAATTTTTAGATGTTATAAAATGGCAAAAAATGTTACATCTCTTTTGCCATTTTTTAAATGATCGGAATTGATTCAATAAAAAACTCATGAAAAAACTTCGCGGAACAGGCATAGCACTTGTAACACCCTTTGATAGGGAAAAAAAAGTGGACTTCGAGAGCTTGAGCCGCTTGAGCAAGTATGCTATAACAAAAGGTGTGAATTACCTGGTGATTTTAGGCACTACCGGTGAGCCGGCCACCTTGCGGGATGAGGAAAAAAATGAAATTATTTGCTGTGTTCAAAAAGCAAATCAGGAAAGGCTTCCTTTAGTTCTTAACATAGGTGGAAACAACACTCAGGAAGTAGTTGAAAAAATTCAAACTACAAATCTTTCAGGTTTTGAAGCTATTCTTTCAGTGACGCCTTACTACAATCGCCCCTCGCAAGAAGGTATCTATCAGCATTTTAAAACAATAGCGGAAAATACAGAAGCTAAAATTATCATCTATAACGTGCCTTCGCGCACAGGTTCGAATATACTTCCCAAAACCGTGCTTGCTCTGGCGCGAGCGTATAAAAATATCGCAGGTATTAAGGAAGCTTCTGGAAATCTTTTGCAAGCTTACGAGATTCTTAGAGAAAAACCTAGCCACTTTAGCCTGATCTCAGGAGATGATGCTTTAGCGCTTCCTATAACTCTTGGTGGAGGAGACGGCGTGATCTCAGTGCTTGCTCAAGCGCTACCTGATGAGTTTTCTAGTATGATCCGCTATGCGCTTAAAGGAAAACCTTTAGAGGCTTTTAAGCATTATTATAAATTCTTTGAACTTATGCACCTTATTTACCAAGAGGGTAACCCTGCCGGTGTGAAATCACTTTTACATAGCATTGGCATTTGCAAAACCCATGTAAGACTACCATTGGTAGAGGCTTCCGCAACGTTGGAGGAAAAAATAAAAAGAGCTTACGAAGGCTATACCAATATCACAACTTCTGGTAAGAAGAATAATATACTATGCTAAGCAACACTATTGAAAAAAGACTTAATGCGCAGCTCAGGCCTCACAGATCTACCTTTCCATGGCTTCAAAGGTTTTGAAGGTGTAGGCGAATTTCTTTATGTTCACTCTTATGAGGAACGAACACATATACTCAAATTACTGCGTTATATCAACGAGCAACGAGCGCGGAGGACCACATGGTCCAGGTTTTTCAGAGCTTTCTTCTCCTGAAGAAGAGTATAGCTCGCTAAAGAACCTTTTCACAAAACTTTTCGAGCATAAGAAAAAAAAATTCGAAAGAGATCAACGATCTGGTAAATATGACTTTGAAAGAAAAATATTATTCCATTCACAATTTTCTGCAATGGTATGTAGCTGAGAAAATTGAAGAAGAGCCCTTAGCTCAATTGATTCTTGATAAACTTCATTTGATTGATGAAGACAAAGGGGGTATCTGTCTTTTCGACAGGTATATTCAAAATTTCCATAAGCGAGCAAAAGTTTAAAAATTCAAGATATTATGAATAATATCCTAGAAGGTATTATTTTTGCACCATGCAGAAAAAAATAATCTTTCAGTTCTTTTTACCTTGGTTTTTAATTCTGAACGGATGCAATAAGGAACTCGACAATCCGCTTAAGAGCACCGATGTGACTTATATCTTTTCACAGGGAGATGCTTTCGTTTCCCAGAAAAAATATCCCCAGGCCTTACAGCTATACGAACGTGCTGCGCCTATGCTACGAGGAACAGAAAGCGCCAAAGATCTGATTTTCAAGACTGCCATGGCAAATTTTTACGATAAAAATTATAGCCTGGCGGCACATCAGTTTAAGAATTTTCATTCAAGTTATCTCCAGGATGAACGCGCTGAAGAGGCTCTTTTTCATTCAGCCTATTCCTATTATATGAGCTCGCCGGATTATAATTTAGACCAAAGCAGCACTTATGCCGCCATTGAGGAGTTACAAAACTTTATCAATCAATACCCTGGGAGTAAAAAAATTTTAGAAGTGAACACTTTTATTCAGACACTGACCAAGAAATTAGAAAAAAAATATTTTGAAATTGCCAAGATTTATCACGATATTATGCGATACAAGGCGGCGGTAAAGGCATTCGAGCAACTCATCAATGATTTTCCCGAGAGTCCACTGAGAGAAAAAGCCGAATACTACAGGTTAGATGCCCAGTATGAATTAGCAATACATAGTGATCCATCGCTGGAAAAAGAGCGACTTGAAGAGGTCTTAACCATGGTTGAAAACTTCAGAAAGTCCTATTCAGATTCTCAACATAAAGAGGAAATAATAAAAATTGAAAGAAGAGTGTCACAAAATCTTAAACATATCAATGAACTTTCCGCCCTGAAAAAATAACACATTTAATTAAAATTCTATGAAATTTAAAGATATTAAAGCACCTCTCTCCACTGAAACCATTGATCGAAGAGAGATGGAAAAATCTGGAGAAAACATCTACTCTATCATCAATATACTGGGTAAGCGCGCTAATCAAATCAACAGCATTATCAAAACCGAGCTTTATAAAAAGCTCGATGAATTTAACGCTTATAATGATTCGCTAGAGGAAGTTTTTGAAAATAAAGAACAAATTGAGCTTTCAAAATTTTATGAAGAGCTTCCCAAGCCTACAGCCATTGCTGTTCAGGAGTTTTTAGACAGAGAAGTTTATTTTCGGAAATCAGAAGATGACACTAAAATCGACTTATGATACCTTGGGAGGGAAAAAATATTTTAGGAGTCAGCGGCAGTATTGCTTCCTATAAGATTCCGATATTATTAATGCTACTTCTTGGTATGCAGTTAGAAATCAAAGTTTTAATGAGTCCTTCAGCTAAGAAATTTGTCAGAAAAAACACCTTAGCCACGCTTTCCAAAGTTCCTGTCTGGGACTCGTTCAGATACGGAGATCGTAACTGGAATAATTACGTGAACTTAGCATTTGGGCAGATGCATTTCTTATCGCTCCTGCTACGGCCAATATTTTTCGCTCCGGCGATGGATCTCGATATATACCTGGCATCCCACTACAAAAGAGAATATAGGGAGACTCCTTAAGAGAGGACATATTTTAATACCTTCTAAAAAAGGATGGCTCGCAAGCGGCTTACCTGGACAGGGACGAATGGCCGAACCTGAGCAATATTATAGGGACCCTGGTAAAACATTTTGAGAAAAAAACCTCTCATTTAAAAGAAAAAAAATACTTATCACCGCCGGATCTATCTATGAATCCATAAATCCAGTACGATTTCTGGAAAATCGATCCTCAGGAAAAATGGGCTTTTCCCTGGCAAAAGCTTCTGCGCAGCTGGGTGCAGAGGTAACGATCATTTATAGCCTGGTTAAGGAAACGATAGAGAAAAAGGGCGTAAGAAAAATTCCAGTCACTTCAGCTGAAGAAATGCTTAATAAAAGTTTAAAATACTTCAGGAAATGTGATGTGCTCATTATGGCCGCAGCCGTATCTGACTATAAGGCAGTTCTGCAATTTTAAAGGAAAAGATAAAGAAAAAACAAGCAAACCTCTCTCTTGAGTTGATTCGAAATCCTGATATCCTCAAAACCTTAGGAGCACAAAAGAAACATCAATATATCGTAGGTTTTGTGCTGGAGAGCGAAGATGAACTAGAAAATTCTAAGAAAAAACTGAAAGAAAAAAAGCTTGATTTTATCATACTGAATTCTTTGAAAGATGCAGGTGCAGGATTTGACAAGGATACTAATAAGATCATCTTAATCAATGATAAAGGAGAGACTCTCCCCCATAGAATTAAAAAGTAAAAAAGACCTGGATTTTGATATATTGAACTAGGTTTCGCAAACCTTAAGTTAATTTAAGGTTATGATGCGCTTATTAATCTTTCTTTTTAGAAGCGCAATGCGCGTGCGCGCAAGAGCTTTCGGAAAAGGTTAAAATCAACTACGAGAAACTACAAAACTCACGCACGCTTCTCTCTATGAAAATCTTGAAAAGGAGCTTAACGATTGGCTCAACCAAAGGCGTTAGGGCGCGATGATTTTCAGGCAAATGAAAATGATAGAATGCTTTGTTTTCAATCACTGTTAATAAGGTTTTCAGACCTCCTTGGATGTGATGCTGATACCTTTTCTAAGAGTGCAGGCAAGGAATATTTCCTGGCAGCACAAAAAATTGCCGGCAGTGTTGAATCAGAGAATCTTTTTTTGTTGGCTGGACTGGACCCATAGAAAAGGCTTGAATGTGATGTCTGAAAAACCAGCTGAAGGCAAACAAAACATCACTGAGACGCTTGTCGAACTTGACAAAATATCAGATATAGGCGCTGTTAATTCCTATCCTGTAGATATCTTTTTCAAGGCTAAAAAAAGAGGAGATCAGTAAGATTCTCAATGGCGCGGGCCTATCATACAAATTAATAAATTTTAACTTAAAAAAAGTTCTCATATCACTGGAATAATTTCAAGATTTGAATGCTTACAAAACTCTATATATTCAATTTTAGTATTATTAATAAAGCGGAACTCGATTTAGCTGGAGGTCTTACAAATCATCACGGGAGAAACCAGAGTAGGCAAATCTTTACTTATGAATGCCCTCTCCGGGCTTATCTCAGATAAAAGATCAGATAAAAGAGCAGATACCTCTGCTATTTTAGATAAAGAAAAATAAATAGCGAAGCTCATTTACGCAACTTCCTGAAAGCCTCTTAAAGCACTACTACATCGATAATGAGTCCAAACGATCTTACGAAGGGAAATACATCCTGGCGACAAGTCAAGAAGTTTTATTAATGATAGTCTGGTAAGTTTGGAGCAGTTTGGAAAACTAAGAAGAAAGCTCATCAATGATAGCTATCATCAGCTAAAATTCCTCGATAGCTATTGTAAAAATAATAAATTCCTAGAAGGAATAAGTATCAAAGATATTTTGAAAATACCAGTGCGTCAAAGAGCAACTACTCCAGTTAAAAGAGCGAGAAGCAAACCATCTGCGAAAGAAAGAGTACAATAATTTTCTCTTAAGAGCTTCATATGGCAAAGATCGTTGATAATGAGGAAAGGGAATTTGAGAGAGAAGCCTATCACATGCATGCTTAGGAAATAAGTAGATGGTTTTCCGAAGGCATCAGTCTGCTTGCTTCAACTGACACGTTTAAAAAACTTGTCTTGACAAATCTGCAGAACCTTCCCATCGTCATCATGAACTTACAGAACAATCCTATGTAGCATGGATCGAAACGAGTGATCTTTACAATGAAATAATCCATTGGATAAAGACCGTTGAATCACACCCGAAACATCTGGAAGTAATACATCAGCGCCTTGATTTACTCACCCAACTACAAAAAAAACATCAGGTAGCAAACTCGGGAGAATTATTGAAAGTTCTTGAAAAACTTGAAAAAGAATATCAGGAAACAGAAAATATTCACCTTGATCTGGAAGATTTAAAAAGAGAAGAACGTATATCATCGAATGAGCTAAAAAAGAAATATACAAATCTCAGTGATATAAGAAAAGAAAAAAAAGAGCTTTAGTAATTCATAATCACATTACTATATACACTAGAAATTCCGGAGGAAGAGTAAAAATACAACTCATCCCTGCAAAGGATCTGCATACGATGGAAGCTGAAAATATTCAGATACTTTTCTCTACCAATAAAGGAAGTCACTTGCAAGAACTCAGCAAAACCACCTCTGAAAATTTACAAAACATAAAACAGGAAAGAGCCATTATCCTTTTTAAGGAACTCATAAAAACAGATCAAATCGAAGAAATTGCGCAGATTCTCAGCGAAATAGCCGTTACCGAAGAGGCCTGATTGCAGGTTTAAATGTGCTTTTGTCTTCAGGAGCTAATTCAAAGGATTAAGAAGAAGTTTTTTGATAATCGTCGAGAAATTTTTTCAGACCAATATCCGTAAGGGGATGATGCGCAAGACTCTTGATCACCTCCAGAGGCGCTGTAATGACATCAGCGCCTATTTTTGCACAATTGACAATATGCATGGAATGACGTACCGAAGCGGCCAAAATTTCCGTTTCAAAGTCATAACTGTCATATACCATTCGTATATCCTGAATAAGCTGAAGACCATCTGAAGAAATATCATCGAGTCTTCCTATAAAAGGCGAGACATAGGTAGCTCCCACCTTAGCTGCTAAGAGCGCCTGAGATAAAGAAAAAACCAAAGTACAGTTGGTACGTATGCCTTGTTCATAAAAATGATGAATAGCGCGAATGCCATCGATGGTCATGGGGATTTTCACGACGATTTGCGAATGCAAATTCGCCAGAATTTCTCCCTCAGAGCACATGCCTTCATAATTAGTGGCAATCACCTCAGCGCTTACATCTCCTTGAATGACTTCACAGATGCTCAGGTAGTGTGCGTGAAGGTTCTTTTCGCCACTGATTCCTTGTTTAGCCATCAGCGATGGGTTAGTGGTGACGCCATCGAGAACACCTAATTCATTGGCTTGACGTATTTGATCAAGGTCAGCCGTATCTATAAAAAATTTCATGAAATATTTTTTTCGGATCAAAAGTAAAGATTATTCCGATTTTTGTATAAAATATTATTCAACTATTTCAATGAATCATCGAATAAAAAACATACTTACCACAGGTACAATCGGTTATAGGAAATCGCTTAAGCGAAATGCTCTATGAACGAGGCTATAAAAGGTATCTGAGGAGAGGATATAAAGTTAAAGGAAATTTCCCTGTTTATTTATGGGATTCCAAAAGGATTTCATCGATACAAAAACCTTATATCAATTGCATAATATCATTCATTTGGCAGGAGCGCTCAGGAAAAGATAATAATTTCATAAGTCCGCGGCGTAAGCGCGCGTTTTTTATGGCAACACATAAGGAAATCCAAAGAGCAACCTGAGTGTTTCTATAAGTGCCGGAGGTGTCAGTTATTTCGGGAGCATTACTCAAAAAAGCCTTTACGGAAGAGGATCCTCCGGGGATAGATTTTCTCGCACAAGTGTGTCAAGCATGGGAGGCTAACGCAGATCTCTCTCAAAAAAAAAGTGGTATTCTCACAGTGAAATTACGCACAGGCGCCGCCCTTTCTGGAAAGGGCGGCGCCTTACAAAGTATGGAAAAAAATTATAAAATATTATCTGGGTGCTCCGCTAGGAAATGGGAATCAATCCATGTCTTTTTTTTGCTTTATTTCATTGGGAAGAACGCTGATACTATACCGGAAAGCATGCTGAAAGCATGTATAAAATAGACCTAAAAGCGCGTTTAGCAGGAAAGTAATAAATAAGCTTGAAAAGCGCCGGATCATATATAAAATCTTTAATAAAACCAAAATCTAATCTAGATATCTTATATTATTTGCTTTTTCGAATTAAAAATACCTTCCTTTTCATAAAAAGTAACTTTTCCTGTGCTCAAATCATATTTGGCCGGAATAATTCCTACTTCTCCGTTATCGATCATTTCCTTAAGTACACGACTATTCTGTAAAATATAATGAACGCTTTGCCTCAAATGCAAATCGCATACCTTTTCAACGAATTCTTCATTTTTAGAATTTCTGTTTTCGATGATGCTCGTCTCAGCCTGAACGGCGGGGTAAATCTTAGCCAAAAGTTTTGAAAGATTTTCCATCTGTACTTCGTCGCAAGCGCCTTTGATAGCGCCGCATCGGGTATGTCCTAATAAGACGATAAGCTTCGAATCTGCGATTTTACAAGCATACTCGATCGAACCCAATACATCATAATTGATGGCATTACCTGCAATTCGTATACTAAAAACATCCCCCAGCCCTTGATCAAAAATCAGCTCAGAAGAAATACGTGAATCCATACAGCTGAGAATAACGGCAAAAGGCCACTGATTTTCAGAAGTGACATTAATCATTTGCAAATGATCATGATCTCGGTTAATGGCGTTAATAAAGCGAAAATTTCCTTCTTGTAAAAATCTAAGCGCTTCTTTAGGGCTAAGATCGTGTGAAGCTTTGTTTTTATGATATTTCATAAAATGTCCTAAATTTACTTATTAACCTTATCTCTCTTGAACTGTCTGATGGGTCTTTCATACCTTCCGGAGAAGAGTTTGGGTTGTTCATTATTTGAAAGCAACTTATCGGGAATAACCTCTAAAGCGTTCTCAATATTGTAAATATTTTTGAAACCTATAAAGGATACTTTGATATTTTTAGTAGGTACTCTGAATTCCCTGAACTCCCTAAGCAAGTCCAGAACATCGAAATCTATGTAAGCGGTTTGGCATCGATGATAAGATTAGTGCCTTCAGGAATGTTATCAAGGGTTTCTTTGATACTTTATTTGTTCAGAAAAGACACCTCCTGAGAAAAAGTCAAATGAATGAGTTCCCCGTTGGAATAAGTGATGCGTTTATAAATAATAAGGAATTTTCTTCTGACGCAGCATAAAAATATGCTCAATACCATACCAATATACTACTCCATTGAGCAAATCCAGGAATACCACCGTAATAAAGGTTATTATAAAAGGTATTGAAGGCATGCTAGCAGCTATCGGTCTGATCATTATTATGAAGCAGGTTCCTTACCTTTGGGCTTTGATGTGGAAAAGACTACGGAATTCATGCTTTTGGAATCAGGATTTTCTTTTATTCATCACTCGCTTAAACATATCAGCCTAGGAATATTGCTTACCGGCTTAATCTCACTGGTCTTGCTCATTTTTTGAGAACAACCCTTCATGAAAATTTTAGGTCATACCCGCTGCGATTATAGTGGTGGTATTGGGCATCTTCATGAAATATATTGTTTTCTTCTTTTCCCTCCTCTCTAGCGGCAGAAAGTTGAAATTATATGGTATAATCTACCCATAGCTGCTAATATTAAAGAATATATCGGACAGTTTACACTTCCTGACTTTAGTGGATTTTCTAACCTACACGTATGGCAGATCGCTTTGGTCATACGCTAATAAGCTGCTTATCGATAGTTTAGTTTTCTGTTGAATATATTAATAAACTGGAACCATTACGTTACGCTCTTAGAAGTCGTGAGCTTAAGGCGCAAGGTATCGGCAATACCGTCAACATCCTTCTCGAAGGTTTGCCTGTTACTTCAGTTATCGTAAGGTCTTCGGAAAATCTAAACGCAGGCGGATGAATTAAAATCGCTACCATAACACATGGCGCTTTGTTAATATTATGTGTAGCCTTAGTGTCGGGCCTTCTCAATGAAATTCCCTTAGCCGCTTTGGTACTGTTTTAATCATGGTGGACTAATACCTACAGGACAATTATATTTCGCCAAAACAGGTATATTGATATAATATCTTATTAAATAAAGCTCTATCTCTATGTACTCTAAATTTATCAAACGTTTCCCCTTTGATTGTGGTGGTATTTTTTTTGAATTTTTAAAATGATTTGACAATGACTTATCCACGTTAAAAATAGGGGCTATGCCTATCCCTGCTTTGACTCCGAAATAAAATTCGTATTTCTGAGCAGATCGTTTAAAACGAGAAGATTCCTGAACCTTGAGCGAACTTACTATAAAAAACAAGGTAAAGACAAATAAATGATTATCTTCTTCATAAAGAAGAATTATGTAATCCATAGGAAAAAGTATTTTACTTATTACGTAAGTAAAATACATTATTTATATAATTAAATAATGTAAAATTATTATTTTAAAATTCATAAAAAATTTATATATAGAGATAAAAAAGTCCCAGAATATTCTGGGACTTTTTAGTAAGCACCGATGAAAAATATCGAAAAGCTATTAGAACATATAGCCTACACCTAAATGATAGCCTAAACCTCCGGCGAGGGCGAAATCAAATTTATCAGTATCATCCTTAATGTGATCTTTGTAACTCATCTGGAAGTTTTTCTCCGTCAGGAACTTTTAAGCTGATTGTTGATAACAAAACCTATTTGGTGGTCTAATTCCAGATAAAAACCGCTTAGCATAGAGCTAGGAAATATATAGTGAAGTATCACAGGTAAATTGATATAGTCAAGCCTTCTCGTAAATACTCCTTGTTCTTTACCTATCTGGTGAGAATATATAAGCTCAGTTTGAATGGAAAATCCATCGGCGAGTATATAACCGAGATAAACTCTGGCGTGCATTCCCGAGCGCAAGCTCGAACTTTTTACTCCGGAGGAATTTCCAAGTTTAGATATATTCAGCCCACTTTTTATTCCAAAATATGTTCTCCTCTGGCAGGCATGGCAGAGAACTCACAGACGGGAAACATGGTTTTTTCGTAGAGCTGAATGGAGGTAAAAAACAATGCAAATGATAAGATGTCAAGTAGTCTTTTCATACATTTTTTATTAATGTGTTAACACAAATTTATATATTCCTTTTATAAAAAGGAAGAATCGTAATTGAGAAAAAAAAACTCAACCATACATAAAAAAGAATATAAACAGACCGTTTTATTTAAAAAAAATATCTAAATCAAAAAATAACTGATTTATAAGGATATTAAAAAATAGCTCTGAAATAAATTCTCATAAACTATGAACGAAAGAGAGAAAACAAAAGGCCTTGAAAATTTCAAGGCCTTTTGTAAAAAAATCTTTTATAAAAATATCTCTGTCTTAAAAGACATAGGCCAGACCTGTCTGAAATACTGAATTTTTATTTGAAGAAATCTTATCAGCTTTATAAACATTGGTAAGACCTATGGTGTATCGCGCGGTAAGGCCTAAGTCCGGAACTTTAAAATACTGACTTACATCGTATTTTACCCCTAGGGTCAGGCTAAAATCAAATCCATTGGCTTTTTTTGGAGAATCGCCAGGGTGATAATTGTCTTTATTTATGGCAAAACCCAATTGAGGACCCATCTCAAAAGCGAGCGAATCTACCAAACGATACTGAAACATAATAGGAATATTTAAATAGCCGTTTGATACGGTTTCTTTCAGGGATTTATTTTTAAAGCCTTGTGAGGAAAATAAAAGTTCGGGTTGTATGGACATATCCTGGTCTATATTGTATCTTCCGTAAACACCGGCGTTAAAACCTGTACGAGAAGAAATGTTATTTAAACTTATAACGCTCGAAAAATTAACCCCTGACTTTACACCGTATTCCATTTGTTTAAACACTTTCTTGGTACATTCTATAGTTTTATCTAGCCTCTGACCTATCGTCTGGGACTGGGTTGATAAGACGCCTGAAAACAGGCCTATGGTTAGAAATAGTTTTTTCATGTTTTACAATTTTTATTCAAATGTAAACAAATCAGCACTATAATAAAAACTTTCAAAGTATTTCTAATCTGTATAAATTCACCTAGAGACTAAGTATTTCAAATAATTTATTTAACTCCCAAAAAGAAATAAGAAGTTAAAAAGGGACACAAATACGAACGATCAGCGTTTTTCTCTACATGTTAATTGCAAAGAGCTCCTGCACAGTACATGGTGAAATTCCTAAAAGCGAAACTAAGGGAAATTCTCTCTGAGAAACCTTTTTCTTCTCTTAAAGGCTTACAACGCAGAATTAAATTATTAAAGCAAAACCTGGTTGACAAGAATTCTATCGCTAGATATCTGTAAAGTTACGTAAGTTTCAAATAATCAGATAAAAGAAACAAAAGCTGCGCGCATTAAGAAACTTAAAAACAAATAAAAGCCTTTTTTTTAAATAAAAAAATTCTTACTTAAACTAAGTTTTTTTTCTGCCTTTTTCACATATGAATAGATTATAAATCTCTTATATATAAACAGATTGAAAACTTTAATAACGTAAAACTTATTTTGCAACGAGTAACAAGTAGTTTTTGATAGTTTATCATTATTAAAGAGTTTGAATTAAAGTTTTTTAAATGAGATATCATATTTATTACAAATAAATTCATACTAAATCCATTTTTATAAGATTTTTTTCAGCTTTAAAGACACAAAGCTCTTTGTTTTTTGATATTTAGATATTTATCTAATGCTTTTTAGGTGAAAGAGGATCTAGATATAAATACGTTGCATCAAACAAATACCTTTTATAAAAGCAAAACGCACCTTATTAAGCCCTGAAAAACTCTTTCATAGCCTTTATATTATCTTTTATACAAATAAGGTTTTCAAGAGAAAAATAAGCTCTCTTTCAAGCTATAATCACTTAAATTATTTGTTCCAACGTTAATTTATCTCCCCGGCTATCAAACTTTTTCTTCAGATTTTGTCTTTTTGTGAGTATTACAAAATAATATAATTTAATCTTTTATTTAACTTATGAAAGAAATTCAAGAACTCTTTATGAGAAGAGCCTTGCTCTTAGCTAAAAAAGGGGTGGGTACTACACGGCCCAATCCTATGGTAGGCTGCGTGATAGAAAAAGATGAGAAAATCATCGGAGAAGGTTGGCATTATAAAAGTGGCGGGCCGCATGCGGAGGTTGTGGCTATAAACTCAGTAAAAAATCCTCCGGAGTTTAATAAATCTACTCTGTACGTCACACTGGAACCCTGCTCACATCATGGAAAAACAAGCCCGTGCACAGACTTGATCATCCAAAAAAAAATACCGAGAGTTGTTATAGGAACTCAAGATTCCTATGAAAAAGTAAACAGAACGGGAATAAAGAAACTCAAATCCGCCGGAATAAAAGTCATTGAAAGTGTACTCGAAGAAGATTGCCGTATACTTAACCGGCGTTTTTTAAATTTTCATGAAAAAAAAAGACCTTATATTGTCTTAAAATGGGCGCAAAGTAATGATGGATTTATGGATGTTTTACCTCATCAGAAAAATACGGGAGAAATTTTCTGGATCAGCAATGTTTATTCAAGGCAACTAACTCATCTTTGGCGTACTCAGGAGGAAGCTTTACTCATCGGAACGCAAACGGCCCGAAACGACAATCCTCAACTAAACGCCCGGCACTGGTACGGAAATAACCCCTGGCGTGTCTTGCTGGATAAAAACCTCCGTTTACCTTGTTCGCTAAATATATACGATCAACAACAACCTACCCTGATCTTTACAGAAGAAACACCTCCTGAGAATAAAAATAAGACGCGTTTCATACAAACGCTTTTCAATGAGAGATTTCTTGAAAATATGTTAAAAAACATTTATGATCTTAATGTCCAGTCATTGATGGTGGAAGGTGGTAAAAAAACTCTGGAAAGCTTTATCGAAAAAAAACTGTGGGATGAAAGCAGAATTTTCATTGCCGGAAAAAATTTAAAAAATGGATTAAACGCGCCTATGGTACAGGGAAAAATATGGAGGCAAAGAACTATTGATAATGACAGACTTCTGATTCTTATCCCTGATGGTGCAAAATGACACGAGTGGCTTTTTCTCCATAACCAGAGCGGCTGAAGAAGTGGTTTATAAGGAGAATAATAGCAAATTATTCGGTTATGCTTATCGAAAGTGATATTCAAGAAATCAAAGCATATCTCTCAAGCTGCACGCAAAAACACCCACGTGCGCGCGGCATTTCTACTACGCTTATCGATTGGAGGACACGAATTCACGAATTATGGATTTTCAAACGATCAAAAACCTTGCTTTCAGCCGCGGAGTCGCCGATCTTTCAGAAGATCGTTTCAAAAGAGCTTTATAATACGCTCTTGATCATAGTACGTTATTTTTGAGGAACAAAATTAGGAATCGGAGGGATTGATACGAGCTTACAAAAATTGCACAGAAAGCACTCTCAAGAACACTGCCATTGACAAGATAATAGAATGGAATAGATATGTAATAGAGCTCGTTTATGAAGACTTAGCTCCATCTTACCGATGGATCGAAAAATCCAATACTATTTTCATTGATTGCCGGATCAACGAAAATAAAGCTTCATTAATTATCTGGATGGAAAAATTTGAAGCAATTGATTTTAAAGAAGGCTTTCAAAGGCTAGATCTGAATTATAAAACAGAAGAAAAATGAGGTTTAAGCTTTTGATGAATAAAACCCGGACATCGAACAGGGTGTCTGCTTGGAAATAGTGCTTGCCTTGGATAAAAAATCCGTATTTTTATTATAAAATTTATAATAAAGATGGATACGTATTCCTAAAGAAAGAGACTTCAGATAGATATTTATGGTAAGAAGATCTAATTAATAATTCGCGCCGTTTTTAAATAAGTACAATTAAGCTCTATTACAGATATCATAATACTCTAATTTTAGATGTGTACTGGTCACAATGCTCATGATACACATAGCTCATTTACCCACTTCAGAATAATCCACTCTTATATAATTTTTTACATGTATCATTTTGAATTATTAGATTAATACATAGTACAAACATATTTAAAATTAATCAAGATTAAAAAGAATTTTTTTTTAGGAATTTTCTCTTCAACTTTGGTCTTCGCTCAGCCTGTGAGAATGGCTGCTTTTTCAAAAAATATTTTATATAATAATAAAGCAAAAATAATACTTTAAATGAGAGATAAAGCAGAATATATCTGGAAAAATTGTTTAAATTTTATAAAGGACAATATTTCTGAACATGCTTTTACAACTTGGTTTAAGCCTATAGTACCAATAGCCCTTGAGAAATCTATGCTTACCATACAGGTACCTAGTAAATTTTTCTATGAATGGCTTGAAGAACACTACATACGCCTGCTTAAAGTAGTACTTCAGAAAGAATTAGGTCATGAAGCGCGCTTGGTATATAATATATTGATGGAAAAAAAAGCTGAACAAGACTCGCATCCCCATACTATGAATATACCCAGTATAGGAAAAGAAAAAATGAGGCCTCAGGAAGTTCAGGCGCCACTCTCTTTAAAACCGCGTGAAATTAAAAATCCTTTTATCATTCCGGGACTCAGAAAAATTCATATTGATGCGCAATTAAATCCACATTATACTTTCACTCATTTTATCGAGGGAGAATCTAATCGCTTAGCGCGCTCGGCGGGTCTTGCCATTGCCAGACGTCCGGGAGGCACTGCTTTCAATCCACTCTTTATCTATGGAAACGTCGGACTTGGAAAAACGCATCTGAGTAATGCTATAGGGCTTGAAGTAAAAGAAAAGCATCCTTATAAAACAGTACTTTACTTATCAGCCGAACGCTTCACCCAACAATTCATCGAGGCCATTAAAAATAATACCCGGAATGATTTCATCCATTTTTACCAGATGATCGATGTACTCATTGTAGATGACATTCATTTTCTTGCGAGTAAAAAAGCGACCCAGGAGGCTTTTTTTCATATATTCAACCACCTCCACCAGAGTGGTAAACAGCTGATAATGACTTCCGATAAGCCTCCTATCGATATGCAGGATATGGAACAGCGTTTAATTTCACGTTTTAAATGGGGTTTATCAGCTGAATTGCATACACCTGATTATGAGACTCGTATAGAAATCCTCAAAAGCAAGATTTATAAAGACGGTCTTAGTGTAGAGGAGGCTATCGTAGAGTATATTGCGAAATATATCCATACCAATGTACGAGAACTTGAAGGCGCTTTAATTTCTTTGGTAGCCCAGGCTTCATTAAATAAGAAGGAAATCACACAGAAATTAGCTGAACAAACCCTCATAAATTTCATATCTAACACAAGAAAGGAAATTTCCATAGACCAAATTAAAAAAATTATTTGTGATTATTTCAAGATCAGCGCTGAGCAAATCCAGTCCAAGACGCGAAAAAGAGACATCGTTCAGGCCAGACAATTGGCTATGTATTTTGCCAAGGAATACACAGGTGCTTCCCTATCGAACATAGGCGAAAAAATCGGTCAACGTGATCACGCTACTGTATTACATGCTTGTAAAACGATTAAAAATCTCTCGGAAACAGACAAAATGTTTAGATACTACATCAGTGACTTGCGTAAAAAAATCACCACTCCCTAATCTTTCAAAGGTACAATTACATGTATGGGAAGCTCTTTTTAATTCCTACACCTCTATCGGAAAGCGCTTTTCAAGAAGTATTGCCTGAGCGTATCGAAGAAATAATAAACGAACTAAATCACTTTATCGTTGAAAATGAAAAAAGCGCACGTCATTTTATAAAAAGGATATGCCCGAGAAAACCGCAACATTATCTTCATATCGGTGAGTTACCAAAACATGGTAAAAAAATTCAAAACATTGATTCCTATCTTGAGCCCTTGCTCAAGGGTCATTCGATGGGCTTACTATCAGAAGCCGGCTTACCTTGTATTGCAGATCCCGGATCAAACATCGTACTGAGAGCACATAAGCAAAAGCTGGTTGTGATGCCACTTTCCGGACCTTCTTCAATATTGATGACTTTAATGGCTTCAGGTTTGAATGGGCAGCGGTTTGCTTTTCATGGTTATTTACCTATTGCGAAAAACCTATTGAAGGAGAAAATTAAATCTCTTGAAAAATATTCCAGGGAAAATGGGCAAACACAGTTGTTTATGGAAACCCCTTATCGTAACGGAAAACTCCTGGAAATTCTTCTATCGGTTTGTAATAAATATAGCCTGCTCACCATAGCTACAGATCTTACCGGCAGAGATGAGATGATCAAAACTCAGTCCATTTTAGAATGGAGAAAAACTACAATTAATCTTTATAAAAGACCTAGCTTATTCGGGCTTTTGTCGTTTTAAATCTGTTTGGAGATATTTATAAAAAATAATTTTGGTTTTTTAATGCCATATGTTAGTGATAATCTCATGCCCGAGAAGAATCCAAAGATTATTGATATAGAACCAAAGCATCAAAATAAGTATAGTTTTTATAGAACCGTAGAGCACGTTATAAAAAGAAAAAAGCGCAAAAAAAACTGTAGTAAAAACAGCGCCGGGCACCACTTGCTTCCAGGAAAAGTGAAGATGGGAACCGAAATAACACAAAATATATATCCCAATAAAAAGCCACCCAGAGACTAAAATAATTGGTTAAATTAAGCAGAAAAGAAGGTATAAATATACCTGTAAAAAAGTGCCAGACTAAATTTGACTATGATAGATAAACAAAAGACTCAAAAGCAGTAAAAGACTTAAAAAAATCGTCACTAAATCCGAAGAAAAGAGAAGTATTTCCTAAAGAACGTAACTTTACTCTTTGAAGAAAAGAAATAATTATTTGGCTTACGAAATGATGTTTGATATGGTAAATCAATTCACGGCTTATTTATTTTATGAAATATATTGCACTTTTTGTAGGAAAATCACGCGACGAGAATTTAAAAACGTTCACACGAGTTTATTTCAAAAGACTAGAAAGAGAAATTTCATGTCGTTTTAGAAATTCCTGATGTAAAAAAATCTACCATATCTGAGCAAAAACAAAAAAAGTCGGAAGCAATTCTGTTAAAAGTGTTTCCCGGCGATAAATTTTGCCTGCTCGATGAAAAAGGAAAGACTTACGGTTCTATGGAATTTGCTTCTTTTATCAGAAATCAGCTAAAATATTCCACAAAGTGTTTATTGTTTACTTATTTGCGCTGAGCAACTTTATCGCGCGTTCTCGATTCTTAAAAATCATCCCTATCATCATGAATGATTATAACTACTTAAAAATAAATTACCGTTATGCGATCCATTTAATTTTGATGTTCATTAATTTTGGATTATTATCAACTTTAATCCTGATTTTCTCCTCAAAAATTATTCCTTCTCTGAAATCAGGACCGCTATTACAAATAGTTGGTTATACTCTTCCATTTTTATTTCTTTTCTGGTATATTTATCTTAAAAATCGTAAAGAATCTGTGCAGTGGAATACGCCATGGAAAACACTTGGATGGAATATTTATGTAAGCGCTTTTTGCTTGACAATTTTTACAATTGTGTTAAATGAATATATAATTAATATTATACCTAAAGAAGGTCCTCTCCTAGGCCCTCTCTATAGTTGGTTTGACACAAATATGAAAGAACAATTAGTACATCCAGTTACTTTTTTTATTGCTGCTGTTTTATTAGCGCCTTTTTGTGAGGAATTTTTCTTCAGGGGAATTTTGCTTAACGGTCTCTTACGCGAGAATATCTCACCTGTGAAAGCTATTTTATTTTCATCGTTTTTATTTGGAGTCATACATATGAATCCTTGGCAATTTATTGGTGCTTTTTCTTTGGGAAACCTTATAGGACTGATATATTTCAGAACACATTCGCTTTTATTGTGTATTCTCTTGCACGCATTAAACAACGGGCTTATCGTATTTCTCACATTTATTGATAAAGAGGAGAAAATCTCTCAATGGATCCAATCGCATACTTTTATCGGATGGGTGGCGCTTATTCCATTGGCAGTTGTACTGCGTTTATTTCTTTTCCAGACAAGATTATCTTGGAATCAATGGTCTTTATCACGGGCAGTTCCAATAGACTAATCAAAATGCAAATAATTTTAAATACAAAATCTCAGGTATTTTTTTAAATTACTCAGGTATAAAAAATATATAACAAAAATTGGACAAACCTATCGAAAGAATATGCGTCTTAAGGAAGAGAAAATTTTCAAGAATATTCCGAAACCTTATTTAGGGGAAGATCTAAATATAAGAGTTTTATCATCAGCGGACGTTCTGAGAACGTATTCGAAGCGTTATACCCGAAACGGGAAAAGTAAAAATAGTATTCAAAACCACTAAAGAATTCAAAGAAAATAAAAAACACAGTGCAGAATTCATAGATATTCTTTACCCAAAGAAACTCTACGAGAGATGTATTTTTTTAGAAAAGCTCAAATGATATATAAAAACACCTACAGGTCCATATTTTAGGCTATGATGCGATCCTCATCGCATCGGAAACTTTAGGTGAGTTAAGCTTAGAGGGGAAAATCACATCAACCACATATACACAGCATTGAAGGTACTTTTAGTTTTTTTACAGATATACTCTAAAAGCTTTATCTTATGAAACATGCACAAGTTACCGTGCTTGGCGCACATTCAGCGTTCCCGGCAAAAAACTCGTATCCCACGGCACAAGCGCTACAAATGAAGGGACATCTTTTTCTTATCGATTGTGGGGAGGGCACGCAAAGGCAACTGCGTAAAGCACGCATAAGATTTAGTTCTATAAATCGCATATTTATCTCTCATCTGCATGGTGATCATTTTTTTGGCTTAATCGGATTGATTTCTACTTACCAATTGATGGGACGAGAGGCACCTTTATCTATTTATAGCCCCAGAGGATTGAAAAAAATTATAGAATTACAACTCGTGTACGCTTGTTATTCTTCTTCTTACCCTATTGAATTTATTGAGTTAAATTCTTTAACGTCTGAAAAAATATGGGAAGACGACACCATAAGTGTTCAAACTATACCTTTAAAACATCGAATATATACCAACGGTTTTTTATTTAAAGAAAAGCCAAATCCCAGACGATTGAACGTTCGGGAGATCAAAAAATATCCTGAAATTACCTACAAGCAATATGTTGCCTTAAAAAATGGAGAAGATCTTTTAAGTAACAATCAAAAGATTGAGAACACCCATCTTACCTTAGATCCACCAGAACCCTTATCTTATGCTTTTTGTTCGGATACTTCCTATCACAGGGGGATTGTAGAGGAGATTCAGGGGGTAAATCTGCTATATCATGAATCTACCTATCTCGATAGCGAAGCTGAGCGTGCTGCAATTACCGGTCATAGCACAGCAAAACAAGCTGCTATGATTGCCAAAGAGGCACAGGTAAAAAAATTATTGCTTGGACATTATTCTCAACGCTTTCCGGATATCAAAAAATTTGAACGGGAAGCACAGAAGATCTTCCGTAAAAGCGAAGCTGTAAAAACCTTAAGAAGGTATCTTATAGAGTGAAATTTATAAGTAGCGATAGGTGTTATTACCTTAATATATCTATTTATGAAATTCATATAAAATTATCCTTGTTTCTGTTGCTCGTATTATCGACGCAATGATAAATATGTTTGATCTCAAATTTTATCGACATGATTTTAAAATTCAGATTATTATACGATTTATTCTAAGACAAAATGAGTTATTAGCTTAATAAATCGTTAAATAGCTGGTTTTCCAAAGATACTTTACTATCTGATTAATATTTTTTATTTTTTAATGAATAACATTTTTTAATCTGCATATTTTTTATCAGTTGTAGGATTTATCGATTCATTTTTTTCAGAATAAAGAACTTCCTTCTTCCCGAATACAGAAAAATGAACATAACGCTTTGGATGCAAACGAAAATCACGTGTAAGCAATTCAAGTTCTTTTGAAAGGCCATTGAGCTGATTGTACAACTGATCATTGCCGGCTAATTTCCCCAAAGTCCCATGTCCTTTGTTAATGCCATCGATAAGTTGACTAAGACTTTCTAAAGAACTTTCAAGATGCTGAAAAGTCTCTTGTATAGGAATTTTTTCAATGCGCATAGCCAATTTCTTATAAGTCTCGGCGGCATCCCCGATGCCCTCAAGGGAATGATTAAGCGTCGATTGGTTTGAGCCCACCATCAGGACAGCTGCGTCAGCCCCGGATTTAACTGAAGCTAAAGCGCTATTAAGTCCCTTGATCATTTTTTTGATGCCGGAAGCGTTTTCTTCATTGAGAATAACATTGAGCGAAAGAAGCATTCTATCCATATTATCAAGCGTTTTTTGAAGTTTTATCTTAATAGGGTCAATGCTATTAGTTAAAGCAGCGATTTGCGAGGGTTTTACAGCAGAAGAAAGTGTATCCTGATCTATTGCGATTTTTCCCTCGTTTGACATAAGCAAATTCAATTGAGGACCGTCCACCAATCCCGATTCGGTAATCACTACTGTTGATTTTTTTGAGAACTCAAAATCAGACCATATTCGGAAACCTACTACTAGTTTTCCGGATTTATCCGAGTGAAAAGCAATGCTTTCTACTTTACCTACTTTAAGACCGTTTACCAGCACAGGACGTGAGGGTTCAAGTCCGGAAACGTCTTCATAAATGGCATAAAAACGACGTCCTTTCTGAAAAAAATCATTACCCTTTAGAAAGTTGACCAATCCTATGAAAGAAACGATAGCTGCTATAGCTATAAGTGCCGCCTTTATTTGTTTTCCGTATTTCAAAATCTATAGAATGAATACACGAAATTAATTATTTTCTAGCAAAGCCTCGGTTTGTGTTTTGCTTAAGCAGATCCCATTTTACAGCCAGGATAAAAGCAGAAGAAAAACCTAAATTTCGTGCATGCACAAACCACTCTTTAGCTGTTTGTAACTCTGATGAGGTATTTCCGTAGATATACTTATATAAATTCTCTTTTTTATAAAGAGATACAGGCGCAAGCCCTAAAAAGCAGGATCTACCCCGGAAATCTTTCTCGAAAGGCTTAAAAGCTATATAGTATATACAATACCTAATGGATTTGATGTATTTACCCGATAGCTCTTATCAGGTAGGCTTTCTATGATTTCCACATAAGAATCGGACTCTTTCTAAAGGAATTATACTAGAAATGCCTGGAGCCTCCGTGTTTTTAGCGTCATAATCAGACTTAAATCCGCAAAAGGCCTTATAAATAGCCGAGGCTATCGCCTCCTGACCGGAGGAAGAAGCCAAAAAAGCACCTTCATTTGGATTCGTTATAAAACCTATCTCGATCAGCACAGAGGGCATAGATACTTCACGATTGACAAAAAGTCCGGCTTGTTTCACTCCCCTGGATTGCCGATGGACTTGTGAAAAATTTTCCTCAACTTTTTTAGCAAACTCTATACTATTTCTTAAATAAGTGTTCTGAATCAAAGTAAGACCTATGACCGATTGCGGAGAATTAGGATCAAAACCCTGATAAGTTTTTTTATAATCAGATTCAAGAAATATTACGGAGTTTTCCCGTTTGGCTACCTCAAAATTATCTCCACTTCGTTGCATACCAAGTACATAAGTCTCCGTACCTTCAGGAGAGGCGCGTGGGGTAGCGTTGCAATGAATCGAAATAAACAAGTTTGCATGATGTCGATTGGCAATATTTGTCCGCTCCCCTAAAGGGATAAATACATCTGTTTTACGCGTATAGATTACTTTCACCTGCGAAGGATAATTTTGCTCTATATACTCACCTACTTTTTTTGCTACTGATAAAGCTATATTCTTTTCATAGCCTCCATAGCCATAAGCTCCGGAGTCTTTACCTCCATGACCTGCGTCGATGACTAATACAAAAGACTTCTTTGACTGCGCGGGAGCAAAAAATGAAACAATAAACAGTAGAAAATAATAAAAGACGTGCTTCATAAGAGAGAGCAATTTTTAACTATTTTTGGGACTAATAGCAGCCTAAAATATCTCAAAAACTTGTTTAAAAATGTATTGGTAATTATCATTTATTTTTTTTTTATACTCAAGGGGAGTATAGCGAACGCGCAATACTCGCCTATATTTCTTTCCGGTGATCCGGAGTCTGTAAAAATAACCAAAGATACGTTAAAAGCAGAAAAAGAAACTCCTATCAAAGATACCGTAGAATACGATGCCGATACCCAGGATCATGATCTTCTTGAAAAAAAATCTTACCTCATAGGAAACGCCTCAGTGAAGTATACTGATATGAATATATCAGCTAACTATATAGAGATCAACTGGAAAACCGACATGATTTACGCACGTGGAAAGCTTAACGTCTTGGGAAAGTCAGAGAGCTCTGCCACCTTAACACAAGCGGGAAAAAAATACGAATACGATAGTTTTTATCTAAATTTCAAGACCAAAAAAGGAAATTTCCAAAACATACGAACCGAAGAACAAGAGGGTGTAATTATCTCTAAAAGAGTGTTGCGAAAAAACGATAGCGTCAACCTAATGCGCGATGCTTTGTATACGACAGATACTTACTTCAAAGATAAAAAAACCGAGGATCCTGATTATTTCCTTAAAGCGCGAAAGATCAAATATTATGATAAACAATCTATTATCACGGGTCCTGTATTTATATATATTTACAAGACACCATTTCCCATACCTTTACCTTTTTCTTACATTCCTTTCTCAGAAAGGAGTAGCGCCGGATTTATATCACCGCGTTGTGGAGAGAACAACGATCAAGGTTTTTTTATAGAAGATCTAGGTTTTTTTTGGCCCATTTCCGATTACTGGCAGGCTAAAATATTCAGTTCATTCTATACCAGTGGAAGCTTGGCGATTCGTTCAATAACAGACTATAAGAAACGTTACAAATACTCCGGGGGGTTCCAATTCAATTATGATATGCGGATCAATGGTACCAGAGGACTGGATAATTATGGAAAATTTAAAAATTATCAAATACGTTGGAACCATACACAGGATAAAAGTGCGCATCCGAGTTTAACTTTTTCTTCCAGTATAAATTTCTCAAGTAGCAAGTTCTATAGAGAGGGGCTATCTATAGATAATATAAATAACGGAAAAGTATATAATAACAATAGCAATTCAAGTATTAGTTTGGATAAAATATTTGGGAATATTGCCACGATGAAATTGAAAATTGTCGATTTAAGTCAAAATTTTAACACGAGAGAAATTAGAGGAGCTTTTCCAAGTTTTACATTGAATGTAAACCGACAAAATCCTTTTTCAAACAAAAACGACAGGTTTTTGCAAAACCTATACATCGATTATAATTCTTCAGCTAGCAATAAAATCAAAACTTCGGAAGAATCCTTTTTTAAAAATAAGATGTTTGATAATATGAAGACCGGAATTCATCATGAGTTAAAATTTGGCAGTACTCTAAAGATATTAAAATACATACGTCTTTCACCAAATATAACCTATGACGAAGTCTGGGACTTACAAAGTATTGAAAAACGCTGGGATTGGGATGTTAAAGAGAAAAAAGAAACAGAGCAGATACTAGTAAAGAAAGGCTTTAAGAGTTTTCGTACCTTTAGTGTCGGAGCTGAGTTAAACACTACGCTCTATGGTTTTATGCGGTTCAAAACCGATACCTTTTTTCAGGCGCTAAGACATAAAGTAGATCCAAAAGTTACTTTCAGATACGCACCAGATTTTACAAAACCCTTCTGGGGCTATTATAAAATATATAACGTAGAAAACGCTCAAAAAATACCTTATAGTATTTTTGATAGCTCTTCTTATATAGGTGCGCTTAGCAACACATCAGGTCGGAAAGTAGAGTTTTCTCTGAATAATAATTTGGAAATGAAGGTAAGAGATGAATCCCAGGTTGGAGGAGTACGTAAAATAACTCTTCTTGAGCGATTCAATTTTAACACTCATTACAATCTGGATAAAGAAACCTTTAAATGGTCAGATATTGATTTTAGTGGAAACACCTCTTTCACCAAAAACATAAGCACTCAATTTATCGGAAGAATCAATCTCTATAAAACGATAACAGACGTAAAAGGTCCTTCTAAAAAAATCAGAGTTGATAAAATAGGCCCTTTTACGATGAAAAATTTCAACTTAAATTTTAGTTATTCCTTAAATAATGAAACTTTTCAAAAAGAGGATTCGAAAAAAAAAGAAGATATTTATAAGAAAAAAGGCGAAATTCGTTACGAAAAATTTGTCTTTGACAAAGATAATTATGCCCATTACTCTCTACCTTGGAGCTTAAATACAAGCATAAGCTACAATTATGATAGATCTTACGTAAGTGATATCCGTACCCACAGGGCAGAGCTGCGATTCGATGGAAAGCTATCACCTACACCTTATTGGAAAATTACATTTGATGGTTATTATGATTTGATGGGTCAAAAAATCACTCGATTAAATTTAAAATTTGAAAGAGATCTGAGAAGTTTTTCAATGAATTTTAACTGGACTCCCGTTTCTTCTGGTTTTGGATCTACATGGAATTTTTTTATAGGAATAAAAGCCAACGTTCTTAAAGATTTAAAGTTTGATAAAAAAGAATCCTTCTCAAGATCGATGGATGATTTCTAAATGAATAATAGTACTTAGTTTTTTTGCGTAAAAAAAAGGTTTGAAAAAAATCTTATAGTGTAATATTTCACGAACTTTTGAAAAAAAAATATCCCTTAAAAAATAGGCTTTTTTTGACTATTTTAGTTTTACTTATATTTGTTAGACCACACCATAAAGAAGATTTTTCATGAAAAAAATTATTTCCCCAACGAATGCCCCCAAACCTATAGGTCCTTACAGCGGAGCGATCTTAGTTGAGGGTTTTTTATACGTTTCGGGCCAAATACCAGTAGATCCTTCCAGCGGGAAAATTGTATCGGATAATATAAAAGATCAAACACTACAGGTGATGAAAAACCTTAAATACTATCTTCAGTGCGCAGAAATGAATTTTGAAAATGTAATAAAAACTTCAATCTTTATAAAAGATATGAATGATTTTTCTAAGATTAATGAGGTGTACGGAAATTTTTTCAATGAAAGCAATTATCCAGCAAGAGAAACGATAGAGGTATCTCGTCTTCCAAAAGACGCACACGTAGAGATTTCACTTATTGCTCATTCCTCGAAGGCTAAAAATACAACCTCCTAAAAAAATTTCATTCGAATGAAAATACTATTTATTTTTCAAAGGAGTGGTAAAATATGCATGAGAGCTATAGCGAAGAAGAACGTCACGAGATTGCTAAAAGGTATAAAGAACTTTTAGCGGGAGCTTACTTAAGCTTAAATACAGAAGACAAAAAACTTATTCGAAGAGCTATGGAGGTAGCTGCCGATGCCCATAAAGGACAAAAGAGGTATTCAGGCGAAGCTTACATCCACCATCCTATCGCTGTAGCAAAAATCGTTTCACAAGAAATAGGCCTCGATGCCACAGCTATAGCAGCAGCCTTATTACACGATGTAGTAGAAGATAGTGATTATACGTTAGAAAACATCTCACATGCTTTCAATGAAAAGGTAGCCAAAATTATTGATGGTCTTACCAAAATTTCGGAGATCAAAAATTCAAATATTTCATCGCAGACTGAAAATTACAGAAAGCTTTTATTTACTCTTTCTGAAGACATCCGGGTAATTCTCATTAAACTGGCCGATAGATTGCACAATATGCGTACCATGGAAGTCATGCCAAGGGAAAAGCAAAAGAATATCGCCTCGGAAACCCTTTACATTTTTGCTCCTCTGGCACATAGGCTGGGACTTTATAACCTTAAGATGGAGCTAGAGGATCTAAGCGTTAAATATATCGATCCAAGAATGTATAGATATATTCTCAAAAAGCTAGAAGACAGCAAACAAGAACGGGAAGATTATATTGAAAAATTTAGCAAAAGTATACGTGAAGCCCTTGACAAGGAAGAAATAAAACACCAGATTAAAGGTCGTCCCAAATCGGTTTTTTCTATCAAAGAAAAAATGAATAAACAAGGGGTGCCTTTTGAAAACATTTATGATATTTTCGCCATACGAATTATTTACGAAGCTACGCCCAAAGAAGAGCGTTTTCTGATCTGGAAAATTTATTCCATAGTGACTGACTTATATTATCCAAATCCAAAACGTTTTCGTGATTGGATATCACATCCTAAGTCTACAGGTTATGAATCTTTACACACCACAGTAATGGGGCCTCAGGGGCACTGGGTGGAAATACAGATTCGTTCAGAACGCATGAACGAAATCGCTGAAAAAGGCATTGCGGCACATTACAAATACAAACATGGCTTTGAGCAAAACGAAGAAAAAGGTCTGGAGGGTTGGCTTAACAGGATTCGTGAAATTTTAGAAACCGAACATTCTAACAGTACAATAGAACTCGTCGATAACTTTAAATTAAATCTTTACGCCAAAGAAATATATGTTTTTACGCCCAAAGGCGATCTGATCTCACTTCCTAAAGGAGCTACCGCCCTTGATTTCGCTTATAACATTCATTCATTTATAGGAGACAGGACTTTAGGCGCCAAAGTAAACGGAAAAATCGTAACGCTTAAACACGCATTACAAAGCGGAGATCAGGTAGAGATCATAAATAGTTTGAATCAAAAGCCTAAGGTAGATTGGCTTGATATGGTGATCACCTCTAAAGCTCGTTCAAAAATCAAGAGTGCGCTAAATATAGAAAAAAAAAAAATTGCCGATCAAGGCAAAGAAATTCTTGAGCGCAAGCTACGTCACCTAAAGGTAAAATTCAATGAAAGCACTGTAAATGCGCTAGTAAATTTCTTTAAGATCTCTACTAGTCAAGAAATATTTTATAGAGTAGGTAATGGAGCAATTGATAGTCATGATCTCAAGCTATTTTACGATGAATTTAATAAAACAAACATAGTAGTAAAAGGAAGTTCAAAAAAAACTTTGGAGACCTCTCCGGTAGATTTCAATACTGATAAAAAACAAAATAATATACTGGTTTTCAATAACAATCAGCAAGATCTCGCCTATACCTTAGCTCCATGCTGTCATCCCATTCCTGGCGATTTGGTCTTTGGCTTCGTAACTATTAATCAAAATATCAAGGTGCATCGAGAAGATTGTCCTAATGCTATTAGTTTACGCGCGAATTACAAATATCGTATCATCAAGGCGAAATGGATTAACTCTTTAGATAAGGATTTTGAAATCAGAATCAAGATAGAGGGATTTGACCGAGCGGGTATTGTTAAAGAAATCGGAGAAATTATTGCCCAGCATATTCAGCTGAATATTAAAAACATAAATATTTCCAGCGGTAATAATTTTTTTGAAGGCATTCTCACGTTAGAGGTAAAAAATAAATACCAAGTAGATCATACTATCAAGCAACTTGAAAACATTCATAATATCAAATCGGTTAAACGCCTGGAAACACATCCGCAACCTAAACATGAAGAGAAATCCTCTTTATAGTCTCTATTCTAAGGATTTAAATTATGATATCTTTATGAATAGGTCGAATAAGCATCTTAAAAACTCATGAATCCAATCATAAAAAAGAGTCGTTTTGAAACCGTTAAAAAAGTACTTGAGGAGTATCTTAAAAAACATGGTCATCGCAATACGCCCGAGCGTTATGCTATCTTGGAAGAGATTTATAAGTGTGATGAGCATTTTGATGTGGAAACGCTGTATTTTAATATGAAACAGAAAAAATACCGCGTGAGTCGAGCCACCCTTTATAACACCATTGCACTTTTACAGGATTGCAAGCTGATTCGCAAACATCAGTTTGGGGAAAATCAATTTCACTATGAAAAAGCTTACTTTGACAGGCAACACGACCATCTGATTCTTAGCGATACTGGTGAGATCATCGAATTCTGCGATCCACGCATCCAGGCGTTGAAATCCACCATTGAAGAACAGTATAATGTAAAAATAGAGAGCCATTCGTTATACTTTTACGGGATCAGAAAAAAATGATCTTCAAAAATTTTAAATATTTTTTTCTTTTTACTGCTAGCTTATTGATTATTAAAGGTCATCTCAAAAAAAATCAATTATCAAAAAAAAAGATTCACCTTATCCATGCAGATCTTATACAAAAAAAAGGGGTTATAGATCCCGATGCCTTGTTTCTTAGCGGAAATGTTTCTCTTGAACATCAAGGAAACACATTAGATTGTGACAGCGCGGTGTATTATAAAAAAAGCAATGAGTTTAAAGGTTTTGGACAGGTAAAGATGCACTCGAAAGACCGGAGATTTACAGGAGAGAAACTCGAATACGATGGTAATAGTGGAATTGCTAAAGTCTATGAAAAACCAGTGGCGTATGAAAAAGAAACTGAAATTAGGGCGGATACTCTTTACCATGACTCACATACAAAAATCTCCAGGGCTATTGGAAATACCTTGCTTACAGATAAAAACACTCGCGTAAGCAGTTCACTTCTTGAATACAACGGCAATAACGAACAGGCGTATTACACTACTGGAGGCACTGTGTATGATGAAAAAAATATCTTAAAAAGTCTTAAAGGAGTTTATTTTTCAAGAGAGAAAAAAGCGGAATTTCTTTCAAATGTGGATATAGAAAATCAAGAATACAAAATTCTCTCTCATAGAGCTCATTATTACACAGAAGAAAAAAAAGTGGACTTCTTAGGCCCTACTACCATAAGGAAAAAATCTAAACCTCAAGAATATATCTATACTGAAAAAGGAAGTTATTATACTCAAGACAAAAAAGCTTATGGACAAAAGGCTCCGAGTTTACATTATAATGGAAAAATCCTTAAAGGCGACAGTTTGTATTTCGATCAGATCAGTGGATTCGGATCTGCTACTGGAAACGTCTGTCTGGAAGATCCCGAAAAAAAAAGATTCCTCACCGGAGGTTACGGGGAAATCTATCAGCCATCCGATTCAGCTATACTTCTTAAAAAACCTTTGGCTATAAAGCTTGTCAAAAATGATTCTATTTTTATTCATGCCGACACGCTTATAGCGGTGAAAACGATAGAATCAACTAATGTAATTCGTGCTTATCATTTTGCAAAAATGTATAAAACAGATATGCAAGCTAAATGTGACTCTATCGTCTATCATGAAGATCAAGGCCAGATGAGTTTCTATAAAGATCCCGTCTTTTGGCGTGAAAATCAGCAAATCCAGGGGGATATGATTCATGCTTATATTCATCCTGAAAAAGAAGTGCTTGATTCCATGCAAATCATTGGAAACGCCTTTGCAAGTAGCAAAGTTGACTCTCTTAATGAAAAAGAATTCAATCAGCTTAAAGGACGTTTTATGAGTGCTTATTTTAAAAATAGCCAAATCGACAGTATAGAAGCAAAAGGGAATGCCCAGAGCCTTTTTTTTGCTGAAGAGGAAGACCAAAGAAACAAAGTTAAACGCCGTATCGGTATTAACAGATCAAATTGTGGACTTATTTTAGCTTGGTTTACACCAGAGCAAAAAATCCGGAAGGTTTCCTGCAGACAAAAAGCTCATTCAATTCTTTCCCCTGAAGTAAAATTCCCTGAGCAAGAGCATTTTCTTTCTCATTTTCAATGGCGAGATAAAGAACGTCCCATAAAAAAAGAAGAGATTTTTATTCCAGATATCCTCTCCTATCGTAAAGAGCAAGAAAAAAGCAAAAAACTATAAAAAACTTGGGAAAAAACCTATCTGAAGATGGATCTTAAAAAATCTTTTTACATTATCAAGCTCAAACCAGTTTACATCCTATAAGTCTGGAAATCACTAATAATCAAGAATGCATGTCATGATGTACGGAGAGTTTATACAGGGGTTTTGTGTAAATCTTTGTGAAAAGCTTGTTTGCTACAACCCTGGGAGGCCTGGAGAGCACCTACCTGGTTAATCCGGAAACGGAGGCTATAGAGGGGAGCTATAAAATTGGCTAATCATTATACTGGTCGATATGAGATCATCTCCTGTGAATGTGAAAATGTTTATCAATGCTTATCATGGTAACACACAAAGCGCACTAAGTCTCATGGGACAAATTATCCCTAAAAGAACCTTCTTCCCTTTATTAACTGACGTTCGATTTATTAGATTCAATGAAGAAGAAGATCTTGATAAAATCACTGAAAAAAACTGTTTGCGTTCTTTTGGAAAACATATAGGGATCAGCGCGATTTGTTTTACCCGAAAAATCTTACCTTAGAAAGGTAAAGAAGTGCTATCAACAAACCGGCGCTTAATGAAATATAGCCGGGTTTTGCACGAACTGGAAAGTTTTTTTGCCTTTGAGCATTGTGAAAATGCCCTACCGGATGTTCTGGTCATGGGAAAAGGAATGGGAGGTGGCATGCCTATTGATACATTTATAGTCTTCGAAAGAATTATGAGCTGCCTCAGTCATAATCCCACGCTGGGGTATATTACTACTTTTGGCGATCACCGAGTGATCGCCAAAAGTACCTTGGCTACCTTCTTAGATGAGCTCATGGAATGGCGATTGATGCAAAATATTTCGGAAAAAGAAAAACTTTTTCAAGAGCTACTCGTACATAAGGAAATTCGATTCATACAAGGTCGCGGGCTGATGCTCGCTTGCGAGCTAAAAAGAATACGTATTGAAAACAACCCAGGCTTTCCTTGCAAAAGGATTGATTGTTTTTTGGCTGCTTTTCTCAGGAGATTTGCGAATCTCTCCTCCTTTAAGCCTTATCTCAGAAGAAGTATACAAATGATGTTATATTCTGCTTGAATGTCTCGATGAAAATCCCTCAATCTTTTGAATGATGAAAACATCTTTTGAAAATATAAAAATTGAAGGTGTGTTACCCGTAATAATACAGGATGAAGACACAAAAGTAGTAATTGAAACTGCTTTTATGAACCAAAACGCACTGGATAAAAGTCTCTCAGGAAAAGCTTGTTATTTCCTTCGGGATACCTTACTTGAAAAACATCCAGAGCTTCAGGTGCAACAGGTACTGTTTAATGAGAAAAAAAACGTACTTCTAGTAAACGTTTCCTCAACACATCCAAAAGGAAAAAGCCAGTGGGGTGAATTAAACGAAGTTAAAGAGAAACTCTCTTTTCTAAGCAAACTTGAAGAAGTTATAGAACAATATCGTTTTTATGGAGACAAAAAATCTTATCGTTGTCCACTATTCCGAACGAATCTGAATAAAATTGTGAAGAAACTTGGCGAAGAAGCTACTGAATTTATTATAGAAGCTAAAGACGATCATAACGATAAAAAATTCCTCAATGAAGCAGCTGACTTGATTTTCCATTTTTTAATATTGCTCAATGCCAAGGGTCTACATTTTGATGATGTGCTAAAAATTTTACATAAAAGGGAACAAAAAGGAAAATTAAAAAGGAAAATAGAACGCCTTAAAGAGAAAATACGAAAACACAACCATCGCTTAAAATAATAATTTATTATATTCCGGATCTCTTGTGCCCAGTTCTATGACCTCAAGAGCTTTAATATCGTTCTTATCAACACAAAAGCACAGCATGGTACGCAACTGATGAAAGCCATATCGACCCGCTGCTCCAGGGTTCATGTAAAGTATACTAAGTTTTTTATCGTATAATATGCATAGAATATGGGAATGTCCACAGATAAACAGACGAGGGCTCTTTTTTTTTAATTCTTCACGAACTCTAATATCATAACGACCTTGGCAACCCCCTATATGTGTGATCCATACTGATACTTCCCCGAAAAGAAAACGCGCTGATGCCCAGGATAAGATTTTCTTTATATCTATATCATCTATATGTCCATAGACAGCCTTTAAAGGGGCCCATTCTTCAAGCGAAAGAGCTACTTGTAAAGATCCAATATCTCTCTGGCATGCCAGATCTCATCAACGCTATTCGCGTAATAGAGTATGCGCTGATCCATATAACCATGGGTATCAGAGAGCAAAAGAATTCGTTTCACTAAGACTTTGTATTTTTACAAATTCAAAATTAAAAAACCATTGCGCTACTTTATCGAGCTGGCCTACAACGGAACAAGATACCATGGTTGGCAGATGCAAAAAACCGGAATTTCCGTAGAAGAAGTACTTGAAAACTGCCTTTCTCAACTCCTTAAAACACCTATAGACCTTATAGGGGCCGGACGTACTGATAGCGGTGTGCATGCAAGGCAATTTTTCGCTCATTTTGATTATGCAGAATCTCTGAATCAGAATCTCATACAAAGACTTAACGCTTTTTTACCTTATGATATTAAAATTTATAAAATTTATCCGGTGGCTTCCCGAGCACATGCGCGCTTTAGTGCATTAGAGCGCAGTTATTGCTATTTCATCTCTTTAGGAAAGCACCCTTTTTTTAAAGAGTTTAGCTGGCAATGGCTCTCTACTCCGCTTGATATGGAAGCCATGAATCAAGCAGCGAGAATACTTAAAAATTATCGGGATTTCAGCAACTTTTGTAAAACACATGCTAACAATAAAACCGGTCTATGCAAAATAGAATATGCTCAATGGAAATACGAAAATGATTTGTTGTACTTTAAGATCACAGCCGACAGATTTTTAAGAAACATGGTACGTGCCATTGTAGGGACGCTTATTGAAGTAGGTAAAAGAAAGATTTATCTGCAAGAATTCCGCAAGATTATCGAGGCCAAAAACCGGCAAAAGGCAGGAACCTCAGCGCCGGCAAAAGGATTGTTCTTAACTTCCATACGCTATCCAAAGAGTCTTTTTTTATGAAAAAGGCCGCAGAAAATAGTTCATCACTTAGAAAGCTAATTCATATGAGCTGGCGTTATCGCGGACTTACCCTTTCGATTTTACTTATTTCCATAGCACTTTCAATAGCAACGGCCTATCGGCCCAAATTAATCCAGCAGGCTATTGATGAACCGATTTCAGAAAAGAATTTTCCTTTTCTTTTGCATCTTATCTTATGGATAGGGCTATTGCTATTTCTAGAGGGGCTTTTTCAGTTTGTACTGAATTATTTTTCCAATGTTCTGGCGCAAAAAGTGATCAGTGAACTTCGGGTAAAACTCTTTAACCGATTACTGAGTTTTAAACTCGATTTTTTTAATAAAACACCTGTGGGTTTGCTTATAACGCGTGTAGTATCTGATATAGAAACTATCGCAGGTGTATTTAGTGATGGGATTTTACTTCTCTTTGGAGATTTATTTAAAATCCTTCTCATTATAGGGATGATGTTCAATATAGATGCCCAACTGGCAATTATCAGCTTGTTGATCCTTCCAAATATGTATTGGATTACACGTTATTTTCAGCGTTCGCTCAGGAATACCTTCCGTGAGGAACGCTTACAAAACGCACATTTGAACAGTTTCAGCCAGGAGCGTATCAGTGGAATGATGATAGTACAGCTCTTCAACAGAGAAAAACTTGAATATAAAACCTTTGAGAGGATCAATTACCAGCTAATGCAAGCTTACTTTAAGACGATTTTTTATTTCTCTATTTTTTTTCCCATTGTTGAATTGCTTTCCAGTGTAAGCGTCAGCGCACTTATAGGCTATGGAGCTTTTCGAGCGATAAATACGGCCGATGTGAGCTCGGGAGAAATCGTTGCCTTCATCTTCTTTATTTATATGCTTTTCCGACCAATGAATCAAATGTCAGATCGTTTTAACACCATGCAAGGTGGACTCGCTGGAGCCGACAGAATATTCGATTTGCTCAATCAGAAATTCGAGACGCCTGATGAAGGTAAACTTCAGCCCATAAAATTAAAAGGACATATCCTCTTTGAAAATGTTCACTTCTCATACACCCCAGAAGAGAGAGTACTTAAAGGACTTTCGTTAGAAATCTTACCTGGCGAGAATGTAGCCATTGTAGGTTCCACAGGAGCGGGAAAATCTACCTTAGTACAGCTTTTGGCTCGTTTTTATGATATAGAGAGCGGCTGTATTAGCATAGATGGACATCCTATTAAAGATATCGCTTTAAAAAATCTCAGAAACCATGTCAGGGTAATGACACAAGAGCCTTTTCTGTTTAATGATACTATTAGAAAAAACGTAAGTATGGGAAAATCCATAGACTTAAAAAAAATTCGCGAAAAAGCTCGAATTATAGGTATAGATAACATTATCATGTCATTACCCTTAGGGTATAATCAAAATGTAGAAGAAAGAGGAAGGTTATTTTCTATAGGTCAGCGCCAGTTGCTGACTTTTTTAAGGGCGCAATTGCATCCTCATTCGATTTTGATATTAGATGAAGCTACGGCTTCGACAGATAGTTATACTGAAGATCTTATGTATAAAGCTATGAAAAACTTAACTCACAAAAAAACATCCATTGTGATAGCTCATCGTTTATCTACGGTAAAAAAAATGGATAAAATATTAGTTATAAATAAAGGAATATTAATAGAACAAGGAAATCATAATGATTTATTACTAAAAAAAGGTTATTATTGGAAAATGTATAATTCACAAATTTCGAAAAAGAAAAGAATGAATTAAACTTTCAAACAACTCCGAGGTCGTAATTTTTAGTATATAAAAAATCCACCATATATTTGCGGTTGCAATTCAAATCGTGATAAAGATGAAAAAAATGATTTTCGTTCTATTTGCAGTATTTTTAGCTGTATTTACCTCTTGCAAAAAAACCTACTGAGGATAGTGTAGCTGCCAATATGGAAGACAAGGTTCAGCAAAAAGGCGATGCTACGAAAGATGTTGTTGAAGATAAAATATCTGAAGACATGGACAACATGAAAGATATTTCTGGCAATATGCCAAAATTTAGCAGTGAAGAAGCTCAAAAATTCGTGACCGACTATTCACAATATATAAAAGACTTTAAAGCTACCGCTCTTGATGGAAGCAAAGGAAAGCTTGTTGAATTTCAAAACAAAGCTCAAGAATGGAGCAAAAAAGCTCAGGAAATTTCTTCCAAATTAAATTCTGAAGAGTCAAAAACCTTTATGAGATGGTTTAATAAAACCAACGAACAAATTTCGAAATAGTTCATCTCTTTTCTGATTTTTATACCTTTTACTTCAAGCCTTTTCTCCGCGCCAAGCGCTAACTTTTTCATGGAACATATTCTTTTCCAACAAAGGAGTTGGACCTAAGGTAAGTATATGCTCAACATAAGGTCAATATTCTCCCAGGCTTCTCTGTATAGCTCTTCAAACTTAAAGTGTAATGTAAATAAATTGAAGACCACGTATATTCTAATACACTCCTCTTAGGTTCTAGATAATATATTTGAAAGTACTCAATTAAAAGATTAAGATCTGCAGCGATTTCAAAAGGGTATTTTCATCATTCAAACCTGTAGAATTTGATTTTATAATCATGATTAATTTGTGTTTTCGCAAACATTTACTTAAAATTAAAGCATTTTTACGAGACTCTTTAATGAATTTAAAAATTCACAAGACCTCTTTTTTTATACGATGATGATTACTCAACTACAATATCTTCTCGCTGTACTAAGTATAAAAATTTTACTATCGCAGCAGAGCAATTCAACCCACTTTGGATACGCAAATTCAAAAACTCGAAGAAAATTAGGAACTGAACTGCTCGACCAAAGCTTCACATCTTATTATGCATACTCCTATAGGCAAAAAAAATCATTGCACAGGCAAAAATAGTGACGAACGAAATGTGTAAATTTTAGCACATTCTTGAAGAAGAAAAAGGAAGTCTAGAAAGCTCATTTAATCTGGGCATTGCTCCCACGAGCAGTTCATCTGCTACCTTTATTTATTGAAAAATTTCTCAAAAAAATACCCTAAGACTACGCTCAAAATAAAGGAAACCTCTACAGAATATATGATTGGGGAACTATAGGAAAGGAAACCCTGGACTTTTATATCACTCCTGCTTATACTTAAATAGATGTCTTTATGAACCCGCGCTTCATGGGGCTTTTATCCCTCGACAACATCCACTTTTAAACAGAAATTCATCACATCAACTAATATATTAAATATAGCGGAAACCTTGAAACTTTGTTAGAACCCTCTAAGAGGGAGGGGCTTTGGAATTATCTTATTACCTCTACTACACACGAAGAATTTGTCTGAAGATGATAAAAAATTCTCAAAGCCTTTTAAAAAAGCTATGAATTACATTTTAAAATTTTCTTTTATGAAATAGCTGTATGTTTTTATTGGAGGCGGATTGGGAAGTATGCTACACTATTATTTGTCTTTAAAATACGAATTCAATCACAACCGTTTTCCATTAGCAACCTTTTTTATAAATATTTCCGGAGTTATGGTCGGAGGAATTTTTCAAACTAATAGGAAGATAAAAGAATCATTTTAGTGCTTTGCTATGCAGCTTCAAGTATACTGCTTGAAGTACTTGCGGTAAGCATGAGGTTGAAAATAGCAAGCAAACTACTTAGAGTAAGTATTCTCAACTATTCTTAACAGAGAAAATCGAGTTTTTGCTATAAATAATCAAGCCTCCCCTTGAGAAGGCCCGAAATTTAATGGAAGAGAGGAATCTACTTCATAAATCTTCCCATAAGATTTCTCGTAATCGCGAAGACTTTTTATAAGCAATTGTGAAAAACGCTTAGACTCGCGTGGAGAAAGTATCATTCTTGAGCGCACGCGAGGCTTGGGCACACCAGGCATTAAACTAACAAAATCGATGACAAATTCCATAGAAGAATGATTAACTATAGTCATATTTGCATATAAACCATCACTGATATTCTCAGGCAATTCTATACCTACATTTTCCTCTTCAGGTGCAATGGCTCTATCCATTCTTTAAGTGTTTTTACCCATAAATTGAAGAAAATCTTTTTTAGAGCCAACTATGAAATTTTCGTATTCTCTAAGACCAGTACCTGCTGGAATCTTATGACCTATGATAACATTTTCTTTTAGTCCAAGTAAATAGTCAGATTTTCCACTTACAGCAGCTTCATTTAAGACTTTAGTGGTTTCCTGAAAGGAAGCGGCAGATATGAATGATTTTGTCTGTAAAGCAGCACGAGTAATTCCTTGAAGTATTGGCTTAGCTGTAGCTGGAATGGCTTCACGAGTACGCATTGGCTTTTTGCCCTTGTTCTTGATAATATCACTTTCATTACGCCATTCGGTTAGATTGATTATCTGTCCGGCTTTGAATTGTTCGGAATCACCAGGATCTTCGATTACTTTCATGCCAAAAATTCTGTCGTTCTCTTCGATAAAATCGCTCTTGTGCTCTATACTATCTTCGAGGAAACGAGTATCTCCTGCATCTATTATCTGTACTTTGCGCATCATCTGACGCACGATAATTTCAAAATGTTTATCATTGATCTTCACTCCTTGCAGACGATAAACCTCTTGAATTTCATTAACCAGATATTCCTGAACTGCGTTTGGTCCTTTAATATTGAGAATATCTTCCGGCGTTGTGGGGCCTTCAGAAAGAGCTGTACCTGCTTTTACATAGTCATTCTCTTGCACTAAAATCTGATTAGATAATTTAGCAAGATATTTCCTGAGGTCACCGGTCTTGGATTCGATAATGATCTCACGATTACCTCTTTTAATCTTTCCAAAGCTTACTACGCCATCTATTTCCGATACGATGCCTGGATTAGATGGATTACGCGCTTCACATAATTCAGTAACACGCGGCAAACCTCCAGTAATATCGGTAGTTTTCCCAGATTTTCTCGGAATCTTTACCAAAATTTTTCCTGTACTAATTTTTTCTCCATCCTCCACAATTAGGTGAGCCCCTACAGGTAAATTATATATTTTTAAGTCTTCTCCCTTAACATTGACTATTTTCAAAGAAGGAATTAATTTTTTATCTCTGGATTCGAAAATTACCTTTTCCTGAAAGCCCGCTTGCTCATCGATCTCTATCTGATAAGTAATCCCTTGTTCAATATGTTCATAAGCTATTGTACCAGAAGATTCAGCGATAATTACAGCATTATAAGGATCCCAGCGACAGATTTCCATACCCCGCTGAACAGCGGTTCCCTGGCGGGAAAATAAGGTAGCTCCATAAGGGATATTACTAACCATAAGGACAGAGCCATCTTTTCCTAAAAGCTTCATCTCTGTAGAGCGTGATACGACCAGCTCTACATTCTGACCATTTTCATCCTGAGCCTTTACAGTTCTGAGATCCTCAAATTCTATGATACCATCAAAACGGGCGCGTATTTGAGAAGATTCCGAAATATTTCCAGCTGTACCTCCCACGTGAAATGTACGAAGGGTAAGCTGCGTACCTGGCTCTCCAATAGATTGTGCAGCTATGACACCTACTGCTTCCCCTTTTTGAACAAGCCCTCCTGTAGAGAGATTTCGTCCATAACATCTGGCGCAAATGCCTCTTTTGGCCTCACAGGTAAGAGGAGATCGTACCTCTATCATCTCAATACCTACTTGCTCTATCAGGGTTGCACGTTCTTCATCTATTATTTCATTAAAGGCAATAATGACTTCATCGCTCTCGGGATGATATATATCATAAAGAGATATACGTCCCAAAATACGATCATATAAAGGTTCTACTATTTCTTCATTTTTCTTCAAAGCAGTGACTTCAAGACCTCTAAGCGTGCCACAATCTTCTTCTCTTACGATGACATCCTGAGCTACATCCACTAAACGACGCGTCAAATAACCTGCATCGGCTGTTTTTAGAGCAGTATCGGCCAATCCTTTACGAGCACCGTGTGTGGATATGAAGTATTCCAAAATGGAAAGACCTTCACGGAAATTGGAAATAATAGGATTTTCAATAATTTCTCCACTTCCAACGCTGGCACGTTGCGGCTTAGCCATCAACCCACGCATACCTGAGAGCTGTCGGATTTGTTCTTTCGAGCCTCGGGCGCCTGAGTCAAGCATCATGTAAACCGAATTTAAACCTTGCTGATCCTCTTGCATTTGCTTCATCACTTTTTCAGTAAGCATTGCATTGGTATTGGTCCATATATCGATCACCTGATTATAGCGTTCATTATTAGTAATCAACCCCATATTATAATTACCCTTAACCGTATCTATTTGTCCAATAGCGCTTTGTACCATAGTTTGCTTATCTTCAGGTATGATAATATCACCTAAACTGAAAGAAAGACCTCCCTTAAAAGCGTTGTAAAATCCAAGCTCTTTGATGTCATCGAGGAATTTTACGGTAGTGGGAGTGTTGGTAATTATTAAAATTCTTCCGATGATATCGCGCAAAGATTTTTTAGTAAGTAACTCATTAATATAGCCTGCTTCTTTAGGTACTACTTGATTAAAAAGAACCCTACCCACAGTGGTATCTATAATCTTATGTAGGATCTGATCTTCTTCATGTACACGGACCTTTACTTTGATACGCGCATTTATCTCAGCTATACCCTCATTATAAGCAATTTGCACCTCTTCAGGTGAATAAAATATCAGACCCTCACCTTTGATTTTACGCTCAAAGGTTGATTCTACAGCTTTAGTCATATAATAAAGCCCGAGTACCATATCTTGTGAGGGCACAGTAATAGGCGAGCCATTGGCAGGATTCAAAATATTTTGTGAAGCAAGCATCAATAACTGAGCTTCAAGCACCGCTTCTGGCCCCAGCGGAAGGTGTACAGCCATCTGATCTCCATCAAAATCGGCGTTAAAAGCTGTACATACCAATGGATGCAACTGTATAGCCTTTCCCTCAATAAGTTTAGGCTGGAAAGCCTGAATCCCCAATCGGTGCAAGGTAGGTGCACGGTTCAATAATACCGGATGACCTTTAAGGACGTTTTCAAGAATGTCCCAAACTACAGACTCTCGACTATCTATAATTTTTTTGGCAGATTTTACTGTTTTAACAATACCACGTTCTATAAGCTTTCGAATAATAAAAGGCTTATATAATTCCGCTGCCATATCTTTAGGAAGTCCACACTCGTGTAGCTTTAATTGAGGTCCTACTACGATGACCGAGCGAGCTGAATAGTCCACGCGTTTTCCCAAAAGATTTTGACGGAAACGCCCTTGTTTTCCCTTCAGCGAATCAGACAAGGATTTTAAGGGGCGGTTACCGTCTGATTTTATAGCTGATGCTTTTTTGGTATTGTCATATAAAGAATCTACCGCTTCTTGTAGCATACGTTTCTCATTGCGCAAGATTACCTCAGGGGCCTTGATTTGTAAAAGACGTTTTAAACGATTGTTACGTATAATAATACGCCTGTACAAATCATTAAGATCGGAAGTAGCAAAACGACCTCCATCGAGAGGAACTAATGGGCGCAACTCAGGAGGAATTACAGGAAGTGCATGAATAATCATCCACTCTCTTCGGTTCTGGATCTTCTTATCCGATTCCCGGAAAGCTTCCACCACTTGTAAACGCTTAAGCGCTTCCATACGACGTTGCTTGGAAGTTTCATTATTGGCCTGATGACGAAGGCTAAAGGAGAGCTCATCGAGATCAATGCGTTTTAATAGTTCTTCTATACATTCGGCGCCCATTTTAGCAATAAACTTAGCAGGATCAGTATCATCAAGGTACTGATTTTCTTGCGGAAGCGTTTCAAGTATATTCAGATATTCTTCCTCGGTCAGAAATTCGAGCTTTTCAATAGGAGTGCCATCCGAATGCTTAGCATTACCTGCTTGTATGACCACATATCGCTCGTAATAGATAATCATATCAAGTTTTTTGGAAGGCATACCCAGGAGGTAGCCAATTTTATTAGGCAAGGAACGGAAGTACCAAATATGGGCTATAGGAACTACTAAGCTGATATGACCAATACGTTCACGACGTACTTTTTTTTCAGTAACTTCCACACCGCATCGATCGCAGACAATACCTTTATAGCGAATACGCTTGTATTTACCACAAGCACACTCATAATCCTTTACTGGGCCAAATATGCGTTCACAAAAGAGTCCGTCTCGTTCAGGCTTATGTGTGCGATAATTAATCGTTTCAGGTTTTAGTACTTCCCCATAAGATTCTTGAAGGATAGATTCTGGAGATGCCAGACTTATGGTAATCTTGTTAAATCTGCTGTTTTTTTTATTTGTTTTGATAGCCATTTTATGGATAATCGAAAATTTGTATTAAATATTTCCAAAGGAACAATGCGTTTAATCTTCAAACTTTATTTGCAATCCCAGCCCTTTAAGCTCATGAAGCAAGACATTAAAAGACTCGGGAATACCCGGCTCTGGCATGGTATCTCCTTTAACGATAGCTTCATAAGTTTTGGCACGGCCCACCACATCGTCGGATTTTACTGTAAGAATTTCTCTTAAAATGTTCGAAGCACCAAACGATTCTAAAGCCCATACTTCCATCTCTCCAAAACGCTGACCTCCGAATTGGGCTTTTCCTCCCAAAGGTTGTTGAGTAATCAGGGAATAAGGACCTATGGAACGAGCGTGCATCTTATCATCTACCATATGTCCTAGCTTAAGCATATAAATCATACCTACGGTTGTTGGCTGATCAAAGCGCTCTCCGGTGCCTCCGTCATACAGGTAAGTGCTTCCAAATCGGGGTAAACCTGCTTTGTCGGTATACTCAGTGATTTGTTCCACCGACGCGCCATCGAAAATAGGGGTAGCGAATTTAACACCGAGCTTGTGCCCAGCCCAGCCCAGTACGGTTTCATAAATCTGACCTATGTTCATCCTCGAGGGAACTCCTAATGGGTTAAGCACGATATCCACGGGTGTGCCATCTTCTAAAAAAGGCATATCTTCATCACGAACGATACGCGCTACGATACCTTTATTACCATGTCGTCCAGCCATCTTATCGCCGACTTTCAACTTACGTTTTTTAGCAATATATACTTTAGCAAGTTTTACTATACCTACAGGCAATTCATCTCCTATTGTAACAGTGAATTTCTTACGCTTAAGCTCTCCTTGTAAATCTCTTACTTTGATTTTATAGTTGTGCAATAGCGTTGAAACCAGCTGATTCGTATGCTCATCTGAAGTCCATCCTGAAGAAGAAATATTCATATAGTCCAAAATGCTGTTAATAAGCTTTTGGGTAAACTTACTCCCCTTAGGGATCACTTCTTCTTTTAAATCATTTGTAACCCCATGTGAAGTTTTGGACTGTAAAAGCATATGAAGTTTCTCGCAGAGAAGATCATGAAGTTCAGAAAAACGATTTTGAAATTCAGCCTCAAAGCACTCAATATCAATCTTATCTTGTGCACGTGTCTTTTTATCTTTGATACTTCGCGAAAATAACTTTCTATCAATAACTACTCCTGAAAGTGAAGGCTCAGCCTTTAATGAGGCATCTTTTACATTTCCAGCTTTTTCTCCGAATATAGCCCTTAGAAGTTTTTCCTCAGGTGTAGGATCGGACTCTCCCTTAGGAGTGATCTTACCGATAAGGATATCTCCGGGCTTCACCTCGGCTCCAATACGGATAATTCCGTTTTCATCGAGATCTTTTGTTGCCTCTTCACTGAGGTTGGGGATATCGCTGGTAAGCTCTTCCATTCCCAATTTAGTGTCTCGCACCTCAAGAGAATATTCATCAATATGTAGGGAAGTAAAAAGATCTTCACGTACCACACGTTCGGAAAGAACAAACGCATCCTCAAAGTTATAACCCTTCCAGGGCATAAATGCTACCAAAAGGTTTCTCCCGAGTGCCAGTTCCCCTTTTTCAGTAGCGTAGCCCTCACAAAGCACTTGTCCTTTAGTTACGCTCATGCCTTTTTTTACAATTGGCTTAAGCGTGATAGAAGTATTTTGATTGGTCTTACGAAATTTAATCAAATCATAGATTTTAAGCTCAGGCTCAAAACTGATCAGCGCTTCCTCTTGAGTTCTTTCATAGCGCATACCTATACGATCAGCTTCTACAAATTCCACGACACCCTCTGCTTCCGAATTAATAAGTATACGTGAATCAATGGCGAGTTTTTTCTCAAGTCCGGTCCCCACAATAGGAGCTTCGGGACGAAGTAACGGGACAGCTTGACGCATCATGTTCGAGCCCATCAAAGCGCGGTTGGCATCATCATGTTCAAGAAAAGGAATAAGAGAAGCGGAAATCGAAGCGATTTGATTAGGTGCCACATCAATATAATCCAACTGAGCAGGCTCAGCCACTGGAAAATCGCCATCTCTTCGTGAGATGACCCTGTCGGTGATGAAATATCCACTATCATCAACTTGCGCGTTGGCTTGCGCAATGGTTTTTTCTTCTTCCTCCTCAGCAGTTAGATAAACGGAAGAAGAAAAATCAATCTTCCCTTCTTTTACTGATCTATAAGGTGTTTCAATAAACCCCATTCCGTTAACCTTAGCAAAGACGCAAAGGGAAGAAATCAAACCTATATTGGGACCCTCAGGGGTTTCTATCGGACAAAGTCTTCCATAATGTGTGTAGTGCACATCACGTACCTCAAAACCAGCGCGTTCCCTGGAAAGTCCTCCAGGACCAAGCGCAGAAAGCCTTCGCTTATGTGTAACCTCAGAAAGCGGATTGGTTTGGTCCATAAATTGAGAAAGCTGACTAGTCCCGAAGAAGGAGTTAATTACCGAGGAAAGGGTTTTAGCGTTGATCAAATCAACAGGCGTAAAGACTTCGTTATCCCGAACGTTCATGCGTTCACGAATAGTACGTGCCATACGCGCCAGACCCACGCTGAATTGAGCCGATAACTGTTCACCCACTGTTCTTACGCGACGGTTGGAAAGATTATCGATATCATCAACTTCTATCTTAGAATTAACCAATTCGATAAGGTGTCTTACGATAGATGTAATATCCTCTTTGGTAAGCACTTGAACATCTACAGAAATATTTATACCCAAACGCTTGTTCAGACGATATCTTCCTACCTGGCCAAGGCTATAGCGCGTTTCAGAAAAAAAGAGCTTTTCAATCACTCCACGAGCGGTTTCCTCATCAGGCGGTTCAGCGCTGCGAAGCTGCCTGTAAATATGCTCGAGAGCTTCTTTGCCAGAGTTGGTAGGGTCTTTCTGAAGCGTATTTTGAATAATAGCATAATCAGCCGCGGTATTACCGCTTTTATGCAAAAGGATACTTTCTATGCCTGCTTCCACAATTTGATCGATATGCTCTTTTTCAAGAAGGATATCACGATCCAGAATTACTTCATTTCGCTGAATGGAAACGACCTCGCCGGTATCCTCATCCACAAAGTCTTCTATCCATTTTTTTAATACACGAGCGGCAATTTTAGAGCCAATGAGCTTTTTAGTATTAGATTTATTGACTTTCACTTCCTCAGCTAAATCGAATATTCCAAGAATATCTTTATCTTGTTCATATCCGATGGCACGGAAGAGCGTGGTAACTGGAAATTTCTTCTTCCGATCCACATAGGCGTACATCACATTGTTGATATCAGTAGCAAACTCAATCCAGGATCCTTTAAAAGGAATAACCCTGGCTGAGTACAAACGAGTGCCGTTAGCATGAAGCGATTGACCAAAAAATACGCCTGGGGAACGATGCAGTTGCGAAACCACCACACGTTCAGCGCCATTGATTACAAAAGAACCTGCCGGGGTCATATAAGGAATAGCTCCCAGATAGACATCCTGTACCACTGTCTCAAAGTCTTCATGCTCAGGATCTGTGCAGTAAAGACGCATTCTGGCTTTTAGGGGTACACTGAAGGTAAGACCTCTTTCAATACATTCCTCGATAGAATACCTCGGAGAGTCTACAAAATAATCCAAAAACTCCAGCACGAACTGATTCCGAGTATCAGAAATGGGAAAGTTTTCCATGAAGGTCTTAAAGAGCCCTTCGTTTTTGCGATTCTCAGATTTGGTCTCGAGCTGGAAAAATTCCTGGAAAGATTTGATTTGAATATCAAGAAAATCTGGGTATTCCACTTGCCTTTTTACTGAAGCAAAGCTTATTCTTTCTGAAGTTTGTTCTATAGCAGCCAACGTTGGTTTGATTTTTTAATAACAATTTAGATAGGTACAAAACAGGACAGGCCCTTCAAAACTGAAGGACCAAACCTTTATTAACTTAGATATGTATTTCTCTCAAAGCCTTATATTTCTCAATTCTACCTCAGCTCCAGCTTCTTCTAATTGCTTTTTAAGTGACTCTGCTTCGTCTTTACTTATCCCTTCCTTAAGACTTTTAGGTGCTCCATCGACCAATTCTTTGGATTCTTTAAGACCCAGACCAGTGAGTTCCTTAACGAGTTTTACAACAGCTAATTTGGTAGATCCCGCTGATCTAAGCACCACATCAAAAGAAATTTTTTCTTCAACCTGTTCGGCACCTTCGGCATCCGAAGCAGCAATGGTAACAGCTGCCGCAGCCGGCTCAATGCCATACTCTTCTTTAAGGATTTTTGCCAAATCATTCACCTCTTTCACCTTGAGATTCACTAAAGTTTCTGCTAATTGTTTTATATCTGACATTTCTAAATTATTTTTTGATTGATAGTTTTACAAATGATATTTACTTTTTTGATAAGCTTTGAAGAAGACCTGAAATTTTATATCCTCCAGATTGCAAGGCAGATACGATATTTTTCAAAGGAAACTGAAGTAAACTAATAACATCGCCGATAAGTTCTTCTTTTGATTTAATATTTACCAATATATCGAGCTGATGGCTTCCTATATAAAAAGATTTTTCAACATAAGCCGCCTTAAAAAAAGGCTTTTCGCTGTTATTTTTTTTTCTAAAACCCTTGATAATTTTCGCAGGAACGTTATTCACCTCGGCAGTGATTACAGAGATGTTCCCCTTGAGTGAATCAAAAAGCGGAAACCATTTCTCTCCTTGCTTTTCCATAGCTTTACAAAGTAGGGTGTTTTTCACCACCTGAATGCGTGCCTGAGAATTATGACAATACCTCCTGAACTCAGAGGTTTGTCGTGCGTTCATTCCAGAGGTATCGGCTAAGTAAATGTTGTTATTTGAAGACAATACAGAAGCGAGTGCTTCTATCGATTGTGATTTTTGTTCCTTTGTCATAGAGCTTTTTCTCTTTGATTATACGCTTTTGATATCTACTTGAACTCCAGGGCTCATAGTGCCCGAAAGAGAGATGCTTTTCATGTAGGTTCCTTTAGCGGCAGAGGGCTTTAGGCGATTGAGTGTTTGAATTAACTCAAGAGAATTGTCCGCGAGTTTCTCTGGCGCAAAAGAAGCTTTACCAACCGAAGCATGCACAATGCCGTAGCGGTCCACCTTAAAGTCTATTTTTCCGGATTTTACTTCTTGAACCGCTTTGCCGATTTCCATGGTAACCGTACCGCTTTTAGGATTAGGCATCAAACCTCTAGGGCCCAAAATTTTCCCCAGACGTCCAAGTTTAGACATCATCATAGGAGTGGTAATAATGACATCCACATCTGTCCAGCCCTCACTTATCTTAGCGAGATATTCATCCGATCCGATATAATCAGCATCTGCCTCCTTAGCTTCGGCTTCTTTATCAGGGCCTACAAGGGCTAAAACACGGATATCTTTGCCCGTACCATGAGGTAATTTAACCACACCACGAACCATTTGATTGGCTTTACGAGGATCTACCCCAAGACGAACAGCAATATCGATCGAGACGTCAAAATGACTATGAGCAGAAATTTCTTTCACAAGTTTTGATGCCCGATCTAGTGTATACGACTTAGTACGATCATATTTTTGAAAAATTTCTTTTTGTTTTTTACTAGACTTTGCCATACATAAAATTTTTAAGAGTGAAGAGGCGATTCACCCAAAATCTCTATCCCCATGGATCGGGCCGTACCAGCTACCATAGACATAGCAGAGATCAAGGTAAAACAATTTAAATCAGGCATTTTATTTTCTGCAATGCTTTTAATCTGGTCCCAGTTAATCTTCGCCACTTTAGTACGATTAGGTTCTTTTGATCCTTTTTTTAATGAGGTCGCTTCCATTAGTTGTACGGACACCGCAGGATTTTTGACAACAAAATCAAAAGACTTATCGTCATACACACTCACTAGTACGGGTAATAATTGCCCGGTCTTATCTTGTGTACACGCATTAAATTGTTTACAAAAATCCATAATGTTGATGCCAGCCGCTCCGCAAGCAGGCCCTACAGGAGGTGAAGGATTAGCTCCGCCTCCTTTTATTTGGAGCCTCAATATTTTCTTGATTTTTTTTGCCATCGAATCAGTTTAAAATTATAAAATGTCTGTGGAATCAGCTATGCGATTCTCTCTATTTGAACAAAATTCAGATCCAAAGGAGTTTTTCTTCCAAAGATTAAAACCGTTAGAGAGATTTTTCTTTTTTCTTCATTAATTTTCTCTACCGTACCGTCAAAGCCGCTAAATGGTCCATCGGTAACTTTTACTTTCTCGCCTACAGTAAAAGGAATGCTTAAACCAGCATCGGTTTCGGAGAGCTCATCGACCTTCCCGAGCATCTTGCTAATTTCTGATTTCCTCATAGGTACAGGCCGACCGCCTTTTTGTTCTCTCAAAAAATTGATCACACCAGGAATATTCTTTACTACATGGATAATTTCACCTTCTAAAAAGGCCTCCAACATTACATAACCTGGATAGTATACTTTCTCTCTATGTATTTTCTTCCCGTTACGTATTTGTATCACTTTTTCTAGAGGAACGAGAATCTGACCTATATTCTGCTCAAAACCCAAATGTCGAATTTCTTTTTCTATATAAGCTTTGACTTTATTCTCATTACCACTGACAGTTTTAATGACATACCATTTCTTTTCCAATACGTTCATCGTTTATTTAAAAATAGAAGAATCAAAAGCGAATGGAAAAAATTTTTTGAAGAAACCATATAAAAATCTCATCTATGCCATATAAAATAACAGCCAGTATAAGAGTAGATAGAGCGACTACCATAGTAGAGGACTGTAAATCACTCCATTTTGGCCAGGTGATATTTCGAGCAAATTCATTATACAACCCTGATAAAAAATTAGTTTTATCCATTAATACCTAGCTTTTTGCACGGGCGGTAAGACTCGAACTCACGACCCTCGGTTTTGGAGACCGATGCTCTACCAACTGAGCTACGCCCGTTTTTTTTCATTATTAAAACATACTTTTTTTATGGAACAGGCCCTTGATTTGCATATATTTTTTCACGAAAAAAACCTAAACTTAATCCAGGATTTCTGTAACCTGTCCAGCTCCGACAGTTCTCCCTCCCTCACGGATAGCAAAACGCAATCCTTTATCCATAGCTACAGGCTGGATTAAATCCACCGTCACTGAGATATTATCACCAGGCATCACCATCTCTACCCCATCGGCAAGATAAATCTCCCCGGTAACATCTGTAGTTCGGAGATAGAATTGAGGACGATATTTGTTGTGAAAAGGCGTATGACGTCCACCCTCTTCTTTAGAGAGAATATATACCTCGGCTTTAAATTTTTTATGCGGCTTCACAAAACCAGGCTTACCAATAACCATTCCGCGACGGATATCTGTTTTCTCAATACCACGTAATAGTAAACCAACATTATCGCCAGCTTGCCCCCTGTCGAGAATTTTCCTGAACATCTCCACACCAGTAACGGTAGAGGTAAGTTTCTTCTCGCCCATACCAACGATCTCCACAGCATCTCCTGAGTTAATAACACCGGTTTCAATACGGCCAGTAGCTACAGTACCACGACCTGTAATGGTAAATACATCCTCCACGGGCATCAAGAAAGGCTTATCTATAGCCCGGTCAGGCTCAGGGATATAATTATCTACAGCAGCCATCAATTCATTAACTTTTTCCACCGATTTAGTTTCTCCGTTAAGAGCCCCCAAAGCAGAACCCTGAATAATGGGTGTGTTATCGCCGTCAAAATCATATTTTGAAAGCAACTCGCGAAGCTCGAGCTCTACCAGCTCAAGAAGTTCCGGATCATCTACAGCATCTACCTTATTCATAAAAACCACAAGCTGTGGTACACCTACTTGTCTGGCTAAAAGTATATGCTCTCGAGTTTGTGGCATAGGACCGTCTGTGGCGGCTACCACAAGAATGGCGCCATCCATCTGAGCAGCGCCGGTTACCATATTTTTTACATAATCAGCGTGACCCGGACAGTCTACATGCGCATAGTGGCGATTGGTCGTCTGGTACTCTACATGAGAAGTGTTAATGGTAATACCACGCTCTTTTTCCTCAGGGGCATTGTCAATGGCGGAAAAGTCCTTTTTCTCGGCCAAACCCTGACCAGCCAGTACTGAAGTAATAGCGGCTGTTAAAGTAGTTTTACCATGGTCTACGTGGCCAATAGTACCGATATTCAAATGGGGCTTATCGCGTTTAAATGTCTCTTTTGCCATGATCGATAATTGATTTCTATTAAATTTAGTTACCCTTTAGTTACGCCTCTTTGAGCCAATGACGGGAATTGAACCCGTGACCTCTTCCTTACCAAGGAAGCGCTCTACCCCTGAGCTACATCGGCGAGACTCTATGCTTGTGAGAGCGGGAGACGGGGCTCGAACCCGCGACATTCAGCTTGGAAGGCTGATGCTCTACCAACTGAGCTACTCCCGCAAAACTAGATTCCTTTTTATTTTTTATACTTTAGAGTAAAAAACGTGGGGAGAGCAGGATTCGAACCTGCGAAGGTGATACCAACAGATTTACAGTCTGCCCTCGTTGGCCGCTTGAGTATCTCCCCATAATTTAAGCATAATGAGCCGGTGAAGGGATTCGAACCCCCGACCCCGAGATTACAAATCACGTGCTCTAAGCCAACTGAGCTACACCGGCACTATACATCAATTTCCGTAATAAAAAATATAGAGAATCCGAACTAGCGATAATGGTGTGCAAATGTATAAATATTTTGATAATTTTCAAAAAATTATGTAGAATCCATGCAAGGGATGGATTGCCTTATTTCTTACAAATGGCATCGATTATTTTGATCGCGAATAGAAGATTCGATTTTAAGGGCTACTTCTAAGGCTCGTTTTCCATCACTTAAGGAAACTTCAATAGGTTTTTTATTTTCAATGGCCTCGGCAAAAGCCTCCAATTCTGATAAAATAGCATTACTGTCTTGAATATAAGGAAATTCAAAGGATATTTGCTTTTCCTCTCCTTCAGAATTTTTAAGGACAATAGCCCTGGATTGCTCGGGCGCATTACTAATACGAATAATTTCAGCGGACTTTTTTAAGAAATCTATAGATATATAAGTATCTTTTTGAAAAAATCGAGATTTGCGCATATTCTTCATCGAAATACGACTAGTCGTTAAATTAGCCACACAATCGTTTTGAAAATTAATACGCACGCTAGCAATATCAGGTGTATTGCTGATCACCGCCACGCCACTTGCGCTGATATGAGAGATTTCAGAGGAAACCAGGCTTAAAATGATGTCAAGATCATGGATCATTAAATCCGAAATCACAGGCACATCCAGGCCCCTTGGGTTAAACTCCGCCAGACGATGCGATTCGATAAACATAGGCGCTGTAATAGCTTCCTTAACGGCAAGAAAAGCAGGGTTAAAACGCTCCACATGTCCTACTTGGGCCAGAATTCCTTTACTCTCAGAAAGACTCAAAAGCTCCTGAGCTTGCTCAAGAGCGCTAACCAGGGGTTTCTCGATGAAAAAATGCTTGCCATTGGAAAGGGCCTGCAGAGCGGAATTGTAATGAAATTCCGTTGGCGTGACAATATCTACCACATCCACCGCATCTATGAGCTCCTGGGGAGATTCATAAATTTTGCATTGAAACTCCTCAGCAAGTGGGGCCATTTCATCAGAGAGCGGATCATAAAACCCCATAAGTTCATATCGGGAAGAAGAGTGAAGAAGTTTCAGGTGAATTTTACCCAAATGACCTGCACCCAATACTCCTATTTTTAGCATTTGGAATGATTATATTCGCAGGGTCAAATATCCGAAAATATCTAAAAATCCCATCAGAGGTGCTTGATTCTTTTAAATACCTGGGAAAGAGAATGCAAATGGTTAAGTTTTTGCGTACCCAGGGCATTCATAATGAAAAAGTGCTCGGAGCTATATCACGAGTTCCTAGACATCTCTTTATAGATTCAGCACTGGAAAACCATGCCTATGTTTTAAAGGCAGTTCCTATCGCAGCTGAGCAAACTTTATCCAATCCCTACACAGTAGCGCTTCAGACACAGCTGATTTACCCGAAAGAAGAAGAAAAGATTCTGGAAATCGGCACGGGTTCAGGCTATCAAACCGCGGTCTTGCTGGAATTGGGCTCTAAAGTATATACTATAGAGCGACAAAAAGAGCTTTTTGACCGATCAAAACAATTGCTCAAAAAACTTTCTTATTACCCTAAATATCAGAGTTTTGGAGATGGCTTTAAAGGACTTCCCGCTTTTGCTCCTTTCGATAAGATCATCGTCACAGCAGCGGCCCCTTTCATACCCAGAGATTTGAAAGAGCAACTTAAAATAGGAGGCCTTATGATCATTCCTGTCGGAAAAAGGGATAAAGAGCAACAAATGAAAATGATCCTGCGAGAAGATGAAGAATGCTCAAAGGTAATTTCACTGGGAAAAGCAAATTTTGTACCTATGCTTGAAAAAAGACAATCATAATATTTATTTAAATGTTTAGTTTATTTATAAATTTGATTGTAAGAAATTTATTTACCTATAGTAACATATTTAATTTCTCTTACTGAAAATTTTTCTGTTAACATTTGAATGTTTTGATTAGAAACTTACTGGCATATTTTTTACCACGGCTTCCTTCTTAAATTCCCATAGCCAAGAAATGTCTTATGATTTAAATCCTGTATTACTTATGCGCCGAAGCATCATAGCTAGATCCGCAATGGAAAACTCAGTGAGAATATGGAAAAAAAACGCCTTAAAGAATTGTGCAGCCTGCGTTCTCCTCAAATATCGGGCAGCGCGTTAACTATCAATAAAATTTTGAAATTTCCATTTGCTGTCATCGGAAACGAAATCATCCGCATGGGCACAGGCCTAGGGCACTAAACATTAGCTTACACCCTAACTAGAGGAGGCCTAAATGGTATATAATGCCGCTTATCAAGAAAACGTGTTTCTTTCCGAGCTTCACCAAGAACTCTCTCGACACAATACCAGAGGCTTTGAAATTGATGTCGTGACTTCCGTCACAAAAGGTTATTACGGTATACTTTTATAACTCAAAAATAACTTGAGCTCTTAGATATCAATATCAAACGACTTAGAAAGTCATTAAGCGATACTCAGTTACAATATAGGTCTAGCTCAAAAAGTAGACGTAAGTCGGATGGCAGGTACTGCTCAACAACGCGCTTACAGAAAAAAAACAACACCCTGAGAACTGTCAAAACCCAAGAGCATCTTTTGGAATTTCAAAAGGGTATGCCTCTAAAAAATCCCTGAAAACCTCGGGTGTTTTCTTTTACAGAAGAAACATTTAAAGAGACGCTTTTATCTGCTCTCCGGCTGATGATTTTTATAAAGACCGGGTTACCCTATCTGTTTTAGCAGTTACAGAGCCCCTTTACAAGGGGAAAATTGACAGGCTATTTTTTATAGGTTATCATCCTAGTTCTTTAGTAGGAGTAAAAATTACTATCCCTGTTTTTTCAGGTTTTAAAAAAAACACATCAACTCTGGCAAGAAAAAATTCAGGAAGAAATCGCGAAAAATATTATGGATCATCTTCAAAATAGTATGCACTATGAGTTGAATCAAACACAACAAGCCTTTCAAAATGCCCTTGATAACCTAAAACGTAGAAAAACGACCGGAAACTGGTGCAGATTAATTACGAAAATTTAAAATACCAGTATAAAAACGGCATTCGCCCGAGCATAGAGGTGCTGAGCGCGCAAACATCTCTGAAAGAAGCAGAAACCGCCTATATCAACGCGCTTTATGAAATTTTAATCAAAAAGGTAAACCTTTTTTTTATTTTCTTAATCTTTTTACTGACCTCTTGTCAAAAAGGTCCCGAAAATACTGTCCACACTCCGTGGCAGTGGAGGTACTACCGTGGCTTACTCTCAATTGCCTTTAGAATACACTTTTCTCCCCTGTATAGTATCAGGAAAGCAAATCGATTTGCGTACCGATATCAACGGAGTTTTAGAGGGAATTCTTTTTAAAGAAGAAAGTTATGTCAGTAAAGGACAAGTCCTGTATGATATTGACAAAAACCGATATAAAGCTTCTTATGAACAGGTTATGGTTCAATGGTAAGTTTCAAAAGATCATCTTGAGCAATCCCAGATGGACGCATAACGCTATAAAAACCTCAGGTCAAATTATTTTAACTACCATGGCGAGCAAACATGAGATGTTAGCTGATTTTTATCCTGAGAGCTTATAAACGAATTCGTTTTAGAGGAATGACCGTAGCTACGGTTTTGGATACCTTCTTTGTACCTATGTTGTATGTCTGGATTGTCAAACTCAGCAAGAAAAAAAAGAGATCAATAAGAAAAATCGATAGTTTTGCCACTTATAGACCCTATTTATGATTGAACTTATAAAAGATTATATGAGTCAAAACGGATTTAACGTGTGCACAAGAGTGGCGGAAAAATTTGGAATTAGAGTAAGCAGAATACGTTTATTTTTTATTTACACTTTATTTGTAAGCTTTGGACTCAGCTTCTTTCTATATCTTTTACTCGCTTTATTTATAAAACTTAAAGATCAGTTTTTTATCAAAAGAAAATCGGTATTTGATTTGTGATGCAATCGATTTATCTTTTAAATCCTCCAACAACATTCGAATTACCCCGGAATGAGCATTTTCAAGTGAACTTCTTAATCAGCGCTTTGTTTTGTTCATACTTTAGCTTCTTAAAGTCATGGAGTATTTCTTCGAGAAGTAAAATTTATATTACCCCATCTTACACTTCTTCGTTAGTTAACATTATTAAAATAAGTGTAATAACAAATTATCTTGTATTATAACATAACGTGTAATTATATGCCTATTTTCTGTTCAAATGCTAACACAATATGGCGGACATCTATTTTCTTGCGCTTGGCAAACAAAACCTCTCTCCCATTTATTTTAAGATTTTTCAAACGCTATTGTCAATAGTAGTTCTTATAGTTAATCCCAGAGATAAGAAGAAGCAATGTGTAAGAAATCTAGCCCAAGCTACTCAGAAGGATTTGATCAACACTTCTATTGAAAAGCTTTCCTGATTTAGCGTTGACCTATCTTTTTCAATGAAGTATCAATTCTATTTCTTTCCCTAGTGTGTTCATTGTGTTTGTCAATGGGTTTTATATATACCACCGATACGTAAAGAAAACAGGAGGATGTATTTTGTCATTGCAAGCTTCCATATGAAACGAACTTCTCTGGTCCTTGGCCTTGGAGCTGCGCGCCCACAGTTATAAGAAGCTCTATAAACTCTTTCCTTTATAAAAATATTTACCGTTTGTTCTTTTCCGTTTGTTCTTTTCCGATGGAAGCTGCCCAGTGCAGAGGATTATGGCCATAGTTATTTTTAGCATTCACATCCGCATCCTTTTTGATAAGATGAAGCAGATTAAATCCATTTGATGCTTTAGCTTTGATACCTCCTTTAGCCTTAAGTATCAGATCTACTTGTTTTCTTAGGTGTAAAGACAAGCTCTCAGCGCTTATAAGGTTTGTTAAGAAAGGGACTTTTATTTAAACTTAAATAAGAGCCTATTTAATTGAATTTGCTTTGATACTTTTGAGTTTCCCAATGGATCTCTTGTTTGTTTTCCATCTTTTCACAAAGAGTGCGCTCATTCTCAAAAACTCGCCTCTCAAAGAGCTTATCTCTTCTATTTCCACGGGGCTCTAAGGCGATATAATCCGACAAAGCACGAACGTACTCTTTAAGCCGAGTATAGGTGCTGCTCATCTTCTGAAGCTCTTTCCCTTAAATATAATACATTAAATATCTCAAATAACCTATCGTACACTCTCGATCCGTAGCGGGATCCAAACTACTCAAGGGCCGCTTGCAGATCCCCTTGGCTTTTTTCTGAGTAGAGTTGCATCTGACATAATGGTTTTTTCTTATCACTTGGCGTATCTCTCCTCTAGGATGCCCTTAAAGAGGTTAGTCTTGCTGTAGTTGTCAGTCTCTCTTTCACTTTTAACATCGTCAAAGTGCCTGAAGTCCCCTGTCATGTTAGAGAAAAACTTCTTATCTTCAGGGGTTTGTATGGCCTTGTAGCACTCGACTACTTCATTCGCCGAGTAAAAAATCGAAGCTATGGGAAGGAGGAAGAAGTTGGCTAAAAACACGCATCACGGTGCTCTTTCCTATCCCGTACCCTCCCCCCCCCAACCACTATAAGCAGATTCTCCATAGCTTCTCGACCCTTTACGAAGGGCTTTTTATGAGCTAACTACAAAGCTCTTGATAAAGAGTTTATAAAGATCCTCAGCGGCTGAGGTTGTAATTTACCTTACGGACCGGGGACATTCATCTTATTTCTTGTACGTTGAGTTTCTTTCCATAGGATCAGAAGAGGCTCTTTGCGTCTTTACATATCCATTGAGCTCTTCTTGATTATAGGAGCTAAGATTCTTGTGGTTTTTAATCCGGTGAGCTTTAGCTGTAGTGATGATGAGCTTGCCTATCCTCTCAAGTCTTAGCGAAACGCTCCGAGCAAAACGCAATGCTCAACGATTTCTTTTTCTTCTTCCACTGAGCATAGAAACCGAGCGGGTCGCTCTGAAAAAACTTCAATTTTTTTTGAAAAAAAGGAGGAAAGGGGATTTTATTATTTAAGTTATAATTATTATTTATATTATTTAATATTTCCTCGCGAATGCCTCGTTGCGTGCTTCGCTCGCTGACTTAAATGAAGAATCTTATCACTCTATTTTTATCCCAGAGCCGTTCTCGCGCTAAATATCTTTCCAAGGCGATCAATTCACTGGATTGAAGAGAGATATACTTACCCTTGTATAGCTCAGCCTTCGCTTCAAATCCCGCTTTCTACCTGCTTTCTTCTTAGAAGCTCGGTATGGGTCCAGAACTCGCAAGTGGGGTGTAAATAGTCGATAAAGATCTCTTTTGATGTCCTTATCGATAGCTGACGAAAGGCTTCATAGGATGAGTTATTCGCCTCGTTGATGAACAATAAATCTCGTTGCCTCTCTGAGCTTTGTTGGGCTGTCGGCTGAGAAGAACTCAAAAGTCCACTTTTTAAGATAGTAAGTCTAGTTAGAGCTATAAACGAGGCTTCTTTGAATAAGTCCTCGGCCCCTTGCAGTATCTTAAGAAAAAAGTCCCTTAGGGTGCTTCTCTTTAAGTGCGGCAGGTTATCTGACACTATAAGCGCACTCTGACTTGAGAGTACCTTAAGATCCAGTAAAGATAAGACACGTTCCATGTCTTGTGTGTCGAGCTTCCGACCTGAATGACTTTAATAACATTTGTTAAGACGTATTATCTTCTCTGGTCGACTCGGATAAGATCATGTCTCTTTATGATTATCGCAAAGCAAGCCCTTTAAAAGAACTTTGCCTTCTTTATCGGTGTCGGTTTTTTTAAATAAAAGACGGCCATGAACGGTGATCAGAATCTTTAAAAAACTTTATTTCCCATGGTTATTATTGGCAATAATTGCATATCCTTCCGGTTATTTTAGAGAGTCAATTTACCGATGGATCGCTCAAAAGATTTTTTAGTAATTTCCATGATATCGGCCAGCATCACTCCATCAGAGCTTAATTTTTTTAAACGAACCTCTTGCACACTATTAGATTTTATCCCTTCCCAGGGGGCCTTTACCTTAATGTAATTTTCAGTATAGCCATATAGAAAACCCCCTTTATTTTCTTGTTCAAAAAGTACCTTGCGCATGCTTCCTATTTGATTTTCATAAAACTGACGTCGCTTTCTAACCGATAACCCGCGAAGCGCTTTATTACGCTTGTATCTGATGGCTTTCAGTACTTCTCCTTCCATGCGAATTGCTTCGGTATCTGCGCGATCGGAATAAGTAAATACATGCAAATAAGAAATTTCAAGCTCACTTAAAAAGTGAAAAGTTTCCATGAAATGTTCATCACTCTCACCGGGAAAACCTACGATAACATCTACTCCAATACAGGCCTGCGGCATAAAAGCCTTGATTTTATTCACTTTTTCAGCATACAACTCACGCATATAGCGACGACGCATTTTTCGAAGGATATCATTACTTCCCGATTGTAAGGGAATATGAAAATGGGGTACAAATCTTTTGCTAGAGGTCACAAATTCTATGATCTGATCGCTGAGCAGGTTGGGTTCTATAGAAGAAATGCGAAAGCGCTCGATTTCTTCTATGACATCCAAAGCTTTAATAAGTTCTAAAAAAGTATGCTCATGCTTTTTATTGCCAAATTCTCCTTTGCCATAATCTCCTACATTAATTCCGGTGAGAACGATTTCTTTAACTCCGGTACGGGCAATTTCACGAGCATTTTCGAGAACCTTTTCTAAGGTAGACGAACGCGAAACACCACGCGCCAGAGGTATAGTACAGTAACTACATTTATAATCACAGCCATCCTGAACCTTAAGAAAGGAACGCGTACGATCTCCTATTGAATACGAACCTACATAAAAATCAACTGCCTTTATCTCACAAGAGTGAACCTCTCCTACGGTCTTTTTAGAAAGATCCGAGAGATAATCGGTGATTTTGAATTTTTCAGCTGCGCCTAATACTAGATCCACACCCTCAGTAAGGGCAATCTCTTCAGGCTTGAGCTGGGCGTAACAGCCGGTAGCGATAATAAAAGCCTTCGGGTTATTTTTTAAAGCCGATCGTACAACGCGTCTGAACTCTTTATCAGCACTTTCTGTTACCGAGCAGGTATTAATCACATAAATATCTGCTTTTTCTTTAAAGTCGACACAAGAATAATGTTGATCTGAAAATTGCCTTGAGATCGTTGAGGTCTCAGAAAAATTAAGCTTACAGCCCAGCGTATAAAAAGCGACCCGACTTACAGAGGTAATGAATTGTTGCATAGGGCAAATTTAACGCATTTTCTATAAACCAATAAATGCGTAAAAGACGCCCTTATTAAGGGTGTCTTTACAAGCAAAATAACTTATATAATTAGTGATTAGCCAGATAATCAGCTACACCGCTATGGTCAGCTTTCATTCCCTTTTTTCCTTTTTGCCAGTTGGCCGGACATACTTCTCCGTGGGTTTCAAAATACTGCAAGGCATCCACCACACGAAGAGCTTCCTCTACGCTTCTACCCAAAGGTAAATCATTAATCAACTGATGGCGTACCACACCTCCTTTATCGATTAAAAATAAACCTCTGTAAGCTATAAGTTCCCCATGGGCCTCGAGCTGATCAGATTCGTTGTAAAACCACTCCCCGGCCAGCACACCGTAGTCATGAGAGATAGTCTTATTTGTATCGGCTATGAGAGGATAAGTAACACCTTTAATCCCTCCTTTATCTTTAGGAACCTGAAGCCATCCCCAGTGTGATTGTTCTGTATCGGTAGAGGCAGCGATGAGTTGTACATTTCTAGATTCAAAATCTTTTAGCCCTTCCTGAAAAGCATGTAATTCTGTAGGACAGACAAAAGTAAAATCTTTCGGATAGAAAAACAGCAGCACATATTTTTTGCCTTTAAATTGCTCCAGAGCAAAGTCGCGGACGACTTTATGACCTTCTATTACGGCACTTGCTTTAAAGTCAGGCGCTTTTCTTCCAACTAGTGAAACCATAGACATAGATATTGTATTGAAGTAAACGTTAACACTCTCGAAGTTAAGTTTTTTTTTGAAGAAATTAAAAACGCTAAGATTAACATTTATGAAAATATATACGATAAAGCTATGCCAAGAAAAAAAAGCAGCAATTTAGCTGAGTTTATTTTATGACCACTGGAGCTTTCAAACCAAATGACCGTGGCGATATGGATGAAAATACCTGCAACAAAAGCATTAACATAGGTTTCGTATCGGCTAAGCAACGGAAGCTCACCTATCCATATTCCCAAAGGAGCAGAAAGCGCAAAAATCCCCATCCAAAACAGGACTCTTTTTTTGCTTTCGAGGGCATCTGTCAGAAAAAAATACAGAATAGCTGCCACAGGAATTTTGTGAATCAGAATAGCGTAAAGTAAACCGTGGTGATCTTGATGAATAGCCATGGCTTCAAGCAATGAATGTGCGAAAAGCCCCAGAAATATGCCATAAGGAAAAGGACTTCTTCCTTTAGAATGGATATGACCATGCTCTATACCTTTGGTAATGGTTTCGAGCAATACTTGAACCAGGATACCGCTAAGGACAAAAAATCCTACGCCTCCCTGATCTTCTTTGCCGTATACCTCGGGAAAGAGATGATTAAAAACCGTACCGAGTAGATAAACGCTGCTAAAACTCAGTAAACCATCAGCACTAAAGCGACGAGCTTTGATCTGATACGCGAGTATCAGACCGATAATAATTGAGAGTAAGAGCAATAAAGAAACCATGAGATTTTATGAAATAAATTTTATTTCTAAATCGGTCCATGTTTTAGAGCCTCCCATTCTTTTTTTAAGAATCGCCCTGTAGCGCTTTTTGAATCTTCCATGAGTTGTCGAGGACTGCCTTTCGAAAGAATTTTTCCACCTTTTTCCCCGCCCTCAGGTCCTAAATCTATGATATGATCCGAAGTTTTGATCATATCTAAATTGTGTTCTATAATAAGTACCGTGTTGCCAAAATCTACTAGGCGATTGAGCAACTCTGATAAAATGCGTATATCATCAAAATGCAAACCCGTGGTAGGTTCATCAAGAATATAGAGGGTATTTCCGGTTTGTTTGCGGCTGAGCTCGCTGGCTATTTTTAGACGTTGGGCTTCGCCACCAGATAATGTAGTAGAGGTCTGCCCCAGGCCTATATAACCTAGATCTACGTCCTGCAAGGTTTTCAGCTTGGAGTAAACCCTATGAATGGATTTAAAGAAAACTGAAGCCTCATCTACGGTCATATTTAATACATCGCTGATAGATTTTCCCTTATAATGCACCTCCAGGGTTTCTTTATTAAAGCGTTTTCCTTGACATTTTTCACAATGTATATAAATATCGGGAATAAAATTCATCTCTATCGTACGCAAACCTGCTCCCATATAATGCTCACAACGACCACCTTGAACATTGAAGGAAAAACGTCGTGATTTATAACCTCTTATCTTTTCTTCGGAAAGTTGTGAAAACACTTTCCTGATATCCGAAAACATTCCTGTATAAGTTGCTGGATTGGAACGAGGGATACGTCCTATAAGTGATTGATCGATATCGATCACTTTATCTATATATTCAATACCCTCTAATCGTTCATAAGGTAAAGGATCCTGAATTGATCTATAAAAATGACGACGAAGCGCTTTAAAAAGCGTTTCATTAATCATAGAAGATTTGCTACTCCTTGAAACCCGTGTTACACAAATCATAAGTCCTAAAGGCAAGGATATATATCGACTTTTTTTAAATTATGCCCGCTAGCCCCTTTTAGAAGAACACAATGACCATTTCCTTTCCTGGGTTTAGTAGTAAAAACAAGATCCTTTTCTCTTCGAAGGTAATAAAATGTAAGTGTATCTGCTTGCAAAAGCTCATCGGGCGTACCACTAAAACAGACGTTCCCTCCTTTTTTTCCGGCCCCTGGTCCCATATCGATAACATAATGAGCTTCCTCTATCATCTCACGATCATGTTCTACCACAATAGTAGAATTACCTACAACCGTAGGTTCCTTCAGGGAGCGAATCAAACGCCGATTATCTTGCTGATGCAATCCTATGATGGGTTCATCCAAAATATAAAGAACATTTACCAGCTGAGAACCTATTTGTGTAGCTAAACGAACAGGTTGACCCTCGCCCGCCGGAGAGTGTTTTTGAGCTCCGATTGAGACTTAAATAGCCCAGACCTATATCGCACAAAAATCTGATGCGCGCTTGTATCTCTTTTACAATATCATGAGCAATGAGACATTTTCGATCGGATAGGTATTCAGGAAGTTGAGCTATCCAGCGTTTTAGTTCATCGATTTGTAGTTGGGTTAGATCTGCGATATTCTTTCCGGCTATTTTGAATAATAACGATTCTTCTTTCAGGCGAGCTCCTTTACATACAGGACAGGTTTTTTGTTCTACATAATTTTTAAAAGCTGCCGAGGTCACAGATGATTCCTCTTGACTGAGTCTCTCCACATAAGACACTACTCCCTCAAAACAAATGTGATAAGAGCGTTTTACACGGGCAAATTCTAACTCAAGGGAAAAATTTTCATCAAATCCATAGAGAATGGCTTGCAAAGCTTTTTCAAGAATATTTTTAATAGGAGCTTCTAAGCTAAAATTGAATTTTCCGGCAATACCTTCGAGTTGTTGAAAAACAAATTTTTTTGAATAAGGTCCTATAGGCACTAAACCTCCTTCTTGTAGCGATACTCCCTCATCGGGAATAATTTTTATTAAACTAGCTTGTTGTATTGCCACTAAACCTTTACAACGCGCGGGCAAGCGCCTTTAGGAGAATTGAACGAAAAATTATTAGGCTCAGGCAAAGGGTAAGAAATTCCTGTACTCGGACAACACATCAGTTGCTTGCTGAAATGACGGATCTCTTTATTTTCACCATGTTCGAGTACCATCAGCGCACCCTGTCCATGGTGCATTGCTGTGGAAATACTCTTTGTAAGGCGACTATTCTGCCGGCTGGAATTAGAGATTTCAAGTCGGTCGATGACGAGCTCCACATCATGAAGCTTGTGTCTATCGAGCTGCACGCCTTGGCTTAGCTCACTTATAATACCATCGATGCGTACTTTTAAAAAACCTTTTTTTCTGACATTTTCAAAAAGCTCGCGATAATGCCCTCTTCGGGCACTTACCAGTGGAGCCAGAAGGCTTATTTTACAAGACTTATAATCTTTTAGTGATAATTTTTGAATCTGTTCTTCAGTATATGCGACCATTTTTTCTCCCGTAGTGTAAGAATAGGCATCGGCTGTGCGCGCGTAAAGAAGTCTTAAAAAATCGTAAACTTCGGTAATAGTCCCTAAAGTGGAACGCGGATTTTTTGAAACGGTTTTTTTGCTCTATAGCTATCACAGGGGAAAGACCTTCAATTTTATCAACGTTTGGACGCTCAAGCCCTCCAAGAAATTTCCGGGCGTAAGCTAATAAGGTTTCTAAATAATGAGGCTGCCCATCAGCGTAAATCGTATCGAAAGTTAAAGAAGATTTGCTGCTTCCACTTAATCCTGTGATCACTACCAGTTGATTACGCGGAATGTAAAGCTCAATATTTTTTAGATTGTGCTCTCCTCTCGCTCCATAGATACAGATATACTCGCTCATCAAAAGCATAGATTACGTTCGCTGGTTGATCACAGCGTGATAAAAAAAAGCACGGAAACCTTGGCTAAGGTAAGACTTTTGCTAAAGTCATTCCGATTTCAGCTGGAGAAGCTACCACGTATAAACCGCAATCTTGCATGATTTTCATTTTGGCCTCAGCCGTGTCATCTTTTCCACCTACTATAGCGCCGGCATGTCCCATAGTGCGCCCTTTAGGCGCGGTTTTCCCGGCGATAAAACCAATCACAGGTTTTTTATTACCTGTTTCATAAATCCAACGTGCCGCCTGCGTTTCGAGCATTCCTCCTATTTCACCTATCATTATAATAGCTTCTGTTTCAGGATCTTTCATAAAAAGAGCAACTGCCTTCTGGGTGCTGGTACCGATAACGGGGTCTCCTCCTATGCCGATGGCCGTAGAGATGCCATAACCGGCTTTGACTACCTGATCAGCCGCCTCATAAGTAAGCGTTCCTGACTTGGATACGATACCTATCCGACCTTTTTTAAATATAAAACCTGGCATGATTCCTATTTTAGCTTCTTCTGGGGTAATAATTCCAGGACAATTAGGCCCAATAAGCCGAGAATTGCGATTTTTAAGATATTGCTTTACCCTAATCATATCGGCCAGAGGTATGCCTTCTGTGATACACACAATCAAAGCTATTTGCGCGTCAGCGGCTTCCATGATAGCATCAGCAGCAAAGGCAGGAGGGACGAAAATGATGCTCACATTAGCATCGGTAGCTTCTACAGCCTGAACAACCGTATCAAAAACAGGTCTCTCGAGATAATCTTGACCTCCTTTAGCTGGAGTGACTCCCCCTACAATCGGAGTACCATACTCAATCATCTGCCGGGCATGAAAAGTACCTTCCTTTCCAGTAATCCCCTGGATAAGGACACGTGAATTTTTGTCGACAAGTATACTCATAGTTCATTATTTTGATGCAATTTTTTAGCAGGAAATCCAAGAAAGCTATTTTTAGAAAGCTCTCTTAAAGTGGCCAATGATCTGTAAGCAACTTTAACCTCTTGTGCGGGGTAGCCAAAATAGGTTTTATTACCCTCAAGATTTTTACTCACGCCGGACTGAGCTAAAACTACCGCTCCTTTACCGATAAAAAGGCCACTGGAGATACCCACTTGTCCCCAAAGAATTACCTGATCTTCAAGTGTACAACAACCTGCTATTCCGGTATGGGATGCGATTAAGCAATTTTTTCCAATTCGTGTGTCATGTCCAATTTGTATCAAATTATCAAGTTTACTACCTTCATCTATAAGGGTTTCATCCGTTATACCACGATCTATGGTACAACATGAACCAATCTCCACTCTATCTTTAATGTGCAAAACTCCTCCTGAATGGAGTTTAATAAATGATCCCTCATGTTTTTGATAATAGAAAGCATCGCTTCCAAGGACAGTTCCAGACTGTATGATAACCTCATCACCGATCACCGTATGCGGATGAATCGTCACGTTCGGATGTATATGGCAATCTTGTCCAATGATTACATGATTTCCTAAAAAAACTCCAGGACCTATATAGGTATTCTTTCCAATAGTAGCTTTTTTCGAAACGTATTCAGTGGCTTTTTGGAAAGGAAAAAAATGACGGATAAGGCGATCAAAATCACGAAAAGGATTTTCTGAGAGAATCATTCCTTTTTCTGGGGGAAATTCTATTTCTTTATCAATAATTAAAGCACTTGCCTCAGATTGTAAAGCTTTATCATAATATTTAGGATGATCCACAAATAAAAGCTGTCCTTTTTTTATTCTGTGAATTTCATTAATACCGCTTATGCGTAGATTTTCAGGACCTTTCCAACTTCTGGCTTTTATAAGTTTTGCTAATTGTTGTAAGCTGTAATCTCGGGGAAAATTCATATTATTTCGCCCTTTCAATGTAGGAGCCATCTTCAGTATTTACTTTAATGCGCTCACCTGCGTTGATAAAAAGCGGCACTTGTATCACAGCTCCAGTTTCCAAAGTAGCTGGCTTAGTAGTGTTAGTAGCAGTGTCGCCCTTAATTCCAGGCTCGGTATAAGTCACCTCTAGGATGACGCTGGCTGGCATTCCAAGGTTCAAGGGAGTTTCATCTTCTTGCTGAAAGCTGATAGTCACTTCCAGGCCTTCTTTTAAGAATCGATCTCCGGAAAGGAATTCCTTAGGAAGTTGGACCTGATGATAATCTTGTGTGTTCATAAAATGAAAGCCGCTTTCATCCTTATAAAGATACTGATAATTATGCGATTCCACACGAACTTCCTCTATTTTATGCCCAGCGGAAAAAGTATTATCCAATACCCTTCCATTGGTTAAACTCTTGAGCTTAGTCCTTACAAAAGCCGGTCCTTTTCCTGGCTTTACATGAAGAAATTCTACAATTTTATAGACATCATTGTTAAAACGAATGCACAAGCCTTTTCTGATATCTGCAGTAGATGCCATAAATTTTTAAATGGAATTAGAATTCACCGGAAAGATCTTTTTTAGAATACCCCCTCATAATTCCTCTTTCGGAATTTTGAATAAAACGAAGAATCTCATCGTAGCCATAATTCCTAGGAAACTTCTTTTTTATGACTTTAAGCGCTTGGGATACATTGAGTTTTTTTTGATATAGAGTCCTATAGATATCTCGTATTTCCTGGATATTTTGCGTAGTAAACCCGCGTCGCTGTAAACCTATGGAGTTAATTCCTATATAGGATATGGGCATATGACCGGCTTTTACAAAAGGAGGAACATCTTTACGAACCAATGTCCCTCCAGCGATAAGTGAATGTACACCGATTTTAGTAAACTGATGTATTGCAGACATTCCTCCTATGATGGCCCATTCTCCTACTTCTATATGACCAGCCAAGGCTACGCCATTGACTAATATTACATTATCACCCAATACACAATCGTGGGCCACATGTGAGCTGGCCATGATAAGACAATTCTTTCCCACACGGGTGTAGCCAAGCGCATGCGTTCCCCTGTTAATGGTAACACACTCACGAACAACCGTTTCGTCTCCTATATAGGTAAATGTATGTTCTCCACGATATTTTAAATCCTGAGGAGGTGCAGAAATAACGGCGCCAGGATAAATTCTGACGTTCTTTCCAATACGTGCACCCTCCATTATAGTAACATTAGGCCCTATATGGCTTCCCTGATCTATTTGGACATCTTTGGCGATGACCGAGAAGGGCTCTATAACAACGTCAGGAGCAATTTTCGCTTGCGGATCAACCTGAATTAACGATAAGCTCATACTTAACTTCGTGAAACTTTAGTTCTTACCACTTGGGCTGTTACTTCGGCTTCTACAACTATTTTTTCATTCACATAGCCATGTCCTTGCATGCGCACAATACCCATTCTTATATTTTGTAGCAATTCCATTTTAAGGATCATAAGATCTCCCGGAATCACTTTTTGCTTAAAACGGACATTATCTATTTTCATAAAATAAGTAGAATAATTCTTGGGATCTTCCTTTTGGCTGAGCACGAAGATACCACCTGCTTGAGCCATGGCCTCTACCTGAAGCACTCCAGGAAAAACAGGCTCTTCAGGAAAATGACCGACGAAAAAGGGCTCGTTCATCGTGATATTTTTTATACCCACAACATATCTCTCCGTGAGATCTATAATTCTATCAATTAATAAAAATGGAGGTCTATGAGGTAAAAGCTTCATAATTTTATTAATATCATAGACAGTCTTGTTAAGATCAAATCGAGGGGTATTTTTCTTTTGGATATTTTTAAAGAGTTTTTTAGCAAATTGTGTGTTGATCTGATGGCCAGGTTTATAAGCGATAATCTTAGCTTTCAGATATTTTCCAATTAAAGCCAAATCGCCTACCACATCCAATAGCTTATGTCTCGCCGCTTCATTAGCAGAGTGCAATTGTACATTATTTAACGTACCGTTGGGAAGCACCTGTAAATCATTTCTTTGAAATATTTTTTGAAGTCCTTGAATCTGTTCTTCTTTCAGGTTTTTATCTACATATACAATAGCATTATTCAGATCTCCTCCTTTGATCAAACCAGATGTAATAAGGCTTTCCAGTTCATGAAAGAAACAAAAAGTACGCGCCGAGGCGATCTCCTTTTTAAAATTGCGAAGGTCTGTAAGAATAGCATTCTGACTACCTAATACCTCTGTATCAAAATCAACCATTACTGATAGATCATAGCCTTTTGAGGGAAGCGCCGTGATTTCACTTCCAGTTTTAGTGTCGGTATATGAAATAATATCGGAAAGTTCATAATATTCCCGTTCTGTTTGCTGATCCAGACTACCTGCTTGCTCAAGCACATTTATAAAAGGCAGGGCTGAGCCGTCCATAATAGGGAGCTCCTCACTATCCACTTCAATAATAACGTTGTCTAGATCAGCCCCTGTCAATGCCGCCAATACATGCTCGACAGTAAGTATTTTCACGCCATCTTTTTCAATAGCTGTGCTTCTATCGGTATGTTTAACTAAGTCTATATGAGCTGGGACCTGAGGACTTCCCGGAAGATCGATACGCACAAAGACAAAACCCGTGTTTTCCGGTGCAGGCTTGAAGCTAATATGAACTTCCTTAGCTGTATGAAGTCCGAATCCTGTGAGATAAACTTTTTTAAGCAGCGTTTTTTGTTTTTGAAGCATTTTTATTTAAGATTCAACTTTTTTTCAAGTATCGCTATACGATTAGCCAATTCAGCGAGCCTTCGAAAGTATATATAAGATTTTTTATACTCTGCAAGCGAGAACGCTGGAGACCCTTGAACCACAGCTCCTTTAGTTAGATTTTTCCCTATACCGCTCTGAGCGGCTATTTTTACTTCATCCGCAATTTCCAAATGTCCTGTAATACCGACCTGACCGCCGATCATCACATTTCTACCAATTTTCGCAGATCCTGCAATACCGCTTTGGGCTGCTATAGCTGTGTGCGGACCGATCTCTACATTGTGAGCAATCTGTATCTGATTGTCAAGTTTCACCCCTGAGCAAATGCGCGTATTTTTAAAAGTAGCGCGATCTATAGTACAACAAGCGCCGACTTCTACGTTATCTTCAATCACGACATTTCCCATATGAGGAATTTTATGATAGCCATCAGCTGCCGGAACAAAACCAAATCCATCCGAGCCTATTACACTTCCTGCATGAATTAAGCAGTTCTTTCCTATAAAAGTATCGCGATAAATCTTCACGCCAGGATAAATAAACGTACCTACACCGATGTGTACATTATCTCCTATAAAACATTGAGGATAAATCTTTACCTTCCTCTCCAAGGTAACTTGTTCCCCTATGTGTGAAAAAGCGCCTACATAGACCTCTTCACCCAGATTCGCTGTGGAAGAAATAAAACTGGGTTGCTCAATGCCCACTTTGGACTCTTTGTTATGTTTTTGATACCACTCAATTAAAGCTTTAAATGCATTGTAAGGTTCTTTTACTTTGATAAAGGTAGTAGCGGTTCCTTTATCAGGAATGAAATTTTTATCAGTCACGATGACAGATGCTTTAGAAGAATAAACACAAGAAGCATATTTAAGATTATATAAGAAAGCTATGCATCCTTTTTCAGCTTTTTCTATCTCAGCAATTTTATCTATTTCAACATGTGCATCTCCTATTACTTCTCCTTCTAAAAAGCTCGCAATCTGCTCAGCATTAAATTTCATGGCCCTAAAAATATTAATTTTATTTGGAAGAGGCCTTTTATCCCTTCAAATAGCAAAGGTAATACTTGCTCATCGGATTACAGATGTTTTTGTTTTTTAGAAATGATGACTTGTCCAAAATATCGCGAATATCTCCATTTTTCATCAAAAGTTTTATAGGATTTTTTTTAGGATGATAGACCAGATTTTCTATTTTTTCTTGATATACAAAATATTTACCCTGAGGAACTTGCAGAATTTTTTCAACTTGATATATCTTTTCTTCAACAAATATTTTTGAAAAAGATCTTTCTGAAATTTTTACTTTCAGGAGTTTTCGATTTATCAGCATTTGAGACATCAATGAAAGAGTGCGATCCGAGGCATATTGCCATTGTTTAATCGCCTGCCATACATCCGTATCATCTAACATCACAAAATATCTCAAATCATCTTCATCAAAACTTGTTATGCGAGTAGGTTGTTCTTTTTTTAAAAAATGCATCAAACATATCGATGCCTCGATTAAATCTCCTGAGATAATCCGCTCTTTAGCACGTCTGAAGATATGGATGAGCAATCTTTCAGCTCCTAAACTAGTTTTATGAAGATACACCTGCCAGTACATGAACATGCGTGAAATGAGAAAATTTTCTATTGAAGGCAGTCCATTGATCTCAAAAACTAATTCATTATCTGAAACATTTAGCATGCTGATAAGGCGATCAGCACTAACGGCTCCCTCAGCTACGCCTGTATAGAAACTATCACGCTGAAGATAGTCCATACGATCCATGTCCAACTGACTGGAAATCAGCTGACAAAGGAATTTTTTTGGATATCTTCCTTCGAACATTTCTTGCGCTAAATCCAGTGCACTGCTAAACGTCTTATTAAGATGGCGGATAAAAATTCTTGACAAATCTTCATGATGAGTACCCACGACAATAGATTTTTCCAGTACATGAGAAAAAGGCCCATGACCAATATCGTGAAGTAATATAGCTATATATACTCCTTGTTCTTCTTCATGGGTTATAGAGATTTTTTTCATGCGAAGCGTCTCTACAGCTCTTTGCATTAAATTAAGCGCACCTAAAGCATGGTGAAAGCGGGTATGTTGCGCGCCAGGATATACCAAATGCGCTAGACCAGTTTGTGATATATATCTCAGGCGCTGAAAATAAGGATGATCTATCAATTTCTGTACCATCAGGTTGCGGATAGAAATCAAACCATACATCGGGTCGTTAATTTTTTTCAATTTTTTTATACTTTTACTGATAAACGATTAATAATTGTTAAATTTACCATGAAAAAATTAAGTTGTCAGTAAATGCAAACAAAAATTCTATGGGTGGATGATGAGATCAACTTACTGAAACCTAATGTTTTATTTTTAAAAAAAAAAGGATATGAAGTTGATACGATCAACAATGGAATAGATGCTTTAAAAAAAATCCAGAAAGAAAGTTATGCAGCGATTCTTTTAGATGAAAATATGCCCGGAATAGATGGTCTTGAAACCCTTGAAAGAATACATCAGCTCAGTCCAATGCTTCCGGTAGTTATGATCACCAAAAGTGAAGAGGAAAATATTATGAACGAAGCTATAGGCAGTCAGATTACCGATTACCTGATTAAGCCTGTAAATCCGAATCAGATTGTCCTGAGCTTGAAAAAAATCTTAGAGTCCTCTAAAATTATATCCGAAAAAACTGTAAGTCACTATCAAAAAGAATTTAGGAATATCTCCATAGAAATCATGCAAGCGCACTGTATGGATGAATGGAAGAATATTTACAAAAAACTAATATACTGGGAGTTAAAATTAGAAGAAATTAAAGAACCTCAACTACAGGAGATTCTGTTTCAACAGAAAGGAGAGGCTAATCATTTGTTTTTCAAGTATATAAAGGAAAATTACGTTGATTTTCTGAAGGCTAACGAACATCAGGTGATGTCGCATAATGTTTTTCAAACATATGCCCGTTCTCATTTGAGCAAGAACCAACGAACGCTTTTAATCCTCATAGATAATTTGCGCTATGATCAATGGAAGGTCATTCAGCCACTTTTTAAAGAATATTACAACATACAACAAGAGTATCTTTATTGCAGTATTTTACCCTCCGCTACACAGTATGCACGGAATTCCTTTTTCGCCGGTATGATGCCTTTGGAGATAGAAAAACGTTTTCCAAAATATTGGCTTAACGACACTGAAGAAGGAAAAAAGAATGAATATGAAGATTTTTTTCTTCAAGAGCAGCTCAAAAGACTTGGTTTAGGAGATTTGAAAGCGGAATATTTCAAGTTGCTCTCTTCAGATCAGGAGAAAAAATTGCTCGATGATTTTTCACATTTATCAGATAATAACCTTACTACTATCGTATATAATTTTGTAGATATTTTATCACATGCTAAGACTGATAATCGACTAATTGCTGAAATCATACGTGATGATATCACTTATCGTGCACTTACGAAGAATTGGTTCGAGCATTGTTATCTTCTTCAGCTGATAAAAAAAGCTGCCGCTTCTGGAATGAATCTTTTGTTAACTACAGATCACGGAACGATTTTCGTTAACGATCCTTCAAAAGTCATCGGTGATAAAGAAACTAGTACGAATCTTCGCTATAAACTTGGAAAAAATCTCAATTACAACGATAAAGAAGTTCTAGTAGCTCAAAAACCTGAAGACTATCAATTACCTAAAGTAAATGTCAGTTCAAAGTATATCTTTGCAAAGGGAGACCTTTTTTTCGCCTATCCCAATAATTATAATCACTTTGTTAAGTATTATAAAAACACCTATCAGCATGGGGGCGTATCTTTAGAAGAGATGATTATTCCATTTATCATTATGAAACCATAATAAACATAAATGTCTCTCCTATTTAAAGCTCGTTCATTGGAAGATTTAGGACATATTTCGAAGAAGAAGCTATTATAAAGAACTTAGATCAGCCCATTGTAGCCTTTTATGGCGCCATGGGCGTAGGAAAAACCACTCTGATCAAGTACATATGTTTACATTTAGGTGTAGAGAAATCTCAAACGAATAATCCGAGTTTTTCGGTACTAAATGAGTATTTGGGCAAAAAGAGACGCATCTGTCATTTTTATTTTTACTGGATCAAAAATTTACAAGAAGTATATGATATGAACTATGAGGATTTTTTTACTCAAAAAACATTTGTTTAATAGCCTGAAAAGCTATTAAGTCTTTTACCTGAGCAACACCATAGTTTTCAACTGATTGAAAAGGAAAAGCAGCGTAGTACAAGTTTTATTTAAATGTCTGAATTTTATAGATCTTTTTTAGAAAGTAATAAAAATAATTAAAAAAATCCTACAAAACAAGCACAGGATTAGTCTAACATATTGATAACTGGTTGTGATCTTCTCAGTGTAAGAAAAAAAGAACAGGTTAAAAATACAGTTTACCCTTTCATTCTATTTATTTTTTAATCATGAGTTTTATAAGACGATTAAGATTTTTTCTTTTGGGATCAGGTATAGGAATACTGATCATCACAGGGCTTTTTGGCAGACGTATATTCTCTTGCGCTTATTTTCCCAATCAGAGAATTCTGAACAATCTTTCAAAGAAAAACATCATTATTGACAAGAGTTGCTATATTTCATTATCAGATGAATTGAAATCCTATGCTGATACCGCTTTTATCAAAGAAAAGCTCTTTACACAAGGGGACATTCATTTTGCAAAAAGCTTACCGAGAAAAAAACCTTTTCCAAGGTATCAAATTCATTATAATAATGAAAGTAATAAAAAGATTTATATCTTCGAGATTGAGAATCAACCCAAAAAAGCTATTGTAGAAAGCATACGAATACTACTGATAGACTGATTTTTAATTTAAAAATTAATCCATAAAATTTAAGATTTTTTAGTAGTTGTACTGTAATTTTCTATCAATGTTGTAAGTTCGCAACTTAGAGAGAAGATTCAGAAAAAATGAAAAGAACTTATCAACCTTCAGTGAGAAAAAAGAGAAACACTCATGGATTTATGGAACGAATGGAAAGCAAAGCCGGCTGTAGAGTATTGTCTAGACGCCGTGCAAAAGGTCGAAAGGAATTATCAGTAAGTCATGTAAGACATAAGCGTTAGAAACGCTAATATCTTATTCTAAGAGTAATAAGAAAGCTATTTCTTTAGATGAGGTTTCTGTATATCAAATCACAGTTGCCTATACTACATGGAATCAACTTTAGCCTTGATACTGATTTAAGAAACCTTATAAATGCGCATATTCCTTTACTTAGAAGGAAGTTAGGGATTGTTTTACAAGATTTTAACTTCTTCAAACCGAAATATAAGCGATAATTTACGATTCGTGCTCAGAGTAATTTTCTATAAGGATATAAAAAATAGATTTACCTATCAAGGTATAAGAACATTTATGAACTCACCCGAAGAGACTTCTTTAGAAAATACTTTAAACTCATCATATTAAATATCAGTCAACATGCCCATTATGCCGTTCTCGTTGGCACTCAAAATTATACTTTAATAAAAATTTTCCTGCACACACCCTAAAATGTGAAGATGGAAAATTCACATTTTAATTTATTAACTACCCTTTTTGTTCCCCTGGTAAAGTTCATATTTCATGAGCTGACAAGGAATTTTCCCGTTGAATAAAGAGATTTTACGTGAAGGTTGAGAGCTTAATATGCTTAAGATCTGTCTTCTCAGGACAAAAAATCTATGCTTTTGTACCCAAGGTAATTTTTCTTCAAAACATCTCCTATGGCTTTATAAAAAACCGGTAAATCTGCAGGTAATCTTTTATTATAAGGCCGGTTAAACACTATAAATTTCATATAATCAGTTTTGTTTTCTTTAGAAAGGAATCCACTACCTCTAGGTGAACAGTCTTTTTCAAATTCAGCAATTCCAAACTTTTAGCAGTTATTTTTAAAGCGTTGGTGTCTATATATCATATTGATATACAATAAATTACTTCCTTTATCTTTGATCTTTCTTGCCAAACGATTTTTTGAAATAAAACTTCATCGTAGTCCGGCTATTGCACAGCAATAGTCTTATCCAAAGGGATATAATTCAACCAATTTAACTGGTAAATTTTATGGTAAAGATCTTCAGAGTAATAAACACAAAAATCTCCTAGGGGTTTAAGCAAGCAAAGGATTGTTCGAAGAGAATAATTCACCTTATACAAAAAGTGCTTTATCTCCATAAAAATATGCGCAACGTCTTCCCAACTAGATATTCTGTACCCCTATGGATTTCAATTCATCAGCTAATAAACGCTCAAGGCCGTGAAAGGTTTTAGCCAAAAGGTGAAAATGCGCGTTAGGAATATGAAATACCATAAATTCTATAAATTGTAAAATCGATTCAGGATTGCCCTTGCCTTCTCTCAATACAATATTTCATTTTCATTGAAATCAATTATAATAGAAACCTTGTTACTACCATAACCTCCATCTATGACTATATCTACTAAACGATCGTATTTTTCAGCGATTAATTCCGGATCTACGTTATATTCCACCAAATCATCTTTATCATAAATCGAAGTGGAAGCTATGGGATGGCCAAGTTTAGCGACGATCTCTCGCGGAATACAATGATCAGGAATACGAATGCCTACAGTTTTTCTATTTCTAAAAGCATGCGGCAAATGATAAGCTGCCGGTAATACAAAAAGTAAAAGGCCCTGGCGTAGAACGCTTAAGCAGCTTAAATATAGTATTTGGAATAGGCTTGACATAAGAGGAAAGATGACTTAAATCATTACATATAAAAGAGAACTGCGCTTTATCAAGTCTTACATTCTTGATTCTTGCCAAGCGTTCCATAGCTTTTTTATTTGTAATATCGCAACCCAAACCATAAACTGTATCGGTAGGATAAATGATAAGACCTCCATTTTTAAGTACTTCAACAATACAATCTAAAAGATCCTCACGTGGATTCTCAGGATAAAGTTTGATAAGTTGTGACATAAAAGATGAAATATATATAATTTGATATGCAAAATCAAGATATCATCTTATCAAATAAGCTTAAAATCTGTTTTTTCTCCAAGTTCAGGGTAAGTTTCTCCATTTTTTCCCAGATAGCGTCCTTTCCGATCAGAAATTTCCTCACGAGCAAAAAAATGACTCAGATCACCGATTTCTACAATACGTTCTTCAAAACATAGCTTATCGACAGAGCTATTATAAATCTCCTGCATCCTACTACCGATATCGGCCTGAATCACCAAGCCATTTTTTTTTAGTTGAACGTTTCTATAAATTTTATCCAGTAGTTTATTGTCATTTCCGGGAATGGAAAAATAATCACTATAAAAGGAAGTAAAATCGTCAAATTGAGTAAGGGAATATAGACCTGATAAAATCGCCAGTGCATTGTATTTACGCGCCTTTTGTTTCTCTCTATCCTGATAATGATAACCTGCCTCAAAGAGCACACAAGGATAACCCATCTGCTGGAGGCGATCTCCACTGGCAGTTGGATAAAATTCATCACTATAACGACCTATCATTCCCGGCAAGATACTTTTAACAAAATGAACTATACGAGCGATAAACCCCATGGTATTCTTTCGACCTTGAGTAAGAGTACGATGAAAATCTTCAGAAGGCGCTAAAAAAGAAATCACTGCCGGTTTGGGAGTAGATCCTACATGGAAAAGGCTCCGCTGGTCATGTAAATTGAACAATACTTCTGGAGTACAAGTAGAGATTTCCTGGAAAAGAACTCTTGTTTCCGGACACTGCAATGCTATGGCATCCCGATTTAAATCAATATTCATTGCATTTCTCCGTTTAAACCTCTCGGCGCCGTCAGGATTAAGCATAGGAATGAAAGAGATTTCCAGTTTGTTTTTAATAAGCGATGATAAAAAACTCTCCTGGGATAAAAAACGCCATATATCAAACATAGCTAATGAACCGGTAGATTCATCACCATGCATCTGAGACCATATCAGAATTTTTTTTTGACCTCTCCCGAGCTTAAGCTTGAATATTTCTCGTCCTTCTACTGAATGTCCTATAGAGGTGACTGTAGAAATCTTTTGACAAAAATCTAAGTGATCCATTAAATGATCATATTGAAAGATTCGAGAATGGAAAGTAACCTCTTTAAAGGAAGGGTAATTGTTATCCAACAGATGAATGTCAAAGCTCATAAGGATTTTTTACAAAGGTATAAATATAGAGTCATAAGCTTAATTTATATATGTTAACACATATACGTAAGGTTTGTATAAAATTTTACATTTTAATTATTAATTATAATAAAAATTTGATTTTGAGATACTTATGTTTTAAAAAGTAAACTTTTACTTCATGTTTACTTTAACTGAATTTGATTTATTTTTTTATTTTAAATTTGTATTGTACAATACAATTTTTACTAATTAATTACATTTGTATATGGTTTCTCGGATAGAAAAAATAATGAATGAGCAAGGAATGACGCCTTCCCTTTTTGCTGATAGAATTGATATAAGCCGATCAAGTCTCTCACATATCTTCTCAGGAAGAAACAAACCCAGTCTGGAGATCGTTTTAAAAATCTGTCGGGCTTTGCCCTTCGTTGACCTTTATTGGCTCTTATTAGGAATAAAAAAAGACGAAAAAGTAAAAAGTAAAATTTTAAATGAAGGAAGATATATTGAAAAGAAAAAGGAATTAAAAAAAAAATCGGAGCAAGAGAGTATAATAGTCTTCTTTAAAGACGGAACTTTTAAAAACTACGATCCCATAGAGGATAAAAAAATTTAAAATATAGTGGTATATAAATGATACAAATCTTTGCAAAAAGTTTGATGCTCCACTTCTCAGGCCATATCACCTGATGATTATATTGCTCAGTTTTTTTTGCAAAGCGAGCAAGTGCTCTTCATTTTTAATCCTCGATAACAGGCAACCCGGTAATGCCAGAGCAAGCTCATAATTTCATCCACCTTATCGGGTGTGTCATAGGAGTGCGCCATGATTAACGCAGCAGGTAATTTTCCTGAGCATAGGTCTTTTTGAGAGCTTTTTCCAAAACCTTCGGACACATATTCCAGCTTCGCTCTTCGCTATTGTATACACTATAAGGCAAACCAAAGCGATAAAAGAAGAGCTTGAGCAAAATACAGTATCGCCGGCTTGGACATATCCAGAGCTTTTAAGGCCAGGTGCAAAGCCGCCGTTCCGAAAGATAGGGTTACGCAATAAGAAGCACCGGTAATCTCTTTAAGTTTTTCCTCCAGGTGATCCCCACATAAGGACCGAAAGGAACGATCCATCGCGAGCTTAGCATATCATTGACATTGGAGTTGATACCAGGGGGTGAGAGGTATATTTTTTTATCGGCCTTTGCCAAAAAGAACGGTTTTTATGGTAAAAAAAAAGATTTTTATGTCGAGAAACAAGCTCTGATATTTAATATAATATAAATCGTAGCGATGTTTCCACTCGGCATCTTCCAAAGAAGATCCATAGGGATATTTCACTTGCGCCCAGCCGCTGATTCCTGGTTTTACTGCGTGTCTGAACTCATAGTAAGGAATATTATTTTTAAGGGATTTTATAAATATCTTTCTCTCGGGACGCGGACCTATAAGAGACATCTCTCCTTTGAGTACATTCCAGAGTTGCGGAAGCTCATCTATGCGCGTTTTTCGAAGAATAGATCCTATTTTAGTAACCCGATCATCACTTTTTTTCGCCCATATGGCTCCATGTTTTTCCGCATCCGCTCGCATCGATCTGAACTTAAAGAGCTTAAATTCTTTATTAAAAAGCCCCACACGTTTTTGTGAATAGAGAACCGGACCTTTCGAGTCCAGACATATAAAAAACGCCACTACTAAGATAAGCGGACTCAAAACCATTAATAGGCAAAGAGAGAACGAAACATCTATTGCTCTTTTTGAAAGAAAGTTTCTCCTTTTATTAAGCACTGAAAATTGCCTGGTGCGCAAAAAATAAGCGTTGTTTACCAATGGTAAATCGGTATATCCTTTTTTTTTATCCAGATAATCCGCCAAAGGATATACTTTATGGCCTTTTTCTACCTTTTTCAAGAGAAATTTTGCGTGTTCGTCATCTAAAAAAGGCGCGTTATGATAAAGAATTCGTATTCCTTTTGAAGGTTTGGGCTTTAATGAAGAAAGATTAATGAAATATCTTATATCTTTGCGTTGCTTCACCAGATTGCCAATAATTCTTTTGTCCTTTTGGGGACAAAATATGTAAATGATTTCCTTCATTTTCGTTTAAAAATATAACAAAAAAATTTCCTATATTTTTTTAAGCCATTTATGGCCCAGTGAACGGTATAATAAAATGATTCACAAAAAGAAAGCTTCAAATACCTTCGGTAAAGAAGGTACTGAAATTTAGCCATTTCAAGTTTATTCCTCGATAAGGAACCTTTTCGGATTCTGTAAACGAATAAAGGTTCTGGAATTCCATAAGCGTATTCTATATCTTCAAGTATGGAAAGCCAAAGCGCGTGATCTTCTCTTTTTGGAACGTCCGGCTGGTAGTATTTTCCTATACGGCCAATACGGATCAATACAGATGGGATAGAAATGGGATTATGATACAACATATCCTTAAAACTCAATTTCTCAGGAACGATATAATCGCTCAATAAGGGAGCTAAGTTTTCATCGGCTCTCTTATAGGAGGAATAAACGAAATCATAATCACCATGTAATAAAAAATCTATGGTCTTTTCCAGCCTGTTTTTCATCCAAAGATCATCGCTATCCATAAAGGCCAGCAGATCTCCCTTGGACTTTTCTATTCCTATATTGCGCGCCGCGGTAGTTCCGAGATTTTTATCCAACGCGATGAGTTCAATTCTCTCATGCACTTTCTCATACGATCGAATAATTTCAACAGAGTTATCCGTAGAGGCGTCATCCACTATGATCAAATGCCAATAAACATAAGATTGATTTAAAACAGATGCGATAGCCTGTCCTATAAATTTTTGACAATTGTAATTAGGCATGACTATGGTCACTAAATCACTCAAAATTTTGTATTATGACAGCATAAATAAAACACCTCTTCATTAGCAAGACTTAATTGCATAGTTCTCTGCCTTAAGAGAGAGCTTCTTCGAAATAGCAAAGTTTTTATATTATTCTCTGATAAGCAATAAAATAGCAGTCCTTCAAGACTAATTTGATTGATAGATAGCCATTTTATTTTTTCACTCCATGTTAAAAAGTAAAATCTCTATAATCATAATTATCGATCTGTAAATATGTTTTTGTAAACAAGCATACTTTTATTCGAGGCGTTATAAATAAAGAAAACAACTGAATGAGCAAAAAATAAAAATATACTCAATAGTGAGATAAATAGGCTTTTCTTTTGTTTAACCAATACAAAAAATTGTAAAGGAATAAGAAGGCAATCATATATTTTAAAATATGAACTGAGTCTGTTGGCAAAAATCTCATTGCTTTTAAGCAGATAAAACAAAAAGATACCAAATAAAAACAAATTGGAAACTGCTCTGTAATATTTCACATTAACAGATTTGTAATTTTTAAGATCTGTAAATAAAACAAATAAACTTATTGTTAATCGAATGATCTCAGAGGCGGCAAAAATAATTGGCTTGCCATAAACTTTATTATGAAGATAAGATCTCACTTTTTGTTCTATATAATCATTAAATAAAAACATATTCAAATTTTCTAAGAAATATTTTCCAAAGGAGGACACATTAGATAGAATAAAGACTATTAAAAAAATAAATACAAAAAAATATTTACTTAGACCTATAAGGTCTATAGTGACGATAAAATAAGCGATGAAAAAAATGGCGGCGGAAGCATGAAACCAAAAAGCAAAAAAAGTAAGTAGAAAAAATTTAACAAATCTTCTCTCTATAGTATAGGGTAAGGAAAGAATCGTAAATCAGAAAGCAACAGATTGACGAATCTGAGCGAATTCTCCGATAAAATAAGGAGACTGATAATATAAAATCAAAGATACAAAAGGAAATACGCTATATCGAAAGAATATTTTTGCTTTTAAAATGACTCCAAAATAAGCCATAATAAGAAATACTATATCAAATCCATATTTAAAGTCTCTAAAAAAAATAATTTAATATAAAAAAAACCTTTTAATACTAAAATTTGCGAAATAGCCTCTTGCATTTTGTTTTATGGAATAAAAATATTTATGTAAGGATAATAATCTGAGTCCGTTTCATATCTTATGCCGGCTATTACAAATAAGGCAACGCTCAGGGAATAAAAAATGATTTTATATTTTTTTAGCAAAAATCTCAAAGAGACTCGATAAAACAAGCAACAAAAACAGTGTAAGAAATAAAGAATTAACCATATCTGTTTTGTATCATCTTAAACTATTAAAAACATCATAATAAAAGGGAAAAATATTATTTATAGAATATTTTTTCTCTGTTCTTTCTCTCAGATCTTTATACCGTTCTTTTTCTTTCAAAATTTTTAAAATCCTCTGGGAAAATTTTTTATGATCTTCAATAGCTGCATATTCTCCGTTAATACCAGATTCGATGATCTCATCAATACCTCCTTTACAATGGTTAGCAAAAATAGGGGTGCCGCAAGCGTTGGCCTCTAAAAGTACATTTGGAAATCCTTCGTATCGAGAAGAGAGCACAAATAAATCGGCATGTTTCATATAAATAAAAGGATTTTTCTTTAATCCCAAAAAGGAAACGTTATCCAAAGCGAGTTTTCTTTTCAGTTCGAGCAACTTTTTTTTTTCTGGTCCCTCTCCTATAATGAAAAGATGAACAGCTAAACTTTTCAGAAAAGAAAAAACTTTCAATAAATTATCAAAACCTTTGCGATTATTTAAGGACCCTACGGCTAGTATATTCTTTTTATCTTTAAAATATTCTCCAGGTTTTTCAATACTTGAGAGTTTCTTTGTAATTAAATCCATATCGATCGGATTATTGATTTTTACGATTTTTTCCGGTCGAATTCTCATATTTTCAATCAAATCCGCTTTCATATCCTCAGACTGAGCGATGATTTTATGAAAATTATTATAAAAACGATAGAAAAATAAAATTTCCCTTCTCACCACATGCTCGCTTACAATATTGGTCTCACGCGCGATAAATCTGGTTTTCTTAAAAAACGGCAAAAAAGGCGCTATAAAAGCATTGAGCTCTCCATAGCCGCAAAAAGCAATATCAGGCTTTAGCTTTCTAATAGCTTTCAATAGTTTAAAAAGGGAATATCTTATTTTGTAGACATGAATATCAATGACCTCGACATCTTTTTTAAGCATATCAAGATAGAGTCCTGCTTTTTTTAAAAGCAGAAGTTTGGGCAAAAATTGATCTCTATCGACATGATTGACCAAGATCGTAGTGATCCGCTCAGCGCCGCCGGCACATAAATCCGGAAGGATAAACAAAAGGATTTTCTTCATGACCGTTTTTTAAACCATTCCACAAAATTATCGATTCCCTCACGGAAACCAGTTTTAGGAAAATACTTGATCATTTTTTTAGCTTTCGAAATGTCCGCGCAAGTTTTTTCAACATCTCCCGCAGGCAATGGAAACAACTGCAGATTCGCCTTTATACTTAAAGCGGATTCGAGCGTTTTTACCATTTCTTTTAAACTAACGTTCTGATGATTTCCCAGATTAAGAATCTCGTACACCCCTGTTCGTTGCGTTACATAATCCAGAGAATTTAATATACCCTCTGTAATGTCATCTATATAAGTATAATCTCTTGAGGTACTTCCATTTCCAAAAAAGGGAATCTTTTCTCCAAAGCTCATAAGTATGGTAAATTTGTGAATAGCCAAATCAGGACGCTGCCCAGGACCGTATACGGTAAAAAATCGCAGTATGATCATATCAATAGCGTAAAGATGATGATATACATGAGCGATAAGCTCACAGGACTTTTTTGTGGCGGCATAAGGAGAAACAGTCTGATCTACAGAGTCATCTTCCGAGAAAGGAAACTTTTTGTTATTTCCATAAACTGAGGAAGAAGAGGCGCAGATGAATTTTTTTATTCCGTACTTTTTAGAAAACTCCAACAATTTCGTAGTCCCCCTCACATTGACCTTCTCATACTCCAGGGGTCTATCTATAGAAGGACGTACCCCGGCTAAAGCCGCCAGATGGATAATGACCTCTATAGAGCGTACCTTAAAAATCTTTTCTACCGCCTTAGAATCGCAAATATCACAGATATAGAGTGAATAATTTTTGAAACCCTCTATACCGCTAGAAAGTTTTTTTAAAGCGGATGACTTATCGTCTTCTTTATCAAATAAAATTTCCTCAGAGGATAAAGAATATAAGGTGTTTTTTATCTTAATCTGATAATTATAAAAATCATCAAAATTATCGATATTGATTACGTAATGACCTTTTTCTAAAAGTGCTTTACAAAGGTGTGAACCGATGAAACCGGATCCACCGGTAACCAGAATATTTAATTTGACACAAATCATACCATTTTAAACATCTTTTCCACAGGATAAAAATAACACCAGTGCATGGTGTACTAAAAACTGATCATGGACATAAAAACACTTAATTAGAAAATTATACAAACACCCTTTTAATAATATAAGTAAAAAAATAATTTATTTTAAAAACTCTTCAAATTACTCAATGCTTTGGAAAAAGATCTTTTAGAAAAATATCTATAATACATCTTAATAGTATTTTTCATATTATATAGAGTGGTAAGGAGTATGAACTTGTATTATTAAATAATATTTTGTGAATTACAAACATGAATAAATTCACGCGCAATACTTCTGGCATCATGGAAAGACCGAACAAAATTATAAGATTTTTTTTTGAGCTTTACAAGCTCATCTTTAGGCTTTAAAATCAAACTTTCTATTTCGTTAAAAATATGATCTGCATCAGGTTTAATATTAATTATAGGGGCATCCTTTAAAGAAAGCTCTTTAAGATTCTCTTTTTCATTTCCACTCATAACAATACAACCTGCCACCATACCGTATAAAGCACTCATTCCATATCCATAAGACTTGCACTGATCGATAACCACGTCAAAATTTTTGATAAAATCAATAAATTCATATAACGGAATTATTTTGTTCAATGAAACTATCTCAATTTTTTCTTTATATTTTTCTTTAATTCTATTTAAAGCCTCTGAAATGTACACACCTCCTTTGTAAAAATCTGTGTCAGATCTGGAATTAAGTAGTAATAATTTATCTCCTGTATTAAAATTTGGGATTTCATTTTCCTGGGTATATAATGAAAGTGGAATAGTTTTTTTTATTTTATAACGATTCATAACACAACGATAAGCTTGAGCATAGTCATACATAATTGGAATGACTCCATCTATAAATTTCGGCATAATAAAATCAAAAATTTTATAATAAAAATCTAAATGAAATAATCCTTTCTCCCTTAAATCAACACCATCATTGTGCGTAAAGCAACAATACCGCATGCCCTTATGCCCATCAATACAAAACCGAACAAAAGTCCTATCAGTACCTGCAGCGAACAAAAATACTTTCTTATTAAATAGTTTTAGAATAATCCATAGCAATATACCACTATACCCGAAGTACCATTTTTTCAGCGGAATCCAGCTGGGATTAATTACAGTCACTACATCATAGTTTCTTTTTGTAAAGAATATTTTTAATATGCAAATAAGCATATATATTTTCTTTAGCGTACCATTATATTTTGAGTTAATAACTAAATCGCTTTCAATCTTTTTATCCCCATCCCCAGAAGCTATGAGTTTTGCGGTATATCCATGGTATTCTAAACCCTTTTTGAGGTTCAGATGAAGCGCGCTATATTCTCCTAGTAAAAGAATTTTCATAAATATTAAAATCAGATTAAAATATCATCTTTTTAAATACTAAAGTATTAAAGAGAAATCAAAAAAAATATAAAAGTGCATATCATAGCTTTGGAAAGTGTCTGATAAGCCAATGTCCAGAAGAGAATTTTTAAAATATCGACTATCAGTTGAGGAAAGAATAAGATTTTTATCTTATAAAATTCCGAAGAATATAGTAATATCTTTAAATAAAAACTATCACAACACCACAAAGTATCACAGGTATTAAAAATCTATATACCAAAAATCTTCTCTCAGCTCTTGTTTATTTTTAATTTCAGAGAGTCTGAGTAAAGATCTAAAGTAGGAACGATTATATCAAGTTAAAGATTGGATAATTTTTTGATTCCTGTCCATTTGCCTGCCGTTTCTAAGGAGATTTTCTCTCTCAAATAGTTTTTCTTATCAAAATTTGTATAAATGATACTGCCAGTATAGACACTACGGACACCAAAGTAAAATTAAAGAGCTTTTTTAAGGGTAACCAAATCATAATCGTCAAGCCAATCTATAAAGACCATTGATGGATTCATTTGACGGATTCATTTTTTTATGAAATACAAGGGATATATTAAATAAAAGTTATATATTAATATTAATATCTGATTTACAGCCAGATACAGAAGCATGCTATATACTTAATAAAAGTAACACGCTGAGAATTCTCTTGGCGATATTTATTCTTATGATAAGAGGATATTTTTCAGACTGTTTAATATAACCAGTAGACTATTAAGCGAATAAAATAAAGTTCCCAGACAATAAAACAAATATAATTCCCCAGTGATGTTTCCTGGGAAGATCATCATCTTTGTTATTCGGCAATATATTTTATAACACCTACATCCATACCCTTTGAAACCGATCAGTTAGCGCCATTCTAGAGGGTTTTTATCAAAACAGCTACGATTTAACGCTCAGAAAACTTATTAAGAAATTCTAATAAAACACTGATAAAATTCAAAGAGTAGACTTTGATCAACTCTATTTTTCTAAGTGTGTTAAATTTATCCATAATAATTTAATTTCACTGATGATAAGAATTAAGAAGATAGGTTATTTTCTCTACCTGTTTATGTGAATGCGCTCCACTTATCGGCAGGCTTAGCACTTGCTGATGAATTCGTTCGGTAATGGGAAAGGATTGTTGATTATATTCCTTATAAGCTTTTTGTCTGTGTGGAGGAACAGGGTAGTGAATCAAAGTTTTTACCCCTTGTGTTGAGAGATAAGCCTGTAGTCTTTGTCTTGATTTTAAACGAATGACAAACAGATGCCATACGTGCTCTTTTTCATTTTTTGGATCATCAGGAAGGATGATTTGATCATTTTGAATGTGATCAATATAATAACGAGCTATTTGTTGTCTTTTTTGATTTTCGCAATCGAGGTATTTTAATTTCACATCCAATATAGCCGCTTGCAGCTCGTCCAGACGACTGTTTAAGCCTTTATAGATATTAATGTATTTTTTATTTGAGCCATAATTGGCCAAATCCCTGATACATGAAGCTAAATCATCGTCATTGGTTGCAACCGCTCCGGCATTTCCCAAAGCGCCCAAATTTTTTCCCGGATAAAAACTAAATCCAGCCGCATCTCCCAAATTACCCGTTTTTTTATTTTTCCACTCAGCACCAATAGCCTGAGCGTTATCTTCAATAATTTTTAAATCGTATTTCTTTGCTAAGTTTTTAAGTTGATTTGAAAATACTACACGTCCATAAAGGTGGACAATCATTATGGCGCGGGTTTTTTTTGTAATTTTTTCTTCTATATTTTCAATATCGATATTGTACGTGTGAATATCGGGCTCCACTAAAATGGGTTTCAAGCGATTATCGGATATGGCTAATATAGAGGCGATATAGGTATTGGCTGGCGCGATAACCTCATCACCTTCTTTTAGATAATTCAATTCTAAATATGCCTTTAATATCAATCTTAAAGCATCCAGTCCATTAGCTACACCTATAACATGTTTTACTCCGATATATTCAGAGAGATTTTTTTCAAACCTTTTAAGTTGATCTCCCAGCAAATACCAGCCTGAATCAAGCACTTCGCTCATGCATTTTGTAAGTTCTTCGCGGTATTGACAATTAATTTTTTGAAGATCAAGAAAAGGTATCATTTTTTAACAGGTTTGTTATTAATTATTTCATAAAAATTTCCCTCTTTATCTTTCATATTTAGGGAAAGGATCGTTCCTTCTTTAGTAATATAGCCTTTATGAACCGCCGGATTGCCATACCAAATCGTATAAGGAGGAATATCTTTAGTAACCACACTTCCTGCTCCTATCATAGAAAATTCTCCGATAGAACGATCAGTAACTATGGTAGCGTTAGCTCCAATAGAAGCGCCTCGCTCTATACAGGTTTTACTGAAAGAATCAGGATATTTTTTAGAGCGTGGATAAATATCATTAGTGAAAGTGACATTCGGACCAACAAAAACACCCTCGCCTATTCTTAAACCATTCCAAAGTTGCACTCCTGATTTTATTGTCGTGTGATCTCCAATAATCACATTGTTTTCTATGAAAACGTGTGAGTTGATATTGCAATTTTTTCCTATGAATGCATTTTCAAGAACAACTACAAACTGCCATATTTTAGTACCTGGTCCTATACTATAAGATCTTACTTCAGAGAGTGGATGAATCATCATGCTTTACATATTTAAAAATTCTCTGTAATCCCTAATATAGTCATTCTCATTATATTTCATAGAAGCTAGTATCAAACATACCGTATCGAAGGAAAAATTTTTCATCTCGTGCCATATTCCAGGCTCTATAAGCAATCCATAACCCGCATGATCTAAGTGGAATACCTTTTTTTTCTCTCCATTATCTAAAATAACATCAAAACTACCCTTTAGCGCAATCATCAACTGTTGTAATTTTTTATGCGCATGAGCGCCCCTTATCTGACCTGTGGATAATTCATAGAGATAATAAATTCTTTTCATTTCAAAGGGAATATCTTTTTTATTTTCCAAACGGATAACTCCGTCAGAAAAATTTGATAATTCTATAAGCAAGGAATTATCTATATCTCTCATGAGAGAGCATTTTTTTTAAATTCATTAAAATCTTTAATTCTACTCTCCTCAGAAGATGAATTTTCCGAGACGATTAATATTATGGTCCCTTGAGAGCTATTTTCATAATTTATCCAGATATTAGGCGGTATACAGATGCCCATGTCCGGACGATTCAACACAAAACCATTTTCTTTTTTCCCATCATGAGTTTTTAATTCCAAACTTCCAGATAAGACCACTATGAATTGCCAGCTCTTTAAAAGAGCATGGGCCTCCCACAGATTTTTTAAAGAAAATGCATCGAACCAGCTGATTGAACGAATTTTAAATGGGATTTGAGCCTCATTTTCAAAAAAAGAAAGTCTTCCCCGGATATCTGATTTTTTAGGTAGTTCTGTAGTTTTTATACCATTCACATCAATTGTTTTCTACAATGGCTTCTAGGTAAGTTCCATAGCTGCTTTTCTTATGTCTTTGAGCTAATTTAGTTAATTTATCTATCGTAATATAGCCCATTCGATAGGCTACCTCTTCTATACATCCAATTTTGAAACCCTGTCTTTTTTCAATAACCTCTATAAATTGCCCAGCACCCAGAAGAGAATCGAAAGTCCCTATATCGAGCCATGCAATACCTCTGTCCATTATACCCACTTGCAAAGTTCTCTTTTTTAAATAAACAGAATTTACAGAGGTAATCTCAAGCTCACCACGCGCAGAAGGCTGAATGTTTTTTGCAATTTCTATCACTGAATTATCGTAGAAATAAAGACCAGGCACGGCATAATTTGAGCGGGGATTTTGAGGTTTCTCTTGCAGAGAAATCGCATTTCCTAAAGAATTGAACTCAACCACGCCATATTGACGAGGATCTTTTACTCTATAGGCAAAAATCGTTCCTCCTTCAGGGTTGATTTTACTGCGAAGCAATTTTCCTATGCCTGAGCCGTAAAATATATTATCTCCCAAAATGAGCGCTACTGAGTCTTTTCCGATAAAGTCTTCTCCTAAAATAAAAGCGTCAGCCAATCCATTGGGTTTTCTCTGAATCTTATAAGAAAAATGACAACCTATTGCGCTTCCGTCCCCTAATAATTTCTGAAAGCTCTCCTGATCCTTAGGGGTAGTAATGATCAGTATTTCACACACACCGGCGAGCATCAAGGTGGAGAGCGGATAATAAATCATTGGCTTATCATATACGGGCATCAGCTGCTTGCTTACCGCTACGGTCAACGGATAAAGGCGGGTGCCGCTACCTCCAGCCAGTACAATCCCTCTCATAAGTGTCCGTAATATTTTTGATAATAGTCCTGATAGGCTCCTGAAACTATATTTTCCAGGCCAGCATTCATTTTCTAGGTACCAGTCTTAGGTACCAGTCTATGGTAAGCTTTAGGCCTTCATCAAAGGAAACAGAAGAACTCCAGTTGAGTGCTTTGTTCATCTTTGAGGCGTCTATGACGTATCTGAGGTCATGTCTCAAACGGTTTTTTGCAAAACATATCAATTTTTACTATTGCCTTCTTCTTTTTTCATCCTTAAAAAATCAATTACACTCATCAGTAAGTAATAAAAATTAGAATAGATTATAACGATATTATAAAATTTTATAGATAGGGTTCCAGCCCTAATTTACAGTGAAGAATAGCAATTTTTTAGCTATCTTATTCACTATGTATGTACATTTTTAATGTATGAATGAAAATCCCTTATAAACTTTTCGTGAGAATATTTAGTTTTATTCTTAAAATCAGTAATGATGTGTTCTCTATTGAAAGAAGATTTATTATTCTTATAATAAATAAGTTTTTTATAGATCTCTTGAGCATCGCCAGGAGACACTATAAAACCATTTTTACCCTCATCAATCACATCCTTGCCTCCGCACTTATCTGTAGCGAGTACAGGAACTCCTCTTTCTAAAGATTCATAAAGGACCATAGGAATTCCTTCTATTATGCTGGGAACGACTGTAATATCTATTTGATTAAAAAAATCCTCTTTACTTTGAATGTGACCTAACATTTTGATATGCTTTCCTAATAAAGCAATTCTTTTTTCTATTTCTTCCTTATAAGGGCTATTCTCTATTTTTCCTCCTATGATTAATATGTATTCTCGCTGACTGAGCTTTGAAAGAGCATCTAATAAATAATGTAGCCCTTTCAATAGCACAATATGTGCCAAAAAACCGATTCGAATATGTTCGGATCTATATTGAACATTTGTAGGTATTTGTTTTTCTATTACAACATTTATGTTGGAAGGAATAAAAGGCAATAAATGTACATTTTTATATCCTCTTGAAACATATGTGTCATAGTAAATAGTATTTATAGCTATTATATGGTCAAAATATTGTATAGTTTTCTTATATGTGTTTAAACGAGAGATATAATCATAAGGGTCTATGTAGTTTAAACTTAATTTTTTCTTTTCGCTTGCCACAATTTCATAAATCATCTGATCATTAGGATTCCCAGGTATAAATAAAGTTTTAATACCATATTTTTGAACCTTTTTCATTGTCCTGGGTATCCAAGCATTAGGAGTGATTAGAATATCTATTTTTTTGTGTAATTTCCTGGATAATTTAAAATCATAGTAAATCTCTTGCAGATGTCTGATGAAATGGTATTTAATCCCCAACTTGGAAAAAAATAGAATACATAAATAAACAAAATCATACCAGCTTATCAAAGGTTTGATTAGTCTATCTTCTGTATATTGTTTTTTTTTTCTAAAAACATAAAACCGAACCTTTCTGTAAATATTTAATGAATTAGATAAAAGGGTTTGCAAAGTAATACCCATAGCAGAACTTACACGGGTATTTTGGTAATCTTGGAAAGTTGCATATACTATCTTCTGTTTCATATTAAACTATCAAATGTTACATATTCAATATGGTTAAAATTCCTTGTATAATTTAAAAACTTAATAAATATATCATTCAAGGTTTTGGAGCTATCATACGATAATGGTAAACCATAGCCATTGTAATGAGTAGATAAAACATATATTCCGTCTTTTTCTCTTACAAAATTGAATGTCTCTTTTAACTGATCAAAGGTAGTATAAGGTGTTTGGCTAACATAACTATCTAGCTCAAATCTGTTTGAATAGTTATATAAGTATGGATATGATCTACCCTTATTCAAAAAGCGATTGTTTAATAATTTATGTGATAGATAACGAAAGGTATGGGCGTGAAAAATTTTTTTTTTATACTGAGGTATTCCTCCCGATACAAAGCTCAAATTATTATCTAAAAGTGCTTTATAAGCACTTTTAGATAATCTATTGTTTGGGGGTGTAAAAACTTTTATTTTAATCTTAAAAACATCCTCTAAATAAAGAATTGCCTTTCTTAGAGAGGCAGTCAGGTCAACATCTGTATCAAATTCAGGGGTTATAATGAATGGTCTACTACTGAGATATGGTTTTTTCAAATTTCTGTGATGAATTCCATGAATGCATAAGGAGATTTTTTTTTTTATTTTATCTGTTAGATAAGATACCAAGTATTTATTATCTCCTATAGGATAAATAGTTGTGTCTTTTTCCCATTTGTCCACATCTTTAATATTTCCTGTGTTATACAGTTCCTTAATCCATTTGTCCCAACGTCCCATCATAAAAGGAACTACACACAGGGAAACAGGATATTTATTCCATATTTTACCATAAATAGCTTCTATTTCAATCGGTTGAGTGAAATAGTTTACATCATCATCTCTTAAAACAAACTTCATGACAAAAATATTCATTTTATTCCCATAATAAAATATTTTTTATAGATAATAAAATCTATTGCGTTATAGAAGGCTATATATAAAAAAATCCAACGCTCTTGAAGGAAGAAAGTTATTGATAAAAATGAAAGCAAATATAAAAGACCTCGTTGTATATCTAATTTTAATAAAAGGGTTGAAGAAATAAACATTCCTGCAAAAGATTGATATAGCTTATAGTTTACGATTATAAAACTTCCTATACAAACAAATATAAATGAGAAATAAAAATAGGGATATTTGATATTCAAAATCAAAAAACCTGATTTATTGATAAAAATAATAAATACTATTACTAATACAAGAGAAATTACTGCTGTTAAAGATAAAAGTTTTTGAAAATCAACTAATTGATGAATACCTTTTATTAAACTCAACCGATTATTTTTATACTTTACCAGTTTTTGAACTTTATAATCAATTAAGTTAGACATGGTAGTGTCTGCTATAGCTAATACATTTCTACTCAGAGAATAAGTGGATAGAATGCTAGGTGAGAGCACTATAGAAACAATCAACTGATCTAGAGTAGAATTTATAAAACGCAAATAACCTGAATATGTAAATGTTTTTAATTCTTTTAGTTCTCCCCGTAAAGCACGAAATGAAAAACAAAATGGGTTAATAATCCACTCTTTATTAACTATTATATAGCATATTAGAGAAAAAACAGAAAAAATAATAATGGATAAGATATAAACTTTTATTCCATAAGAAACCATAAGAAAAATACCTACACATTTTGCTAGTGTACTTGATATCGTGTCAATAAATGAAGCGATAGCATATTTATTAAATGCTAAAGTCAATAACCTAAAGCTCTCGTTTAATCCTGACAATAAGGAAGAAATGCAGAATAAAATAAATAAATAAATATATTTACCATCGTATTTCTCTTCAGAAATATAATATGAATAAATTAGTAAAAATGGAAATACAACGGAAAAAGTTAAAAATCTAGAATATAAGGACAACCCAAAATAATATTTTATCCTCTTTTTATTTCCCTTTTTTAAAAAAAACAGAAAATTCCTTATACAGAAAGTTTCAATATTTAAAGAAGTGAAGACGGATGTTATGGATGCGATAATAGCATATATCGCGATTAAAGAATATTCTATTGGATTTACCTTATACAGAAAATAAATATTTACAAAAACAGACAACCCGAGGTTAATGGATTGTAAAAAGATTAAATAAATCCATTGACTCATTTTACAAGCTTGCGTAAAATCTGTTCAGAATAGGTATTAAATCTTTTCTTTTTTTCATGCATTCCGCCTACAACTATATTATTTATGTAAATAAATGTATATATAAATCAATTTTTATACATGCTTCTCCATCAAATGGAGTGTAAATGATCTTGTTCTTTTGAAGAAATTAAAAACAAATGCCAAATATATTCTTTTTTAATTTCTATATACCGATAATATAATTTCCCCATTTTAAATACGATTTATATAACATCGGTTCATTCGACGGGAAAAAACATCGCATAAATAGAATAAAATTGTATTTACTATTGTTTTATTCTTATAATTTTCTCTTCTCTTTTCATTTTTTTAATATTAATAACGAAAGTTTATTGCACTGACATCACCTAATAGTTTCTGAAAACTCTCCTGATTCTTAGGAGTGGTAATGATCAGTATTTCACGTATGCCGGCGAGCATGAACTGTTTGCTCACCGCTATGGTCAATAGATAAAGGTGTGTACCGCTGTCTCCTACCAAAATAATCTTTTTCATAAATATCCGTAATATTTTCGATAATAGTCCTGATAGGCTCCTGAAACTATATTTTTAAGCCAATCCACATTTTCTAAATACCAGTCTATGGTAAGATCTAACCCTTCCTCAAAGGAAACAGAAGGTTTCCAACCGAACGATTTGTTCATTTTTGAGGCGTCTATGGCGTATCTGCGGTCATGCCCTAAGCGGTCTTTTACAAAACATATAAGTTTTTCACTACTACCTTCTTCTTTTTTTAATTTTCGGTCCATTTTTTTGCAAAGTAAACGTGCTAGATCAATATTGGACCATTCATTATGCCCACCTACATTATAGGATTCTCCCGTTTTCCCATGATGAAAAATCAAATCAATGGCCTGAGCGTGATCTCCCACGTACAACCAGTCGCGCGTGTAGTTTCCATCTCCATACACGGGAAGTGACTTGTGTTGATTTATATTATGAATAAGTAAAGGGATTAGCTTTTCAGGAAATTGATTGGGTCCATAGTTATTGGAACAGTTCGAAATGATAAAGGGTAATTTATGTGTATTGCCAAAGGCGCGCACCATATGATCTGAGGCAGCTTTAGAAGCGGAATAGGGAGACTGCGGACTATAAGAGGTTTGCTCAGTAAAAAAGCCTTCCGATCCCAGAGCACCAAAAACTTCGTCAGTAGAGATGTGATAAAATAGTTTTCCCGTAAAATCTTTCTGCCAAATCGATAAGGCCTCCTGAAGCAAATTGAGCGTTCCGGCTATGTTGGTTTGAACAAAATCCCCGGGGGAGTTTATTGAGCGATCTACATGAGTTTCAGCTGCTAAGTGGAGCACCGCCTGAGGTCTGTATCTTTGAAAGATGCCAGAGAGTAGCTTACGCTCTCTGATGTCGGCTTTTACAAAAGTATAATTGGGATTGCGCTCGATATCTCTTAAATTCTCCAAATTACCCGCGTAACTTAGCACATCGAGGTTAATAATACGATAACGAGGGTATTTCTCAAGAAAATGACGCACTATATGTGATCCTATAAAACCGGCTCCTCCGGTGATCAGAATATTTTTATTGACAAACACTGCTATAATTACAACTATTTCTTTAAAAAAAGAAATCCTTTCGAGTAAAAAATTTTTAAAAACCAGAGACTAAAAATGGCTAAAATATAACATAATTTAGACTTTAAAGGTATAGTTAAAAAATAATTTTTACCATCGATTCTTTTATAAAAAAAGTATTGAAACATAGGTAATTTGTACTTTTTTCGAAACTTTTTCGATTGTTCAAAACACTCCTTTAAGAAAATTAAATCTTTAATTTGAATCTACGAGAGAAGAGGCGCTCCACCATTTCTTATCAGATAAAAATCTAAACGATCTTTATGGTTTTTATATTGACTTTGATTAAAAGCTTTTATCAAAAGATCTTGACAGAAATAAAAATCGATAAAATACTTACTGCTGTAAAAAACATTGGTAGTAGCGGCGGATCTTTGTATATAATGGTAATAGGATTTATCTGTTTTCACCAGTTTATTTATCTTAAGATAAGTAATAAGAACTACAGTATCCTCATGATACCTTCCCAAAGGAAATTCGATTCCATTAAAAAGCTCTCTTTTAAAAATTTTGCTACAGGCATAGCCCAAAATCTTATTAAAAACTGAAAAATCTTTTTTTAAATCAATACATCCCATCGGGATGGAAAACGAATTCCATCTTTTTCAGAACATTTTCCTTTTCATCTTCCCAAATAAAATCAAATACGCCTATCTGTGCATCATATTGTGTGATCAAATCATACATCTCCTTACACAGCTCAGGTTCCACCCAATCATCCGAGTTCACAAACATCAGATAATCTCCTTTCGCATAACGCAAACCATAGCTTTGCGCATCTGATACTCTTTTTTTAGTCTTGACAAAAGATTTTATCAAATGGGGATACAAAGCAGAATATTTGTCGATAATCACCTAAGAGTTATCAGTAGATCCGTTTTTTTAAAAATTTTGGCAATCAGTACTTTTTCTAAAATCCAAGGGCTAAAAATAGACAGAGTATAGTATAAATTATGGGAAATACTTTATCGGTAAAGGCATACTTAGAAAGTAATTTTTACCATCACTTCTTTTATAAAAAAAGAAATCAAACATAGGTAATTTGTGTTCTTTTCGAAATTCTTTGGATTTCTTAAAACATTCTTTTAAGCAAAACCAGATAGTATCCCATTAAGTGTGTAAGAGGAAAAGTTACTCTGAAAATGTAGAACCGTTAAAAGCTCAAAAATTTTCAGAAATAACTTTTTACTAATTTTAAATATTAGATGGTTCGTGACTCACGAAGAATTATTAAACAACAAGGATTTTTTACAAATCATCACAAAACAACCACAGGAAATTACCGTAATGGGCATGCAAGTAATAAAATAAAATCATCATTTGGAGAAAATCAAATACAAGTTCCTCGAGATAGATAGGGTAGCATTGAGCCTGTACTTGTTCTCAAAAGACATAAATCATAGAAGACTTGGAAAACATTATTATCTCGTTTTACGTTAAAGGGACGAGTGTAACCGATATAGAAGAGCAAATCAAGGAATTTTGATATATATATCTCTGCCATATCGCGAATTACCAATTCTCTGGCCATTGAAGTGATGACCTGTCAGAACAGGCCCTTGGAGAGTAAATATCTAATTGTTTGCTTCGACGGAATAGTCTTTAAAGTACATGAGGGTTCAAAGATGATTAATAAAACGATTTATTTATCCGTTTACCTTTGGCTTTTAATCTTTCATAAAATTCTTTGCAAGCCTTATTAAAGCGAATAAATAATACAAAAATCCATGTAGTAGTAACGAGTGCAACTCGGAGTTCCCATGTTGGTTGATTGTGTCCATTTTTCCTTATGGAAGAGTCTAATTGTTCATAACAGGAAGTTATGTCGAGGTACTTGGAGAATTACTTGGCTCTTTGGAAGTGTTTGCCACCTCCGTTGGCAATACAGGGCTATGACTGTGTTTCAGCCCAAGCCTTTGATGGATTTGATTTTTTCAAACTCCCTATCGAATTTCTTTTCAGCCGTAAAGTGCATTTGCTGCTCTAAATCTAATAATTTGTTTATTAGTAAACTTTATATAGTCTTCTATGGCTTGCAAGACTTTAGTGTTTACCCCAGGTACTTGAGATAGGTCTCTTTAAAATTTATTACTCATGATACGACGCTACTTTTGCAAGAGATCAAGGACTGCATTGATCTGTTTGAGTTCTTCTATGGTCTTAGAAGGTATCTTAATAGAGAACAGGATGGGATCTTCTTTCCATACATCGAGAGTAGCTTAGCATATATTGTGTAGGTCTTAACGGTGGAGAGCATCATGCGAACATGATACTTTACCTGTTTAGGGTTCACCACTGAAAGCTGTATATCTGCTTCAGAGAGTTCCATGCTCAGACATACAGAATCTATTTCTTCTCCCGTGAGATCGCAAAAATTAGCCATCTCATTAATAAAGGTAATTTTCGTGGCGAGAAAAGTATTGGCGGCATATTTAGTTAACCCGGCCGGGCACTCTTGCATTACCTAGCAAGGGAATGCTTCGGTCCGCCTAAGGTTTATAGAGCTTTAGCATGAGCTCCACGGGACGATCGCTGCCCGATCCAAATAATGTGCGACTGGGTTTTTGAAAATCTTCCACGGCAAAACCATAGGAGATAGATCTATAACGGTATAGTGTACTTTATACCTGTTTCTTTAAGAAAAAGAATCCTGGCAAGTAATAAATTTTTTAACAACCAAGGACTAAAAATAGCTAAAATATAGTATAACTTATATTTTAATAACCAATTCAAAAAATGATTTTTACCGTCACTTCTTTTATAAAAAAAGTATTGAAACATAGGTAGTTTGTTCTCTCTTCGAAACTCTTTCGATTTTTCAAAACACTCCTTTAAGAAAATTGGATCTCTGATTTGATTCCATGGGGGAAGAGGTGCTCCGCCATGCCTTATCAGGTAAAAATGTAAACGATCTTTATAGTTTTTATATTGACTTTGATTAAAAGCTTTTATCAAGAGATCGTGACAGAAATAAAAGTCAATGAAATGCTTTCTGGTATAAGAAACATTGGTGATCGAGCCGGGTCTTTGTACATAATGGTAGTAGGCTTTATCTGTTTTCACCAGTTTATTTACCTCAAGAAAGACTATAAGTATAACAGTATCTTCATAATATCTGCCTATAGGGAATTCGATTCCCTTAAAAAGCTTTCTTTTAAAAATTTTATTCCAGGCATAGCCACAGATCTCGTTAAAAACTGAAAAATCTTTTTTTAAATCAATACATTCATCGGGATGGTAAGTGAATTTCATCTTTTTCAAAACACTTCCACTCTCATCTTCCCAAATGGCATTAAATACGCCCATCTGTGCATTATACCGTGTGATCAGATCATACATCTCCTTACACAGCCCAGGCTCCACCCAATCATCCGAATCCACAAACATCAGATAATCTCCTTTCGCATGGCGCAATCCATAATTGCGCGCATCCGCCAAACCTCCGTTAGCCTTGACAATGGATTTTATCAAATGGGGATACAAAGCGGCATATTTATCAATAATCACATGAGAGTTATCAGTAGATCCATCATTAATTACCAAGATTTCTATATCCTGAAAGCTTTGATTCACAAGAGATCGCAGACATTTATCTAAGTATTTTTCTACATTATATACCGGAACTATGATACTGATTTTAGGCATATTTTAACGGTTTATCTTCCTGCCTATTCCTTCATAATAAAAGCCCAGATCTTTCATCTCTTTGGGGTCCAGAAGATTTCTGCCGTCAAATATGACTTTTTGATCTATTTTATCTAATATCCGCTTAAAATCAGGTTGTGAAAATTCAGACCATTCGGTAAGGATCAACAAGGCATGCGCTCCAGAGAGCGCCTCATACATATCCTCAGTATAATGAATCCTCTTTCCGATATGTTTTTTAACATTATTCATCGCTACCGGATCAAAAGCGGAAATCTTAGCCCCTGATAAGAGTAATTTCTCAATGATATCGAGTGAAGAAGCCTCGCGAATATCATCGGTATTGGCTTTAAAAGAAAGCCCCCACAAGGCGATTTTTTTATCTTTTAAACTTCCTTTAAAATATTTAAGGAGTTTATCGGCGAGTAAAACTTTTTGCTTTTTATTAACAGCTTCCACCGTCTGTAAAATCTGAAAATCATACCCAAGCTCCTTGCCTGAGGATATAAGAGCTTTGACATCTTTAGGGAAACAACTCCCTCCGTAGCCTATGCCCGGAAATAAAAAACGATGCCCTATACGCCCGTCATAGCCCATGCCCAGACGGACAGAATCAATATCCGCTCCTGTAAGATCGCAAAAATTGGCCATCTCATTGATAAAGGTAATTTTTGTGGCGAGAAAAGCGTTGGCGGCATATTTGGTCAATTCCGCCGAACGCTCTTTCATCACCAATAAGGGAATACCACGGTCCGTATAAGGTTTGTAAAGCTTTCGCATCAGCTCAACGGCGCACTCGCTGCCCGAGCCGATGATAATACGGCTTGGTTTTTGAAAATCTTCCACGGCAAAACCCTCCCTTAGAAACTCGGGATTCGATACCACATCAAAAGGAGCTCCCCTGCTCTGCTGAGAAATACTATCGCGCACCTTCTCGGAAGTTCCTACCGGCACAGTGCTTTTATTAACGATGACCTTATATTCTTTAAGACTCTTTCCTATGGCTTGCGCCACATCGAGCACATGAGACAAATCCGCCGAGCCGTCTTGCCCGGAAGGGGTGGGAAGAGCGAGAAAAATCAGATGAGACTCTTTAAACGCTTCTTCTAAAGAGGTGGTAAAAAAAAGGCGCTTGTCCTGGATATTTTCTTTAAATATCTCCTCGAGCCCGGGCTCATAAATCGGGATCTTACCCCCTTTCATAGCGAACACCTTTTGCTCATCGACATCCACGCAGATAACATGGTTTCCACGATCCGCCAGGCAAACCCCCGTCACCAGGCCTACGTATCCTGTTCCTATAATGGCTATATTCATGTAAGAAATGTATACGACAAATCTACCAACAAAAACAATACTTTTGTAAGGGTTTTAAAAACTCTTATAATGAGCATTCCTATGAAAAAAAGATGAAAAAATTCATGTAAAAAATCTACAGGATAGAAAGATAAAAAAGGAAAAATCACCATGCTTACCGTCTATGATTACTCCATGGCGAGATTGCTTGATCAAGCTGGCGTGGACATCATTTGGATCAGATGATCTACCACGACACCTGTGTGAAACGTGGCGTATCGTGCGCTTTAGTGGTGGCTGATTTGTCCTTTGGAAGTTACCATACTCCGGATAAATCGCTTGCATCGGTCATACGCATGATGAAAGAGGACAATGTAGAAGCGGTAATTGAGTCTGCGTACCGGAGAATATCGGTAAGAGATAAAAGAATTATTTTTAGCTTAAAGTATTTGCGAAGAATTTTTTTCCAAAAAATCCTTAATGATCTGTTACTTGATAATGTCTAAAGTTTTTTTTATCGTATTTATAACTTGCTTTACATTGGGATACCATGCTTCTATGAGATTCGGTGCGTAGGGCGCGGGTACATCTGGAAGATTGATCTTTCTAATCGGGGCATCCAGATAATCAAAGGCTCTTTGTTGGACGACATGGGAAATTTCAGAGGCAATGGAAGCGAACGGCCAGGCTTCTTCGAGGATGACCATATGGTTGTTTTTTTTAACCGAGTCTATAATCGTATCATAATCCAGCGGACGTAACGTCTTTAAGTCTATAACCTCTATTTCAATGCCTTCTTTTGAAAGATTCTCCGCAGCGTCCATCGCTACTTTCATGATCTTTCCAAATGATACCAGTGTCAGATCTTTTCCTTTTTTTTTAATATCCGCTCTGCCTATGGGCAGGGTGTATTCCTCTTGTGGAATCATCATTTTATCGCCATACATCTGCTCAGATTCCATAAAAATTACAGGATCTTCATCGCGAATAGCCGATTTGAGAAGCCCTTTGGCGTCATAAGGATTGGAAGGGATGACTACCTTCAGACCTGGGCAGTTGGCGTACCAATTTTCAAAGGCTTGTGAGTGCGTGGCGCCCAACTGGCCAGCAGATCCGGTAGGTCCTCTAAAAACAATCGGAATATTCCATTGACCTCCGCTCATCTGACGCATTTTTGCTGCGTTATTGATGATTTGATCTATACATACAAGAGAGAAATTGAACGTCATATATTCGATGATCGGACGACAGCCATTCATTGCTGAGCCTACGCCGATACCTGAAAAACCGAGCTCTGAAATCGGTGTGTCGATAACTCGTTTGTCGCCGAATTCCGCTAACATTCCTTTGGAAGCTTTATAAGCGCCATTGTATTCCGCTACTTCTTCGCCCATTAGATAGATGCTGGGGTCTTTTCTCATCTCTTCGCTCATAGCTTCGGCAATTACTTCTCTGAAAGTCATCTCTTTCACAACAGGGCTACTCATTTTCGATAAAAATAATAAATAATGCTGAGCAAAGTTAACCAAAATAGAATACACTTTATAAGTGTTGTACTTTTTGAAATTGTGTGGATTTATCTCTCTTTAAAGGTTCAGGGAATAGGAAGAGAAATTAAAGATTTTATTGACAACTCTTTCAATACTGAGCTCTGTGATTAAAGATATCGTATGAATTGTATAAATTTGCTGAACCAGAATAGTTCTATAATCACATATTTTGAATAAAGGCAGGTTTATGCTTTTTTATGAAATTAATTCCGCTGAAGATACATGGTATGTCCTATAGCCAGACGCAGACCGGTTCTTATGCGCTTTTGCTTAAGGAAAACTCTACACAACGCCAGGTGCCTATTATCATAGGGGGCAATGAAGCACGTTCCATTGCCGTAGCGCTTGATAAAAATATTCATGTACCCAAACCCTTTACACATGATTTATTTGTAAACTTTTCAAGGGCTTTTCATATCGATGTGAAGTCTGTAGTAATTTACAAGCTTATAGATGGCCTGTTTTTTTCTCACATCCTTTTTGAGAGGGAAAAAATTCAAGAAAGGATAGATTCCAGAACTTCAGATGCTATTGCATTGGCCATTCGTTTTCATGCACCTATTTATACCACCAAAGAGATCTTTGAAAAAGCTAGTATACATTTAGAGAAGGATAAAAATTTTGATAAATCTGAATTTTCTTTTCAGTCTTTAAAATTTCCTTCGGAAAAAAAAGTGACAGAAAACTCTGTCGATCTAAAAAAGATGACCAAACCCGAGCTCGTCAAATTTCTTAATCGGGCTATTGAACGCGAGGATTATAAACTAGCGGCTCTTGTAAAAGTTGAGCTAGATAAACGAGTATAATTATATATTTGACGCATGCAAAGGTTTACTGGTCTTCTGGGGATTATTTTTATTCTTGGTCTCAGCTATTTATTTTCCAACAATCGAAAAGCTATTAATTATCGTCTTGTACTAAAAGGTTTACTCCTTCAGACCGCTATTGCTCTTTTTATCCTTAAAACAGATATTGGTTCAAGAATTTTCCAAAAAATAGGCGTTCTCATTACCCGTGTTATTGAAGAGAGCTCACGTACGGGAGCTGATTTTGTCTTTGGTGTTTTAGTCCGTGAGGAAGTCCTCTCAGATAAACTAGGCCCCGGGCATGCATTTATTTTCTTTTTCAATGTTACCGCCACAGTGATCTTAATATGCGTTTTGGTAGGAATTTCCTATCATCTGGGAATTATGCAGCGACTCGTTTCCTGGGTAGCGCGTATTGTGCATCGTTTAATGGGCATCAGCGGTGTTGAAGCGATCTCTAATGTAGCGAGCGCTTTTGTAGGGCAGGTGGAAGCCCAGATTATGATCAGGCCTTATCTTAAAGGCATGACCGTTTCAGAGCTCTTAGCTTCTATGTCAGGAAGCATGGCATGTATAGCCGGTGGTGTAATGGTTATTTATATGGGCTTTGGAATTCCCGCAGAGTATCTTCTGGCGGCCAGTCTTATGGCAGCTCCTGCCGCCTTAGTGATTTCTAAAATCGTTTATCCTGAAACTCATGAGTCTGAGACTAGAAAAAATGTAAAGCTCGCTGTAGAAAAAGAATCATCTGGTCTACTCGATGCCATATCTCGCGGCTGTAGCGATGGTCTTAAGATATCGCTTAATATATCAGCTATGCTTATCGGTTTCATGGCTCTTGTAGCTATGATCAATCTTTTTTTGAGCTGGTTAGGGCCTTACCTAGCAATTCCTGATTTAAGCATGAGCTATATTTTAGGAAAACTATTTTTTCCCCTAGCTTGGCTCATGGGAGTACCCTCGAAAGATGTGGATATAGCAGGTTCGCTTATGGGAACAAAATTAGTCATCAATGAATTCGTGGCCTATTTGCAATTAAAAGATCTTATAGCTCTTCGTACACTCGACGCCAAGACCATCACCATATTGAGCATCGCACTCTGCGGTTTTGCCAATATCGGATCCATAGGCATTCAAATCGGAGGAATTGGCGAGCTAATTCCAGAGCGTCGAAAAGATCTCGCATATCTCGCCTGGCGTGCGCTTTTATGTGGTACTTTGGCTTCTTATCTTTCAGCTACCATTGCCGGTTTATTGATGTATTAAATTTTTTTCGGTAGTTAATGTAACTAAAAGCCTGAGGGTGTTGTTTATTGCAAGGATGATATTCTTCGCTTATCTTTTCCCAATACCGTTCGTTGATCTCAGGAAATAAGGCATCTCCTACAAAATCGGCATGTACTCTTGTGATGTTTAACTCATCACATAGGTTTAAAGACAAGGCGTATATTTGCGCGCCTCCTATGATAAAAGCTTTTTCTACATCAAAAGATAACGCTTTTTCAAAAGCTTTTTGTAAAGAAGAAACTATTCTGGCATTTTCAGTGCTATACTCAGGGTTTTTACTGATAATAATATTTTCTCTGCCAGCTAAGGCTTTCCCTAAGGATTCAAAGGTTTTTCGGCCCATGATCACCGCTTGCGAAAAGGTAAGCTTTTTAAAACGTTTGAGATCATCGGGTAAATGCCAGATCAAGCGATTTTTATCACCGATGATCCCATTTTCGGCAACCGCTGCGATGAGAATACGCTTCATTAAATGAAAACTACGCCTGAATTTCCTGATATTTTTTATAGCCGTATAGTCCGTAAAAGGCTAGGTAAGCATAGCAGATAATGGGTATAAGAAAAGATAAGCGTATGCCGGCATAGTCAGCCAGAATCCCTTGTAGCGGAGGCAAAAGTGCGCCGCCTACCGCAGCCATAATCATCAAAGAAGAGCCCTGAGAGGTGTCTTTTTCAATATCCCGAACGCCCAGGCTGAAAATTATCGGAAACATAATCGAATTAAAAAGACCTATCCCTAATATAGACCACATCGCACAATGAGATCTTCCAAAGATTCCCACTAACAGAGCTATAATAATCATGAACGAAAAAATGTAAAGGGTTCTTTGAGGAGCTTTGGAACCTACAATGAAAGCCAAAAGGTTGATGAAAATCAAGCCCCAGTAATACTCAATGCCTATTATATCAAAGCTTTTAACCATCTGAGAGAGGTAAAAGTATACAGCTGTAAATATAACCGCGCTATAGAGTACTTTCTTTTTTTTGGAAATACCGCTGAGAAATACCGCTCCAAAAAATCTGCCGATCATAGCGCCTCCCCAGAAAAAAGAGAGATAATGCGCTGCTTTATCCTCAGGAAATCCAGCAATATCTTTCGAGCCAAGGAAATTTACTATGAAGCTTCCTATACCTACTTCTCCGCCTACATACATAAAAATACCGATCATCCCGTAAATAAGTTGTCTGTATTTAAAAAATATGTTACTTCCTGCATTTTTCCTCCCTTCTTCTTTGTATTTTATTTCAGGCAGCCTGGAAATTTTCACGATGAGCGCCAATGACAAAAGTATAAGAGTGATGATTAAATAAGGGGCTTTAAGTGTTTCTATGCCTGAAGAGCTCATTTCATCGCTTATCGTCTTTAATATGAGCAGTCCCCCTGCTAAAGGGGCAATAGTAGTCCCCACAGAATTAAAAGCTTGGACAAGATTGAGTCGCCCTGAAGCGGTCTCGGGCTTTCCCAGCAGCGTTATGTAAGGATTAGCACCGATTTGAAGAATCGTAATTCCTGAGGCCAATATAAATAGCGCTAGCAAAAATAAAGCATAAGAGCTTGCGTTGGCTGCCAGATAAAATAAGAAACTCCCTACGGAGGAGATCAACAAACCGATGATAAGCGCATTTTTATATCCCATCTTTAAAATGGGATCTCCTTTTTTCAGGGAAAGAAAATAGTAAACGCCTGAGATAATAAAATAAGCTAGAAAAAAACAAAACTGAATTAGCATTGACTGAAAATAACTCAACTGAAAAACGCCCCTAAATTTAGGAATTAATACATCGTTCATACTTGTAATAAATCCAAATATGAAGAACAATGAACTAATTACGGTCAGAGGCATCGTATAATTCCCAGATAATTTTACGCGAGCTGAGGGAACAGGGTCAGTTGAGGTCATATGTTTTTAAATTTTTAGATAATGAAACGCGTGGGTTAAAATGATTAAAATTCTAAAAAAAGAGTTTTTTCAGTACAGATCTATTTTTCTTCTTATCTTCTTAAATCTTGCATAAGAGATTCTTTCTATTTTGAACCGGATAAAGCCTCAAGAGAGGCTTTTTGCACAACTCTCGAAGAACTTTTACTACCTTTTTTAAAAATATTTGTAAAATCTTTTCTGTTGTTTAATTCAGATAATTTTATGATAGCAAAAGCTTGTACAAGATTCTTAGTATCGTTTTGCGCCATATCCAGTATTATGGGAAGCGCTTTTTTTCTCGTTTTATTATCCTTGAGATTCAGATAATTTAAGGATAAGATCCGCAAGCCATAGTAGTTATCTTTCAATGCTTTGATAAGCATTTCTTGTCCTTTTCCAAGGTGCTCCTCTGAAGCGCTTATATATTTTAAGGCCTCATATCGATCAAAAAATCCAGAGGCATATTTATACTGAAATATCCAATCTTTTAGACTTTTATGACTTTCAACGTTTGCAAGCAAGACATGGTCGGGATCGGGATTTACCAAAGCGGGCTCTTGAGGAAAATCTAAATAAAATATGTTTTCTTTCTTCTTTCTTACCCAAAACTCACGATGTTCTTTACTTCCGTCTTTTCGATAAATATCTACACTATAGGGGAACTCAAAAATCGGCTCGTCTTGTGTTTGTGCAATAGCAAGTACTATTTTCCCGCTCCCTTTATCATAAGTTTGACGAATATCAAGCTTTGGATGTCCGTATCCACAATACCATTGATTGAAAAACCAATTAAGATCTTTTCCGCTAATCTCTTCCAAAGCGATGCGCCACTGATGGGCCTCGGCAGTATCAAAGCAGTGATTGACAAGGTATTTTTTCATAGCGGCGAAAAAAACATCATCGCCCAGATACTTGTGTAACATATGAAGAATTTCACTTCCCTTGTTATAAGAAACCGTATCAAATATATCTTCTCTTTTGTCGTAGTAAAAGCGTACCAGATTGTTTTTAAAACCTTTTTTGGAAAAATAGCCCATTAAGTTTTTTAAACGTTCGCTCTCGGCATAATCTTTTCCGTATTTATATTCATACCAAAGATATGTGCCGTAGGTGGCGAAAGATTCATTGAGTGTAAGATTGCTCCAGCTCTCGGCTGTCACTAGATCTCCAAACCAATGATGGAAGGTCTCGTGTGCGATGGTTCCTTCCCAGGAATTTTCTCCCGCTTCTTCCTCAATTACCTCATAAGCCATTTCCGAATGCGAGACGGCTGTTGTATTTTCCATGGCGCCACTTACAAAATCGCGAACAATCATCTGATCATATTTTGGCCAAGGGTATTTTATCTGGGTGATTCTCGAAAAGAAATCTAACATTTCCGGAGTGTTTCCAAAGATTTTTTTAGCATAAGGCGCATACCTTTTTTCAAGGTAATAATTCACGGGAACCTCATTCCATTGGTCCTTTACTATGGCAAATTCTCCTATCCCTATAAAAAATAGATAGGGGGCATGGGGCAAATCCATTTTCCAGTAATCCGTTCGTGTGCCGTCATTGTTTTTCACTTGCTCTTTAAGTAGACCGTTGGAAAGTGTTATAAAACGATCGGGTACGGTTAAATATATTTCTTGTGTGCTTTTTTGATTGGGTTTATCAATAGTTGGAAACCATGCGCTGTTGGATTCGGTTTCTCCTTGTGTCCATATTTGAGTGGGCTTATTGGGATCTTTTCCGTCGGCATTGATAAAATAAATTCCTTTAGCGTATTTGATCGCTTCACTGCCTTCTTCTTTTACGTCTTCCGGTCGGGCTGTATAGTTTATATAGATTGTGTAATTGTTTTGACGGTTGTAGATTTTATCAAGTTGAATTTTCAGGATTTTTCTATCATATTGGTATTTTAATGAATTACCATTAATCGTTACCTCATGAATCAACATAGCTTTAGCATCAAGCGAGAGCTCTTGCACGGGATAAAAATGAGGTTGTACAGTTAACCATTCTTCCCCATAGACTTGTTTCTTGGTGAAATCAAAGTGCAATCGAAGTTTTGTGTGTACCAGATCATTCACTTTTTCAGGTGTAGACCGATATTCTCGTCCGGCGCCATCGGTGCTACTTGTAGCGACTTGCTGAGCTGTTAAAAATTGAAAAATTAACAGTAAAAGAATAAATAAATAAATATTTTTTTTCATGATGACAAGTTTTATATCGCTACTTTTCCTTTAATATGCGAATAGGGAGCATAACCTTCTAAGCTAAAATCTTCAAATCGAAAATCGGATAAATTCGTTATTTTAGGGTTGAGACGCATTTTAGGCAATGAGCGTGGGCTTCGTTTAAGCTGTAGATGGATCTGTTCTACATGGTTATTGTAAATATGCGCATCGCCTAAGGTATAGATCAATTCTCCCACTTTAAGGCTGGTTATTTGCGTAATCATCATCAAGAGCAGTGCATACGAGGCGATGTTAAAAGGTACCCCAAGAAACACATCAGCGCTTCTTTGATAAAGATGCAATGAGAGTTTTCCATGAGCAACGTAAAATTGAAAGAGCAAGTGGCAGGGCGGTAACACCATAGCGGGCAACATACCTACATTCCATGCCGATACCACTAAACGCCTGGAATCGGGATTATCGCGTATTTGTTTTATTACTTCGTCGATCTGATCGACATTTCCTCCCCGGGCGTCAGGCCAGGAACGCCACTGAAAACCATACACCGGTCCCAGTTCTCCTTTTTTATCAGCCCAGTGATCCCATATAGAAACTTTATTTTCTTGCAAGTAGCGAATATTGGTTTCTCCTCTGAGGAACCAGAGCAATTCATATATGATGGATTTTAAGTGAAGTTTTTTCGTGGTGAGCAGTGGAAAGCCCTCCGAGAGATCAAAGCGCATCTGATATCCGAAAATGCTCTTGGTCCCTGTTTGCGTACGGTCATTTTTTTCAATTCCTTTTTCAAGAATCGTATGCAAGAGTTTAAAGTATTGTTGCATATCAGAGATTTGTCAGGGACTAATATAGGGGATTTTTTTTACAGAGGATTTTTTGCATTGAATCAATACCTCTGAGTATTGTTTATGTAAGGTCATGGAGAAATTCTTATTTATTTAATTTACAAGATAAGATTTATATAAATTTGTATCCTAAGTCGATACATTTAGTGAAATATCAGAAATAACTTGTATAAAATTTTATAATTTATGACGGTGGAGATTTGCATGCGTGTGGCTTTTTTAATAGGAATTACTCTTTTGGGATTTGCAGCGGGAAGAAAGTTGAAGATAGATCCCAAAGGCATAGCTAGTTTACTCATCTACGTTATTTCTCCTTTTGTGATTTTTTTACTCATCATGAATTCCTCCGCGCAACTGAGTTACCTGTATTTTACCCTAGTTACCTTTCTTTTCGGCTGTGTGATGGCTTTTTTGGCGCTTCATCTCGGGAAGATTTTTTTTAAGGATACGCGCGCACATCTATTGAGCTTTGCTTCTGGAACAGGGAATGTAAGTTATTTCGGGATTCCTTTGATCATGGGTCTTTTTGATAATAATAGTCTAGCGGTAGTGGTTTTCATCGTTATAGGGATCAATTTGTATGAATTTTCTTATGGTTTTTACATCACTTGTTGTGGAAAACACAGTATAAAAAAGAGTATGAAAAAAATTTCTCGTCTTCCTATTATCTATGCAGCTATGGCGGGCATGCTGCTGAAATTTCTCGGGGTGGAAATTCATGAGATACTCGCTTCGGGTCTGGAATATTTTAAGGGGGCGTATAGCGTATTGGGGATGATGGTCATAGGAATGACTTTGGGCAAATTTCGGAAATTTGAAATCGACTGGAAATTTACGGGGATGGCTATATTATGGAAGCATTTGATATTTCCTCTGTGTGCGATGGGGCTGATCTGGTTCTTCCTTGGCTCTAACTGGGAATATTTTTTCCTCTTGGTACTTGTTACTTCCATGCCTATGGCTGTTAACACAGTTGTGGTAGCCAATGAGTTGGCTGTACATCCGGAAAAAGCGGCCTTTTCGGTGGTTTTAAGCACGCTATTTTCTATAGTAACCATGCCTTGCGTGGTTTATTTTGTACATCTGGCCTCCGGAGTGCATTCCTGAAATAAGGTAGAATTCAATCGGAAACCCTCTCATTTTCACGAAAGAGAGGGCATAGCGCGTAAGAATTATACAGCAAGCCTATTTGGAAAGCACTAAAATCGCGCCGGATGTTTTATTTTCTTATCCACAGCGCAAGAGAAGAAAATGATATTTTCCATTAGAGATAAGAGAGTTTTTCGATTGAAAAAACTTTATTTACACGAGATTTGATTTTTTTTAATAAAAAGTCTCCGCCAAGATCGAGGGGCGTGATGAAACTAATCGTAAAATTTTTATGATTGCTCTCGGTAGGTTTTACGGGAGTTTTTCCTGTGCCTGTTTCTGATAGCAGATTTTTAAAAAAAATCCCCAGGGGGCTATATGGAATTTCACTAAACTTATGTATGGCATTTTAGTAATATTCTGAAAGCTTATTTTGAATCGATGTTTTTTTTTGCTGCTGGCAAATATCACAATTTCCGCATTTTGCAGCGGATTTTTCTCCAAAAAAGCTTAGTAAGCTGATATTTCTCCAGACCTTTTACTGATATACATAAGAGAAAAGGGCTTTGAATTTCTTCATCTTCTGCTCGTTAATGAGTTGATACCCTTTCCAGTGCAGTGTTTGATTATTTTTACCCGGGCGCACTGATAAATAAGAAATGAATACCGGCTGATAAATATATTCAATGTATTGATGGTCTTGAAGCTTATTCAAAATCTCCAAAAGTTGGGATTGCGATAAACCTGTGTCTTTTAAAATTTTTTCCATCAATAATTCTATAGTCTCATGTTCAGCCTTTGGATACCTTCTTAAGAAATACGCAAGAAATTTCCCGTGGGCATCGTTTTTTAGGGTCTGTGGTTTTATAGGATGTTTTCTTTTGCCTCGAATTTGCAGGTTTGTTTTTTGGATTAGTCGTCCTCTGTCTGTTTGCTCGAAGTGTTTAAGAAATTGCAGCGTTTTTTTCTTTTTCTGATGATAACGTTTTTCAAAAGTCGATAAATCAAAAACCACAGGTTTTTCCGAACGCTCACCAGGGTCGATATTATGATAATCATACAAGCACTCCTGGGGATTTTGTGATATTCTTCTTTAGAGAGGAGTTCTTGTGACATATAACCTTGAATCCTTATCGCTTCGTGAGGATGGTACAAAAGTACTCTCCCAAAGCCGCTTTACCATTACGTCCGGCACGTGTCCGATTTCCTGGAAATAGCTCTCTATGAATGTCGGTAGTTCCCAATGTACTGCTAATTCAACGTTGGTTTTATCGATGCCCATGCTAAAGGCGCTGGTGGCTAGCAGAATGTTTATGAAATTGTTATACCAATTTTCTTCTTTTTTTTTCCTGCAAGGAAAGTCCGGCATGATAATAAGCCGCCGCAAAACCTTCATCCGAGAGCCTACCGGCTAATTCTTGACTTTTAGCGCGGCTTCGAACATAAATCAGGGCGCTTTTTGGAGATGGATCCAGGTAATAAAGCAAGTCCCGCGATTTATTTTCAGAACGGATTAGCTTACAGATGATATTTTCTCTTTGAAAAGAACTCTGTATAAGTCGACCTTTTCTGAAATGTAGCTTTTCCATGATATCATTCGCCGTTTTGTGAGTAACACTTGCGCTAAGGGCCAGCAAGGAGGCTTTCGGTAAGCGCTCTCTTAAACGATGAATTAAGAGATAAGAAGGTCTAAAGTCGTATATCCATTGTGAAACGCAGTGGACCTCATCTACTGCTATAAAACTTATATTAAGTGTGCTGATTTTCTCCGAGAAAGCGTTTATTTTGAAGCCGCTCAGGAGATAAATACAAAAGCTTTACAGCTCCATAATGCAAGTTATCCATGAGAATTTCTTGCTCTCTCTGAGTTTGTCCGCTGTGTAAATATTCAGCAAGAACATTTTTCTTCCCAAGCCCGGCGGTTTGCTCGCGCATAAGAGCAAGCAGTGGCGAGATCACCAGTGTTAGACCTTCTCGCGTGATCGCCGGCAGCTGATAGCAAAGAGATTTGCCACCTCCGGTGGGCATCAGGGCTAAAACATCTTCATTGTTCAATACGCTTTTAATGATTTTTTCCTGGCAGAATCTGAAACTTTCATATCCCCAGTATTTTTTAAAAGTTTTGGCGCATCCATAATTAGTCAAATATAAAAATAGATGTTCGATTTTATGGCCTTATTCCTGAAGAGAAATAATTTTTTTCTTCGTTCCGATGTATTAGATCTCTTTTACAATCGATTATTAACTTTTAGATCCTTTTAAAATGTTTTTCTTCAATAAAAAACATCAGCTTAATTTATCGAATAACAAGCCTGTGAGTTTAAGTACAAAAAAGATGTATAAAATTTTATGTCAGGGTTACTAGCATGAAAGTAAAGTCTTTAGATACAAATCTTAAATGCCTGCAAAGTATAATGTGAAGCTTTTGCCGAAAGTGAAATATAAGTCAAAGGCATTTAAGATTTGTAATATAATTTTGTATGTTTAAAAAGTAAACTATATTATTTTAATATACTGTATTTTAATTATTTAATTATAAATAAAAGTTATTAAAAAATATGAAGAAAATAAACAGGCAGTTAAGGTTTCAAAGAGATACCATCAAAACCCCTACCACTCTCAGAATAAAAAGATGAGCTACTCCATGGAGTATTATAAACAAAAAGAACTGCTTCTTACATCTAAAGAGCAGGGTCGTGAAAGAAATCTGCTCTTTTAGCTTAGCCTTAGCCTATGTCTTTAGGACCCCGAAGGGGATTAATGATGTCCGTGTAGTTTCTTTCTTTAGCTAAATCTAGCGGAGTTTTCCCATCATTATCTTTAGCGTTTACTATTTTCAGCTTCTGCATCTATAAGATCCCTTACAATCTCTGTATAGCCTCTTATAAGAACCTCATGAAGCGGATCCTAAATTATTATTTAGTAATTTACATCGACCTTTATACAGAAACGCACTGACAATATTTGTTAGGTTATTTATAACAGTTAAATGAAACGGAGTATAGCCATTTTTATCTTTAGCTTTATTATCAGCCCTTACATCTATAAGAGCGTTGATAGATTCTTTTTTGCCATTTAGCGTCCATATAGCAATTTTTTATTTTCATCTTCATAGCCTAGATTTATTTTATTACAAATTTCTTGCTTACGATCTCATTATAAGGCACCTTAAATGCCAAAGAAGAGTCTTCTTCCGAGTTAGGAGTTCCTGTAAGTTGTAAAAGATCCTCTTTTTCAAATATCTTCTCGATGTTATCTTCAAGTTTAGTGCTTTGTTCTCATTTACCGCAATCAAATCGGAGGGTATTATTTTTTTTCCGCCCCATCTTTGCATTTAATCTTTACATTAAATGACAGGTTTAAAGAGATATTATTTATAATATTCTCCGTAAAGTGTGTTTCTTTTGGTATATTATCCTCTAACCAATTAAATTTTACCTCATCTTCTCTTACTAGCTACTACCAGATAAAAAACAGTTTTTCCCTCATCAACAGGAATACCATTTAAGGCATATTTGATTTCTGTATTTGTTCCCTTTTTTAGGTTTATAAAGGAGTCTCCCTTGAGTTTGTCTGAAAGACCGCTGTTTTGATCTGTGCTTTAAATAGATGAGGAAAGGCTTATATTTAAAGAATCCTGACTTTCATCGGCTAATGAAAGAGAAAAAAACATATTTTATTTGGCGATTAGATCTCTTTACTTACTCTATAAGCTCTTCTCCTGTATGATAGGCCTTTTTGATCTCTATAAAAGAAAAGAAGAGCTTATAGTTAAAATATAGTTACTCTCCACAGGTAACGTTTAGTATTATCCGATTTCTCCTCTGCAGGAGCTTTGCCATTAAGGATGTAACATAAGGTATTCTAACTTGGCGCAAGACTGATCTTTCCGATCCATTGAACTGCTTAGACACCAGGTTAACGCCCAAATCCTCTGGATGAGTAAATTCAGGAGCTGTTATTCCTATAACCTCAGAGGTGTTGTTTCTTACCACAAGAACGGTTTCTTCATCTTTTATATCCGCTCTTGCAGTAAAAATAGCAATAATATTTTATAAAAAAAATTATAATAGACTTTCATAAAAGTGAAAAAAATATCTAATAACATAAATGTATTTAAAAAAATTTTTAGGCTAACTCAGGGCCAATTGGGTGATAAAATCGGTATAACAAGGCAGCAAATAGGTAATTATGAAATAGGAATAGGTACAATACCACTAGAAAGAATCATAATTTTTCATTAATACTTAACATAAGTATTAATGATCTGAGTAAATAATATAAAGACTTTTCAAAAAAATTCTGTGACGCATGACGAGTTTCCGGAGTTGAATGAACCGCGATCGTTTTTATTTTATTCCAATAAAAGTCTTGCCAGTTGTAAAGTTCGCGGTAAAAGAGAGGAAATCATAAAAAATTTATTCAAACAACAAGATCATTTAAAATCAAAAAACAAGCAAATAGAGTGTTTTAAGCATCATATACAAGATTTTACATCGAATATGGAACGTGTCGTTTCAGGAAAATTTGAAATAATCAAAATAAAAGGCCAGATACTCGTCATGAAGGACAAGTTGCTCAAAGCAATAGAGTAGGATTTAAAAAGTAAAGAAGAAACCCTAAAAAGCAAAGATCAGGTGCTATTGATGAAAGAAAAGATGGTAAAAAATAAAGAGGAGATGCTAAAGCGTTCCAAAGAACGTATTGAAAACTTGTAGGGTTGCAGGTTATCATAAGCTATTTATAGCTGTAAATTTTTATAAATTTATCTTACTAGAGTCTTTTATAATAACAATCTGCAGGGAATTCTAGCTCCTCTAAAAACATTTTGCATCTGCATATAACTTACGTTTCTATTATTTACGGTAGTCCAGACGGTAAATGTCCTGACGATTCCGTTTTGTAAAGACAACCATATTAATCTACCGTGATGATTCCGCTTTGAGGATCATAAAAGCTTGTTTTTGTACCTCCTTTGATATTCAACTTTACCATATTTCTCGTTCTGGTATGTAAGTTATCATTACTTAACCAACCTTGATCGTTATTATATCTTAAAAGTCCCACCCCCCCTCCATTAAGAAGTAACAAAAGTTTTCCAAAGATTTTGATTATTTTATTATTTCAGGCAATTCCATTTCTATCTGTCATGGGATTCCAGGTAGGTATTAGCGTGATTCCATTTGATCATTCCTTTTTTTTCTTTCTCATCGCTCTTTTGATCACTACCTATTCTAATATCTCCCTTGACATCGAGCTTGCTTTTGGAACTTTAGTACCTATGCCCACTTGCGCCTGCAAAGATCCCGCGGCAATGAGAATAGCTAATAAAAATTCTTTTAATTTCATGTTATTGTTATTTATAATATATAATATAGACACAATACTTATATATTATAATAAATAATAATTTTAATAAAATTTTATTAATAAATATTTATCTGTAATACCTATTATTGTTTAACATATATCCATATTTTATTAATGCCATGTATCACAAGTTTAGATGGATTACAAATTGGAAAGGAAAAATACCATGTTCGTTGGGGTGGAAGTTCAAGAGATTTTTAAGCTTTTAAAGAGACTTCTGTGTCCTTTTTGTATACCCATAAAGTTTCTTGTGAGAAAAAAAAACGAAGAATGTGTCCCTAACTAGTTCTTTTTTGAACACAAAGTCATTTTTAAATTGTGAAAACGAAAAATATGTAGCGCAAACCAAGCATACGCCGCACGAGTTATAAGCAGAACTTCATAGAAAGGTCTATGACCAAACTTTATATCTAACTTATTTGAGTAGGAAAAAAAGAAACACTAAATCATTGATCATTCTTTTATTGATTGAACGAACACACTTTTTCAAATATAGGTTTTTGATAGATAGTTTATAGGCTCGCGACAAATAATATTAGACGTAAGTTTTCGTTGATTTATCGGAATAAACAACTTCATAAAATCATCTAAACAATTGAAAATAAATATATTAATTTTTATATAATTACTTGATATTAAAAGTAAATTAATCATGCAAGCAAGTGCCTTTGAAAAAGGGCTATGGCATGTAAAGCAAAGAATATGAATAAGGATGATAGTGTGCCTTAACCGCCAAATTAAAAAAAGACTCTGCAGTTAAAAAACGAAAGTTTTAAGAATAGAAAGTCACTGAAATTTTTCTAAAAAAATAAAGAATTCCTAGCTGGGTATATACCATTAAAAACATATAAGATATCAATCCAAGGTCGGATTGACTAACGATTGCCAGCTTTAAATTAGAAATAAAAATTTGAGTGCTCAAGTGATTGAATTTTTGTTTAAAATGAAAAGTTTTTTAAAAAAAACTATATTATTCACAATATCGTTTTAAACGTTTAATTTTGGACGTTTGGATTCAATAGGTTTTGAATTTCATTACTCATATAAAGAGAAATACTCGTCTGGCGCTTCCTGTAGCCTTGGGTCAGGTAGGGCAGGTATGCATGAACCTTGTCGATAATATTATGGTCGGCTCGCTTGGGGGTGTAGCTTTAGGCACTGTAGCTCTGGCTAATGCGGTATTTCTTATAGTGATGGTCTTTGGCATGGGTATGGCTTCATCCGTTTCTCCTTTGGTAGCTCAAGCGGATGCTTGCGACAATAAAAAAGAAGGCATCACCAGTTTGCAGCATGGTTTGGTCATAGGTTTTTTTCTCTCTTTGTTGATGTATTTAATTATCTGGCTTTTTATTCCCATGCTTTCTTATTTGAATCAGCCCAAGGAGGTTATCGCTGAAGCCGGTCCTTTTCTAAATGTCATCGGTATTTCGCTTATACCTTGGATGCTCGCTGAATTTCTTCGTAAATTTTGCGAGGGACTTTCCTTAACTACTCCCGGCATGCTGGTCACCTGGATAGCTGTTATTTACAATGTTATTTTTAATTACTTGCTTATTTATGGCCACTGCGGCTTTCCGAAGCTCGGTGTAGTGGGTGCAGCCTATGCCACTTTAATTGCCCGTATCGTGCTGCTTTTTGGCATGATTATTTTGCTCAAACAATACAGAAAAATACGTGAATATTACAAAGAATTGCGTCCTCGTATCTTTCAAAGAGAATATTTTAGGAAAATACTTTCCCTAGGAACGCCAGCTGGCCTGCAGATGCTTTTTGAAATAGGCGCTTTTGCTGTAGCTTCTTTTATCGCCGGTCTTTCCGGAACTAACGAGCTGGCGGCACATCAAATCAGTATGAATTTGGCTTCAGCCACTTATATGCTCTCGGTAGGTTTTGCTGTGGCGGCTACCATACGCATAGGAAATCAAAAGGCTTTAAAAAATTATATTGAACTCAGGCGAGCTGGCTGGTCAGCCTTTTTGATGAGCGGTACTTTTATGATTATTTGCGCCATCACTTTTATATGTTCACGTGAATACCTTCCTTATATTTTTGTCAAAAAAGAAGATATTGAAATAGCACGTATAGCTTCGAATTTACTTATCATAGCTGCCTTATTCCAGCTTTCCGATAGCATACAAAGTGTAGCCCTAGGCGCGCTTAGGGGCATGCAAGATGTAAAAATACCTATGTGGTTAACTTTCTTTGCTTATTGGGTGGTAGCTATTCCCTTGGCCTGGTATTGCTCGGTGCAAAGGCATATGGGCGCCTTTGGCGTTTGGATCGGTCTGGGTGTGGGACTCACCGTATCTTCCCTTTTGTTAATTACGCGTTACAATAAAAAGACCAACAGACTTATAAAGAATTCCGCGTAATATTTTGAGAGTTTTCTCTGATAGAGTAGATTGATCTGCGAACCAAATATTTTTCATTAAATTCGCAGATAAATTTTCTTCTGAAGGCTGTCACGCTCCCTTATGTATTGTACTTTTTTTGTTTGCAATTTCAGTCCTAATTAGAAATCAATTACTATTTATGAACAAATTCACTGAAACAGGCTTGAACCCTCAAATCATCAACGCACTCGATGAGTTAGGCTTCCAGTTGCCCACTCCCGTACAGCGAAAATCGATTCCTTATCTACTGAGCTCTGAAGGCGATCTTATTGCTTTAGCGCAGACAGGAACTGGAAAGACTGCCGCTTTTGGACTACCGCTTATACAAAAAATATCGTCCGATCAGAAGGGGCCTCAAGCCCTTATACTTTGTCCTACCAGAGAGCTGTGCTTACAAATCACTCAGGATTTTCAGCGATTTGCCAAATATCTTCCCCATATAAAAATCACCCCGGTTTATGGAGGTGCCAATATAGAAACGCAGATTAAAGCCTTGCAGAGAGGCTCGCAAATCATTATCAGCACCCCCGGAAGGCTCGTAGATTTAATTCGTCGCAAAAAAATAAATCTCTTAGATATTTGTTATTTGGTACTTGATGAAGCTGATGAAATGCTTAATATGGGATTTAAAGATGAACTGGACGCTATTATCCATGAACTTCCTTCTAAACGCCAAACCTTATTATTTTCTGCCACCATGTCCGGAGACATGAATAAGATTGCAAACGACTATCTCACGGATCCGTTTGAAATCAGCACTGGAAAGCGTAATGTAGGCTCAGATGATGTAAGACATATCTATTATATGGTAAATAGCCAAAACAGATATCTGGCACTTAAACGTGTTGCTGATATAAATCCTGATATATATGGCATAGTTTTTTGTCGTACTCGCAGAGAAACCAAAGAAGTAGCCGATCATTTGATTCGGGACGGTTATAATGCTGACGCTCTTTACGGAGATCTCTCACAAGCACAGCGTGAATCAGTTATGGGACGCTTCAGGGAAAAACGTTTGCAATTGCTCGTAGCTACTGATGTGGCTGCGCGTGGATTGGATGTAAATAATATAACACATGTAATTAATTATAACCTTCCTGATGATAATGAAACATATGTACATCGTAGCGGACGTACCGGGCGTGCCGGGAATCAAGGGATTTCCATCTGTATCATTCATTCCAGAGAGCGCAGACGCCTGAAAGAAGTAGAGCAAAAAATAGGAAAGAAATTTGAATATGCCCCCGTGCCTACAGGTCGGGAAATATGCGAAAAACAACTTTTTCATCTCGTTAACAAAACTACTGAAGTGGTAGTGGACGATCGTTCTATAGAGATTTACTTGCCGATGATTTATGAAAAACTGGTAGGCTTTGATCGTGAAGAACTCATCAAGCGTTTTGCTTCAGTAGAATTTAACCGTTTTCTTTCTTATTATAAGAATGCGCAAGATATTAACCTGGCGTCTGGCTCAGACCTCGCAGAACGCCCCTCGTACCGACGAAGTTCGTCATCAGGTTTTTCAAACCTATTAATAAATATAGGCGCTAAAGACGGCCTTACGAAGCTCGATCTTATAGGACTTATCAACAAAGCTACCCGCACGCGAAACATTGATATTGGAAACATAGAAATTGCAGGTAAAAGTTCATTTTTTGAGGTCGATAGCGCTTATCAAGAAAAGGTAATATCCGGACTTAATCAAATGATATATCAAGGAAAAGGTCTCTCTGTGGAGTTCAAAAGCGCCAGTGAATCTGCATTTTCCAGAGGAAAGAGAACCTATAGTGGCGGCAGCTCGGCAGCTTCCGGACGAAAAAGGTCACGTATAAGCAGCTTTTCAAAGCGTTGATATTTAACGATGAGCTATAATTTTCAATTTTTATCACATGGCGGGAAATACCTTTGGAAAGCTTTTCAAACTCACTAGTTTTGGAGAAAGTCATGGAGCGGCGATAGGAGGCATCATAGAAGGTTGTCCCGCTGGGATCGCACTGGACTTCCAAGAAATTCAGTGTGAGCTCGATCGTCGTCGTCCCGGACAATCGAATATCGTTACCCAGCGTCGAGAATTGGATCAGGTATATTTTTTATCAGGAATTTTTAAAGGCATCACTACAGGTACGCCTATAGGTTTTGCTATTTATAATGAAGATCAGAAATCTCAGGATTATCAACATATCAACAATTCTTATCGCCCTTCACATGCGGATTTTACTTATGAGAAAAAATATGGCATAAGAGATCACAGGGGTGGAGGGCGCTCATCGGCGCGTGAAACAGCTGCCCGGGTAGTAGGGGGTGCCATTGCCAGGCAGATACTCAGTGAGATACGCATTAACGCTTTTGTTTCTTCTGTAGGACCTATTAAGTTAAGCAAGTCGTATGAAGAGCTAGATCTTTGCCATATTGAAGATACACCGGTGCGTTGTCCCGATGTAAAAACTGCCGCAGAGATGATTGATCTTATCAGAAAAGTCCGAAAAGAGGGTGACACTCTAGGAGGCACGGTAAGCTGTATAGTTCAAAACGTTCCCATAGGCTTGGGTGAGCCTGTTTTTGATAAACTTCATGCTGACTTAGGCAAGGCTATGCTTTCGATCAATGCTGTAAAAGGCTTTGAATATGGCAGCGGTTTTTCCGGAACACAAATGCGTGGCTCTACTCATAATGATCTTTTTCAGAAAGGTGGAAATACCACGACTAACTTTTCAGGCGGTATACAAGGAGGCATTTCCAATGGAATGGATATCTATTTTCGCGTAGCTTTTAAGCCCGTAGCCACCATTATGCGAGAGCAAAATACTATTGACCATCATAACAGGTCGGTTTCGATTAGGGGAAAAGGTAGGCATGATCCTTGTGTAGTTCCCAGGGCTGTACCTATTGTAGAAGCTATGGCAGCCCTTGTTTTGGCGGATCATTGGCTTTTTCAAAAAATTTCTCGAAATTAGAACAACGAAAATCGTTTCCATATGAAAAAGAATCATTGATAAAGGATTTTTCCTCTGTAGCTTCCCAAAGCGGTCAGCTTTTGGATCAAGCTATAAAAGGTAGTTTCACTTCTGAAAACTACAGCTGGAAATTAAAAACCATGAACGCAACTATTATGGATGTTTCTCAGCTAAAAGAAAAAATACTTCTGTTATCATTCTAGAAATTTCCCTGTAAAGAATGTATAGATCGTTTTAAGCTTTTGCAAAATTTAAAGGGTAACTTTTTTGATGATTTTTAATTTCATGCAAACAAGGGTTATACCTTGTCTGTATATATTATCCTTCAGGAGCTGATAAAGGATTCCAATTAAAAACAAAGAGAACGTTCCGTTTATTACAATAGATCAAAAAAAACCAATGAATTCCACACAACTGGGATGGAAAAGCTTCTGAGAAAGAACGAAAAGAAATCACTCAAAGATTCGATGAGCTGATCAATTCCTGAATGTAAGAATGCGCCCAATCCTTATCACGATTATAGGTCCCACGGCTGTCGGAAAAACTTCCCTTTCTTTAGATTTGGCTAAAAAGTTATCCTGTGAGATTGTATCTTATGATGCGCGTCAATTCTACAGGGAACTTAAAATAGGTACATCCCCTCCGGATGAAAAGGCTCTTAAGAGTGTCAGGCATCATTTTATCGGGCACTTAAGTATTTATCAAACCTATACATCAGGGGATTTTGAAAAAGAGGCTCTAAGGAAATTAGATGAGCTCTTTGCTAAGTATTCAACTGTTCTTATGGTGGGCGGCTCCGGGCTTTATGAAAAAGCGCTTATTCAAGGTTTGGATATCTTCCCGGAGGTTCCTTTAGAAATTCATAAGGCGTTGCATGAGATTTTTAAGAAAAAAGGACTTGCACCTTTACAAAAAGAGCTTAAGCATTTTGATCCGTTTTATTATCACCAGGCAGACCTTTATAATCCTCAGCGGCTTATCCGCGCGCTCGGAGTGATCCGAGCCAGCGGTCAGCCCTTTTCCTCTTTCAGAACGGGTCTGAGGACCCGACGCCCTTTTCGTGTGATTAAAATCGGTTTGCATCTTTCTCGCCAGGCGCTTTATTTACGCATTAACAAACGCGTAGATCAAATGATCCAGGAAGGACTTTTGCAGGAAGCAAAAACCTATCATCCTTATAAGTATTTAAATCCCCTGCAAACGGTGGGCTATAGAGAACTCTTTTCTTATTTCGAGGGGCTTAGCACTCTGGAAAACGCTATTGAGGAGATTAAAAAAAATACCCGACGCTATGCTAAGCGTCAACTCACCTGGTACCGTAAAGATCAAGAAGTGAATTGGTTTTTTCCTGATCAAAAAGATGAAATTTTAAACTGTATCACAAGGTTTATTGAGAGTGAGAATTTTTGATATCACTGACAAAGTGTCTTGGAGTATTTATATGGTACGGCCTTTGTCGGCATCTTAAAGGGATAGAATCTATAAATTTATCAAACTATGACCAACGGAACCATTAACGTTACGGCGGAGAATATATTTCCGATCATTAAAAAATTTCTTTATTCAGATCACGAGATTTTCTTGCGAGAGATTGTTTCCAACGCTACCGACGCCACTCTTAAACTCAAAGCTCTTGCTGAATTTGGGGAAGCGGATAAAGAAGAGAGCGAGTTAAGAATTGAAGTTAAAATCGACAAGGAAAAAAAAACCTTGCATGTCCTTGATCAGGGCATCGGGATGACAGCTGAGGAAATAGAAAAGTATATCAATCAAATCGCTTTTTCCGGCGCGGAGGAATTTGTTGAAAAATACAAGGACAAAAGCGATAAAGCGCAAAGTATTATCGGACATTTCGGCCTGGGTTTTTACTCAGCCTTCATGGTGGCTGACAGGGTAGAAATCTTTAGTAAATCTTACAAGGAAGCTCCGGGAGTATATTGGAGCTGTGATGGTTCTCCAAAGTTCACCCTTAGAGAAACTACCGATAAAAAAGAACATGGAACTGAGGTGATCCTGCATATCAATCAGGCGGAGAGCAAGGAATTTATTGAAGAACAGCGTATTCGCGAATTGCTCGACAAATACTGTAAATTTATGCCTGTGCCCATTAAATTTGGCGAGCGCGAGGAAACAAAAAAGACAAAAGATGATAAGGAAGAAAAAATAAAGGTAGATGATATTATTAACGACCCCACGCCTGCTTGGACTAAAAAACCGGATAAACTTAAAGAAAAAGACTATAAAAACTTCTATCGCACCCTTTATCCTATGCAGTTTGAGGAGCCCCTATTTTGGATTCACCTCAATATAGATCATCCTTTTCATCTGACGGGAATTCTCTATTTCCCTAGGTTGAAAAATCAAGTTGAAGTTCAAAAAGATAAAATTCAACTTTATCAAAATCAGGTTTTTGTCACCGATAATGTCGAAGGTATCGTGCCGGAATTTCTGCATTTGCTTCGCGGTGTTATCGATTCTCCGGATATTCCCCTGAACGTATCGCGCTCTTATTTGCAGGCCGATGCCGCGGTGAAGAAAATTTCAGGTTATATCACTCGTAAGGTGGCCGATAAACTAGAGAGCCTTTTTAAAAATGACCGTGAGGATTTTGAAAAGAAATGGGAAGATAGCAAGATCATTATCGAATATGGGATGCTAAGTGAGGATAAATTTCTTGAAAAAGCTCAAAAATTTGCCTTGTACCCCAATACAGATGGCTCTTATTTCACTTTTGGTGAATTTACTGAAAAAATTAAATCTTATCAAGAAGATAAGGAGGGTAAGCTTGTATATCTATACACCTCACACAAAGAGGAGCAATATAGTTATATTCAAAGCGCCAAAGCTAAAGGATATGAGGTTTTACTCCTGAATAGCCCATTAGCTCCACACTTAATTCAAAAACTAGAAGGAGTGCATAAGAATATTTCTTTTGTGCGCGTAGATTCCGACTCTATAGATAAATTGATTAAAAAAGAAGAGAATACCTTGTCAAGGTTGGCTGAAAATGAGAAAGAAGATATTAAAAAGCTCCTTGAAGAAAATATCGATCAGCAAAAATTCACCCTGGTGTTGGAAAATTTAGACAGCCATGAGGCGCCTTTTATCATTACCATTCCAGAGTTTATGCGTCGAATGAAGGAGATAAGTCAGACAGGTGGAAGTATGTTTGGCATGAGTCAATTACCTGAGGTATATCATTTGATCGTCAATACCAATCACGAGCTCATCAGGAAAATACTAGATCAAGAAAATCGAGAGTATAAAAAGCAAATGATCAACAATGCTTTAGAATTGGCTATGCTTTCTAAAAATTTACTTCACGGAGAAACTTTGAGTCGGTTTGTTTCCCGCTCTTTTGAACAAATGATTTCCTAAAAAGACCCTTTTCTAAAAGGGCCTTTCGATTATTTTATATTATACTATATAATATACTTCTTACTGTGCTTTTTAAGCTCTAATGGATACTTTCAGGTCAATATCGTCCTTGATGATTACATCGGCATATTGAGCTTCATATATCAGTTTGAAATCTCTGCGGTTTATAGTAATTTTGTCCGAAAAAAATGACAATTGACCATTTTCAAGCAAATAGTTCCCTTTAAAAATACCAGGTTTGGTAATGGCTTTGATAGTAATATCTCCCGTAACTTGTAATGGATGATTTTGATCATTGCTTGCTTTTATTTTCCTTATTTGCAAACTAGCAATGGGAAAATTTTTTACGTCGAAAAAATCTTCGCCTTTTAAATGATTTTCAAGGTTCTTTTTCTCCTTGGGATCTTTCTTTAGATCATCTGACTCTATAGTCTTGAGATTTACGTTAAACGAACCACTTATTAACTGATGATTTTTATTTAACATAAAATAACCATCTCTAAGCTTCGCGGTTCCATAATGTGAAGTAGATTCAGTTTTAAATAATTTATATCCCCGCCAATTAGTGTTAGAAGCTTTTTTAAGCACTTCATAGCGATCCTGGGCAAAAGTTATAGAGGAAATTACAAGTCCTAAAGTAGGAAAGCAATTTTTTTCATAAGTTCTTATTTTGATAAATCGCAGCAAAATTAGCAATATTTATTTTCACTATAAAATAAAATAATTGATTTATAGTCAATTCCTTCGATATTGGCTTAATATTCAAATAAACGGCACATTTGTAAAAACTTAAAGGACGTTCATGCTTTTTATATAATGAATTCATTATGCTTGTGTCGAGTAATCCGCTTTTTTTCTAGGAAAAATCGATTTAAAAACTGGATAACTCGTTGGGACATTAAGCCCGCGTAAGTGACGATAGTTTAGAAGATGATTAGAAACTAAAAATATGAAATTCATAGGAATTAACCTAGATAAAAGTTCATTTGTGGCAGCTTTTCCTTAGATTCACAGAGAGTCAAATAACCTTATCTATGCTCAACCACAAGCAAAACAATCGCTTCGCTCATATATAATATACAGTGACCAAAACCGATCAAGAAGACGTGCGGCTTATAGCGCTCTCTATGGAGAAAAGATGCGTCCTGCCCCCTACAATAGATAAGTGTTAATGTTTTTTTTCTGTAACTAATTCCAAATTTCGTTGCCCTACTTCCGTATCATTTTTGTACTCTATTTCTCTTCAAAACGTTTCTGATCTGAGAAAATGCTTTTGTCCACTAGCAATGTCATTAGGGATAAAAATACCGTCACCTTTTCGCTTGGGAAGGAAGAATTGATAATGATTTTTAATGTTTTCTGATTTTAATCCATATACCATCGGAAATAGATTAATTCTATAATTATCGTAATTATTTATTTTTTTATACGATCTCCATTTCCTACAATCCTTTCAATATCTTCCCCTGATTTTTCTCCTCGAATCTATTTTTTATTAATAGTATCTGCAGATACTCCCGTCTTATCTTGGACTCTTTTCCTAAGACCTTCTCTTTTTCTCATTTTAACAGCTTAAGAGAAAAGCAACTTTAACAGATTCTTTTTTAAAAAGTCGCAGAAATTTTACTTGCATAAAACCCTTAACTCCTTTAAAAATTTTTACAGGTTTTTTGCAAGAAAAGCTACACCTATGCTTATGCCAAGGCTGATAAATATTCCTGCATAAGAGGCTTAGATTGGAATAAATAATGGCAAGAGAAAAGAAAATGCAATCCCTGTAGCTATCGTGATTCCGATGGTTTTTAAACTAGGAAGAGGGAATGGTATATACTTTAGATTTTATAAATTCCCAGCCCTTATTAATTTTACTTTAGCTTTTTTCAATCCTTTCTTTTTTTATTTATCCTGATGTTCTATTTCTAGCTTAAATCTGTTTGGATGGGGGAGTTTAATGACGTTATTTTTTCATTTAAACGAGCATTTATACCTTCAATATCATCTTTATTTTCTGCAATGGAGTAAATATTTTTTTTCATTATCAATTGTTTGTTGCTGTACTTTTTAAGCAATATAACTTTACGGTTAGGTTTGTGTAAACCTAATTAATTTTTCATTTAATAAATAAATTTTTAATATTAACTATTTATTAATATTATTATTACAATAAATATTTTATCTCCCCTGAAATGGAAAGGCCCCTTAATAAAAGGGTTTATTTTTGGAAAGAGAATTTTTTATAAAATATCGTGGAAAAAATTATTTGGGCAGAAGAATTAGGTCTTTCGGATTATCTGGAGACCTGGAAGTATCAAAAGCAATTGTTTCAGAAGCTTATCGATAAAAAACGTAATCCTTCCCAAGTTCGCTTTTCTCCTTTTAAGGAGCCTTTGGGTTATCTTTTATTAACCGAACATCTGCATGTTTATACTTTGGGAAAGAGCGGTAAAGATAGCCATCTTTTGCTTTCTCCTGATCTTTTAAAGAGAATAGGGGCCAATTTTTATCGAATTGACAGGGGAGGGGATATTACTTATCATGGTCTAGGACAGTTGGTAGTTTATCCCATTTTGGATCTGGAGCATTTTTTCATAGATATCCATAAATACTTACGTTCTCTGGAAGAGGTTGTCATCCGTCTTTTAGCCGCCTACGGATTACAGGGCGAACGATCACCGGGAGAAACAGGCGTGTGGCTTGATGTAGGTAAGCCTTCAGCACGCAAGCTCTGCGCCATAGGAATTCGCGTAAGCCGCTGGGTAAGCATGCATGGACTAGCGCTTAACGTAAATACCGATATGAGTTATTTTAAGTACATTATCCCTTGCGGCATTCAGGGAAAAGGCGTAAGTTCAATGCAATGGGAACTTGATTATGTCCCTTATATGCACGAAATCATTCAAAAATTTAAGACTATTTTCCAAGAGGTCTTCCAGGCTTCTTGCCTTCCAAAACCTTCTTCAGATGATTTTATTAAATAAATCCCGGATTCCGGGATAGGTATTTTCAAGAGCCTTTTCCACTTCTTGGGGTGTTTTCCAAAGCGCTTTTAAAATACCTTCTTCTTTTTGAGGCACAGGAATTTGAGCGGAATTTGTGTACATATCAAACCAATATACGGTTTTGAGTATATGATTTTCTGCTTTATAAATGTGATAAGTGCTCTTAAGAGTTTCTGTTATTTGCAGCTTTGCAATACCACATTCTTCGCTTACTTCACGTAAGGCAGCTTCTGCTGGGCTTTCTCCAGTCTCTATTTTTCCTTTGGGTAAGTCCCATTTACCATCCCGGTAGATAAAAAGTATTTTCCCTTCCGCGTTGCGTACGCGCCCTCCTGCCGCTTGTATATGAGGAAAGTGATTTTGTAAAGCTTCTAATACTTCATCTACCGGAAAGTGATAAATATTGAGTCCTTTAAGAGTTCCGTTTTCTAAAACGCTTACAGCTTGTGAAAAAATTTTAGTGGAGAGAAAGGCAATATTATGAAATTCCTCTATAGGATAATTATTTAAAAATATAGGTTTATTATTGATAAAAATCATGTACATTTACTTTACGATTAACTACATATGTATAATATATAACTATAATTAAAAAATCATTAAAATAACAGAAAAAAATGTGCAAGAAAAAAATCACCTCTCGAGGTATATGAACTCTGTTCTTCAGCAAAGAATTTTAAAGGCCTTCTACCCTTCTATGGTCAAATCTTTTGAAAGCGGTGATGACGATGAACTTCGTTTCCCCATTTTTGGTATACTGCAGATCAGCTTAAAAGTGATTGAGCACACTCTATATAAAAAAGTGGTGATGAGATCTTCTAACAAACATCCGGGGTGGTTCTTACGATGAACATCACAGGCCGTGGTGAGAACGAAAACAAAAGCAATATAAATTTCGAAGGAAACTTAAGTATCATGCCTAAATCTATGGCATTTATATCCTTCATTTTGCCGAAACAGTTATCTAATTTACTGAAAAGCCTATTGAAATGTTTATAGATCGTTTGACCAATAAAATAGGGAAGCGCTTTGAGGCTTGACGAATTTTTTACTTTATAAGTTCACGATAATCTTTGGCTAATTGATCCAGGTCGTTATAGGAGGTTTGAATGCCATTTGCAAGATTTTTTATTAAAATAGTTTTTTCGTTGATTTCTCTTTCTCCCATGAGCGCCACCCAATATGTTCCTTTTTTATTGGCATATTGAAGTTGTTTGTTCAATGGGATAGCTTCAGGATACAATTCTGAAGGGATGTTTTTTTTTCGAAGAGCCTTGATCTCCCGCATGGACTGGAGCGCCTCCCGTTGGCCGAAATTGACAAAAAGAATAGGAAGCTTCTCTATTTTTCCTCTCTCAAATAGCTCAAGGGTTTCCATGGCGAGATAAATTCTGTCAAGACCAAAGGATATACCTACGCCGGGAAAATTTTTTACGCCAAAGACTCCCGTGAGCTCATCATAACGTCCACCGCCGCCTATAGAATAGGAAGCTCCGACTTCGGGCAGCACCTCGCATATGGTTCCGGTATAATAATCCAGGCCACGTGCGAGTTTTCCGTTAAAACGCAGTTTTGCGTTTTGCATCCCGAGTTCTCGCGATTTTTTCCAGAGAAAATTCAGCTCACTTAAGGCGTTTGTTCCTTTTTCAGAACTGACAAGGAGTTGAGAGAATTTACTTAAATGGTAATCAAAATCCGCATTTTCTTTAAAAAGCGGCTTAAGTTCATTAAGAACTTTTTCAGGAATTCCTTTCTCGAGCATTTCCTGGTGTGCCTTTTCAGCCCCGATTTTATCCCATTTATCCAGGGCGTTGATAAAGATTGGCCAATGTTGTCCTATGCCTGCCATCTCAGCCAAGGCAACTAAGAGCTCTCTATGGTTGATTTGAATAACCACCGGTAATCTAAGTTCTGTAAATACAGAATCGTAAAGCTGTAATAGCTCTACTTCTTGCCAAAGCGAACGAGAACCTACCACATCAGCATCACATTGGTAGAATTCTCTGAAGCGTCCCTTCTGGGGTCTGTCGGCTCGCCATACAGGCTGTATCTGATACCTCTTAAAAGGAAAATTAATATCGTTTCTATGCATGATGACATAGCGCGCAAAAGGCACTGTTAGATCATACCGTAAGGCTTTTTCAGATATTTCAGGTAACAAAGCGCGTGTGCTGAAATAATCTGAAGTAATATGCTTTTCCTCATCAAAGTGCTCGAGAGAATTTTTCATAAAATCCCCAGATTTTAGGATTTTAAATATCAAACGCTCACCTTCTTGGCCATATTTTCCAGTAAGCACCGAAAGGTTTTCAAAGCAGGGAGTTTCTATAGGGGCAAAGCCAAATATCTCGAAATGTTTTCGGATAATATCCATAAGATAATAACGTCTGCGAAGTTCTTGAGGTGAAAAATCGCGAGTGCCTTTTGGAATACTTGGTCTTTGCATGCAATGGATTTTTGCAAAAATGAAGAAAACTATTTTAGAATGGAAATTTCTCGCGATTTTATTTTTTTAAAGTTTTCTGATATAAAATAAAATTACTGGTTATCAATCTAATAAATAATAAAACTCCTTTAAGTTTTGGCAAGCGACTTTATATCATCGTTGTGACTAATGAGAAATCCTTTGAGGTATATGCCGATCTTCAAAAGTTGCCTGTGGTCTTTTTCTCAGGAGGCGGATAAGCATCGCGGACCTAATAAAAATATTGATTTCCCTATACGTTTTCTTATCTTATAGTTTTTCAGGCAATAAAGGAGGGTTTTGGGTCCGATGCGCCCATTGTGGTGATGAGCGGAAGACACCTAGATCTAGATTGGGATTTTATAAAAAATTTTTCCTGCAGATAGGGTATTTATCACCCCCTGAAAGGGGTGCTTTTGAAGATGTAAAAGACAGGACATGGAAGGTCCTCGGAGGAGAAAACTATCGCATAATGGTAGAGGATCTTCCCAAGATATCGGCTAGCATGATCAGAAAAGCTCTGGATGAGAAAGATTTAAACAAGCTTAAAAGTTTTTTAACGTCCGGAACTTGCCATGCTTGAAAAGTATCAACATATCTAAAATCACTCAAAAGAAAAAAACTGCAAAACCCCGGAGGCCTTTTTTTTGCGAGGAGCGTAGGATGTTTTATCGGCAATAATTGTTCAAAGGTTTCGCTATGACGGCATCTGGTTAATCGGGCTTGGGATTTCTCTCTCGAAAAGGGGCGTGTCCGATGCTAAGTGTAATTACTCTTACGGAGCTTACCAATTGAGGTAAGCCGAAATATAACTACCTGTTCCTATTGCCTTCCGATAGTAGTGGACATGGATTGCGGCTACGGAAATGCGCTCAATGCGTTTTACTACTCCAAGGAGTAGTAGCTCCTGCGTGCCAGCGCTCAGGGAGAGGGAGTATGTATTGAAGGTAATAGTCTTTTTTTGAAGAAAACGGCATGGCTAAATGTGCCATAGAAAAAGCTTATGAGAAGGGAGAAATTTCTTTTAAAAACCTATTTCCTGTGATCTTTATCCGGTACGTATAGAAAAAATACACTGATTTTGTAGCGGTTAATTATGATCGCTAGCACATTTGTAATCCTGCTTGTACTCTGTGGGCACTTCTTTACAACTTCCACTTTATCGATTTCTTAAAGAGGCTCTTATGCGGAATTTTGGCTCGGATTGGTATGAACAATTAGCAGCCTATGCTCAGCAAGAGAATACATATCTAAGCTAAAATATGTAACTCATCCTCTTTGATTTATTTTACCCAGAGAAGGTAGGTCCAGATGGATATCAAATATGGGGGTATGAGTAAAAAATGGAATATAAGAGTAATAATAACTACTCTAATGAGGTTAAGCTACAAGCCGTATCTCGCCATTTCAGAAATCTTTACGCGATGGCTTGCAAAGATAATAGCATTAGTTCCTGAACCTGAGGATGAAGGAATAATAGAAAACAAAAATAGCAGGCTATATTAATAAAAGAGGATTGATCTTAGTTGTCAAAGTTATAGTGGTCCCACTATCGGAAAAAATATTAACAGTACCGGCAATAGAGTGATTAAAATTGTAAGAAAAAGAGCGAGATTTTGGATAAAACTTAATTCATTTTCAATCCAATCAGAAAGACCTGTTGTTTTGAAAGTTGAAACCAGTGCAATAGCCTCCTGCTAAAATGATTATAACGTTCCATGGCAACACTAGAGGCTGTTCCAGTAAATTAATCGACTTCCTTTGCACTCGAGAGGCAAAAAAACAATACGCTGATCATCGCTATACTATTAATCATGAATCATCTCAGGGTTTCTGAAAAGATTACTCCAGCCCGGTATGGTGAATTCATGGATATTTAATGTCTTTTCGAAAAATTCATCCTAGGGTTGTAAATATAAATATGATCAATACCCTTACTTCCGCCTTTGTTATAGGACCAAGGGATTTATACTCTTTTGTTGTGATTTATCGACCTCTGGAATTTTCCATTAATTTTAAAATATTTAATTAGATATCACCAGTTAACAGGCAAAAGAACTATAATCATGGGAAATCCTATTTTAAGTCAGTATAAAAAAGAATTTTCCGGTCTTTCAGGAAAAAATTTACGAGGTACTCCGAAAAAATCATATTAGCAGGAGTACCTACGATATTCGAATAACCTCCTATGCTTGAGGAATAAGCGATTTCAAATTGGTAACCAATACTTTGATGATGTTCAAAGCGATACGCTTATGAAGATTATATTTTTCAAGAGCTTTTTGGCAATGATCAGTCCGACCAATAATAACGATACAAAATTATGTCCGTAGTTTTCAGCCATCTCTGAGGTTGATAATATTCCAAAGATTGGAAAGAGTGCCAGCGGAATAAAAGCGGTTGCGTAGATAGAAATGGCTTTAGTAACCCACCAGATGGACATAAGAAGAGTAGTAGCTAAAGCAATTTAACTTGTACTTACATTCCCTTAGGTTCAGGTAAAACGATAGTGAAAATAAATAAAAGTATATCGATGTATAGTCGAATATCCTTGATATTTCTCATAAAGTTCATTCAGATTATAAAAATTTACTAAATATTACTCAATATATTAAAAGTATACTAGCTAAAAAATACCAACTTACATATTCCAAAATCTCCAAAGAAGTTGGAAACTGGCTGGTATATTCAGGTGATTATACGCTTTACCACTGTTTCATTGCTATCGCTTAGAACAGCGATTTTTTAGTAATTAGGGTGGCTTTTAGTTTTAGATATAAAAACTATATCCGAAAAGTCCCCTTTATATCAAAGAAAAACTTCTGCAAGCTCGCTATACGGTGCCTTTTATGAGGAAATCCGTATACAAAATTCAAATCCTTTCTTTCAGTTCAATCGCCTGTATGTAGGCATTGGCTATAAAATGAATTCAAATATATGTTTAGAGGGAGGGCTCTATGACACAACTTAACCCACGCTCTTCTGGCATCCATCAGACCATTGTAATAATTAAACATAGTCTTTAACATCTCTTTTGGTGTGACCGGTGTAAACCTGCCTGGGTCTTCCTATAGGTTCACCGTCAATTCGCATTTCTTTCCAGTGGGCCATCCAGCCAGGTAAGCGTCCTATAGCGAACATTACGGTAAACATTTCATTGGGAATACCTATAGCGCGGTAGATAATTCCTGAATAAAAATCTACGTTCGGATAAAGCCTGCGTTCGATGAAATAAGAATCTTTTAAAGCGGTATCTTCAAGTTTCATAGCCAAATCCAGCAGCGGGTCATGAATACCCAATTGATTGAGAACTTCCTCAGTAGTTTTTTTGATAATCCTGGCACGTGGATCAAAATTTCTGTAGATCCTGTGTCCAAAGCCCATCATTCGGAAAGGATCATTTTTATCCTTAGCTTTTTCAATCCATTTTTTCAAATTTCCCCCATCTTTTAGTATGTTTTCAAGCATTTCTATAACTGCCTCATTCGCTCCGCCGTGTAGGCGACCCCATAAGGCACTTACCCCGGAAGAAACCGAGGCAAACAGGCCTGCATGGGCTGAGCCTACCAGATGTACGGTAGAGGTAGAGCAATTCTGTTCGTGATCGGCATGAAGAATCAAGAGCTTATCGAGCGCTCTGCTAATGACAGGGTTTATTTCATAGCTTTCCGTAGGCAATGAGAAAAGCATCTTTAGTATATTGGAAGGATAATCGAGTTGGTTATCCGGATAGGTATGGATCAGACCCTGACGTTTTCTGTGGGTCCAGGCGGCCAGTACCGGGAATTTTGCTAACAATTTTAACAAAGACTCTTGCAGTTCCTCCCCAGAGTGTACGCCTATCGCATCTGGATTAAAAGCGGTTAAAGCGCAAGTGAGCGAACATAGTATCCCCATGGGATGGGCAGAGCGCGGAAATCCATCTAAAATTTTAAAAAGCTCTTCGTTAACTAATTGAAATTTTTTAATGTCCGTTTGAAATTTTTTCGATTGCTCTACAGTAGGAAGTTCCCCATTGATCAATAGATAAGAAACATCCAGAAAAGTGCTTTTTTCTGCTAGTTGTTCTATAGGATAGCCTCGATAGAGCAACTCTCCTTTTTCTCCGTCAAGAAAAGTAATAGTGCTTCTTATAGCGCCGGTATTTTTAAAACCCGAGTCTAAAGTGATATAGCCTGTATCCGTACGGAGATGAGTAATGTCAAGGGCTTTGTCTCCTAAGCTTCCTTTAATAATGGGCAAGCTATAGGTCTTTCCTTCAATGCTAATGGTAGCTATCTGGTCCATGAGTGATGTTTATTTTTTCTAAATTTAGAAAATTAGGCTTGAAAAATCGAATTTCACTATCTCTTCGCGCTAGTTTCCATGGTTTTTTTATAAGTGCTATTTTGTTCTTTTAATAGTTCTTGAAGTTCAAAGAATTTTTATCTTCAAGTAATTGAACAACGGGAAGTCGATCTCCCATAGATTTTATAGAATCTTTGATATTCTCATGCGCGATCTTAAGTTTTTTGATAAAAAAATCCTCACCATAGAATTCTTTTATTTGATCAACCAAAATTTCCTCTCTGATGTAAGGCTCAGGGTGTTCATTGCGCTCTTTTTTTTCCATTGATGAGATTTTAACAAACCAACTATGCCCACCCCCCCTACTTGAGAAGGACATACGATATTAAATTTTTTAATACCTGGTTCTTTTGCGTTGGGACGAGCCCTGGAGAGGACATGTTCGACGTCTTTTTTCAACTGTCTGCTAATACGATAAGAATATATAATAACTGTGTCGATTTTGTCGGAGTTTGAATTTTTTGGATTTAGATGTATCCTAAGCGCTTTGTTTTTTAAAAATCTTTCCCGAAAAATTCCAAGAAGCCTCCAACAGAAAACTGCCCTTAGGTGTCTGAATAGGTGCTTTGAGCGCTGTTAATATTTTTAACCTGAATTATTTACCCTTGGAAGTACCTGCGCGTCTGTAATTATGTATCCTGAAATGAGCTTTCTTTGCTGTGAGTAAATGAAATATATTTTTGTAAGGTGGTAAAAAATAAAGGATAATTTATTCAAAATAAGATTTATAAGTAAAATTAATGAAATTCTTTTTTAAGTATTGCAAAACCTCTGTTATTTCTTCTTCAGAGGATTTTCATATGCGCAATGATTTAGATTATCTTAGCTGAAAATTTTTACCATGTCTTATCATCTCTTGAAAGGGAAAAAGGGTATCGTTTTTGGTGCTTTGGATGAAAATTCTATCGCCTGGAAGTTAGCTGAGCGGGCTCAGCAAGAGGGAGCTTCTTTTGTCTTGAGCAATACACCTGTAGCTATGCGTATGGGAAAAATTCAGCAACTTGCTGAAAAAACTAATGCTTTTATTGTGCCGGCTGATGCCACTTCTATGGGGGATCTTGGCTCGCTTTTTGAGCAAACTATGGAACACTTCGGAGGAAAGATAGATTTTATTCTGCACTCTATCGGTATGTCGGTAAATGTCCGTAAAAATCGCTCTTATATTGATTCTCACTACGATTGGTTGCAAAAAGGCTGGGATGTTTCAGCTGTTTCTTTTCATAAGGTGATGAAAGCAGCCTGGGATAAAGAAGCCATGAATGACTGGGGCTCTATTGTGGCGCTTACTTATATAGCAGCTCAGCGTGTTTTTCCTGATTATAATGATATGGCTGATCATAAAGCTTATTTAGAGAGTATCGCCCGAAGTTTTGGATATCATTGGGCGAAAAAATATAAGGTACGCGTTAATACTATTTCACAATCGCCTACACCCACTACAGCTGGTCAGGGAATTAAAGGATTTAGCGCTTTTATGGAATATGCTCACAGCGTTTCTCCTTTAGGGAACGCTAGCGCGCATCAGTGCGCTGATTATATAATTACCCTTTTTTCCGATTTAACCCGAGGAGTTACTATGCAAAATCTGTACCATGATGGGGGCTTCTCAGCTACCGGGGTGAGTCAGGCGGTTTTGGAGAAATTCATGCCGGAATCATAAAAAAAACTTCTTATCGCTTCCAAAGCGTTTTTTATGAAAAAACGAATTGCCCCTTCGATTTTATCGGCGGATTTCTCCCAACTCTTAAGTAGTATAGAGCTTATTAATCAAAGCCGGGCAGATTGGTTTCACTTGGATGTGATGGACGGCTGTTTTGTGCCAAATATTTCTTTCGGAATGCCTGTGGTCAACACGGTTAAAAAGCATGCTCAAAAGCCTTTGGATGTTCATTTGATGATTGTACAGCCCGAGCGATATATTAACGATTTTAAAGTTTCGGGCGCCGATATTTTATCGGTGCATTATGAGGCTTGTACCCATCTGCATCGAACACTTTTTCACATTAAAGAAGCTGGTATGAAAGCGGGCGTAGCGCTCAATCCACACACTCCGGTTTGTTTGCTTAAAGATATTATTACGGAAATAGATCTTTTGGCGCTCATGAGCGTGAATCCGGGCTTCGGAGGTCAAGCGTTTATCACACAAACCCTGGAGAAAATTCACGAGGCTCGCTTGCTTATCTCTGAAAAAAAAGCCACTACTCTCATAGAAGTCGATGGGGGAGTGGACGTACTAAACGCCTCGAAGCTTTTTAATGCCGGAGCAGATGTTCTTGTAGCCGGAACAGCTATCTTCGGCGCTCACGACCCGTTAGAGAGCATTTGTAAAATGAAAAACCGAACATAATACTATGTGCTTTATGCAATTGTTCATTACTTAAAAGAAAGGGTTTTATATAATTGTTTTCTTCTCATAGGCCCGAAGGTATTTATTATTCTTTTGAATATTCAGCAACTCAGAATGTAATGCGCATAATTTCTTTAGGATTGTTTACAAGCTAGATCTTCCAGAGTCTTTTTTCATAAGTTTTTTTTTCATATATCACTTCTTTTACTGAAGACTAGTCAGGTCGAACTTTTGGAAGCCTGTGTTTGAGCATTTCCTTTGTGTTAGTTCACAAAATCAATTTATAACATCACACAAAATCATTTGTACGCTATAAAACATAAAATCTCTCACGTAAGCTTAACGAGTTCTTTATAAATGGACTACAACGAAAATATTAATCAGAGATTATAGGTAAATTTTACGTTTAACTTGGCAAACCAAGCAGAAGCGAGTAAATTATTGATCTTTCATTGTTCAGATTTATAGATTTTATAAATCATTACATTTGATAAACTTCGATAAAAGAGCAAATGATTCTCTCTTAAGTAAGAGAGCCTGATAAATCACTATATTTTTATACTTTTATTTTTCTTATCTCACCATATGAGATTAACCAGCAGTTTGTTCTTAGAGAGAGATATCAAACTTTGACGAGTCTCAAATATATTATAAAGAATTTTCCTACTCAAAGCCCAAGAGGATACTCTTATATTCTCTGCTATATTCTTACCATAAGAAAATTATCTTTAAGAAGATTATGTATAAACAACCATAAATGACATAGCTAAAAGGGTTTTTGCCATGTCATTTATAGGTAATTTTATCAAAAAAATGATATGTATGAGTTATATCTTTTTTATTTAGATAAATAGCACCAAGTGGTATTTTTAGTCTTCTACTAGATAAGCGTGGTTATTTTGTTATTAGAATTTTGTAATATCTATGAAAAGAAAGAAGGGCTTGTAAATATCAATTAAAAAAGTTATATAACTTAAGGTAATTCGCCTTATAAAATAGCTGATTATATTAATTATTAAAAAAATAATTTATTTTTTATAGCGTTCCAGACATTCTTTGTAAATCCTGTAGGCATCTTTTTTATCACCCCATCTCTCGATATTTACTTTTTTATCTTCGAGATCTTTATATACCTTAAAGAAGTGTTCTATCTCTTTTAGTTTATGAAGGGGGAGATCCTTCAGATCATTATAAATATTATAATTTGGATCGGCTACAGGCACACAGATAATTTTTTCGTCTTTTCCTTTGTCATCGCTCATAAAAAGAATGCCTACGGATTTCACCTCTATCAGACAACCAGGTACGGTAGGTGAGGTAGTAAATACGAGTACATCTAAAGGATCCTTATCTTCAGCTAGCGTTTCTGGAATATAGCCATATTCGCTGGGATAATACATCGAAGAGTGCAGTACACGATCTAAGCGCATACATCCTTTTTCTTTATCAAATTCGTATTTGTTGCGACTGCCTCTAGGGATTTCTATCAGCACATCAAAGCTGATTATTTCATTATTCATTTTTTTAATTTTTACCATTAGAAAGAGAGATTTATGCTAAGTTTTATACCGAATCTTCTCGCATTCGAATAGTCAAGATAGTTATTGCGCCAGTTAAAGTCAACACGAAAAAGTCGATGATTCTCATACCCAATATTTTCTATGCCGAAACCATATTCGTAATAAGGTGTTCGATCAGGCACTATATAGGGATTGACAGTGGAAGCATTCATATCTCTGTTTTTTTTCAGAAATCTCGCCTCAGGTGCCTTTTACAAAGATAATTTCCCGCAAACCCAACTTGCCTAGCAAAGGAATGTATTTAAAGATACGACCTTTAAATGTGCATAGGATTGATTTCAAGGCACGAGAGTAAGTGATGAAATTGGCTCTTAGTGCGCTAAAATTTTACCACTTCAAAATTGACATTTATCGTTTCTGCATAGGGAATTATTATAGGGTGGTCATAATGAATTCGCAATTCACCGTAGTTTAAATTGCCCGCCTCCTGTTTTCATTCCCCTACTGTATTGTATAATAACTATTATATGATAAATCACCTTGTTAAGTCTTCTCTCTAAACCATAAGAATTGTATTTAGTTCCGCGCTTGAGCACAAGGGAGGCGGCAATTTTAAAATTTTTGGTTATGGAATGTGTTTTTCTCTTATAAGTACAGTCCATACCAAAAGTCATTGGATGGGCTGTGCGTATATTCTCGAGTGAAACTCCTAAGTCAAACTGTATATTTTCCAGAGTTCTATGCTGGTGAAAGCACCTATAGCTTCTACCTTGTGCTGAGCTTATTGTTTACCCCTTGATTAAAGAGATATAAGAATCCCCAAAGGTATTGTTAAGCCAGTTTGCCACATCCAAATTACTTTACAGGTCTAATTGCTTCATAGTCGTAAGTGCCAAAATTTTCTCTTGAGAGCGGACTTATAAAAGCGATATTGAAAAAATTTAAAGTATTTTCATACACATCGAATTTTCGATAGGCGTTTTTAATGACTTCGGATAGTAATGTCCTAAAATCCAGATTTTTGTTCGCTATGATTTCCTCTTTGTATTGATGATCAGGTACGTTTTAGACGTACACTATGTATATCGATTCATTTAAATATATCAAAAGCACTGGGTTTTCGGTTTTACTGGTATTTAAATCTTTGAAAACGAACTCTAGGTTTTTAAAAATTTTCGCTTGCTGAGTTTTTCATCAATATTGGTCAGATCGAGTTGAATTTTCTCATAACAATCGAATTCATAGTTTTTATAGAGATATAAACCATTTTTCTTCTTGCGTTCCCATAATTTCCTATTCATTTGCGTTATTCTCAGCAATAGGTTCAAGGAGAATCGATAACGGTTCATCTTTTGTGCTGGAAAGTCAATGGGCAGATACTTTTCGTGCCTTACTTTGAGTTTTTGATTGGATTGTTCTTTAAGATTTATAGAAAAAGTGCCGTTCTCGCTTGACTGAGCAGTTGCTGAGCCAGAAGTAAGCTTAATCAGGGCATGCTCAATGGAAGCTTAGCTTTTAGTATCTCTTACTCACGCCTGATATTTAAATAAGGAGGCGTTGAAATTCAAGAGGAAGTAAAAATATTCTCGCCGCGGGCATTCCTGTGATGGGTCACCTCGTGACTTACTCCTCAACTATCCACCGCTTCGAAATCTATGGCATGCGCGCTACAGAGCAAAAAGAAGAGCAAAAACTTCTTGAGGATGCGAAACTTTCCCTTACAGGCTGTTTCGATCTGGTTCTAGAAAAAATTTCGACTGCTTTAGCTGAGCAAATAAGCCATGATTTGAGTATACCCACCCTGGTGGGGATAGGCGTGTTCAGGTGATCCATGATCTCTTGGGATAAAGACCTTCAACCCAAATTCATGCGAACTTATATCGATCTGCATAGACAAATCATCAAAGCAGTAAAAAGTTTCATAAAGGATGTTCAAAGGGAGGATATTCCAAATAGTAATGAACAATATCAATAAAAAATATATTTTTATGAACTAATAAAATTATATAAATTATCAATCGTTGCTTACGCTTAAGCAGCAGTTGGATGCTTCGTATTTTTGCGCATGCGTTCTTCTTTTTATGGGTCTGTGGTTGATCGGATACCTAAGTCGATGGGTTAAAATACTCGATAAAAATAAGGTGGAGCCTACGCTTACACCTTTTTCCGCCACGGCGGCAAATCTCTCATTAAAGATTCTCTTGTTTATAAGCGTGGCCGGGCATGGTAGGCATACAAACCACTTCTTTTCGCTCATTATTATTGGTGTCTCTATTGCGGTGACCTGGGATTTTAATGGCTCGCTAGGGAACCTGACCTCGGGGATCATGCTGCTTATTTTCAGATTTTTTAAGCTCGGAGATAACATAAAGATCAACAACGTGTAAAGAACGATTAAGGAAATTCGATCTTTGTCACTGTTTTTCTCGACGCACAGAACCGAAACCTTATCATTCCCAACGCTAAAATTATGAGCGATAAGATCAAGAATTTTTCAGTGGAGCGTTTTTCCAGGTTGGATATCGATTTTGCCATTAACTACGCGGGGTGAACATTGAAAAAATCAAAAGACTGGTAAGTCGTGCATCTTAGAGAAGGATTCTTATGTGATGAAACACTTCACTCCCACGGTAGGGGTAGAAAAATTAGCCGAGAGCTCCATAGAAATGATCGCCACGCCTTATGCTGAGCAGAGCAATTACTGTAAAGTATACCGCGAGAGAGACCCAAAAAATTTCGGAAACGCTCTACAAAGAAGGTCTTGAGCCGCCTTATCCTAAACATATGGTCAAGCTGATCGATCCAAATGGGTGAAAAATATTTTAGGTCTGTAATTTATTCAAGAGTAATTTTGCGTGAAGAATTTCTCTTATATATGTTTAGACAACTCAAATGCTCACAATAGGCGTAGGAGGCGGCACAGGTTCGGGAAAGACCACTGTGGTGAATGAAATTTTAAGCCATTTGCCTTCGCAAGAGATCATGGTGATTTCTCATGATCATTATTATCATGACAATGCTGATTTATCTTTTGAAGATCGCGCAAAAATTAATTTTGACCATCCGCGCTCGATAGATTTTGACCTGTTAATCAGCCATATAAAAGCGCTTAAAGCGGGAAAAACTATTGAAAGACCGGTGTACTGCTTTATCGCCCACACGCGTACATCGGAGCATTTGGCGCTCAAACCACGCAAGGTGATCATCGTAGAGGGAATACTGGCGCTCACGCATTCCCGGCTCAGGGCGCTTTTTGATATGAAAATCTATATTCATGCTGATGCCGATGAGCGTTTGATAAGGCGTATAAAAAGAGATATTTTAGAGCGCGGACGCGACTTAGAAGAGGTATTATCTCGCTATCAAGAAACGCTAAAGCCGATGCATGAACAATTTATTGAACCTAGTAAATCGTACGCAGATATTATTATACCAAATATGTATCATAATGAAGCGGCCATAAATCTTGTGAAATCAGCCATTCAGAATCGAATAAGAAAATAAGTCTGGTCTCTAATGATGAATGCTTAAAACCATGTCTTTGCTCAAAAAGCAAAGACAAAAAGTTTAAGATAGATAAATATTTTGCTCTAAGGAATAAATTTTTTCTTTTAAGCACATGTTTTTTGGTGTGGATGCTCTTTTTTGATACCAACTCCTTGCTTGTAAACTATAAGCTATATAAGGAAAGTGATAAAATTCAAAAAAAACTGCGCTATCTGAAATCACAAATCGCTATTGAAAAAAACTGGTTAGAAAAAGCCAAATCTGATCCAGATCATATGGAAAAATTCGCGCGGGAAAAATTTTATATGAAGCATCCACAGGAGGATGTATTCATCGTGTCACAAAAGGAGGAATTCTCCGAAAGTGACTCAAATACATCACCAGATCGATAAAATACAGCATGACTAAAAAATTAATGTTATCTGTTTTTTTGCAGAACTTATGGAGTAGTTTTTTCAAGGATAAAATGATGGTTGAAAATCATACGAAGGAACCAGAAAACAAATTAAATCAGAAAATTCATGAGGGGAAAGACATACTGGCTATAGAATTGGTGAAAGGCTTTTTGGGTATTGTGGCGATCATAATTTTAGGTTATTTTCTTTGGGAAATCAGAAAGATATTTTTCTATCTGCTCTGCGCCATGATCCTTTCTCCTATCGGAAGGCCAATAGTAAAATTTTTCAATAAAAAACTACACCTTCCCATAAGCCTAAGCGCGATGCTCACTATAGGTTTGTTTGTTTTTATTCTCTTGGGAATTTTGGGAACCATTGTTCCTACCATCGCCCATCAAGCCAGGGACCTTTCTCCACTAAATACCGCTGAACTTCGGGAAACTATCAGTAGCCAATATATGCTTTTAAGTCGTTGGCTCGAAAGTTATGGCATCCATACCCTCTCGACTTTGTCAAAAGTCGAGCTGTTCTCCAATATAGATTACAGTGCGCTTCCCGAGTATCTAAACAATTTCATAATGGCTATAGGCGGATTTTTTATCGATATGTTTTCGGTCTTGTTTTTAACATTTTTCTTTATGAGAGATCGAATATTTTTTAATAATTTGTTATTTTCTTTCTTTCCTGCGACAAACAGAGAAAAATATAAAGCTACCGGAGCGAAAATCAAGTCTCTTTTAAGCAGGTATTTTTTCGGTCTGAGCCTTCAGTTAACCATCATGTTGCTTCTTTACATGAGTATATTACTAATCTTTGGCATAAAAAACGCTCTGATTATCGCTTTTTTTTGCGCTCTGCTCAATGTGATTCCTTATCTAGGTCCGCTTATAGGCGCTTTTGTATTTGCGCTTTTGTCCATGAGCAGTCTTATACAAGAAGGCATTCCATTTCAGGAAGATATTGTACCTAGGGTTCTGCGAATTATGTTGTTTTATTTTTTGGTTCAGATCATAGATAACTTTTTCAATCAACCTGTAATTTACTCAAAGAGCATACAATCTCACCCAGTGGAAATTTTCCTGGCTATACTCATCGGAGGAATCTTATTCGGCGTTTTGGGAATGATCTTGGCCGTTCCTGCCTATACAGTGATACGCGTGGCGCTTTGGGAATTTTTTAAAGAACACGAGTGGATTCAACAACTCCTTCAAAGAAAAAGATAATTCTGAATCATAATTCTCTGTAATTTCTTATAATAATTAAGAACTAACAGACTTTTTACTTCGTTTTTTCAAGGGATCGTGCGTTTTAGTTCTTATGTATTTATAGGGATGTCGGAGTCCTTTTTATTAATATCATAAGTGTAATAATCATGAGCTATTACGGCGAAAATCATAAAAGAGATTTTCGATCTGTCATTTTAGCTGTTTTTTACAATCTTATGATCTTCACTGTCCTTGTTAGATTATTGTTTAATTTTTTCCACCTCTCCATACAGGGAGTACCTAGAGTTTTTATAAAATATCTTGGGGATGTCCCGCTACTCCACTAAGCTTGCTTTCGTTAGGTGCTGGACTGCAACTAAGTTTAAAGAGTAAAAAAATAAATGCCATTATCTGTTCTACGCTAATAAAACTCATCCTTGTGCCCATAGTTGTGTATTTTCTTCTGAAAACCATAAAAATAAAGGATTTTCCTTTTCAACTTGCTTTGCTCTACGTCACCTTGCCTTGTGCGGTGAGCTCCTATATACTGGCCCGTCAGGATATGGGGGGGGGAGATAATAAAGCCATGGCAGCTATTGCACCTCACCGAAAATGAAAGCAAATAACCGCTGGTTATAACTAAGAAAAACAAGAAAAAAAGAAGTATTTAACGCTCTTGAGAATTATTTATGTATAAAAAATAATCTTCAGCCTGATCAAGAAAGATCTTCAACCTATTTTTCCCCAGCTTAATTTTTCTCTATATTTCTTTTGAAACATCTCAAGGATTTTATGATGATTCGAAGCTAAAAGCTCTGGGTCTTCTCGTGTTAAAATCATCACCTGCTCGCGCGCTTTGCCCAGAACACAACTGTCTTTAAATATATTGGCAATACGTAAATCCAAAAGACCGCTCTGTTTTGTGCCCATTAAGTCTCCCGGGCCGCGCAAGCGAAGATCCTCCTCGGCAATTTCAAAACCATTGTTGCTGCGACATATCACTTCAATGCGCGCGCGCGCCTCGTTGCTTATTTTTTCATCGCTCATCAACAAGCAATAACTCTGTCGAGCCCCTCTTCCGACACGTCCACGCAACTGATGCAATTGCGAAAGACCGAAAAGCTCGGCATTCTCAATGAGCATAACCGTAGCGTTTTGGACATCCACACCTACTTCGATCACTGTGGTAGAGACCATAATTTGGGTTTCTCCCTTAATAAATCGGTTCATCTCAGCGGATTTTTCAACAGAACTCATCTTGCCATGCAAAATGCCTATACGATATTCAGGTAATGGAAAAGCTCGACTGATACTTTCATAGCCCTCCATTAAATTTTTATAGTCGACTTTTTCAGATTCTTCTATTAATGGATAAACGATATAAACCTGTCTGCCGTGAGCGATCTGATCTCTGATAAACCCAAATACCTCCAGACGAGCGTGTTCATAACGATGAAGAGTTTTTATCGCTTTACGCCCAGGGGGCAATTCATCTATGATAGAAACATCAAGGTCTCCATAAAGGGTCATAGAGAGCGTACGAGGAATAGGCGTGGCAGTCATTAACAATATATGAGGAGGTCGCTCATTCTTTTTCCACAGACGCGCTCGCTGGATGACACCAAAACGGTGCTGTTCATCTATTACAGCCAAACCCAGATTTTTAAACACCACCTCATCTTCAATTAAAGCATGTGTACCCACAAGAATAAGAATCCGACCTTCTCGCAAGCCATAATGAAGCTGACGTCTGTCGGTTCTCGAGGTGCTCCCGGTTAAGAACGCAACGATGATTCCTAAGGGCGAAAGGAGTCCAGAGAGCATCTGATAATGCTGAGCTGCCAGGATTTCCGTGGGAGCCATCAAAGAGGCCTGGAAACCGTTATCTAGGGCTATAAGCATAGCCATAAGCGCCACGAGGGTTTTTCCACTTCCCACATCCCCTTGCAAAAGCCGGTTCATTTGAACGTTTTGCCCAAGATCATGGCGAATCTCTTTTAAAACCCTCTTTTGCGCTTGAGTTAAAGAAAAAGGCAAACACTCTCTGTAGAAACGCTGCAGATACGAACCTACATTTGTAAAGGGATAACCCGAATGGATTTTTTTATGATGGTACCTGCGCATAAGAAGCGCCAATTGAAGAAAAAAAAGCTCTTCAAATTTTAAACGATACTGAGCTTTCGAAAGCTTGCCTAAAGACTCTGGAAAATAGATTTGATAAAAAGCTTCTTCCCTACTGATTAAACCGCAATTAATCATTATATTCTCAGGGAATATTTCGTGAATACGACCTTTGAACAAGCGCAAGAGCTCCCGGAAAGTTTTGATAAAAAAACTCTGGTGAATTCCTTTTTTTTGCAATAATTCAGAAATAGTCCATACAGGTTGCAAAGGCATGGGGGTACAGCTATGATAGTGCTCGAGAGGTTCAATTTCGGGATGCGTCATCTGAGGATGTCCCTGAAAAAAACTTAAACGTCCAAAAACCACCACAGGAAGATCCCGGGGAAGCCAACGCTCGATGATATCCGCCTTTTGAAACCATATGAGATCGATCTTACCGCTTTGATCTTCAAGCTGCGCTACAAGACGTTTGCGTTTGTTTCTATGGACCATCTCAGCAAAAGTAATACGACCTGTCACCTGCACCTCAGCCTGGGCAGCGCTGAGTTCAGAAATTCTGTAAAAACGAGATCGATCGATATAGCGCCGGGGATAAAAACTCAGAAGATCTTCGTAATTTTTAATGCCGTATTCGGCACGAAGCCAAAGGGCGCGCTGCGGACCAATACCTTTAAGGTATTCCGCGGGAGTTTCCAGTAGGGTTTTCAACATGAAAATTTTGCCATGCTCTAAGACTCAAAAATACGATTTGTTCCTTTGCTTTCAGAAATTTTTTACAACTCGCAATGGGCAGATTTCCATCTCGTCTCTTCCCACTGAAAGGGATACATCAATTAAAAAAAAAACATGAAAAAATTTGAATTTTCCATAACTTGAAAAAGTTCAAATAAACATAGAAGAAAATTTTATTAGGCATCTAATCTTCTCATGATAGAAGTACATGGTCTTGCACCTCTATAGACTTCGGAGCGATAAATCCAAACAAAAGAATAGCCTGTGCCACTCCAGATAGAGACATATCTACAAGTGAAGGTTGTCTAGGAATCTGAGTAAGGATCCTTCAGCAAATGGAAAACACGGTGTTTACTATTTCACAGATGACACGCAGAACACTTTTTCCAATTATTGCTATATGTCCTACGGAACATGGACATTGGTCTGATCTTTTAGCGCAAATACCAATTATCACGAATACAATCCTACAAGAAAAATAAACATTGGATCTCCAGAAATATGCTTTCATTGCAGACAATCCTATGGGTGATGCTGGCAGGGCATTTAACAGTGCCTATGAAATCCTTAATTTCAGTGGCTCTCTAGGAAAGAATTATTCCTGAAGCATCCACTTTTTAATGAGCGGTTTTAATCAAAAAGTAGGCATCAACGAAGGAAATAGAGACTAGCAGGGAAGGTTCAAGTTCGTAATTAAAAACTAGGACATTATACCCTGCAGCTCAGGCAAGATATCGGTATAAAAGATCATAAACTACAGGCTAAAATTGCCTATCAGCACAACAACCAACGCGAAATTCCGGATAGTGATCAGATAAATCAGCTGATTTTACAATCGTACAATAAAGCGATGAAATTCTCATTCTTAATTATAAGCTCTTTGATAGGGGTTCTGCGCTATGACTGGAGAAATATTCACACTAAATTTATCAAAAACTCAATCCCTAAATCGCTTGAAGACTCTAATCTTCCTTTGGATTTTGAAGAGACCCAACGTACATTTAAAGACCTGAGCGTCGTCTCTCCCTAGGTTTTTCTTATGCCGTCAACCCAAAAATCAACTTAAGAGCCAATTATGTAAAGGGATTCCACTCAACCTAATGCCCTGGAACTTCTGGCGTGCGGAGAACACTCGAGAACAAACAGTTATGAAACTGGAAATTCAGATTTAAAAACTGAACACAACTAGCAAGTAGAGTGGCTCCATATATCGGAAAAGACGTTCATCTGGAAATATCTGCTTTCTACAATAGCGTAGAAGGCTTTATCTATCCGCAGAAATTAAGTATTAAAGAAAGTGAAGATACCTTTCAGTTTAAGCAAAACAATTCCTTTTTATATGATGGAGGGGTAGTTTTGAATGTTAATCCACAGCCCGTTCAATGGCTGGAGAGGAAAAACAGCCTGAGACTGGTCAAAGGTATTTTTACCCATCAAAAAGATAAGAGCATGCGTTATATACCTGCCATACCGGCAGTGAAAAAGCTTCCTTTTTACCTCTGAGCTTTTTGAAAAAGACTTTTATTAATTTGGGTTATACCAATTATTTCGCGCAAAATGAAGTATTCAACGCTTATAAAGCGGAACCCCCTACTACTACGGCTTACGGGATTTGTATGCAGGTATCGGAGAAAATATAGCAAATAAAAAAAGAAGAAACTATTTTAAAATGGTTTCCCTTAGGAGATATCTTAATCGATGTAGCTTATCAGGATCACTTAAGCCGCTATAAATCTATGGATAAGAATGAAGTCGGGGCCGTAAAGGGGTTTTCAATATGGGGCGAAATATCCCTTTAAACTTAACGGAATCCTTAAGCTAGATCAGTAATTGAAACAAATCAGGATTTTCGTTGATATATTGAAAAGGCATGTTCGATTGCCGCATCCTTTTCATAAGTTCTGAAAAATCTTTCTTATCAGCCAGTTCTATACCGATAATAGCAGGTCCTTCTTGACGTGAGGTCTTCTTGGAATATTGAAAATAAGCAATATCGTCGCAGGTCCCCAAGATATTATTGACGAATTCCTTAAGGGCCCCGGCACGTTGAGGGAAGCGCACGATAAAGTAATGTTTAAAGCCTTCATATAACAAAGAACGCTCACGGATCTCCTCGGTACGGATAATATCGTTATTCCCGCCGCTTAGAATACAAACCACGTTTTTTCCACGGATTTCTTCCGAACAATCATCCAGCGCCGCGATAGATAAAGCCCCGGCGGGCTCGGCTACGATAGCTTCCATATTGTAAAGTTCTAGCATGGCGGTACATACCTTCCCTTCAGGAATATCCTTTAGCTGGGAAAGTACTTTACGGCAAATATCGAAATTGTAACTACCTACCTTTTTAACGGCGGCGCCATCTACAAATTTATCGATTTCATCAAGCTCTATTATTCTTCCGGCCTCCAGAGAACGTTTCATGGCAGGCGCACCCTGGGGTTCTACTCCTATGATCCTAGTATAGGGCATTTTATGATGAAAAAAACCTCCAAGTCCGGCGGCAAGTCCACCCCCTCCTATAGGCAAAATCAGATAATCTATCACCCCTTTGCAATCTTCAAGAATTTCCACTCCAACAGTGGCCTGCCCTTCAATGATCTTGGGATCATCAAAAGGATGGATAAAATTTTTTTGATATTTCTGACAATCTATCAGAGCTTCTTGATAGGCGGCATCGAAGTTATCCCCTATGATGAGGACCTCTACATATTCTTTCCCAAACATTTTTACACGCTGAATCTTTTGTCGGGGAGTTGTGGTAGGCATATAAATTTTTCCAGGAATCTGCAACTTAAAACATGAATACGCTACCCCTTGTGCGTGATTTCCGGCGCTGGCGCACACAATACCCCTTTTTAATTGCTCAAGTGGGATGCTTTTCATTTTATTGTAGGCTCCTCTGATCTTATAAGACCGCACAGTCTGCAGATCTTCACGCTTGAGGTAAATCTGCGCCTGATATTTCTCGGATAAATAATGATTCTTCTGCAAAGGTGTGTGTGTGATGATATCCTTTAATCGCTCTCGGGCTTTCAAAACATCTTCCACAGCGGGAAAATAACTACACATAGTTTTTATTTATATTTTACAATAATTCAATAAAAAAATCACAAGACTCATAAAAAATTGACGCCTGATTCCATAAGAAACAGGCGTCAAAAATGATGAGGCTATAAATCAAATCAGCATATTTTATTTAGGCATACAGCAAGCTCCCTGAGCTTTTTCGTGAGATTTTTCATCTTCTATGGGTCTGAGCTTTCGAACGGTAGCTCCAACTTTCCATAACTCGCTTTGACTTAATTCCTTAAGCTCTTCTTTGAGCTTTTCCCTATAGTTCTCCTGGCTGTTGGCGTCTATAGTGCGCTGCGCCTCATTACCTGAGGCTACTTCATTATATAATTCTTTAAAAACAGGCATCGTAGCGTCCCTGAATTTTTTCCACCAGTCCAAAGCTCCTCTTTGCGCAGTGGTAGAGCAGTTGGAATACATCCATTGCATTCCGTTTTCTCCGATAAGAGGCATTAAGCTTTCAGTAAATTCCTCAACGGTTTCGTTAAAAGCCTCTGAAGGGGAATGTCCATTATCTCGCAACACCTGATATTGAGCGGCGAATATACCCTGTATAGCGCCCATTAAAGATCCGCGTTCTCCGGCAAGATCCGATAAAACCTCATTTTTAAAATTGGTTTCAAAAAGATAACCGGAGCCTATCGCCATGCCTATGGCAAAGGTCTTTTCCTGGGCACGTCCACTGTAGTCCTTATAGATAGCATAGCTCGAGTTGATGCCTTTTCCTTTTAAAAACAATCTTCTTACACTGGTTCCGGATCCTTTGGGAGCTACCAAAAACACATCGATATCTTTAGGGGGATATATGCCGGTTTTCTCATGAAAGAAAAGCCCAAACCCATGGGAAAAATACAACGACTTTCCGGGAGTAAGGTATTTCTTTAAAACAGGCCATACCGTGATTTGCCCTGCGTCAGAAAGCAAATTCATAATAATGGTGCCGCGATTCGCGGCTTCTTCCACTTCAAAAAGGTTTTCTCCTTCTACCCAGCCATCTTTTAAGGCTTTATCCCAGGAGGGTGAATTTTTTCTTTGACCCACGATCACCGAAAGATTATTGTCTCTGAGATTTAAAGCCTGCCCGGGACCTTGAATACCATACCCTATGACGGCTATTACCTCATCTTTTAATACTTGTTTTGCTTTTTCTAAGGAAAATTCATCTCTTGTAATGACATTTTCTTCAACGGGACCGAATTTTATTTTCATTTCTATTTGGTTTTTTAGCGTTTAATTTTGAATATATCCTGAGGGCATAGAGCTCTTTTCTTGTTTTATGACTGGAATGAACTTTTCTTTATCACTCTCTTGGTAAAGAGTTGAAATCACGCCGATTTGTTTCTCTATTTGCTTAATTACTTTATGCATACTCTCTTCAGAATTTTCCACCTCAAGAGTACAGCGCATTGTTTGAGAGTCCTCGAGAGGAACAACATTAAGATAAAGAATATTAATATTTCTTCGATTCAATATAATAAGAATACGAATGATAATCCTTGCAAAATTACTTGCCAGAATAACGATTTTGAATTTATTTTTCATGGTACAACTATTTTTTAAGCCAAACGAACTTCATCTACAGCCGCTCCGGAAGGAATCATCGGGAAAACATTGTATTGTTTTTTCACCACTACCTCCAAAAGACAAGCCTTTTTAAGTTCAAACATTTCCTTTAGAGCTTTTTGTAAATCCTCTCTTCGGGTTATTTTTCTACCCTGCATATCATAGGCCTTTGCCAGTTGCATAAAGTCCGGATTAAGGAGCTCTGTCGAGGAATATCGCTTTTCAAAAAACAAGTCCTGCCACTGGTGCACCATTCCAAGAATATTATTGTTAAGCAAAACGATCTTTATCGGAAGTTGATCCTGAAGAATTGTTCCAAATTCTTGAAGAGTCATTTGCAGTCCCCCATCACCCACTAAACAGATGATCTGACGATCTCTTGCGCCGAATTGTGCGCCGATAGCTGCCGGCAATGAAAAGCCCATGGTGCCAAGACCACCCGAAGTAATCTGGCTTTTTCGAGAGGAAAAATTAAAATAACGCGAGGCAATCATCTGGTGCTGCCCTACATCGGTAACCAAAACAGCATCTTTATCTTTATATTGGTTGATCCATTTAATTACCTCGCCCATAGTTAAATCATCTTTTTCAGGATTTAAATCTTCTTGTATAATCTTTTCTTCTTTCCGTTGCATAATCCTGAAATGAGCCAGCCATCCCTTATGAGCAGCCTTACGAATTTTTTCAGTTAATAAAGGCAAGCTCTCCTTACAATCCCCAAGCACAGGTACATGAGAGAAAATATTTTTTCCGATTTCACAAGCTTCGATCTCTAAATGAATCACCTTAGCCTGGCGCGCGTATCGGTTGACATCTCCCGTTACTCTATCATCAAAGCGCATGCCCACAGCGATAAGTACATCACACTGATTGGTCAGAATATTTGGAGCGTAACTTCCATGCATGCCAAGCATGCCCACAAAAAGAGGATGAACGCTATCCATGACATCCAATCCCAAAAGAGTGCTTGCTACGGGAATGTCTGCTTTTTCCACAAAGGCTTTAAATTCTTCTTCAGCATTAGCTAAAGTTACGCCCTGACCGACAAGTGCCAAAGGTTTTTTTGCAGAGTTAATCAGTGCGGCGGCGGTTTTTATATTATTTTCATGCACCTGAGGATAAGGGTGAAAGTTTGATACCTCTTGGCATATGGTTTTCTGAAATATATCTTTTTGCAACTGAGCGTCCTTAGTGATATCTATAAGGACCGGACCGGGTCGACCACTACGAGCGATATAAAAAGCTTTGCGAATTATATAAGTAATATCGCAAACGCGAGTGATTTGCGCGTTCCACTTAGTTACGGGCAATGAAATATCTATGACATCAATTTCCTGAAAAGCATCTGTGCCTAACAAATTGGAAGGCACCTGTCCGGTAATGCAAACTATGGGCGTGCTATCTATAAGAGCATCAGCTAAGCCGGTAATAAGATTGGTTGCACCAGGCCCTGAGGTGGAAACACATACGCCGACTTTTCCACTTACACGGGCATAGCCCTGCGCAGCATGAATAGCCCCTTGCTCATGACGTGTAAGTATATGATGAATATGATCTGAATAACGGTACAGCGCGTCATAAACAGGCATGATCGCTCCGCCGGGATAACCGAAAATATATTCCACCTTTTCAGCCAAAAGCTCTTTTACTAGAATATCTGATCCGATATATGTTTTTTCTTGCATAACTTTTAGAATTGATCGGTTAAGCATCCCTGCGATGCAGAAGAGACAGTTTTCGCGTATTTATAAAGAAAGCCTTCGGTGACTTTTAAAGGGGGAGCCTGCCATTTTTCCTTACGTCTGCTCCACTCATTTCCATTTACTTCAACAGTAAGGAGATTATTTTTAGCATCGATTGTGATGATATCTCCGTCATTTATAAAGGCAATAGCCCCCCCTTGCTGGGCTTCCGGGGTGATATGTCCCACGACAAAGCCGTGGGATCCCCCGGAAAATCTTCCATCGGTGATCAGGGCCACTTCCTTTCCCAAACCGGCGCCCATGATATAAGCTGTAGGCTTAAGCATTTCAGGCATACCCGGACCGCCTTTAGGTCCGACATAGCGGATCACGATGACATCTCCTTTACAAATCTCACGCGCCAAAATGGCGCAATTGACCGCTTCTTCCGAATCAAAAACCCGGGCAGGACCGGAAAACTTAAAACCTTCTTTTCCGGTAATTTTAGCCACAGCCCCTTGCGGAGCAAGATTACCATAAAGAATACGAAGATGCCCGTCTTTCTTTATAGGTTGATGCAAAGGATAGATCACCTTTTGGTCAAAAGAAAGGATAGGCGTTGATTTTAAGTTTTCTTCCAGCGTCTCACCGGTAACCGTCAAGCAGTCTCCTTGTAGGATACCTTTTTCTAATAAATATTTCATAATAGAGGGAGTTCCGCCAATGGCGTGTAGATCTTCCATTAAGAATTCCCCACTGGGTTTTAAATTTCCTATAAAAGGGACTCTGTCGTTAATTTTCTGGAAATCTTTAAGCGTAAGATCTATGCCTGCAGTTTTTGCAATGGCTAACAAATGCAAAACCAGATTGGTTGATCCACCTAAGGCCACAGCTAAACTTACAGCATTTTCAAGAGATTTTTTAGTGAGAATATCTTTAGGTTTGATATTTCTTTGCAAGAGTTTTTTAATAGCCTCCCCTGTTTGCAAGCATTCCCATTCTTTATCTGCTCCTAGAGCCGGCCTGGAAGAAGAATAAGGTAAAGTCATTCCCATAGCTTCAAGAGCTGACGCCATGGTATTGGCTGTATACATTCCTCCACAAGCTCCAGCACCGGGACAGGAATTTTTAATGATCTCTTTATATTCTTTCTCTGATATTTGTTCCTGGTTTCTTTTACCTAAAGCTTCAAAAGCGGATACTACATCAAGTTTCTTACCTTTGTAGCGACCTGAAGCAATGCTCCCACCATATACGATAATAGATGGGCGGTTGATTCTTAAAAGCGCCATTAAAACGCCAGGCATATTTTTATCGCAACCGGGTATAGCAATCACCCCGTCATAATGCTGGGCGTTCACAACGGTTTCTATGCTATCGGCAATCAACTCACGAGAAGGCAAAGAATACCTCATCCCTAAAGTTCCCATAGAAATTCCATCGCTCACTCCTATGGTATTGAATTGAAACCCTACCAACTCTTTCGCCTGCACAGAACGTTTAATTTGTTGACCCAAAAAGTTCAAATGCATATTACAAGGATTCCCTTCATACCAATTGCTTACAATTCCTATCTGAGCTTTTTTTAAATCTTCTTCCTTTAAGCCTGTGGCATAGAGCATGGCCTGAGCCGCCGGAAGACTGGAGTCCTGTGTTAGCTGAGCGCTAAAGTGATTGATTTGCCTTTTCATTTTTTGATTTACAAAACTTTATCTGTCCAATAAAAAACCCTGCCTATTTCAGGGCAGGGTCCGTATGTAATTTACATTTTACATTAATGCCTACCCCTCTGTCTGATCAAGAGTGTGACCACTAGAGTAATGTTTATCAATAGAATGTAGAACTGCTCCATGAAACAAACGTAATCAAAAAAAATGATTTGCAAAAAAAATTGATATTTTTTCTTCAAAACTTATTTTTTAACATAAAATTAATAATTTCATAAATTATTTTTTTAAAGTAATCCTTGGTGTAAAAAAATCTTGAATTTACATTATTAATATAAATTATACAATGATTTAACGATTATTTATTGTATATTAATGTGAACAAAATTGATTATAATATAATTTTATATAACAATAAAATAACTAAGTATTATAAATAAATTACACAATAAGCGATAAATATTTTGAGGAGGACTCAGATGATATGGATGAGTTTTTATATGATTCCAAAGTATTTTCAGGAGATCCTAATGAAGATTAATACTTTTGGAAAGAGAAAGCATAGCTTATGCGGTATTTGACAAAGTACGCGAAAAACTCTCTCCTGGGAAGTAAATCAAGTCTACGATATTTTAAATCTCAAGGGAAATTACACTAGAAGCTTATCAAAAATTATGGGCCATTTCCACGTTAAAATTTAATGATAGAACGCGCGCTATTTTGGCATTTTTAATGAAAACAGGCATCTGTGATGATTTTGCACGAACTACAGGCTATTTGCTATCTGTAAAAACTCACCAAAGAAAGGAACGATCAGAGAGTGTTGAATTGGGGCTTGTTTTTTAATACAAGTTCTGGATTATACTTTTGTTATATAAATGACCTTGAAAAAGATCCGCAGACTACTGTGGTAGATACATGGACCGCCGATCCACATCTGTATCTCTGGAGTGACTCCCCTTTTTTCAATTCTAAATCACCCGATAACGGACTGTTATACAATCGTTAAATAACCTTAGAGAATGATTTCATGGGAAAAGAAATTATACAAAAATAAATCTGATGATTGTCATAAAATATATGATCTTACAACCACGACTCCCCAACATACAAAATTAAAAGAAAAAATCTCTCAGGAGATAAAAACTACCCCTTGAAATGTACCGCTTTCGGATAATCCAGCCCCGGAATTTGTATGAAAATCAGCCGCATTCTTCAAAGAAAGTTATGGGCCAGATTTGACCGAAAGAGCAGCAATATGCTAAAGGCATCAAACGAGAGGCAGAAGAATTTTATTCAAGAGCAAAAACTGACGTCGGAAAAAGATTATAGAAGCTTCTCTGAAACAACACCAAATCTGATTAAAAAACATAAAAAAACGAATAAAAAGCCGTGCGATATATTAAATAAAAAATTGGTTTATCAATCAGATGCTTAATACCTATTAAAAACCATCCACCGCTCTTATCACTCCTACAGCCCGGTAGGATGGCTTTTACTATTGAAAAGATAACTCCTGAAATCTCCCCCTGAATGAGGAATTGCCCTTGAGTTTTCGAGATAAATATTTTTTCTCTGTAAATCCCATAAAGAAATATGTTCTGAAAACATCTATTTAATAATAGTATCGGATAAGATCTACCGAAAAGATGATAAAAATCTAAGAGAAGACCCCTTACCTTTGTAAGGTTCAAAATTTTAGAAGGTCCGGATCTATAAAATTTTATTAACAGGAGAGTTAAAAGTACTTTAAAAGTAAACTCTATTTTTACGAACTATCATTTTTGCAGTTAATGAGATACCATAAGATTTTTTTAAATATCCTGGGCAAGATTTGTAATATACCCTTGATCATAAAAAATGGAATTTCATCTTAATGATGACTTCTCTTTCCTAGTTCTAAAACGAGGAGACTGCTCAATAGCGTCCATGATTTTTACAAGCATCTGATCAGCATTTTCTTTTTCAAAGTCAAAGGTTAACGGCGACTTGAAGGTCATCTTTTGCAAGATGCCTTTTTCTTTTATCTTCAATCCCTTTTTATCATAGGCATCTTGAAATCCATCGATAACAATAGGAATTACAACAGGATTGAATTTTCGAATGATGTGAATAACACCTCTGCGTCCGGGCGCAAAAGGAGTGGTAGTACCTTGCGGAAAGGTAATGAGCCACCCATCATTAAGAGCTACGCCTATACGAGTAATTTCAGAAATATCTACAGGACGATTGATATCTTTTCCGGACTCACGCCAGGTGCGTTTTATAATGATAGCGCCCGAATAAGTAAATAATTTAGTAAGCCAACCTTTACTCATCGTCTCTTTGGCGGCTACATAATAAAGATTAATTTTTGGATTGAAAAGATAAATCGGATTCTTTATAGTATTTACAAAACCGTTTTTAACGCTACAAAATACATGATACATAGCGAAAACATCTGCAAAATAAGTCTGATGATTCGATACGAACAACACATTGCGGTCGGGAAGGTCCAGGAGTTCTTCGGTACCCTTAAGCTTGAGTTTATTAAAGCCATTATAACGATTGTATGAGATACAGCCAAAAATAAAAATCAAAGAACGTTTTATTACATGAATATTGCCGAATATATCCTGAAACAAGGTGCTTTTTCTTTTTTTCAAAAGATTTACTTTTTTATTAGGTAAAGGTATATTTTTTATAAGAAGCGAGCGTCTAAGCAAGTTTTTCTCAACAAAACCTTTTACTTACCCTTGTAAATGGAAGGAAGGACAGTTGGTAATATACTGACACATATTCCGTATAAGAAATATCGTAAGAATTGTCAGAACACAAATGTAATCTTCATGAAAGGAAAAATATTTCAAAAGAAAAAATAATATATAAGACAGTTATAAATAAATACCTCCTGTCCTTCTCTATAAAAGAAATCATAAATCCTGCCGAGTGTATTTAACTTCATAAAGTTAAGATTTTAAAGTCTATGCCGAAATTATTTATTCACCTCTCTTTCCTAGTTAATTTTATAATAAGTAAAGATCTTAAATTTTTAAGTACCCTAAGCGTTTTAAGCGTGCCCTTCTCTGAATCGTAATCCAGGATATAGAAAGCCATACCTTCTTGATTTCTATCATTTAAAGTGGTAGTAGTGATGGTATTTCGAGAAGAATTCAGTTGAACTTTAGGCTCTTTAAATAGCATAATATGTTCAGAATCATGACTCTTCAGATCATAAACGGGAAATTTAAAAAACCAAGTTGATAATGATTCAGATCTGGGTTTCCGGGAAAGAAAAGGTAAAGATTTTTGTTATCACCCTCGAATTATACGGAATTCTTCTTCTTTAACTTCCTTACCGTCCCATCTTTCCCTGCGAGGATTTTAAATTTAATAACCTGAGGTTCTCTCCATACCCGCATATTCTTGGAGATCGTTTTTTCATTGCCGGTAAATTTCCAGCCGTGATAGAATTCCCTAATGTCATAAGGCTTTTTAAAAAATTGCAATTCTCGTCCTTCCCATTTAAGATCCATATGGGTATTGTCCTTTTTTACTATATTGATTTTTTCAGGACCTTTTCCTTCGGCGCCCTGTTTTACAAGAGCGCCCTTCTGGTCAATTTTATAAATAGCTTGATCTGATATAATAAAAGGATCTGTAGCGTCTTTATAATAATTTCTTACTGTTGTGTAAGAATTTTTCTGCTAGTCTGTAAATCTTGTGGATCACTCAATTTATTTATGTCCGTGCACTTCTAAAGCGGGAGATTTTATATCATCGTATTTATCATAGCAAGCTAAAAGCAATAAGAATAAGTAAAACAGGATATGTTTTACGTACACCTTATATAATTTTTATCAAAAAGCTAAGATACAAGTATTATATACTTTTATAGTAAATAAGATATTAATTAATATTTAATACATAAATCAGTCTTTAATTTTCTATATAAACCAAGCTTTTTTTCATGACTATCATCATATTAAGTTTTATCAAGTCTACTTGTTTGGTTTTTTCTTAGAAACTTCCGCTATTTTTATGGGAGAAAATAAATTTACCATATGCCTTTATCCGAGCAAGAGATCGTACGCAAAAATAAATTAGAGCAGCTTCAGGCGCTAGGCATAGAAAGCTATCCGGCAGCTGCTTATAATGTGAGCGCTTCCACCAGGGCGCTTATCGAAAATTATAAAGAAAATCAAAGCGTACGTATTGCGGGCCGTCTTATGCGAATACGGATGATGGGTAAAGCTTCTTTTGCCGAGCTTAAAGACCATAGCGGATCCATACAACTTTATATCACTCGTGACGATATTTCAGGAGATACTGAAAAAACAGCTTATAACGTACTTTTTAAAAAACTGCTGGATCTGGGGGATATCATTGGAGCGGAAGGATTTCTATTTAAAACCCGCGTGGGAGAGATCACCCTGCATGTTCAAAAACTTATCCTTTTAAGCAAGGCACTAAGGCCACTGCCTCAGGTAAAAATTGACGAGGAAGGTCAAACTTATGATGCGTTTTCTGATCCGGAACAACGCTATCGCATGCGCTATGTAGATCTTATCATCAATGAATCGACCAAAGAGGTATTTCTCAAGCGCAGTCGTATTGTACAATTGATTCGGGAATTTTTAAATAAATACGACTATATAGAAGTAGAAACCCCCATACTTCAGCCTATTGCAGGAGGGGCTAACGCGCGAGCTTTTAGCACTCATCACAATGCTCTGGATATTCCTTTGTATCTGCGCGTCGCCAATGAACTATACCTTAAGCGATTGATCGTAGGAGGGTTTCAGGGAGTGTATGAATTTGCTAAGGACTTTCGCAATGAAGGTATGGACCGAACCCACAATCCTGAATTTACTATACTTGAGTTATACGTGGCCTATAAAGACTACCACTGGATGATGGACTTTATAGAAGAACTACTGGAAAAACTTTGTCTTTCCCTACAGGGAAGTAGGGATATAAAAATAAATAATCAAACCTTATCCTTTAAAAAACCTTTTCCTCGCGTTCCGATTTATGAAGCCATCAAAATACATACAGGTTTTGATGTAAACTGTATGGATGAAAAAGCACTTAGGGGAATTTGTGAAAAATTGAATATAAAGGTAGATAAAATGATGGACAGGGGCAAGCTTATCGATGAAATTTTCAGCGAAAAATGTGAAAAAAACTATATACAACCCACTTTTATCACTGATCACCCGATTGAAATGAGCCCGCTAACTAAAAAACATCGTGAAAAGAAAGGATTGACCGAGCGCTTTGAACTCTTTATCAACGGTATAGAAATTGCTAACGCTTATTCAGAGCTTAACGATCCAATTGATCAATTGAAGCGCTTTAAAGAACAGTTAAAGCTGGCTGAAAAAGGAGATGACGAAGCTATGTATATCGATCATGATTTTGTACGCGCTCTAGAATTCGGCATGCCTCCTACTGCGGGTATTGGCATTGGCATAGATCGACTGGTCATGCTGCTTACAGGACAAACTTCTATTCAGGAAGTCTTGCTTTTTCCGCAAATGCGACCTGAAAAAAAGATTGAAAGAAAACAAAATATTTCTTAATAGTATTTTAGTTGAGCAAAAAACTTTCTGTTTATCGATCTCTTTCTGTACTCATGAAGTTTTATAACAGGAGATAAAATCCTTGCTTGACTTTTTGTGAATCCAGATTTTGATATTCAGTACCTAATAAGGAAAGGATCGTACCCATAATATATCGAAATATTTAATTTATGATGATCAAAATGATTTTGTAGATAGACTAGGCACATGGTCCTTTTTTTCCTACAAGGGGTGTGTGTGTGACCAGATCACCCTCATGATCCATAGTATGCTTGCCTTGTACTTGCACGGAAGCTATTCCTTCAAGGCGAATATAAGGGAAGAACCTTTTTGGGTAAATCTGCTCAAGAGTCTCAAGCTCTGATACCTCAAAAAGGGGCGCCGAAGTCGCCCTCTACACAGCAGGCGCCTTTACAAGAGGTAAGATTACAAAGAAATTCCCCTTCTAAAAGCTCATCAGAAATTAAACTTGCGCCGATCTGTATCATGGATTTATTTTCAATGTTCTTGTGCAAAGTGCACATTAGGCTGAAAATCCTCCAGGAATTTAGTAGTGTAATTACCTGATAAGAACTGCTTATCATGCATAAGTTGCCTATGAAAGGGTATGGTAGTCTGGATTCCTTCCACGACAAATTCATCCAAAGCACGACGCATTTTGAAAATCGCCTGATCACGGCTACGAGCCGTGGTAATTAACTTAGCGATCATCGAATCATAATAAGGAGGAATCACGTAACCGGCATAAGCATGTGTATCTATACGAATGCCCTGCCCACCGGGAGTGTGCATCTGTATAATTTTACCGGGTAACGGACGAAAACCATGATAAGAATCTTCAGCATTAATACGGCATTCTATGGAATGCCTTCTAGGATAGTAATTCTCTCCCGAGAGCTTCTCTCCAGCAGCGAGTAAAATTTGCTCTCTGATAAGATCGTAACCTGTAACCTCTTCAGTAATAGTATGTTCTACTTGTATTCGGGTATTCATCTCCATAAAATAGAAATTTCCTCTTTTATCCACGAGAAACTCTACAGTACCTACGCCTTCATATTCTATAAAAGAAGTAGCCTTGACCGCCGCTTCACCCATTTTTTTACGCAAAGCTTCCGTCATAAAAGGCGAAGGGGTCTCTTCTACCAGTTTTTGATGGCGACGCTGTATCGAGCAGTCTCGCTCGGATAGATGGCAGGCGTTGCCATATTGATCTCCGGCTACTTGTATCTCTATATGCCTAGGCTCTAGGATGAATTTTTCCATGTACATATCATCATTCCCAAAAGCGGATTTGGCCTCTTGTCTGGAGGTCTCCCAGGCTTTTTTAAGCTCTTCTTTACTCCAGATGGCTCGCATGCCTTTCCCCCCTCCTCCAGCGCTGGCTTTAAGCATGATGGGATAACCCACTTGTTTAGCCACCTCAAGAGCGCTCTCATAAGAAGAAAGGATACCTTCTGACCCGGGTATACAGGGCACATCGGCTTTTTTCATCGTTTCTTTAGCCGAAGACTTATCGCCCATTTGGTGGATTTGTTCTGAAGAAGCTCCTATGAACTTAATACCATGTTTGGCACACATAGAAGAGAAATAAGCATTTTCAGCTAAAAAACCATAACCTGGATGAATAGCATCTACGTTAGTAATTTCAGCTGCGGCAACGATATGTGGAATATTTAGATAAGAATCTCTGGGAGCAGGAGGTCCGATACATACAGCTTCATCAGCAAAGCGTACGTGCAGACTAAGTCGATCTGCCGTAGAGTAGACTGCAACGGTTTTTATTCCCATTTCACGCGCAGTTCTTATAATACGAAGAGCGATTTCACCACGATTGGCAATGAGTATTTTCTTAAACATTCGTATCTTTTTTCAACAATCAGAATTTTAAGAGGGATCCACTAAAAACAACAACTGATCATACTCTACAGGAGAAGCGTCTTCAACAAGAACCTTTACGATACGACCTGAAACTTCTGATTCTATCTCGTTGAAAAGTTTCATCGCCTCGATGACGCAAACAGTTTGCCCGGCCTCTACCCTATCTCCTAATTTTACGAAAACCTCTTTATCAGGAGCCGGACGTTCATAAAAAGTGCCGATCATGGGTGAACGTATGCTTAGAAACTCCTCATCCGGTAAACCCTCCCGATGAGATGTTGGCTCAGGATCGCAAGTAGATTTTGCAGAAACTGGCGGATCAAATACGGTCAAAGGCTCTTTCCTTTGATCATTTACCGAAGAAATAACATTCTTTATACGAATTCTAACGTCAGCTGATTGGTATTCAAATTCTTTTAGTTCCAACTTTGAGATCAACTGTATAAGAGCCTTGATGTCTTTTAAATCCATAGTATTTTTTTCTCTTAAAGAATACTCTTCTTAAATTCTTATGCTTCATAAATAAAAATTCTACCTAAAAAGGTAGAATTCTGGACAATCACAGGTTCAATATCTTAAGCCTCTTCCTTAGAATTTTTTTTCTCTAAAACTACTTTTCCTCTATAGTAGAGCTTATCTTCATACCAATGGGCGCGATGAGATAAATGAATTTGTCCTGTTGCAGGGCAAGTGGAAAGCTGAGGTAAAGTAGCTTTATAATGCGTTCTTCTTTTATCTCTTTTGGATTTTGATTGTCTTCTTTTAGGATGGGGCATAAGTCGTTTTTTTCTAATAAATGAGTTACAAAGATTTTATAAATAAGGAATTTTTTCCACACTATGTTTAGCGAGAATTTCAAGTACTTTAGAATGTGATTTACCATTTTGCACCTCTGGATGAATCCTTATTTTAGGGAGCGAAAGCATAAAGAGTTGATAAATATATTTAGCTACATTAACTCTAGCTTCCCCATAAGGAATCGTTAGGATCTGATCGTTTTGATCATTAAAAGATTCGCCGAACTTTACCAACAATTGCTCTTGCGAAGTTAGGGGATGTTCAAATTTATCCAAAGAATAATCACAAGTGAGCACAACGGTGCCTTTTTGTTCAAAGTTCAACAAAAGAAAATTTATATTTTTCTCTAGTTCAATATGTATATCCAGATCAGGCTGCTCAAATTGCTCATCAAATGTGAAGAGTTTAAAAAAATCTTCGTTGATTCGAAAATCAAAGAGATGATTACCGATACTTAATGTTCGGAAACAAATATCATATTTTTTTAATGTTTCCATTGAAAGAGCAAACCATATACATTCAAGATTGCAAATTTAAAACTTTTTTTGTATAAGATATCTATCCTCATAGAGAAAATGATCATATCAGAATTAATATATTTATTTTCAATTGTTTATACATTAACAAAGAGTTATTTTTGTTTATATTGTCTTATAAATCTACAAAATATCTGTCAAAAACTTTTATCTGAAAAAGTATGTTAGATCAATCTATCAGAACAAGTAAATACTAAATTATTTATCTTTTGTTGTTATAATTTGTAAATTATATTGAATCAATTTATGAAATGTAATTTATTGACATACTCTTCTCTAGAGTTATCAGATGCCTTTTCAAATGGAAGCAATTCATAAATTCATATTTTTTGTTAAATCCGCTCAGAAAAAAAATCAGAATGAATCTCGATATTTTTGAAATTCACCACTATTAACTTCCTTATTTATAGCGCTTTCTAAACCTATATTTGATACGCCCATAGATTTTTTTGGGATTCCGACGCTTATATTTTTAAACACTTATTGATTCGATCTTTTTAGTGTTTGATGTAATAAAAAGATGATCTAACAATAATTTTAATAAAAATCTTTCCATGTATATTCCCATCAACAAGCGTTTTTTACAGAATTTAAAGCAAACCGTCGATCCATTAAAGTAAGGGACAGGATAGTAAAGGGGATCTGAACACATCTGAATTACATATTCTAATTGATTATATTAGTAATATATATGAGAAAAGATTTTATTTTTTCTTATTCAATAATGGCACTGTCATTATTAATCGGATATTCAAGAAATAGTCAAGATTTAAAAATTACAAAAAAGAAACGAACGAATCTAAATAAAACAGAATCCTCAGCGGGATGGATTGATCAAAATGCACTCTCCTTCCCTCCCCATGTCAACTGGTTTATTCCAAAATATAACACTTACAAAGCTAAAATGGAATTATTTTGACCTGGCTAAAACTCAAATCCGGACAAATGATATAAAAAGATACAATATAGAAGTGTTTTTAGGTACCTGGTGCAAAGACAGTCAAAGAAAAGTGCCTCATTTTTTAAAAACGTTAAACGGACTAAATTATCCTAAGGAAAAACTCAAAATGTTTAGCGTAGTTAAGATAAACGGAAAACTTGATAACAGAGAATATAACAAAAGAATAAAAAATATCCAGAAAGTACCTACTTGTTTTTTTTACAAAGACCCATCCAGGAGATGGGACGTATCGTGGAATCACCCTACCCTTCTGGACTCGAAGGTGATATCGTATTGATCTTAGCTAGGAAAACATCATGTAAAATCCAATAAGTAAGGATAAATGAAAAAAATTCTGATCGTGGCCTTAGTTTTTATCGGGTATTTTTTTACGAGGTATATTATTTAAATCGAAAAAATCATACAGAAATCAGCACGAAAACCTTGCTTCCTAATATATAAGCATGCAAGCAAATTAGTAATAGCGGAAGGTCATTTTTCCCATATACACACTTATAAAAACAGTAAAAAATATTTTAGCGACTTCATAAAAGTCGACAAAAAAGCTTTATTGCTAATCAACACCAAAGCCATCGTATCTTACAATATGAAAAAGTTAAAAATACAAACTAACAGTGATAAAAAAATATAACTATTCAAGCAGTTCCCACTGCAAAGATACAAATCATACCTGATATTAAATATTATGACCTCTCAGATATCTCTTTTAATAAGCTTTTCTGGTGCTGATTAAAAAAGTCAAGCAAAAGGCTTTAGAAGAGATTAGAAAAGAAATAATACATTCAGGTCTGTTAGAAATAAGTCAGAGAACGCCTTTCGATAGAGCTCGGGAAGATTTACCTATTATCGAAAATCTATGGCTGGAAAATCATCGACAAAGTCGAAATATCTACACCTTTTGAATTGTAATTTTTTTTAACAAAAAAATTATTCATTTTATTATGAAGACTTATCTAAATCAAACATCTTTGCATTTATGAAAACGTACTCCGAAGATTCGATCTTTCAATGGATAAAAGAAGAAAAAGATCGACAGTTGCGCAGCATCGAGCTCATCGCCTCAGAAAATTTTGTTAGCTCTCATGTACTGAGAGCCATGGGATCTATATTAACCAACAAATACGCCGAGGGCTATCCCGGTAAACGTTATTATGGAGGGTGCGAAGTAGTAGATAAAATCGAACAAGCAGCTATAGATCGCGCGAAAAAACTTTTTGGAGCTGCCTACGCCAACGTACAGCCACACTCTGGATCTCAAGCCAATGCAGCAATATATATGGCCCGACTCAAAGCTGGCGATACTGTTCTTGGCTTTGATTTGGCCCATGGCGGACATCTCACTCATGGAGCTCAGGTGAGCTTTTCAGGAAGTTTCTACCGAGGGGTATTATATGGTCTTGACCAAAAGAGTGGATTGATCGATTATGATCGCATGCTGTATCTGGCAGAAAAAGAAAAGCCAAAATTGATCATCTGTGGCGCTTCCGCTTATTCAAGAGACATCGACTATAAAAAATTCAGAGAGGCGGCCGATCGCGCGGGGGCGCTCCTTATGGCAGATATCGCTCACCCTTCAGGACTAATAGCCAAAGGACTATTGAACCATCCCTTTCCCCATTGTCATGTAGTCACCACTACTACACATAAAACCCTACGAGGTCCCCGTGGGGGGTTAATCCTTACGGTTGAAGATTTTGAGAACTTCTGGGAAAGTACAAACCTTAAAGGACAACCCAAGAAGATTTCTCAATTAATAGATAGTGCTGTATTTCCGGGTCTACAGGGAGGGCCGCTTGAGCATATTATCGCGGCCAAAGCCGTTGCTTTTCAAGAAGCTTTGAGCGATGAGTACGCAAAATACGCAGAACAAGTCATCGTCAACGCCAAATCCCTTGCAAAAGCGTTAATGGATAAAGACTATCAGATCATCTCGGGAGGCACAGATAACCACTGCATGCTTATCGACTTAAGAAATAAAAAAATTACCGGTAAACAAGCTGAAGCTATTTTAACAAGAGTAGATATTACCTGTAACAAAAATATGGTTCCTTTTGATGATCAATCCCCTTTTATTACCTCAGGAATCCGACTCGGAACCGCCGCGGTCTCCACACGAGGATTAAAAGCCAAAGACATGGAAGCAATAGCTAGCTTTATCAACCAGGTAATTAACAATAAAAATGATGAAACAAAGCTCATTAAGATAAAAAATCAGGTAAATGCCATGATGCGAGATTATCCCATTTTTCGGATGTAAAGCAAAAAGCCAAAGATTACCTGGTCTTTTTTAAAATACTGAAGGAGCTTAGAACATTTTTATACGGTAGCTTAAACCGAGAGAAAAAGCATTAATATTTCGATTTAAATCTTTTATGGGCTCAGCATATTTAATCTGCTGGCCTCTGTAGAGGAGATATAACCTGAGACTATTGATATCTTTAAAAGGAAAGTATTCCACGCCAAAGAGATATCCATAGGATTTTCTGAAATTCTTATTCGATATGTTACTAGTAAGACAGTCTGCGGAATAGGCCGTTTCATACATTCCTTTTATAAAAGCATTCCAGTGGGGACTAAATTGATATTTTAGTTTCAGTATGTAAGAATTATAAAGAACATTGGTAGCGATTTTATCGCTATTTCCATCTAAGCCTTTATTTTTATCCAAAGCCTTGCGAAAGGCAACCGTGCCATATTGCTCACGATCTATATCTTCATCGCCATGAATATAATCTGCATCCACTATCAGGGGATGGAAATTAAACTGAGCACCTAGAGCTAATATTTTCCAGTATTTATTTTTAGCCTCTTGAAAAAGGGAGTAAGATGATCTTGCGTGAATTTTCTCATCCTCCCAAAGAGCACTCCAGTTAAAAGTATAGCCTAAAGGAGTTTTGGCCTCTTTTATACCCTGGGCCTCAAGTTTTTGCTTTTTTGTATTCTCATCCCCTACTTTATCATACATACTGGATAACCTATCGATCGAATTATTCAATACCTGGAATTGAAATTGATGTTTTTTAATAGGTCTGTAGGTAAAATTCACCCCTGTATAGAAAATGTCCACATTCTGAAAAATATCAGCATACTGATAGACTACCAAAGCGTTGTAATTAGATTCAATAGTTCCTATAGCCATCGCTTGTTTACCAGCTGTCAAAACGACTTTATCGTTAATCTTATACTCGATAAAAGCAAAATCAGTAGCTCTCGAGACCTTATCGGTGGAAGTGGCGCCGGGATCTGCGCTTTTATTCAGGCGTTGCCTGAAGCGATAAGAAACCTTATCATTTAGATTACCCATCATCTCCAAGCGAAGCTGATCAACAGAAAAATAATAGTCTTTCCATAAGTTTTTCTCAATGGGTATATAAAAATTCGTTCGAAAATTCACGAATATACCGAAATTGTCCATCTTCTTTTGAATGATTCTTAAACGCTCCGCCACAGATTTATCTTCATTAACAGGCGTTTGGGATTTCATAAAGAGTAAATGAGAGAGAACAAAGAAGCTAAGCAATTTTATTTTTTTCATGGACTTTATGAATTACAGAATTAATAAATGATAAAAATTTCCCCTAAATTATTAATATTTTTTAATATTTTTTTCGAATTTTATTTTGATTCTTCAGTTTCACCAAGAAAAAACGTTGATAAAATTCTTGCTTTCCGACGATCAATAGTTTGATCCGATGTTAAAATAATAAAATGTATCATCTGATCTTGAGTTAGCCGCATTGGTGTTTATTTTTGAAGGCCGTACTATTTGGAATACTTTGAGTTTGCGACTTTATTAAAAAGTTGAACATTTCTTTGTGTATATTACCACTATATGATTTTTTCAGTATCGCTGACATGATAAAACATTTTTATATAGGGAGACCGTTGTAAAAATGAAGTAAAAGGAATAAGAAACCAAAAAAATCCCCTGGACCCACCTATGCAAACCTAGGCCATTACATATTATTTATTAAATCATTTATTATCAATTGATTTATCGTTTTTGTTCATTAACAAGAGCGCATAATAATCCCAGGGGTGGGATATAAATTGTGAACTATAGTCTCCATTAGATGTTGGGAATGTACTCACACCAACCTTTTGTATCAGGTCTTTCCCGAAGCAAACCAGTGCTTCATACTCCCAGTTCGTTCTACTACCCAGCGTTTCTTTCTGGTAAATATATTGAATAAGATGCATATTCTACTTAGATGAGTTTATATTTTTTTCTCTCAGCCTTTTTTTGTTTCTGCTACCGTAGGGGTTCTCTTTTCTTTTCTTGGAGCTCCTTTTCTGTGCTTGAGGATTTTTCTTCTAGATCTTCTGTCTCTAAGAACTCATAGGGGGAATTACCTTCGGGACTCTAAAGGAACTCTGGGTAAGACTTGCGTCTATCATCACGCCTATTTATTACTATGACCCGATTGTTTTTTCTAATTGTTCATTGATTTTCTTGAACAGGCGCTCGTAAGATTTTTTCGATACGAGCTCATTGCGAAATGAGCATAAGGTAGTGTGGTCGGGTATCTGATCTTCTAATCGAAATCCACAAAAGTGTGTACAACTTATTGACTCTTTTACCATCTCTTCTGTCGCTGTGTCACTCAGCGTATACCAATGGCTCAGTAAGAGAATCTTAAATAAGGATAATCCGCTGTATGCCGGCTGACCTTTGAGTCCTACGCCTTTTTGGTAGTTTTTTCTTATTTCTTTTTCTATCCGACCCCAGTCGGATAACTTGTTTAGTTTCTCAAAAAAATTGACCTTTCCTCGTGTTGCGCTCCATATATAATTCTGTAAACTTATTTGTGCATTGCTATTGATCATTGACTGAGTTTTTGGGATAACATAACATAAATATATGTATCAATATATTGATATACAAATAATTAAATCATTTTCTTCGTGCAAGGTTCTCATAGGATATATAAAAAACCTAAATCCGACGCTTGAAAACTTTCTAAGACGGGAATATGGTTCTTTGCCACTTCCGGGGAAGGAATGATAATATGATTCATCTCTACAAGCGCGCTCCCCTGTTATAGGATTGAAACTGGGCAATCAACATCAGATTATCATAAGAGATGAGCGGCACATCAGCGCTTGTCCATAGCAACCGAAACTTCCGGTTTTTCAAGAGAAACTACACCAAAGGTCAGATTATTAACACCGATCTTAGCTGATTTATGACCTTTCCCTATAAATTCAGTTTACAGCCTTGCAGTAGCATCACCTATACTCGAGGTTATTATAAACGATTTTTTCAATTTTTATCTGAAAGACCGTATGTTGCTTAATACTAGGTGAATCATTGGATCAATTAAATTTTACATAATGATAGTATTAATTTTTATAATGATACACAGAACAGAAATATATAATTATATTTAAGTCATAATGATCTATAAATCAACTGAAAACTTATAATAAGTTAGCACGTAATAATTTGTATTTTTGCTCCTTAGCCTACAAAACTGTATTTTATCGTATCATGTCGGAAAAACCTGCTAAAATTTCTCCTAAAAAAAAGAATCCAAATCTGTTTAAAACAATTACGGGATTGCTATTTATCACCGGGGGCATTGTTTTGTTTTTGAGCTTTTGCTCCTTTTTTCTGCACTGGCAAGAAGATCAAAGTCAATTGAGAAGTTTTCTGGATAAGTCATCTCTCGCAAAAAATATATTTGGAAAAATAGGCGCTTTTTTAGGTGATTTTTTCATTTATAAAGGTCTGGGTCTAGGCGCTTTTGTGTTGCCTGTCTTATTTTTTCTAATCGGACTGCGCTTATGGAAAATATCTAGATTCTCTCTTAAAAAATTCTTTTTAAATACATTGTTTTTTTCTGTTTTCTTGCCCATGGTCTCAGGATTTATCCTCCCTGAAAAAACCGTACTGAGCGGCATACTTGGTTTTGAAGTAAATAGCTTCCTGAGCAGTCTTACAGGCGCACTAGGTCTTGGAATGTTGCTTTTTATTAGCCTGATGATCTATATAATCTTATTATTTAAGATAAGTCCAGAGCGATTTACACAATTACAAGACTTTTCTTTAGCAAAAGCTAAAACCCAGGATGTTTTAAAAACATCTAAGCCTCCTCAAATTTTAACGAGCGATAATGCAAGTCTATCTGAAAAAATGAATTTGAAAACAAAACCTAATAGCCCTGTGAAAATCTCTGAAGATGAAAAAGAGTCCGTAGAGATGATCGTCGGAAATCCTGAAAAAAAAGCTGATCCCGCAGAACAATTACAAAAGTATGAGCAGAGTCCTCTTTTGCAAAGAACCGGCGAGCGGGAAGATTTTACACCGCCCACTCTAGAATTGTTGAAACCATCAAAGGGTGCCTTGCAAGATATCGCTATCAATCAAAAAGAGCTTGAGGTGAACAAAGATAAAATCGTCGATACCCTTCGACATTACAAAATAGGTATCAAGAAAATTAAAGCCACTATAGGACCAAGCGTTACGCTTTATGAGATCATACCACAAGATGGTATACGCATTTCCAAAATCAAAGGGCTCGAAGATGATATAGCGTTAAACCTGGCAGCCCTGGGCATTCGAATCATCGCACCGATTCCAGGCCGGGGAACGATAGGAATAGAAGTGCCTAACAGCAATCCTGCTGTGGTGTTTATTCACTCGGTGCTTTCTTCTGAAAAGTTTCGATACAGCAAAATGGAACTGCCCATTGTTCTGGGGAAAACCATTTCAAATGAGACTTTTATGGCAGATTTAGCTAAAATGCCTCATTTACTTATGGCGGGAGCTACCGGACAAGGAAAATCCGTAGGTCTGAACGCTATTATCGTAGCGCTTCTTTATAAAAAGTCTCCAAAGGATTTAAAATTTGTAATGATTGATCCAAAAAAAGTAGAACTCTCTCTTTACAAAAAGATCGAACGTTATTACCTGGCTAAGGTACCCGATACTAAAGAGGCCATCATTACCGATACCTCTCAGGCTAAAGACGTGCTTAATTCACTGTGCAAAGAAATGGATCGTCGTTATGATTTGTTAAAGCAAGCTATGGTTCGCCATATAAAGGAATACAATGCTAAAGCTGGGCATATGCCTTATATCGTACTGATTGTAGATGAGTTTGCAGATCTGATCATGACCGCTGGCCGGGAAATAGAAATTTACATCGCGCGTCTGGCACAGCTAGCAAGAGCTGTAGGGATCCATCTGATCATTGCTACCCAACGGCCTTCGGTAAATGTAATTACAGGTTTGATCAAGGCCAATTTTCCAGCGCGCATAGCTTTCCGGGTTACCTCTAAGATCGATTCAAGAACCATTCTCGATGTATCGGGAGCTGAACAGCTCATAGGAAAGGGGGATATGCTTTTTTCCAATGGAAATGAATTAATCCGCTTACAATGTCCTTTCATCGAAACCCATGAGGTAGAAGAAATCGTCAACTTCTATGAAAGCAAAAAAATCGACGTTGAACAATGGAAACTGCCTAAACCTGATCAGCAAGAATCCAAAGGAGACCTTCCGATAAGCTCCTTTGGAGAACGCGATCCGCTTTTTGGTGAAGCAGCGCGCCTGGTGGTCAGCACCCAACAAGGTTCTACCTCTTTGCTTCAGCGCAAACTCTCGGTAGGCTATTCCCGAGCGGCTAAAATCGTCGACCAACTCGAAGAAAACGGTATACTAGGGCCTTTTGAAGGAAGCAAGGCGAGACAAGTGTTGCTCTCGGATATAGAAAGCTTACAATCGCCTCATGAAAAAAAATAAAATTGCTTATGAAAGGAAACAGTAACATAATAAAATGCTATGCTGTATTGATTTTATACCTTATCGGGCCGGAGATTTCCATGGGACAAAATTCTAAAAACCAAGCGGAAAAAATTTTAAATAAGGCATACGAAAAAATTAAAAACGTACCTACCCTTTATATGCGCTTTACTTATCAGCGTAAAAATAAAAAGGGTGAGCTTTTAAATTCTGAAAGTGGAAAAGTATACGCAGCAGGTAATCGATACCGGCTTTCTCTGATGGAAATCATACAAATAGGGGATGGGAAAAAAATTTACACCATATCAAGTAAAGACAAAGAAGTGACGATATCAAGCGCTGAGGGTATTGAAAATATTCTCTCTCCAGTTCAAATGCTTTCAAATTATATACAAATGTTCAATATTGAAAAAAGCATTCAATATAAAAAAGGCTCGAGAAAAATATTGCTTTTTTTAAAGCTTACACCCAAAAAAGAAAGCCCTGTAAAAGAATTGCTCATCGGCTTGGATCCTGAAAATAATGATCTTAAGGAAATTCACGAATTAGAAAACGATAATTATACTACCAGTATTCTTATTAATGAATACCTGCCAGGAATTATCGTATCAAAAACTTTTTTAAAATTTGAAGAAGAAGATTATCCTGATTATGTAATCACTGATATAGACTAATGCTCAAGAAAATCGATCGTTATATCCTGCGGCTATTTGCCGGGCCCTTTCTGGTGATTTTTAGTGTGCTGTTTTTTATATTTATCATCCAGTTTCTCTGGAGCAAGCTGAATGATTTTACAGGTAAAGGCCTGGAAATTTTTACCATCGTCAAACTTATCTTTTACTTCGGTCTATCCTTAGTACCTCTTGTGATGCCGATTGCTATGCTTTTAACTTCCATCATAACCTATGGAACACTAGGTGAGCACTACGAGCTGGCAGCTATGAAATCCACAGGTATATCACTATGGCGCATGATGCGAGCGCTTTTTGTAATAAGCATATTCATGGCAACAATCTTGTTTCTATTTTCAGACTATGTAGTACCAGCTGCGCAACGAAAGGCAAAAAATATCGCTTATAATATCTCCGTAGCTGAGCCGGCAGTAAATATTACAGCAGGAAATTTTATAGATATGATTCCGAATATAGTGATGAGAATTGACAAAAAAACAGGTAAAAACCAAGATCTCCTCGAGGGAGTATTTATCCGTCAGTATAAAAAGTCTTCCGGAGAAGGAAATACCATTTTAGCTGAAAAAGGCCGCCTGATCTCCGGAAAAGATGCACGATATTTAGAAATGCATCTTATCAATGGCGTACTTTATTCAGAGAAAAAAAATAATGATCAAAACATCTATGCCTCTGAGAATACTTATCAAATCATTGAATTTGAAACTCTTATAGAGCATTTGGACATTTCTAAACTAGCTAATCAGAACCTTGAGGAGGAGAATTTTAAAGATAACTATAGCATGTTAAATGCACAAAAACTCACGGAAAGAATTAAAACGATCAAAGCTGATGATCATAAGTTTTATGAAGAGCTATCAAAACAAAGCTACCCTGTAAAAGAAAATACTTCCGAACGTTTAGCATTTTCTAGGAAGTCTTCTGCAGATTACGAAAATTTAAGTCCTAAGAAAAAAAAAGAAGTCCTTCAAAAAACGCAAGAGCAATTGTATAATTTCTCCACAATCATCAAAGTTCAAAAAGAAGCGATAAAAGAGCGTTTTGAATATCTAGCGAAACATGAGCTTGAACTTCAAAAGAAATTTTCCTTTCCGGTAAGTTGTATATTAATGTTCCTTATCGGAGCTCCTTTGGGAGCTATCATCCGAAAAGGAGGCATGGGTATGCCTGTACTGATGGCTTTGATTATATTTATAGTATATTTTACACTATTAACCATAAGTCAAAATCTTAGTGAAAAAGGACAACTCTCTATCTGGCTCGGCGCATGGTTATCCAACCTGATTATGTTTCCAACAGGTCTTTGGTTAACACGAAAAGCCATGATGGACGCACCCATAATGAATCTGGATCACTACGGTTTCTGTATAAAAAGACTTCAAAAGAAATACAAACTTAAAAAATGAGTAGACTAAGTAACGTTGAAGAAGCCATAGAAGAAATCCGCTCCGGAAAACCTCTGATAGTAGTTGACGATGAAAACAGGGAGAATGAGGGAGATTTCGTGATGGCCGCTGAGAAGGTAACCCCCGAGGTTTTAAATTTTGTCATCACACATGGTCGTGGGCTGGTATGCGCTCCTCTTACAGAAGAACGCTGCGATGAACTAAAACTCGATATGATGGTTAAAGAGAACACCGATCCAAAAAAAACCGCTTTTACTATATCTGTAGATCTTCATGGAGAAGGTGTTAGCACAGGAATCTCAGTCTATGATCGATCAAAAACATTGCAAGCGCTGGTAGGTAAAAACATAAAGGCCCGGAATTTTAACAGTCCTGGACATATCTTCCCCTTGAAAGCAAAAAAAGGAGGGGTGCTTGCGCGTGCAGGTCATACCGAAGCAGCTGTAGATCTTGCGAAAATGGCAGGATGTCAACCCGGAGCTATGGTAGTGGAAATTCTTAATGAAGATGGCTCAATGGCACGAATGCCTGATTTAATTAAGATAGCTCAGCGCTTTGATCTAAAAATTCTTTCCATAGAAGATCTCATTTACTACAGAAGAAATTTCAAAGCGGACAAGCCAAAAAAAATATTAAAAGAAATGCCGTGATTCCTTTCAATTAAATACAAAGTAATTACGTATTCCTTATTTAACTTTTTGCTGGATTTTACTGGTAGAGTCTCTTTATTACTATGAGAGGTATTTGTATCATGCTTTTTATTGCATTTGCATTCACCTTCTCCACACATTTTCCCTCTGTAATCTTAGTGTTTGCTGACGTCTCTTTTTTTACTGATGCACAAGTATGATCTCCCATTTTCGATCCACACTTTCCAGTGCTGCAATTCATTTCCAAATGCTTGCCTGAATTAAACATAAAATCACTCTTCTGAAGTAAATGATCTTTCAAATGAGCGACAGATCCTAAGTTTTACAACAAATAAAGAGGAAGCTCCGGGGGGCGACAGGCGCAAAGGCAAGAGAGCCTAACAGCAAAGCTCCTGAGAGTTTAGACAGGGCTCTATAGTCTTTATCCATAATTATTACTTATTTATAAATGAATACCGAAAACGGATATAATAATTTATTGGATTTGAAGTGTTTTTTTTATTCTGGTTTAGGTATTTAATTTTTTTATAGATTTGAGAAGAAATTTATAAAATATTCCTTAGTTTTTACTTTAAACAATGAATTCTTTAGAACATAGACCTTGGGCTCAGGCGTGAGGTCATCGATAAAATAAAAGATCGTGAAAATCAGCGTGCTGCTTTTATAGAATTAGCGCCGGAAAATTGGATGGAAATCGGAGCGTTCTGGAGAAAAAAACTTGAAGAGATCGCGGAGAAATACGTGATCTACAGACACGAACTTTCTCTTTCTGTCGGAAGTCCTGATGGTCTTGATCTCGATTTTATAAAAAGAATAAAATATTTTCTCGATGAATTTAATATCGACATCTATTCAGAGCATCTTAGCTATAGCAAAACTGAAAACGCAAATCTTTATGATTTGCTTCCTGTTCCTTTTCGTAAAGATGTTATAAAAATATATCGTAGAGCGTATAAAAATTGTACAGGATATATTAAATTGACCTTTAATCTTAAAAATATTTCTTATTACACTCTCATAGCTTCAGAAATAAAGGAGCTTGATTTTTTACAAATGAAATCATTAATAAGTCAGGATGTAAGGCTCGATACCAATAATGTATATATAAATATTTTTAATCATCAGTATGAGGATAAAGAATTTTTGTTGAAAATGCCACTTAAACAAGTGCGCTATGTCGATATGGACGGGCATGAAAAAATATCGAAAGAGATTGTTATTGATCTCCATGGGTAAACCATCATTCCAGATGTATATGAGTTATTTGAGCGAACGATATAAAAAATAGATCCTTGTTCCTGTGCTTTTGGCAAGCAACTTTAATTTCATAAACTCTCAAGAACTCGAAGATGAAATGTTGCATCTCGAACTATATCTCAAACCCTATTGGACACGCTCTTATGCTTTAAACCTGAGACACGAGAGCTACAAAATAGTTTAAGCAATATATTTATCTAGCCGAGGAGATACAAGTTCAACGCTTAAGAGTCACTGCAATGAAAATCTTCCATACTACAGAGAGCTAGTGTTGAATGTTGTGCAGAGGATACTCTGAACAGACTCACCATGTTAGTAAGCAAAGCCTTAAAGAGGAAAAATGGAATGAACTTATCGAATTTATTCGCAGAACACAAATGCCGTACAAATCAGCTCTGGAAGCTCCCTAAAGAATTTATCGAGTACATAAAAGACTGCTCTGGCATAAAAAGTGGAAGTACCTCACTTTATTGATCTTCTAATATTAGAATGGGCAGAAATAGAAGTATTTATGATGCCAAATCATAAAGTTGAATTTTCTCTTCTGGTCAACTGGAAAGAAAACGTTTTAGTTCTAAATCCTTATTTACAAATATTTCATTTGGAATACCCTGTACATCTGCTTAAAAAATAGACCTCCTAAGGCCAGAATTTCATATATTCTATAATAAGGATTTTAAAGTTTACTATCTGGAAATATCTATCTTAAGTAAAACTCTTTTAGAGCATCTAAAAGAAAAAAGTCACATGTTAGATAGCTATAAGAAAGGATTATCATAACTTTTTAGTTTCTTATACTTTTTAAAAACTCGGATTGTATAGCTCTCCGAGCTATGTCATCCCTATATGACTCTAAGTAAGAGATTGTGAATCTTGGTTTTTTATTGTCTACCACCAATCGAAATCCTTTTTAGACATCATCATATCTAGAATACAAAGATCATCTTCATTTTTATTAAAATAATTTATGCCTTGCTCACCCGTCTACTTCGTGCGTTACGTTAAAACCATTTATGACCAAATAGTCTTTCAAAACACTTCCAAAACTAGGGTAGTCTTCAGCGAGAAATATTTATTATTATGGGTAATAATTTATTATTTAATGTAATTTTTATAGGAAATTTACTTCCTTTTTCTTTTATTCTATCCATAACGGGAAAATAGTTGTAAAAATGTATAATTTTTTAACATAAGAAAGTCCTAATCCATGACCTTTTACGTTGTGTAAATTCCCCCCTTCAGCTCTGAAAAATCGTTCGAATATCTTTTTTTGTACTTTTCTAGTCATTCCTAAATGTTTAGAACCGTATTTTCAATGTGTACGGAATCTGCATATATCAGTGAAGATTAAGCCTCGTAATTTTCGTAATAAAACCCTGACGTGCTTGTACCATAAGACAACTTCTACAGATTTCCTCACCAGCTGATTTAAGTCGATAGGCTGAAAATGAATTTGACTTAATTATTCTCGGGCTTTGACATTTTAAGCACTAATTCCACCTGATCGTTCATTCGCATATTTTTCATTTTTGATCAATCGTGAATAATAGGTCACACGCTCAAGATCCTTGTCGACAATGGGATTTTCTAAAGCCTTAGTGGCCAGATTTATAGTGGTGATAGGTGTTTTAAATTCATGAGTCATATTGTTGATAAAGTCATTTTTGACCTCGGAAATCTTTAATCTTTGAATTTGTTGCGATAAAAATCTACCTCTATTTCACGGAGTTTCTCACACAACCTCGACAAGTGCATTAGATAAATTTCTGAAAAAAAACTTTCCTTACTGGTTTTTAAATCCTTGTCAAGAAAATAAAATTATATGATGTTGATTCCAACATACAGCCAGATACTTTATAAAACTCTTTCTCATAAGGAGCAGGAAGTGTTTTCACAGAAAAAAACTGTTATTGATCAAATTTAATATTTTAATGTGGGTTACTTTAACTCTCTCACACAATATTTCTAAGCCATCATTATTTTCAATGATTATATCCGATCGGCTGTAACGTTCTTGATCAGACCATTGATAATTTAAACGATTTAATACCTCTACCCTACTTAAATGAGATCTCTGCATAATACGTTGGATTCTTAATTCAGGAAAAGCCATCACTGATATCACCCAATGGCACTGCGTATAAGAACCACTCTCAAACAATATAGCCGCTTCTTTAAGGCAGTAAGGTCCTTTTTGGAAAATCACCCAGGATTTAAAATCAGAATCTACCACGGGATGAACCAGACTATTGAGCTTTTTTAAAGCAGACGTATCACTAAATGCCCTCTTTGCTAGAAAGGGAGTATTGAGCTGATTGTCTTTATAAGATTGTTTTCCAAAATGATGAACAAGAGCAGATCGAAGCGATTGATTTTCTTGCATAAGTCGGCGAGCCTGAGCATCGGCATTATAAACAGAGATTTGTAACTCAGTAAAGAAGCTAGCAGCGGTTGATTTCCCCGCGCCCATCCCTCCGGTAAGGCCAATAATAAACACCTCTGTTATTTTACCATAATGACCCCCAGTCTATCGGGAATAATGATAATGTCCTTTAGATAGTAGGGAGCTTTTATCAATTTTAAAGGGAACATATTGACTTCATCTTGCGATTGGCTCAGATCGCAATCCACTAAAATCAGAAGGAAGGATTTTCTTATACTTATCATAATCCATTTTAAAAGAAATTTTTACGTTATCCGGAAAGAGTTGAACTCTACTTGCAAGAAAGGTATTCAGCACTTTTACAGGTACTTTTATGGTATCTTTAGTATAGCGTTCTATTTCTACATTTAATTTGAGTTTTAAAACATCTGATTTGACATGCCGAGGAAGTTTTAGTTTTAAATATTTATGAAAACTGGCATGGATCGAATCGCTTATCCACTTTTCTGTATTTATAAATTGTATAGCATCCAAAATATTACTTGGTCCTGTGATATTTATTTGCTGATGATCCATGGATAATTTTTCTCCTTAAATCCATCACGGAAATTGATCTGGATATCAGATCGAATAGACACTATTTTAGAGGCCAGATTAGCCACAACAGGTAATTTAACTTATTAGGAGATATGCTAACAATTTGGGAATCGCCTATCTTTTCATTGATAGCAATGAGTTGTTCATTAGGCAGTCAATAATACCCTTGCGGGTCACAATGAATCGCCTTTGATAAGTCAATAGATATAGAGTTATAAAATTTATTCATCAAAAGCGAATATCCACTGCCTTGTTGCTGTATAGATAATCTATGCCTGGGAGGTTCGTAAAAAATCTTATCAAAAGGCAACTTATAATCCACCTTGTAGGAAATGACTTCGGTATATTTATTAGAAAGTTTTATAGAAAACCAGAAGGAAAAAGATAAAAACAAACAGATCAAAAATATTTCTATAGAAGATTTGCTATAAAATTGTTTTCTCTTAGGTATTGGATGTTGTATCTTTTGCCTCTTTTTTGGTCGTAACTACTTCTTTAGAATAACGTAAATGACTGATTTCTCTGGAAATAGCGCTGCGCTCAAATTTGATTTTTCCAGCCAAAGTTTCTATTACGCACGATTCATCGGTAATCTCGAGAATTTTTCCGTGTATTCCTCCATTGGTTACCACTCGATCACCTTTTTTAAGATCAGCCTGGAATTTTTTCTCGGACTTTTGCCTGCGCATTTGTGGACGAATCATGAAAAAATAAAAAACCACGAACATCAAAGCAAACATCCATAATGTGCTTCCTAATGGGTTCTGCTGGGTTTGTAAAAGAATCATCGGATATATAATTTAGTATAAATAGTTTTTTTATTTAAAAAATTTTAAAAGGAAATTTTTTATAGTTTATTATATAGCTATAAATAATGGCTATAAATATAAGCGCATCTTAGTGAATATTTAAAGCAATCCTCGCCCGGATTTATGTATTTTGTTTTGGTTCGTTAAGTTTTTGAATAACTGATCGAGGATGCCGTTAATAAAAGTTTTACTTTTTTCCGTAGAGTAGATCTTAGTGATTTCTATATATTCATTCATCGTAGCGCGAGGTGGAATGCTTGGAAAATACAAGAACTCACACATGGACATTTGTAAAATAATCAAATCGAGAAATGCAATGCGCTTAAGCTCCCAATGGTTGGAAGTCTGACTGATCAGTATATTAAATTCATCTTTATAAAGATAAGTTTTACGAAAGAGCTGTTGTACGAAATTTTTATCCTCGGCATCGCGATAAACCTCATAAAGTCGAAAATCATTGGAGGTATCGCTTTTTATAAATTTTAAAGTGTTGTAAACCATTACATTAGCAGTAGAAAGATCATCCGACCAGGTTATGTAGCCATCCCCAAGACACTCGTAAAGTTTTTCATGATCAGCGAAGCATTCTTCGTAATAATGTAAAATAAAATTTTTATCTTCTTCAAAAGAGTCTTCTTTTGAAGAGCAATAGTTTCTGTAAAGCGAAAGCTCTTGAAGTTGTCTGAAAAAAATTGAGAGATACTCTTCATGATTTTTCCAATTGAGCTGTTGATTTTCCGCGATATATTCGCGAAGTTGCGGATTTCTTGAAACAAGAGCCAATAATCTATTATATGCGAATTTTTTGTTCGGATGAAGATCTTCATAGGTGGGAAGAATTTTTTTCTTTAAGATCTGGAGCTTATTCAGGAATTTCTCCTGCAATCCTAAAAGCATTGCAAGCAAACAAACATAGAGATCAAAGATTTTATCGATACTATGCAACATATTGTGCTCTACCTTTCTGGGATCTTCACCCGATAGGTGTTGAGCATATAAAAACTGCATAGCCCTAGCTCTTAAATAACGTCTTCCCAGCATTTTCAAAGATCTGTTTCCTTTTCCGAGAAACAAAGGTAATGAATAAATCAGGCTAAATAAAAGTTCATACATTTATACTCCTATGAAGATTTTCATCCGCACGCTTCCTTATTTGCATAGATACAAATACCGTTTTACAGGGGGTATCTTACTTATAATTCTGACTAACTTATTCACTATACTGCCAGTTACTTATATTGGAAAAGCTATATACACGATACGAAAAATGCTAGAACATTTCAAAAAAGGAAAAATTTCTGAAAACCTTAAATATGATATTATCCTTTATGGAAGCCTTATCGTGATCTTGCCTGTAATAGGAGGGTTTTTTAAATACGCTATGCGAAAACTTATTATTACTACCTCGCGTAAAATAGAGTTTGACATGAAAAATGAGCTTTACGCGCATTACCAAAAACTAAGCCTCTCCTTTTACCAAAACAAACGAACAGGTGATTTGATGACACGTCTTACTGAAGATACTTCCATGATCAGACAGTATATGGGACCAGGTCTGATGTATCTGATACATCTTCCGGTAATTATATTGATGGTGGGCGTGCAGATGATTCGTCTGGATAAGACTTTAGGATTATACGTATTATGCCCCTTACCCGTTCTTTTAGTTATTCTTTACCTGATGAGCACCTCAGTATACAAAAAGAGTATGGGTGTACAGGCTCAGCAATCGATAGTTTCTTCTTTTGTGCAAGATGCTTTTGCAGGAATATGTAGCATTAAATCCTTCGCATCGGAAGAGTATTTTCAAAAAGAACACTATCAGATGATTGAAGATTATCAAAGAAAAAATTTGAATTTAGCGCGTTTCAACGCTATGTTTTATTCCATTATTTTATGGTTTACAGGACTAAGTCAATTGCTAATTCTTTATATAGGAGGTAAAAGATATCTTAGCGGAGAGATTTCGGATATCTGCCTGCTGGCAGAATTTTTTGTGTATATCAATATACTCAATTGGCCCTTTATGGCCATAAGCTGGGTATTGACCATATTGCAAAGGGCTGAAGCTTCTCAAAACCGTATCGATGAATTTTTGCAAATCTCTCCTGAGATCGTTTCCGCATCACAGGCTAAGCCAAATATTCAAGGGGGTATTCGGGTAAAAAACCTCAGCTTTGCTTATCCAGGGGCCAATAGACAGATACTTGAGAATCTTTCTTTTGATATTCGGGCAGGAGAAAATATAGCCATTATTGGAGAAAGCGGCGCCGGAAAAAGTACGCTTGCACAACTCCTGATGCGCCTTTATGAACCTACCAAAGGTAATATTTTTATCGATGAAACGGATTTGAAAAATCTGAATTTGGAGCATTTTAGAAAACACGCAGGCTATGCTCCACAAGAGTCCTTTCTCTTTTCAGATACAATATACAACAATATTGCTTTTGGAAAACCCACCGCTTCCAAGGAAGAAGTTTATGAAGCTGCCAAAGGGGCCATGATAGAGAAAGATATTTTTTCTTTTAAAGAAAAATACAACACGCTCATCGGCGAGCAAGGCGTAACCTTATCAGGGGGACAAAAACAAAGGCTATGTATTGCACGAACACTGATTAAACGCGCAAAAATTCTTTTATTCGATGATAGCTTATCGGCTGTAGATCAATATACAAAAAAAACGCTCTTGCAGGAATGGAAACGCTCTCAAAAAAATCAAACACGTTTATTTATCACTCACGATACAAATATTGCAGAGAACGCCGAGAGAATTCTTGTCTTGAAAAAAGGACGTTTGGTAGAATATGGAAATCATAAAGATCTGCTCTTACAAAAAGGATATTACTATGAGCTTTATCAAAAACAAAACGATAGAAATCAATGTTTTTTTAGTAGTTTTGTCTGAAAGGTCGTTTATATTTCATTTGATTTTGCTTATTTTCAATTGAATTTACCTGTTTAAATAATTTATTAAAAAATACCTCCTAGAATAAAAAAAAGTAATCATGGGAGTGGGGCATCTGTCTTATCACCTGATTGAGATGCTCTTGATAAACAAATTTCATATCTCTCATCTTTACAATCGATCTAAAGAAAACACGGAAATTAGTTTGTCAGTCAAGAAATATCCCTTTTACCTTCGATCCCTCATCTATACAAGATGCCGATGTTTGTATTATTGCTGCGGTCGATCACGCCATAGAAAAAGTTTCCTCTCTTATTCAGTTTAAAGATAGGTCTTGTATTGCATAGCTCAGGAGGTTCTTAAATGAGTATTTGAAAATCAATTATGGAAAAGGTGCTTTTTATCCATTACAGAGCTTCCGACGTGAGAGAACTCTTGCTTATATATAATGAAATTCCTTTTTTTATCGAGAGTGAAAAAGAAAAAGATGCTGGATTACTCATGCAAATAGCCGGAAAAATATTGAATCTTGTCTTTCGGGCTAACACTAAAGAGTTTGCGCATCTGCATCTGGCTTCCGTATGGGGGGGGAATTTTCTAAATCATTGCTATCACATAGCCCAGGAACACCGTCAAAAAGCGAAAATTCCCTTTTTAGTTATGAGATCATTGCTGAGAGAGACAGCAAAAATTCAGTATATGTCTCCTCAACAAACGCAAACCGGACCTGCTCGATCTGAAGTAAAGATCCTCGAAAAACACCTAAAACTTACCAAAAGAAAGCGGGAAAAAATGCTTTATCGCCTTTTGAGCGATTCGATACGAAATTGCTATGAAAAATTGTAAAGAGATTCTCAATGATATCCGGGCGTTTATTTTTGATGTGGACGGGGTTCTGACCAACGGAACTATTAGCCTTTTTCCTGATGGAAATATGGTTCGGCATATGTTCGTGAAAGATGGATATGCATTACAATTGGCGCAACGTAAAGGTTACCATTTATGTATTATCACCGGAGGTATAGACCACATGGTGTACAAGCGTCTAAGAAAGCTTGGGATAAGAGATATCTATTCAGGTGTTCGCGATAAAAAGTCCGTTTTTCAAACGCACTGCCGGATCAGGAAAATAAAAACTGAGCATATCTTATACATGGGCGATGATCTTCCCGATATTGAAGTGATGAAAAACGTTGGATTAGCTTGTGCCCCTAAGGACGCAGCTTTGGAAATCAAGGAAATAGCAAAATATATATCTCCTAAAAAAGGCGGAAAAGGGTGTGTTCGGGATGTTATCGAGCAAACCTTAAAAGCGCAGGAAAGATGGATGGAAAAAGACGATGAAAAAGGCATGCAGTCTATGTAAGATGTCAGTGTCACAACCCATCGTCTGGTTTTTGAACCTTAGTCTCAAGTCAAATAAAGAGCTTTGAATGAAATTCCGTGTGGATCTTCTCAAGTAAAACCCTGAGATAACATAATAACAATATTTTGTTTTCCTTGTAATGGAAACTTTAGAAATGTTTGAAATTTCATAGGAGAGGAGGGTATTCAGCAAATCATCTGATATGTTTAAAGAACTTAACTCGACATCTCTTTATGTCATCAGAGCAGCTTTTATACATCTTAATGACAAGGAAATTTTATGGTATCAGTATAAATATACCGTTTAATCTGAATAAAATCTAGAGGAAATGGCATTTTAAGAGTTAATAGGTTCCACAGGTATTAGCGCTATCTAAAAGATTGACGCTGAAAAAATTTTCAGAGACTTTCTCCTCTACTGGTCATACATATCAAGATAATCCCTGAGAATGCGACTTCGGGAGCTATGACGAAGTTTTTTGCAGGCCTTATCTTTAATCTGACGCACACGCTCTCTGGTAAGATCGTGCTCCTGACCTATCTCTTCAAGGGTACGTCCTGGCTTGCGATCTAAACCATAAAATTTTTCAATAATGTCACGCTCACGAGGTGAAAGATTGCTCATAGCTCGCAATATGTCAATACGTAAAGATTCCTTAATCAGTCCTTCATCAGGACGAGGCGACTCGTCAGATCGAATCACATCATATAAATTAGAATCTTCTCCTTCTACCAAAGGTGCATCCATAGAGATATACCTTCCGGCATTTTTTATAGATTCTTTTACATCATCTTCATTCATATCAAGCACCTCTGCAATTTCTTGCGCTGAAGGTGCGCGCTCGTATTTTTGCTCAAGCTGCGCGGAAGTTTTATTTACCTTGCTCATCAAAGCGCATTTGTTCATGGGTAGACGTACCATTCGAGAGCACTCAGCAATGGCTTGCATGATAGATTGTCGACACCACCACACAGCATAGGAAATAAATTTAAAACCTTTTGTGGGATCAAACCGATTGGCTGCTTTTATAAGCCCCAAGTTACCCTCGTCGATAAGATCTCCAAGACTGAGTCCTTGATTTTGATACTGTTTACTAACGGACACTACAAAACGTAAATTGGCTTTTACCAATCTATCTAAGGCTACCTTATCTCCTTTTTTAATAAGACATGCCAGCTCTACCTCTTCTTCAGGTGTTAGCAAAGACTCTTTACCGATTTCATGAAGATACTTATCTAAGGAAGGCGTCTCACGATTGGTTACCTGCTTGGTAATCTTGAGTTGTCTCATATTGTATTGTTTTTATATAACTTATATGTAAAAATAAATTTTACAGAAAAATTTTTGCAACACATAGCGAATTATTTCTGCTCTTCAGGGCGAGGGAAAAGCACTTTTCGGGAAATTCTCATTTTGCCGTTTCGCTCATCAATCCCCATGAGTTTGACCTGTATTTTGTCTCCAATTTTCAAAACGTCTTCTACTTTTTCCAAACGCCCCCAGTTAATTTCGGAGATATGCAATAAATACTCCTTACCTGGAACAATTTCCACAAAGGCGCCAAATTCCTTAATAGACTTGACTTTTGCCTCATAGACACCGCCTACTTCGGGTACAAAAGCAATGAATTTAATACGCTGCAACGCCTGATCAATTTTTTTCTGATCTCTGCCCATAATTTCGATAAGCCCTAGTTTACCTTTCTCTTCAATAGTGATCGTGGTATCTGTATCAGCTTGAATTTCCTGGATAATTTTTCCTCCCGGTCCGATAATCGCACCTATGAATTCTTTGGGAATATCGAAAAGATAAATTTTAGGCGCATTAGGTTTCATAAAAGCTCTTGGTTGAGAGAGCGTCTTAAACATTTCTTTTAAAATATGCATACGCCCTTCGTAAGCTTGCGCCAAGGCTTTTTTAAGTACTTCGAAAGAAATGCCTTCTACCTTAATATCCATCTGACAAGCGGTGATTCCCTTTTGTGTACCGGCTACCTTAAAGTCCATATCACCGAGATGATCTTCATCACCTAAAATATCTGAGAGAATTACCTCTTTTCCTTCTTTTTGATCAATGATTAATCCCATAGCGATACCCGAAACAGGGCTTGTAATAGGAATACCCGCATCCATAAGCGCAAGCGTCCCAGCGCAAACTGTTGCCATAGAAGAAGATCCATTGGATTCGAGGATATCAGAGACCACACGAATGGTATAGGGCGTATTTGAAGGAATAACGCTCTTTAGTGCGCGTTGTGCAAGATTCCCATGTCCGATTTCACGACGCGAAACACCCCGCAAAGGGCGCACCTCTCCGGTGGAAAAAGGAGGAAAATTATAATGCAAATAAAATTTTTCCTGTTCCGCTTTAATCGCATTATCTATACGATTAGCATCTATGGAAGACCCCAGGGTCACCGTGGTAAGCGATTGGGTTTCTCCTCGTGTAAATATCGCTGCTCCGTGTACACCGGGGAGGTAATCCACGCAACTCCATATAGGACGAATGTCTCTTGAAGAGCGACCATCTAAACGAACATCTTCATTAAGTAACAATGCACGAATCGCCTCCTTCTTAATATCAGCATAATAATGAGAAATAAGTTCTTCTTTTTTCTCATAGTCTTCCTCGGAAAAGGAAGATCTCATCTCGTTAAAAATTAGCTCATAACACCCGAGGCGTTTCTTCTTGTCGGAAGAATTTTTTGAAGCTTCATATATACTTTCATAAGTGTGCGCTCGAATTTTTTCGTAAAGCTCCTTATCTTGCTCTTTGAGCGTATAAGTCCTTTTTGGATGAGATTTTTCAATTTTTGACATCAGACGAAGTTGGGCTTCTATCTGATCTTTTATAGCCTCATGGGCAATTTCAATAGCTTGCAACATTTCATTTTCGGAAATCTCTTTCATCTCTCCCTCTACCATGATAATGGACTCTTTAGAGCCTCCTATGATCATGTCGATATCTGCTTTTAAGGCTTGCTTTAGACTAGGATTGATGATAAATCTTCTCTCTGACCGCACAATGCGCACCCCAGAAATTGGTCCGTGAAATGGAATATCCGAAACAGATAAAGCAGCGGAAGCGGCCAGACCAGCCAGACCATCTGGCAGGACTTGACCATCATAGGAAAGCAAAGAAATCATTACCTGAACTTCAGTATGAAAATCCTTTGGAAATATGGGACGTAGCACACGATCGACAATACGCATAGTCAAAATTTCTTCATCTGAGGGACGTCCTTCTCGCTTTATAAAACCACCGGGAATCTTGCCGCCTGCAGAATATTTTTCCCTATAATCGACAGTAAGAGGTAAAAAATCCACTTCTTCTTTTGCCTCTTTAGCTGCTACGACCGTTGCCAAAAGCATGGTATCACCCATTCTTATCACTACAGATCCATCAGCCTGTCTGGCGAGCAAGCCCGTTTCTATACTAATGCTGCGTCCATCTTCAAGCAATATTTTTTCTGAGATAAGGTATGATTTCATTGTAGTATATTTTATTATCGGGGAACTAAAATGGGGACACGAAATTGCCCCCATTTTTTATTACTGTTCAACATCAGGTTTTTTAATTATTTCCTGATACCCAATTCTTTTATAATCGTCCTATAGCGATTAATATCACAATCTTTAACGTAGTTGAGCAGTCTTCGGCGGCATCCTACCATATTAAGGAGCGCTTTCTGTGTATTGAAGTCTTTTTTATGATTTTTAAGATGCTCGGTGAGATGTTTGATGCGGTAGGTAAAAAGCGCGATCTGCCCTTCTGAAGAACCTGTATCATCAGCTGATTGTCCGAACTTTGCGAAAATCTCTCTTTTTTTGCCAGTAGTTAGGTACATAAAGTCTTTAATAAAGATACTTTTACAAAAAAGTATAAATTTAAGCAAAGTTAAAAAAAAATCTTACATATAGCTTTTAGCATTTACAGACTTTCATAATACCCTACCTACCCTATACTTAATTTACCTATAAGAGTCTTACAGGTTATTTATTCATCTAAATGGATCATTACAATAAAACTAACTTACTTAAAAAAACTTCCAGTAATATTAATGCCATTAGAGAACTTAAAAACCATGCAAAATTCAAAAACCAGGTAATAGAAATTAAGAATACATGTATTAAAAAGACTTAAAATAAACAAAAACCTTTTTTTTCACAGAATTTTATTTCTTTATAAAAATGACAATTAAGTTTATTTAAGTTTAAAAAAATTAGGGAAATTTCAAAATAAGTGTACTCTTAGAATTCTAAAAGTTGTTTTGGCAAATGAACACAATTCGCAGTATAGCTGAGCTCCTTCAAGGTCTATGTGGGGATACTTTTACTAAGCCTCTCAAGAATTTCTACAGAAGACTTGCGATAGGGTAGCTTACCTTTCTATTAAGGTACTTATCAATTAACGAGATATTCACCTTATTTGACACAGAAAATATATAGTATGGTTTTTAATAAAGGTTTCGTTCTCTTTTAAGACTACATGGTTAAAAATAGTCCATCTTTAAACATCCCTCAGGCACAAGGCCGAACCTTATCGAAGGTTAAACGATAAGCCGCCATAAAAACTCATCAGAGTTTATCTTAACTCCGCGATCTGACCTTTAAAGCTTTTAAATTACATAGCGTCCATATGCTATAAAAATCACGTTTGATAAGCTTCCGATGGCCGTCTTTCTCTTTTTGATACATCAGTTCAGTTTTATTAACGTTGATTTACCAATTATTTTTAGATCAGCTAGATTAAACAGAGTTTCATATATCACTTTAATTTATTCGCTCCCAAACCATCAAGAGCTTTAACAATTTCTGTATTGCTCGCCGAAGCGGCGAAATGAAGCGGGGTGTATCCATCGGTAGTTCTGGAACTTACAAAGGAATTATGATCTAAAAGAATGTTTACCGCTTCTAGATGGCCTTGCGAGACATCCGTATGAAGAGATGTGTTACCTGAATTACTTTTAACATTTACCTCAACTTTATTTTCTATGAGATTCTTTACAATTTCTAAATTGTCTTGTGAAAGAGCCCAGTGAAGTTGGGTATGTCCGGATTTATTTTTAGCGTTGATATCAACTCTTTTTTTTGGGAGAACCTTTATAATTTTTAGATCGCCTTAGGGATGTTTCCATTATAAGGAACCACATAATTAACGAATGGTCGTTCTGAGCAACGAAATGAAACGGGGTTTCACCCCATTGATCTTCACTATTTACATTGGCTTTCTTTTCTATAAAAGATCTTAGAGCTTTTGTATTGCCCTGGAAAGAACGAAGGGAAGATAAAGTATATGTATGCGAACCTAAATGAAAATTAAGAGTGTTATAATCTCAATTCACTTGATTTTATATAGATAAATCGCTGTTAACTAAATAATAACGTCAATACATGATATATATCATGTATTTGATAGGATTTTTACTTATAAATTTACGAAATCATAATTTCAAAAAAATGCTCTTATTATGAGAAAGCTATTAACAAGCATCTTTGTACTAAGTGCCGTGGTGGTCAACGCGCAAAATGTTCCCTCTCCTTTTTCAAAAGGCAGCAAATATGTCACAGGTAAATTAGGTTACGCCTATAAAGATCTTAAGGATACTAAAGAAATAGCAACTAAAGCACATAAATTTGAATTCGCTCCCGGATTGGGTTATTTTATATCTGATCATATAACTGTAGGTGTAAGCTTAAAGTATGTTGGAATTAAATCCAAAGCTGAAAGTGTATATACGAAAGTTAATAGCAATACTTTTGCCTTTGAGCCTTTCGCGAGAAAGTGTTTCTCTCTAGGAAATAAAAGCTTTTTGCTTTATGCTCAACTCGACGCCTCTTTCGGCTGGAGCAATAAGAAAGACAACTTTTCTCTTAACCGGAACGATACGAAAATGGTGGATAAAAAAAGTGATACTAAATTTGTATGGGGAGCTTCATTAAGGCCCGGTTTTAGCTACGTTCTTTCTCCAAGGGTAGCGTTTGACGCCTCTATCGGAAGCGTGGGTTACAGGGATAATACAAATGAAATACTAACAGATAAAGAACGAGGCAAAACTTACGGTATCGGACTTGACTTATCTGATGTAAAATTCAGTGTACAGGTATTTTTGTAGCAAAAAAATTCTTGAGAAATATACCGTTACCTAGCCTACCATGGAGCACTCCTTTACCGATGATTTCTTTGGTGTTTTTAGCAAAGAATGTAATATTGCTATAAAAAGTCTACTAAAATAAATTATCGTGCATTCAGCGAAAGACCTTTCATAAGAAGATTAAATGACTCACAAAAGATTCATGCTTTCTTTACAACTTGACGGATCTTTTGGTTGGATAAATAGATAATCAAAACTAGAAGTAAAAGCAAAAATGGCTAAATGCACCTCGGGACTTCATCTTTACCCCAGCTTTCTTTACCGAGCTGGGCTCATCTATATTTTTAAATACCAACATAGTTTTATAAATTTATAGCGACAAATCTATCCGATGGGCTTTGATTTTTCATCACTATAAAATTGAGCACTAATTTTTTACTCTTAAAGAGAGTTCACAGCTTAAATTTACTCTGTTATCAGGAAGAATTTTTCATTTAACAAAAAAAGTTTAATCCATGCCACTTAGATGAAGCAGTGATTCTAAATATTTCCGGTCATTGGCCAGTCTAGGCACCTTATGTTGACCTCCGAGTTTTGAACGTATTTTCAGCCAACGGTAAAAAAGACCTTTCTTAGCTACTTGAATCACCGGAGGCAACAAAGTTATATCCTTATACCGCTTGGCCTCATAATCTGAATTGAGTGCCTTTAAAGTATTATCAAGCACCTCTCGGAAGCGTTCCATATCGCTAGGATAGCGTTCAAACTCCACAATCCACTCATGGGCACCTGAAGAATTACGGTCCATATAAATCGGACCGACGGTATATTCATGTACAACCGCGCCGGTTTCTAAGCAAGCTCTCGTAAGAGCCGATTCAGCGTTCTCTATAATCAATTCTTCTCCAAAGGAATTTATATAGTGCTTGGTACGTCCTGATATGATAATTCGATAAGGAGAAATACTTACAAAACGAACTGTATCTCCAATGATGTATCTCCATAAACCTGCATTGGTGGAAATAACCATAGCGTAATTCGTATTGATTTTTACCTCTTCAATAGAAATAATCGCAGGATGTTGATCATAAAATTCCTCCATAGGAATGAATTCATAAAAGATGCCATGATTGAGTAGAAGCAACATACCTTCTTCTTCGGACTGATCCTGAAAGGCAAAAAAACCTTCTGATGCATTGTAGGTTTCATAATAATTGACAGGACGCTGAAAAAGATTGTTGTATTGATTAATATAAGGCTTAAAACTTATACCACCATGAAAAAATACTTCCAAAGAAGGCCATACCTCATCGAGGTAAGTTTTTTCAGATCTTTCCAATAATTTATTTAAAAGCACCAGCATCCAGGAAGGCACCCCAAAGAGGCTTCGTACATCCTGATGAATTGTTTGATCAATAATTTCTTTAAGCTTGGCCTCCCATTGACTCATTAGCACCACCTTTTTAACAGGTGTACTACAAGCATTAGCCCAAAAGGGAAGATTTTTTAAAATAATAGAAGAAAGATCACCGTGAAGCGTACCGTAACTTTCGTAAAGTTCATGACTGCCTCCCAGGCGTAATCCTTTTCCCAAAAATATTCCGGTTTTAGGATGGTTTTTTACATATAAAGCAACCATATCCGTACCTGCTTTATAATGACAATCATATAATGCGTCTTTGGTAACTGGTATAAATTTGCTCTTAGCATCGGTAGTACCCGAAGACTTGGCAAACCACTTTGTTCTGCCGGGCCATAGTATATCAGGTTCCCCTTTACGCATACGCTCTATAAAAGAAGTGATATCTTCATATCTAAACAAAGGAACACGCCTGGAAAATTCACGGTAGCTCTTACAAGCTTGAAAACCATGTATGCGGCCGAATTCAGTATTTCTCGCCCTTTGCAGAAGGAAAAGCAGCAATTGGTTTTGTGTCTCGAGCGGACGCATGGGTTTTTTAAGCCGTTGAGAGCGTCGTTTCATAAAATACCTTACAAAACTTCCCATCAAGTTCTTTGTCATAAAAAGTCTAGCTTAGCTAACAAGAGATCAAAATTAGATTAAAATGAGGCTATTTGGATCCATTTTCAAAATGAAAAGTGAAAATTTTAAACCCATAAAATATTATTTAGATCTAATAGAACACCTCCATTATGAATGTCTTAGATGCAATGACAAGGAGATTTATCAACAAGGTTTTTGCAAGAATTTTTTAGTCTGCCTCAGACCAATTCCAGTATATTCAGACCCGAGCTCAGTACTAACCATTTGGGTATAGCACAACGCGATCTGGAATGGAAAAAAGCCTTCGAGATCCAATATCTTTCCGTTACAAGCGACGTAAAAATTGGGGTTACTCGTGAAAAACAGCTCCTTCATCGATGGATAGATCAAGGTGCGCTATCGGCTATTGCATTAGCCCGAACGTCCAACCGATACCTGGCAGGTATTATAAAGTGGCGATTAATAAAAGTTTCAGATAAGATCTCTCACCAAGGAATGGTAAAAAATATTTATCTAAAGATGGATCTGAAGGAAATAAAAAATTCTTTACACGGGTTTCTTCCAAATGAAACTCAAAAATACCTCATCGAAAAAAATGATATCCGTACTTTCACTTACCCTGTAAAGAACTACCCAAAACAAATCAAAAATATCCACCTAAAAAAAAACACCTACCCTAAAAAAACTAATAGGTATAAAATTGAATTACAATGATTTAAATAATGCTATTTTCTAATAGCTTTCTATTCAAATTTCAAAGAAAAAACAATAGCGCGCGTTTGCAAGTTGCGAAGGACCCCGGTCCAAAGAGCAGGAGTTCCGGGATTGTCTTTTATAAGCTCACTATTAAGAAAAAACAAATCCTTAAAAGAAGGGGTAAGTTTAAAAATTAGGAAAATAAATCTCTACTCCCATTTCAGCTTTCCAATTAAAATTATGAGTCTTCATACGAAAAATTCCTTCAAGATTATCTGCCTTCTTTTTTTCATTGCTCTCCACATTTAAAAAATATTCCATCCCGGTTGATAAAAAAGGTCAGACATTATGAAAACGCTCTCCGTTGAATTTGAGAATAATAGAAAGGTTTAGATAAGTAGAACGAATTTTTCGCTCTCCCGCAGAGTGAGCGATGGGATTTTCCTAGTCATTTTTAAATACAATCTTTCCGTTTTTCCATCAAACCGAGATGTAAACCTATAGAATTTTGTATATTTATAGCGAAAAGATCTTTATCTTTCATTCCATCAGAGGTAGGCTATATCTTAAAATCAAAATAATTGAAACCTGCAAAATAACCCCAACCAAAAAGCGACTGATCAAACTCATGAAGATTTGAAAAATGATCTTAAATGTTACAAATCTGCGCTTTTAAAGTCATAAAAAAAAGAGAGCGAAAAAATTCAAAAATACCTCATATCCTTTTTTTTCTGAAAACTTTTTTATCCCCTTTTAGCCATATAAATGGTAGCGACACCGAAGGTCAGCGGTAGCAGCTGAACATCATAAAAACCTGACTTTACAAGTATTGCCTCCATCTCTTTTCCATAAGGAAAGGCTGCCGCAGATTTCGGAAGATAAGCATAAGCGGCTTTATCTTCTGACAATATTCTACCAATAAAAGGCAACAGATAGCGAGCATAGAAAGAATATAACTGCTTTGTCGGAAAACTAAGGGGAGTTGAAAATTCCAAAATCAGCAAATGACCTGTAGGTTTAAGTACACGATGCATTTCCAGGAGCCCAGCTGATAAGTTTTCAAAATTTCGAATTCCGAAAGCCACCGTAACGGCATCGAAATAGCATTCATCAAAAGGAATATGCTCTGAATCGCCGTGAAGCATTTTTATACGGTCATCCAATTTCTTTTCTACCACCTTTTCCCTTCCCAGATGTAACATTCCTTCAGAGAGATCCATGCCCATGATATGAAGGTTCGGCATTTGCTGAGCGCTTAAAATAGCTAAATCCCCTGTACCCGTAGCGACATCTAAGATGCGATTGGGAGCATATTCAGAGAGGCAATGTACAAGTTTTTTACGCCATTGCATATCAATGCCAAAAGAAAGTATACGATTAATGAAATCATAACGAGAAGAAATTCGGTCGAACATCTGCTGAACTTGCTTTTTTTTAGCCAAACAAGAGTTCTTATAAGGTTTAGTCTGACTTTTCAATGAAAAAAAATTTTTTTCACAAAGATAAGGAATCGATTTTCCATGAAGATTATAGAAAAATCAAATTAAAATAAGAGAAATTTGTCTTTTTATACTTATTTTGCAATTTTCAATACATCTGCTAAAAATGATTCGATCGATAGTCAGGGGGACAGGGCATTATTTGCCCGATATCATCGTAGAAAATTCCGATTTTCTAACACATGATTTTTTTGAGAACGAAGGGAAGAAAAGTAAAAAAAACAATGAGGAAATCATCAGAAAGCTTCAGGAGATTACTGAAATAAAAAGGCGCAGATACGTAAAATCTTCGATGCTTAATTCAGATATAGGAACCTTTGCGGCGCAAAACGCCCTATCAGATGCCAAAATCGATAAAGAAAATATAGACTACATCATTACAGCCCATAATTATGGAGACATCCACTCTGGTTCACACCAGTCGGATATGATGCCCTCTATCTCTGCGAGAATAAAGCATAAGCTCAATATTCGAAATTCGCGTTGCCGCCCCTATGACATGATCTTTGGTTGTCCCGGCTGGGTGGAAGGACTTATACTGGCAGATCAATTACTTCGCAGCAGACATGCTAGAAATATACTCGTGATAGGCTCTGAAATTCTCTCTCGAGTGGTAGATCCTTATGATCGCAATGCGATGATCTTTTCTGACGGAGCTGGCGCAGCGCTTTTATCTGCTGAGAAAAGCGATCAAAATATAGGTATCCTTCATTATGATTCGCAATGCGATAACAATGAAGAGTTATATTATCTAACCAACGGCCCTTCTGTTAATCCCGATTATAAGGATTCTAAGATAAATATCCGCATGAACGGCCGCAGGATCTATGAATATGCCCTGACAGCCGTCCCAAAGCTCTTAAAAAAAACCATAGACGATGCGGATCTTTCCATTAAGGATATTCAAAAAATATTGATCCATCAGGCCAATGCCAAAATGGATCACGCTATTTTAAAAAGGCTCCTTGAGCTCTATGGACAGAACACCGATGACGACAATCAATTAATGCCAATGACCATTCAGGAATTAGGTAATTCTTCAGTAGCGACGGTACCCACATTACTCGACAGACTGCTTAAAGGACAGCTTCCTGGTCATTGTATTCAAACAGGCGATTCTATATTATTGGCTTCCCTAGGCGCGGGAATGAATAGCAACGCGTTAATCTATCGTTTTCCCTGAGAAATACTTTGAAAAAAGTATTAACTTTACCGCTCCTCGGTATCAATTTGAAAAAACACCATGAAAAAAGAAATTCATCCAGAAAATTACAGAGCAATCGCCTTTAAAGACATGAGCAATGGCCAAGTATTCATCTGTCGCTCTACGGCCGAAGCCAAAGATCGTATAGAGATAGAGAGCGTGGAATATCCTCTGATTAAAATGGAAATATCGAGCAGTTCTCACCCTTTTTATACCGGAAAAATGAAATTTGTAGATACTTCCGGACGCGTAGATAAATTCCGGAACAAATATGCCAAATTTGAAAAGAATAAATAAGCAATATAAACTTCAAATAATATTCTAAAGCCTTTTTTAAAGGTTTTTTTTATACACTTTCTCTTCTCCTTGAGGAATAAAAATTACATTTAAGAATCTGTTTTATCAAAAAAAATCTATGAAATACATCCTGCAAGACGGCCCAGAATGGCACAGTCTTCTGCCACTCACTTTTACAAGATCGGTAGCAGAAATTCGCACGGGAATTTACAGCCTTAAAGAGCGCTGGGAGCAATGGCTTGGAGAAAAACCCTTCATAGCCACACAAGGATACCTTTCCGAAAGGTATCTCCCCATAGGGGAAGATAATGAATATATAATTATTAATCCAGCTTTCATTCCCGATGAAAAACTTATTAAGTCCATAAAGAACCTAGGAGAAAATCAATGCCTTATACAAGGAGAAAATCTTATCGCTAAATATGAGAAAAAAAACAAAGAAAACGCAAAATCCATACCCAATATTTCTTATTACTATCCATTGGTTCATTTAAAAAATCCCTGGGATATTTTTTTAAAAAACGATGAGATACTCAAAGCGGACTTCAAGAAGTTAAGAGAAAATCGTAAAAGTATTTTTTCTTTAAATGAAAGCAATTACGCTTTTCAAACAGAGGATATCTTCATCGAAGAAGGTGCTTGCATCGAATGCACCACACTCAACGCACGAAACGGACCGATATATATTGGAAAAGACGTACAGATCATGGAAGGAAGCCATCTCAGAGGCCCTCTATCTATTGGCCGGGGCGCCCAGATAAATATGGGCGCCAAAATATACGGCGCCACCACCATAGGGCCATTTTGCAAGGTTGGGGGAGAAATCAGCAACAGCGTATTTTTTTCCTACTCCAATAAAGCCCACGAGGGATTTCTTGGACAATCGGTCATCGCAGAGTGGTGTAATCTTGGAGCGGGTACCAACAGTTCGAATTTGAAAAATAACTACTCCAGGGTTAAAGTATGGAGTTATCAGGAAAAAAAATACCTTTCCACTGATTTACAATTCTGTGGCGTGATCATGGGAGATCATTGCAAAACCGCCATCAACACCTCACTAAACACAGGAACGGTAAGTGGTGTGGCGGCACAAATCTTCGGCTATGGTTTTCCGCCGAAACACATCCCCTCTTTTTGTTGGGGAAGCATTCAAAATACAGAGATTTCTGATTTGGAAAAGGTTTGTAAAACTGCCGCAAAGATGATGAAGCGACGAAGTCTTAGCTTTGGCAAAACAGAGAGAAAAATACTAGAGAAACTCTTTGCAATGCATCGAAAAGACCGGTAGAATGTATAAAACTACGCGGGCTTAATTCTTATCAGTAAGAATTTTTATCGTATGCAAAGCCGAAAGAGCGGCTGTTTCGACTCTCAGGCGAAATGCTCCCAGGCTTACCCCTTGCCAGTTCCTATCCAGGGCCTCGCGAATTTCTTCAGAGGAAAAATCACCTTCAGGACCGATCAAAACCGTATAGTTTTTGACCGAGAGATTCACAAGACTTTTCAAAGAAACTTTGGAGGAGTGATCTTCGCAATGAGCAATGAAACATTCGCCGGAAGAGGGTGGTAGATAATCCAGGAAATGATCATAAGAAATGACCTGATTAAGCAAAGGCATATAAGCTCGGATGGATTGTTTCACCGCTGAGCGGATGATTTTCACGGAACGCCCATGAGAAAATCGAGTGCGAAGAGAACGCTTACATATTACAGGAGTGATTTGAGCAACGCCTAATTCTGTAGATTTTTCCAAAAACCATTCAAAACGATCTATAGATTTTGGCAGCGCTATAGCTATATGAAAAGAAAAGAATGATTTTCGATATTCTGGAAAATGTTCTACTATGTCAGCCTCTGCCCTGTTTTTTAAAACCTTATTCAAGCGAGCTTTCCATAAATCTCCAGCGCCATTGGTTAAAAGTATTTCTTGGCCAACAGGCAAGCGCAAAACCTTAGAAAGGTGGTATACTTCTTCATATGCAAGCTCTAGTTGAGAGCTTGCGATTTTTTCGCCAAAAAACAAATGCATTAACTATCCCATTCACAACACGATGTAGCTACGATATCGAGATTATCGAAAAGTGAGCGCGCGTATTTTAATTGAGCGGTCATAGCGATCATGGCCGCGTTATCGGTAGTGTATTCTAGCGGAAGGATATACAATCGCCAGCCTTTTTCTTCTGAAGCTCTTAAAAATCTCTGGCGAAGACCTGAGTTGGCCGAAACGCCTCCGGCCAGAGCCAGTTGAGAAATATTAGTTTGAGCCATCGCTTGTAAAACTTTATCTAATAATATATTTACCAAGGTGTGTTGTACTGAGGCGCAGAGATCATAAAGGTTTTTCTTTATAAAATCAGAATCGATCGCAAGTTGTTTTTGTATAAAATAAAGAAACTGTGTTTTAAAACCGCTGAAGCTAAAATCCAGACCTTTCACACGGGGTTTTGAAAAAGGAAATTTAAGAGGATCGCCTTTTTGAGCATAACGATCAACCCATACTCCGCCCGGGTACTCTAAGCCCATTATTTTAGCGCTCTTATCAAAGGCCTCTCCGACGGCATCATCAAGGTTTTGTCCTAATACTGTCATTTGAAAATAATCCTCTACGTAGACAATTTGGGTATGTCCCCCACTTATCGTAAGACATAAAAACGGAAACTCTGGAGGAAGCCTCCCTTGAATTTTTATAAAATGAGCCAGAACATGTGCCTGTACATGATGTACCCCTATACACGGGATCTCTAAAGCCATAGCTAAAGATTTGGCGAAATTGGCTCCTACCAACAAAGAACCTATCAGACCGGGACCTTTAGTGAAGGCTACGGCATTGAGTTGTTTTTGATTTATATTTGCTAGGGCGCCGGCCCTTCGGACCAGGGGGACGATATCTTTTTGATGAAATCGAGAAGCGAGCTCAGGTACTACTCCTCCATAGGAGGAGTGTATCTTTTGTGTACCGATCACATGTGATAACACTAAATTTCCCTGCATAAGCGCGACAGCTGTGTCATCGCAAGAAGATTCTATAGCAAGTATAATAGGATCTTTTTTCATGATAAGTAAAAATAAGAATATTCAAGGTGCGTAGATTTTTTCTAAGGGATCCGTTTTTTATGATAAAGCCCTTTAAAGGATTGTCAAAATATCTGGTCTATAGCATCATTATTTCTTTTCTTTTCTTTATCGGCGCACTTATTTCCGTTAATACCCCGGCTGTTCAAACCACTGTTACAAAAAAATATTTAGAATATTTTAATAGAGAATTTGGCACATCGCTTTCAGTAAAACAAGTAGATATTAACTTTTTTGGTGATATTTATTTATATGATATTAAAGCCTTAGATGATCATAAAAACGCGCTTATCTCTGTACCTAAGCTCAAAGCGCGAACAGATCTTATCGGTCTGATTCTCAAGCCCGAGGATATCAATCTTCGGGCATTAAAATTGTATGATCCTCAATTAAATATTACTACTTATTACGGTGAAAAAAAAAATAATTTGGATCAATTTATCCAAAAATTCGATAAAAAGGAGAATCATTACTCAAAGATACTTTTCAGGGGAAATATAGAAATAGAAAATGGATTCTTAACTATTCTTGATGAAAATCTTAAGCCAAGAGATGTCGTGATTTTGCAAACAGAGAACTTAAATTCGAAAGTAGAAGATCTTAAAATTCAAGGAAAAGACATATCAGCAGAGCTTTGCAGCTTACAAAGCAGCGGACGCTATGATGGAAATAATTTTCAATTGGATAAGTTTTCGATGAATATAACCTTCACCTCCAAATCATTGATCCTTGAGACTATTGATGTAAAAACTCCAAAGAGCCATGTTAAAGGTGCGCTAAGTTTTAAGTATGACAAACCAGAGGATTTTAAATATTTTAATAAAAAGGTCCATATCAAGACGGAGATTCGCCGGGGATCAAAATTGAGTTTTCAAGATCTAAGTTTATTTGTTGATCATTGGGATAGCAAATCCAACGTGCAACTCGCCGGAAAGATCTCAGGCAAAGCAAGCGAAGAGCTCCTTTTAACCGATATTGAACTACAAAGCGATGATAATCAAATCAAAAGCGATGAAATAAAACTTTTTAAAATCACCTCTTCTAAAGACTATCGGATTACCCAAAAAAAAGGACTTATCAGAACTTATTATAACGGATTACAAAAATTACTCCCTAGTAATCTGGCAAAAAAGATTCCTCATTTTATAAAAAACTACGGACAATTAAGTTTATACGGCGCATTGTCCGTTGAACCAAAAAAGTTGAGTGCAAAAGGAACGCTAAGCAGCGAAGCCATCGGAAGTCTGTATGCAAATATTGAACTCAATGATTACACCAGTGAGCAAATACGATATGAAGGCAGATTATCTGCCGATAAACTGCATCTGGCGACCTTAACAGGCAACGAAAAATTACAATCTATAAGCGGTACCCTTGACTTTAAAGGAGTTTCTTTATCTCCCAAGAATCTGGAAATAAGTCTTAAGGGGAACCTCTCGCAAGCAGTGCTCTATAGTCGCTCTTTAGATAATGTACATATAGATGGAAAATTAAATGGCTTCTCCTTCCAAGGTCTTTTAGATGCCAAGGATATTAAAGGAAAAGTGAATTTTGACAGTAAGGTAAATTTTTCACAAAAAAACCCGTCGCTTGAAGCAAAAATAAATATTGAAAAAGCTGATCTTCACGCGTTAGGTTTCACTGAAAAAGGAAAATCCCTGTTAAGCGCCAAAGCAGAAATACAGCTTAAGGGTCTCGATATGAGTAAGATTGAGGGAAAAATATCTATGTACCAAAACGCTTATGAAACCAGAGCTAAAACATTTAAAATTCCGGAGATCAAACTTCAGGGAATAATAGAAGGAGAAAAAAAGAAAATTCTCCTCGAGGCCACCAACATAGTTAAAGGAGAAATCACAGGAAATTCTTCATGGGATTCCTGGCCAGGCTTGTTGAAAAACGCACTAAAGCGCTTAACCAACGAAGAAGGGAAAAACGCTTTTGAGAAAGAAAATTACCTGACTTTTAACTTGAATGCTGAAAACACACTGGCAGAAATCCTGGAGGAAAATTTTAGCTTGCCCTCAACCAATCGATTGCGTGGAAAAATTGGACCAGGTCATAACATAAAACTTGATATCTTTATTGAAAAAGCCCAGCTGAAAGGTAATGTTTTCGAAAATGTTCAACTCACTACCGATGAACTTACAGGAGAGCTTTTGCAGTTGAAAATCGATAAGGCCCTTGTGCAGGGAATGGTTTTGAAAGATATTACTCTCTCAGGTGTTCCTCAAGGGAAATTGCTAAAAATCAATAGTCGATTCATAGCCGAGTGGAATGGAAGCGAGCAGCTATTCGAGTTAAATTTTTATAAGCAAGGCAACTGGAGTGATAAAGAGCGAAAACTTTACGTAGGTCTAAATCGCTCTAAGATGGTAATCAACGGTCACAACTGGTGGATTAATGAAAGAGATGATAATCAAACTCATAAAGTAAAAATAGACCTCAATAAAAACACTTATTTTATAAGCAAAATTGAACTTACTTCTTCTGAAGGACAGCGCTTAGAGCTATCAGCTGATTTTAGAGGAAAAGATTACAAATACATTCAGGGAATGCTCGATAATCTCCAGTTAAAAAGACTTATCCCCAGAAAAGATCAGGATAAGACTATAGATGGCCTGGTTAACGGAGAGTTCTCTATCGAGAATTCGAATAATATCTTCAGACCCAGTGTCAAATTAAATATTGATAAAATTTCTATAGATAATATGACTTTTGGAAATCTGAAATTTACCAGTTCTTATGATGAGAAAAATAAAAATCATTCGCTTGAAGGATATTTAGAAAACAAAGGAACCGAGATTTTTCGTCTTGTCGGATTTATCAAAAATAAAAAACAGCAAAAAGCACAGCTAGATTTAACACTCGCTGCCCAGAAACTTCCGCTTGGTTCTCTGGAGGGATTCTTAGGAGGGGTTTTTAGCAATATGCGTGGAAGTGCACAAGGAGAGATAAAAATCAGCGGAGCTTTTGACAATCCGCTTTACAAGGGTGTTTTAGAACTGCAAGGAGCAGGTATGAAAGTGGATTACCTAAACACAGAATATAAATTAACAGGTCGACCTCTGGTTAATATTTCTACCGACTTGATTCAATTTGAAAATTTTCACTTTGAGGATGTGCAATACCACACCCAGGGTAATCTAAGAATAGGTAAATTATACAGGGAAAAATCCAAATTGAATCTGAATTTTTCCATAGAGAGCCAAAATATGCTTTTAATCAATACTTCTTCTGCTCACAACAAATTTTTTTACGGAACCATCTTTGCTTCCGCTCTTAAGAGAGAAAACGGTGTCAGCGCTAAACCCTTTACAATTGATATTTCAGGAGAAACCGATAATCTAAAGGTTCAGGTAAAAAATGTCAGAATCAATGGACTTTCACAACTCTCTATTAACACTCAGGGAAATAAAACCACTGAAAAAATGCCAGGGTATATTTGTTTTAAAGGTATTCATAATCCGTCTGTAAAAGACGCTATTGAAAATGCTTCATATGTATCGATTGAAAACAACAAAAAGAAAGGAATTTCTATTGATATAGAAACATTTATAGATTCTAATGCGCAGATAAAGCTGATTATGGATGAGTATGCAGATAATTTTATCAACGCTAAGGGAGAGGGGCACATCTTTTTAAAGATGGAATCTGGTGGGGATCTTCAAATGACTGGTAGTAACTATAAAATATTCAGCGGGATCTACCAATTTTCTAATGAACAGATTCCTTTTCTAAAACTTGATAAGAAATTTAATATTAGACCCGGGGGTACTATTCTTTGGGGTGGAGATCCGATGAACGCCACACTTGATATCCAAGCCTTTTATCCGAAAACAGTATCCAATGTAGGAGAATATATCAATCTGAGCAATACGGCAGGTTTTTCTGATCTTTCTACCGAATTGAATATCTATATTTCCGGAGCGCTTCTTAAACCAGAGATCGCATTTGACATAAAGTTTCTCGATGCGCCTGAAAACATAAGGCAGCAGCTAGCCGAGCGCCTTAACACAAGCGATAAGATTCTTACACAATTTGGTTTAATATTGTTACTTGGGAAGTTTTTCCTCGATACCAAAGATATTATCGGAGGCGGCCTATCTTCATCGGGTTATGATATCGCTCTTAAACAGCTCGGAAATATTCTCTCAAGTATCCATAATTCATTAAGCATTAATTTTGAATATGTTCAAGGAAACAGAGATACGAATACTTCCAATAGTTTCAGATCTTCAATCTCATATAACATTAGCAGGCGATTTAATTTAAAAGGAACCCTGGGGGTTCCTCTTACGGTAAAGCAACAAAAAAGCGTTTTTACAGGAGATATTCAACTCAATATAGATATTAGCAAAGAGGCTGATAAAAGTTTAACATTTGCTTTATTTTCTCGCCCAAGCACCTTTGGGCAGGAGAGAGAAGAGATACAATCCGCTACTTTCTCTTCACAAACTCATGGTGCAGGTATTATCTATACAACACAATTTGATAATTTTAAAGAACTCAAACAAAAATTATTTTCTAAGAAAAAATCAGAAGCTCTTTTAGAGAAAGGACCATAAAAATTTCTTTATTTACAATTGAATTTCTCTATAAAACAGATTGATTTTACCATCCTTGATATTCTGATAAATGCAAAATAGTATTAACTAAAAATCAAAATGGAATTCCATTTTGTTAAAAAATACTTTTTTTCAGACGGTTTTTTTAATAGTTTTGCATAAGAAAAAAGAATCGATAAAACTAAAATCATGTCTTTAATAGATCAATTTGACGAGATAGATAAGCAAGTAGCGATTAACTTAATGAAGAATAGTCGTATGCCCGTTACGAGAATATCCAAAGATATTCCTAGTGTTTCCACAGGAACAATTCGTCAGCGAATGAACAAAATGGAAGATACTGGAATTATCAGAGGAAGTACACTTTTGATCAACTATGAAGAGTTAGGTTTTCGAATCAAAGCCTTTCTGGGAATAGTTACTAGGTCTTCTGAAACGGAAAGCGTTAAAACTGAACTTGAAAAAATACCCAACATTGTACAGTTATCTATTATTTCCGGGAAATACAATTTTTTATCTAAAGTTATTGCTAAAGACTCCAGTAACATGATGAATGTCATTCTGGAAATAGGAAAAATAAAAGGGGTTACAGGGACTGAATCCATGCTATGCCTTCAAGAGAGTATTAACGATGAGAACAGACTATTACTAAGCATGTTGGATAAATCTTCATTTGCTTAAATGATTCTACAAACGATTACTTTAAGATAACCATATCCATGATTTGGTAGCAGTGTTTGAATTCTACAGAAAGAATCTTTGAGTTCTAATATTCAAAAAACAAGTTCTTAACCATTAAAATGGTATGGTATAAATGCCACTAGATTGTATATGCTTAATAAAGTTTTAAACTATCAACTTAAAACTCTCCAAGAAAAACCATAAACTTCATCTAGAGTCGATTTAATCTTTAATGATTAAAGCGCTCAGGAAATTTTATCTGAGTCCTTTTGAGACATTGGCAATTATTTATTTTATGGCTGTTGAAGCTTAATCTGAGATTTATAAAACTTTACTCCCCAGGAGAGAACGTACAAAAAACATCATATCGGCTTTGATTACAATAATGTCAACGTTTTTTATCAAAAAACACCTACAGTTTCGTCGATAGCACATCTTACATTCATTATTTAAACATTCATCCTATTGCCCTGCAAGATAGCTTTGTGAAGCTATTATACAACAAGAGAAATTTTCTAATCCTAACTGATACCAATACAAAAAAATGAGCATAGAGGTAAAAAAATATAGTGTTGCAAAAAATTTATCGCTTTAACGAAGAAAAATATGAGAAAATATACCTGAAAGACTTTGATTTTCTTCCTTAATAAGAGTTGCTATTGTGTAATAGATTACCTTTGACGTTTGGTCGAAATGCTATTTCGGTGGAAGATTACTTCGAAACCGGTCATAAAAAAAGACCGTTAGATTTTAAAATAGGGTTGCTCTTAATCATATCGATTAAGATTTTTAATATATTTTTAATTACACTCACAGTCATAAATTCCAAAGAATATTCTCTTAAGAAATTTCAACTACCAGAATCTTTTTTTCCCACAACCTTAGTGTTGAATATACTAGGCCTACTCGGTCTGTTTATGATATATAATTTTAAAAAAATAGGATTCTACTTTTTTATAGGCGATATCGTTATTCAATTACTAATGCAAAGATATTACGGTTATATCGATACTGATATAATTTTTCAATTATTCGTGCTTTTTTTGGTCGGTATAGGACTGGTGCCTAAATGGAAAGAGTTTTCCTAAACCTAAAACAATAAGGAGAAAATGCCAAGATTATTTACAAGATTATACAAGCATAAAAATAAGGTCTACCGAGCATCTCTTTTTTTGTTTTCGATATTTTGGCTGATATACTTATTTCCGATAAAACACAATTTCAGATATAAATTTTCCAAAGGAGAATTCTGGAATTATGAAGACTTATATGCTCCTTTCGATTTTGGACTTATTAAAACAGAAAAACAGATTAATGAAGAGAAGCAAGAAATTAAGGAAAATGAGAAATATTATTTTGAAAAAGACAAAGACATTTCTCCAAAGATCCGGAAGGAATTTAATGAAAGAATGGCCTTATTCAATGATCCATTTCTTAAAAAAAAGGGACTAGAAATTATCGATAGTATTTATAGCAAGGGTTATATAAGTACACGCATATTTCCATATTACCTCAAAGCAAATGATATTATTACTATTAAATCAGGTGCAAATTCTGTAGATATGCCATATGGCGTAACGTTTAATCTTGAAAAGGTACAAGCTTTTATAGATAAGAGTATACCTGAGAGCAATTCACGAGGATTTTTTTTTAAGGAAACTCTTAAGGACATTATCAGGCCAAATATTTTTTTTAATGAAGACCTCACTCAAAAAACATTAGATATAAGAATAGCCTCTATGTCTAAAACTAAAGCCGTTATAACTAAAGGAACTAGGATCATAACAAAGGGTGATTTAGTAAATGATGATAACTTTCAAAAACTCTCTTCTATTAAAAGCGCTTATGATGAACAAATATGGACCAGAAAAAATAATTATCATTTAACTTCGGGTTACCTTTTGCTACTGAGTACGGTACTGTGCATGTTTTTTTCTTATTTGTACTTTCTAACAAGGGAGGTATATCATAATATAAATTCCATAGGATTTTTAGTAATTTCCATTCTATGTAAATCCACCTTATCAATTATTATATTAAGACAAGAGTCGGATTTAGTATACCTAGTTCCTTTTTGTCTTTTACCCATTGTGATACGGGCTTTTTTTGACTTCAACATAAGTTTTGTCACGCATTTAACGACAATCATGCTTTTAGCTCCGGTTATGCCCCATAGTTTTGATTTTTCTTTTCTTCAAATTACTGCAGGGACCCTTGGCTTATTAACTCGAACGAATATTTATAAAAGAGTCAATCTTTTTATCACCTCTATAAAAATCGTATTGATCTACATATTATCGTTTTGTGGATTAATGTTAATCCAGGACGGGACTTTAGATATGATTACTCCTAAAAAAATTTTTATATTTTTCATAAGCGGAACATTAGTACTTTTTGCACAGCCCTTGATCTATTTATTTGAAAGACTCTTCGGACTTACCTCTAATTTATCTCTGTTAGAACTCTCCGATAGCAACAGTATTTTATTGAGATTATTATCCCAAAAAGCTCCAGGAACACTTCAACACTCGCTTACCGTAGCCAATCTAGCAGAAGAAGCTGCCAGACAAGTTGAAGCTGACCCTCTTTTAGTGAGAATCGGTGCATTGTACCATGACATAGGGAAGATAGAAAATCCTGCTTTTTTCACCGAAAATCAAAGAAATATTATAGATCCGCATGAAGAACTTCCGCCTGAAGAAAGCGCTGAAATCATTTTAGAGCACGTGCCTTTGGGCATAGAACTAGCCAAGAAACATAAATTACCCGATAAAATTATAGATTTTATACGAACCCACCATGGTGACACATTGGTATATTATTTTTATAAGAAATATAAAGAGAAACATCCGAATAAAGATATAGATAGCCATCGTTTTTGCTACAACGGCCCAAAACCTTTTTCTAAAGAAACAGCTATTCTCATGGTCTGTGACAGTATAGAAGCAGCTTCTAAAAGTCTTCAAAATCCTTCCGGGAATGAGTTAGAAAATCTCGTAGAAGAGATTGTTAATAAACAAATGAAAGAAAATCAGTTTTCAAATGCTGATATAACCTTAAAAGAAATTGAACGAATCAAAGGTATTATAAAAAAGAAGTTAGTTAGCATCTATCATACCAGAATAGAATATCCTGAATAATCGTTGGTGGTAAATAGCAAATACACTAATCCTTGTTTATTTAAAAGATCTACCCTACATTTGCGCAACAAATTGTGAAGCCCCCTTGGCTAGGGAAAATATTATAAGAAATAGCAGGAGAATTGCCGGAGTGGTTAACGGAGCAGTTTGCTAAACTGTCGACGGGAAACCGTCGCGTGGGTTCGAATCTCACATTCTCCGCAATAGATACGGGGTGTAGCGTAGTCCGGTCATCGCGCCTGGTTTGGGACCAGGAGGTCGCAGGTTCGAATCCTGCCACCCCGACCATATTAAGAAACTTTAAAAGGTCACGTAGCTCAGTCGGATAGAGCAATTGTCTTCTAAGCAGTTGGTCGCAGGTTCGAATCCTGCCGTGATCACCAAAATAAGATATTGATGATCAATACTTAAATTCCATTTTAGGCTTTTTTCTTTATTTTGTTGGCTTTTTTGAGGAATTTTCTGCCTTTCTCGAGAAAAAAGGAATAAAAAAAGAAAAAAACTGGTTTTTTTTGTTATGTCTTGGAATAAACAGTGGGACATCAGGGCCGGTGTGCTTTTTTAACTGTAGAAAAAAATTTACAGGGAATTCATAGTGGAGGGTTGTGAGAATTTTGAAAACATCTTTTCCTATTCGCTTCTCTTAAAGGGAAATCGCAAGAATCTTGCTTTCTCAATCTTGGGCTTCAAAGAAAATAGGTGAACTTAAAAAGACTGGTAAGAGTTTAAAGGCGCTGTGCAACTATTATAATTGTTTTTGTGCCTCTTAAGATTTCAAAAGGGGAAAGCGCTCACGGAAGAATTAAAAAAAATAGTGTACATAACTATCTGAGCACATTGATAGTCATTTTTAATGAAGCAATATTAAGAGAGAAATTTTACAAATGAAGAGATTTTATTATAATTTTTAAGGCGCAAAGTAGGTACTGAATAATATAAGCTATAGAAGGGGGTTTATCATCTTAAAAGAAGCATCAACTCTTTCTTTTGAAAAAAGCTTCCAGTAAAATCACCTCAATACAATGATCTTTTATATTGTTTTGAAGATCATAATCTTTTTTCAGCGAAATATCATACAGATAACCTTTATAATTCTACCAAAAAGCGCTCCAGTTATTTCGCATTTCCCGAATAATCTGATAAGCACTCTTACCTGCTTTCCAATAGAGGAGTTTACAGAGAATTTTCCCTTTTTTCGACTGAGTTTTTTGAGATTTCCCTCATATTCTCTTATCAGAATCATTTGCTTTTTTTTCTAACATATTTCTTTTTAACGCTTGGGTTATCTATTTTTTTTCAATTCTTCCTGTATTTGAAGATATACCTCTACTATATTTTTTACGTACGGATATACTCTATATACTTTTTGCTTTAACCATTTGTAATAAGAATTATCAACATTCGCTTTTGAAAGAGCAATTTTCTCAGAGAGCGCTTCTTCTTTGGAAGAAATCATTACCTCGGATAACTCTTGAAAAATACTTACTTTATCTTTTGTGATTTCTGACTAAGTGATTTTCTTTGCTTTTTGCATCTTCTTCCTCTTGTGCGTATTGATTCATACTCCAAAAGACAACAATCCATAGAGAAAATTTTATAGTCATGACATAGGGGAGCGCTTTTTCTTTTTTTAATCTTATTTTTGGTAAAAAAACTTATTCTATGAATCAGCTGAAGAAACCCTTCCGAAAAGAGTCATTAAAGTTTCTTGAAACTTATTTAAATAACGTCTCTCCTACAGGTTATGAAAGCAAAGGCCAGAGGATTTGGAAAGAATATATTCGTCCCTATGTGGATAAGATACAAATAGATACTTATGGCACGGCAGTAGGCGTGATCAATCCCGAAGCGCGATACAAGGTAGTCATCGAAGCGCATGCCGATGAAATTTCCTGGTATGTAAACTATATCACCGATGACGGTCTGATTTATGTGGTGCGCAACGGAGGTTCAGATCACCAGATCGCTCCTTCTAAACGTGTGCAAATCCACACGGATAATGGACCTGTAGAAGGAGTGTTCGGTTGGCCTGCTATCCACACGCGTAAATCTTCGGAAGAAAAATCACCTGCTATAGAGAACCTATTTATAGATATTGGCGCTACCAGCAAAAAGGAAGTTGAGGAAACAGGTGTACACGTGGGTTGCATCATTACCTATCCGGAGAATTTTTTTGAGTTAAATGATCGCTATTTCGTTTGTAGAGCCTTAGATAATCGCATGGGTGGCTTTATGATCGCCGAGGTAGCCAGAATGCTCAAAGAAGAAAAGGTCGAGTTGCCTTTCGGTTTGTATATAGTAAACGCTGTTCAAGAGGAAGTAGGTTTAAGAGGCGCAGAGATGATTACTCAAAGTATTCGTCCTAATGTAGCCATAGTCACGGACGTTACTCATGATACCTCTACTCCTATGATTGATAAAAAAACACAAGGAGACATTAAATGTGGATTAGGACCGGTAATCACTTATGCTCCAGCAGTACAAAACAAGCTTCGCGAGCTGATTATTAAAGTAGTGCAGACCCATAAATACCCATTTCAACGCTTAGCTTCTTCACGTTTTACGGGCACCGACACCGATGCTTTCGCCTATTCTAACGGAGGAGTAGCTTCAGCTCTTATTTCCTTGCCTTTGCGATACATGCACACTACAGTGGAGATGGTTCACAAAGAGGATGTGAAAAACGTTATTGAACTCATTTTTGAAAGTCTTAAGGTTATACATCCAGGTCAGGATTTTAAATATGTTTAAATCTTATTTTGAAAGCCTCAATCTACGCGAGGAACAATAAGCACCGAGGAAACCTATAGTCCATACCGTAAAGCTAATGAGCGTGAAATTTTCTAGGGTAAATCGCACCGGGAAGGCGATGCTCTGATTTACTGTAATCCAGGAAAATTTCTTTTGTCCAAAAGCTAAGGCATAGCCTATGAAAATCCCGATGAACCAGCCGCTAATTGTGATGAAACCACCTACATAAAAAAATATATTTCTAATTTGCCGCAGCGACATTCCCATATTCCATAAAGTACGAATCTGTTCTTTTTTATCAAGAATCAATATAATGATTGCTCCAATTAGGCTAAAACTTGTAATAATAAGAATCAAGCAAAGCAGCAAATAAAGAATAAAATTTTCAGTATTGATGACCTTAAAAAGTGCTTCCTGTTGTTCTTGCCTTGTTTTTATGACAAACTTATCGCCTAGTGTCTTAGAGAGATCTTTTTTTATATTATTTAAATTGTATTCAGGGACTGCTTTGATTTCCAAATGATAAATACAATCTTTCTTATCTAGTAAATCTTGGGCAAATTCAAGCGAGCTGTAAACATATTTCTCATCGATATCTTCCATTATATGAAATATTCCCACAGCCATAGCTTCTTTTTGATGAAACGAAGTTGCACTCATAAGTCCCTTGCCTGCCTTGGGAACTAAAATGCTTATGAGATTATCGCGATCTTCAAGAGTCAGGGAAAGTCTTTGGGCTACCCCTAAGCCAACCCATACACCTGCTTTAACATAAGGTAAGAGAGGATCGCCTAGCAATAAAGTTTTATTGAATGACATCACTTTATCATAAGTTGAATCTACTCCTTTAAGATACGCCAGGTGGTCATAAGTGCGGTAGCGCAGATATACTTTTTCTTCTATGGTCTGGGAAATAGCTGCGATACCTTTAATAGTCTTGATTCTATCGATAAACAAGGGGTTACTTGTAAAATCCTTGCCGTTTTTTGGCTCAATTTTAATATCCGGATTGATCTTTTCATAAAGATCCTTATTAAGTGCCTCGAGTCCGGAAAAGACTGCAAGCAATACACTTAAAGCGATAGTACCTATAGCCAGACCGGAAACAGCAATCCAACTAATGATATTAACCACCTGTGGATTGTTTTTTGAGAGAAAATACCGCAGGGCTACATGAAAAGATGTTCGCAATGCTTTTAGCTTTTAATCGGGTTTTCCCCTTCTCCGCGTAGTTCACGATCCACATTTTCCAAATTATCTAGCGAATTATCAAGACGAAAATCGAGCTCAGGTATTCCTCTAAGTTGATTTCGAATACAACGCGCCAGGAGATTTTTATAGTACGTCGATCGGTTAGCAATATGTAAGAAAATCTGTTCTTTGTTCTCTACTGGAAAAATACTTAAATATATTTTAGCCAATCTCAGATCAGGACTAATACGCACTTGACTTACGCTAATAAGCCGTGTTTGTCCACTTATTTCACGGCGGAATATTTCAGCCATTTTTTCCTGAATAAGTGTTGTAATTTTCTTTTGTCGAATGCTTTCCATAAATATAAATATAACCACTCGGAAACTTAATATTTTATAAAAAATCCTCCATCCACTTCTTCAAATCAAAGAGTTTATCATCTCGAAGATCAAAGCGTTTTGTATGGATTCCCAGAGTATGCGCAGTTGCAATGTTTTCTTTTAAGTCATCTACAAAGAGTGTTTCTTGAGCTTTAAGATTTTGTTGCTTTAAGATGATCTCATAGGCCTTTCGATCAGGTTTTCGAAGCTGGATTTCATGTGAGAAATAACACTTTTCAAAACTGGTCTGGAAATTTTCATATAAAGGGCCCATTTTCTTTTGTATATGCTCCATATGAAGCGCATTCATGTTACTGAGTAAAAAAAGCCGATAACTTTGAGCGCTCCAGCTTAAAATTTTCAGAGCTCTCTCATCAAAATTTCCTATTAAGGTGTTCCAGGCTTTGTGTATCTTTTCTATATCTCCCAGAGGGCTGTATTTTTTAATGGTCAAAAGAAATATTTCAGCGCTTACCTGTCCGGTTTCATATTTTTTAAAAAGATCTCTAAGGGTTTTAGGAACGTAAAAAAGTCCCAGTTTCATAAACTGAACCCGGGTATAAAAAATCCTCAGTGAAATAAAGACATTCCCGAAATCAAAAATAATATTCTTAATCATAAGCTTGCAAGGTAACAAAGTTTGTTGTAAAATTGTGGGACCTTCCAGGTCCCATAGCTCAGTTGGTTAGAGCACCTGACTCATAATCAGGTGGTCGCTGGTTCAAGCCCAGCTGGGACCACTCCTTGTTTATCTATTATCAAGAATTTTACTTAAAATTTTATTCGGGATAGTTTTCGTCCTCCATTTAATCTTATGGTATTTTAATAAAAAAAAAGGTAAACACGAAAAATATAATTCTTTTACAGGAAAAGATATAATTATTTAAATAATATATTTCAATGATATTCTAAGAACGTTTTCCCATTATCACAATACAAAATATTTTTAGGATGAATATATCTAATTATAATCTTTTAGATTATATAAAATCTAAAAAGGTTCGCTGTCAAGATTTTTCAAATTGCTACTGTTGAAGAATTTTACGCTAATTAATATATCAAATTTTAAATCATAGGATTTAAGAGATTTTAATTAAGATTTGCCTAATTACGGTTTGTGAAGGTGATATCTTCAAAAGATTCGCTTTGAGATTCTTCATTAATTTCAAAACAAGTAGAAATCAGAACTGACAAACACTGGAAGAATTTCTTTGTATTTCTATATAATTCCTTTATAATGTTCCTGAGGATAAAAGCCTTTCTTGTTTTATTTCTAATAGCATCATTTTAATTCATAATCTGAAGCTTTATAAAAAATAAAGAGATAAATTCATTAATAAACTCACTGGTATAGTGTACATTTATTTGCTAAGCCAACAAAACTTTACCTAGCTTTTTACACTAAGAATCAAGACCAAAGAAAATAAATAAGGCCCCATATATTCTTCAATATATTCTTTTAATATTATTTAGAATGAATTAGAATACATTACATGAATGTATTTTATGATTCTCCTTTTGGGGAAATTATCATGTATAATAAACTTAAATGAGATAGTTATGTATATACTTTCACTTTTTTCTCCCTATTTTAGGTACGTTCTTTTCTTTTAAAGAAGCCTTCATCGCTCATCATTGGTGTCGAAATTTTCCAGGTAATAAGCCACTTGCTTAACAAAACCTCCTCCCAAAGCGCCGTCTATTAGACGATGATCATAGGAATGTGACAAAAACATTTTATGTCTTATACCTATAAGGTCTCCTTGAGGGGTTTCTATAATTGCCGGTTTTTTCTGTATGGCCCCTACTCCCAATATTGCCAATTGCGGTTGATGAATGATAGGGGTGCCCAGTAAATTTCCAAAACTTCCCATATTGGTAATGGTGTAAGTACCCCCTTGTGTATCATACGGCTTCAAGGCATTCTTACGTGCGCGATTTGCCAGATCATTGATAATCTTAGCTAGCCCTGTAAGATTGTAAGTTTCCGCATTTTTAATGATGGGTACAATCAAATTGCCATTGGGCAAGGCCGTAGCCATACCGATATGAATATTCTTTTTTTGTATAATAAAATTCCCCTGAATAACACTGTTGATTAGAGGAAAATCTTTAATAGATTGCACTACTGCTTTGACAAAAAAAGGCATAAAGGTGAGTTTTTCACCGGTACGTTTTTTAAAATCATCCTTTATTTTTTCACGCCACTGCACGATTCTTGTCATATCCGCTTCTACAAAAGAACTTACATGGGCTGATATAGATTGGCTATCAAGCATATGTCGGGCCATAAGTTTTCGCGAACGATCCATTTCAATGATCTCTTCTTCTGATTCAGAAAAACAGGGCTTGACTTTTGGTTTCGAAGGCTTTGACAATTCGTTAGATCTCTTCTCAGATCTTATGGTGAGGTAAGCCTGTAAATCATCTTTGGTAAGACGTCCCTCTCTGCCTTTGCCTTTTATCTGAGAAAGCTCTTGAAAAGAAATATTCTCCTTTTGGGCCATAGAACGAACCAAAGGAGAATAAAAGCGGTGATTTTCATCTTTTACAAAAGATTTTTCTGCAGTTTTAAAACTCTTTTTATCTATGCCATTATCTGATTGCTTTGGTTTTTCCAAAGCAACTTTTTGCGAGAGATTTTCCTGATTTGGGATTTTATTTTCTGATTTGATTTCCAGTATGGCGATCACTTCACCAACTTTGGCCACTTGATTATCTGAAAACATCTTTTTCTTTAGAACGCCGCTTACCGGAGAAGAAACTTCAGAATCTACTTTATCTGTAGCAATTTCAACTATAACCTCTTCCTCTTCTATTGGATCTCCTTCATTTTTTAACCAGCTGGTTATGGTAGATTCCGTAACGCTTTCACCCATTGCAGGCAAGCTAAGATAATATTCAGCCATGTTAGTTTTTTAAATGAATACCAAAATTAAAATATATTCTCGTTTTGCTGAAGCTTTGTTAAAAGCTAAAGGACTCTATCTTTTATCCTCGAGTATATCTTCATAAGGAACACGGTGCAGTATAGAGCGTCCCAAAGTAACTTCATCAGCATATTCTAGCTCATCCCCCACAGATATACCACGAGCGATGGTCGATATTTTTAAACCTAAATGTTTAATCTGTTTATATATATAAAAAACCGTGGTATCTCCTTCCATAGTGCTGCTAAGAGCAAAAATAATTTCTTTTATTTTCTCCTCTTGAGTTTTCTCAAAAAGACTTTGGATGTGAAGCTGATTCGGACCTATACCTTCCATGGGGGAAATTTTACCTCCCAGCACATGGTATACCCCTTTATATTGTCCGGTATTTTCGATGGCCATGACATCACGTATATCTTCCACCACGCAGATAATTTGTTTATCGCGATGCAAGCTGGCACATACTTCACAAATTGTTTTATCTGAAATATTATGACATTCTTTACAATGATGAATTTTTTCAATCAGTTCTTCCAGGGAAAGGGTCAACGATTTTGTTTTTTCCTTGGGATGTTGCAAAAGATGCATTACCACCCGCAATGCCGTTCGCTTGCCAATGCCTGGTAAACGTCCCATTTCATATACGGCTTTTTCCAGTAATTTACTCGGATAATTCATAGGGCAAAAATACTACATTTAGCCTTTGGAACAGATTATCAAAAAATATATGAGCTATGGCGTAATTTAGGTGAAGTAACAGAGGTGAATGAAGAACTCATGGAAGCAGCTACGGTTTTAGACGCCTGTGGCATTGCCTATGTATTTCGCTTTATTCGCGTTATGGTACAAGGAGGAGTTGAAATTGGTTTCGATACAACGACCACTTCAAAAACTGTACAACAAACGGTAAAGGGCGCTATAAGCCTGCTCATGAAAATGAGATTCATCCCGGAACAAGAAATCGATAAAGTAACCACACCTAAGGGTTATACTATTACCGGACTAGACGAAATGGAGTATCAAGGCTTTAGCTCTTCTTTAATTAAAGGAATATTAAGTTCATACCGTAAGATTCAATAAATATCTGTTTACCGTTTCTAAACAGAGCTCTTCTTTATCTCTAATAGTTTAAATTTACGCTCTTTATATGCTCCTCTTTCTTTTGATAATTCGTTTTTTCTGAATGATTAAAACGGTTCTTGTGGCTTTGATTGTTAAATTTAACACCTGGCGGAAAAGCTTTTTATTCTAAATCTCATTTTATTATTTAAGTTCTTAATGCCGATTTTTAGAACACATCTGCAAAGCTGCTCAAATATTACTTATAGTTATAAATAAAAACCATCGTTGCTTAAGCAAATCATAAGAAAGCGCGTAAGCAAATAAAACACCACCGAGCAATAGCGCGAAACGCGCTACAAAGTCTCCGTAAAGGCTATAAAAAGTTTGCTTATCATTTGCGAAAAGATGCGTACGCAAGACGCCTTTTTTGCCATAAGGCAAAGTCGATAATAGCTCACCTTTTTGATCGATAAAGGCTGAAATACCCGTGTTGGCCGAACGCGCTACAGATCTCCGGTTCTCTATGGCGCGCAAACGCGCATAAGCCAAATGCTGCTTATGCCCCTTTGAATTACCCCACCAACCATCATTGGTAAGAATGAAAATGAGTTGTGCGCCTTTTAGTATGTACTCTCCTACATGCTCTCCGAAAACCGATTCATAACATATCACCGGCGCCAGAGTTACTTTTTCAGTAGGATGTGTAAAAACCGAAGGTTCCATCTGACGTCCGTGACTCATTATCGTACCTCCAAAATCCAGCAGCAGATCACCTAATATAGGCTGAAGAAATTTTTTGTAGGGAAAACTCTCCACTCCGGGCACCAGTTTGGATTTATGGTAAAGTGTAAAGCTCTTTGAAGCGTCTATCTGCAAAGCACTATTAAAAACATCCGTCCAACGGCCTGATTCCTTAGAAAAGGAAGCGCTTTCACTAGCAATCTCTTTGGAGTTATACTCAGTATATATTTCTACTCCCAGAACAAAAGCCAGTTGAGGTATGGCACGCACGAATTCGCAAAGCGCTTTGATAGCTAAATTTTTTTCCAAATAATTCAGATGAGCCAGATGAGAAAAGGCGGTCTCAGGCGCTAATAAAAAACGGGTATTTTTAGTAAGCTGGCTTTGGCTCAATTGAATAAGATCATTTACGATTATATTCTCTGATTTTTGATATTTTTCTTTATAAGGATCTATATTAGGCTGAAGTACGATCACCTCAACTTCCCTTCCCCTCTCTTGGTATCGAGCGTAAAGAAGATAAGAAAAGCCAATAGGCAGTAGGATTTTTATCCCATTAAAAAACAATTTTTTATAAAGTATAGCTTTATTTCTGTTGAAGTAATAATTGCGAGCTGCATTAAAAATACCAAAATTGACAATCCAGATCCATAGAGTCCCCCCTAGAGTCCCTGTATATTCGTACCATTGAATCCATTTGAAATAATGTGCCATTCCATTACCCATATTCATCCAGGGCCATGCAAGTTCCCATTGGAGTTGCAGCTTCTCAAAGCTAATCCATAAACATACCAGAAATACCTGCCCTGAAGAAACACCCAATCTATTTTTTACCCAGGTACATACTCGAAGTAAACCGGCCATAAGCAAAGCGTTAAAGAGCACCGGCGGAAAATAGGCTTCCCAAGCATAAGAGCCATCCGGTCGCTGAGAATAATGTAGCCACCAAATAACTGAAGCGTTCCAGAGCGTAAAAGCGATAAAAGCAAAAGGAAAAATCAGATGCTGTCGGTGTTTTTTAGCGGAATTGCTCAAAACTGCCTCCATCCAAAGCAAAGGAACAAGTCCTATGAACATTAATGGTGCAAATCCATCACTAGGCCATGAGAGTGCCAGTAATATTCCAGAACTGACGGCCATGATAAAACACTTGAGCATGAGTATTTGTTTTATTAAACAAAATTATCTAAAAGGATTGGTTTGCATGCGTATTTTAAACAGTACGATCCCGTTCATATTTGTTGTGCAAATATAGTACTCACCAAGAGCGATTTATATTCGTAGCAAGCAAAAGTCTTTTCTCGTACATCTTAGGTTTTGTAAAGGCAAGGCTCTGGATGTTTTTTGTAAAGACAGAACTTTATTGTCAAGACCAAGGATTGAAATGTAATAAAATGGCGTATTAGAAATTCAGAACTGGCAAGGAGTAAAGAATTTCACCATCAGAGTAACAAGGAAAGATTGAGGACTTATAGTACATATTTGAAGATGCCTTAATGAACTGCAAAAAAAGGAGTAAATTGGGAGAGAGTGTTTGAGCTTACTAATCCGAAAAGATCATCTCAAAGCTTCTGAATATTTTGCCACTAAGCTCTACAGTAAAGCTGTCCAAGATATCATCATAGCGTTATCACAAGAAATTAAAACAGAAAAACAATCCTTAAAATGTATCAAGCGTCCCCCGAGAGAGCATAATGATTTTAGACCTCACAAGGCGCTCTTGAGGAACACAAACGATCATCTAAAGCTCAAAACTTTCCTGAGAACTTAAGATTTAAAAAACCACATTTGTCCTTGCTCATCTCTAATTGATCTAAACTTAGCTCGCCCGGTATAAAAAAACATGAGTGTATATTAATTAATAATATAAAGTATTATGTTTATAATTGTAATTTAGAAAATTAATAGAAATAATGAAACATATTTTAATTTCTTTTTTTTGTAATCACATTTTCCTTGCAAGCGAAGATAGGTATAGGCATCAAAACCCCCGAGAGCCAAATCGATATCAAGGGAGATGTTAAAATAGGAAATGAGGGAAAAACCGACGCGAAAGGAAAAAAATGGATGATTCGATGGAGCGATGCCAAAGTTTGCTTTGAGAGACGTGACGGTGCACAAATGAATGTCAAAGAAAACACAAAAACCGATATTTACGACCGCTCAAAGCAATAGATCAGGACAGCCCAAATTAGGCTTATCGCGTCAGATTAGTTAACCATCATCCTGCACAAGGGGCTTTTGACAGAACCACTCGGGGGAATTCGCTACCTGGATCAACATAAGTAATTGGAAGGCAAGTTTAATGCAGTTGCAACTTTTATATAGAGGGGCTAAAATTGACGTAGGAGTTACTTATGTCGAGAGTAATGACGATAAGATCGTTTATTTGAAAAAAGACGATAAGCTTCACGTTCGTTTCCATACCTATGGAACAACTAATATGAATACTAATACTATATTAGAAAAAAACGAGAGTTACATAAGGTTCTGGAAGCTTTAAATGGGTGTCAGCTTATTTTTTACCCTTTCTTTTTAAGAAAGGGTTTTTTATTTGCAAAGGCCCTACAAATCAAAGCCTCTAGAATTCCTCTAAAAGGGTAAAAACCTCTTGAGATTCCACTCTACGAACACCACATTTGCCAATGTAAGAACATGCACTCATTGCGGAATATACGGCGCTTTAACGAGCTTATCCTTATAGATCAACTTATCTTGCGTCACCACCTTTTCAACAACCTTATCCTTACTTGTGCTAAGCTTTAATAGTCTTTCCCTGTACATTCAAGCTTTGATCCTGGTTTTCTCGCTTATAAGCTCATAACGTTTAGGAGGCAAGTGGTGTATATCTAAAATTCTCTAAAGGAAGCTCCATAAAGCTCATCAGATCCCGGTGACGGGTCTATCCTTCACACGCGATCTATCGCTCTGATTTAGATCTATATTTTCCTTCACCGTGAGCCTTTTTGAGGAGGAGTAGCATAGCAAAAGGAAATAAAGTATAAGCCTCTCATGCTTGTTTAGCTTACAAAGAGCTTCCTTTCCGCCTCGCGTCTTTTAGTTAAGTCTTCCGAGATCTCTCCCTTTACTTTGTTCCATTGTAAAAACTCCTTAGACGCCCTACGGTAGTTTCTTACGTTGAGTTTTTTAAGCAATGTGGAATCTTTGAAGTTATTCACACCCAGGTTAAAGATAAAGCTCGAAAGCGCGTCGTATTGATTTTGAGACAGCGGAACCTTTATATAGGCCTCTATCGCCGCTTGAGCGTCCTTTAGATCTTGCTTTAAGAGCAAAACAGCTCCTTCCATAGTGATATGATCTCCGGGCTTTACTCCTTTAGTGTGACCGTAGCCTATGGTCCATACGCCAGCTTGACATTTATAGGCTTTTGCCCTAAAGTCTTCAAATCCGCATATAAGATCTATGCCTTTATCTGATATTTTCATTCTTTTATGTTTGCCGTGTTTATAGAACAAGAGCCCTGTTCTTTTGTCTTTTCTTGATCGCTTTCAATACCCTTTTCACTCAAAAGCCTCATCTTATTCATAAGTCATCGGGACACCCAGAGAGGCCACCCCCGCTAAGTTCTCCATCGCCGAAAAGGACTCTCTGAGCAACTATGACCATGGTGAGGTAGCGCGAGGGCAGATCGAGCTCAAAAGGATGATCTCCCCCAAGACGATAATTTTTCAAAACATGGTAGAGCGCGAGCATAAAGCTATACATAACGGATTTATGGATCATCGAGTCAAAAGATGCTCTGGTCTTTCAGTGGAATTTCATCTCTACCTTAGACATTTCAGCCTCAAATTAGCGACATCCTCTTTTAACTCGCCTCTGACTTGAGATATTTGTATTTCAAGTTGAGCTACCTTAACCTCTACCTTAGAGACATCTTCCTTAGTGGCAAGATTATTGTACTTTATCTTCTACCTTGTCTTCTATCTGAGCGGGTGTAACTTATTCAAGGTAGTGCTCTTGAGAGTATCCGCTCCATTCCCATCTATCTTTTTGGCGGGGGATCTGTGCGCATCGGTAACACATAAGTCCTTCTAGTTTTATTGACAGTCATAGTTTCCATGAAATTAAAAAAAGATAAATACAAACCCAAGCTAAATATAACAAACTTTTAGGCTTTTACTTCCGCGCCACTTTGTTTTGTAATCTACTTTTTGCCGCTTTGCCGGCAACCTATCCTCTTTATAGTTCGTCCTTAAAACACTTTGAGAGGTCTTCGTCTATCTTTGGGGTGGAATAGATAACATCGCCTTTAGCAAAGGCTTCGTTGTCTCTTAAGGTAGCCTTGGTGAAGAGAAGTGAGGTAGTAGTTGAGGTCCGAAGCTTTAATATGTGTCTAATCAGGTTAAACAATCAAGGAAGTACGCCGCTAAAAACTCATCTGGGCTTATCTTTTTAAGCGTTGTTTGATCTTTAAGTCAACTGCATAAGGTCCATACGATCAAAATCACTCTCTATGAGCTCCTATGGGTCGTCTTTCTGTTTTCTATACATCAGTTAGGGTGTTTTTTGGTGATTTAATACTTATCCTTAGATCCATTGAGTTTCCTTTGTTCATTTACTTCTATCTTAACATGAGGATGTTGATAAACTCTCTGTGGCCGCTCTTGGTAGCTAAACCAAGTGGCGTTTTCCGTACTTATCTTCAGCCTTTACATTGGCGCCATAATCTAATAAGAATTTCACAGTTTCTGCTTTTCCCTCTTTGGCAACCCAATGTAGCGGTGTTTTGTCAAACAGACCTTTAACGTTCATATCCGCGCCTCCTTTGATAAGAAACTCAACAATCCATGTATTAAAAAAGGATTGAACCCATAATACAAAACCTACAAAAGGTTTATGAAATTCGCAGAAAATATGATTTCTGTATGATAAAATCTCTCTCTAAGAGAATTTAAAAATCAAACCGGAGTTTAAAAAATGAATCTTAACCAGAAACAAACTACTTTATAAGAACCATGATGGATCTTCTTGATTTAAAGACAAAGTTTAATTAATTACTCACATGAAATGAATACTTTTTTTAAAAAATAGAAATTCTTTATTTCTCCATAACCAGCGTTAAAAAAATAATTAAGCTTATGTATCTTTAAAAACAAAAGAATATCAGAAACATTTTAAACAAAGACAATTATAAAGAATGGCTATATTACCTTCGTGACTATCCCCTTTTTTTCTTACAGACCTTATTTTACAGAAAGCCAATTAAGATAGGGTTAAAATAATTAATTTGCTTATACTTTATCATTAAAAAAAAGCGAAAAACAAAAAGTCAACTATCAAGGCAAACCATGTTGCTTGATAAAACGAAGATAGCGCTGACGGAACTTCTCGTGTGTAAACGCATCTGTGGAAAATTCATGGTATCCTTTTCTGTCAACACTTGCCACCATAAAGTAATAAGAATGTGATTCAGGCTGAAGTACTGCGTCAATAGCGGTGGTTTGCGGAAAGCAAATAGGCCCGGGAGGAAGTCCGTAATACATATAAGTGTTATAAGGCGAATTTATAGAAAGATCTTTGTAAAACAATCTTGAAATATGCACTCCGGATACCATATGAGACTTCATAGCATAGACCACCGTAGGATCGGCCTGTAATTTTTGCCGATCCCTTAAGCGGTTCAAATAAAGACCGGCAATCCTTGGCATTTCATCACTTTTAGAAGTTTCTTTCTGAACAATAGAAGCCAAAGTGATTACTTGCAAAGGCGTTAAACCGAGGCGATAAGTCTTTTCCCGACGTTTTTCATTCCAAAACCTTTGATATTCCTTAAGCATGCGCTCTAGAAAAGCTTTTGGAGACGTATTCCAATACAACTCATAAGTATTGGCGATGAATAATCCACGTACGCTCTCTTTACTAAGTTGATGGTTATGAAGAAAATGCCAATCCAGAATCGCTTGCATAAAATCTTCAGACTTAGGTTCAAGAAAACGAGCTAGTTGATCGACAAGCTCTATAAGGGTTTCTTGTTTTGCAAAATTTAGTTTCACTAAAAGTTGCTGACCGGAACGCAACTTATTTACCAGCTCCCAATTGCTCTCACCCTGAGTGAGCTTATATTTTCCAGGTTTTATTTTCCCAGAATAAGATTTTTGACGGGCTACCCAATCAAAAGCTTCTGAATCTTTTATGAGAGGTGCGATGCTGCTTTTCACCTGATCATAGGTAAAACCAGTAGGGATAAAAAATTCTGTAGATTCAAGGACGCTTTGATCGAAAAAATACTTGTAATATTTATAGAAGAAAAAAATCGAAGCACCTAAAAAAAATATTGTAATCCATCGCAGAGTGCTCCTCATACCTCATATAAGATTTACAACACCCTGAAATACATAAGAAGCTCCTCCATGAAGCCATATTTCCTTAAAAGCTCCCTGAGTTTCCTGAAAATTAACCGAAAGCACCCCTCCAAGGCTATATACTTTTATCGCATTGGTTTTTATTCGTCCAAGACGATAAGCCGCTAAAGCCGCAGCAGTCACGCCTGTTCCGCAAGAGAGAGTCTCATCTTCCACCCCGCGCTCATAGGTTCGTATGCCTAAACTCTCATCATCGAGAAGTTTTACAAAATTAACGTTGGCGCCCTCATCAAAATAAGGCGCTCCGTAACGAATGGCGCCTCCTTCTCGAGTGACATCAATCTGATCTATGTTTTCAGTAAAAATGACATGATGAGGAGAGCCTGTATTTACAAAAATATGCTCAGGATGACTTTCAATGGTAAAAACATCTTTCATCTTAAGAGATATCTGATCTTCCTTTATTAAAGCATAGTGCTTTCCATCTACAGTGTTAAAACAAGTGTAGTTCTCAGAGACAACTCCCAATTTTTTTGAAAAAGCTACGGCACAACGAGCGCCATTTCCACACATACTACCTTCTGTACCGTCAGCATTAAAATATTTCATAAAAAAATCTGAATTGGCATCTTTTTTGATCAAGATTAACCCGTCAGCGCCTATGCCAAAGCGTCGATGACAAAGCTTTGAAATAAAAGAGGTTTTTTCAGGAAAAGAAATTATACGAGCGTCAATCATGACAAAGTCGTTGCCCGTGCCTTGATACTTACAAAAATCTACTTGCATTTCCGGCCATTTTGAAAAAAGCAAAACTAATATTTTTTAGTGGCTTTAAAATTTTTTTACATTTCGTAAATCAAAAATAAAAAAGCATTTGTTCATGAAAAAATTACTATTTACCGGTCTTGCAATAGGTCTTGCCAGTTCAGGCCTTAGTTTGATGGCTTATAAAAGATATATAGAACAACAACAACCCATTGTTAACACAAGTAACTCCGCTACTGCTCAACTGATTTCCAACCCAGCCTTTGCAGTAGGCTCGGCCGGACGCCCCGATTTCACCGGGATAGCGGCCAAGGCGGTCAACGCCGTGGTCAACGTAAAGAATTATTCCAACAGAATGGATACTCAAGAGTATGTAGATCCTTTTGAATTTTTCTTTGATTTCCCGCAAAGGCCTCGTCAGCGCGCGCAAACAAAAAACGATCAAAATACCCCGAGCGGACATGGCTCCGGGGTGATTATCTCCCCTAGTGGATACATAGCGACCAACAATCATGTCATAGATGAAGCGGACAGGATAGAAATCACTCTTAATAACCAGAAAAGCTACAAGGCCAAGGTGGTAGGAAAAGACCCCAATAGTGATGTGGCGCTTCTTAAAATCAAAGGAGAAAACCTTCCTTATTTGAATTTCGCGGATTCTGAGAAAGTGCAAGTTGGTGAATGGGTATTGGCCATAGGAAACCCTTTCAGTCTTAACTCTACGGTAACGGCAGGTATCGTCAGTGCTAAAGGACGGAGTCTTGACATTTTAAGATCTAAATCGAGATCTCCGATAGAATCGTTTATACAAACCGATGCGGCTATCAACCCGGGAAACAGCGGTGGCGCCCTGGTGAACACCAATGGTGATCTGATTGGAATAAACACAGCAATCGCTTCAAAATCAGGTAGTTATGTAGGTTATGGATTCGCTGTTCCTTCTAATCTGGTTAGAAAAGTAATCGAAGATATCAAGAAATTCGGGGTGGTGCAACGCGCCTATATCGGCATAAATGCGTTAGATCTATCTAATGAAGAACAACTTATCCTTTATAATCAGGGAAATAAAACCAAGATAAAATCCCAACAAGGGGTGATGGCCTCAGAGGTGATGGCCAATAGTGGTGCGGCGGAAGCAGGAATTAAAAAAGGCGATATTATTAAACGAATAGATGGAAGTCCCATCCGCAATTATGCAGACCTTGCCGCTATTATTGGAAGCAAAAGACCTGGTGATAAGATTAAAGTAAACGCCCTAAGAGATGGACGAGACATAAATTTCATCGTAACGCTCAAAGATCAGCAAGGCAGCACAAAAGTTCGCACACGCGAAGAAATAGAATCTTCTGAGTTACTAGGCGCGAAATTTGTTCCTCTGGAAAATGCAGTAAAACCGAAACTCGGTATCAGTTATGGTGTCCCGGTAAGTGAACTCAGCAGTTATAAATCGGATTCAGTATAACCAATACTATATAAAAGAATTTGAAATGAATTAATCAAAATTAATTTTTTATAAAGAAAGTTCGAATCTTACCGCCTTTTTTATAAAAATTAAAGAGATTTTAAATAAGTATATTATTATTCTATACCCAAAAGTTTGTGAGTGTGAATAATGGCTCTTTTATTTTTGTACTCCATCCACTTCCGACCACCGTGCTTACGCATAAGATTGTCTATATGTCGCATGATAAAAATATTGTACATCCCTTGTCCCAGATGAGCGATCGAGTGTGGAAGAGCTCTTAAGCTCATGGAAAATCCCGGGGTCATGTATTTCATATGATGCCACCAGCCCTCGGGTATATAAAGAGTTTCTCCATGAGAGATCTCCGCGATATGGCCATGTGTATATCTTAGAGCAGGCCATTTTTTGAAATCTATATTCTCAAAATCAATATCCTCACGACATATTACGGAATAAGGCACCTTGTACATGTATTTACTATCTGAGGGCGGAAATAAAATACATTGTTTTTTACCGTGAAAGTGAAAGTGAAGGATATTAGCTAAATCTATATCATAATGCATAAAAACAGCAGATCCCTCACCGCCGAAAAATAACATAGGCAATTCTTTCATCAGACGAATGCCTATTTGTGGAAATTGAAAATCGTTTTTTAGATCCGGAACGTGCCGCATAAGACTGTAGAGAAAAATTCTCAAATCGGTAGGTCCCTTTTGAAGAAGGTCAATATATTCAGTCATTTTCATCCGGGCTACCGGTTCATTAACTTTTCTTAAATAATTTATAGGCGAGGCATCATAAAGGGGAACGATTTTATCACCCGCTATGTCTTTGATATAAGAAAGGCTCCATTTTTTATAAGCAAGCCAATTTTCTGTGAGATTCTCTATAACTACAGGCATCTGAGGTTTATAATAAAATTCCAAGAAATTTCTCCTATTAATGGACTTCACACGCGCTATCGGTCGAAAAAACTCATTCATGACGGTTAAAATCTTTTTTGTAAAGGATTAAATATAAAAATTAATGGGAATTTAATACCGGCTACGCCTAAGATAAAAAAAACACGACAATATCCCGAATATAATATTCGGCAGCCAAACTGCTAAAAATGAGGACATATAAACTTTGGTGGAAAAGTTTTTAGACACCTCCATGAAAAAGATGTAAACAAAAGCCAAAACTATGCCTAAAGCTAAATTAGCTCCGATACCGCCACGACGCTTTTCCGACGAAAGAGAAAAGGCCAAAAGAGTTAAAATAAAAGTGGAAAAAGGTAAACTGGTGCGCTGATAGTATTCATTAAGAAGAAGATTAATACCAAGAATGCCTTTTTTTCTTTCACTTTCAATGAATTTACCCAATTGCAAAGTATCCATAGTTTCAGCTGCATATTCCTCAGGAAGAAGTTCCTGAGGTGTTAAAGGAATTTTTACCTTAAGTTCTTCGCCCGTTTTAAAAATATCCTTGGACTTTTCTATATAATGCTCTTTGTAGTTATATACATGGTACATTTTTTCTAACTTATCCCATCGGATTTGCTCAGCTGAAATAATATAAAAAAGTTTCTTTCCATTAAATTTTTGGTAAACAAATCCCGTACCCCTCTGCTGACTTTTCGAAAAATTATCAATAAACACATATTCCCCATCACCTAAATAAGCATTTACCTTTCGATCACGCTCATAATTAAACTTATGTTCCACGCTAATAAGATAGCGGTATTGAAAATCATTTTTTACGACATTCGTAACAGGCAATATAAAATGATTCAACAAAAAAGAAACTGAGAAAATAAGAAAAGCAGCCATGAGGTAAGGACGCACAAGTCTGCGAAGACTGATGCCACCGGCTGCAATAGCTACAATTTCAGTGTTATTAGCCAATCTGGAAGTAAAAAATATAATCGATATAAATACCCCTATCGGCATAAAAGTGTTTCCCAACCATAAAGCCCATACCGGATAATAATAAATCAACGCCTCTTTGACCGATCCATGATGCGCCTCCAAGCGATGCAGGCGTTGGGAAAGATCGATGACAATGGAAATGGAAAGCAAAAGTAAAGTGGCAAAGAGAAAAGTCCCCAAAAAATTCCGAATGATATAACGATCCAAAATTTTCATAAACGCCTTGATAATTCTGCAATTACTGAACGCTTCCACTCGGAAAAATCTCCCAGAAGAATATGCTTGCGCGATGTAAAGACCAGATCGAGATAAAAAGCCAGATTATGCGCCGAGGTGATTTGCTTTCCCAGATATTCCCGGGAAACAAAGAAATATTGCACATAAGCAAGGCTATAATAAGTATCTACAAAGATAGTTCCTTGGGAATCCAAAGGAGAAAAATCTTCTGCCCATTTCTTATTGCGGATATTGAGAATACTTTACCCAGGTAAAGACCATGCCGTTGCACGCGTTTCTTGTCGGCATGACACAATCAAACATATCTACGACTAAAAGAAATACCTTCCAGAATATTAGCAGGTATGCCCACGCCCATCAGATAACGAGGTTTATTCAGCCGAAATATATCTGTGACTAGATCAGTTATTATCATACATTTGCTTCTACCAGCTCATCGATATTCAACCTGCCTATATGACGTTTCCGTCAGTGCTAAAATCAGTGATCATTTTAGCGGATTTTTTTCGTAAATCATGATAAACGCCTCCATGCACAATAGAAAACAAAGACTGACGATAGGCGTGTTTCTCCGAATGTTCCTTAAGATAATATCCGCAATATGTGATCCAGCAATGGGTACGCACCATAGAAATCTTTTACATAGCTGTATTCTGAAAGGACAGACGCGCATTCATCAAAAGCCATAATGATATCAGGGTCTATAGAGGATTGAATCTCCATAAGGCGCTCAGGAGAAAAGAAATGATAAACGCCATCGATGTGAGATTTGAAAGAAATGCCCTCTTCAATGATTTTTCTAAGCCCAGCTAACAAATATACCTGAAAACCTCCGATGTCAGTTAGAATCGGAAGATCCCAGTTCACAAACTAATGAAGTTCTATGGCCTTTTCCAAAATAGAGGTTCTGGGTCTTAAGAAGAGATGATAAATATTCTCTAAAATGATCTGAGCTTTGATGCCATTTTTCAATGTTCTCTGATGAACGGTTTTCACACTCGCCATGTGCCTACAGGAATAAAAATATGTGTATGAACAGATCCATGATTGGTTTTCACAATTCTCGCCCGGGCCTTTGAGCGGGAATCTTGCCGCAAGAGTTTAAATTTCATAATTCTCAAAATCAAGCAAACTCTTATTCTACAGTGAATTTTCTTTTTCTTACATGGAGTTTTAAAATATATTTAACTATAACCTATAGTTCAATTAAAAAAAACTATCGTTTAGTTATATTTTTTAAATATAATACCAGGATTTAAAATCCTTCAACAAATTCGCGCAGTTTATCGCATTTATAAATACTCTGTAGTAATTTATGCAGCTGCCTCAGGCTAATTTTACGGTAATCATAAATGAGGCTTTGCCATTGAGCAATTGAAATACCTCGAAGGGTTTAATGAGGCTGTAGTACATAAAATAAGGCAAGCGTAGGAAGTATAACTACTTTTATGAAAATCAAAAGATTTAAAAATCATTTTTTAGAGCTTATTTCGGTAAATCTTAACGCTGTCTTAAAATAACTTAAAGCTGATGTAAAAATCAGGAATCATCCATAATGGCGCATCTCTATTTTAGTAGATCCTAAATTTTTATGTATTATGAAAAGGCATTCGCTCTTTTTCTTGCTTTTCCTGTTTTTTCAAAGTTTCCAGAACGAACAACCCGTTAAAAATCCAGAGACATCAAATAATACGAGACATTGAATAATAAAAAATTAAAGAAAAAATTAAACATGGCAAACTAAAATGCTCCTTAGATATAAATTTATTAGATAGAACAGATAAAGTTCTCTCGAAAATATGCTCGCAAGCAAATCCTGATATTTATATAACTGATATTTATCATAAATTTGTTATGATTTGATTTTTAAAGCCAACTCATTTGTGAACGAAGGTCTCTAGAGTATCTTTTTAAAGCGGTATGAAGATGGCTATGTCTACACCCTTTTATGAATAAGGGTAACTTATTCTGACTCAGTCCATGCTCTTGTTGATCAAAAATGGGAAAGTAATAGAATAAATCAGGAAGGTGAGGTGCTTTTAAAAAAAGTCTTTCAAACGCAAATGACAATGCTTACAATAGTGGTTGATCACATAATTTTTATGTATGAGAAGTTAAATGAGGCTCATTTACGAATTCTCCTATGGGGCAGTAATTATAAGTTATAAAGCGCAAGTTTTTTTAGATGCCTCAAAGCATAGAGGAGCCCCAGAGAAGCTGAAGACCTGTCTACGAAAACGACGCAAAAGCAGGATTTTATTTTTCACTCAAACATCTGGAATAGAAATAATAATATAGGCAAATTCAACGGCGCAGATCAAAGTGAAGAATTGAGATTCTATCTTGAAAAAACTTTTAGAACGGCATGCCTTGGAAATTCATGGAGATATTACAATAATGCATATCCCATAATATCATTAAGTAACGAAAGCTTTGTATTTTATATACCTGCATTCCTAGGCAGTATTTTTGGAGAGTACACGGAATATTTTTTAAAAACCTGTTGGCAGAAAACATAAATAACAAAATATCAGATGATCCTGTGTGGCACAGCCGTAATAAAAACATTTTTTACCCGCCATGAGAAATGATGAACTTCCTGATTATATTTTTATGCCGGTATGGTCAAATAAACATCATTTGAACATCATTGTTTGTAAAAATTTATTTATAAATAGCATAAAATACCGAAACTATAAAATAAATTATAGTTATTAATCTGTTAATATTAAATATTAAACAATTGAAATATGAATTTCTCATAAAGAAATGAATAATAGAGCGATTTTGATAAAGTGGTATAAAGTGGTATAAAAAATCTATTTTTGAAAAAACCTTAATCAAAAAGATGTTGCTTATCGGAACATACTGCTGTAAAATAGACGTAAAAGGTCGTCTGATGTTACCTGTATCATTAAGAAAACAACTCAAATCTATATGGGGCGATGGTTTTATCATAAAGAGATCGGTATTTCAAAAATGCCTTGAGCTCTATCCTAAATCTGAATGGAACGCGGTGATGAAAAAAGTAAACGCTTTAAATCGCTTTGTGAAAAAGAATAACGATTTTATACGCCGACTCTCGGCAGGTTTAAAAGAAGTGGAAGCTGACGGACAGGGACGTGTGCAAATCAGCAAAGACTTAATCGGATTCGGGTCACTTGAAAAAGAAGTAACACTCTCGTTTTCAGTAAATATGATTGAGATTTGGAATACCAATGATTATGAGAGAGTTATCGAAAAAACTGAGGAAGATTTCGCCGAGCTCGCCGAAGAAGTAATGGGAAATAAAGAAAATGATGCTTACCTATCATAAACCTGTCTTACTAAAGAAGACGCTTGAAGGGCTCATCAGCGATCCAGAAGGGATATACATAGACTCAACTTTCGGAGGAGGCGGACATAGTACGGGTTTATTAAAGAAAATTAGTAAAAAAGGAAGTGTTTTGGGTTTCGATCAGGATCAAGAAGCTTTTGAAAATAACACGCTGAAAGATGTGCGCCTTGAGATTTTTCATCAAAATTTCCGACATATCGAAAATATTTTACATCTGAAAGGTATCCAGGAAGTTTCTGGCATTTTAGCTGATTTGGGGGTTTCTTCACATCAATTAGACACCCCTGAGCGCGGATTCTCGATTCGATTTGACCGTTGCTTAGATATGCGTATGAATCAACGCGCTAAGCAATCAGCCAAAGAAATCGTCAATACTTATTCGGAAGAAGCGCTCGCGAGGATTTTCTTCGAATATGGGGATCTGAGGAATTCCAGAAAACTCGCTGCAAAAATCCTTGCCAGACGTCAGGAAAAAGAAATAGAAACCACCTTTGATCTGATAAGCATCTTTGAAAGAGATATTCATCCGAAAGAAAAGCAAAAGTTTTTAGCAAAAGTATTTCAAGCGCTGCGAATAGAGGTCAACGGTGAATTAATTGCCTTAAAGCAATTGCTAGAGAGCGCACTGAAAATTCTTAAAAAAGGAGGACGTATTGCCGTAATATCTTATCACTCTCTTGAAGATCGACTAGTAAAACAGTTCCTTAAAAACGGACGATTTGATAAAGATCCTGAGAAGGATTTCTACGGAAATAAACACCTTCCCTTTAAAATGCTTTCAAGAAAACCCATAATTCCTGACGGGCAGGAGATCCTGGAAAATCCACGCGCCAAAAGCGCCCGATTGAGAATTGCAGAAAAGATCTAGAGAAAAAAATGAAAAAGAAAAGAGATATTTCCATACAAGGGATTTTGAAAGGAAAATTTCTTGTCAAAGAAGACGCCGCACATCACTGGAAGTTCATTGTATTTCTAATGCTGCTCGCGCTCATCAGTATCACGAGCTCTCATATGGTGGATAACAAAATCCAGAAGATAAGCCTATCACACGAGGAAATTCGTGAGCTTAAATCTGAGTACGCAAGTCTACATAAAGATTTTATGCAGATGCAATTGGAATCGAGAGTAAAAAAAATAGTAGCTTCTAAAGGTCTGAGACCTTTAGAAGAACCTCCTTATGAGCTTAAGATGAAATAAAAACTATGGGATACCAGAGAAAGCATATCCTCTATAAATCTTACCTGATAGGCATCGGATTGTTATTATTTGCTTGCTCGGTAGCTTTTGCCTTGGTTAAAATTCAGAGTTCAGCTGAGCGAAAAAAATATGAGAAATTTGCCGAAGCAACTACTATACGGGTTAATCCACTCAAAGCGCACCGGGGAAATATTTATGCCAGAGATGGAAGTCTTTTAGCCACTTCTATCATTCAATATGATATCTACCTGGATTTAAAGACTATTCAGGAGAAATTTTTTAAAGAGAATCTTTCTTCCCTAAGCGATTCTCTTGGGAATCTTTTCCAAAAACCTGCGATCTACTTTTACAAAAAACTCTCTGCGGAGAGAAAAAAAAAGAATAGATATTTCCCACTGACCAAAGGGCTTCATTACAATCAATACAAGCGTTTAAAGAAATTTCCCATTTTCAATAAGGGTCAAATACGAGGCGGTCTTATCACAGAAAAGAGGGAGCTTAGAGTTCATCCGTTAGAAAATATAGGTGCACGCACCATAGGCTATGATGATCAAAGAGGAAAAGCAGGGCTCGAAGGCGCTTATAGCGAATGGCTTAGTGGACAAAATGGCAAAAGACTTGAGCAACGTATCAGTTTTAATGCCTGGAAGCCCTTGAATGTATGGAATGAGCTGGAACCCGAAGATGGAAAAGATATCTACTCTACCATTGATATCGGCATACAAGATATCACTTATAACGCTTTGCTTGAACAACTTAAGATTTCCAACGCAGCGCATGGATCAGCAGTGCTTATGGAGGTGAAAAGCGGAGAAATTCACGCTATGGTAAGTCTGGAAAAAACAGCGGAAAATACTTATGAAAATCGTCGAAACTTTGCCGTTTGGGAAGCCAATGAACCGGGGTCTACTTTTAAAACTATGGCTTTACTTACCGCGCTGGAAGATCAAAAGATCGATACCTCAACGCAGGTTAACACCACAGGTGGTATATATATATTGCATGGGAAAAAAGTACGAGACAGCAAAAGAGGCGGTTATGGAGTGATTAGTGCTAAGAAAACTTTGGAGGTTTCTTCAAACATTGGTATGGCAAAACTCATTTACGAAAATTATAAAAGCCATCCTGAAAAATTTATCCGCCATCTTAAAGACTGGCATCTTGATAAAAAACTCGAGATTGATATTCCCGGAGAAGGTCATCCCTATATTCCAGCTCCCGGACAGAAAGGCTGGAGTGAATTGACACTTCCCTGGATGTCGTTCGGCTACAATCTAAAAATGACACCTTTACAAATTCTTAGCTTCTATAACGCCATTGCTAACGAAGGAAAAATGATTAAGCCTTTGTTCATTAAAGAAATAAGAAAAGAAGGACAGCTGATTAAAAGGTACTTCCCTGTAGTGAAACATCCCGTGATCGCTTCAAAAACTTCTATAAAGAAAATTCAGGACCTGCTCGAAAATGCCGTAAAGCATGGAACGGCTAAAAAATACTATCATCCCGAATATCCTTATGCCGGAAAAACAGGTACTACTCAACTCAATTACTGGACTAAAGGCAAACTTTCCTATAGTAGCTCTTTTGCGGGATATTTTCCTGCCAATCAACCGAAATACAGTTGTATCGTGGTGATCTCCAAACCTAAAAATGGCTATTACGGAGCTGCCATAGCAGCTCCGGTATTTGATCGAATTGCCCGAAGTATTTATCCGAGAACCTCTCGAAAGGTCCCCAGATCTCTTCAAGATAATCTCTGGAAAAAACGATTTCTTGCAACAGAAAGAAAAACGTTTGAACCTTTTACGGATTATTTACCCAATTTAAAGGGACTCTCTGGAAAAGAAATCATTCCTGTATTGGAAAAAAGTGGTTTTCGTGTAGAATATCAAGGGATTGGAAAGGTTCTGGGGCAATCCATTCCGGCGGGAGAAAAAATAAAAAAAGGCCAAAGCATACATCTGATATTAGAAGGATGAAAATATTGAAAGATATTCTCGATCAAGTAGCTATAAAGCAATTGATCGGCTCTGATCAACAGCCGATATCGCGGCTGTGCCTGCATTCCTCAGAGGTGATTAAAAATAGTTTGTTTGTGGCTCTCTCCGGATATACTACAGATGGACATCATTTTATTCAAGAAGCGATAGAAAAAGGCGCAAATGTCATTGTCTGCCAAAAATTTCCTGAAAAACACCGGGAGGGACTGAGCTATATACAAGTGGATAACTGCGCTGAAGTTTTGGGTTTGATAGCGGCAAACTTTTATGATCATCCATCGAAAAAATTACGACTGATCGGAGTTACCGGAACTAATGGTAAAACCACTAGTGTGAGTTTATTGCATGAACTCTTTTTAAAATTTGACGAAAAGAGCGCGTTACTTTCCACTATTTGTCTAAAAATCGGATCTCAATGCCAGCAGGCTACACATACCATGCCCAACGCTATTTCCATCCAAAGTTTTTTACATCGAGCCGTAAAAGAGGGATGTAATTATGCTTTTATGGAGATCAGCTCTCACGGCATCGATCAAAAACGGCACGCAGGACTATATTTTTTTGGGGGGATATTTAGCAATATTACTTATGAACATCTTGATTATCATAAGACCTTCAGAAATTATTTACGTGCCAAAAAGTCGTTTTTTGATGAACTTCCCTCAACCGCTTTTGCTTTAGTAAATACAGACGATAAAAACGCCCAAATTATCCTCCAGAACTCCCGAGCTAAAAAATATACTTACAGCCTTAAAAACCCTGCTGATTATCAAGGAAAAATCCTTGAAAAAAGCATCTTAGGAACGCTCTTGAGATTTGACGGACGGGAATTTTGGAGTCAACTTACAGGAGTGTTTAATACATATAATCTTTTGGCAATCTATGCCGGTGCACTATTGATGGGAAAGGAGAAAGAGCAAGTTCTTAAAATACTGAGTACACTAAAGCCAGTAAAGGGACGATTTGAGCATTTCCGATCTTCCTTAGGTATTCACATCATTGTAGATTATGCACACACACCTGATGCGCTTGAAAAAGTACTAAAAACTTTACGAGAGCTCCGAGAAAAAAATCAACGCATACTGTGTATTTTGGGCTGTGGTGGAGATCGTGACAGAAAAAATCGACCTTATATGACGAAAATAGCCTGTAAAAATGCCAATCAAGTTATCCTTACTTCTGATAATCCAAGAAGTGAAGATCCTGAAAAAATACTCGATGAAATGGAAAAGGATCTTTCATTAGAGCATCGAAACAAAATCCTGCGAATTTCCGATAGAAAATCAGCTATTAAAACAGCTATAACACTAGCTAAAGCTGAAGATATGGTCTTGATAGCTGGCAAAGGACATGAAATTTATCAGGAGATTAAAGGAACTCGCTATCCTTTCGACGATATGAAAATCGCTCAGGAAATAGTACATATAAAAAGATCAAAGTTGAAAAATGATTTATCATCTATTTGAATACCTAAAGAAAATTTACAATTTTCCCGGAATTAATCTGATGCAATACATCTCATTCCGCGCCGGAATAGCCTTGATTCTGTCTTTAGCTATTGCGCTATTTTATGGGAAAAAGACGATTCGCTGGCTGCATAAAAAGCAAATGGGTGAATGTGTCCGAGATTTGGGTCTGAGCGGACAGAAAGAAAAAGAAGGAACTCCCACCATGGGAGGCCTCATTATCATTGGCGCCACGCTTTTACCCACAGTGCTTTTTGCGCGCTTGGGAAATGTATACATCACCATGCTTATCGCCACTCTTTTATGGATGGGTTTTATCGGTTTTATAGATGATTATATCAAAGTCTTTCGCAAAAAGAAAGATGGACTTAAAGGCTCTTTCAAACTCACCGGACAAGTATTCTTAGGTATTTTCATAGGCGCTATGATGTATTTTCATCCACAGGTAACCATTAAAGAGAAGATATATCATAAAGAGTCTTCTTCTGTATCGGTATCTTTAAAAAGTATACCTCAGCAATTTTCTACGGAGAAATATACCATTAAAACCACTGTTCCTTTCTTTAAAAATAATGAGTTTAATTATACCGAGGCTTTGCAACGGATCGATCCCAATTGGAGTCAATACGCCTGGATCATATTTATTCCGATAGTTATCTTAATCATCGCAGCAGTCTCTAACGGAGCTAATTTAACGGACGGTATCGATGGATTGGTCGCTGGGACCTCATCTATTGTTGTTGGTACCCTAGCGCTTCTGGCATGGGTTTCGGGCAATTTTATATTCTCTAACTATTTAAATATCATGTATATACCAGAAGTAGGTGAGATGGTCATCTTCTCGGCTTCCTTCGTAGGAGCGCTTATCGGTTTTATGTGGTACAATACCTATCCCGCGCAGGTTTTTATGGGAGATACCGGGAGCCTGACCATAGGAGGTGTTATTGCAGTTTTGGCTATAGCTACACGTAAAGAGCTGATGCTACCTTTACTATGCGGGGTTTTCCTCATAGAAAATCTCTCCGTGATACTTCAGGTGGTTTATTTTAAATATACTAAACGAAAAAGCGGCAAGGGCAAAAGAATATTTCTCATGTCACCGCTGCATCACCATTTTCAAAAAAAGGGATATCACGAGAGCAAAATAGTCAATAGGTTCTTGATTATACAAATTTTCTTAGCTGTAATTATAGTGATTTCATTAAAAGTAAGATGATCAAAAAGCTAGTCATTTTAGGTGGAGGAGAAAGTGGCACGGGGGCTGCTTTACTGGCGAAAAAGCAAGGATTTTCTGTATTTCTCTCCGATGCCAGCCTTATAAAAGACAAATACAAAAAAAATCTGATTCAGCAAGGTATAGCCTTCGAGGAAGGACATTATGATGAAAGCCTCATTCTATCGGCTCACGAGATCATAAAAAGTCCAGGAATTCCTGATAGTAGCCCGATGATGAAAAAAATCTATAAAAAAAACCTACCTGTTATTTCAGAAATTGAATTTGCATGGCGCTACAACCGCGCAAGGATTATCGCCATCACAGGCAGCAATGGAAAAACTACCACCAGCTTGCTTACTTACCATCTACTGAAAAAAGGGGGCTTGAATGTGGCTCTGGCCGGAAACATCGGAAAGAGCTTCGCACGGCAGGTAGCTGAAAAAAATCCTGATTGTTATGTCTTGGAAGTCAGTAGCTTTCAGTTGGACAATTCTCCTTATTTTCGGACCGATATCGCTATTTTACTCAATATCACCCCTGATCACCTGGATCGTTATCATTATAAAATGGAAAAATATGCGCACTCCAAATTCCAGATTTGCGCAAAGCAAACAGCAAAAGATTTCTTTATTTACAACCATGACGACCCAATCCTACGGGCTCAACTGACCAAAAGCGTCCCACACTCTAAAATGCTTCCTTTTTCAATAAAAGAGACCGCCGATATGGCTGCCTGGCTGGAAAATCAAATCATACACATAGATTCTCAAAAAGAATATTTACATATGGCTATTAATGAACTCAATATAAAAGGTTACCACAACGTATATAACACCATGGCCGCTGGGCTCGCTGCCAGCGTAGAGAAAGTTCGCAAAGAATCTATCAAAAAAAGCCTGGCGAGTTTTGAAGCGGTAGAACATCGTCTTGAAAAAGTGCTCAAAATTCAGGATATCTGGTTTATCAACGACTCCAAGGCGACAAACGTAAATGCTGTATTCTACGCACTTGAAAGTATGAAAGCCCCGGTAATATGGATCGCCGGTGGCCAGGATAAAGGCAATGACTATAGTGAGCTTCCCGCGTTGGTAAAGAAAAAAGTCAAAGCGCTCATATGCTTAGGATTGGACAATGGCAAACTTATAAAAAGCTTTCACAAGCTAATAGATCCTATCGTTGAGGTAAAAAGCATGCAAGAAGCTGTCAAGGCTGCTTATATGCTGGGTCGAAAGGGAGATGTAGTGTTACTATCACCTGCTTGCGCAAGTTTTGATTTATTCGAAAACTATGAAGATCGCGGAAGACGATTTAAAGAAGAAGTGAAAAAGTTGTAAATGGTCAAAGGATTTCAAAGATACCTCAAAGGCGATCGTTACCTATGGGCTTTTATAGGGCTATTGGCCTTATTTTCATTTTTGCCGATCTATTCTGCCAGTACGAACCTAACGGTTAATTATGGAACGGGAACTGTCTTTAGTTACCTATTAAAGCATGCCTTAGCGCTCTTTATAGGATTTATCATACTATTTTCTACGCAATTTATCGATTATAAATACTTTGGAGGCCTTTCCGTATTAGCCATGCCGCTGATTTTTATACTACTTATCATTACGCTTACACAGAGAGACCATACAGAAGAAGGAATAAATACTGCGCGATGGTTGCATATTCCAGCTACCAGTCTTTCTTTTCAAACCTCTACGGTAGCTGGTATGACCCTATTTATCTATTGCGCACGTTATCTGGCGAAGAATAAAGACCAATCCATAAGTTTTATGGAATCTTTCTGGTTGTTGATTTTTCCGGTTTTAGTAATTATCATGTTAATTTTTCCGGCCAACGGCTCAACTGCAGCATTGATCTTTGGCTGGGTCGCTATTTTATTATTTCTTGGAGGTTATCCGTTAAAATACCTGCTAATCCTACTGCTCATAGGACTTTCGCTTACGGGGATCTTCATTTTTATCGCACTGCGCTGGGGCGAGCAGCTACCGGGAAACCGGGTACATATCTGGAAGAGCCGTATTGAAAATTTTTCTAATTCAAGCGGGGAAGAAAGTTACCAGGTGAAACGGGCTAAAACAGCTATCGTGTTAGGAGGACAATTAGGCCGTGGCCCCGGAAAGAGCGCGCTTAAAGCATTTTTACCGCAATCTTCCTCGGACTTTATTTACGCTATTATTGTGGAAGAATATGGACTGGCAGGTGGCCTGACTTTATTATTTCTGTATGTACTTATTTTACTCAGGATTGTCATTATAGCGACAAAAGTAGAGAGTTATTTCGGGAGTTTGCTCGTGCTTTCAGTAGGCCTGCCCATTATTGGGCAAGCGCTTATCAATATGGGCGTAGCGGTGCATCTGCTACCGGTTACCGGGCAAACTTTGCCGCTGATCAGCGCCGGGAGCACATCGATATGGATTAGTTGCCTGAGCTTTGGTATCATATTAAGCGTAAGCCGCAGCATACAAAAAAACGATCTTTTGGCACAAGATTTTCAAAACTCTCGTATTCGTGAAGAGATCGCATAAAATAATACTTAGCGCAGGCGGGACCGGCGGACATATCTATCCGGCTATCGCTATTGCCGATGGGCTTCGGGAGCGATTAAAAGATGTGAAAATTCTTTTTATCGGCGCAAAAGATCGTATGGAAATGCAAAAGATACCGCAAGCAGGTTATGCCATTATAGGATTGTGGATATCAGGTTTACGCGGGAAAAACATCAGAGAGTTACTTTTATTTCCTTTTAAAATAATGCATAGCTTATGGAAATCACATCGCATTTTAAAGAAATTCCGCCCGGACCTCGTTATCGGAACAGGGGGATATGCCAGTGGAGCGCTTCTTTATATGGCAGCGCAAAAAAATATCCCTATACTCATACAAGAGCAAAACGCGATTCCAGGACTTACAAACAAAAAATTAAGCCGCTACGCTCGAGTTATATGTACTGCCTATTCAGATACTAAAGCTTATTTTCCTCAAGAGAAAGTCCGCTGTCTGGGCAACCCCTTAAGGAAAGGAATTACCCATTGCGTTTATAATCGTAAGGAAGCTTGTGAAAAGTTTTCTCTGGATCCAGAAAAACCGGTGATACTATCCTTAGGAGGAAGTCAGGGCGCACATACACTCAATCAGGCCTGGTTAAGAGGATTGAAAAAAATAATCAGAAATGACATTCAGCTAGTTTGGCAAAGCGGAAAAAACGACTTTGAAGAGCTTAAAAAATATCGTGAAACACAACATGAATCTATACATATTACAGATTTTATAGACGATATTTCAGCAGCCTACACAGCAGCGGATCTTATTGTATCAAGAGCCGGTGCTCTTGCGCTTTCTGAACTGGCTTTGGCAGGCAAACCCTGCTTGCTTATACCTTATCCATGGTCAGTAGGTGATCATCAGTACAAAAATACGCAGGCGATTGTCAATGAGAAAGCTGCTTTAATGATTGCCAACGATCAGGTTGATAAAATATTAGTTGATAAAGTATTGGATCTTATCAAAGATACGAAAGCGAAAAATACGCTCTCTAAAAATTTAGCGGCTTTGGCAAGACCCAGAGCTACCGAAGAAATTATTAAGGAAATTCTGAATTTATTGCCATGAAGACCTTATATTTCCAGCGTTACTATTTTATAGGCATAGGCGGCATCGGAATGAGCGCGCTAGCGCGCTATATGCAGGCGATGGGCCTGTCAGTAGCTGGTTATGATCGTAACCCTACAGAGTTGACCACTCAGCTTGAGCGTGAAGGAATCGCCGTTATTTATGAAGAACGCCTGGAAAATATTCCCAGAGAATTTTATGTAAAGGAAAAAACGCTCATCGTATATACCCCGGCCATTCCAAAAAATCATCTACAGTGGAATTTTTTTAAAGATTGGGGGTATACGATAAAAAAACGCTCGGAACTGCTAGGTATGATCACCGAAAACACCTACTCTGTAGCCATAGCGGGTACTCATGGTAAAACGACCACAACAAGTATGCTGGGACATATTTTACATAGCGCAGGAAAAAAAAGCACATCTTTTCTGGGAGGAATTTCGGAAAATTATCAATCAAATTTAATTTTGGCAGGCCAGGAGATTTCAGTGGTGGAAGCCGATGAGTTTGATCGATCTTTTCTAAGACTCTCCCCTGATAAGATATGTATCACCTCTATGGATGTTGATCATTTAGATATCTACCAAAAAGGCGAGAATCTAGCTGAGACTTATCGGGAATTTGTCAGAGGTCTGAAAGTTGGCGGAACGCTGTTAATACATAAGGGTTTACCCATAGAAAGCGCTCAAACTTACGCAGTAGAAGAAAATGCTGATTACTACGCTAACGCTCTAAGAAGAGAAGAGAATTGCTGGTTTTTTGATTTTCATGGTCTGGATCTTTTTTGGGAAAAACTACCGGTTCCACTTGCGGGTCGTTATAATCTTGAAAATACTACTGCGGCTTTAGCCATAGCTGCACAGCTAGATATAACGAAACAACAAGCATACCAGGCGCTGAGGTCATTTAAAGGGATTAAAAGACGTTTTTCTATTCATCATCACTCAACGGATAAAATCTATATCGATGATTATGCCCATCATCCCAGCGAATTAGACGCGCTTATAAAAACCGTAAGAGAGTGGTATCCGAGGAAAAAAATTCTTGGTGTTTTCCAGCCCCACCTTTTCAGTCGAACAAGGGATTTTCAGGAAGATTTCGCGCGAAGCTTAGAAAAGCTAGATGCTTTGATCTTACTCGATATCTATCCCGCACGTGAACAAGCTATTGAAGGTGTAAACGCTCAAACGCTCCTAGAGCTTATAAATCTTAAAGAAAAAGAGTGTAGCGATTTAACTAGAGTCCTTGCCTGCGTTCAACAAAAAGATTTTGAGGTATTGCTCAGCATAGGGGCAGGAAATATAGATACTCTGGTGAGACCTATCAAAGAGTGGCTTGATAAAACCAACCCATGCTAAAAAAAACAGGGATATATTTTTTAACTCTAAGCACTCTGGCTTTGATTATTTTTTTAATGACTTTCTCGCATGCGCAACATAATAAGAGACTTGTTAAAAAACTTAACTTATCCATAGAAGACGGTAGTGAGCATCGGTTTGCAAATGAAAAAAATATTCGAAATATTATCTATGCATTACAAGGTCCGATAGAAAAGAAATCTATAAATCAAATGCAACTTTCTTTAATAGAAAGAAAATTAAAGCAACTCGATTTTATAAAAGAGGCACAAGTATATATGGATCTCGATGGTCAATTAAACGTATACATCCGGCAAAAAAAGCCTATTGCTCGAATAAAAACCGCTTCAAAAAACTATTACTTAACCCAAGAAGGCGCCCTGATGAATATGTGCTCCTGGTATAGTCCAGAGGTTTTGCTAGCAGAAGGAATATTTTTAGAAACTGATGTAAAAATGCTGAAAGAAATGATTCAATACATAAATGATGATGAGTTGTTAAAAAATCAAATTATAGGAATTAGAAAAATATCACAAAAATATTTTATTTTGCTACCAAAAATGGGTGATTATGTCATTGAATTAGGAGATTTATTAAATTATAAAGATAAATTTGAAAAATTAAAAGCCTTTTACAGACAATATATGGAGCTTCTTGAAAACACAACTTATAAAAAGATTCGTTTACAATATGCCGGGCAAGTGGTGGCAACAAAGATATAATATATGGAGGTGGAAAAAATAGCTGTCGGTTTAGACATAGGAACTACAAAGATAGTAGCCATGCTCGGAAGAAAAAACGAGCACGGAAAAATAGAAATTCTTGGAATGGGCCGTGCAAAAAGCAGAGGCGTACACAGAGGCGTGGTAAATAATATTACTCAAACTATTGATTCCATCAATGAAGCAGTGAGAGAGGCAGAGCGCAATTCAGGCTTGAAGATTCATCAAGTTATCGTAGGTATCGCGGGACAGCACATACGAAGTTTAGAGCATAGCGACTACATTACTCGCGAAGATTTTGAAGAAGTTATCGCGCAAGAGGACTTACGACGGCTCATCGGGCAGGTGCATAAACTCGTCATGTTACCGGGGGAAGAAATCATACATGTATTACCACAAGAATATAAAGTAGACAGCCAGGCAGAGGTCAGAGAACCCATGGGCATGTATGGGAGTCGGCTGGAGGCTAATTTTCATGTAGTACTTGGGCAAACCTCTTCCATTCGGAATATCGGAAGATGTGTAAAAGCAGTCGGTTTGAATTTATCCGCCATTACTTTAGAACCCTTAGCTTCAGCAGAAGCGGTACTAAGTCGTGAAGAAAAAGAAGCCGGTGTAGCTTTGGTAGATATCGGGGGGGGCACCACAGATATCGCCATTTTTAAAGATAACATTATCAGACACACAGCCGTTATTCCTTTTGGAGGAAATATCATCACCGAGGACATTAAGGAAGGTTGTTTCATCATTAAACGACAGGCAGAGTTATTAAAGGTTAAGTTCGGCTCAGCATGGCCTGGAGAGAATAAAGAAACAGAAATTGTCTCTATTCCTGGTCTTAGAGGGAGAGAACCCAGGGAAATTTCACTAAAACGCCTTTCTCAGATTATCAATGCCCGCGTAAAAGAGATTATTGAGCAGGTATATATGGAAATCCAAAACTATGGCCATGAAGATCAGAAAAAACGTTTAATAGGAGGACTTGTACTTACCGGAGGAGGTTCCAAATTAAAACACCTTCGGCAGCTTGCCGAATACATCACAGGTGTAGATACACGCATAGGCTATGCCAGCGAGCATCTATCCAATGGAAAAGATCACAATCTAAACAACCCTGAATACACCACCGCTATAGGTTTGGTGATGAAAGGCTTTGAAAAAAGTGAAGAAAATCAAGAAATAACTACCAATAATTCGAAGGAATCTGTTTCCGTCTATGAAGAAAATCTAAAAGGCACTAGAAAAATTTCAAGAAGAAAACCTACAGAAATTTCAGAGGAAAACCTGTTAAAGAAAAAAGCCATAGAACGATCAAAATCATTTCTGGAAAACTGGGCTGATAAGTTTCGTCAGATATTAAATGATTCTGAATAATTATTGTCTACTATCATTAAAAAATATCCTATGCATACTGAAAATATTCATTTTGAACTTCCCAAAAATCGATCGGCTTCTATTAAAGTAATCGGAGTCGGAGGTGGAGGAAGCAATGCGGTAAACCACATGTTTCAACTGGGCATCACCGGAGTTGACTTTGTCATTTGCAATACAGATGCCCAAGCGCTCAATAACAATCCGGTACCAGTGAGAATTCAGCTAGGTGCTTCCATTACTGAAGGACTGGGAGCAGGGGCAGACCCGGAAGTTGGTGAAAAAGCAGCGCTTGAGAGCCTCGAGGATATTAAAATTCTTTTAGACACTAATACGAAGATGACCTTCATCACTGCCGGAATGGGAGGAGGAACAGGCACAGGAGCAGCTCCTGTTATTGCCGGAATATCTAAGGAGATAGGTATACTTACAGTAGGTATCGTTACCATGCCTTTCTATTTCGAGGGGAGGATGCGTTTAGAACAAGCCCAAAAGGGTATAGAAAAGCTTCGAAAAAATGTAGATTCTCTCATTGTTATCAACAATGATAAGCTCAGAGAGCTATACGGAAACTTAGGTTTTAAAGCAGGTTTTGCCAAAGCCGATGAGGTGCTAGCCACCGCGGCAAAAGGCATTGCTGAGGTCATCACCCATCATTATAAGCAAAATATTGATCTGCGCGATGCGCGTACTGTGCTTAAAAACAGTGGAACAGCTATTATGGGATCTTCAAGTTCCGGAGGAGAAAACCGTGCGAAAGAAGCTGTTACAAAAGCACTGGACTCTCCATTATTAAACGATAATAAAATTACTGGTGCAAAAAATGTTCTCTTGCTTATCGTATCGGGAAAAATCGAGATTACTATCGATGAGATTGGAGTCATCAGTGATCATATTCAAGCTGAAGCAGGCCATATGGCAAACATTATTATGGGTATAGGCGAAGAGGAGCAGCTAGAAGAGAGTATTTCAGTAACCGTAGTTGCTACAGGCTTTCCAACGGAGATGCAACGCATAATAAGCCATGAAGAAAAGAAAATTTTCCATAACCTGGATATAGAAGAACCTATTGAAAAAAAGCCCCGAGAAAAAGAAAAATCCAGTCGGATTTTACAACATTTCCCTTCCAGGGAGCCCGATAGCATGTCTCCGGATCTATTTTCAAAATCCAGTAAAGATGATTTATCTCCTGAAAATGTCTCTCAAGAGCATATCTCTCAAAATAAGCTTAGAAAAGCAACCGATAATAACATAAAAGATGTATTTCAGTCTGAAGAATTTATTTACAAAGAAAAACAAGAAGAAAAATCGATAATTTTTGAGCTGGAAGATCCCATAGATAAGAAAGAGAATTTTGATTTCTCAATCTCAGAGACTAAAGAATCAGGTCTTCCATTTAAATTTAACGAGGACCTTTCAAAAAATTCCGCTGAACTTAAAGAAGCATACTCTGAAGAATTGCAAGAGATGATCCGTCAGAGAAAAAAACGGCTTGAAATTTTCAATTATCAGTTTAGAAATCCTATGGATACGCAAGAGAACCAAAGCATACCTGCTTATAAACGTCAAGGCATTGATTTGGACGAACCCAGCAAGGAAAAAAAATCGCGCTATGTAATAGATCAGGATGGAGATGGACAACCCAGAATCAGACCTAACAATTCCTTCCTACATGATAACGTAGATTGAAAATATTTTTTAAATAATGAATCTGGAAGACAAAATTCCAGAGTCCTTAAAAAAAAGTAGTCATATTTTTAGCTAAAACCGATGAAAAGAGAAGCTCCAAAAAACTATCGGAAGATCAGGAAACAGCACTGCTGCAAAAATTTCTCAAACAGATCAGAGAATCCACTGAGCAATTCAGTGCGCTGAATCGACTAGAAATCTGTAAAATAAAGCAGTACAGGAAGAGATTATCAGAAAGTTTACCTGAAACCCTTTCTCCGAGTCGGTTTTAAGAAAATAGCTTATGGGTATTATCAAAGAATGTAAGGTCCAATCTTCCCGGGATTTTGGAAAGGCGATGGAAAAATAGCCAATAGCCTCGGAAAAATTAAAAGGTCGTTCTGATGGAAAACATTATGAAAGAATTGATAAATTTTGTAAAACGATTAAAAAAGCGATGAATTCTCGACTTTGAAAAAACCTTTTTATACTGACGCCGAGCTATCGCGCGTTTAATTCCAGGTTTCACAGGAGCATGTATATGGATGACATTACCTAATCCATAATGGAATACCAGCCTTACTTTCTCTTGGTAATATTAATTACGATATGTCTTTTATAAAAAACTTTCAAGGTTGATTATTCTACCCGGAATTTTTTAGTACTGCGCTTAAAGAAAGTATGTTAGAAAGCGTGCGAATATCTGAAGATTTTTGAGAAAGGGTCTTATAAGTCAAAATATCCTCTGGATCAAACTCTAAGGCTTGCACAGATTCGATAAAATTACGAATATCCATAACTTTAGATTTAATCTGTTCTTTATCTGAATTTTCCTCAAATTTTGTTTCTAATGTATTTATAAGATCTTTTATAACCTCTTTTGATTTATCAAATCAAAAAATGTACCATCAAAATTTTTTAGCTCTTTCTTAATACTTTCAAAGTATTCAGCACTTGCTTGCGTTCTTTCGGTTGAATCATTAATTTACAGAGCATCCCAGACTATCGAGGACCTCTTGAAATGAAACTTTAATTCTTCCATCGCCTTATCCTCATCCATGATCAGATGAGTAAATTTCGCTCGGGTTCCTTGAAAAGTCTCTCCTGCTTATATACCTCTATATTGGGATGTATTTAGCTGAAATTCAAAACTATATATTTTTCATCAATTCAATGTAAACCAATGATTTACTGACTTCACGCTCAAAAGCCTGAAAAAATAAATGAAGATCCCCTGAACTATCAGGGGAAACCATCAATATAACGTTTACTTTATCTATTGTTTGCAATTTATATTGAGATAATTCCTCCGCAATATCTTATATCTTTTTAATCTCTCTCTCAAGTTTATCACCATCTCGAATCAAAGGATAAAATTCAACACATTAGAATTTATGAATGAAAAATTCAACATTTATCCAAATCTAGTATTTTAATACTATTTATTAACGTTTTTTTATTAAAAAATTAATATTATTTCATAAGAAGCGCTTCTTTTTAAATTAATTCCTCTACAGATTCTATCTGATATTTGCTTTCTTTGCAAGAGAATACAATCCACGAATGTCATCTTTTAAGAAGAGCGCTTTTATAACAAAAAGTTATAATGTTTCTAGCATCTCACAAGAGTATACGCTTAAGGCCATAGGTTCCTCGAATATTGCGTTGATTAAATATTGGGGTAAAAAAAACGGACAAATCCCCGCCAATCCTTCAATAAGTTATACCCTTACAAAAAGTCATACCTGCAGTGAGTTGATATGTAGCCCTCGAAAGAATAAAACCGATGATTTTTCAATAAAAGTAGTTTTTTTCGGGAAAGAACGCTCGGATTTTTTACCGAAAATCCGAGAATTTTTTAAACGTATCCTACCCTATTGTCTTTATCTGTTAGATTTTGATTTTGTTTTAAATACACATAATAATTTCCCGCACAGCAGCGGTATTGCCTCGTCAGCCTCGTCCATGAGCGCGCTGGCGCTTTGTATTTGTGAGTTGGAATCACATATGGGAATAACTCTCAGCGAAGATTTTCTACTAAAAAAAGCTTCTTTTCTTTCAAGATTAGGATCGGGAAGCGCTTGTCGATCAATATATTCGGGTTTAGTAGTCTGGGGAGCGCATGAAAAAATTATAGGTAGCGATGATCATTATGCTATTCCCTATCCCTATGAGGTACATAAGGTTTTTCATCGCTTTAACAATTTCATCTTACTGGTAGATATTTCTCCCAAAAAAGTATCCAGTACTCTCGGACATAAGCTAATGAACAAGCATCCCTACGCAAAAGAGCGTTTTTTAGCTGCTTACAAAAATATTCAAGAGCTTATTTTTATACTTAAAAATGGAGATGTTGAAGCTTTTGGAACACTTATAGAACATGAAGCCCTTAGCTTACATGCTATGATGATGACGGCATATCCTTCTTTTGTATTGATGAAGCCCGATACTCTTAAAATTATTGAAAAGGTATGGAATCTCAGAAGGGAGCAAAAAATATCATTATATTTTACCCTGGATGCAGGAGCTAATGTACATTTACTTTATCCGGAGAAAGATATAGAAAAGATACAGGATTTCATCAATCAAGAATTACCGATGTATACCCTGGAAAATAAATTTATTCGAGATTCTTGTCGATATGATTAAATTTCGTAAAAAATCCTCGCATTAAAAGAGATGAATTATTCTAAAAATTCATTGGACATTTCTATCTTTGCAAAGAATTTATGGTGGGCGTAGCTCAGTTGGTTAGAGCGTCAGGTTGTGGTTCTGAAGGTCGCCGGTTCGAAACCGGTCGTCCACCCAAGTTTAGGATTCTTATGATAGGATCCTTTGTCGTTATTAAATAGTTCTCTAACGATACCTCGGGAGCAATAAGAAGTAATTAGAATTCGTTCACAAACGAAAGAATAGTTTTAAATACACATATAAACCCATTTAAAATGTAAGATCTGAAAGAACGTAGAAAATGACTCTACTTACATTAATTATTTTTAAAGGGCTAAAAATTCTAGCCTTTTAGGAATTGTTTACTACAAGCAAATACCTTCTTAGATTGTACTTTTTTCATTTTTTTCCTTGTTTATTATCCTAAGATCCTCTTTCTGAGAAAAAATTTACCGGTGACTCATTTAAAAAAAATTCATTTTTTTCTCTTTTATAGCTCTTATTCTAAATAACTTAAATGATTAGTGCTATATCCTTAATGTGACAGACTATCAAGAAAAATTTCTTTAAAGAATATGGAGATTTAGTATTAACTAGTAAGTGCAATTTTATACATACAAGATTGTTAACTATAAAAACTTCATATTAAATCTTTTTTAAAGATCATTCATTGACTTAAAACATAAGACTTTTACTCTTTAAAAAAAAGCAGACGCTGTATTTACAAATTCTCCAAGTGACATACAGACCGGGTATACGGTATTTATTATAATATAGATCTTCTAAATGAAAGTAATCGTGATCACTTATAGATATGAACTACCCCAGGTAGCAGATAAGATGAAGATAGTTCTAAAATAAACTCAAAGATTAGATATTATAGTGCAAAAAAACATTTGCTTTTCATATCAAAAGCCTCATAATAACTTCTCCCTTAATCTTTAAAAAAGATGATATTTAGTTTCTTTTTTTTTACTATGAAAGTGATATATGCTATGAAATTTATTTATAAATTAAAGAAGTACGTTTCAGGAAGAGGTTTTTTCTAAAACAGAAAATTTTAAACAGATATGAAAACAGTATATAAGCTCATATATTCAGAAACTCCAGAACTGGTCATAATTTAATTCGTAGTTATAGTAAATAAAATGGAACCTACTTACCCTGATCAGATGAAAATATATAGTCCTTATAAGCGTATTTTTATAAATATAAAAAGCCGACAAAAACCCTAAGAGGATTTTACTATATATTTATGAACCCATGAAATATATATAATAAAGTTATTTATAGCGCTATCATTTTAAATCTGACCTAACTTATGACAACGCCTGATGAATTCTTGAAAATGCCTCATTCAGCTTTTCTTCAGAAACAGCATAGGAGATGCGCAAGCTTTTTTCATCGCCAAAGGGCGCTCCTCCTACAACCGCAACATGAGCTTTCTCAAGCAAATACATGGAAAGATCATCGGAATTAGAAATTTTAACTCCTGAAAAAGTTCTTCCAAAAAGGGCTGAAACCTCTGGAAAAATATAAAAAGTTCCCTGTGGAATATTACAATAAAATCCTGGTAGCTTTTGAATTTCTTTTAATACTAGATCACGCCGTTTTTCAAAAGCTTCAATCATATAACCGATACGCTCTGGAGCAACTCTTAAAGCGCTAATAGCGGCCTGTTGCGCGATAGCGTTGGCTCCTGAAGTGGTCTGTCCTTGCACCTTATCACAGGCCTTAGCTAACCACTCAGGCGCTCCGATATAGCCTACACGCCAGCCCGTCATGGCAAATGCCTTGGAAAGGCCATTTAAAGTGACTATTTGTTCATAAACTTCAGGAAATTCGGCAATACTGGTATAAGATCCTGAATAATTAATATGCTCATAGATCTCATCAGATATGATAATTAGTTGGGGATGTCTGGCAAAAACCTCCGCAAGCGCTTTAAGTTCTTCGCGAGTATAAACACTACCGGAAGGATTACAAGGTGAACTGAAGATAAAAACTTTAGAACGAGGAGTGATTGCGGTCTCAAGTTGCTCAGGTGAGATTTTGAAATTGGCTTCTACACTTGTTGGGAGGATCACTTGCTTAGCTTCGCAAAGATTGGCCATTTCATAATAACTCACCCAATAAGGCCCTGGAATGATTACCTCATCACCAGGATTTAAAAGCGCCAGGAAAACATTGATAATCGATTGTTTACCCCCGGTGGAGACGACCACTTGAGAGGGTTGATAATTCAATTGATTATCTCGAAGGAATTTTTCACATACCGCCTCGCGCAGCTCCAGGTAACCAGGCACAGGCGTATAATAGTGATGACCTTTATCTATAGCTTTTTTAGCAGCTTGCAGCACAAAATTAGGAGGTGAAAAATCAGGCTCGCCCACGCTCAAGCTGATCACATCATGGCCTTGACTGCTAAGCTCTCTAGCTTTTGCAGACATGGCTAAGGTTTGCGAATAGCTCATATTTTGAAGACGGCGAGAAATCCTTTGCATGATTCTTTGTTTAAATGAAGAGCAAATCTAGTAAATTCGCCCCTACTTTTAGGCTTTATATAAACATATATGCAAATTATAAAAAAATATTTTCCAAATCTTAATTCACAACAGAAGGAACAATTTGCTGAGATGAAAGATTTATATGAACATTGGAATGCGCGCATCAATTTAATTTCGAGAAAAACCATTGGACACTTCTACAAACAACATTTATTACACTCCCTAGGGCTAGCTAAAATAATATCATTTTTACCTAACACCAATATAATGGACGCGGGAACAGGAGGCGGATTTCCAGGTTTGCCGTTAGCGATTTTTTTTCCTGAAAGCCACTTTTTATTAGTCGATTCTATTGCCAAGAAAATCAATGCTATTACAGATATCGCTAAAAATTTAGAGTTAAAAAATACCCACATTATTTGCAAGCGTATAGAAAACTTAGAAGAACGTTTTGATTTTATCGTCTCACGAGCGCTTACACAGTTGCCTCGTCTAGTAAGCTGGACGTCAGGTAAATTTCTTAAAACCTCACAACATGTCTTACCTAATGGCCTTTTATGTTTGAAAGGCGGCGATCTTAATGAAGAACTCAAAGGCTTCCCAAGAGCCATAGAATACTCACTGAAAGATTATTTTAACGAAATATTTTTTGAAAGCAAAAAAGTAGTGTATTTACCTCCCGACTGATAACTATAAAAAGGTATTTATATTAAAATTCGTAAGATCAAAGGGAGGGCGACTATTGATATCAAAAGTGATGTGACAATAGCTAAATCTACTTCTTTTTCAAGCACTTTATAATTATTGGAAAAAGACATTGCGCCGGCGCCTATGGGTTGAATAGCCATAACCAATGCGCTGATGTTCCAAAAATCATGAAAACCTCCCAAGGAAAAAAATAAACACAAATTGCAGTAAATAAAGGGTATGAAAAAAATTTGATCAAAATAATAAGCGCTACCCTGGGTAACATTTCTTTTTTAAATCGTACGATCCATAGCGTTAGACTCATCCCTAATGTAAAAAGCCCTAACGAGCTTGCCGTCAAGGTAGGCATATCCAATGATTTTGACGCGAAGGTATTTGCAAAGAGCTTATAACTAATACACCAAAAATTTTCGAAGAAAACAGAGGGTTGCCTAAAAAACTTTCGGTACCATACATCTCGTCCTACATAAATCACAGAAAGTCTTCTGCGAAACTGTCGGCTGCTTTGAGAGAAGTTGATAATAAACACTGCGATTAAAATACTCGAAAGATTACTAAGCACAGCCGCCATAGAAACCGGAACAAGGGATTTTTAGAAAAGACCATCAATATCATAGGCAAACCCATATAACCAGTATTTCCGTAAGGCGAAGCCATAGTTCATTATAGAAGAATCTATGGAATCGTAAGCGTAATATTTTTTGGCGATGAAAACTCTTCAAAATAAGAATTTTCAATAATCTCCTTAAAAAGCAAAGCCGGAAGAGCTACATATAAAGGATAGTCGTTAATAATTTTTAAAGATTTATCTCTTCGTCTGAGTCCAAAAAGGTACCAGATGAGAATAATTAGAAATATTGGCATATTAATTTGAAGACCTCTACCATGTTATGATTTTAAGTTAAATATTAGTTAATTTTTTTAAAATTATCTAACCATCTGAAACCACTCGAAAGATGATTTTTATTATAAAGAAGTATAAAAATGAATTTAAAAACCTGCATTAAATACTTAAAAAGTATATAAAATTGTGAATCACGTTTTTAAATCCCTCATTATATAAAAATTTAAGGTCATCGATTTTTTAGAAACTTGATCTTTGATTGCACAGCGCAGATCAGCAAATTTTTTTGAATAAAAAGCTAAATACACTCTCTGCTACTTTCGCTATTTTTTCTGAATTATACGCTTAAACGCAATAAAACAGAGTATATTTTCAAAGGAGATCGGCTTTTTAAAGAACTCTAAATCTTTACGAAGAAGCGTTTTATTTATTTACAAATATTTCCATTTGGAAATATTTTACAGGAAAAATTCACCGTCATAAATCCGAAACCTGTTCTCCTGAGTTTTAAACAATTGTGTAGGCTCAAATCAGAGTCCTTAAGATCCTTCTCAACATATAATGGCTTCTAAATTATATAACAATAAGTTATCATTGTTTATAAGATCATTGTTTAGTGACAAGAAACTTTTTAAAACTTATATCAGTTACGAAAAACCTCTGATTCAAAGTCGGATTTTTAGATCCGAGATGAGATACAAAATATCGATAACAAAAGCTTTATAGTGCAGGTTTGAGTTATTGTACAACATCTTACCTTAACTATAGTTTTCGTGGGATCGTTTATATGCTATTCTTGTAAGACTACGATGGTCCTGTTACTAAGATTTTTCCGGAAGGAAATAAGTCAGTAGCTCTTAAACCATGTATCTACGCCACTTCATTGGGTGGCTTACCATGGCGAAACAATCTCCATAGAGAGAGCATGGAGATAGATACAAAAAAGGCTATCGAAATGAACATCGATAGCCTTTTTTAGGTTAAAAACTCTTACCTATTATAAAATAGTTTTTCTATTAAAATAGTTACAATATGACTGCTTATTCTAGAAATTTTATTGCCACATCATTTCCCTGAGTGACTGCATAGTCAAGAGCTGTTTTTCTAAAATTATCTCGGATTATCTTACCTGATCCTTTATCGGTCAGCATATTTATTGTATCATTAGCTCCAAATGTTACGGAAAAGATTAAAGCTGTTATTCCGCTGCAGGAAATATGGTTTCCTAGGCCCGTATCGAATAAAAAGATTAACAATATTACTGTAATGGTGCTGATTGTGTTCTTTCTCATCCTTATTTATTATTCTTATTGTCCGGAAAAATTGTTAATCAAATCCTGCTTTTTTTGCTCAGGCAATGACGGTAGAACTCGCTGGATTTCTTAAAATCATTCGGTTTGCTTATTTTGCGCTGCACCGTAATGGCTTTCGTAAAAGCAGATGTGGAGTACTTATAATTTGCGCTATCTATGAAACCATTTTGTGTTGCACTAAGTGGAAAGAGCGCCATCCTGGTTATTCGTTGCATCGGTTATCTTAGGTAACTTTACCGGAAGTTGCTAAAAGTTTCCCACCTGTCCTGTAGCGTTGCGTATCAAAATACGAGAATAAGCGGCCCTGCAGCAATTTATATTCGGAAGGTTCAATTCCCGAAACCAGTGTTCCCGGAGAAAACGTAGATTGTTCAACTTCCTGAAAAAAGTTATCAGGTATTTTATTCAAGGTCATTTCCCAGAAATTGCAGTGGCACGATACCCTCAAGACATACTTTATTGGTGTCTACGGGACTAAAATCAAGCTTATAAAAATCAGTGGACTTCAGAAGTTGAATATACAGATCCCATGATGGATTGTTTCCTTTTCTAATGTTATCATATAAATCTACTGTATCATGCTGAAAATCTTTGTCCTGCATTTCGCTGACCTCTGCCGCAGTAAAATTTTTACTCCCTGTAATGATTTCCAGGTATATTTTACGTAAACTACCTTACCTGTGTAATTGATCCACTTGAAAGTATGGATACTAGAGCCGTCCATCTGTCTGTAATTTGCAGGTATGCTATAATTAGAATAAACGCGAGTAAGCATATGTGCCCCTTCCGTAATATTATTGAAAAAATCGAAAACCCTGTTTTGGGGTCTTGTTTGTTATTGATGGGCGATGGATTAAAAGCATCCACCATATTAGGAAATTTTATCGCATCGCGGATGAAGAATACTGGCATGTCATTGCCAACAAGATCATAATTTTCCTGATCGGTGAAAATTTAGTGGCAAGACCTCTCGGATCCCTTGATGTCTCAGGAGAACCAACACCATGCACTACGGTAGAAAAACGCATAAATACAGGCGTCGTTTTGACTTTTTGAAATAAGGATGCCTTGGTATATCTGCTCACATCGGCAAAAGATGCAAATTTTCTATAAGCGCCTGTATCTCTGGCGTGAATCACTCTTTCGGAAATACGTTCCCTATCAAAGGAAGCCAGATCTTCGATCAGATGAATATCTTCCAATAAAACTTATCCATTTTGGCCAATAGTTTTTGAGTTTCGATTATCAACAACCTACCGCACTGGTGTTTCTTTTGATCTGCTTTTGTTGTGCAGATAAGGTTATTGAAGAAATAATCAAACCACCAATAATATTTTTTTACAATAAAGCTGTTATTAAAATTTTCGGAAAATGTATATTCATATTTTAATAGATATAAATTGATAATAACTATTATAATATAAACAAAGTCTATCATACAACAAATGAAATGCATCGTAGCGTTGGACAAGCGCCGACATTTCTTAAAGGTGTCTGAAGTCTGTTTACCAAATAGGTAACTTTAAGTGGAATGATTAAAAAATTGGAGAAAGAGTCAAACATTATTATATTCGACGGAAGCAAACACCCTATAAAAGGAGACCTTAGAATTGGAATTGTACCTTCATTAGCACCATATTTGTTATACTTGTTCATAAGAGATTTTACGGACACTTACAAGAAGGTGAAGCTAATTATTAATGAGTTTACTACAGAAAAAAGAAATTAAAAGAAAGTCATATAGATGATGCGCGATATTGGCAATACCTTTATTGGACAAGGATTTGGATGAAAACACGCTCTTTTATGAAGAATTTTTCCACTATGGCGCACTAAATAAATCTACGGTTAAGAAAAAATTCATCGTTCCGGAAGACATAAATCTAAATAAGAAAGCCACTATCTTCGAAACAAAATCGTAAACTTATGTGAGTTACGGACCAAGGATACTTCTGATTTAAAGATAAAGTATCAATTAGGAAGCATCGAAGCCTTGAAACAAATGATAGATTTAAATCTAGGAACAACGATACTACCTGAACTCTATTTATTAACCCTAACGATAACCAAAAAGAAAAAGTAAACAAATTTGAGCCACCACACCGAATGCGGGAGATTGGATTGGTCTATTACAATCATTATGTAAATATTATTATTAAATCTTTTTAAAGATACTTTCCTATAAAATTTCCAAACCCCTTTTCTATGTAATTTACTAACTTGTAACTAAACGGACTATAGAGAGATATACATTAACTTAAAATCAATAGTTACGAAAAGGGTGGTTTTAGATGTAGTAGCCTTCATGTGTTTTTACTGCATTAAAATGGACCGAATCGTAGGTATACCAAGCTTCATAGAGCTAATAAATTGGATAAAAATAAAACCATCGAAGCTCTGGAGAACTCCTTAAAAGATCTTATAAAATCAGGGATTTAATAAAAAAACATAAATAATACAAAAGCTCATAAGCCATAAACTTTATCTAATGTTACTCAGAATTAGTGACTAAGGTATAATAGAGATGGACTAAATATGAGGTTTTTACATTTTTCTTTAAAAGCTTATTAATAGCACAAACGGTTCTTCATCTTAGTATTGAAATCTCCCGTAAGAGAAATCCATTCTAGTCTGCTTTTATTAAAGTGTAATAATTGTGCCACACAATAGCTACTATTGCCATAAAAATTATCAGTTACAAGGTTTTTAAATTATGAGGGGCATGTGAAAATTTTATTGAGTTTTTATACTTTTATAACCTTAAAAAAATTCAAAAAAATCATAGGATAAAAAATCGTTAGATTTGTAATCTGGACATACAGGAACCCCATTTTATGAATAAAACAACTGCCAATAATTATAATGCCGATAGTATTCAGTCTTTAGAAGGTATCGAACATGTACGCTTGAGACCTTCGATGTATATCGGCGATGTAGGTCCGCGAGGGCTGCATCATCTGGTTTACGAGGTAGTAGATAATTCTATAGACGAAGCCTTGGCGGGCTATTGTGATAAGGTATGGGTAACTATTCATGTGGACAATTCCATTAGTGTTCTTGATAATGGACGTGGTATCCCTATTGATATCCATAAAAAGGAAGGTAAATCAGCCCTTGAGGTGGTCATGACCAAAATAGGCGCCGGAGGAAAATTTGACAAAGACTCTTACAAAGTCTCCGGAGGCCTTCACGGGGTAGGGGTTTCTTGTGTGAATGCTCTTTCAAGTCATCTGAGAGCTAAAGTCTACAGAGATGGAAAAATATACTCTCAAACATACGCCACTGGAAAAGCGATGGATGAGGTGCAAGTTATAGGCCAAACAAACCAGCGCGGCACGGAAATACATTTCCGTGCCGACGATACGATATTTAAAATTACTGAATACAACTACGATACACTGGCCGCACGCTTACGTGAGCTGGCTTTCCTTAATAAAGGCCTTTCAATCTTTTTAAGTGATGAAAGAACAGCTGATAAAAAGGGTCAAACTCGAAGAGAAACCTTTTTTTCCGAAGGGGGGTTGAAAGAATTCATTCTTTTTATTGAAGGCTCTCGAGAGCCCCTGATTCAAGAGGTCATCTCTATAGAGGGTGAGAGGGAAAACATACCTGTTGAAGTAGCTATGCGTTACAATACTTCATTCAACGAAAACCTTCACTCTTATGTCAATAATATCAATACCCAGGAAGGTGGCACACATCTAGCTGGATTTCGCAGAGCCCTTACGCGCACACTAAAGAAATATGCTGATGAATCAGGGCTTTTGGCTAAAGAAAAAGTAGAGATTACAGGCGATGATTTTCGCGAAGGTCTTACAGCGGTGATTTCGGTAAAGGTTATGGAGCCACAATTCGAAGGGCAGACAAAGACTAAACTAGGTAATAATGAGGCAAGCGGCGTCGTAGACCGAATTGTGGGAGAAATGCTTAGCGCTTATCTAGAAGAACATCCAGCCGAGGCGAAGAAAATCGTTGAAAAAGTACTCCTGGCGGCAAGGGCGAGACAAGCGGCAAAAAAAGCCCGCGAGATGGTACAAAGAAAAAGTCCAATGGGCGGCGGCGGTCTTCCGGGAAAATTAGCGGACTGCTCCTCGAGCGATCCAGGAGCTTGCGAAATTTATATGGTCGAGGGTGATTCGGCAGGCGGCACTGCCAAGCAAGGGCGCGACCGGGAATTTCAGGCTATATTGCCTTTGCGAGGTAAAATACTCAATGTAGAGAAAGCCATGCAGTACAAGGTATTTGAAAGTGAAGAAATCAGGAACATATTTGCAGCTTTGGGAGTTTCCATAGGAACTGAAGAAGACAGCAAGGCCTTAAACACTGAAAAACTTCGCTACCACAAGATCATTATTATGACTGATGCTGATATAGATGGCAGTCATATATCTACACTTATACTGACTTTCTTTTTTAGGTATATGAAAAATCTTATAGAAAACGGACATATCTATATCGCCACTCCGCCACTTTATCTAGTGAAGAAAGGAAGCAAATATACCTATGCTTGGCATGATAAAGAGCGCGAGCAAATCATCGAGGAATTTGGCGGAAGCAAGGGAGTGAATGTACAACGCTATAAGGGTTTGGGAGAGATGAACGCTGAGCAGTTATGGGATACAACGATGAATCCTCAAAATCGAACGCTAAGACAGATCACTATAGAAAATGCCACTGAGGCTGATCGAATTTTCTCGATGCTTATGGGAGATGATGTACCTCCTCGCAGGGAATTCATCGAAAAAAACGCGATTTATGCTCATATCGATGCCTAAAACAAAACTTTCAGAAGGGTGAAGAGAAGAAATAAGTCGGCAAAAAACACATCAAGTTCTTCCTATGTATATGTAATGCTAAGTATTACACTGGTACTCTTTATGATAAAGGTTCTGGGAGTTTTGCTCATGAACGCCTTCTCTTTAGGTCATTATATGAAAGAATAATTGCCTGTTGAACTCTTTCTCAAAGAAAGTATTTCAGATATGAATAAACCAAGAGCTTTGTCGATTCAATTGAGTTCTTAAGCTATGTGAAAAAACTGAGGTATATAGATAAAAATCAAGCCATAGAAACCACTAAGAAGGAATTGAATATCGCCTATGAAGATTTGAAGCGCGTATATTTCCCGCTTCGATAAAATTAACCATCACCTCAGGCTATGTTCAACCTGAAAATCTAAATGCCAATTTATTAAAACGCTGGAAAAAAATACACTGGTAGATAGATGGAATAAAATACCCGAAAGATCTCCTGCGAAAGATTCACGATAATATCGAACGCTGGAGTTTGTGGATTATGTGTTTAACTCTTTTATTTTTTATCATTTGTATAGTGCTGATTAACAATTCCGTACGATTGAATTTTCATTCAAAGCGTTTTACTATCAAGACCGTGCAGTTAGTAGGCGCTAAAAGAGGATTCTTTTACAGCCCTTTTCTGAACTAAAGTTCATCATGTAAAACTCCTTATCAATAAAATCCTTATATATCAGGTGTGTTGGCTGCTCTTTTGTTGAAATAGGCATTTTATATTCTCTAATAAGCACTTATTTTTCAGTTCGAAAATTTTTAAACCTTAAAATACACCAGCTTTATCACGTATGAAAAAAAGAACTCTTCTTAAAAAAGTTAATAAGATGTTTATTTTTGATAGAAAAAATTATCGTTTAATGCTCATCGGCTTATTGTTGATTGGTTTAGGATTTATACTGATGAGCGGGGCTGACGCCAATACAAATCCAAAGGGTATTTACGATAAAAATTATTTCAATGAAGATATTTTTAGTTTTCGTCGCATAAGACTAGCCCCAATTTTTATAATCACAGGTTTTATAGTTCAGATTTTTGGAATTTTATCAGCCGGCGAAGCGGATAATGAAGCGGATAATGAAAAAGTATGAGTTACTTAGATTCTTTTATTTTAGCTCTTATTGAAGGGTTTACCGAATTCGTACCAGTTTCTTCAACAGGTCATATGATTATCGCTTCTTCCATCATGGGAATCGCTTCAAAAGAATTCACCAAACTTTTTAACGTTTTCATTCAGTTTGGTGCCATTTTTTCCGTACTCATAGTATATAAAAAACGATTTAAGAGTGGGAAAGGCTTTTACAGTAAACTTCTGCTAGCTTTTTTACCGGCGGTAGTGCTCGGCGGGCTACCGTTGAGCAAGCAAATAGATGCTATGCTAGAGAGCATTCTTACTGTAGCCGTTGCCCTGGTAACTGGTGGAATTATACTTATAAGGGTAGATGAATGGTTTAAAAAAACCGGGAAATCAAAAACTCCAACTTACATAAATGCTTTCATCATAGGCTTATTCCAGTGCTTAGCTATGATTCCGGGAGTATCTCGTAGCGGCGGCGCTACTATAGTAGGAGGAATAACGCAAAAACTTAGTAGAAAATCTGCTGCTGAATTTTCATTTTTCTTAGGCGTTCCTACGGTGTTTGGGGCTACGGGTAAAAAGCTTTTCGATTATTATTTGAAAGATTATTTTCTATCTCTTAAGAATTCCTCGAGTTCCTTTAAATTTTCAAATATGTTTACTATCCTGGAATCAAAAATCACAGCGAGAGAGCTTCAAATTCTTTTATCAGGAAATATTATCGCCTTTTTAGTAGGAATGTTAGCTATAAGTTCTTTTGTGACCTATCTGGGAAAAAATGACTTTAAGCTCTTTGGCTATTATCGTATCATTCTGGGATGTACCCTTCTTTTCATTCATTATTTTATACACCCTTTAAATGTACTCTGAAAAATCATGTGTTTTTACAGAGGGACAAATTCTGCTTGTAGACAAACCTCTGGAGTGGACGTCATTTGAAGTGGTAAAAAAAATCCGATGGAAAATCTGCAAGTATTTTAACCTGAAAAAAATTAAAGTGGGACATGCCGGGACACTGGACCCAAAGGCCAGTGGACTTCTGATCATCTGTACGGGCAAGGCCACAAAAGAAATCGACAACTTACAAAAGTATTCCAAAATATATAGTGGAAGATTAAAGCTAGGAGCAACCACTCCCTGCTACGATACTGAGATGCCAGAAAATCAGAGATTCCCCATTGATCATATCTCCGATAAGGATATTTACGAAACTGCTAAAAAATTTAAAGGAAAAATACAGCAGTGTCCACCATCTTTTTCAGCCATTCAACAGGGAGGTAAACGCCTTTATAAACTGGCACGAAAAGGGATCAAAGTAGAGGTACAGTCCAGAGAAGTAGAGATTTTTCAACTCGATATAATCTTTATAGATATGCCCTACGTTGATTTTAGCGTGCACTGCGGAAAAGGAACTTATATCAGATCGCTGGCTCATGATCTTGGCAAAAACCTACAAAGCGGCGCATATCTGACAGCTCTCAGGCGCGAGCAGATCAAAGGATTTTCAGTAAAAGATGCAGACCCCAATATTCTGACAGAAGCATGGCCTTCTCAAATATAAAGATCTAATAAGCCTTCCGGACAGTCGAGCAATAATAAACGTTTTTCTCTGTTGAGCTCTACAATAAATTCTTTTACTATGGGTACCCACACCTGCCTGCCTTTAAATCTGATATCAAAGCGTTTTTGAGAAGATTGCTCGTCAATATCCACAAGAGTTCCGATAGGCCCTTTGTGAGTATCTTCCACATGAAAACCTATGAGGCCGCGGTCATCAAAGCGATTCTCAAAGGCATAAGAGAGATTTGTAAGAGATGCATACAAGGAATGGTGTGTTAGATCTTCTTGCTGAGCTACACTTTCAGAAAATCTAATCAATAAGCGGTCACTGGAAAACATCCTAAAATCCTCTATAAAAAAAGGCACGTTAAGTCCGTGAATATCTACAAATAAAAACCCAATGTCAGAACATTCAACTAGCTTTATAGTATGTAACTGAACCAACCAATACCTTTTTAAACCATGCCGGCGAAGGATTTTTCCAAAAAAAACTTCAGGCATTTTCTAATAAAATCTCTCAGTTATTGGGCAATCTTTTCTTCATCAGCTTGTGTAGCTATTACTATCTCTGAACTTTCGGCTTCATTTAGCTCCTGAGCTATCACCTCCTCTTTTTCAGGTTTATTTTTCTGAGCACGCGCTTCGCGCATTTGGGCTTCTGCCTGATTTTTTTTAACTTTTTCCTCTTTGGCTCTCTGAATCAGAGCTTCTTTTTTACCTTGCATCTTAGATGCTTTTTCTTCAAGCCATAACTGAAAGCGTTTTTCTGCTTCATTCTGATCAAAAGCACCTTTACTAACCCCTTCTAAAAGATGTTTTTTATAAAGAACGCCCGTATGAGAGAGTATAGATCGGACCGTATCGGTAGGCTGAGCACCTTTTTGCAACCAAAAAACAGCATTTTCAATATCCACCTCAACAAGAGGTGGATGGCTTAAAGGATTGTAAGTGCCCAATTTTTCAATGAATTTTCCATCTCGCGGCGCGCGCGCATCAGAAACGACAATATGATAAAAAGGTTTAGCTTTTTTTCCGTGTCTTTGAAGACGAATCCTTGCAGGCATAGGTTATCTATTTAAGGGAACTCGTCCCAAGTTATAAGTCGACAAACTTACATAATTTATGACAATTGTTTTATTAAGTTGCGTTCTCTTTTAAAGATCAGATTTGTTCTGATTATAAAAAAGATATTTTCTCTGCTCTAACCAGCGTAGCCAATTACGATGTCCTCTCTACTTTCGTTAAATTATCTTACAATGAAGGTTATAATACTATTCGAATGGTCGGCGATCAACTGATTTTTGGTCTGCTTATAATTTTTATTTGCTCGAAAAACCTTCCTAAAACCTCTTAGAAAACAGAAGAAATACAATAATTATAATAAATTCATTTACATCATATTAAAAATTAAAATCTATAGATGTAGTCTACAAATTGCCTGCAATTGCTATTTCCTTTTCCTTTTTTTTACCTCTTCAAACAAGTTAAGTATATATTTTAGATATAAACCTTTTTCTGAAGTTTCAGTATGCGCCAATTATGAGACTCAAGATTGGTTTGCGCGTCATATTTTGTGTTTTCACAATCCAAAAATGACTTTATGCCCCAGTTAGGTCCAACAAAACGCTCTATTGAGGACACATTCTTTATTTTTTCTCTCATAAGGCGCTCTTGGGGCATAAAGAGGATACAGAAGTCACCTCTAAAAACTCTTGAAATCTCCCGAAGAGCAAACACCACATTTGTCCTTGTCCATATCTGATTGATCTAAAACTTCGATATAAAGTATAAAAATATGAATGTATATTAAATAATAATATATGTATGTTACATATTATAAATAATAATATGAAACTAAAAAATTTTTTAGATATTCCCATCGCTTCGGAATCCTTGCAGGCTGAGATAGGTGTGGGAAAAAAACCCGAGAGTAAGCTCGATGTTAGCGAACATATTAAAATAGGCAATAGAAGGAAAATACTAACGCGCAAAGAAAAGAAGCGATGATACGATGAAATAAAGAAAAATCTGCTTGGAGAGACATGATAGAAGGAGCTGGACATGTTTGGAAGAAAGGTTTGAATACGGTTTTTTGATCCTTTATTGGAATTATCAGATCAAGGAATGCCATGTCATAATAAAGATGAAGAGGGCTGGAAAGATAAATACAGTAAAATCCAGTATCCAAAGCAACATTCTTAAATTAGGTGTAGCCTCAGACTCCAATAAAGGTGTTTATAGCGATAGTACTTTTACCACTCCTGAAGAGGGTTCTTATAAAATTGAATATATTATCAGATTAGGTAATCATCCTCCCGGAAGCGCTTTTGACGGAACTAGAGGAGTATTTGGCACCTGAATCAGCGTAAATAACCGTTTCACAAGTATATTATAATAATTACAATGTATTAAGAGGATTCAAATTATCCTCTGGTAGTTCAAAAACAGATGCTCACATTAGTCAAATTATATATTTAAAAAAAAGGAAATAAACTCAATGTTCGTTTTAAAGCATGAGGAATAGCCGATATGAACACCAATTTGAGAAATGTTTTTATCGATAACAGTCAAAGCTACATTAAGATTTGGAAATCTTAAATAATGTTATAATGTTCGTATCAGAATCTATATTTACTTAGAATAAAGATAAATATTTGACCTATTTATTGATAGGAAATCTTATTAGGAAGGCCCTTTGGAAGAAGTTTTCTAAGCACCTCGTAAGGAATCCTTTTCCCTTAAATCCCCGTTAGGTCGCTGAGAATTGTAAAATATTTCCCATTCCCTAAATTTCTCAATATCTATATCATCGGTATATTCGAGAATATAGCAAAATTCTTACTGGTCGATTAAATGCGAACGCTCGACTTTTCCATTGAGATGAGAAATAACTTTATTGATATAAATATGCCTTATACCGAGATCTTCACAACGCCAATAAAACTGAGCTTGAAATTCATGTTCGTTATCAGTCTGCACCGTATGTATCCTGAAAGAAAATCTCTCGATAACATAGTCGAGAAAATCTATGGCACATTTCTGGTTATATTTTGAATAAATTTTAAGAGCCAGAGCCTCTGCTGGTATCATCTATTCCCGTGTACTGATAATGTTTAAGCGCTTTACCTTCTTTATCTGTGAAAGAGAAAAATTTAACATCAATCTGAATTGCGATGTCTGGGCACCTGCTTTTCGTATCATTTAAATGACTTAATGGATGTTTTGCGTTGGTTTTGAGGTAGTCGGTTCAGATCATTGCATTTCAATACATACCAAAACCCTCCGTATCTCATGGTATTTAAAATACCATGAGATACGGAGATTCCTTAGATGATAGTTTTTACATAAAAATAATCTTTTCTTCAATATCAGGCGCTATTCTGAGCTTTATATTTTCAGGACAGGGTTTGTGATCAAAGCGGTTTCTCCTTCTTCTTCATAAGCTCTCTTCCAATTGTAATATCTATCCCTAGATATACCAAAGTATCTACAGGTTTAGAATTTTGATTGACAAGTTACAAGATGTAAACCAAAGTCCTGATTTTCATAGTTAATTCTTTGTTATTTGTCCTTTCTTAAAAAGAAAGGATTTTTTATTGATAAAGCTCTTACAAATCAATACCCCTTCAAGTCCTTTTAAAAGCTCAAAACCCCGATTTAAGCTTCCGCCTCCTCTAGAAACAAACGGACAAAAACATATACGTTTGTGATATACGGCGCTTTAACAAGCTTGTACTTATAGATAAGCTTATCTTTTGCCATTCACCTTTTCAATGTACCTTATCCTTACACGCTCGCTTATTATCGCTTGCCGTAAGCTTTAAGATCTTTCCCTTTATCTCGGCGCTGATCTTGCTCGATTGAAAGTTTATATAAAGTTTGGGAGCTATGTGTTAACCTGAAGTCTCCGGGGCGGCAGCTCGAGAGAGAGCTTACAAAAGCTAAGCTTACGTTCTCTCGTGGTAAGCGGTATCGCTCTGCTTTACCACGAGTCTTTCCTTAAATGTGAGCCTTTTTAAAATCAAGCGGCTTATAAGGAAAAAGAAAGGAAAAAGATATGTAATAAGCCTTTCACGCTTCGTATAGCTTATATAAAAGCTTTCTATTCCGCCTCACGCCTTTTGCTTAATCCCTCTCTGAAGGCGCTTTGCTTTGCTCAAGAATAACTAGACCTTTTTTGCCGCTATCTTGATCACTATCTGCGAAAAAACCTGACGGCTCAACTTATCCTTTATTGAAACGCTTTTTTCTGATTATATCGTGGTAGACGATATAATCAGTTTGAATGATACTATTTGACATCTGTATATGAAAAGGTGGAAGGGTAAGGAAATTCCAGATGGAGAAACCCGGATTCATTATGTGGCTTCAAATGGCAATACAAAAACTATAATATTTACTTATCAAGAAGAGAGCTAATGTGAACACCATAAATAATCTTAAAAACACCCCGATTCACTTTACCGTTAGTCCGGATGATAAAATAAAATTGTTCATGCCTTCTAAAGGCATGAACCGACAAAAAAAGCTAAAGATAACGATGAAAAACCTCCTATGATTTAGCAACAATCGAAAGTTAAAACTTCTTGAACCATAAGAGGATTCATACGTTCTCTTAAAGTTATTTTTTTGCTTGCCAATCCTTTATGGGATTGGTTTTTTCTTTTTGTGAGATTTTATTATGGCTAAAAGTATAAGTTCGTCATATTGAACTATTATTATATAACGATTTGTTAAAGAATCTCGGTAATGCATAGTCTTTAGGTTGTTTTTTAACAGTTTTTGGTAAGTTTTTATTATTCTTCCTCAAGAATCTCTACAGTATTTTTAATTTAATTAATTAAATAACAATTAAATAGAATAGATGTAAGAAGAGAAACCTTAACTTAAATAATGTTTATGAGAAAGATTTTACTAGCTTGTATAGCGACGATACTTTGTTTTTCTTTTGGTGATGACCATGAGAGTCAAAAAATAAACCAAGCCAATCGGCTTAATTTCAACTTGATGAATATGTAGAAAACCTCGCTTCATCGGGCAATAATTAATAGAAACAGAAAGGCTATTAAAGAACTTATAGAAAAGAAGTAATACATCAATACTAAAAATCAGTATCGATGTGCTCAGAGCTATCGTCGGAATAAAATAATCAGAATAAAATAAGCTGTAACAATGATAAATATTATTTTATCTATCGATTTTGGCAAATTTAATACAAAAATTAATCATAATATTTAAAAATTATATCATTGATAAATTATTAAATAAAATAAAATTAGCGATAGAAAAATAATCAGAACATCGGGCTTCAAAAGTAAAAGAGCTTACTAACTCTCTCGCAAGGAGAGGAAAAAGGTCAAATACAACCCTAGTTTAAACACAAAAGAGTCAGAAAAGTATAAAAGGATCATAATGCTAACTGTGTCTCTCAGGAAGAGAACGAAATATGAATAATGAATTTCTCTCAAAACAAGGTGAAACAGATGAAAAATAAAAGTTTACTTATATTAGCTACAGGTTTTGTAGAGGGAGAAAATAATAAACTTTCTTGGTATAGGTGTCTGTGCACAGTTGTTTGCTATATGTTTTCTTGTTTTTCAATAAAAACACACTGATATTAACCTTTTATCTGCCTTTGGGGCAGCACCTTCGGCAATGATCTATGGAAATGGAGTCTTGTATTGGCTTTATTTGGGATGGTTTTCTCTACACTGCTGCCTTCATCAGGCATGCCAAAGAATTACAACGTATCTGTTATTATGTCTGGTCTGTTTCTCGAAGGATGCATATTATACGTTAATATGGATAGGTATTTAGTTAATTTTCTGTCCATAACGTAACCTTATAACTTGCAAATTTTTCTTATTATACTTAACCAGAAAATGATTTACGTATCTTGTTTACGGACTTTCTGAAAAAAATCGTTTTTATAATGCTCGGCTTAGGGTCTCGGATCGCAACTTTTTAGCGTTGAAATTAAACTTCGATGGGCATGGGACAATGCACTTAAGTCCTGATCGTATAAATGATTATCTGAAATCTTCTCAAGTTTTTTTATGAGTTTTTCCAGACGAAGATTTATTTGTCGATAAGACTGCTGGGCGTAAGCCAGAGCGCCACTTGAATGAGCTGTTTCGAGATAAGCTTGCGTGATCTCATTAGATAAAAAAGCATATTTATAGGTAGTATAAAGCATATCATTATTTATCCAGTATTTATACTTCACGGGTAATTCTATGTAATAATCAATTTCTTCAAGAAGATTTTTCTGAAACACCTGTATGATTTTTTTTGCTTTATTCACCTGTCCGATGCGGATATAGGAGGCGGCTATATCTATCAAAGGCAAATGCTCTTGATAGAGCTTTTGTGGAATTTCTTCCTCAAGTCGATCCATGATTTCCTGAGCTTTTTGTCGTTTTCCCTCAGCTATAAGGGCTTCAGAAGCTCTGTTTACAGCATTTCGATAAGTGAGTATATTACGACGACCATTATAATCGGTATAGCCTCTAGGGTCTTTAAGATTACCCCAATGAAATTTTTTAACTGCCTGATACATATCCCCTGAATTTATATATCCTAGCTCCCCTTTAACATTCTGAGGAGTCCGTATAGGTACCAATTTATAATGAAACCCCATGTACTGAAGATAATCGCTCAAATAAAGAGTATTTGCCGGATTGTAAATACCTCCTACGCTGAAATATATAGGACGATCCCATTGATAATTGGCTAACATATCCAAAAAAATCAAATCATTTTTATTCAGATAAAAAGGCTGATTTTCTTTTACAGGAAACTCCAAAATGAGCTGTGAAACCATCTTATCAGCATCTTCAGGGGCTACAATTCTATTTTTAAGCGCAGCAACTTTGTTTACCGGTATAATAATTTTATTGGTAGGCAAAAAATCTATTTTTCCTTTAGTATCTGACAGAAACTTTTTTCTAAGAACTTGTTTTTTTTCATCGTCTCTGGCCAGCCATACCATAGCTTCCTGGGCGGTAATAGCCTGATCTTCACAAAAAACCACTACAGCGTCACGTGTGCCTTGACGGTATTGGGTATGTTCAAGCGTCATTTTTATAGGAAGAGAACTATTAAGTTTTCGCTGTGCCTGGTCAATATTCCACGAAGTACCTAATAAAGTATAGTTAAGAATACGCACATCACTGCGATAATTTTCGGTCTCTTGCAAAGACCATAATGGATAGGTATCATTGTCTCCAAATACGAACAGAATGGCCTGAGGATCAGTGGTATTCAGATAATTTCGTGCAATATCCCGGGGCAAGGTCCGATAGGATCGATCATGATCATCCCAGTTTTGCTCTCCCATACGTAAGGGAATAGCAAGTAAAACCCCGAAGAGAACCAAAGCTACGCCCGAGCGACGATATTTTTCTTTGAACGAATGAAAAATTGCCACCACTCCCAATCCAATCCAGATAGCAAAGGCATAAAAAGCGCTCACCAGAGCATAATCACGCTCCCTAGGTTCAAAAGGTTTCACATTGGTATAAATAATTACACCCACACCTGTAAGTAAAAAAATTGACAGCAACATATAAAAATCTCCAAATCTCCTACGCATCTGAAAAAACATCCCTATAAAACCTAAAAGGAGGGGAAACCCGTAATAAACATTATTGGCTCTATTATTCTGAAAATGTTTCGGAACATTTTTTTGCGATCCTAAATGCGCTTCATCTATAAAAGAAATACCGCTTTTCCAATTGCCTTTGGTAACTTCATAATTTCCTTGCAAGTCATTCTGACGTCCCACATAATTCCAAAAAAGATAACGCAGAAACATATAATCAATCTGATAATCAAGAAAAAAAAACATATTTTGACCGAAAGTAGGTTTTTGATAACCTACTATCTCCTGCCCTGTTTCAGCATCTCTTTGAATGTAAGTTTGAGCTTTTCCAAGTATAGCTTGGTAATTATCCATGGTCTCTGGAGAGTTACTGTACATTCTTGGGAAAATACCCAGATGTTTAGGGTTGAATTTATAAGAAATCTCTTCGCTTATAACGATGTATTTGCCTGATTTTACGTTTTTTTCATAGATAGGTCCTTGCGATTTGTATCCGATAATACCATTTTTATCTAAATAAGCCGTATACATTTGTCCATAGAGTATAGGCCAGTCGCCATATTGCCCGCGACGTGTATAATAATCGTGCATGGTAATAGCATTATCTGGATCATTTAAATTAATAGGTGTATCAGCGCTCGCACGTATAGGAAGAAGCATCCATGAAGAAAAACCGATAAGGCTGTAAAGGATACAAAGAACAAGTGTATTTAGGAAAACCAGTCCTTTTTTATGCGTCTGACGAATAAGGAAGAAAAATACCCATGAAAGAAATACAAAAGCAGCTATGGTCCCCGAATGAAAGGGGAGACCAAGAGTATTGACGAAAAAAATTTCGCTACGCCCAAAGAACTTCATTGTCAAAGGAAAAAGCCCTTTGAAGTAAAAACCAAAAATGACTAATATCATCAGATGAGCTATAAAAAGACTCTTTATATTAGAGTGATATCTTTTATAATAATAAATCAAGCCTAAAGCCGGAATAACCAATAATACCATAAGATGTATACCTACCGAAAGGCCTATAAGAAAGCAGATCAATAAAAGCCATCGGCGCGCATGAGCAGGATCTTTATCATTTTCCCAACGGCACATTAACCACAAGAGAAGTGCTGTAAAAAGCGAGGCCATGGCGTATACCTCCCCTTCTACAGCTGAAAACCAAAAAGTGTCGCTGAACATAAAGCTCATCGAGCCTATTATGCCACTAGCAAAAACAACGATTTGTTGAGTAGAATTCATCTGAGTATCCCACTGAACAGAGCTGTTTTTAATAATAAGTTTACATGAGAGATGCGTAATGGTCCAGAATAGAAAAAGAATGGTGAGTGCGCTGCAAAGCGCGGATTCTAAATTAATAATCATAGCATATTTAGTAGAATCTCCTAAAGCAAAGAGTGAAGCTAATGCCCCTAACAATTGAAAAGTAGCTGCCCCCGGCGCATGTCCCACCTCTAATTTTACAGAAGAAGCAATATATTCACCACAATCCCAAAAACTTAGTACAGGTTCTACTGTGGAGATAAAAATATAAGAGGCGATAAAAAACAGCGTCCAACCTAAAAGGTTGTTGATTTTTTTAAAAAGTAGCATATTAAAATACTCTGGAAATAGAGTGCTAAAATAGATGATTTGTGTATCTAAAAAAATTATAAAGCCTAGAAAAACCCATTTGTAAAAAGAAAAAATAGTAATACCTTTGCTTACCATTATGTTTATAAGACCCGTGGTGTAACGGTAGCACAGCAGATTTTGGTTCTGTTAGTTGGGGTTCGAATCCCTGCGGGTCTACCAAATCTCTTAAGATTTTTTTTATCAAAAATCTTAAGAGATTTGGTATAGCGTTTACTTTATAAAGATCTGCTCTAGAATATGTTTTACAAGTTTTTTTAAGAGAAATCTGGACACAAATTTTTTCCAAATATTACTATTACTATAAATTAATAAAATAGCTAACCAAAATAAAAGGCCATTAGTCTCTATGTGTTAGCCCCCCTTTCTTTATTAGGATTTAGCCTTTATATTATCATATTTTTCAGACCCATGAAGGGTAGTCTCTTTATCTTGAGGATATATTTCAGGACGAAGGTAAGGTTGTTCTTTATACGTAAGCTAATTTTTTAAAGAGAACAAGTTGGGCATTATTCAATTTTCTAACTTTTTTATTACGAAAACTTGCTGTTAAGTAATTATCAATCAATTCAACTTTTCTAGTTGCTAAATAAATGCGATTTACTTCTTTAAGTTGTTCTATTTGATTTTAACCGTATTTCATTGCAAAGCTCTCTCATATGACATACACGAATAAACAATAAATTCGATGAAAGCAATAATCCCTGGAATAAAAGTCCAACAAAGAATAAAATCTGCATTCATATTTTTTGTAGCTGAAAGCTATTTATTTCTTTTTACTTTCTCAGTATATTTGGTATTTTCTACTGAGATTAAAAAATTATCCATTTTTTGAATGTTTTAGTGTATTGATATAAATTAAGTTGGTTGCGTAAGGTATCAACTAAATACTGTATCGCATCTTTTTTTTGCGATTTTTCAATATGTATTTTTGCAATCTTTTTTAAACAACCCAACTAATACTGTCAAATTCTGTGAATTGGCTCTGAATAATTTTTTTTAAAACTTTAATAATATAATCTTGATCATTATATTTATCCATATATAATGTAAGAAACCTATTAATATACTCGATAGAGTTATCTTTTAACACCATAAGATAGGATTACAAAAAGATTTTACATAGGAAGTGCAAACTTTAATCACATCACTTTAAAATTAAAACACCTTTTAGGTTACATATTATCAGGCATATTGATTCCCAAAAATTTCATGGCAATTTTCAAAACTTTTCCACATGTGAGAGCGAGTTTTAAACAAAAAGCCGCCTTTGAAGGATCGTGAGCTTTAAGAATATTTACATTTTGATAAAAATCATTGAAAGATTTGGCTAGTTCATAGACGTAGTTTACCACAAGGGAGGGATTAAGATTTTTAGCGGAAAAATTTATGGAGTCAGGATATTGTTCTAAAATTTTCAGCAAAGATTTCTCATATTCTCCTAATAAGCAGACCGAGAGATTTTCATAGGCGTTTCCACAAGCCTTAGATTCAAGTGAGCGAATGCGTGCATAGGTGTATTGTATATAGGGACCTGTATTGCCTTTAAAATCTACGGAAGCTTTTGGATCAAATAATATGCGTTTTTTAGGATCTACTTTTAAAATATGATATTTTAAAGCGCCCAGACCAATAGTTTCATAAAGTGATTCTTTTTCTTCAGGAGCACTATCTTTCAACTTTCCCAAATCTTGTGTGAACGATTTGGCTACCTGATGCATTTGTATCATCAGATCATCCGCGTCTACTACAGTTCCCTCACGAGATTTCATCTTCCCTGAAGGAAGCTCCACCATTCCGTAAGAGAGATGAAAAAGTCGATCGGCCCATGGATAGCCCATACGTTTTAAAATAAGGAAAAGCACTTGAAAATGATACTCCTGTTCCTCTCCAACAGTGTAAATAAGCGCTTCTATGGGATATTTTTCAAAACGCTCTACCGCAGTACCCAGGTCTTGGGTAATATATACTGATGTGCCGTCCTTCCTTAAAAGAAGTTTTTCATCAAAGCCTTCAGCAGTCAAATCAACCCACACTGAGCCATCCTCTTTATGAAAAAAAACTTTCTTTTTAAGTCCTTCTTCGATAATCCTCTTGCCCAGTAAATAGGTATTGCTTTCATATTGCGTATCGTCAAAATCAATTCCCAAGCGCTGATAAGTTTGCTCAAAACCCTGATATACCCAGCTATTCATCCTGCGCCAAAGGGCTATAGTTTCAGCATCTCCCCTCTCCCAAAGACGCAATAATTTATGAACCTCTTGCATCATTGGAGCTTTTTCTTCAGCTCTGACTCTCTTATAACCTTGTGCGCATAGGTCAGCTATTTCTTTACGATAGGCTTTTTCAAAAGCTACATAATACTTTCCTACAAGGTGGTCCCCCTTGAGATTACTGCTTTCAGGGGTTTCACCGCCTGAAAATTTCTTCCAGGCCAACATAGATTTGCAAATATGTATCCCACGATCGTTGATGATCTGCGTTTTAATGACCTTTCGACCCATGGACTTAAACAACTCAGCTATCGAATGACCCAGGAGATGATTTCGGATATGCCCAAGGTGCAGGGGTTTGTTAGTATTAGGCGAAGAATACTCTATCATCAAAGTACCTTTGAGAGAAGATTTTTGGAAAAAAAAGTCATCTTCACAAAGATCTTGCAATAGCCTGAAGTAATAATCATCGGTACACTCGAAATTCAAAAAACCTTTGACAAGATGAAAAGAGCGAACCATGGGTGCATGTTCTTTGACATAAGAGCCTATCTCCCGTCCTATATGCTCTAATGGTTTTTTAAAGATTTTGAGCAGAGGGAAAAGGACTAGGGTAATATGACCGGAAAATTCTTTTCGCGTAGGCCGAATATCAAGTTTTACAAGACTTACCGAAGAGAGATGTTGAACAGCCTCATATAAAAAAGGTTTTAAACGCTCGAGTGTAGTTTTCACTGAGATTTTTTTTAATGAACTTTAAATCTTAACCAACAGTAAAAGAGCTTTTTACAAGCTTCCTCCAGCCAAAAAAATCTTCTGAGCGATTGTATTGAATTTCCATTAAACGACTTTTCAAACGCAACCCAAATGATTTATCATCGGAAATTTGAGGTAAAGAAAAATCTTTACCTTGATAACCTATGATTTTGTAAGGACAAACAACTACAGCCGTTCCGGTGCCAAAAGCCTCTTTTACCATACCCTTCTTAAGGTTTTCCACAAGCTCAGCTACTGTTAATTCACGCTCCTGCACTTCTATACCGTCATGAGAGGCCAATTCTATAAGGCTTTTGCGTGTAATACCACCTAGTATTTTATCGCTGATAACAGGGGTAATCAGTTGATTTCCTATGCGGAAAAAAGCGTTCATCGTACCGGATTCCTCAATACGATCATGGGTGGGTGAATTGGTCCATAAAACCTGATCGTAAGATTGCTCATTGGCTAAACGAGTAGGATAAAAAGCTGCCGCATAATTACCAGCTGCTTTTGTAAAACCTACACCTCCTTGTGTAGCACGACTGTACTCCTGCTCGATTTTAATACGCAAAGACTGTGAATAGTACGTATTAACAGGAGTACAGATGATCATAAGTAAAAATTCACGAGAAGAAGATGCGAGTATTTTTGCCTCATTGGCTATCATAAAAGGCCGTATATAAAGCGCCTGGCCATAACCTTGAGGCACCCAGTGACGATCCAAATCAACAAGCTTAGAGAGGCCTTCCAAAAAGATTTCTTCAGAAAAAGAGGGCATGTTAAGGCGCTCTGCTGAGCGATTCAAACGCCTAATATTTTCCTGAGGGCGAAATAAAAAAACATCGCCATTTTCATCTTTATAAGCTTTCATACCTTCAAAAACAGCTTGCCCATAGTGAAAAACCGATGCAGCCGGTGAAAGGGTCAAAGGCTCTAAAGGCTTGATTTTTGGTCTTTGCCAACACCCCTGTCGATAAGCGCAATAAAACATATGGTCTGAGAGTTCAGAGCCGAAAGAAAGATTTTTTAAATCTACATCCGATATTCGTGAATGCAAAGATTTTTTGATCAGCATGATTTTAATTTTCAACAGGGGGGTAAATATAGCCATTTTCATTGAGCTCCTACAAGAATTTAATAGCTGAAAAAAGCTTAAATACCTTAATCTCAAATACCTTAATATTGTAGATATTTTACCTATACCTTTTAAGTATTCTATGAAAAGAACTCTAGAGATAACAGCAGATGGCTCCACCAGTCTTTACCTGGTGGATTACAAGGAATCTTATCACTACATATACAGCGCTATACAAGAAACTAAACATATATTTTTACGCAATGCTCTTAATGAATTTGTAAATAAAGAAAAAATTAGTATCTTGGAAATGGGCTATGGCATCGGTCTAAATCCTTTCCTAAATTTTTTTGGAAAGTGAAAAAGTCCTATGAAATCGATTTACGGCCATAGAGAAATATCCTTTAAAAAAGAAAGAATAGGCAAATGCTCAATCATCTTTACCTGTTAAAGGCCGAATCTTACCCCGATAGTTACGAAAAACTTTTCACCAGCCCATGGGAAACTTCTATACCGATTTTCGGTGGTTTTTCATTGACCAAAATGAAACAAGACCTTCATAATTTCCATTCGGAAAGGCGTTTTGATATTATTTATTTCTATGCCTTTATCCCAAATATACAAGCTGATCTTTGGAGCATAGCTTTTATCAAAAAACTCTACGGCATGACGGCTAATGGAGGTCTTTTACTTACCTATTATTCCAAGGGAGATGTGCGCAGAAATTTACAAGCCGCCGGTTTTATTATAAATAAAACGACCACAGGACCTCCTGAAAAAGAGAAACCACACAAGCTTTTAAACCTCATAAAATATGACCGGACAATTCAATGTAAGAGTATACGGAATTCTAAGGGAATCGGGAAAGATTCTATTGCTTGAAGAGCCCTACACCGATAAAATCCTCACTAAGTTTCCGGGAGGCGCCCTTGAATTCGGCGAAGGTCTTAGAGAGGCGCTTCAAAGAGAATTCCTTGAAGAGCTAAACCTTCCGGTAGAGATCGGTCAACATTTTTACACTACTGATTTTTTTCAGCCTTCAGCCTTTAAAAAAAATGAACAACTCATCGCTATCTATTATAAGGTTGACACCTTTCATATAGAAGCCCTCCGCATTATGGAGAAAAAGATACGGCAGCTTCACTGGATCGCCGCGGAAGATCTAAGGGAAGATAAGGTGACGCTCGCGGTAGATAAAAAAGTGGTCGATCTTTTAAAAGTCGCTCAATAAATCAAAGGATATTTCTGCGGATCACTCTCATGCATCAATGCATATACCCCTTCCACTACATCTTCAACAGAAGGTTTTGAAAAATAGTCGCCATCTGAGCCATAAGCCGGACGATGTTCTTGAGCAGTGATGGTGATGGGTTGACTATCGAGCTGATAATAGCCGTTTTGCTCTTGCAGTATTTTTTGCAAAATATAAGCCGATGCACCTCCCGGAACATCCTCATCGATGATGACCAACCTATGGTTTTTTTCCAAACTCTTTACGATATCATGTGACAAATCAAAAGGAATCAACGACTGAACATCAACTACTTCAGCTTCTATTCCTTTTTGAGCCAATTCATCGGCAGCGACCATAACGATACGCCAGGTAGAACCATAACTCACTAAGGTCACGTCTTTTCCCGAACGGGTGCGCTCGATTTGACCTACAGGGGTTCTGAATTCTCCAAGGTTTTCAGGCATTTTCTCTTTAAGGCGATAAGCGTTAAGGCATTCGATGACAAGCGCCGGCTCATCAGTTTCCATCAACGTATTGTAAAAACCGGCTGCTTTGGTCATATCACGCGGCACGAGCAAAAGCATTCCTCGTAGAAAATGGATCAGCCCCCCCATTAAAGAGCCTGAATGCCACATGCCTTCCAGACGATGACCGCGAGTGCGCACGATAACCGGAACTTTCTGAGCCCCTCTGGTACGGTATTGCATGGTGGCTATATCATCACTCATCAACTGCAGGGCATATAAAATGTAGTCGAGGTACTGTATTTCAACAATAGGACGCAAGCCTCGCATAGCCAGTCCTATACCCTGACCGATCATACTAGCTTCGCGTATGCCCGTATCGCCCACGCGCATCTCGCCATATTTTCCCTGGAGACCTTCCAGTCCTTGGTTGACATCACCGATCTTACCGGCATCTTGGCCAAAGATCAGTAACTGTGGGTTTTTATCAAGCAAACGATCAAAATTATCCCTTAAAATAATGCGCGCATCTACCTCTAAAGACTCATCGCTATAGGTAGGAATTACCTCTTGAACAGTGAGTACTGAAAGATCAGAACAACTGTAAAGATGAGAAGAATAGTTCTCTCTTTCTTTTTCCATATTTTCCCGATACCATTGCGCGAGAGATGACTTTTTTTCAGCAGAAACAGAGGATACCAGATAAAGACTTTTACGAACGGCGGAAAAGACATTTCTTTTACTAAGCTCCTGCTTTGACTTTACGTCTTCTAAAAGTTTAGCAAGTGTGTTTTTATCCTGATCATCAGAGACGCTCTCATAAAGATTTACCATCAGGTCTAAGGCTTCGTTCTTAGAGCTCACAAGTGATCCCTGAAAAGCGTCCCAGGCAGCTTTCTGCTCTTGACGAACATATTTTTTAGCATCTTCCTCTATTTGATCCAATACCTCAGAGGTGGTTAATTGAAATGGTTGCTGATCGTCTGTAAGTTCGAAATCAAGAATCCATTGACGAAATTTTTTCAGGCAGTCATAGGTACGTTCCCATTCAAGACGCTCAGAAGATTTATAGCGCTCATGAGAGCCCGATGTGGAATGACCCTGAGGTTGGGTAAGTTCGGTAACGTGCACTAGAACAGGAACATGCTCTTCACGAGCGATCTTCTCGGCGCGGGCATAAGTTTCAATCAATTCCGTATAATCCCAACCCTTGACGGAAAAAATTTCAAAACCACGTTCGGAATTCGCGCGTTGAAATCCGCTCAACATTTGAGAAAGGCTCTTTTTAGTGGTATGATATTTTCCAGGCACCGAAATTCCATAATCATCATCCCATACCGAAATAATCACAGGAACCTGAAGTACACCAGCTGCATTAAAAGTTTCCCAGAACAAACCCTCAGAAGTGCTTGCATTACCGATGGTTCCGAAAACAATTTCATTTCCGCCATTGGAAAAACGCTCGGAATACGACTTGAGAGAAGGAGAATCTTTATAGATTTTTGAGGCCTGAGCTAAACCGAGTAATCTTGGAATTTGAGAGGCCACGGGAGAAAGGTCAGAAGCTGAGTTTTTTTGTTTTGAAAGCATGAGCCAGTGGCCGTTTTCATCCAGCAAAGGCATACCAAGATGATTTGTCATCATTCTTGAAGAAGAGCTCGGTTCCGCTTTAGGGTCGGCATGTGCATAGAGCTGGGCAAAAAATTGTTTTACCCCAAGTGCCCCGATAGCTATCATAAAGGTCTGATCGCGATAATAACCTGATCTAAAATCCCCTTCTTTAAAAACCCGAGCCATAGCCAACTGAGGCAATTCTTTCCCGTCGCCAAATATACCAAATTTGCTTTTCCCGGTCAAAACCTCCTTACGTCCTAAAAGGCTAATTTCTCTGCTGGTACAGGCAAGTCGGTAATCTGCTAATACAGATTGTCGAAATTCTTCAAAAGATAAATTTTTATCGGTTTGCAGTTCTGGTTGCATTAAAAATATTTTTATAGAAATAGCTTGAAAACCAACAAAATTAATAATTTCATAATAGCTCTAATGCAAATTCATAAAATGATTTATACTAAGTTTGCGTTCTTGTTGATTTCAAATTATGCCAGGAAAAAACACCTTCGCCATGATTAAACCCGATGCTATAAAAAAGGCTTGTATCGGTCCTATTTTAAATAAAATTCATCTTGCTGGCTTTGATATAATAGCGCTGAAGATGTCTAAATTAAGCAAAGAAGAAGCCCAGAGTTTTTATATCATTCATAAAGAGCAGAGGTTTTTCGAGTCCTTAGTAAATTTTATATCATCAGGACCGATAGTGGCGGCTGTTCTTGAAAAAGAAAATGCTGTGGAAAATTTCCGCACACTTATTGGCTCTACTAACCCGCAAGAGGCAGCTGGGGGAACTATACGAAAGCTTTATGCTGAATCTATAGAGCAAAATGCTATTCACGGTTCTGATAGCGATCAAAATGCGCTCAAAGAAATCGCTTTTCATTTCTCCAGACGGGAGCTACTATAACAGGTTCTCCTGCTTTAAAACTTTCTTTTTTAAAGGAGTTATTTCCATATTTGATAAAAAAAGTATATTTATGGGAATCTCTGCGCTTGAACCCAAGTCGCTCTGGGAAGTTTTCACTCAATTGAACGCCATCCCGCGTCCTTCTAAAAAGGAACAAAAGGTAATAGAGTTCGTGAAAATTTTGGCGAAAAGTGCAAGCTATCCACTTCTGTTGATGCCGCAGGGCATGTAGTGATAAAAAAAACTGCTACCAAAGGCTTTGAAAAGCATCCAACGACACTATATGCCAGGGCCGTTTTTATATAGTACACCAGAAAAATGCTGAAACTGAATTCGATTTTACTACCGAAGGCATTCACGTGTATATCGATCAAGATTGGGTGGAAAGTCCAGGGCACCACTCTAGGCGCTGATAATAGTATCGGAGTGGCGACGATATTGGCCTTATTAGATTCTGATAAATTGTCGCATCCATCATTAGAGGTGCTTTTTACAGTAGATGAAGAATCTGGAATGGGGGGCGCCCAAGGTCTAGATGCAAAAATGTTATCTGGAAATATTTTACTCAATCTTGATTCTGAAAAAGATGATGAGCTTACCGTTGGATGTGCCGGAGGAATAGAAACCACTATTAGTGGTTCTTATAAAATGAAAAACATTCGAAAAAATCAGGATTTGAGATTCGTATAAAAGGACTCTCAGGAGGTCATTCAGGTTTAGATATTCATCTTGGACGAGGCAACGCAAACAAGCTTATCAGCAGAATTCTCTATGAGTTCTTGCAGATATGTTCGATAAATCTTATTGAAATTCATGATGACCCAGAGAGGCTTTTGCCGTCATAAGTATTTCAAAAAAAACACGAAGGAATCTTTGAAAAAAGAATCGATAAAATCTCACAAGAAATTCAAGAAGAATTTAAAAGTAAAGATCCGAATCTGGGAATTCATTACACAAAACTTAATAAATTCCCTAAAAAAGTCATGGGAAAAGACTCTCGCAAAGCCTTGCTCAAATCATTGCTCGCCTGCCTTGATTGGGTACTCTCGATGAACTCTGACATCCAAGAGCTTACTGAAACCTCTTTGGGTTTCTCAAAACTCGAGATACAAGACGGAAGGATTTATATAGAGAGTTTGCAACGCTCATGTGTTAATTCTGCTAAAAATTACATGGCTGAAAGTTTCGGAACTGCCTTTGAAGCCATAGACTTAAAAGTAAAACATAGAGAGTCATATCTTGGATGGGTACCGAACAAGAATAAATCTATTATTAGCTCTCATGAGAAACTCTCTATGAGACTCTTTTTAGTGAAAATCCGGAAATTTCTACCGGACCTACCATTGAATATTCGCATTCACCCCGATGAGCGCGTGAAGATTTCATCGGTACAAAAATTTTGGAAATATTTAACGGATATCCTGGAGGATATCACTAAAAACGATTGAATTATAACATTTTATAATATTCATTCCAATAATTATTTTATTTTCATTAGATAATATGGAGTTAAAGGAAAAACGAAAACAACAGCGCAGAGCATGGCGGCACCAAGAACGCATGACGTTATATTTCAGATCAGCTCATTATTACGATCATTATTACTGGTATAGTTATCAGATGCTTCCGAGCTTGACCACTAGTTCTCTGTTTTTATACTTTATGCTCAGATAATTTAAGAAATTTAAAGTGGACGATGGAACAATAGTGTTGTACACCTTAGCGCCGAAGAAATCACCTCAGAAGTATTAAATGACCTATGGATTAACCAGCATCAATTGGAAAAACAGGGCAAAAAACCTGTGATCATCGTTGAGATGATTCGAAATAAATCACATGAACATATTGAAAATGAACCCTTCACTAAGGATTTAGAAAAGGGTTTTGTTCGCACAGGAAAAATTCGAGTAGTGGAGGGAGAAAAAGAACGCGAAGCATTGCGCACTAAAAGGGACGATCAGCAGCAAAACGCCACTGTGGAAACGATAAAGAAATGGAGATTGGAAACAACAGGAGCGGACTATATATTACAAGGCAGTATCAACTACTATCGTAGATAGCTACAAACGAAAAAAGGTGGTATACTATCAGATAGATTTACAACTTACTGATCTTCAGACAAATGAAGTGATCTGGATAGGTGATAAAAAAAATTTAAAAACTAAAATTATAATATCTTATGTTTTTGAATAATATTCAGAGATGAAAAAGAAATTCTTCGTTTGTAAAATACGACGCTTTTTTTTCATACTTATTTCTGTTATTTTTTTTAGAATCTTGCAGAATTTATCATCAAAAAGCTTTACTGTTTCAACGAGATTTGCAATATGAAGACCCGGAACATGCGCTTTTATCACTTGAACAAGTTAAAGTATTAAAAAAAAACGTAATGACCTCCTGTATTTAGTTGAAAAAAGAAAGCTCGAGTACTTAAACGCAAGACCTAAAGAGAGCAGCAAATTTTTTAATAAAGCTGATTACCAGATAGAAGATTTTTAAACGGCTTTGGCAAGCCAGGCGCTAAGCTATTTAATCAATCCCGAGGGGTAGCACCTTACAGACCGTAAGATTTTGAAAAGGTAAAACAATTCATTATTACAAAGCTTTGAATTATCTAGCCCTGAAAGCCTATAATGTCGTAGAGCTCTATGAGAGCCGTCCTAATGCTTCTTACTATAGTATTACTGTTTCCCAAACAGATAAAAAAGGATATTATACATACGGCAAGTCTTATTGATTTTGAAGAGGAAAGACGCTATTATGAAAAACGCTGGAGTTTATCAGCTAAAAAAAACCTCTCCCCGGAGAATGGCGAACTGGTCATTTTTTGGGAAACAGGTCTTCGGTCAGTAAAATCTCAAATCTACTATGGATTTACTCTGCTTCCGGGAATCGGTGGTGTGGATACCGTATATAATAAAGAACTAAACCTAACGCTTCCTATACCTATGAGCACCTCCGGTGAAGGGAGTAAGTTTTCTAATATTGAAACGTTTCAGATCGCTTTTCCAAAATACAAAGACCGACTGCCGCTTTACATCCGTAGCAAGGTGCGATTTACTCAAGGAAAAGTTGCTTTTAGAAAGTACAGGATTTTAATCAATTAGCTAAAGAAAACCTTAAGGATCGCGGTATTCGTAAGTTGAGTCAAGCTGCTCTGAGAGTAGCTGCTAAAAAAATTTCTGAACATATTGTGCGCAAACAAAATCAAGACTTAGGATTCTATACTGGGATTGATTAATGTATTTACTGAACGTGCTTATACGCGAAACTGGCAAAATCTGCCTTCGGAAATCCAATATGCTCGTATTCCGTTAAAAGAAGGTGAAAATATTATTCGAGTAGAGCTTTTCGGAGCAAAAAACGAAAAGAAAGAAAAAGAGATTAAAGTTTTTGGAAAAAAAGGTTTGCAAGTGTACTCATTTAACAGTCTACAAAACAGCTCATCATAGGTAACTAAGAAAACAGAAAAATTCTGTTAACTTTACGAAAATTTAGATCTTATGAAAAAAGGATGTCTTGTTATAGTTCTTATAATTTTAGGCGCGATGGCCATAACTGCATTTTGGGGTATAGGCAAGTACAATTCTTTGGTAGGGCTTAATGAAAGAGTGAAAGGCCAATGGGGACAGGTAGAAAATGCCTATCAGCGCCGCTCGGATCTTATTCCTAATTTGGTCAACACAGTGAAAGGAGTTGTTAATTTTGAAAAAAGCACTCTTACAGAGGTCATTCAGGCACGCTCCAGGGCTACTTCGGTTACTGTAAATGCCGATAAACTCAGTCAAGATCAAATCAATAAATTTCAAAACGCGCAAGAAGGATTGAATGGTTCTTTAAGCAAATTACTTGTAAGCGTGGAGCGTTATCCTGAATTAAAAGCAACGCAAAATTTTACAGAATTACAGAGTGAAATAGAAGGTACTGAAAATCGCATCAACGTAGAGCGCAATCGTTTCAATGAAGAGGTAAAGGTTTTTAACAGCACACGCAATAGTTTTCCAAATATTTTCATCGCTAATTGCTTTTCGCAATTTTCTGAAAAAGGATACTTTAAATCACAAGAAGGGTCTGAAAAAGCACCTGTAGTAAATTTTGGAGAATAATCCAAAGCTAAATCTATCATGAAGCAAAAATTTCCTTTTCTTGATTCTTCAGAAGAAGAAAAGATCGTTCATGCCATTAAAGAAGCTGAACGAAACACTTCAGGTCAGATACGTGTTCATATTCAGGAATATTCCAAAAAAGGAATTTCAGACCTCAAAGCAGCTAAGAGAGTTTTTGTAAAGCTAAATATGACGAATACCAATCTTCGCAATGGGGTTCTTTTTCATGTGGCTACAGATCGTAAAAGTATAAGCATAATAGGCGATAAAGGCATCTACCGATCAGTTCCTAAAGACTTTTGGGAAGATGTTAAAGAGACCATACTTAGTCATTTTAAAAAAGAAGCCTATGCCGAAGGTCTCGGAAGGGGGATTTATATGGCCGGACAGGCATTAAAAGAATACTTTCCCTATCAAGAAGATACCATCAATGAATTACCGGATCAAATTTCAAAGTCTTAATTATCTGTGGTATGTGCTGCTTTTGTTGCATTCAGTCCCTGAGCTGTGGGCTCAGTTCAACATTCCGCAAGCACCAGCAAAAATCTATCCGGTAAATGATTATGCTCAAGTTTTAAGTTTAGAGCAACGTGGGGCTTTAAATGAAAAATTAATCACCTATGGAAATTCCACCTCAACAGAGATAGTACTGATCAGCGTACAAAATCTCAATGGAGAAGATCCAAATCTTGTAGCAGCCAATTGGGGAGAAAAATGGAAAATAGGCCAGGAAAAACAAGACAACGGTATTCTTATTTTACTGAGCGTCGAGGATAGAAAAATAAGTATACAAAATGGTCGTGGCATAGAGCCTTACCTTACCGACGCGCTTTCACGACGGATCATTGAAAATGAATTTATACCCTTGCTTAAGCAGGGAAATTACTACGGAGCCTTCGATAAAGGAACGGATGCTATTTTTCAGGTGCTCAAGGGCACCTATAAAAATACCAAACCCTCTAAAGAGGGTTCTGAATGGGGCGGTTTGCTGTTTTTTGTTTTATTACTATTGTTATTTCTACTTCTCTTTCGCGGCAGCAATGGAGGTGGAGGAGGAAAATCATCAATAGCAAGCGATCTTCTCACAAGCATTCTACTTTCAGGTATGGGCAGAAAAGATGGCGGAAGCTTTGGAAGAAGTGATGGAGGTTTCGGCGGCTTTGGAGGAGGAGGTAATTTCGGCGGCGGAGGTGCCAGCGGTAGATGGTAATCTAAATTTTAATCTTTGTTTAAAGTGAGAAAAAAAGGCTCTTTACATACGGTGATCTTTTATAGATTTTTATTACTGATGCTTCTTTACAGTTTATGTCGCATCGGTTTTTATCTATATAATATTCGATTGTTTCAAAATACTACTCTTGAAGGATTAGCCCGTATTCTGCTAGGAGGGATGAAATTTGACCTTAGCGGGCTGCTTTATCTTAATTTACTCTATATATTTTTGCAAATCATTCCTTTAAAAATCAGATTTCGTAAAGGATATCAGAAGTTTTGTAAGTATTTATTTATCATTACCAATGCACTTGGACTTGCTGCTAACCTGATCGATTTTACTTATTATCCCTACACTTTAAGAAGAACTACTGTCAGTGTATTCTCCGAATTCAGACATGAAACCAACAAAGTGGCCTTATTTTTAAATTTTTTAAAAGATTTCTTTCCTATTTTTATAGTGTTTGCCTTTCTGGTTTTTTTGCTGATTTTTCTTTATGGAAAATTTTATATAGGTAAACCTAAAATAAAAAATCCGATAATCTATTACCTAAAGGAAAGCGTGATAATGGGGATTATCGGATTTTTAGTAATTATAGGTATACGTGGCAGTATAGGACATAGCTCACGTCCTATTACCATAAGCAATGCCGGAGAATTCGTGAAAAACCCCGAAGAAACCGCCATAGCGCTCAATACACCTTTTTCTATTATACGAACCCTTAAAGTAAAGCCTTTTCATAAAGTTTATTACTTTAATGAAAGTGAGTTAAAAGAAATTTATAATGTAGAGCGATATCCCCGTCCTTTTAAAGCTTTCGAGAAAGAAAATGTCATATTTATAATTTTAGAGAGTTTCGGGAGAGGGCATATAGGAGCGTTAAATAAAGATTTACAGAACGGTCAATACAAAGGATTTACGCCCTTTCTAGATTCGCTTATGAGCGAGAGTCTCGTAATGTTAGATGGCCTGGCCAACGGACGTAGATCTCTTGAAGCGCCCCCCTCAATAATCGCGAGCATCCCGGGAACGATTGAACCTTTTGTTCTTTCGTTTTATTCAAATAATACTTTTGATAGTCTTGGCAAAATTTTGTCAAAGAAAGGCTACCACACCTCTTTTTTTCATGGAGCTCCCAATGGATCTATGGGATTTTCTTCTTTTGCCAATATGGCAGAAATACAACACTATTACGGAAAAACCGAATACAATAATGATAAGGATTTTGATGGAGCATGGGGCATATGGGATGAAGAATTTTTTCAGTTTTTTGCAGATCAGCTAAATGGTTTTCAACAACCTTTTTTCAGCACTATCTTTTCAATGAGCTCACATCATCCTTTTAAAATTCCCAAACGCTATCAAGGAAAATTCCCTGAAGGACCTCTTCCTTTACAAAAATGCATTGCGTATACCGATTATGCACTGAAGCGATTTTTTGAAAAAGCCTCAAAAACCCCCTGGTTTAAAAATACACTTTTTGTGATTACTGCAGATCATTACTCCGAAACACATTTAAAGGAATATCAAAATGCAGCCGGTAGGTTTGCTGTACCTATACTCTTTTATCGCCCTGGAAATTCATTGAAAGGAGTGATCAAAACGCCTGTTCAGCAGATTGATATAATGCCAAGTGTGCTAGATTTGCTCAACTACGATCAGCCTTATTTGGCCTTTGGAGAAAGTATTTTCAAAAAATCTCCCAATAAGTTTGTTGTAAATTACCTCAACGGGAATTACCAGGTTTTTTATGACCAGTACCTCTTGCTATTCAACGGAAATAAATCTACAGGTTTATATGATAGAAAGAATGATGCGCAACTATTGAAAAACATCCTGGATCAAAAACCCGAAATTCAAAAAAAGATAGAAAGTATGGCCAAAGCCTTTATTCAGCAATACAATAATCGTTTAATAGAAAATAGACTTTTAATTAATAAGTGATATATTTGTAAATGGTAGATAATTTATAATTTTCGGATTTATTAATACAATCCTCATAAACTATTTAATGTAAAGCATTCAGTTCCTGAAGGCGCTCTTGCAGTGCCTTTATTTTTGTCATCGTATCGGACTCTTTTTTGTACTCTAAATCTACTATCTTTTTTGGAGCCTTAGAGGTAAATCGTTTATTGGAGAGTTTTTTTCGTGCAGCGTCCAAAAAATTCTGTTGATATTCAAGGGACTTTTTCAGGTTATCAGATTCCTCAGCTTTATTGACTTTTCCTTTGAAGAAAACAAAATACTCTTGTGTGCCGATGAAAAAAGAAAATTGATATCCAAGAGGTTTTTCCCGGGTATAAACAATTTGAGAGAGTTGTACCAGTTTGCAGATTATCGGATCGAACTTGGATTTCTCATCTTTAAAGTCAGTAAAAACTGAAAGCAAATTTTTTGAAGAGAGTTTATGATGTTTTCTCAAAGCGCGCAATTCTTTGACAAGAGAGACCATGTGATCAAAATCTTGCAGGATTTTATGATCAAAATTCATTCTCCTGGGCCATGAACTGATGATAAGCGCTTCGCTTTTGGATCGAGCATTGATCTTTTGCCAAATCTCTTCACTGATAAAAGGCATATAGGGATGAAGCAATCTCAGTAAATTCTCAAAAAATAGCAATGTCTTTGAATAAAGAAATTCAGAAATACCCATTCCTGATGAAGGCTTTATAATTTCCAAATACCAGGAGCAGAAATCATTCCAAATGAGTTTATAAATAAGCTTCAAAGCCTCAGAAATCTTATATGTTTCAAAACATTCCTCCACTTGCACGAGAGATTGATGAAAGCGATTTTCAAACCATTTCACAGTCAGATTTTCTGAATCTGAAAGCAGAACTTTCGGAGCTGACTCCCAGCTTTTGATCAAACGAAAAACATTCCAAATTTTATTAGCAAAATTCCTGCCTTGCAAGCAGAGGTCTTCATTAAAAATAAGGTCATTTCCAGCCTGTGCGCTAAGTAACAGACCTACACGAACGCCGTCAGTACCATATTTATCCATTAAGGCGATCGGGTCAGGTGAATTGCCCAGAGATTTAGACATTTTTGTGCGTTGATGATCTCGGACAATACCTGTGAAATAAACATTTTCAAAGGGTTTCTGATCTCGAAAAGCATAGCCAGCCATGACCATGCGCGCTACCCAAAAAAATAAAATATCAGGAGCAGTCACCAAGTCCTTTGTTGGGTAATAATATTTGATATCTGAATTCTCCGGATGAGAGATGCCGTCAAATACGGAAATAGGCCAGATCCAGGAGGAAAACCAAGTATCGAGCACATCCTCTTCTTGTTTAAGATCATCTAAAGACAAATCTGTACAAGCGGCTTTTTGGCGAGCCAGTAGTAAGGCTTCTTCTTGGGTTTCAGCTACGACATAGTCCTCTGGGTTTGATCCGAAATAATATACCGGAATGCGATGTCCCCACCATAGTTGACGCGAAATATTCCAGTCGCGTATATTTTCCATCCAATGGTAGTAAGTATTTTCGAACTTTTTAGGGTAAAAATGAACGGCTCCGCTTTTTAACGCTTCGATCGCTTGCTGAGCCATGGTTTGGGTACGTAAAAACCACTGCATAGAGCGACGAGGCTCAACAACGGCTCCCGTGCGCTCAGATAGGCCCAGTTTATGAGTTAATGGATCTATCTTAATTAAAGCGCCTTTTTCTTGTAATTCCTTTAGAATTTCTTTGCGAACCTCAAAACGATCTTTTCCTTGATAATGAATCCCATTTTGATTCAAGGTACCATCATCATTAAAAATATCTATAAATCCCAGCTGGTGTTTTCTGGCGAAAAGCTCATCGTTGATATTGTGAGCCGGCGTGATTTTAAGGCAACCGCTTCCAAATTCCCTGTCTACATAGTCATCTTCCACAATCGGTATCATACGTTCGGTAACGGGCACCAAGACCTGCTTGCCTTTCAAATGGACATAACGCGCATCCTTCGGGTGTATGGCAACGGCTGTATCACCAAATAAGGTTTCAGGACGTGTAGTGGCAATTACCAAGTGATCCTGAGTTTCTGCAACAGGGTATTTGATGTAATAAAGCACTCCTGGACACTCTTTGTAAAGAACTTCTTCATCAGAAAGAGTAGTTTTTGCCTCAGGATCCCAATGGACCATTCGATGGTCTCTGTAAATAAGTCCACGTCGATATAAATCTATAAAACAGCGAATTACCGATATCGAAAGTGTTTCATCCATTGTAAAACATGTGCGCTTCCAGTCACAAGAGCAGCCTAGTTTCTTAAGTTGCTCGAGAATAACACCACCATGTTTGTGTGTCCATCCCCAGGCACGCCCTAAAAAAGCTTCTCGTCCGAGTTGACTTTTCGATATTTTTTCTTCTTTAAGCTGCGCCACAACTTTTGCTTCAGTGGCGATAGAGGCATGATCTGTTCCGGGCACCCAACAAACATTATAACCTCGCATACGAGCGCGTCGCACAAGCACATCTTGCAAGGTGTTATTAAGCATATGACCCATGTGAAGCACACCGGTGACATTAGGTGGTGGAATCACTACGGTATAAGAAGGTCTCAAATCAGGAACCGAATGAAAGTAATCGCCTTCAAGCCAATAGTTATATATCTTATTTTCTATATTCTTGGGAAGGTAACGAGTTGATAATTTCATAATTCTCTGGAAAACATTTATAAGTAACCTTTTCATGAAAGGCTGGGTCAAATTTAGCATTTAAGTATATTTCGCTACATTTATTTGCTGAAAAAAATAGAAGATCATGAAAAAGAGTTTGATTGTAGTGGTGCTAAGTATTTTTGGATGGTATGAAAGCCATGCCCAGCGTATTGAATTCAAAAATGAAACCCTCCATTACGGGAGAATAAAAATGGGAAGTAATGGTGAGCGTGTATTTAAGTTTAAAAATAGCGGAGATAAACCGCTTATCTTATCAAATGTATCGGCTTCTTGTGGATGTACTACACCCAAGTGGTCCACGAATCCTGTTTTACCTAAAGAATCAGGAAAAATAAACGTAGTTTATGATACGCAACGTATAGGACCCTTTAAAAAAAGCGTTACCATATTTTCCAATGCCATTAATACGCAAAGAAAAATAATCTATGTTGAAGGTGAGGTGGTCAAATAAATCCCTTCATTTATAGAGAATAAAAAAGCCTTTAAAGGTTTTTTTATTCTAAAATTTCAGCATCTACATCTTCTATATCCTTATCTGATTCATACTTCCACCAATTTCTGACTTTTACAAAACCAAAAACTAAAGTAGCTACCAAAAAGACCCGAAAGATGAGTTTAGGAAGTCTGCTTAAGGTTTTAAAAAGAAATTTAGCTCTGCTAAATAACACGTTTTCAGTGAACAGAAGATTTCTTATAAGACTAAAAAGAAAACCTAAATTAAGATGGGAAGAATAACTAAAGTTAAAAGGCAGACCTTTACATGTTAATGTATTTTTCGAATGATCAGAAATATCTCTTATGGAGATCACCCTAGAGGGTGATTTTTTAGAGGATTTTTCTTCCTTACGGATAGACCTGATCATCTTTTTTAAATCTTTATAATTTTTAATCTTGTCGTCTTGCATAAAGCTATTTTTCTTTCCCGAAATTTAGATTTTTAGATACCATACGTGTTAAAAAATTCTTTAAAAACCCGTTGAACCAATAGGTGTGAGAGGCAAAAAATACGATTACTATGATAGTATAAAACAGAGCGACTATACCAAAACCCAAAGTGTAGCTGTTATAGTAATGTGAAATCCAAAGGGCAAAAGCGACGCTTACAAAAAAAAGAATCATAAACAAAAGAACAGCAAAAAGAAAACCCGCTAAAACAATAGCCGAAAAAGAAATTGCCAGATCTATAAATCTATATCTGGCCAAAGATAGTTTTCTGGATAAATAACTTCTGAGATTTCCAAACATGTTTAAGTGTTTAGATTAAATTTTATCCTCATAGGATGATTTAAGTTCCAAGTTCATCTTCTATGCGATCTACTTTATCAGCGGCGCTGTTTTTAGCCCTTACCCATTTGGTTTCAAGCTCTGACTTTACATTTTGGGCTTTTCTGCTCAGATTTTTAGTGACATCTCCGAGCATATTTTTAAGTTCTTCGGCTTTTCTGCCCATTTTTTTACGAACTTCAGATCCTTTTTCAGGAGCCAGCATTATTCCAGCCGCCCATCCTAAGAGTACCCCTACAATAAAAGAGCCCAATGAATTTCCGTTTTTACTCATAACAGTGAATATTTAGTTTTAAAAAACTATCTTTTTTTTGACTCTTAAAAAAATTAAAGAGTATTTTAATACTACTTATTCTCCAAATATACAAACAAAATCCATAGCTTTAGGGGGGACTTAAATTTCTCAATATTATGCCAAAAATTTCTAAAAAGGGGGTATATCTTCCTTCATCCCCTATAAGGAAACTCAGTTCTTTTGCGGACATGACCAAAAAAAAAGGTATTAAAATTTACCACCTTAATATCGGACAACCGGATATTCCCACACCTTATCACGCTATTGAATCTTTAAAAAATACATCTATTGAAACTTTAGCTTACGGCCCTTCCGAGGGCTTTGAAAACTACCGTAAAAAGCTGGTAAAATACTATGAAAAATGTAATATTTTTCTCTCACCAAATGACTTGATCATCACCACGGGCGCCTCTGAAAGCCTTGCTTTCACAATGGCAAGTATAGCTGATACAGATGATGAAATCATCATACCAGAGCCTTTTTATGCCAATTATAAGACATTTGCACAAGTCTACGGTATTAAAATTATACCAATTTTATCATCTATCGAAAATCATTTTATGCTTCCGCCCATCAGTGCCTTTGAGGAAAAGATCAGCGTAAATACCAAAGGTATCCTTATTTGCAATCCGAACAATCCTACCGGTGCTCTTTATACTGAGAGAGACCTGCATGCTTTAAAAGGACTAGTAAAAAAACACGATCTCTTTCTCATTTCTGATGAAGCCTACCGGGAGTTCGTTTACCAAGATAAACAGGCGCCTTCTTTGCTTTCTATTGCAGATCTAGATCAACATGCCATCATGATAGATTCAGTTTCCAAGCGTTATAGTATGTGCGGAGCGCGTATTGGATGTATAGGATCAAAAAATAAAGTGTTCATGGAGAGTGTTTTAAAATTGGCTCAGGCGCGTTTGTGTCCTCCTACACTTGAGCAGTTCGCTGCCGAGGCGGCATTGGATACTCCTGATCAATATTTCGAAAGTATTCGGGCAGAATATAAGCAAAGACGCGATACCTTAATCGAAGGTCTTTTGAAGATGAAAGGGGTGGTATGTCCTCAACCTGAGGGCGCTTTTTACTGTATGGCAGAATTTCCTATTGAAGATACAGATCACTTTGCACGTTGGTTGCTGGAGGATTTTCACCATAAAAAAGAAACGGTCATGGTAGCTCCGGCAAGCGGCTTTTATAACCATGGTGCATTAGGTAAAAAACAAATCCGGCTGGCTTACGTGCTAAAATCGCAAGAACTAAAAAGGGCTACTGAGATACTAAATTCCGCCCTGGAAAGTTATCTCGGAAATACCTTCGAATTATGAAAATCTTAAAGGATTTTTCATTACAATCATTGAATACCTTCGGTGTGGAAGCCAAGACAAAATATTTTGTCAATATACAAACACGAGAAGAATTTTCAGAATTGTTCTTAAATGAGAAACTCCATAGTCTGCCGCTACTTATCTTAGGAGGAGGGAGCAATATTCTTTTCAGAAAGAATTATTTTGAAGGTCTTATAATAAAAGTTAGCCTTAAAGGAATTGAGATAGTTAACGAAGATCAAACAAGAGCAATACTAGAAGTTGCAGCCGGAGAAAACTGGAACGAACTGGTAGATTATACCTTAGAAAAATCATGGAGTGGACTAGAAAACCTCTCTTTGATTCCAGGAAGTGTGGGGGGAGCGCCCATACAAAATATCGGCGCTTATGGAGTGGAAATTAAAGAGGTGATAGAAGAACTCGAAGCTTGTGAAATCGCCACAGGCAAAAGAATATATTTCTCTGCAGAAAATTGTCAATTTGGCTACCGCGATTCATTTTTCAAAAATGAGGGCAAAGATCGTTTTATCATACTATCAGTGCGTTTTAGTCTATCGAAAGGAAACAGGATAAACCTTTCTTATGGTGCGCTACGACAAGAGCTACAACAGATGAATATACTGCAGCCTGATCTAAAAGAAATAAGCCGAGCGGTGATTCGTTTACGCACAAGAAAACTTCCCGATCCCAAAATAAAAGGCAATGGGGGGAGTTTTTTCAAAAACCCTGTAATCAAAAAGGAAGTATATGAAGTATTAAAAAAGAAATATCCGGAAATCGTGGGATATACTATTTCAAAAAATCATATAAAACTCGCCGCCGGTTGGCTCATTGAAAAAGCAGGTTGGAAAGGCAGGAAGATTGGACGTGCAGGTGTGCATCCCTCGCAAGCTTTGGTACTGATCAATAGCGGAGGAGCCACAGGGGAAGAAATTTATGGACTTTCAGAGTACATTATCAAAGATATTCGTGATCTCTTTGGAATTACTCTTGAGCGCGAGGTACGTATCATATGACATTAAATCTAATCCCATACTTAAACAAATGAAATCTTATCGATATCTTCTTCAAGCGATTTCTTATCTCTATGGAGGGAGCACGCGTTTAAGAAATTATCTTTATGATCATAAATGGCTATCTTCTGCTCCTTTCCCCCTTCCGGTTATATGCATAGGGAATCTCAGCAGCGGAGGTACAGGTAAAACTCCACATACAGAATATTTAATTCGGCTTTTTAAGGATACTTATAAAGTCGCGACACTTAGCAGAGGATATGGTCGAAAGACCAAAGGATTTATATTGGCAGATGAGTATTCTACGGCTAAAAACATTGGAGATGAGCCTTTACAATATTTTAAAAAGTTTGGACATCAAATCAGTGTAGCTGTCGACGAAGATCGCGTGCACGGCATAAAAGAATTATGCATAAGGAACAACATTGAAATAGTATTATTAGATGATGCTTTTCAACATAGACGCATCCAAGCAGGCTTAAATATACTATTAACGGGCTTTTACCATCTTTATTCTGAGGATACTCTCTTGCCAATGGGCCGTTTACGTGAAGATAAAAGTCAGGCAAAACGCGCGCATATCATTATCATCACTAAATGTCCCGATACACTTGATGAATCTTTACAAAAAGAGATTATTAACAAATTAAAACCTGAAAAAAAACAAGAGGTTTTTTTTTCCTTTATCCAATATGCCAAATATCTGAGAGATTATTATGAAAATGAAGTACCTCTTTCAACATTGCAAAAAAAACAAGTGTTACTCATCACAGGTATTGAGCAATCTGAGCCGCTTGTAAAATTTCTAAAGAAAAAATGCAGCCAACTTATCCATCTTTCCTATCCTGATCATTATAAATTTCGAACAAAAGACTATTCAGAAATTAATCTGATTTTTAAAGATTTAGCCGGAGAAAAATGCTTTCTAACAACAGAAAAAGATTATATGCGCATAAGAGATATCAACTCGTGGGCTAAGTGTATATTTTATATTCCTATTTTTACCAGAATAAATAGAAAAAATACTTTCGATCAAAAAATTATAGATTATGTCAGATCAACTACGAGAGTTGGAAAAATATTATGAACACATAGACGAGACCGTTGATTATATAAGGAAAACCGTAAGAGAAATCCCCGAATTCGGAATCGTTTTAGGATCAGGCCTGGGAAAACTGGCTTGCGAAATAAATAACCCTATCACTATTTCTTACGATAAGATCCCTAACTTTCCACAAACTACTATAGAGGGGCACTCCGGTAAATTGATCTTTGGAGAAATAGAAGGTAAAAAGGTGCTGACGCTCTCTGGCCGTTTTCATTATTATGAGGGCCATAACATGTCTAAAGTAGTTTATCCGATTAGGATATTCAGAAAACTTGGTATAAAAAAACTAATTTTATCGAATGCCTCTGGAGGGGTAAATCCAAATTTTAAGGTGGGCGATATTATGTTGATCAGAGATCACATCAACATGATGATGCAAAACCCTCTAATAGGACCTAATATCGATAAACACGGACCACGTTTTGTTGATATGCATGAACCTTACGATTTAGAAATGCTTGAAAAAGCAGAAGAGATTGCAAGAGAGCAAAATATTATAATTCATAAGGGAGTATATGTAGCTTTGCAAGGTCCAACTTTTGAAACGCCGGCCGAGTACGGAATGATCCGATATATAGGCGGAGACGCTGTAGGTATGAGTACCGTCCCTGAAGTAATCGCCGCAAAGCACATGGATATGCGCGTTCTTGCGCTTTCGATAATTACAGACTTAGGCGGTCCGGATATCAGTTCAGCTGTCAGCCATAAAGAAGTGCTGGAAGCTGTAGACAAAGCTATGCCTCAGGTAATACTCATCGTAAAAGAGTTAATCAAGCTTACTGATGATTACAATTAAGCTTTTGACTTACTATTTATATAATTATCCGGAACTAGCAAAATTGGAATTTGACTTTCTTTTATCACACTATGATAGACACTCCCTACCAGGGCTTGATATAGAGTATACCATGTCCATGTGATCCGATGATGATAAGGTCAATATTTTTTCCATAACCACTTCGAGAATAAAATCCGATGGAATGTCTTCTTTTAATATTCCCTCACATTCTATGCCTGCATTTTTGATCTTTTCTACCATCCTTAAAAGTTGCTTTTTTCGCTCTTTCATAATCTTATCATCGCTCTCTCATTAGATAAATATTGAAATCCAACGTCCGGAACTATATAAGCAGGCTTTAGGGGTGCTACGTAAATCACATAAGTATTTGCTTTCATAATATGTAGATATTCTATGGAATAGATCAATTATTTTTCCGGGAAAATCAGATAAATCTATAGATATCAATACATTTTTCATTTCTCATATTTTATTTGTTCTCAAATTTTATTTGATAGTATAAACATAATTTTTTAAACCCTAATAAAAAAATCCCAGACAAAGTCTGGGATTTAAGAAGTATAAAAATACTATTTGTTTATACGTCCTTTAAAGGACTCCCATTGAGGATAGCAGGCCGCCTCGGCAAGTTGTTCTTCGATACGCAAGAGTTGGTTATATTTAGCCATTCGGTCCGAACGAGAAGCCGAACCAGTTTTAATCTGTCCGGTATTGAATGCTACAGAAAGATCTGCGATAATATGATCTTCCGTCTCGCCTGAGCGATGAGACATAACCGCGGTATATCCAGCATGTTGAGCTTTTTTGATAGCTGCTATGGTTTCAGTAAGCGTACCTATTTGATTAACTTTTACAAGAATAGAATTAGCTACACCTTTTTTTATGCCTTTTTCGAGAAATTTTGTATTGGTAACAAAAAGATCATCTCCTACCAATTGTACTTTTGAGCCGATCTTCTCTGTAAGTATTTTCCATCCTTTCCAATCATTCTGATCCATACCATCTTCAATAGATTGTATAGGATATTTATCACATAAAGCAGCCAAATATTCAGTCTGCTCTTCTGAAGATCGCTTAGCGCCTTTACTTCCCTCAAAGCAAGTGTAATCATATACGCCGTTTTTATAAAACTCAGATGAAGCGCAATCAAGTGCCAACATGATCTGATTCTTAGGTTGATATCCCGATTGTTCAATAGCTTTCAAAATAGTATCTAACGCATCTTCAGTTCCTTCAAAATCAGGCGCAAAGCCACCTTCGTCACCTACAGCGGTACTTAACTTTCTGTCATGTAATATTTTTTTAAGCTGATGAAAAATTTCTGTTCCTGCTTTTAATGCTTTAGAAAAGCTATCAAATTTCACAGGCATAATCATGAATTCCTGAAAAGCAATAGGCGCATCGGAATGTGCACCTCCATTGACAATATTCATCATTGGCAATGGTATGGTACAAGCATTTACACCTCCTAAATATCTATAGAGCGGTAAACCCACACTAGATGCAGCAGCTTGTGCAGCAGCTAAAGAAACACCCAGCAATGCATTTGCACCCAATTTGCTTTTATTGGGTGTGCCATCAAGATCAATCATGCGTCGATCCAGGGAAAACTGATCGAATACACAATGACCAACAAGCTCATTGGTCAATACTCCATTAACATTTCTCACTGCTTTCAACACACCCTTTCCACAATAGTCTTTTCCACCATCACGTAATTCTACCGCTTCATGTTCACCCGTGGAAGCTCCTGAAGGAACCGCCGCTCTTCCCACAATTCCCTCATCGGTAATAAGGTCGACTTCAATGGTAGGATTGCCTCTTGAATCAAAAATTTGTCTTGCATGAATGGTCTTTATAGTGCTCATTTTTAAAGTATTTTTAAATTAAAAAAGGACAGAACTATTTAAAGTCTATCCCTTTATTTTATCTTATTTGAAGTACAAAATCATTCGCCTTCAGGGGATGTTTTGTGAGTGAGTTCTTTAATATGGTTCTCTGAAGGAAGAACTTTTAGTTTATCCTCAGAAGATGATGCCTGGACTGAAGATTCCATCGCATTTTTTGAGGTTCTACGACGACGAGTTGCCTTCTTTTTATATTTCTCAATATTGTAGATTTCATTGAAATCTACTAGTTCTATTAAAGCTTTTTCTGCGCCATCTCCTAGCCGAGAGCCAGTTTTGATAATACGAGTGTAGCCTCCAGGTCGCTCTGTAATTTTAGGAGCTATCTTTATGAAAAGCTCTGAAATAACTGACTTGTCCTGAAGACAGGAAAAAACCATGCGACGGAAATGAGTGCTGTTAGTTTTGCTTTTTGTAAGAATAGGCTCTATGAAACGTTGAAGTGCCTTGGCCTTAGCTAAAGTAGTATTGATTCTTTTTTGTTCATTAATGATAAGGGAGCATGCCATATTAGATAACATAGCTTTGCGATGTGCTGCTGTTCTCTTAAGGTGATTTATTTTTCTTCCGTGTCTCATTGTAGTGGATTTACTCTTTATCTAATTTATATTTTGAAAGCTCCATGCCAAGTTGTAAACTTTTCACTTCTAAAAGTTCGTTAATCTCATTCATGGTCTTAATTCCAAAATTTCTGACTTTCTTCAAATCATTTTCAGTTTTGCTAACGAGTTGACCAAGTGTAATGATTTCAGAAGACTTCAGACAATTCTGCGCTCTTACCGAAAGTCCAAGATCTGCCAAATTTGAATTAAGCAGTTGTCTCATATGCAATGCTTCTTCATCGTAATCTTCTGTTTTTTTCTGCTCATTACTCTCTAGAGCAATGCGCTCATCTGTAAAAAGAGCCAAATGCTGAATTAAAATATTTGAAGCTTCTGTAAGCGCATCCTTGGGATGGATAGATCCGTCTGTTTTGATTTCCAAAGAAAGCTTTTCATAATCGGTTTTTTGCTCGAGACGGTAGTTTTCTACAGTGTATTTAACATTTTTTATTGGCGTATATATGGCGTCAATAGCAATGGTACCCATAGGAGCTTCAGATTTTTTATTTTCTTCAGCAGGAACATAACCCCTTCCTCTATCAATAACAAAGGTAATTGTAAAAGGAGTTAACTTTTCTTTATTGCAAATAACTAGCTCAGGATTCAGGATCTGAAATCCTGAAATAAATTTTCCAAGATCACCAGCTGTGATTCGTTCTTGCTCTTTAAAAGAAGCGTTTACTACTTCCCCTTCGCTGTTTTCAATTTGCCTTTTAAAGCGAATTTTTTTGCAGTTTAATATAATTTCAGTGATATCTTCTACTATCCCTTTTATCGTGGAGAATTCATGATCTACCCCTCCAATTTTGACCGAGCTGATCGCAAAACCTTCCAAAGAAGAAAGAAGAATACGCCTGAGACCATTCCCTACGGTAATCCCAAAGCCTGGCTCTAAAGGCCTAAACTCGAAAGTCCCCTCACAAGCCGTAGCTCTTTTCATTATTACTTTTTCAGGCTGTACAAAATTTAAAATCGCCATATTATAGGATATCTGATTCTTTTTTAATTATTTGGAATACCATTCAACGATGAGCTGCTCATTAATATTTTCGGGAATATGTACTCTATCGGGTACAGATTGGAAGGTTCCACTGAGTTTTTCCTCATTCCAAACCAACCACTCAACTATGGACCTCCTGGAAGAGTTCAAAGCAGTTTGAATTGCCGGATGATTTTTTGATTTTTCGCGAATCATCACTATATCTCCAGGCTTTAGCAAATAAGAAGGAATATTCACCTTACGCTCATTTACAGTTAAATGCCCATGAGATACCAATTGACGCGCACCAGATCGAGAAGTAGAAAGACCTAGCCTGTAAACTACATTATCCAGACGCATCTCAAATAACTGCAATAAAACCTCGCCAGTATTGCCTTTAACTCTCAAAGCATTTTCAAACATTTTTCTACACTGACGCTCTAAAACACCATAGGTGTATTTTAGTTTTTGTTTCTCAGCAAGCTGAATACCATATTCCGAACGTTTGCCACGTCTTCGGCTATTGCCATGCTGACCAGGGGTATATTTCCGGCGTTCGAAATATTTATCTTCACCGAAGATGGCTTCTCCAAATTTACGTGCAATTTTGGTTTTAGGTCCTGTATATCTTGCCATGAAGTATATCTTTTATAATATTAAAATTAAGCCCTCCTACGTTTAGGTGGACGACAGCCATTATGTGGTAAAGGAGTACGATCAGTAATGCTAACTACTGAAATAACTTTACTCAGGGAACGAATCGCAGATTCCCTGCCAATACCGCAACCATTGATGATAACATCTACTTTTCTAAGGCCTGCGTTGAATCCTTCTTCCGCAACCTTTTCTGCAGTGCGTTGGGCGGCATAAGGCGTGTTTTTCTTGGATCCCTTAAAACCCATTTGTCCTGCAGAACACGAACATATGGCATCGCCTTTGTTATTCGTCAAGGTAATGATGATATTGTTAAAAGAGGAACTTATATGTGCCTGACCCATAAAATCAACTTCAACTTTTCGTTTTTTCGTCGCTGTCGTTTTTGCCATGTTTTTTTACTTATCTATGATTTTACTTAGTAGCTTTTTTCTTATTTGCCACTGTCTTTTTTCTGCCTTTCCTAGTACGTGCGTTATTCTTAGTTTTTTGCCCTCTAAGTGGTAATCCAACCCTATGACGAATACCCCTGTAGCAACCTATATCCATCAGACGCTTGATATTAAGTTGATATTCTGAGCGGAGTTCTCCTTCGGTTTTTATGTTTTCAAGAATAGCTTTACGTATATTATTGATCTCTTCATCAGTCCAGTCGCTTACTTTCTTATCCTGAATTACACCAGCTTGTGAAAGCACCTTTGCGGCTGTACTTTTTCCCATTCCATATATATAAGTGAGCCCTATAACACCTCTTTTATTTTTCGGCAGATCTACGCCTGAAATTCTTGCCATATATTATGCCTGTCTTTGTTTAAACTTAGGATTTTTTTTGTCAATGACAAACAGACGTCCTTTACGTCTGACGATCTTGGAGTCCGTGCCTCTCTTTTTTAAAGATGTTCTTACCTTCATTGTAATATACTTAATATCTATAAACTACTCTGCCTTGATTCCAATCATAAGGGGAGATCTCCGTACGGACTTTATCTCCTGGAAGGATTTTAATATAATTTTTTCTGATTTTTCCGGATATATGCGCATTGATAATGTGTCCGTTTTCCAGCTCGGCACGAAATCTCGCGTTAGGCAAAGCCTCGATAATTATAGCATCTTTCTCTATAAAACCTTGTTTTTTTTTATTCTCTATTTGCTTTTTAGACATAATTTAAATTCATTTTTTAATGGCTCTTTTACCTTGCATTAGACCGTCGTAATGGCGATTGAGCAAATAAGCGTTGATTTGCTGAGCTGTATCAAGTACTACTCCAACAATAATCAGCAATGAAGTTCCTCCATAGAAAAGTGCAAAACCTTGAGTTACTCCAAATTTTATCGTAACAGAAGGAAGAATAGCTATAATAGCCAATAAAATTGATCCAGGAAGTGTAATTCTGGATAGAATATTATCCAGAAAATCAGCTGTATCTTTTCCAGGCTTTATTTTTGGAATATGTGCTTCGTTTCTCTTTAGATCATCCGCCATTTGATTTACAGGAATAGTAATTGCCGTATAAAAAAATGTAAACAATATAATAAGAGTGGCAAATACAAGATTATACCAAAAACCATAAATATCTTCAAAAACTTTCCCAAACGTTTGTAATTTTTCATTTCCAACGTAGGTAAGTAAACCTGCAGGCAATAACATGATAGCCTGTGCAAATATAATTGGCATTACTCCTGCTGCCGTAACTTTCAGAGGGATATACTGACGAGCTGATTGTTTAACAGATCTGATATAATTACTAGTATTTCCTTGTGTGTGACGTACATATTGTAGAGGAACCTTTCTAACCGCTTGAATAATCAATATGGAAAATAAAATGACGAGCAGCCAGACCATGGATTCGAGAAACAAAAAAATCAAACCACCATTTCCTACTTCCAGACGATTACGTATCTCCATAATTATAGACTCGGGAAAGCGCGCTATAATACCTGCCATAATGATCAATGAAATACCATTGCCTATTCCCTTATCGGTAATTTTCTCCCCAAGCCATAAAGAAAACAAAGTACCTACAGTTAACAATAAAACAGATATTGCCCAAAAAAGAACTCGTCCACCTGAAGTGGTAATATCCAGCAAATAAGCCTGAGGAACAGAAGAGAAGGGCAAAAATTTTGTAGTGAGCATGGTAAGATAAGCAGGTGCCTGAACCATACATATTCCAATGGTCAACCAGCGAGTAATACGATTTATCTGTTTGCGACCACTTTCTCCTTCTTTCTGGATTTTTTGCAAATAAGGCAAGGCAAGGCACATAAGCTGTACGACAATAGAAGCGGAAATATAAGGCATAATACCAAGCGCCAGAATGGAGGCACGATTAAAAGCACCTCCTGTAAAAGAGGAAAGAATTTGCATGAGACCTTTTGCGCCAGGATTCACCTTGTCTATGAAATTACTGATCTCTTGAGGGTCGATTCCCGCTAAAGGCACATAAGCGCCAAAACGATAAACCAACAGAAGAAAAAGCGTAATACTTATTTTTCGCCGCAGCTCTTCTGTCTTCCAGATATTTTTAATTGTATTTAAAAATTGGTTCATCAAAAAGAACTTTTACAGGGAAATGATTTCGCCACCTGCTTTTTGTATCGCTTTCGTAGCAGCTTTACTAAATTTATGAGCTGAAATCTTCAGTTTTGAGGTTAATTTACCACGACCCAAAATCTTAACTAAATCATTATTAGATACCAAGCCGGATTTTTGGAGAATTTCTAAATTCACCTCATTCTGAATTTTACCTTTTTCTGCTAAAGCTTGTAAAACGTCGATATTAACACTGGTATAAGATTTTCGATGAATATTTTTGAAGCCGAATTTAGGAACGCGACGTTGTAAGGGCATTTGACCACCTTCAAATCCTAATTTCGCGGAATTTCCCGAACGAGATTTCGCGCCTTTATGCCCTCTGGTTGAAGTACCCCCTTTGCCAGAAGCTTGCCCCCTGCCGAGGCGTTTTCGATTTTGTACAGAACCAACTGCAGGCTTTAGATTTTCTAATCTCATTTTTTTCAAATTTCCTCTACTTGCACAAGATGCTTTATTTTACGTATCATCCCAAGTATTTGTGGAGTAGGTATATGCTCAACTTGATGATTAATTCTTCTCAATCCTAAAGCCTTAAGCGTTAATTTTTGCTTTCTAGGACATTTGATTATACTTTTTAATTGCCTAATGTTAATCTTAGCAGAGGTCTTATTCATGATCTAACCTTTAAAAATTTTCTGCATACTTATACCTCTTTCCTTGGCCACACTCTTTAAATCACGCATACTTAAGAGAGCCTTAAAGGTTGCCTTGACCACATTATGAGCATTTGAAGAGCCTTTAGACTTGGAAAGCACATTACGAATACCAGCTACCTCCAAAACAGCACGTACAGCGCCTCCTGCAATCACACCAGTACCTTGAGAGGCGGGTCTCATAAACACACAGGCACCTGAATAACGTGCCTCTTGCTCATGTGGAATACTTCCATTGAAGGTAGGTATTCTGAGGAGTTTTTTTTTAGCGTCTTCTTCCGCTTTTGAGATGGCTTCAGAAAGATCTTTTGATTTTCCAGATCCATACCCGACTACCCCTGTTTCATTTCCAACCACTACAAGAGCTCGATAACTAAAATCTCTCCCTCCTTTGGTAACTTTAACTACTCTATCCACACCAATGAGCTTGGAAATTTTTTTTTCCAGCGCAGTAGGCTTAACTTTTTCTATATTTTTATACCTCAACATAATTTATTCGTAATACGCTCAGAACTCCAATCCCGCTTCTCTGGCCGCCTCAGCTAAAGCCTTTATTCTACCATGATAAAGGTAACCATTACGATCAAAGATTACACGCTTTATCCCTGCTTTGGAAGCTTTTTCACCTAGTTTTTTACCCACTAATGTAGCTTTTTCAGACTTATTTGCTTTTATCTTTAAATCCTTCTCCTCACTCGCAGATGAAATAAGCGTAAGACCATTAGCATCATCAATCACTTGAGCAAAAATTCCTTTATTACTTCTGTATACTGATAATCGTGGTCTCTCAGGGGTGCCAAAAATTTTCTTTCGCACACTTTGTTTGATCTTCTTTCTTCTTTTGCTTTTTACATTCATTTTGATGGATTTAAGCGGATTTTCCTGCTTTCCTTCGTATATATTCTCCTACGTATCTTACACCTTTACCTTTATAAGGCTCAGGCTTTCTAAAAGAACGAATCTTTGCAGCGACCATGCCGATCAATTGCTTGTCATAAGATCTAAGAATGATCAAAGGATTTTTTCCTTTCTCAGCTTTGGTTTCAAGTTTAATTTCTAAAGGCAATTCCATCACAATGTTATGAGAAAATCCCAAAGTCATTTCCAGAATCTGGCCCTGAGCAGTAGCCCTGTATCCCACACCTACTAACTCTAACTCTTTAGTAAATCCCTGATTTACTCCTATAATCATGTTATTAATAAGCGATCGGTAAAGACCATGCATAGCCTTATCTTGTTTACTCTCAGAAACTCTCTTGAGCAAAATCTGGTCCTGATTCAATTCCAAATTGATCCTTGGAGATAATTGTTGAGACAATTCTCCCAAGGGTCCTTTAATTCTTACTATATCATCTTTCAAATCCACAACGACTCCCGGATGTGGTATAGGAACAGGTAATTTTCCGATTCTTGACATAAATCAATTTTTAATATACATGACAAACAACTTCACCACCAATGTTTTTTTCACGAGCCTGTTTATCTGTCATCACCCCTTGAGAGGTGGAAATAATTGCAATTCCCAGACCATTCAAAATACGTGGTAAAGTATCAGCTGAGCTGTATTTTCTTAAGCCAGGCCTGCTTAAACGCTTGATAGATTTGATAATCGGTTTACGTGTTCTACGGTCATACTTCAAAGCGATTTTAATTCTTCCCTGAGGAAAATCAGTTTCCTCAAATTTGTAACATAAAATATACCCCTGATCAAATAGTATTTTAGTGATTTCTTTTTTAAATCTTGAAGAAGGAATATCTACTACACGATGACCAGCGCTTGAAGCGTTGCGGATACGTGTCAAAAAATCAGCTATAGTGTCTGTATACATAGTTATAAAATTGTAAAAAAGCTTACCAGCTAGATTTTTTCAAACCAGGGATTAAACCAAAACTTACGAGCTCTCTGAAAGAAACACGAGAAATACCAAATCGTCGTATATATCCTCTTGGACGTCCCGTAAGCTTACAACGATTGTGTAAACGAACAGGTGAGGAATTTTTAGGAAGCTTTTGGAGCGATTCATAATCGCCCGCTTCCTTAAGTTGGTTGCGCTTTTTAGCGTATTTTTTACATAATTCTTGGCGCTTCTTCTCACGCGCCTTCATAGATTCTTTAGCCATGTATCAATTCTTTTTAAAAGGCAACCCGAGATGCCTCAGCAATGAAAGCGCTTCTTTATCACTCTTGGACGAGGTAACAAAAGTAATGTCCATTCCAGAAATTTTCTTAATCTTATCAATGGAGATCTCTGGAAATATAATTTGCTCTGAAATCCCCATGTTATAATTACCACGGCCATCAAAACCTTTGGGATTAATTCCGTTGAAATCCCGAACCCTTGGCAAAGCTGCCGTGATTAGACGATCGAGGAATTCAAACATTATATCTCTTCGCAAAGTCACTTTAACACCGATAGGCATGTCCTTGCGTAATTTAAAACCAGCCTCATCACGTTTAGAAAGACAAGGTACCGCTTTTTGACCGGAAATAGCGCTCATTTCCTGAATAGCATATTCTACAATTTTTTTATCAGCTACAGCAGAACCAAGGCCCTGACTTAATACAATTTTTTTAAGTCGAGGAATTTGCATGGAAGAAGAATATTTAAACTCTTCTATTAAAGCCGGCACTTTATCCTTATATAAATTTTTTATTCTCGGCGAGTAAACCATCTTTTTTATTTTTCTTATGACAATACTTTTCCGGAGCGTTTAGCTATACGGAACTTTTTGCCTTCTTTTATCTGAAAACCTATACGTGTGGGCCTACTACTATCTGGATCCAGAATAGCAATTTTTGATAAATCAATCGGAGTCTCCTTTTCGAGGATCCCACCCTGGGGATTTTGAGCATTAGGTTTGGTATGTTTTTTAATGAGGTTGACTCCTTTTACAAAAGCCTTATTTTTTTTAGGTAAAACACTAACCACTTCACCCTTCGATCCTTTATAGTTTCCACTTAAAACTATCACCTGGTCTCCTTTTTTTATCTTTATCATGATATCAAATAATTAAAGTACCTCAGGTGCGAGTGAAATGATTTTCATGTACTCCTTATCTCTAAGCTCTCTAGGAACAGGACCAAAAATACGAGTACCTCTGACCTCTCCTGTAGCACTGATGAGGACACAAGCATTGTCATCAAACGATATATAGGAGCCATCTTTACGTCGGATTTGTTTTTTAGTACGTACAACAACTGCCTTAGATACCTGTCCTTTCTTAACGTTCCCTGAAGGAATCGCCTCTTTCACAGTTACTACTATTTGATCACCTACCGAAGCATAGCGTTTTCTGGTACCACCAAGTATGCGGATGAGCAGCACCTCTCGGGCACCTGTATTATCTGCCACTTTAAGTCTAGATTCTTGCTGTAACATATTTCTATTTTGCTCTTTCTATTATCTCAACCAATCTCCAACGCTTGCTTTTGCTCAAGGGACGTGTTTCCATCAACTTAACAATATCACCTTCATTGCAGCTGTTTTGCTCATCATGTGCTGCATATTTTTTTCTTCTCGATACAGCCTTTCCATAGGAAGGATGCTTAACTCGCTTATTTTCCGTTACTATAATGGTTTTATCCATCTTATTACTTGTAACAATACCTGTTTTTTCTTTTCTTAAAGTCCTTTTCATAAAAACATAATCATTGAGCGGCTTCTTCTAATTTTTGCTGAAGTACAGTAGATATACGAGCTATAAGCCTTCTGTTATTTCTAAGTTTTATTGGATTTTGCAATGAAGAGACTTTGTGGCTAAATTTTGCACGTTCGTATTCAGTGGTCTGATTTTTCAATTTTTGTCTAATTTCTTCTATCGATAGATTCCTTATATCAGTTATTTTCATTCTATAAAAAATCAATTTTTTAAAAAATCATTTGCCACGACAAACCTTGTTTTCACAGGTAATTTTTGAGCAGCAAGACGCAATGCTTCTTTAGCCACTTCTAAAGACACTTCACTGAGTTCAAAAAGAATTCGACCGGGCTTTACAGGGGCTGCCCAAAATTCCACCGCTCCTTTACCTTTTCCCATACGCACTTCTTGAGGTTTTCTGGTAAGAGGTTTATCAGGATAAATATTAATCCATAATTGCCCTTCTCTTTTCATATAACGCGTGGCGGCGACACGCGCCGCCTCAATTTGACGAGCTGTTATAAAACTTGACTTTAGAGTTTTTATACCGAAGGTACCGAAAGAAAGACTATAACCTCTGGTAGCATTTCCTTTCATACGCCCTTTCTGCTGCTTTCTATATTTGGTTTTTTTAGGCTGTAACATGAGTTATACAATTATTTTCTCCTTTTTTCCAGCATAGGCCTTATTGGAGACTTTTGCTTTTTTTGCAAACCTAGTAGCGGAGATAATTCTCTTCGTTTTTGATATATTTCTCCCTTCATAATCCAAACTTTAACACCAATCACACCGTAAGTGGTATGTGCCTCAGCTACTGAATAATCTATGTCAGCGCGAAGCGTAGAAAGAGGAATACGACCTTCTTTGTAAGACTCATTACGAGCCATTTCTGCACCATTCAAGCGGCCAGCTATTTGTATCTTTATACCCTCAGCATCCATACGTCTGGCGTCAGAAATAGCCACCCGAATAGCTTTCTTGTAAGACACCCGATTAGATATTTGATGAGCGATATCTTTTGCTACCAGACGTGGATCTAAAGCAGCATGGCGTATTTCAAATATATTGATCTGAACCTCTTTATCAGTAACTTTCTTAAGTTCTTCCTTTAGCTTATCTACTTCCTGGCCTCCTTTTCCAATAATAACGCCAGGGCGAGCTGTTGTAATGGTAACAGTAATTAACTTTAAAGTACGTTCTATGTAAATTCGAGATACACTAGCCTTTGAAAGGCGCGCTTCAATATACCTGCGCACTTGGTGGTCTTCCAAGATTCTATCGCCATAATTTTTACCTCCATACCAATTGGAATCCCAGCCTCTTACTATACCAAGACGATTGGCAATCGGATTTGTTTTCTGTCCCATATATATTAGTCGTCGTTTCTATCTCCCAGAATAACACTTACATGATTCGAGCGTTTTCTGATTCTATGCCCTCTTCCCTGAGGCGCAGGACGCATCCTCTTGATCATACGTGCGCCATCCACTTTAATTTCTTGAATATATAATTCAGCTTCTTCAATATCTTTACCTTCATTTTTAAACTGCCAGTTAGCAAGCACAGAAAGTAAAAGTTTCTCCAAATGAAGAGAGGCGTGTTTCTTATTATATTTTAACACAGCTAATGCTTTATTAGCTTGCATATTTCGAACCAAATCTGCAACGAGTCTCATTTTCCTAGGAGAGATAGGAACATTATTTAACTGAGCAAAGACAAGACGTTTTTTAACTTCCTTTCGATTCTCAGCGCATATTCTTTTTCGTGAACCCATAACAATTCAAGCTTATATTTTTTATTTTTTACCCTTGTTTTTAGAGCCCGAATGACCTCGAAAGGTACGTGTGGGGGAAAACTCTCCGAGCTTATGCCCTACCATATTTTCTGTAACGTACACCGGTATAAATTGCTTTCCATTATGAACTGCTATAGTCTGCCCAACGAAATCCGGAGAAATCATCGAGGCTCTGGACCAAGTCTTTATGACGTTTTTTTTAGACGCTTCAGAATTAGCAAGAACTTTTTTGTATAACTTATAATGTATATATGGGCCTTTTTTGAGTGAACGTGCCATGCTTTATGATTATTTTCTTCTGTCCTCCATTATGTATTTTCCAGATCTTTTCTTCGCAGATCGTGTTTTGTATCCTTTTGCAGGGATACCTTTTCGACTTCTCGGATGGCCACCCGAAGCTCTCCCTTCACCCCCACCCATAGGATGATCGACAGGATTCATCGCTACCGCCCTGGTACGCGGCCTTATACCCAACCAACGGCTTCTTCCAGCTTTTCCTGAAACTTCCAGTTGATGATCGGAATTAGACACCGAACCTATGGTAGCCATACAGGTAGTTAAGATCATGCGGCTCTCCCCTGAGGGTAACTTGATAATAGCATACTTACCATCCCTTGCAGAGAGTTGTGCATACGAACCTGCACTTCTGGCAATTTTCGCTCCTTGCCCAGGCTGAAGTTCAATACACGAAATAATAGTACCTAAAGGTATATCGCCTAAGAAAGTAGCATTCCCAACTTCAGGGGCAACAGCCTCTCCGGAAATAATTTTCTGCCCAACTTTAATCCCATTTTGCGCAATGGTGTAACGTTTTTCACCGTCGGCATAATAGAGTAAGGATATAAAAGCCGAACGATTGGGATCATATTCTATAGATTTAATTACAGCAGGTATCCCTGATTTATCTCTCTTAAAATCGATGATACGATACTTTCTTTTATGACCGCCACCAGTGTAGCGCATAGTCATTTTTCCCTTGTTATTTCGACCGCCAGATGAAGCTTTACCTACAGTAAGAGTTTTTTCAGGAAAAGATCTGGTAAGTTCTTGAAACTTATTAACAACTCTAAACCTTTGACCAGGAGTGATGGGTTTTAATTTTTTTACTGACATGGAACAACTCTACTAAATATTACCATAAAAATCTATTGACTGTCCTTCTCGCAATTCCACCAATGCCCTCTTAGTTTTATTAGACTTACCCCATACGACGCCACTTTTTGTATTTCGTCGCATAGTTTTAGGCGCATATATGATAGTTCGGACATTTTTTACAGAGACGCCATAACGGGCCTGAATTGATTTTTTAATTTCCACTTTATTGAACTGGCGGCTTACCACAAAGGTATAAACGTTTCTTAACTCACTAGCTGAATTAGCTTTTTCAGTTATTATCGGCTCAATTAATAAGCGCATATCTGTCTTATTTTTTTAGATTTTCCTGAATTTTTCTCACAGCACTCTCCGAAAAAATCAAATGTGAGGCATTCATTAAGTCATAACTACTTAATTCATTGACAGTTGTGATTTTTTTGCCATGTAAATTTCTGGACGACAAATATAGGCTTTTATTTAGTTCCGCTAAAACAAACAATGTTTTTTTATTATACGACTCAAGCGAACGCAACATATTTACGAAATCTTTGGTCTTAGGTTGCTCAAAAGAAAAGTCCTCTACTACTTTTAATGCATTATCTTTAAGCTTCTGACTAAGAATAGATTTTTTGGCCAGCATTCTTGAAGATTTATTTAATTTCTGGTCATAAGATCTCGGCTTTGGCCCGAATACCCTGGCTCCTCCGCGGAATAAAGGATTATTTATGTCTCCTTTTCTTGACCCGCCTGTTCCTTTTTGCCGATGCAATTTCCGGGTACTCCCCGAGAGTTTACTTCGCTCTTTAGCTTTATGAGTTCCCTGGCGTTGAGAGGCAAGATATCTTTTAATTTCTAGGTATACCACATGATCGTGAGGCTCAACCTCAAAAATAGAGGCATCTAATAATACATTACGACCGGTGGCTTTACCTTTACTATCGAATACAGCTACTTCCATCTTCTGATTGTTAAATATGTATGGTTATGGCCAGGTACAGCGCCTTTCACAATGATAATATTATGACCAAAATCTACTTTTAACACTCTAAGATTTTGAACAGTAACGTTTTGAGCTCCCATTCTCCCCCCCATACGCATGCCTTTAAATACACGTGAAGGATCCGAACCAGCACCGATAGAACCAGGAGCTCTTAAACGATTGTGCTGCCCATGAGTACGTTCTCCCACACCCGAAAAACCATGCCGCTTAACTACACCTTGAAAGCCTTTTCCTTTGGAAAGACCCGTTATGTCTACAAATTCTCCTTCTGAGAAAAGATTCACATCCAACTGATCTCCCAATTTTAAATTATTGACAAAATCTCCATAAAATTCTACCAGCTTCCTTTTAGGCGAGACACCGGCTTTTTTGAAGTGTCCTTGAAGCGGTTTAGGGGTATTTTTTTCTTTTTTATCATCAAAACCCAACTGAACGGAAGAATATCCATCTTTCTTAAGGGTTCTGATCTGCAGAACCGAACATGGACCCGCTTGAATGACCGTACATGGAATATTTTTTCCATTTTCGTCAAAAAGGCTGGTCATACCAATTTTTTTTCCTATAATACCTGACATTAATACTAAAATTATATATCACACTATACTTTTATCTCAACTTCTACACCACTGGGAAGCTCTAATTTCATAAGAGCATCAACGGTTTTAGATGAGCAACTATAAATATCCAACAATCTTTTGTGGGTAAGCAGTTCATATTGGTCACGAGATTTTTTATTGACGTGAGGTGAACGCAAAACGGTAAATATCTGCCTATGTGTAGGTAAACATATGGGACCATTTACCACAGCTCCCGTAGGTTTGACAGACCTTACGATCTTATCTGCGGATTTATCCACTAAATTGTAGTCGTATGATTTTAATTTTATTCTAATTTTCTGACTCATCTTTAATCAGTGTGATTTAACTTAAACATTAGTACCTTTTACCTTAGCTATAATTCCTTCAGCGACATTTTGTGGAGCTCCTTCATAATGGGAAAATTCCATTGTAGAGGTGGCACGTCCTGATGAGAGCGTACGCAAAGTAGTCACATAACCGAACATCTCAGCTAAAGGAACCTGCCCTTTAATTATTTTAGCCTTGTTACGATCATCCATACCTTGTACTACACCACGCCGACGATTCAAATCACCTACAACATCTCCCATATTTTCTTCCGGAGTGACCACCTCAAGCTTCATAATAGGTTCAAGCAACACAGGCTTGGCTTTCTTTGCCGCCTCCTTAAAGCCAATCTTTGCTGCCAGTTCGAACGATAATTGATCGGAATCCACAGGGTGATAGGAACCATCTAATAAAGTGACCTTCATTGCATCGATTTCATAGCCTGCCAGTGGTCCGCTTTTCATCGCTTGCTTAAAACCCTTTTCTACAGAGGGAATGAATTCCTTTGGAATATTTCCCCCTTTTATAGCGTTGACAAACTCCAGAGAATTCTTATCTTCTTGAGCTGGTTCAATCCTAAATAGGATATCCGCAAATTTACCCCGACCTCCGGTTTGTTTTTTATAGACTTCTCTATGTTGATATTCTGTAGTAAGCGCTTCTTTGTATTCTACCTGAGGCTTTCCTTGATTCACTTCTACCTTGAACTCCCTTTTCATACGATCGATGATGATTTCAAGATGGAGCTCACCCATTCCCGATAGAATGGTTTGTCCACTGGCCTCATCCGTACGTACCTGAACTGTAGGGTCTTCTTCGGAAAGTTTCGAAAGAGCCATACTCATCTTATCAATATCAACCTTAGATTTAGGCTCTACCGCTAAACCTATTACCGGATCCGGAAAGGACATGCTCTCTAAAACGATAGGTTTCTTTTCATCACAAAGAGTATCGCCGGTTTTAATATCTTTAAATCCTACAGCAGCCCCAATATCACCAGCTTGAATAGTATCGATGGGATTTTGCTTATTGGCATGCATTTGATAAATACGTGAAATCCTCTCCTTACTATCCGAGCGTGTATTAAGTACGTAAGAGCCCGCATGGAGTTTTCCGGAATAAACGCGAAAAAATGCCAGACGCCCTACGAAAGGATCTGTAGCAATCTTAAAAGCCAAAGCAGCAAAAGGTTCGTTTTCACTAGGTTTTCTTTTTTCCTGACTCTCGGTTTTAGGATTCATTCCAACAATGCCTTCTACATCCAAAGGAGAAGGAAGATAGCGACATACTGCATCCAGCATAGCTTGTACACCTTTATTTTTAAAGGAGGATCCGCAAAGCATGGGAATCACCTTCATCTGAACAGTAGCCTTTCTTAAAGCTTCAATCAACCCATCTTCAGAAATTGAGTCCGGATCTTCAAAGAATTTCTCCATAAGACTATCATCATATTCCGCAACAGCCTCAATGAGTTTTCCACGATATTCAGCAACGGTTTCTTGAAGATCTGAAGGAATGGCAACGGTCTGATAAGTCATTCCATAATCATCTTCATTCCATATGATGGCTTGATTGGAGATAAGGTCTACCACGCCTTTAAAATCTGCCTCGTTACCTATAGGAACTTGCAGAAGCAAAGGATTTCCCCCAAGCATTTCTTTAACCTGACGAGAGACATTGAAAAAGTCTGCCCCCTGACGATCCATTTTATTAACAAAACCTATCCTCGGAACACCATATTTATCAGCCTGACGCCATACGGTTTCCGATTGAGGCTCCACACCATCCACAGCGCTGAAAAGCGCAACCATACCATCAAGAACACGCAAAGATCTCTCCACCTCTACAGTGAAGTCAACATGCCCGGGCGTATCTATAATATTAATGTTGTATTTGTCCTTAACATAGTCCCATTCACAACGAGTGGCGGCTGCGGTAATGGTAATTCCGCGCTCCTGCTCCTGAGCCATCCAATCCATGGTGGCGGCGCCATCATGTACCTCACCTATCTTATAGGTAATACCTGTATAAAAAAGAATGCGCTCAGTAGTAGTAGTCTTACCCGCGTCAATATGGGCGGCTATACCTATATTCCGAGTGAATTTTAAATCTTTTGCCATGATCAGAACCTGAAATGTGAGAAGGCTTTGTTCGATTCTGCCATTTTATGAGTATCCACACGTTTTTTTACCGCCGCTCCTTCTTCTTTAGCTGCCGCAAGGATCTCAGAAGCAAGTTTTAACGCCATGCTTTTCTCCTTTCTGCGACGCGCATAAAGTATAAGCCATTTCATGGCCATAAATATTTTTCTATCAGGACGAATTTGCATGGGAATCTGAAAAGTGGCTCCTCCCACACGTCGACTCCTGACCTCAACATGAGGCATAATATTGCTTAGCGCTAGCTTCCAAATTTCAAGTTCGCTTTTTTCCTTATCCTCGTTGCGCTCTTTTACTCTTTCCATAGCGTCGTAAAATATGGTATACGCCAATATTTTTTTGCCATTTCTCATCAAATTATTGGCAAAACGAGTAACCAGAGTGTCGTTAAATTTTGGATCGGGAAGTAAAGGTCTTTTCTGCGCTTTGGCTTTTCTCATAACTTCGTGTTGCTATTAAGGCTATTTTTTATCTTTTGGACGTTTCGCTCCATATTTACTACGCGCTTGTTTACGTCCCTGAACACCCGCGGTATCCATAGCTCCACGCAATATATGGTAACGTACTCCGGGTAAATCTTTTACTCTTCCACCGCGGATCAAAACAATAGAGTGCTCTTGCAGGTTATGACCTTCCCCGGGAATATAGGCATTCACTTCCTTTCCATTGGTTAGGCGTACCCGCGCAACTTTACGCATCGCCGAGTTGGGCTTTTTTGGAGTGGTTGTATAAACACGTGTACATACGCCTCTGCGTTGTGGACAGGAGTCAAGGGCTGCAGATTTGCTCTTTTTTTTAAAAACTTCTCTTCCTTTTCTTATTAACTGTTGTATCGTTGGCATAAAAGCTTATCTTAGGAAAACTCAATTTAGATAAATTAGGGTGCTAAGCTATGTTTTTTTTTCTGTAAAAAAAACCTATTTGATTTAAATTCTTTATAAAGTTGCTAGAAATCTTCAACCGAGGCCTTTCCTGTGTCATAAATTTTTCTTTTAAAAAACTTTTCAACTATGCCAATAGGCTCTAGAAGCAGCCCTACAAAAGGGCGGCTTTAGTCTATAATAAATATATTTATCTGATAATTTTTATAGCAGTAGGCGAATCTTTATATGGTTCAAGCTATTTTTTAAAATCTACTTAAAGTGAGCTAAATCAAATGGGGCTTTTCTTTATCATCTTTGGTTTTCTCGCTCGAGCAATCTTAAATAGGTTCATAACCTCTCTATGATTTCCATTCTTATCAAACCATTTAGCTCAATTATCTTTGAACTCTACCTTAACGCCTGCATTTATAAGAGAATTGATAACCCTTGTATAGGGATAGACACATGAAGCGAGGTTCTCCCATCAAATATTTAGCATTCACAATCTACCCCCTTTTAGCTGTAAGAAGCTTGACAACTTCTGTATTGTCCCTAAAAACTACTGAATAAAGTAGAGTTTGAACATTATGATCTTCTAGGTCTTACTTTGGTTCTTTTTGCTATAAGAAGTTTAAGAGTCTTTGTTTTCCTATTTTAAACAATATAATGAAACAAAGTGTTCCCATCTTTAGCTTATACGGGGCCCTTTACTAGGATAAGCTTAACTGCCTCTTTATGCATTATTAACATTAGCAAGATTAATAGCTGCTCAATGAAGCTGGATGTAACCACTCTTATCTTTAGCATTTACATCGAGAGCTTTTGTTATGAGGAATTTAACGACTTTTGTATTACCATTCCAGAGATCCTGATGAAACCAAATTCTTCTCTTTATTTACATTTATCATTTATATCGGATTTTAATGAAAAATCGATATAAAGTTCGTTAGTATAATTAGGCAAATGAATACAATCATCTGGCATTCCTTCTATCAGAAGTCAACAATTCACTGAATCAACACGCTCTTTATGAGAAAAATTTTACTCCAAAACGCAATAAGGAAGAGCATACCTAGTTATAAGTGATAAGCAGATAACTATATCATATAATATATTTTTAATATAGTATTTAATATTTATTTTAATTATTTTACATATAATTATATTATTTATTAAATAAAATTCATATTAATTCTGAGATATCATTAGTTAAATTTTTATTAGTATATAAAACACTGACTCTTGCTAAAAGCTTCTCATCCTTGTTAAAGCACTTCCGTTTTTTAAGTTGATATGTGTGAAATCAGTCCGCCTGTAAGTACCCTTTAAGATCTAAGGTTTTTGACCCACTGTTTGAGCAGCAAAGAAGCATACCATCTGAAACTCATCAGGGTTTATCTGTTTAACTCCTTATGATACTTTGAGCTTTTTTACATAAGAACGTTTATATCTGATCGAAATCACGCTCGATAAGCTCAGGGAAAGTTATCTATATAACCTCCATTCTCATCTGCCCTGATAACTCCATAGGATATTTTGATTTTTGTTTTAATGAATTTACAAATTTTTTGTCTTTATATATAAGAAAAAAATAAATACTATTACCATACAGAAATAAAAAAAAACCTGGGATTATTCCCGAAGCTTTTTAAGAAGTTTTCGTAAAATATCGGAAATCTATTTTAAAACGTATGATCTACACCTACTTAAAATTGAGAGTTTTTAGTGGATTCTTTTATGTCTTTTGCTACCTTACCCAGGTATTATGTATAACGAAGATTAGAGTTCCATCTATCATTAAAATGATAACCTGCCCCTAGGGCTAACATAGGGTCAAATTTATTAAGGTTAAGATTGTTTTTAAAATGATTATTAACTTTTTTTTTCTAAACCATCTTCGGAATTATCAAGACTCTTACTGGAAAGAAAACCGAATTTTGGACCAGGCTTTCTATATAAATTCCTTCGGAAAAGGTATCCTGCACCAGGATGGGTATGTTAGTATAAGAGATTATTATAGAAAGTTTACCTCCAAGTTCTGTATGTTTAATATTCACTCATTGTTTAGAATAGATCAATTCTTTTTGCAGAGAAAGGGAATCATTAAATCTATAGCCTCCATACATTCCGGCGGTGTATGAAAAAGTAGATAAAGTTTTCAACTTATTAATTTTTTTAAAATTTTTCTAAATATTTTTAATTTTTTCTTTCTTATCTGTAGTAAAATCTTTAAACTTTAGAAGAGTGGGAAAAATCACCTTATCAAAATTTGAAATACCCGCGATACCTTCCCCTGCCTTAATCCCGAAATTAAGTTTACTTCTCTCAAGAGAGTTTTTAAAAGGGGTAATCTCTTGCGCTTTGAGCGCATTTGTTGCAAAAAGAGAGCACGAAGATAAATAAGTGATTATTCTTTTCATAAAAGTTAATACGTTTTGGTTAGAAAATGTAGTATTATTTTATAATAACAAAAAAATTAATACTAAAATAGTGTGAATTTTTTACTTCAACAAGTATTATCAGCTTTATAAACTTTGGATCGTATCTATAGTATATTACGTGTTAAAGTTGAGATTAGGACCTTTAGAATAGTGACCCGCATCATATTCAGTCCCAGGTGTCAGACTAAAATTAAACCCATCGGATTTTACAGAAATGACACAAGGGCAATCATTACTATTGCTAATAGTAAAGACGAATTGAAATTCTCTCTCAAAAGCAAGCGCGCGGGCAAATCCGCCCTTTTCATAAATATTGATTTTAAGCTAAATCAAATATCTCTCTATAATTTAGTTACTAGTTAGTAAACTACACAGAAAAAGACTGTGTAAATTCTGAGGGAAGTACATATAAAAAATTTGATAATCATTATTATAAAATTTATAAAACAATGACTTAAATAATATATTCATTATTATTTATCAATATCATATAAATCACCTATTATTTTTATAATAACGTATTATCTCAAATAAAATATTTTTAAAAGAAAAAGGTGTTTTTTATTAATTATACTCTAAGGCAATTATGCTTTTATGTGAAGAAGAGCTTTTTACGACCGGAGTGGTCATGTTGTATCGCGTTTCGTCCTGATGCGGGTAATATTTTGGTTTGTTTAACTGTCGTTAGCGCTTCTTATTGCTCTTCCTTGACGTGCTCAAGAGCAGATATGTCGATTTGTTCAATAGATGCGTCGTTTTTTACTGAGTTCTTTGATATATTATATCTTAAAGGACATAAGTTTACCTTTCTTCTTCAGGGGGCGCTATTCATCTTTTTCTAGCAAAGGCTCAGGTTTTTGTAAAGGCTTTCTATCGATACTTTGAATCTAAAGTAGTAAATACAATAAACGCTTAGAGCGTCATACAAAATAATAAAAAAACCTTGAATTAAAATGAGATTTTTGAATCTATAAGAGTCATCAGCGTTCGATAGAAAAACCAGCGGGTGATAAAAGACAAAAATGCTTACATCCCTGGACAAAGAGTAAAAAGTATTTAAACTCTTGCTTATATGAAGTTTATATAGGAGTTTGCCTTAAAATAATAAAAGATCATATGAATTGGCTTTGCGTGCAATAAAATGAACTAGAAGGCACAGCGAGAGGAGCGTTTAAAAAATAAGATTGCCCTTCGTTATTCGTTTTAAACCTTATTCATAAGAATTCACTGAGGTAAAAAAGGTGCTTCCTCTTTTGAGGAAATACCCAGAGCTTTATAGATATAATCAAAAGTAGAAAGCAAAATCGGCTTTCCTTCTGCTATAGCCACGTCATGCTCAAAATGAGCGGAAGGTTTTTTATCGGCGGTAGTAACCGTCCAGCCGTCTTTATGAAATCTCACCCTATGAGTACCTTGATTGATCATGGGTTCAATAGCCAATACCATCCCTTCAGCGAGCTTCATTCCATGACCTTTGCTTCCATAATTGGGTATTTGAGGATCTTCATGCATCTGCTTACCAAGCCCATGTCCCACAAGTTCGCGCACCACGCCGTAACCATATTGTTCCACATGATTTTGGATGGCATAACCAATATCGCCCGTGCGATGACCTTTCCTGCAAGCGTTTATTCCGATATAAAGAGAATCTTTTGTAGCTTTTAACAATTCTTTTATCTCAGGTTTCACTTCACCTACCTCAAAAGTATAAGCGTGATCGCCATAATAATCATTCATCAACACACCACAGTCTATGGAGACAATATCTCCCTCACGCAGAACTTTATCATTAGGAATCCCGTGTACCACTTGCTCATTAGGCGATATACAAAGGGTATTAGGAAAATTGTAAAGCCCTAAAAAACCGGGTATACCGCCATGATCGCGTATGAACGCCTCTGCCATAAGATCTAAATAAAGAGTGTCAATACCCGGCCGGATTTCCGAAGCCAGCATACCAAGGGTTTTGGAAACCAACTGAGCGCTTTCTCTGATTAAGGAAATTTCATCTGCGTTTTTTAAACAAATCATCGGGCGAACCATTTAAAAAATCCTCTTTTCATTTGAGGAACTAACTCAGGACTCAAAGAATAAATCACTTTTATGGCCGCACGGTTTTTAATAATCTGATAAACAGCCCCCTCATCCGGGAAAACCTCCAAGATTTCTATCATCGATAAAAATATCAGCCTGGATCTTACCGCTGCTTTCCGCGAAATTATAAGATTCATTTTCAAAGCTATCATTAACGGTATAAAAGTCAGTCCGTTTCTTTCTGCAAAAGACTATATCGTCTTCCAGCGATTTTCCGCTGCAACAGGTTCAGAAGATAAGTTGTAGCCCTCTTGTTCAAGTTTCTTAAGCGTATCAAAGGCAAATTACCGATAACGGGGTAGGCATCTTCAACGATGGTTTCGTCAAAGTTCACAGAAATAATTTTGGCTTCCATAAGCTATTTATTTTGAAAACAGAGAAACTCCGGTCATTACAAGAGGTTGCGCAAGGTCCATCCAATCAAGGATAGTTGGCGCTATATCTCCTAATTTTCCTTTATTAAGAGCAGGATGGGTGTTTTTATGCATAAAAAAACAAGGAACTTCATTGGTAGTATGCGCTGTATTAGGAGTCCCGTCGGGGTTGATCATATACTCTGCGTTACCATGATCAGCCAGCATAATTACGGCATAATCATTAGCCATTGCCGCCTCGCAAACTGCGTGCGCGCAGCTATCAACCACTTCACAGGCCCTTACAGTTGCTTGCATCACACCCGTATGACCTACCATATCGGGATTGGCAAAATTTAGGCAGATAAAATCTGCTTCTTTTTTATTGAGCTCCGGTATAATCTTATCACATAACTGAGTTGCGCTCATTTCGGGCTGCAAGTCGTAAGTGGCTACCTTGGGTGATGAACAAAGGATACGTTTCTCGTCCTTAAAGGGTTTTTCGCGACCTCCGGAAAAAAAGAAAGTCACATGTGGATATTTTTCCGTTTCAGCTATGCGAATCTGCTTTTTAGCATGTTTTTCAAGAATTTCCCCCAGAGTATCGCGGAGATCTTCCTCCTGGAAGAGTATCTCTACATTCTTAAAGCTGTGATCATAAGACGTCATCGTTACATAATACAGATTCAATCTGCTCATATTTTCTTCAGGAAAATCTCTCTGGGTAAGCGCCTCGGTGATTTGCCTTCCGCGGTCGGTGCGGAAATTAAAACAGATAACCACATCTCCCGAGGTCATTTTCGCTATGGCCTCTCCTTTAGCGTCAGTCATGACAATAGGCTCAATAAATTCATCGGTAAATCCTTTGGTATAGGAATCCTCAAAAGATTTAACTACATCTGTACTTTTTTGCCCAATGCTTCTTGTCATCACATCATAAGCTTTTTTTACTCGATCCCAGCGTTGGTCACGATCCATGGCGTAATAACGTCCCGTTACCGTTGCTAGCTGCCCTGTAGATTTTTTAAAGTGTTTAAGCAGTTGTGTTAAATAAGATTTACCTCCCATCGGATCAGTATCGCGACCATCGGTAAAGGCATGGACAAAAACATCTTCTAAGCCACTTGCGTAAGCAGCGTCTAATAATGCAAAAAGATGCTGGATATGGGAATGCACCCCTCCATCGGAGAGTAAGCCCGTAAAATGTATTTTTTTAGCGTTTATCTTAGCGTATTGAAAAGCTCTTTGAAGCGTGATATTTTGAGCAAGTGAACCATCTTCTATCGCTCTGTTGATCTTAACCAGATTTTGATAAACCACGCGACCTGCTCCTAAATTCATATGTCCTACTTCGGAATTGCCTATCTGCCCCTGAGGAAGTCCCACGGCAAGACCTGAAGCTTGAATTTGGGTATTTGGATATTTATCATAACAAGCATCCACAAAAGGAGTCTGTGCGCAAGATATCGCAGATACTGAAGCATCCTGTGGAATACCCCAGCCATCGAGAATTATTAATAAGAGTTTTTTCATAAATGACTTACTGTACTAAAGCTAAGGCAAATTTAGCTCTTTTATAAAAAGATTTTTCCCAATAGTATTTATATTGTTAATATTACATGGATTTAAAATTTAATGTATATATTTAAACCTTTTTCGTTATATTTAAATACATTTTAGTTTGTATTGTATTAAAATTTTTTTATACAAAATATCTGTCTTATTACAAAGAGGGTCGAAGAATAGAAGATCTTTTTACTATGGAAGTAACGAGGGATAGCATACATTTTTTAGGGATATCTACAGAAGTAGTTTTTCTACTAAAAAACTCTCTGGCCAAAAGTAGCTGTAAACGAAAAGATTAAAAGCGTAATTACCGAAAGATGTAACTAAATATCAATTATAATTCTGTTTATATCTTTTGTATTCGCCTTCTCATCGAGCTAGCTCAGAACCCTGGCTTTTGCATTAATAGGCATAATTTTTATTCATCTACTCAATATAGTGAGAATTGGTCTGCTAAATTGTATATATTTCTATTATAGTGAATATCAAGAGATCTCACATGATTACTTATTTCCTTCTCTTATTTATGGAAGTACTCTTACTTTAATAATAGTATGGATTATTTTTTTTAAAAGCGAAAAAATAATATCCATGTGTATAGAAAACTACTAATAAGTTATTTATTTATTTGATTTTAGCAAGAAGATATGAATATATTTTTGATTCATTGATTATTTGTTTTAAACATTTCTGATCAGCAAAAAGTTTTCCCGATATTGATCTTTCAAGGCATCTTATCTCCATAAGCTTGCGATACCTTCTCAATAGCTCGTTTTCCATAAGAATAATTTACTTGCTTTTCCTTCGCAGAGATTATATGTTTTTTTTGGTCTTTTACACTTGCATGTTTCTTATATCTATGCCCATATAATACTTATTATATAGATACTCATTTTAACAAAGGTTTTAAAGCTGGATTTTACATAAGAAGATTCCTATTACATCCTATGTTTTTATTTATTCTTATCTCCACTTTAATTTATCAAATTAAATCACAGAAAAGTAGTGCAAAATTGATGGTGTACATTAGGCTTTAAAATCAAAATTATACAGCCATATTTATAAATATGCTCAGCTTTATGTTATGCAAGCTCTCTGATTTTTTCCTCCTGCGAGGAAAATCAGAGAGCATTGAACTCAAAGGAAAAGTCTTCGGCACTTACTATCACATCAAATATAGAGGCACAGAAAATTATGCTACTTCTATAAATTTGCTATTTGAAGAGATGATTCTGACGTTTTCAATCTACACGCCCGAATCTGATATATCAAAATTTAATGAAGGGAATTCACCAATAGAGATGAATAAACATTTTCAGATTATTCTAAATAAAACCCGAGAGATTCACAAAAACTCTAGAGGTGCTTTTTGGTTAACCTATGGGGCTTCGGTCCGAAGCCTGGAGCAGATGGATTGCTGGATTCTTTAATGGTAAAATCGCTGATGAAAAAAACAGATCTGAAAAAAGTGCTTGTTAAAAACGGTAAAGTTTACAATTCAAAAGGTGTTTTTTAGATTGTAACGCTATAGCTTAAGGGGTATGTGGTAGATGTCGTTGGAAATTATCTGGAATAAAAAGGTGTTCTTAATTATATAATTGATATTAGAAGAGAAATCAGGCCAAGAGAAAAAAATAAAAGGGAAAAATCTGGCAAGTAGGTATTGAAAAACCTCTGGAAAATGAACCACTGGAGAAAATTTTTTTTCAAATTTTCTCTTGAAGATAAAATCATAGCTACTTCGGGAAAGTACAGAAAATTCAAAGAGGATAAGAAAAATGAAAAAAACATACGGCCTTACCATAAGCCATAAATCGGCTATCCTGTACAAAACAACATCCTTTCTGTCTCGGTAATAGCAGAGGATTGCATCAGCACTGATGGCTATGTGCCACAGCTTTTATGGCTTAGGGATTGGAAGAATATAAGAATTTACATCACTTCGCATCTAGAACTTCAGGATGAAACTATAATCATCTATAGAGATAACGGAAAAAAGTAGCGATTTATAAAACAAAGGGCTTTCCAAAGCAGCAATAAAAAAACTAACTTTCCTATAAAGTTAGTTTTTTTATTTAGATCGTATATGAAACCTACAGGGCTACTCTTCTATAGGCAGTAATGCGAATACTGGTATCAAAATTTTTTAAGTAAGTTGCGACAGATAATTTTTGATCCTTGATAAAGGACTGATGGATAAGGGTATTTTCAGAATAAAATTTCTTTAACTTTCCCTGAGCGATATTCTCAAGCATATTTTCGGGCTTACCTTCTTTACGCAATTGCTCCTTAGCGATTTCTTTTTCCTTTTCGATCAGATCGACTGATAAGTCTTCCTCAGTTAAAGCCATGGGATTCATAGCAGCTACCTGCATAGCCAAATCTTTACCTACTTGATCCACCCCTTCAGGGGCTATTGAAAATCCTATTAATGTAGCTATTTTATTTCCGTGGTGAGTATAAGAAGCTACAAAAGGAGACTCAAGAAATTCAAAAGTACCTAGATCAAGCTTTTCCCCTACCACTCCGGTTTGCTCGATAAGCTTTTCTTTGACAGTAATAGCTCCTATAGGAGCTTCTAAAAATTCTTCTTTATCTTTATAGATAAGAGCTTTTTCAGCCAGCTCATGAGCTAGTTTTGTAAAATTATCGTTTTTGGCGACAAAATCCGTCTCGCAATTCAAACCTACGATTACACCTTTTGTTCCTGCTGTATTTACCTTAGCTACAAGCGCACCCTCATTAGCCTCACGATCAGAGCGGTTCATCGCGATCTTTTGACCTTTTTTGCGAAGTAAATCAATAGCCTTGTCAAAATCACCCTGGACTTCCGTAAGGGCTTTTTTACAATCCATTATGCCAGAGCCGGTCTTTTTTCTTAACTTATTTACTTGGTCAGCGGTTACCTGATACATTTTTAATAGATATTTTTAAGACAAAATCAAAGCTTGTCTTATATAAAGCAATATATTATTCTTTACCAGAGATTGCCTGAACTTGCTAGGTTTCTTTCTCTATAATTGTGGCTTCTTCAGGTTGATTTTTTTCTTTAACTTCGGATTTTTGCTTTTCTCGCTCAGCTTTTCTCGAAGAAAGTCCTTCAGCCATAGCTTCGCTTAAATATTTAAAAATAATCGCAATGGATTTTGAAGAGTCATCATTAGCAGGTATGGCGTAATCCACTTCCCTAGGATCAGAATTGGTATCTACCATGGCAAAGATGGGGATATTGAGTTTTTGAGCTTCTCTAAGGGCAATGCTCTCACGAAAGATATCTACTATGAAAATAGCAGCCGGAAGGCGGGTCATATCTGCAATCGATCCGATATTTCGTTCAAGTTTTGCCTTGGCGCGATCCACCATTAAGAGTTCTTTTTTTGATATAGAATCATAAGCGCCGCTTTTCTTTTTTCGCTCAATTGTGTTGAGTTTGCGAGCTGCCTTACGAATGGTAACGAAATTAGTGAGCAAACCACCCAGCCAACGCTCAGTGACATAAGGCATATTGTTCTTCTCAGAAGTCTCCGCAACTATTTCTCTAGCTTGCTTTTTTGTAGCTACAAAAAGCATTTTCTTACCTGAAGCGACAATACCCTCTATGGCTTTACAAGCTTCTTGTAGCTTTACTGAAGTTTTGTAAAGGTCTATAATATGAATTCCATCTTTCTCCATATAGATATACGGAGCCATGTGGTTACACCATTTTCGTGATAAATGCCCAAAGTGGACATCCGCTTTTAGTAACTCTTGAATACTTGCTTTTGACATTTAATTTATAAATTAGTTTAAGTTCCTGCGTCTTATTTCAGACTAGCAAATCAACCGCAAAACGGGTTAAGGTTTGGACGCTAAACCAATTAGGTTTTCTTTTTATTATTGATAAATTTCAATTAAATAATTTAACGTTTAGAGAACTGGAATCTCTTGCGTGCTTTCTTTCTTCCGAATTTTTTACGTTCTACTTTTCTCGGATCACGAGTAAGAAAACCTTCAGGTTTCAATAGAGCTCTGTGATTTGTATCCAAATTACAAAGCGCGCGAGAAATGGCCAAACGTATAGCCTCGGCTTGTCCGTTGACCCCTCCTCCGCAAACGCGGACCCTCAGGTCAAATTTGTCGATACTTTCAGTAAGTGAAAAAGGCTGAAGGATTTTATACTTAAGAAGTTCTTGTGGAAAGTAATCATTATAATCCCTCTGGTTAATAGTTATTTTTCCTTCCCCCGGAGCTAAGTACAAACGCGCTACTGAGTTTTTTCTTCTTCCTATGGTGTGAAAAATTTCCATATCAATTAATGCTTTTTAGTAAAGTTGAACACTACAGGTTTCTGAGCTTCATGCCCGTGATTAGAGCCCGTATGTACGTGAAGATTTTTGGAAATCTGATTTCCTAAACGATTTTTTGGTAACATACCTTTAACAGCTTTTTCTATAATGATACGAGGGTCTTTAATCAATTGCTCGCGAGCGCTCGTAAAGCGCTGACCACCGGGATAACCTGTATAACGAATGTATTCTTTAACTTCCCAGTTATTTCCCTTAAGGCCGATTTTTTCGGCATTGATGACAATTACATGATCCCCGCAATTAATATGGGGCGTGAAAGAACTCTTGTGCTTTCCTCTTATAATTTTAGCAACGCTAGAGGCAAGCCTGCCAAGGCTTTCGTCGGTTGCATCAACGACCAACCAGCGCTTTTGCAAAGCTGACCTGGACACCGAAATCGTTTTAAAACTTAAACTATCCACGTTTTTTTATAAATTAGTGTTTGGCTGAACAAATAAACTATTCAGTTCTTCCAAGGGTGCAAATATAAATATCTTATATCAGTTAACAAAATCTGAGCGTTATTCTTTAAGGACATTCCTATCCAAGGACCGTAAAGAGATTAAAAAATTTCTTTTTAAGATATAAATAAAACCAGCATAATACGATAAAATTCATGACAAGGACAACGAAATAATGACTTTATGTCATTTCATAGTCTATATCTTTCAACGGACAACTGACATAATTCAATTTAAGAAATCATTTCTTTATTTATGGCATAATGCTTGACAAAAGCAAGAGAGATAAAAATTAAAAAGATGAGTAAAATTATTGGCATAGATTTAGGAACCACTAACTCCTGTGTTGCCGTAATGGAAGGGAACGACCCTACGGTAGTCCCTAACTCCGAAGGAAAACGAACTACCCCTTCTATGGTGGCTTTCGTCGAAGGAGGCGAAATAAAAATAGGCGATCCGGCCAAACGTCAAGCCGTTACTAATTCACAAAAAACTATTTTCTCTATCAAACGCTTCATGGGAACGAAGTTTTCGGATGTTTCTCATGAAGTTGGTCGTGTACCTTACAAAGTAGTAAAAGGACCTAACGACACCCCAAGGGTAGATAGGTTAGATATAGATAGCAGACTCTATACACCTCAGGAAATTTCGGCGATGATCTTACAAAAGATGAAAAAAACGGCCGAGGATTATCTTGGTCAAGAAGTGAGTCGCGCAGTAATCACCGTTCCTGCTTATTTTAACGATGCCCAGCGTCAAGCCACTAAAGAAGCCGGAGAAATCGCAGGTTTAAAGGTAGAGCGTATCATTAACGAACCTACTGCGGCGGCCTTGGCCTATGGACTGGATAAGAGTCAACAGGATAAAAAAATTGCCGTATATGATCTGGGTGGGGGAACCTTTGATATTTCAATTTTAGAACTTGGCGAAGGGGTGTTCGAGGTACTTTCTACCAACGGAGATACCAAACTTGGCGGAGATGACTTTGATGATATTCTCGTTAACTTCTTAGCCGAAGGTTTTCAATCCGAAGAAGGAATTAATCTTAGGAAAGATCCTATGGCTCATCAACGCCTGAGAGAAGCAGCGGAAAAAGCCAAGATAGAACTCTCTTCAAGTGCGCAAACTGAGGTAAACCTCCCTTATATCACAGCTATAGATTCAGTTCCCAAACATTTGGTAAAAACCATTACACGCACAAAATTTGAGCAACTTTCAAGTGAGCTCATTCGTCGTTCTATGGAACCCTGTAGAAAAGCGCTGGAAGCTGCCGGGTTAAGCGCCAAAGACATCGATGAAGTAATTTTAGTAGGAGGCTCTACACGTATTCCTAAGATACAGGAAGAAGTAGAAAAATTCTTCGGAAAGAAGCCCTCCAAAGGAGTAAATCCTGATGAAGTTGTTGCCATAGGTGCAGCTATTCAAGGAGGTGTACTCACCGGTGATATCAAAGATGTGCTTTTACTCGATGTTACCCCTTTATCTTTAGGTATAGAAACCTTAGGTGGAGTTTTCACTAAACTCATTGAATCGAACACCACCATTCCAACTAAAAAATCTGAAACTTTTTCTACCGCTGCAGATAATCAGCCTGCCGTAACCATACGCGTAGGACAGGGCGAACGCCCCATGTTTAACGACAATAAAGAAATCGGACGTTTTGATTTAATCGATATCCCACCTTCTCCCAGAGGCACACCGCAAATCGAAGTGACCTTTGATATTGATGCTAATGGTATTTTAAGCGTATCTGCCAAAGATAAAGACACGGGTAAGGAACAATCTATTCGCATCGAAGCTTCTTCAGGTTTAAGTTCAGAAGAAATCGAAAAGATGAAACGCGAAGCGCAAGAAAATGCTGATAAAGATCAAAAATCTAAGGAGGAAATTAATAAACTCAATGCAGCGGATGCCCTTATATTCCAGACTGAAAAACAGCTTAAGGATTATGGAGATAAACTCTCTGAAGGCAACAAGACAAAAATAGAAGGTGCTTTAAAAGAGTTAAAATCTGCGCATGCTTCCAAGAATTTTATAGAAATTGATCGTGGTACAAAATCGCTTAATGAGGTTTGGGCTGGCGCTTCGCAAGAACTATATAGCGCTCAGCGAAGTAGCGGAAATGTTCCAAATATGGAAAATCCATCTGGAAAAGGATCTAAAAACACGAGCGGAGCTGATCAGAGTGGCGAAAATGTACAAGATGTAGATTTTGAGGAAGTGAAATAAAATACTTTTGGCAAAAGATTAAAAATCCGTCCAATTACAATAGACGGATTTTTTTATAACTTAAGTCAAGTTTTAAGTTTTTTATATGCAAAAATAACTAGATTCGTCATTCGTTGTTTTATATGCATAGCTATTGAATCTAAAAATCACCTGCAATAGCTGACTTTACAAAGTCTGTATTTATCAAAAAAGCAAAAATTCTGCTCTAAGACATCCTCCGAGAGAAAACCTTAAAGGAGAATTGGCCCAATTGATGAAACTATCAGAAAAGCTGGCACAAGAAAACTGGCAACAAAATCAAGTCTGGACTACTGCTTCCTCAGAAGGGAAAATGGAAAGTTGCCATATCAATCAACGGCGAAGTTTACAAAGGACTTCAGGCGGAAACACTTGAGAAGAATGCTCAAAATTATTTACAAAAGCATATGTATATTCTATCGGGACTCTATGACTTACTAAGGCCTTATAACCTGATCATGCCCTACCGACTGATGATAAGCACTCCTTTTTTTAGTGAATTAACAGCAAAATCTTTATGAATACTGGCAAGAGCTCATTACAGAACATCTTAACGGAGCAACTCGAAACCAATAAAATACTAATCGATCTAGCTAGTGAAGAATATATAGAAGTTATTAATCATAAAAAGTTTAAGGGAAAGATCATACGTTATTTTTTTAAAGATTATAAAAATGATACACTAAAAAGTATTATGATATATGCGAAAAAAGCACGAGGACTTATGGCGCGTTTTACGGCAGTAAATGACATCCGTACTATAGAAAATCTTAAAATTTTTGACAAAGAAGATCATCGTTTCGATGGTCAAATCTCTGACAAGTGTACTCTTATTTTTACATACTAAGTTTTACATAAAAGTTAGGTAAAATTCCTTTTACGTATAAAAAATTAAATCTTATTTTCCTAAAAAAAAACTCTTAATTCTGTCATTAGCATGCTAAAAAAATAACTGAAAAAGCTTTTGAAAATGAAGAAAATGTACTTGAAAATACAACTGCAGAACAAAAATGGTAAGGATATTCAATTGCTTTATAAATTGAATCTTACACGCAGTTATCCTCTAATAAATAAGTAATGTTCAAAAACATAAGCAAACGATAAACAATAAAAAAGAAATTATAAAACAAAGCATAAGATTTGAATTATTTTTACACCTAAAAAAGAAAAACCTAATCACTTATATTTGTCAAATGCAGTACAAAAACATCCACACCAAAGCAAGTAAATGGAAAGGATACATGTTATCGTAAATACTGCCGATAAAAATCCTGATGATTAAAGAGGGCTCTTTCGGGATATGATGAGAGCTATCCTTGGTAAGAACCTGAAAGTACAGTTGGATAAAAACGGAGAAGTATTGATCGTAAAAGGATTTGATCAAATCATACAGTCATAAAAAAAGAGTTGATAGCTAAAAAAATGCCTTCACAATCTATAGAAGGTATTACAAATGTATTGCAGCAAAATTTTAGCGATCAGTTCTTTAAGAAAACCTACGAACAGCTTCCCCTGCGTTTTCCATCGAAAAAAATCACTATAGGAAAATCTTGGCAAGAAAAAATAGATAGCTTCTCCCAAAGAGAAGAAAAAAAGTCGGATGTTAAAAATTATACCCTTATATTGATTAAAGATAATAATGCTCAAATAAAGATAGACGTTATAATAGATAGGATCAGTAGTTCTATAAAAAACGCGCAAGGCAGCGAGCGTTTTTCTTTAAGCGGCAAAGGTGAAGCCAACATAGACCTTGAAATCGGATGGCTTAAAGAAGCCAAAATTACACAAGATATGAAGGGGAGGAAGCATTAAAGAAAATTACGGAAAAAATCATTTGACAATTCCGATTAGTATTCATGGGGAATTATCAAGAAAAGATCTGTGGCGCCCGGAGAAAAAATCTATTTATTCAATATTTCCTCTAAAGGATAATTTCCCTTGTTACCGCCGGGATTTTGAGTGCAAGAAAGGAACAGGAGCGCAAGGCTGAACAAGATGAGAATCCACTGGTTTTTCATGATCTTTTGTGGTTTATTTTATCGGTTTATCTGAAAGAGTAGCTAGAATGGTTTGTCCCCCTATGACTTTATCCTCAAGCGCTGCCTTAACTTTAGTGCCCAGGGGTAAAAAAACATCCAAACGTGAACCAAATTTAATAAATCCGAATTCTTTTCCTGCCTCAGCCTGTGCTCCTATGCGCGCATAGAGCACAATTCGCCGGGCTAGAAAGCCTGCAATCTGCCGAAATAGCACTTGTTGTTTAGAAACTGTTTCTACCACCACACTGGTGCGTTCATTTTTAGTAGAGGACTTGGGGTGCCAGGCTACGAGATATTTTCCCGAATGGTATTTAGAATAGATTATCTTTCCCGATACCGGATAACGCGTTACGTGCACATTTAAAGGAGACATAAAGATAGAAAGCTGCAAAACGCATTGCTTTAGAAATTCAGGTTCGAAAATCTCCTCTAAGACTACTATCTTGCCGTCCACGGGAGCCACCACCTCATTGAGCTTCACATTAGATTTCCGCTGAGGATTTCTAAAGAACCACAGCAGAAAAACATAGAGGAGAAAAACAGGTAAAACCACTAAAGCAGCTGCCCTGGCAGAGAAAAAATAAGACACTCCTACAATAATAATGACAAATAACGCCAAAGCGCTCAATAAAATTGTATATCCTTCTTTGTGAATCATCATAAATTTTAATAAAATAAAGTGATGTAAATCATTACAACAGGCATAACAAATATAAAACTGTCCAGCCGATCAAGAAATCCACCGTGTCCGGGAAACCAGTTGCTTGAATCTTTTACCCGACAGGCACGTTTAATGAGTGATTCCACCAGATCCCCTAGTGTACCAAAAATTCCTACAATGAGTCCTATGCCGAGCCAATAGCTTTGTGACCATACATAGTAAAAAACGACCGCAGTGACCATACAAAATGTTACTCCCCCTAAAAAGCCTTCCATGGTTTTTCCAGGAGAAATATCTGAGGTCAACTTACGCTTACCCCAGCACTTTCCTGTCAGATAAGCGAAGGTATCATTAATCCATATAAGTAAAAATATCCCCAAAAGCAACTTCTTGCCTTTCAGCAAATAAAGCTGACAGGCCAATGTAAAGGGAATGAAAATATAAAACAACGCGAAAATAACATACGCTATACGACGAAGTTTCTCTTCGGAGGAAGCATCAGAAAAAAATTCAAAAGCGATAAGCGCAGGGAAAAGAAACATCAATAAAATCACCGGATTCCTTATAATACCGCCATGAGGTAAGAAAAAATCAATGAGCATCCCTATAATGAGAGTGCTCAAAAGAATACCTGATAATTGCACACTCAAAGTTGTAATAATAAAAAACTCTCTTAAGCATAAAAGCGAGAAGATAAGCATAAGTGCTTTAAAGAAAGCAAAACCTAAAATGATGCAAATTAGCACCGTCATTACATATAAAGCTCCCCAAAGAGCTCTCAGAGAAGATTCGCTTTTAAGCATCATCAGTAAGTAGTAAATAAATATTTTTCTTCTGAGATTCTGAATAAAAAACCCCTGGCTCATTACCCCTTATAGTGGTAATGTTGGTGGGGATACGATTGCCCTTAAAAGCTTTTATACGTCGCAGGGCATCATCAATAGTACTCACGATCTGACGACTCGAAGCTAATATTATAAAATGACTGGAAAGCTCAAAAAGCTTCCAACCGCCCATCTGATCTGACGAGAGCATTACACTCCCGTCCTTAGCGATAAGGTATTCGCAGAATATCAGATTAAAATATTCTTTCTCAGGAGTTTTATCAAAAGCTGTAGAAAGAGATCTAAGGTAGATTTGCAAACGAGTATCGGGACACCAAAATCGTTCAATGCTATTTTCTTTAATGATTTCTTTCAAAAAATTCAGTGCTTGCTCTGAAGATTCACAATACAAAAAACGCCCTCCACAAAAGGAAAATTTTCTGGCAAAGTGCACCTCCTGGCTCTCTTCTTTTATACGTGAGAGAGAATGTGGGATATAGGTCTTTTGATCAGGTACTTTCCTCGGAAAAATAGAAGATATTTTCTTTAAAAAATCAAGCACAGAATGTAAATTAATAAAACCCCTTCAAAAGAAGGTTATTCTCTATGAGTGCTCTTTTTCAAGAGGTGGATTCAAAACTTTTAGTATATCACCTACTTCATCAGCAAAGGCTCTTTTTCCAAATATTTTTTCGAGATCTTCTCCGAAGATAACCTCTTTTTCAAGTAATTTACTGGCTAATTCTATAAGCTTAATATTATTATCTCTAAGCAATTGACAAGCGCGCTGGTATTGTTCCTCGATAATTTTAGATATTTCCTCGTCGATGATGCGCGCGGTATTTTCACTATAAGGCTTGTTAAAAGCATACTCACTCTGCCCTGTGGAATCGTAGTACGAAATATTTCCGATACGCTTGTTCAATCCAAAAATAGCCACCATAGATTGCGCTTGCTTTGTCACTCGTTCCAGATCATTTAATGCCCCTGTAGAGACATTTCCAAATATGACTTGTTCAGCAGCACGCCCTCCCAAAAGGGCGCAGATTTCGTCGAGCATCTGCTCAAAGGTAGTTAATTGACGCTCTTCCGGAAGATACCAAGCAGCTCCCAAAGAGCGTCCACGCGGCACTATGGTAACCTTTATGAGCGGAGCAGCGTGTTCTATAAGCCAGCTCACCGTAGCATGTCCCGCTTCATGATAAGCGATACGCTTTTTTTCATTCGGCTTAATAATCTTATTCTTCTTTTCCAGACCTCCTATGATACGGTCTATAGCATCCAAAAAATCCTGATGCTCTATTTCGGTTTTGTCTTTACGCGCTGCTATAAGCGCCGATTCGTTACAAACATTCGCAATATCCGCACCGCTAAATCCGGGGGTCTGACGAGCGAGAAAATCAATATCTACTTTCTTTGCAAGCGTAAGTTTCTGAAGATGGACTCGAAAAATTTCTTTTCTCTCATTCAATTCAGGTAAATCAACGAAAATAGTGCGATCAAAACGTCCAGGACGTAATAAAGCTTTATCGAGAATATCCGAACGATTGGTAGCCGCCATAACGATGACATTCGTATTCGTTCCAAAACCATCCATTTCAGTAAGAAGCTGATTTAGGGTATTTTCACGTTCATCATTAGCCCCGGTAATATTATTTTTTCCACGGGCGCGACCTATAGCATCGATTTCATCGATAAAAATTATGGAAGGAGATTTGTCTTTGGCCTGTTTAAAGAGATCTCTTACCCGCGAAGCGCCTACGCCTACAAACATTTCAACGAAATCAGAGCCGGAAAGAGAGAAGAAAGGTACTTTTGCCTCACCTGCAACCGCCCTGGCTAAAAGTGTTTTTCCGGTTCCCGGAGGACCTACCAAAAGAGCACCTTTAGGAATTTTTCCTCCAAGCTTGGTGTACTTATCCGGACTTCTAAGAAACTCTACGATTTCCTGCACTTCCTCTTTAGCTCCCTCAAGGCCCGCCACATCCTGAAAGGTAGTTTTCACATTATCATTTTCATCAAATAACTTAGCTCTGGATTTTCCAATATTAAAGATTTGACCTCCAGGGCCCCCACCTGCTCCGATACGACGGAAAATAAATACCCAAAATACGATAAGCAACAAAAAGAATAATCCGTATTCAGCAAAAAATTTTCCAATACTATATTCTTGTTCATTTTTAAAATCGATGACCGCATCTAACTGATAGAGTTGTTTGTGCTCCTGAAATTTTTGCTGGAAAAGCTGAAGGTCTCCTATTTCAAACTCGTATTGGGCCACATTAGCTAAAGGAAGGTTCTTTCCAGAGAGATAAGAATTATTATTTTCTTCAGTGGACTTTTTAAGAAATTCTTTTTTCACCCAGACACTCGCAGACTCACGATGTCTGATCAATACCTTCTGAACTTCACCCTTAGAGAGCATTTCAAAAAACACTTCCTGATTGATTCGCTTAACTCCCGAAAAAGAAGATTGAAAGAAAAATATACCCAGAAAAACGAGCAATATAAATGTATATACCCAAAAAAAGTTGTTTTTATTTTTTAATTTTTTATCCATTATCTTGTTTTCTTCATTTGATCATTTTCTCTCCATAAAGGTTTTCTATATCGTAATATTCTCTTATCGATCTTTGAAAGATATGTACAATCACAACATCATAATCTATTAACACCCAATGCACATTGGTAAGTCCATCAGTTCTCGAGTATTTCTAAATACCTGCTCTTCCAGTGAAGCGGCGATAGCAGAAATTTGTGTCGAAGAGCTTCCACTGTAAACGGAAGAATAACCAAAAATAATGTTTTCTATTTGTGTAAGATCTAAGATAGTACTATCCTCACCTTTGATTTGCCGAATTCCTTTGATAATCGTTTCAAGCAGAGTAGAAATTATTACCTCTAATAACATAAATATTTCAGGCATATATCTTTACCAAGTGCAAAAGTAAATAAATAAGATTTTCTTACGTCAGCTGATAATAGATATATTTCAAATATGCATTCATTTTTATATCCAGTATACCTAACTGAATTAGATACGATTGATTCTACTCAGGACTATCTGAAAAAATCACAACTTCATAACTCCCCATATGAATGGACCGTTGCATGGGCACTCAAGCAGACTAAAGGCCGTGGGACCTATGGCAACCACTGGCAAGGAGAAAAAGCTAAAAATCTAACTTTCAGTTTTTCATTCCGAACTCATCTCTCGGCGAGAAAAAATTTTCTACTAAATATATGTATCTCTAACGGGCTTCATAAAAGACTCTCTCTTGAAGGAGAGGGCTTTTCGATCAAATGGCCCAATGACTTACTTTTAAATGGACGGAAAATAGCAGGTATTCTCATCGAGAATCAAATAAGTAAAGGGTATATTCAGCACTCGGTCATAGGTACCGGGTTAAACGTTCATCAGGAAAAATTTGAAACGCTCAGCAAGGCTTCTTCACTAAAAAATATATTGAATAAAACCTTTATTCTTAAAGAACTTCTTATAAGCTTATTGAAGAATCTACAAAAAGAATACCGGAAGCTCATTCAAGGAGAAGAGCAAAGTCTTAAAAATTACTACCTGTTGCATCTTTTTGGAAAAAATCAAAAAAACTACTTTAAGATAGATCACTCAATTTATGAGGGCGAAATTCAAGGAATTGATAAAGACGGCCGTTTAGTGGTTTCCTTAGCAAAAGGGACGCAAGAGTATTTCTTTCCTAAAGAAATCGATATGATATATTAAAGATTAATTCTTACTTTGATTTTTCTTTAAAGATTGTTGTTTTTGAGCTTCTTTCATCATTTTTTGCAGTCGCTCCTGCCATAGACTCTTTTTTTTAGGCTTAGATTTATTCTCCTGTATTCTCTTATGAATGCTCTTTTCGTCAAGTATGTAGCGCTTAATAATAAAGATAAGCGCGATATTAAGGGTGTTTGATACAAAGTAATATAATGAAAGACCTGAGGCGTAACTGTTGATAAACAAAAGCATCATAAGGGGCATTAAATATATCATAAATCTTATATCAGGCATCCCTTCTTGTCCAGGCTGGCTCATATTGCCGCTTCCGCTTATTTTAGTGTAGACTAACAAAGCTCCGGCATAGAGCAAGGTGAATAAACTCACATGATCTCCGTAAAGAGGCACAGAAAAAGGCAGATGGTAAATCGAATCATAAGAGGTCAGATCATCAGCCCAAAGGAAAGGTCGCCCGCGCAAATTAATAACGGTCGGGAAAAATTTAAAAAGCGCGTAAAAAATAGGAATCTGTAAAAGCGCCGGTAAACAGCCCGACATGGGATTGACGCCAGTTTTTCGATAAAGTTCTATGGTGGCCTGTTGTTTTTTTAACGGGTTCGCTCCCTTAAGTTTTGCATTGAGCTCCTCTATCTCGGGACGGATGACTTTCATCATCGCACTAAGCCTATACTGCCGATATGTAATGGGCGAGAGAATAAGTTTCACCACAATAGTCATCAGAATTATGATAATACCGTAGTTAAGTTGTGTTTTTTCGAGAAGCTGGAAGATCACCAGGAAAAAATACTTGTTTAACCATTTGAGAATACCCCAGCCAAAGGGAATGACATCTTCAAAATTCTGACCGTAAGCCTTGAGTAAATCGTAATTAAGAGGGGCAAAATACCACTCTCCTTTATAATCAAGCTCATTAGAAACTAACTCTAGAGGAGCCGATACCTGAAACCATTTAAGATCGGATTTAGAATGAAGTGTTTTTGATTGGATTTTCACCTCTTTAAAAGCTTGCTCTGAAGAAAGTATGCTGGTGAAAAATTGCTGTTTATTGGCGAGCCAGTTAGCTCCTCGCACCTCTTCCTCATCCTGACCGGTTTCACTTAGATATTTTACTTTTTCTCTGTTTCTATAGGCATAATACATCTGAGTGTAATTATTTTCCCAATTAGAGCTCTTTTCAAAGCTCATTGCCTTTTGTTTCCAGTTTAGGGAAACAGAATCGGCCAGAGCAAAAGAAAGAATACCGCGAGTCCTTATGTTAAAATCTAATTTATAAGCTTCTTTTTTAGGCAATACATAAGTATAATTCAATTCTCCTCCGGAAGGCAAGAGCGCTCTCATCGTCAATTTGTAATGAGTATAGGTTTCCTTCAAATCAGGTGTAAAAAACAAAGACCGGCTTGATATCTTTTCCTTTTGCAAATTTTGCAAGTTCAGCCCAAAAGAAAAAGTACCCGGTTTTACCAAATAAAGATCCGTGGGGTGATCAGCATTTTTATGATCATAAGCATTATACTGCTTCAGTAATACTTCGTTGATTTCTCCACCTAAGTTAGAGACCTTTACACGTAAGACATCATTTTCCAGAATGCTCTCGCCAGTTTTACCCGTATTAAGAGGATGAGCAAGAGGTTTTTCAAGAGCTTCCACTGGAGTGAAAGATTTGCTTAAAGAAGATGTCTTATCATTAATTGTCTGCTGCTCAAAAGGCTTATTAAAATAGATAAATCCAATCAAAATAAGAGAGATCAAAACGGAACCTATTAAAGAGTTGTAATCGATTTTTCTAACTTGCATATATGGTGATTTATTTAGATAAAAAAGCTTCCGCAGCTTTTACAAAATGTATAAATAGTGGATGTGGGTTAGCTACCATACTTTTATATTCAGGATGGTATTGAACTCCTATAAAAAAAGGATGTCCTTTAAGTTCTATCGCTTCAATCAGACCTGTTTCGGGATTGACACCTGAAAACTTCATGCCTGCTCTAGAAAAGACCTCTAGATAATCGGAATTAAATTCATAACGATGCCTGTGACGCTCACTTATTTCTTCCTTGGCATAAATATCCCAGAGAAGAGAATTCTTTTCAACACTACAACTCCAGGCGCCTAAACGCATGGTTCCGCCCTTTTGGGTCAATACTTTCTGAGCTTCCATCAGATCGATAACAGGATGTTCTGCATTTGGATAAATTTCCGCGCTTTGCGCATCTATACCTAAAACATTTCTTGCAAATTCAACAGCTGCTATTTGCATACCTAAACAAATACCCAAGAATGGAATTTTATGATTCCTGGCATACTCTACAGCTAGTATTTTTCCGTTAATCCCACGTTTTCCAAAACCAGGAGCTACAATAATACCTAAGGTATCTTTGAAAGATTTAGATATATTTTTTTCATTAATACCGCCGGAGTATATCCAACGAATTTTTACACGTACTTCATTATAAGCTCCTGCATGTATTAGCGCTTCATTAATAGATTTATAAGCGTCATGAAGGTTTATATATTTACCAACAAGCGCAATAGTGATCTCTTTTTTGGGATTTTTATACTTTCTTAGAAAATTTTGCCAGATTGATAAATCAGGTAAGACAGCATGAGAAAGGTCTAAATCGCTCAACACTGACTGGTCAAAGCCTTGCGCAAATAATAACTCTGGAACATCATAGATCGTATCGGCGTCTATAGACTCGAATACCCTTCCGGACCTGACGTTACAAAAAAGAGCCAGCTTATCACGAAGCTCTCCAGAAACAGCTTCCTGGCTACGGCATACCAAAAGATCCGCCTGTATGCCGCTCTCCATGAGATAACGCACTGAATGCTGGGTAGGCTTGGTTTTAAGCTCACCGGTAGTATTTAGAAAGGGTAATAAGGTTAAATGAATAACCAAACTATTGGCAGGGCCAAGCTCCCATTTGAGCTGACGCACCGCTTCTATATAAGGCAGGCATTCGATGTCTCCGACGGTTCCGCCGATTTCGGTGATAATAATGTCGTATTGATTCGAACTACCCAGTAATTGAATTCGTCGTTTGATCTCATCGGTAATATGTGGTATGACCTGTACGGTTTTTCCTAAATATTCCCCACGGCGTTCTTTTTCGATAACGGTTTGATAAATGCCTCCTGAGGTCACATTATTGGCCTGCGAAGTAAAATCATTAAGGAAACGCTCGTAGTGTCCTAAATCCATATCGGTTTCAGCGCCATCTTCCGTGACAAAGCACTCGCCATGCTCATAAGGATTGAGTGTACCCGGATCTATATTGATATATGGATCGAGTTTTTGAATAGTTACCTTATAGCCACGCGCTTGTAGTAACATTCCTAAAGAGGCCGAAACGATGCCCTTACCTAAGGAAGAAGTTACCCCTCCAGTGACGAAAATATATTTGACCTGTGACATAGTAAAAAATCCTGAGATCGCTGCAAAACTACAAACAAAATTTCAAGGAATCCTTTTAGTAGTAATGAGAAAGCTTTTTCAATGAGTAAGAGCCATTGCCTTTATTGATTGTTTTCTTTGCTCAGAATATTCAGATCTGTTGCTTTATACTCAGGTTATTCTCTCATGGCTTTAAGCAATACCATTCTATAGCTGAGAGAAGATTTAGCTTTTACTCATCGCTGAGAAGTAGGGAACTCTTGTGTTCTAAATATGTATTTAGCTTATCGATCCTTATCTTGAGCTTCTCTTTAGCTAAGGATCTATATACCTTCCCTTGACATTATGCTTGATTAAGAACTTTAGCATCTATTACGCTGATCGATACAGAAAAAGGGTAGCTCAATTCCAGAGATTGAGCCAAGCGGTATTTATATTTCTTCTCTATAGTGAGCTTTTTAAAAGCTACGCTCATTTCTATGGCTTCCGTAAGTTTTTCAAGAATATACGATACTATCTATTAGAGCTTTAAACTCTCGCTTTCTTTCATGATGTTTGTATGGTTTTAGCTAAAAGGCTCGACAAGAGCCTTGAGGGCTTTTGAAACCTTTGGTTTATATTGTTTAAATAAGAGATTTTGAAATAAGAGACGTCAACATTTATGTGTCGCTAAGCGAAGCTATCCTTAGATTACTATGGGAATAGCCAGACCGGATAACTTATGCTAAGTATATAGCTATGATCTGAAAACGCTAAGTTTTTTCTTTATAGATTATAAGGGTTGATGGTCTCATGGAAATAAATGTATGATACTATTATTCAAATAAGCAATACAATGAAGATTATATTGCATAATACTATATACAGACTTAAACAATTTATTGATTATAATTCTATTAGTATTCGTGAATTTCTCAAAAGAGCTGGTATATCTCATGGCTTGCTTCGACAAGTGAGAACTATAGGTTCAGATAAGTTGAAAAACATATTGTCCACATATACTGAACTTAACCCCGAATGGTTCCTGACGGGTCATGGCGAAATGCTTAAAAACGAAACTGCAGAAACTACTTCCGATAAAGCCTCCGTATCCTCAACTGAAATGAATCGTGATTGCAAAATCAAAATACTCAAAAAAAGACTTGACGATAAAATTACTCAAGATTTAGAAAATCAATTAACCTTAAAAGGACGCATTATAGAAACGAAAGATGAGTTTATCAAAAGAACTTAAAAACAAGAAAAATATTTCTTATTAAGCAGGTTTACTACTTATTTTTTACTTTATTTACATAAATAAATCTTCTGTTTATTAAATTTCTTTTCTCTAGTTTATAATGAAGCGTTTTAAGCCTTCACTTTGTTAAGAAAGCAGAGAAGTTTTGTGAAGGGGATTATATACTTGCTCTTGAGAGGATTCTAAACACATATAATTAAAGTATTCTATAATTATTTTTATTTGTTCATTAGACTATATTTAAAAAAAGTTTTTATGTGGTAAGCAACCAGGGTGGTTAAGCTAAAAAAAGTGCATATAATTAACATAAAAGACTTCTCTAAGAAAAACGCATTTCTAAAACACAAAGCTTTATATGATAATATTCCTACTAACAATAAATGAAAAGATGATCTCTACCTTAGTAGGTATACACATGTGGAAATATATATTTTCAGTCCTGTTGTTGATTTTCATAGAGCGAAACGGGCAATAAATAGCGATAATGGGAGTGGAAAATTGGACCTTCCCGCGCCCTTTCCACAATACGGAACCTCGAGAAGGCTAGTAAGGGGCTCGATAAGAAAATATTTAAGATCCTTCTATCGCATGATCCCAGCTATTTCAATGCGAAGGTAAAGAAATTCCCTAAAAACATTCACCTTATTCTTGCGTGCCACACCCACGGTATACAATTCGAAATTGAAATACCAAGCTAGATCAAATGGAGCCCCATAAAATATCGTTATCCTAAATGGGAAGGGCTTTATGAAGAAAACGATCGGTACTTATATGTCAATAGCGTATTCGGTTATTTGACCTTTCCGGGCAGAGTAGGAATATGGCTGGTAATCACGGTTTGACGCTCAAAAGTCAATTAAGCGTTTAGTAAGGGTTTTGTGTAAGAAATTAACTTTTAAAGTTTCAATTCATCAATAATATCTTGAATTTTATCATTAAGCTTTTTTTTCACCCGAGGGTAATCTTCCACACTGGACAAGGGGGATTTTACACAGAAATAAAATTTGATTTTAGGTTCCGTTCCTGACGGTCGCAAAGCAATCTTTGTATCGTCCTGAGTATAATAGATCAACATATTAGAAGGGGGAAAACGCAAAGCAATCTCTTGCTTATCGGGAAATATTTTTCTTGTAGAATTTTGATAATCTTCAACGGCGATCACTCGAGAGCCTCCGATGCTTTGCAGCGGGTTTATACGCCAGCTTTTCATGATCTCAGCGATTTCCTTAGCTCCCGAGGCGCCTTTACGCGTGAGCGTAATAAGTTTTTCTTCATGGCAATCCAGATGTACGTAAATTTCTAGTAATTTTCGATAAGCACTGGATCCTTCGGCTTTGGCAGCGGAAGCTAAATCAGCCATAAGCAACATAGAGGTAATAGAGTCTTTATCACGCACAAAATCTCCTACCATGAAACCGTAACTCTCTTCCCCTCCCCCTATAAATAAGGCTTGTCCTTCACGTTCACGAATTAATTTTGAGATCCATTTAAATCCTGTAAACACTTTCTCATAATCGACACCGTATTTACCGGCCAATGCTGAAAAAATATCTGAACTTACCAAAGTAGAGGCTATAAACGAAGGTTGATTCAGACGGCCTTTGATTTTCAATTGTTTTAACAGGTAGTCTATCAACAGAGTGTTGGTTTGATTGCCGCTAAGCAATACAAACTCTCCCTGTTCATCGCGAAGAGCTACTCCCAGACGATCGGCATCCGGATCCGTAGTAAAAACAAGATCTGCCTGCTGCGCCCTTGCTTGCTCAATGGCCATAAAAAAGGCAGAGGGTTCTTCGGGATTAGGTGAGCTTAACGTAGAGAAATTCCCATCGGGAATTGCTTGCTTCTCTACCACAGAAAAGCTTTCAAAGCCGGCGCGACGAAAGGCCTCCGGGGCTATGGCGATAGCAGTTCCATGTAATGGACTAAGCACAATGCGCAAATCTTTCTTTCCCAAAGCACTGAATGAGGAGTTATTTATAGCCGTTTTTATAAAAGCTTCATCCATAGCAGTACCTAGACTATGAATAAGAGAAGAATTGCCTTTAAAATCGATATCTTCAACAGAGATTTCTTGAATTTCCTTTAAAATATATTGATCATAAGGAGATACCAGCTGCGCCCCGTCTTCGCCATACACTTTATAACCATTATATTCAGGTGGATTGTGCGAGGCGGTAATCATAATGCCGGCAAAGCACTGTAATTGCCGAACTGCATAAGACAACTCCGGAGTAGGGCGAAATCCTTCGAATAAAAAAACTTTTACTCCCTGAGCTGAAAGAACCGAAGCGGCGCTTTGGGCAAAAAAATCACTGTTTTTGCGCACATCGCACGCAATAGCCACACGGAGTTCCTTTTTGTCGGAAAAACGTTTTTTAAGATACCGAAACAAACCCAGGGCAGTGGCTCCTACCGTGTAACAATTTATACGATTAGTACCCACTCCCATAATGCCTCTTATGCCACCGGTACCAAATTCCAGGTCTTTATAAAAAGCTTCCACAAGTTCTTGAGGTTGACTTTCAATAAGTTCCCTTACCCTCTGGCGTGTAGTTGAATCATAAGATTGTGAAAGCCACCTCCGGGCCCTTTTAAGTATATCTGGGTTCATAAATATGCTATTATATTTTTCAAATAACTTTCAATGCAATAAATTGAATTTTATATAGTAAAATTTACTTTTTAGAGGCTCTTAAAAAGTAAAGCACTTCATCAAACTTACTAATGGTTTCTTTATCAGTTTTTTTTACTTAAAGGACTTACTGTAATAATTACTAAAGAAGCCGATAAAATCCGGGAATAATCTCATAAAGCATATCCTTAAAAAGACGGAATATTAAGCCAAAATAAAACGGTGAGGACTCCCGTGACCATTCCGAATAAAATGCCTAAACCGCTTGTTCTCTTCCAATATAAAGAAAACAACACCACAAAAGGTCCGAACGTCACGATAAAACCTACCCAAGCATGGGCCACCAAACTTAAAAAATTCTCATTGGTGCGCAGGGAAAGTAAAATAGCGATGATCGCCACAAGCAGAACTGCCATACGACCTATTAACACAAGTTCTTTATCAGAGGTCTCTCAACGAAAAAAGGATTTGTAAAAATCTTCCGTGATAACCTTTAGGTTACCAATAGTTGCGAGGAAATTCTGCTCATAACCGCTGCCAAAATAGCTGAGAGTAGAAAACCTCCGATAAACGGCTGAAACAGCCATTGTGAAAAATGAATAAATAATCTCCGGATTGTTCAGGGTAAATTTATATCTATCCACGTAGGCAATTCCTATAAGTCGGACACATACTTCCAACTACAGAAAATATCATCCAAGAAATACCGATTCTACGGGCTGAGGTCATTTGCTTAACAAAGTGAATGGCCGTAAAACGCACAAACAATGATATAAGGTTGTCCAAAATAACACAATCTCCAGGGTTGTCAAAGAAACAATAGCCAAAAGATTTTTTTACCTAAAAAACTGAGCAGATCAGCATTGAACTCTTTTATAATTTGCATTGAAGGGACAATACCTCCGATATCCGTAAGGGCAATGATGGGAACAATAACCACTGCAAGAACCAATAAGAGATCCCTGAATAACATCAGTTAAGCTAACAGCAAGAAAACCCCCTAAGAAAGTGTAAAAAAACTACCACACCTGCTGTTAAAAACAAACCCATATGGTAGCTCAATCCAAAGACTGATTCGAAGAGGATGTCTCCCGCTACCATACCGGAAGAGGTATAAAGAGTAAAAAAAAAGAAAATAATAGAAGCCGATGTCAAACGCAACCATCGACCGTAGTTTTGAAAGCGATTTTTGGAAAAAATCTGGTATAGTAATGGAATTACTGGCTAACTCTGTATATACAAGAAGTCTGAGTACTACAAGAAGATAGTTAAAATAGGTACCTATAAGTCCTACGGAAATCCACATAGCCGGGAGACCCGATACGTATATCGCACCGGGAAAATCCATTAACAACCAGTTGCTCATATCGGAAACCCCTACTGAAATCTTCGTTACCAGTAGACTCAAAGAGCGCCCGCCCAACATATCTTCTGAAAGATTAGCTGTAGATTTTTTATAAGTGTAGTAACCTACCGAGATCATAATCATGTAAAGACTTATAGAGAGGGATTCATAAGACATTTGTTAAAATATTTTTAGATGAATTATACGGATAATTTGTTCTGCTTGAGCTTTTTCAAAGCTATAGCTCTTATTAAAAAATTTGATATCGCTCGCTTTTGTGTACTAGTAAGAAAAATATCATGAGATTTTAAAATTAATTATGTTAATTCTCGAGGCTATCGGGCACGTAAGGTAGAAGAAAATTCAGATAGAATATCAATAAATATCTCTCTCTAATTTACTTGGCTTAATAAAATGAAAATAACCTCTATTTAAATTGCATGGAAAAGCATTCTTATATTTGCAAAAACTCTCAATGAGAAAACATCTGTCCAATTTGCTTACACTAGCGAACCTATTTTGTGGATGTATAGCTGTAGTTCTTTTGTTGCGAAGACCTGATTATGAGAAAGTTGCCTTATTAAGTTTTGTATCATTAATTCTAGATTTTTTTGACGGATTCTTGGCGCGCTTGCTCAATGAAAAAAGCCAACTTGGAGGAGAACTCGATTCACTGGCAGATCTGGTTTCTTTCGGATTAGTGCCCGCGCTTATCGTTTTTAATTTTTTAGAAGAATCCACTTTTATATATCCTTCCTTTTCGTTGTGTAAATGGAGCGCTTTCGCTATTGTATTATGCTCGGCGTGGCGTCTGGCGAATTTTAATCTAGATAAGACTCAGAGGCATGATTTTAAAGGATTAGCTACTCCTGCTAATGCGCTTTTTTTTACCGGAATATCTATAGTAACACCTGAACACATAGGTTATAACTGCTGGAAATTTATTCTCAGCTCACCTGTCTTGTTATTTCTCATGTTATTTTTCTCATGCATACTTCTCGTTTCAAAATTTCCGATGTTTTCTTTAAAGTTTTCATCTACTCTCTGGAGCGAAAATTTCCCACGTTATATATTTTTAACATTAGCTTCTTTGCTTTTTATCAGCCTTCGCCTAGCAGCGATTCCCTGGGTGATAGTTCTATATATATTATTATCATTACTTTATAAAAAACATTTGTTTACTCACTTATGAATCTGCATCTGCATCGCCCTATTTGTTTTTTTGACATAGAAGCAACAGGCATCAATTTGGTCAAAGACCGTATTGTAGAGATATCTATTATTAAAATCTACCGGGAAGGTGTACAAGAGGAAAAAACTTGGCGCATCAATCCCGAATACCCTATTTCAGCCGAAGCGAAATCTATTCATGGTATTACAAATGAAGATTTAGCCGATAAGCCAATTTTTAAGGACATTGCTCCACAAATCTGCAAAATGATTGAAGGAGCTGATTTGGCTGGATACAATTCGAATCGGTTTGACATTCCTCTCCTGGCTGAAGAGCTTTTACGGGCAAGCTACCCCTTTGAGAGCGAAAAACATAAGAGTATCGATGTGCAAGTGATCTTTCATAAGATGGAACCGCGTACTTTATCAGCCGCCTATAAATACTACTGTGATAAAGACTTAAAGAACGCACATAATGCCAGTGCTGATGCCTTAGCTACCTATGAAATTCTGGAAGCACAGCTGAAAAAATATTCTGAACTTGATAAAGACGTAAAAAAGCTGAGTGAGTTTTCCCGTCAGAAAAATACAGCTGACCTGGCTGGGTTCATCGGCTTCAGTCAAGATGGGAAAGAAATCTTTACTTTCGGTAAATATAAAGGGCAAAAAGTGCTTGAAGTGTTTAAAAAAGACCCTCATTACTATAACTGGCTCCAAAAATCAGACTTTCCCCTATATACTAAAAAAGTCCTGACTCTTTTAAAGCTCAAGGATTTCTAAATATAGAGTTTGTCTTTTTTATACAACTATATAATAAAAGTTGTCAACATACTATTCAATGGTTGACCTGCAGTGAGCGATATTTATTTTCTTTGTCAGGAGTAAAGAAAATCCTTCATACATCCCTTAAGTTATTCAACAGAGTAAAATTCTGTGCTACCGTTATTGTGAACATTCTTATCAGTCTCGAAATACTAGGATAATAAAAAGCAAGACGTGAGAAATATAGCTCAGGTTTTTTGATAAGGATATGATCAACGCTAATTTTGAAAAACTTTCAGCTTATCTTTTTTAAGTTCGTGAATGAGGGTCATATAAAAAGATATGTTATCAATCTGGATAATAGGTAAAAGAACGTTAGCCGAACTATACGATGGATCTTGAGAGGAACAAAATCATCTCTATGAAAAGGTAGATATAAGAATTTATAGAGAAAACTCTCAATTTAATTGAAGAATTATAACGAAATTCTCATTTCTCAAAGCTATAGAAAGCTATAAAACAACTACCTTGGACGAGCTTAAAACTTTTTAAGGATATGAGACACCAGGTCGAAAATCACTGATATAAACCTTTCCTTTCATAAATAATTTATAGAACAAAGGCTTTATAAGAAAAGTTTATATAAAGCTATTATTATATTATATCACTTAGTAAAACCTCAAATTCTTTACCATCATATATTTACTAAAAAAGAGTGATTAAAAAAATCAAGCAAAAAATGTCTGGTTTTTAATTTGCACCTCTTTATCTTTTAAAGATATCAAATCGAGCACTTGAAAAAAAATAAAGCAGACTTAAACTTATTTAAGAAAGCAGGTGGAACCTGACAAAGAATTATCACTTAAAAACCCTGTATGTTTAAAAAGAAAAGTCCTATATATTAAGCCAAAAAATGATCTTATAGAAAAAATATAAGCGACATTTATATAAATTGCATTAAGTCATGACACTTAATTATGTTTGAATCTTAAAAAGAAACATATACCTTTTTGGTATATTCTTATTGTTTTTTTACACCTCCTCAATGGCTGACAAAAGTAAACCAATTAGTGATTACCAAGCTGTTTTTATACCCATGTATAAAATGAGCTTCATTACTTGCTGGTTGATCCGAAAACTTTTTTGACAGAAACAGATAAAGCAATAAAATTCAGATCCCGAAGGTTATCGAAACCTAAGACCCCAGAGTATTTTACTCCCAAAGAACTGAAAATACACCGTATTTAATAGCGTTAAAATATTTTTCTTCTCCTTATATTCTACAGAATTATCGATTGACTCAGGCTGAGCATGATATTGACGGGATGTTTCTTATCGTAGATTTATTCCCTTCTGTCAAAAAAATTGAAACCAACTTTTTTGATAAGATAGCTATGCAGTCCAATAAAAAAGAACAACCTCTTCCCGTAGCGATATACATAAGTGGTTTATGGCTAGGTAATCACCCACGAGAATTTAGCTTACTGGGGGATCAGAAAAACAAATTAAATATTACTTGGTTAAACCATTCTTTTAGTCATCCTTATTACAAAGGACGTCCACTTGAACATAACTTTTTAAACTCCTGGGACGATGATGAAAAATGAAGTTTTCATGACGGAAAAACTTTTATTGAAAAGAAATGAAATTTCTTCAGTTCTTTTTCGATTTCCTGGGTTGGTTTTGAATGAAAAGACAGTGAAAGAATTAAATGAATTGGGATTGATCTCTGTTGGTAGCAACGCCTGGCTTGCAAAGGGAGAAAAAGCCAAAACAGGAAGCATAGTTTTGATTCACGGTAACAGTAATGAACCTAAAGGTGTAGAAGAAACCTTGAGGCTAATAAAAAATGATATTCGCTGGCTACCGTTAAATAAAGCGCTCCAATTCATGAATCTCAGAGTTTGTATTTAGGCAACAACAGAGTAAATATACTTTTTTTAGTTGCTACTCGGCCGTTTGCTGACATTCATCCAGCAATACAATCGCCCCTATCGGGTCGACACAAATGTTTGTTTAATTTCTTGCCTCAGTTCGCTGCTTGCCAGGTTAATTACCTTGGTTGTTGAATCCTCATGTTAAATTCTTTCTCCGGGTCTTTAATACAATACCGTCTATTAATCCCACTGGGAATGAAAACAAGGTTGTGAAAATTTCTCTGACCGTTGTGAGTCAGATCAAAAATTTTCACGTCCGTGTCCCCCGGCATGATTTCTGACCTTGTGAGAAGATACGAAACGGGAAGAGAGCTCTTTAGTACTTAAATAAAAAGACTTTAACTAAAAAAGTCTCGCCACAAAGCCAAAGCTACCAAATAAAATGGTCTCTGTTCAATTCTTGCTGGAGGTAGGCATAAAGAACTCGTATAAACCCGTACCTATTAATCATATAAGATTATAAATGGAAAGACCAATAAAAGATAAACTCTTACAGAAATAGATTAAAAGTTTCTAAAGAGACTCAAAAGAAGTTATGTAAAGAGATCATAGATAAAAATAACAGTAGAACAGAATAAGTTTTTATTTATTGGGCTAATTTTATGTTTAATTTAACAAGGAGTTAAAAAAGAAATATTGAGTTCTGTACTGTACAGATATCTGTATATATTTATTTTTAAAATTTTATAAATAAATCTGATACAATTAACATATTTCTATTCATGAAAATTCTTTGCGTTGCAAAAAAATTATATTGGCCATATGCAGGAAACAGATAAAAGGATTTAAAAAAAGAAGTACCTGAAGAACCTATATTCTTTCTCAAACCTGATACAGCTTTACCCCGCAAAGGGGAAGAATTTATCATTCCAAGATTTACCAATGAAATAGATCACGAAATAGAAATCGCCCTAAAAATGAGCAAATCGGGTAAATATATTTAGAAAACCTTTGTTCATCGTTATTACAACGAGATAAGTGTAAGAATAGATTTTACTGCTTGTGATCTTCAAAAGACGTTCAAGGAAAAAGGCTTTCCCTGGAAAAATTAAAGACTTTTGATCAATCAGCTGTCGTAGGAAAATGGGTTCCTAAGGAAAAATTTGATGATAATATTTTTGATTTTTCCCTGAAAAAAAACGATGAAGTCGTACAAAGAAGTAAAACCAAGGACATCATTTTTTCATTCGATGTATTGATTCCAGAGTTCTCAAAGTATTTCTAACTAAAAATAGGTAATTTAATTTTTACCGGCCCGCTTTTGGGCGTAGGAGTTGTAAAAGAAAATGATGTATTAAAAGGTTTTTTTAGAAAAAATTCTGCATCTACAAATCGCATAAATTTTAGAAGAAGGCATTTGCCAAAGAGAAAAAATATACGTTAATTCGCCTTTCCATTTGTTAAAACGGAAAAATGTCAAGAATATGCCAAATCACAGGCAAAAGACCTATGGTAGGAAACAAAGTTTCTCATGCGAATAACAAAACCAAGCGCCGTTTTCATATTAATCTGATGAAAAAGCGTTTCTATCTTCCCAAAGAAGATCGCTGGATTACGCTAAAAATAACTGCAGCGGGTATTAAAACCGTGAATTCTATAGGAATCGAAAAAGCGCTTAAGCAAGCTCAGAAAAAAGGCCTGATTAAATAGTGGGAGAAAATGGCAAAGAAAGGAAATAGAGTACAGGTCATTTTAGAATGTACTGAGCATAAAGAAAGTGGCAAACCAGGTACCTCTCGTTACATAAGTACAAAAAACAAAAGAAATACACCTGATAGAATAGAATTAAGAAAATACAACCCGATTCTCAGGAGATATACTCTTCACAAAGAGATTAAGTAAAAACTTATCACATGGCAAAAAAAACTGTAGCAACTTTACAGACAGGTGCTTCAAAAAAGACAACCAAGGTAATACGCATGGTTAAATCACAAAAATCCAAGGCTTACGTTTTTGAAGAGAAAATCGTAAACGCCGAAGAGGTAAATGATTTTTTAACGAGACGTTAAACGATCTTCACATATCATTTTTCGATGCTACCGCCTGTGGAATGGTAGCTTTTTATTTTTTACCCGATGAGTTGGTTTAAAAAAATATTTTCCAGCGAAAAAAAAGAAATCCTCGACAAAGGCCTGCAAAGAACCAAAAACTCTTTTTTCTCAAAAATCGGACGGGCTATTGCAGGGAAAACAAAAGTGGATGAAGAAGTTCTCGATCGACTTGAAGAGGTGCTTATCTCTTCTGATGTTGGAGTGAATACTACCTTAAAAATTATTAATCAAATTGAGGAACGAGTAGCACGGGATAAGTACATGAACGTGCAAGAGCTTCATTCTATACTTCGTGAGGAAATTGGGGTGCTCCTAAAGGAACCAAAGGAAGAAATGCAATCGGTACAACCCTGGGTGATCATGGTCGTGGGTGTTAATGGTGTGGGAAAAACAACCACTATAGGTAAACTAGCTCATCGATTCGAAAACTCTGGGAAAAAAGTCACCATCGGAGCAGCCGATACTTTTCGCGCAGCAGCAGTAGAGCAGCTCAGTCGTTGGGCTGAAAAATCCAATGCAGAACTTATAAAACAAGGTCAGGGGGCAGATCCGGCTTCTGTAGCTTTTGATGCATTACAAGCTGCTATTGCCAGACAATCCGACGTGGTATTAATAGATACTGCCGGACGTTTGCACAATAAAATTAATTTGATGAATGAGCTCTCAAAAATTCAACGGGTTATGAAAAAGCTCATCCCTGAAGCTCCTCATGAGGTTCTTCTGATATTGGACGGTTCTACAGGACAGAATGCTTTTGAACAAGCCCGGGCCTTTAAATTCGCTACACGAATTAGCGGACTTACCGTTACAAAACTCGATGGCACAGCCAAAGGTGGTATGGTGATAGGTATTTCGGATCAGTTTCAAATTCCAGTCAAATATATTGGTTTAGGAGAAGGTATTGAGGATTTACTACCCTTTGATAAAGATGCTTTTATAGCATCTTTCTTCGACAATTCCTCTATAGCATAATAAATAATCTATAGTTCTTGCTATCATCTTATATGATAAAAAATTCATTAAATCACTTACTTAGTTAAATTTATTGTGTGCATATAAGTAGAATTATAGGCATATTGCGTTGTGCAAAGCAAGTTGTTCACAAACAAAGACAATTTCTTTTTATTTTCTGTAGCAAATTCATTCTTTCATCTATCTCAGGTCTTGTAAAAGTAGAATCCCAGATGTTACTTTAAAGATAAAATCCTATGTCAATCCTAAACACTCTGACCAACGTATTAGCTTAAGGGGAATATTTAAAATATGACCTATCAAATATTTTGAGATGAATATATGTATAAGCAAATAAAAATATATACATTGTGTATAACAATTTATAATTATATTATTAATATAAATAATTACAAATTATCTAAACATAGATATTTATAATTAATGTATTTTTATTTGTAATAAAAATGTAGAGATCTCTATGAACTCTATATCCTCTGAAGGAAATGCGTAAAAAAGAAGAGTATATTTTTATATAAATAAGATTTACCTAAAAAGCATATCCTATACGAAAAGACCCCCACTGGTGTTTTTTTGCCCAGCTCTCCAACTCCTTGGTATTAAAAACCATCGTGACTTCAAATGTCCAGGGACCGTAAGAAGAGCCGAGGCCATAATTCTGAGAAAAAACAAAAGGTTTCGCTTCGAATACTACAGGTCCTTTATCTTTTCTAAACAAGCCCCCTTGTATAGTGGCGTCATAAGCTACATACTTAAGTATAGGTTTAACAAAAAAATAAAACTCTTGCTTTCCAGGCGATACCTCAAGTGAGTTGAAATAACCTATTCTGCTAGCGTTAATCAAGGAATTGTATAAAGGAGAGAGCCATCCTACACGGATTAAACAGGCCAGGTCAGCCCCTGAAAACGTAGTACCCAGATTTAAAACACCTACTGCTGCAAAGTCAACAAGTTTTTTTCTAAAAATCAGCTTGGTACAAGCGGCTGAAAGATTAAGGCCCCACTCGCTTTTTAACTGGTATTTCCAGCCATTAACGTCGTAGAATTGAAAAAACCGATGAAAACTGCTCTGTACCTCTTCACCCAATGCATCGGGGCCTATGGCACCTACCTCGGAGGAATACTTTACAAAAGCTTCATCTTTATAAAATATTGAAATAGAAGTCTGAGCGTATAAATAAGCTGTGAAGGGCCTGTCTACATATTTCTGTGCAGGTATAGCCCCCGATTGAGGGGTATAAAGACGTTGCCCTATTTCAAAAGCAAGGATTTTTTTTACAATTGAGGAACTTTTTAAGTTTTTGTGGTCAAGCGTATACCGAAATGCTAAAAAAAAGCCATTAGTGTAATAACGATCCGAATACTTCCATAAATAAGAATCATTATCTGTTCGTAATTCAAATTCATAGAGACGTATTTTTTTTTGAGCAAAAAGCTGTGAAAAACAGCCAAATATCATTAAAAAAAATATCGACCGGATATGCATAAATTACACATTAAAGCGAAAATACATAATGTCTCCATCTTGCACTAAGTATCCCTTACCTTCCACAGACATATGTCCAGCTTCACGAGCTTTACTCTCAGAGCCAAAATTAATAAAATCATTATAGTGTATAACTTCAGCCCGAATAAAGCCCTTCTCAAAATCACTATGGATGACCGAAGCCGCCTGAAGAGCTGTCCAACCTCTTTGAATAGTCCAGGAACGTACTTCTTTCACGTCTGCTGTGAAATAGGTTTGAAGATTAAGCAAATGATATACTTTACGAATCAATTTGTTTACGCCAGGTTGTTGTAAGCCTAAATCTTTCAGAAACAGCGCTCGTTCTTCATAAGTAGTTAACTCAGCAATATCAGCCTCAGTTTGCGCGGAAAGCATTAAAATTTCAGCCTTCTCCGCAGCTGCCATGGATTTTACCTTATCAGTATAAATGTTTCCATCTTTTAAGCTTTTTTCATCGACATTACATAGATAAATTACGGGTTTAGCGGTCAGGAGTTGTAAATTTTTCAGTTGTACTTCTTCTTCTGTAGAAAAAGAAAGGCCTCGTATATTTTCTCCATTATTAAGCGTTTTAGAAACACGCTCAAGGAATGCTAAGGATTTCATTGCCTGTTTATTTCCAGATTTGGTTAACTTTTTTGCTTTTTCCAGATACCTGGTAATGGTGTCCAAATCTTTAAGTTGCAATTCAGTATCTACAATCTCTTTATCACGAAAAGGATCAATACCTCCCTCTACATGTATAATATTAGAATTTTCAAAACAGCGCAACACATGGACAATTGCATGAGTCTCACGAATATTAGCTAGAAATTTATTTCCCAGACCTTCACCTTTATGAGCTCCTTTAACAAGACCGGCAATATCCAGAATTTCTACCTCAGCAGGTATTATGCGCTTCGATAGAAGTAATTCCTGAAGTTTTGTAAGACGCTCATCCGGGACTTGAACAGAGCCTACATTGGGCTCTATAGTGCAAAAGGGAAAATTGGCCGACTGAGCCTTAGCGCTTGATAGACAATTAAAAAGAGTAGACTTGCCCACATTAGGTAATCCAACAATACCACACTTCATAAAATTCCTGCTTATCTAAATTAATATCTTTATAATGGATGAAAAAACACGGTAATGAAAAATAGACCTAATTGGCTATTTCACTAATAAAATGTATGCGCAAAAGACGCATTTCTTCTTCTGTATATTCTTGATCAAAAGCAGCTAATGCATCGCTTATTTTATCTGATCGGGCATTCATAAAATATTCAAAAATTTCATCAATATGTTCCTGATCAAAATTTTCATCGAGTTGGTACGCAATATTCAAACGCGTTCCCTGATAAACAATGCTTTCCATCTCGGAGATAAGCTCTTGCATATTTAACCCTCTAGCCTTAGCAATATCTTCTAAATGCAGTTTTCGATCTACATTTTGAATGATAAAAACTTTATGTGTAGATTTATTAGGCAATTGTTTCACCACAAGGTCTTCTGGACGAATGATCTGATTTTCTTCTACATACTTGGAGATAAGATCGAGAAATTCCTTACCCCATTTCCTGACTTTTCCCTTGCCCACCCCATAGATTTGCTGTAGCTCTGAGAGAGTGATAGGATATTGCGTAACCATATCGTTAAGGCTTGATTCCTGAAAAACGGCAAAAGGAGGAATTTTATTTCTACGTGCAATTTCTTGTGTAAGCTCTTTTAAAAGTCTTAAAAGTTCCACATCGAAAACCTGGTTAGCCGTTGCAGGATTTGTTTCAATTATTTTCTGAGTCTTGCTATAATCATGATCTTTAAATATCTCAAAAAAACAAGGAGAACTAAGGAATTCTTGACCTTTAAGTGTCATTTTTAAAACGCCATAACTCTCTATCTCTTTCTTTAAAAAATTATGTACAATAGCTTGTCGAATCAATGCTTTCCAAAAAACCTCACCTTTATTTGCGCCTGCACCAAAAAAATCTCTTTCAAATAACTTATGCGTCTTAATCATCACATTAGATTTTCCGAGAAGCACTTGAATTAAATCTTTTGTTTTAAGTCTTTGGTGAGTTTTTTCAACTATATCGAGCAATTGGGAAAGTTCTTTAGTGGCCTGGATCTTTTCGTTTGGATAACGAACGTTGTCATCCATATCTGAGCATACACCTGTGCTCATATCAAAATCTTCACCAAAATAATGCAATAAATATTTGCGCCTGGAAATGCCTGTCTCAGCATAAGCTACCACCTCTTCAAGCAGTTGCATTCCGATTTCGCGTTCAGCCATATTTTTATTGGACATAAATTTTTTTAGCCTTTCAATATCTTTATAATCATAAAAGGCAACACACTCACCTATACCTCCATCCCTGCCGGAACGACCTGTTTCTTGATAGTAACTTTCAAGACTTTTAGACATATCATAATGAATTACAAAACGTACGTTGGACTTATCAATACCCATTCCAAAGGCTATAGTAGCTACTATAATCTGCGCTTCTTCAGCTAAGAATATATCCTGACGCTTAGCACGAAGTTTTGCATCTAAACCAGCGTGGTAAGAAAGCGCATTGATTCCGTTGATGCACAAAAGCTGAGTGAATTCTTCTACTTTTTTTCGGCTAAGGCAATAAATAATACCTGAAGCCCCTGGACGATCTTTGATATACTTAATAATTTGTTTATCTACATCTATCTTAGATCGTACTTCATAGTAAAGGTTTGGACGATTGAAAGAGCTTCTGTATACTTTTGCCTGACCCATTCCTAAATTTTTCTGTATATCTTCCTGAACCTTCGGTGTAGCAGTAGCTGTAAGTCCTATAATAGGCGCTCTTCCCACTCGTTCAATTATAGCGCGTAAATTACGATACTCGGGACGAAAGTCATGTCCCCATTCAGAAATACAATGAGATTCGTCTATAGCAAAAAAAGAAACACAAATATCTTTAAGAAGATGCAGATATTCTTCTTTAGCGAGGGTTTCAGGCGCCATATAGAGTAACTTGGTAGTTCCAGAACGCACATCGCCAACGACTTCCTTAATTTCAGATTTGTTTAAAGAAGAATTTAGTACATGTGCCACACCCTTGTCAATAGAGATGCCTCGTATAGCATCCACCTGATTTTTCATCAGTGCAATCAATGGAGAAATTACAATAGCCGTTCCCTTGCTAATAAGCGCAGGCAATTGATAACATAAAGATTTTCCTGCCCCTGTAGGCATGATGACAAATACATTTTCTCCCTGCAATAAACTATTAATGATTTTCTCTTGATCACCTTTAAAATTTTCAAAGCCAAAATATTGTTTAAGGGCTGATCTTAAATCTCTTTTATCAGACATGCATACAAATGTACTTATAAAACTATCTTTAAATTTGTTGAAAGCAAAAATAATGTCACAGTATTTAAAAATACTATACTCAGCAAAAAAAAACCTTGAAAAGGAAGTAAATGCACTGAAAATCACGGCAGAAAACTTAAATGATCAATTTACTCAGGCAGTACTAAATATTAATAAATGTGAAGGAAAAATCATATGGACTACTATAGGAAAAAGTGCTTATATCGCTCAAAAATGGTAATCTCTTTTCATTCAATAGGTCTGGCTTCACAATTTCTGCACGCTTCCGAAGCTCTGCATGGTGATATAGGAATGCTCAATCAAAAAGACATCGTAATCTGCCTTTCCAAAAATGGAAGCTCGACAGAAATACATGCTTTGATTCCTCCTGTCAGAAAAAAAGAAGCTTACTTTATCGCAATTACCGCAGAGAAACAAAGTGAACTGGCCAAAAAATACGATAGTATTTTACTTATTTCTGAAAAAAACGAAGCTGATAAACAAAATCTAATCCCTACAATAAGTACTACTTCTCAACTGGCCTTAGGAGATGCACTTTTAATTGCCCTTACAGAGCTCAAAAAAAATTCCAGAGAGGATTTTTCGCACGCTATCATCCCGGAGGAGCTTTAGGGAAAAAATTACTTTGGACAGTAGATGATATTATGAAATGTAGCGAAAAACCTTCGGTAAATCCTGAGGTTCCTATTAAAAAAGTTATTATATATCTCAAAAGGACAATTGGGAATGACGACAGTAATAAAATAAAATCACGTTATCCGGAGTAATTACCGACGGTGATTTGCGTAGAATGCTTGAAAAAAATATCGATTTTTCTCATTTGAGCGCCCAGGATATCATGTCACAAGAGCCTAAATCTGTTCAAAGGAAATCCTTAGTCATAAAGGCAGCCGAACTTATACAATTGCATAATATTGAACATCTCATTGTTATGGAACGAAAAAATTATTATGGAATCATTAATTTTCATGACTTGCTAAAAGCAGGAATACATTTATGAATAACCTATCCTCAAAAAAGGAAATGCCTTTTTTAGCGCATCTCGAAGAACTTCGAAATCATCTTTTACGAGCTTTTCTCAGTATTGCTATAGGAACTGGACTTATGATGATCAATCGAACGCTGGTATTCGATTATATCTTATTTGCACCAGCCAAATCGGATTTTATTACCTATCGTTTATTCAACTTTTTTGGACATTTTTTTCATCGAGAAGATTTAATCATTTTGCCTAGTGATCTGCATATTCAAAATCGACAACTTTTGGGTCAGTTCAACACTTACATATGGGTAAGTTTACTAGGAGGAATTATACTAGCATTCCCTTATATATTTTATGAATTATGGAGCTTTATCCGTCCGGGACTTTCGGCAAAAGAACGAAATTATTCGCGAGGCGTTGTATTAGGAGCCACCGTTTTATTTACCTGTGGACTCCTTTTCGGATATTTTGTGTTATGCCCTATGGCCATACAATTCAGTTATAGCTTTCGCATCAGCGATTTGCCCGAAAATATATTTGATTTAACTGACTATATATCTATAGTAACGCACTCTACATTGTCCATGGGTTTGGTCTTTCTATTTCCGTTGGCAGTATTTTTTCTAACCAAGATAGGTCTAATTAGCCCTAAATTTTTATGCACCTATAGAAAGCATGCCTTATTAATTATGCTGGTAGTAGCAGCGGCTATCACACCCTCAGACTTATTAAGCATGATCATCGCTACTATTCCGCTCATTGCTCTTTATGAACTTAGTATAGTAACCTGCATCATTGTTTCAAAAAAAAGAGTACATAGATGAAGTAGATTTATGAAAACCACCACTTTTAAAATTGGGGAACGTGTATCAGTAATCGATGAAAATCTTACAGGTTTAGTGGTTAAAATTTTAGGATCAAAAGTTTGGATATCAACTAATTTTGGATTTGAATACTGCTATGAAGCCAAAGAATTAATACGGGTTTACGGCAATTTTTTTAACGATAAATCTGTCGATCTACTTCTAGAAGCTAAAGAGAGAAAAAAAAGAAAAGAATTGCTTATCAAGAAAGTTAAAAAACTTAAGCATAAGGGGATTTTGGAGATAGATCTGCATATAGAAAAACTGCTTGACTTTCGCGGAAAATATACTCAAAGAGAGTGGTTATCTATTCAGCTAATTGAAGCGCACAAAGCAATCAGAAGTTGTATGAAAAAAAATCGAAAACAACTGATTTTTATCCACGGACAAGGAGAGGGTATTCTTAAAAAAGCATTACATGAATTACTAGATGAATATCCTAATATAGAATATTTTGATGCATCTTATAGGAAATATGGAACAGGCGCTACGGAAATTTATATTCATTATCGCTTATAAACAATATAATAGTATATAATTAAAAGGCCTCAAAAATGAGGCCTTTTAATTATAAAGTTAAGCTTATTTTATTTTTTTGATAACTTCCTTTTTAGGAAATACCTTAGCTTTATCAACTCTCTTCTTTGAATAATGCTTTACTTTAGATTTCTTCGGACGATAAGTAGTCACCTTGGTGGCATTACTTGGGGTTCTGCAATCACCATCACGAATTTGAATCTCAACACGTCTGTTTTTCTCCTGACCTTCTTTAGTATTGTTAGGAGCAACAGGATTTTCAGGTCCTAGTCCCTCAACTGCCAAACGACTCACATCAACACCTTTGTTAATTAAAGCCACTCTGACCGCATGAGCACGCCGTTTAGAGAGTTCATAATTGTAGGCAGGCGTTCCTGTTGCGCTGTCTGTATAACCATATATACAGAAGTTATGAGATTTCATTCCTTCTTGATTCATAAGCTCAACAGCATGCTCTATATGCTTATCGGATTGAGGACAAATTGTAGCTTTATTTAAGTCAAAGAAGACATCTTTAAAGTCATGGTTCACCTTAGCCACCACTTCTTTTTGAGGTTCAACCACAGGAGGAGGCGTAGGTTCAACCACAGGAGGAGGCGTAGGTTCAACCATAGGAGGTTCAACAATTAGGGGAAGAGGTATGACAACAGGCTCTTTTTTCTTACCAAATCGGAATACCAAACCAGCGCTATGTTGGAAAAAGTTCAAATAGTCTTTTTTCCCTTGTGGAATCCAGTTGTAATTACTCTCTATGTTAAGGCCAAAATTTTCAGCAAGCCATATATTAAAACCTAATCCACCATCAGCCACAAAGAAATCTTTCTTTTTAGTTCTGTATACACCATCTTTTTTAGTGGTAAGAGTTTTACCATTATAACTGAATTTATTGTAATTGGTGCCTGCGCGCAAATATGGATCAAACCAAGCATTTCGGGCGAAAGGATAAAATCGAAGCCCCAAACCGGTCTTCAGAAAAAATTCATCCTTGAAATTCCATCTGGAATTATCGATTGCACCAACGCTGGCTGTCATATCTACTGCCAGATTATCTGAAATACTGTGCCCAACTGTTAATTTGGATAAAGGCGGTACAACGCTCCAGTTTTTAGTTTTAAAGAATTTATTAAACGATAATTTATTAAACGAAAATTTATTAAACGCGGGATTTACAGAAGAATGATCAACAGCGTGAGCTCCCACACCTATGAACCATCTATTCTGTTGATTCTGAGCATCCAGGGCACCCGAAGCAAGGACGACGAGCCCAGCAACAAGAAGCTTAACTTGTTTCATAATAAACTACTATTTTTTTCTTAATTTCCAGTGGAGTCAAAGGTATATAAAAATTATCTATACTTCAAAGCGCTAGCGCTTTGTATTTTCATTTCTCTTTTCCGTATAACATCACGTTTATCGTATATTTTTTTTCCTTTTGCTAAAAATATTTGAAGCTTGGCAAGTCCTTTTTCATTGATAAATAGCCTTTTGGGAATCACAGTAAGTGCAGATTCTTTGAGTTTGCGCTTGAGTTTTCTCAACTCAGAATTTTTTAATAGAAGCTTTCTTTCTCTTCGAGAGTTATGATTGGCATGAGTGCCGAATTGATATTCGGCTATATACATATTAATAACATACAACTCCCCATCTTTAATTTGACAAAAGCTCTCGGCAATGGAGGCCTTGCTGCCTCTGATAGATTTAATTTCAGTACCTAATAATGCCAAACCGGCAGTGTATTCGTCCAAAAGCTCATACTCAAAATGAGCCTTTCGATTCTGGATATTTATCGATGTTTTCTTCACAGCTTATGGATGGTTTTTATTAGCTAATTTTGGATAAATTTAAAAAATCACTGAATATGCTAACGGTATCGAAGCTTTCCTTGCAATTTGGCAAAAGAATACTTTTTGATGATGTGAATATTAAATTTACAAAGGGGAACTGTTATGGTATTATCAGCGCTAATGGCGCGGGAAAATCTACATTTTTGAAAATTCTATCAGATCAGATAGATCAAACTTCTGGTCAGATACACATCGAAGCCGGTAAACGCATGTCTGTACTCAATCAAGACCATCATGCCTTTGATCATCATAGTGTGCTTGAAACGGTGATTATGGGCAATAAAAAACTCTACGAGGTCAAACGAGAGATGGACGCGCTCTACAGCAAAGCAGATTTTTCAGAGCAAGACGGTATTAAAGCAGGAGAACTGGGACTTATTTATGAAGAAATGGATGGGTGGAATTCAGAAACCGATGCGGCCACCCTGCTTTCCAATCTAGGAATTAAAGAAGACGATCATCAAAAAAAATTAAATGAGCTCGATGGCAAGATAAAAGTACGCGTATTACTAGCGCAGGCCTTGTTTGGAAATCCCGATATATTAGTACTTGATGAACCTACAAACGATCTCGATACAGAAACCATCAGCTGGCTGGAAGATTTTCTCGGAGGTTATGAAAATACCGTTATCGTCGTTTCCCATGATCGTCATTTTCTTAATGCGGTATGTACACATATCTGCGATCTAGATTTTTCGAAAATCCAGCTTTTTACGGGAAATTACGATTTTTGGTACCAGACCAGTCAGCTCGCCGCACAACAGCGATCTCAGCAAAATAAGAAGACTGAAGAAAAACGCAAAGAACTCCAGGAATTCATTCGAAGGTTTAGCTCGAATGTGGCTAAGGCTAAACAAGCCACAGCCCGAAAAAAAATGCTTGATAAGCTAAATATCGATGATATTAAACCTTCCTCAAGGCGTTATCCTGCCATCATCTTTGAACAAGAACGCGAAGCAGGAGACCAAATTCTTGAGATTGAAAAACTTTCTCAATCTTCTGAAAAAGAAGATTTTTTTCAGAATGTCTCCTTAAAAGTAAACCGCGGAGATAAAATTGCCGTTATTTCAAGAAATAGCAAAGCAACTTCGGCTTTTTATGAGATTCTTTCGGGTGTTAAACAGCCCAAAAGTGGAAGTTTTTCATGGGGTGTTACAACAAAGCAATCGTATTTGCCCGCAAATTACGAGGAGTTTTTCGAAAGCGATCTCGATTTGGTCAACTGGCTACGGCAGTATACACAAAAGGAAGAAGAGCGACATGAAGAATATATACGTGGATTTTTAGGGAAGATGCTTTTTAGCGGAGACGAAGCCCTTAAAAAAGCCCGTGTACTCTCAGGAGGCGAGAAAATGCGCTGTATGTTTTCGCGGATGATGTTGTTAAAAGCCAATGTGCTGATGTTTGATGAACCTACTAATCATCTTGACCTGGAGTCCATCACGGCTTTAAACAACTCGCTGAGCAATTTTAAGGGGACCATTGTAATCAGTTCACAAGATCATGAACTGCTTCAAACGGTTTGTAATCGAGTTGTTGAGTTAGGCCCTCAAGGGAGTATTGATCGTCAAATGAAGTACGATGAATATCTCAATGATATAAAAGTAAAAGAACTTAGGAAAAAAATTTATGCATCAGCTGATGTAAGCGAAGGATAAAAAGTATATTTGTACAAACAAGTCCACCCATGAGCAATATTGAATCCTTAAAAAGGATTTGCACACAGACCCGAAGGGATATTTTACGTATGGTGCATGGCGCAAAATCAGGACATCCCGGGGGCGCCTTAGGAGCTACAGAATATTTTGTGGCCCTTTTTCATGAAATTCTTCATTATGACTCAAAAAATTTTCAAATGCAGGGAAAAAATGAGGATCTTTTTTTTCTTTCCAATGGACATCTCTCTGCTGTTTTATATAGTACGCTGGCACGCGTAGGTTATTTTTCCATCGATGAATTGAAGACCTTCAGAAGACTAAATTCGAGATTGCAAGGCCACCCCAGTCCGCATGAGGGATTACCTGGAATACGCATTGCTTCAGGATCCTTAGGACAAGGGATGTCTGTAGCTATAGGAAGCGCACAAGCCAAAAAACTCTCTAAAGATCCTTTTTTAATTTATAGTCTGCATGGTGATGGCGAACTTAATGAAGGGCAAAACTGGGAAGCTATTCTCTATGCCGGTGCTAAAAAAGTAGACAATTATATCACTACGATAGATTATAATAGCCAGCAAATAGATGGATCTACCGAATCGGTTATGCCTTTAGGAGATCTTAAAGCAAAATTTGAGGCTTTTGGATGGTATGTACTTCAGGAAAGGCAGGGCAACAAACTTGAACAGGTAATTCATAGCCTGAAAGTAGCCAAAACGCAGAGTGGAAAGGGCAAACCCATAGTTTTGATTCTACATACTGACATGGGCCACGGGGTAGATTTTATGAGTGGTACACATCACTGGCATGGCAAGGCGCCAAATGATGAGCAGCTTGAAAAAGCCCTATTCCAATTACCAGAAACCCTAGGAGACTATTCTCTATGATAGCATCGAAAAACATTCATGCCATGAAAAACATTATATATAAGTTAATATATTTTATAAATACTCATGAAGATCTATAAAGGCGAAGAACTAAAAGAAACCCGTGCAGGCTTCGGAGCTGCCTTACTGGAGCTGGGGAAAAAACAGGAAAACATAGTAGCGCTTTGTGCTGATTTGACAGGATCTCTTTCGATGACAAAATTTTCTGAGACTTTTCCTGAGCGTTTTTTTCAGATAGGCATTGCTGAGGCTCATATGATGGGAATGGCCGCGGGTTTGGCTATTGGAGGTTATATCCCTTTTACAGGTACTTTTGCTAATTTTTCTACAGCACGTGTTTACGATCAGATACGTCAATGTATTGCATACTCAGAAAAAAATGTAAAAATATGTGCCTCACATGCCGGTCTTACCTTGGGAGAGGATGGGGCAACGCATCAAAGTCTTGAAGATATCGGAATGATGAAAATGCTACCTGGCATGATGGTGATCAATACCTGTGATTTCAATCAAACTTATGCCGCTACATTAGCTATAGCTAAGTATAAGGGCCCCGTATACTTGCGCTTTGGAAGACCTGCAGTACCTAATTTTACCAATAAAGATCAAGATTTCCATCTTGGAAAAGGTTTATTACTTGTAGAAGGAAAAGATGTGACGATTGTATGCACAGGTCATCTGGTATGGGAATCTTTAAAAGCAGCTAAAGGACTTCTGCGAGAAGGTGTATCTTGTGAGGTGATCAATATTCACACCATCAAACCCTTAGATGAGGAACTTATACTTAAATCCGTATCCAAAACCGGATGCGTAGTGAGCGCTGAAGAACACAACTTATGGGGAGGTTTAGGTGAGAGCATTGCACGATTACTAAGTACAAAATTACCCAGAGCGCAAGAATTCGTTGCAGTATGTGATACTTTTGGAGAAAGCGGAAAGCACATGGAACTCATGAACAAGTATAATATCGATCAAAAGACTTTAATTGAGAAGGTCCGGAAAGTTATAAAAAGAAAATAAAATTTTCATTGATCAAAAAATAGCACCGGTTCAGTAAAATGAATCCTACTTTGACTTCTTGTAAAGCTAGTAAACAAGCGTGGAAATCAGGTAGGTAATATCAGAATTTTTATCAAAGAGCACTTATATAAGACTACATATGTGGCATTTACTCCCACTTCTAGTTTTAATATCTTTATTGTCTTAAGTAAAAATAACATAAGAAAAGCAGGCCTGTAAGCCGGATTCTGTACCTAAAAAAGGTCTTTATCATTTATCTGGGCTGAGCGTTACCGCTAAGCTCAAGCTGCCTACCCCCCGGCTACGATCGAGCCGATCTTAGCTACCGGTATACATGACATTTCACCGCATAGAGTTTACCTGATTTCACTACAGCCGAACTGTACTTGCTTTCTGTTGCACTGGTCCTCGTCTCACGACGGACGGGCGTTACCCGCTATGCTGCCCTAAGGTGTCCGGACTTTCCTCATCTCATCTATGATGAAACGCGATAAAGCAGCCTGCTTTAATTGTTTTACAAATTTACTCCTTTTCTAAAAAACCATAGTGATAATCCTTAACTGGAAGAAAGCTTTCCTTAATAGTGCGTGGCGATACCCAACGAAGTAGATTCATAGCTGAACCCGCCTTATCATTAGTTCCAGAAGCCCTGGAACCTCCAAAGGGTTGCTGTTCCCAACGACAGCGCCCGTAGGTTTATCGTTGATATAAAAATTACCTGCCGCATCACTCAAAGACCGAGTAACCTTTTGAATAACATATTGATCTTTAGAAAAGATCGCTCCTGTAAGTGCATAAGGAGAAGTGCTGTCAACTAATTTTAAACTCTCTTGCCATTTTCATCCTCGTATACATATACACTCAAAACAGGTCCAAAAATTTCCTGAGTCATACTCTCGTAATAAGGATCTGTAGTTTGAATAATCATAGGATAGATAAAATAACTTATTAAATCATTATAACCACCGCCAGTATAATCTTGGAAACATTGCTTTTTTAGCCCTCTCTATATACCCCTTGATACGATCAAAAGCTTTGCGATCAATGACTGCATTGAATAAAATTACCGAAATCACGAGGGCTGCCTGTTTTCATGGAATTCACCTCCTGAATTGATATAAGGACAGATATGAACCTATAAACTATCAGGAATATAAGCCCTTGAAGCTGCCAACATTTTTGTCTTTGATATTCAAAGGCCTCACGCAGTAAAGCTGTGGTGACCTCTTTGAAACAAGCACTCGAGTGCGCCCAGATGAAATCTTTACCTCCTGTCTCTCCAACAATGCGCGGATAGCTTTTATAGCGATCAATATATTGCCCAATATTTTGCCATATAGATCGAAAACCTCAGTAGATTCGGTAAAATATACACCAGAAAAATCCGAATGGCTAAAAATTGTCTGGGCTGTAGCAGCGCCATCGGTTAACACCATATTGATCACTCCGAAAGGCAATCCCTCCGGCCTTCTGAAATATTTCCATCAGTACTTGCGCAGAATAAAGCTGCTTATCTGAGGGCTTTCCAGATCACTACATTTCCCATCATGGCCATACAAAGAGGTAGATTAGCGGCAATAGCCATAAAATTGAATGGGGTAATAGCAAAAACAAATCCCTCTAAAGGGCGATACTCCATACGATTCCATACGCCATCTGAAGAAATCGGCTGACTGGGTATAGATTTCGTGAATATATTCTACGTTAAATCGCAAAAAATCAACTAACTCACAGGCAGCATCGATCTCAGCCTGAAAAGCGTTTTTAGACTGCCCTATCATAGTAGCGGCGTTGATTTTAGACCGATAATGGACCAGCGATCAAATCAGCTGCCTTTAAAAATATGGAGGCGCGATGTTCTCAGGAAAAAGCCATCCACTCTTCCCTGCCCTGGCTTCCAAGGCTACTTCTATAGATTTCGAAACATCTTTCTGTGTTCCTTCATACCAGTAACCGAGGATCTTTTGGTGATCATGTGGCGGCCGTATTTCATTTTTTTGATGACTAAAAATTTTTTCACTGCCTATGTATTGAGGGATCTCGATAACTTGCTCGTACATATGGTCATACATGCGCTGTAGTTCAGAACGCTCAAGGCTTCCCGGAAGATATTCCTTTACAGGTTCATTGATAGCTTGTGGTACATAAAAAACTCCTTTGAAAATAATATTATTCTTTAATTAAGTTGCGGAAACTTAATTCCTTAGTATACAGGCTCTCGAGAATTCAGTTAAGATTTAATAAAATCATCCATAAGCTTTGATAACTTTTTTAACCAATGGATGGCGGATGAAATCTGATTCTTTAAGAAAAATAAAAGATATGCCTTTTGAATATTCAAAGCCTCGGAAAGTCCTGAAAGTTCTTTAGGGGGCAAATCCACCTGACTTGGATCTCCAATAACAATAAATTTAACATTTTTCCCCATACGAGTAAAGAACATTTTCATTTGGGCATGAGTAGCGTTTTGGGCTTCATCAAGTATTATAAAAGCATCATTTAGTGTAGGACCCCCGCGCATAAAAGCCAAAGGCGTAATTTCAATGATTCTTTTATCGATAAAATCAGCAAGTTTTCAGAGGGAATCATCTCGCGCAAAGCATCATAAAGAGGCTGCAAATAAGAATCAAGCTTTTCTTTAAGATCTCCAGGAAGAAAACCTAAATTTTCACCTGCTTCTACTGTACTCAACTGCTTGTCCTTAAGTGCTTTCACAGCCAAAGCCACGCTTGTATAGATCTTACGAGTTCCAGCTGGTCCAACGGTAAAAATCAGATCTTTTTTAGCCTCCTCCACCAGCTGGGCCTGGACCATACGTTTTGGCGCGTACAAAATGTCCTTAAGGTCCCATGTACAAGGACAGATTCAGACTTCTCGAAAGAGATCTTTTTTAGTAAAAAATTTTTTCAACAATGCTCTCATCTAAATGTTGATAATTCCAGAGATATTCCTTTAAAAATTGTATTTTATATTAAAAGTTTTCAAGAAACTGATCATCACCTGATGCCTTAAGCTGATTTCCACGGGCGATAATTTTAAGTCCAGAAAAATAATTACGGATACGCTTTAAGTTTTTGTTTTTTTTGGCCATAAAATTCATGAAGCAAAACATCTGAAAGATCTATATTTAGGTCATTCAAAATAGTGTTTTTTTGAATTACTATTGTCTCTGTACAAGATTAGGAATAAATCTCTTCATTGTTTTGCTCTCGATGGCCGTCATTACACTTACCACAGACTGGGGATATAAAGACCCTGCGGTAGCTTTAATCAAAGGAGCTATCTATAATGAATTGCCTAAAGCAGCGATAGTAGATATCTCACATGAAATCGACCCTTTCGATATGGAAGAAGCTGCTTATATTTTAAAGAATTCTTATAAAGCTTTCCCAAAGGAAAGCATTCATATCATAGGTATAGACAACGATACTCGTTTGCATACAAGATATCTTGCCGCAATGATTCAAGGACATTACTTTCTGTGTAGCGATAACGGGATTATTTCACTTATAACTGAGGATTACCATCCGGTAAAAAAATTCGAAATCAATATCCGTCACCCTAATGATTTATCGTTATTTCCTGAAAAAGAACTACTTGTAAAAGTAGCCTGCCATTTGCTTAGAGGGGGAAAAATTGAACTAATTGGCCGAAGGATAGAAAAATTAAAATCTTATAGAAAGCTCAACCCAAAGATAAAAGAAAATGGATTGATCACAGGTAATATAATCTATATAGACCATTTTGGAAATGCAGTAACTAATATTACAAGAGCACTCTTTGATAAAATTGGAAAAAAACACACTTTTGAAATAAAGATCCGACAACATATTTTTAAACAAATCAATAACTCTTATTCTGGGGTAGTAAAAAACATAAAAAACGAATCTTTTTACCATGGAGATGGCCTGGCGCTCTTTAATTCGGCAAATCATCTGGAAATCGCTATTTATAAAAGCAACCCCAGAACGGTAGGAGATGCATGCTCACTACTAGGTCTGAGACGGGGCGATTCTATATACATTCAATTCAATGTATAATGACTTTATATTCTACAATTTTTAATATTATAAAAGCCTTGCACACCATTTTTATAGTGAGTTATTTCGCAGGTATTTTTTACATTGTTCGCTTATTAATTTATCACATAGAAACTTTAGAAAAAAAAGATTCGGAGCGATCTATATTACAAAATCAATATATATATATGGAAAAAAAACTCTGGAATATCATTATTTTACCAGCTTCCTGGATGGTTTTAATCACTGGATTAACAATGATTCTAACAGAAGTGAATTTTTATTTTAGCAGTACATGGATGCAAATAAAAATTGCCTTAGTTTTTCTATTGATCGTTTATCATCTATGCTGTTTAAAATTACTTCGGGATTTCAAAAAGAACTTATTCCAATACACCTCTCTGCAATTGCGCCTGTGGAACGAAATAGCTACGCTTTTACTCATCAGTATAGTACTTGCTGTTGTGTTAAAAACAGATTTTGTGCGTTTATGGCTAAATATTTTTGGGAGTTTGATTCTCTTGGGACTCTTAATAACGTATATTGTGAAAAGGATTAAAAATTTGAAAAAATAAAAAACCATTGACTCCTTTTTAAAAAAGAACTCTTAGTTAGTCTAAATTGATCTTTTGGACGTTTAGTTCTGATCTTTTTTTATTTGATCAGAAGACTTTTTGTGTAGATTATCAACAATAATTATCATATTTTTGATATATACCTAGATTTTCCGAACGTTTTTTTAAACTGAATCCATGGATATTTGTTTTTCTGATACCAGCTCTAACAATGAGATATGAAGCCGAGGAACTGAGTGCATAACATATAGCTTCTCTAAACGTATCTCTAAAGAAGATTAGCTTTACAGGGGTAAATTTATGTATGTATTTATTCTTTCCTATTACTCTGTTTAATTGCCAAAATTGCTTTACTCTTATACGATTTGTTAATCTTAAACATGAAGATCTCATTTCATATAGAAAGAGACGCAGTATCCTATTTCTATTTTTTTACAAACCTGAAGACCTGACTTATTATTAATAGCTAGGTGAAGTAGATTATTATAAGAAAAGATGAAGTGCTTATAATCATCATTTTCCTTTTACAGAAGGAATAGTGGATACTAGAGTAATGAATTTATTCTCTGCTGGTCATATTTCTAACGTTGAGTGGGTCTATTCCTTACTTAAAAGGCAGAAAATTTTACTAAAGACTTATTATTTACTGCTGGCTTCACTATCATTATACACCTTATTCGATTCAGTCTACTAATCCCATAAATACACTATAGATAATAGATATTCGGAATTTTTTTCGAGTCAGAGCCGTCTAGAAGCTTCCATGAATCAGATAAATCTTTATTATATGGTCGATAAAACCCAGACGAATAAAAATACTCATACATTAGCTGTATTACTCAAGAACAGAATATCAAGGATCAGAATGAAAAATTTTAAAGAAAAAAGTGAACTAAGTAGGATAGTTGTAATTGACAATAGCGACATAGCTCTTAACGATATAAAACAAGTCCAGCTACTGACTTTAAATTATAGATAAATGGACAGGCGATACTATGAAAATGAAATCTTTATGCTCAATTTCATGGAATATTTTTCTGGATGAAAATGGATTGAGGGGATATAAAGAAAATACATCATCGAAAAAAAACTATGGAAATTCGCACATCTACTTTCATCTTTAATTTTATCAAGCTTACTAAGCGTAGTTAATGTTTTATTGAGAAAAAGAAAATATGGACGTCCATTAAGAAAATTAAATATCTAAAAAATTTTCTTAAAAGCATTTTCTTTATAAAAATCCTCTATATGCTCCAGAACTTCTTGCGGGGTATCTACTATGTGAAACAACTTCAAATCTTCTTCACTTACGTTTTTCATCGAAAGTAAGCTTTCTCGAATCCATTGAAAAAGCCCGCTCCAAAAGTCAGTGCCAACCAAAAGAATAGGAAAACGAGCAACTTTATGCGTTTGAATGAGTGTGATCGCTTCAAAAAGTTCATCAAGTGTTCCAAAACCTCCGGGCATGACGATAAATCCTTGAGAGTACCTCACAAACATAACCTTACGAACAAAAAAGTGATCAAATAAAAGACATCGATCTGGATCGATGTAAGCGTTTCCATGAGCTTCAAAAGGCAGCCGAATATTGACTCCCACCGAGGTTCCGGAACCTTTACGAGCACCTTTATTAGCCGCTTCCATAATACCTGGGCCGCCTCCGGTGATAATTCCGAATCCTTTTTTAGAGAGCAAAAAAGCAATCTTCTCGGCAAGGCAATAATATTTTTCATGTGACGGGATGCGCGCAGAGCCAAAAATAGATACGCAAGGACCTATATGAGACATTTTTTCATAACCCTGCACAAATTCAGCCATAATCTTAAGCAAAGACCAGGCATCGCGAGCTTTAATATCGTAAGGATTGTTTTGTGAAGATTTTATTCCTTCATCAAGAGATATATTTTCTTCCATAGATCTTGCTTTTAAACTCCCAGAAATGTAATATTTTTTAAAAAGAAATAACAATAACTTTTTGAAGTTAAAAAATAATAAAAAACTCTATTATTGAAAATCTCTTTATAACCATCAAATCAAATCCAGATAATATACTAATTTTTTGTTCCATGACACATGTCTTAAAAGGCTGATTTTAAAATTAAAAGAGTTTTAGATTTATAAAATCTAAATAAAAGAAACTACTTAAAATTGAGTACAACTCAAAATTATAAGTAACCTTATAAGGAAGTGAGTAGGTTTTTTTGGTTATATCGCATGGTTTATAAAATTATATAAACTTGTCATCTGAGGTCTTTTAAATTTTGAAATGACCATTTAAAGCATATTTATACCCATTTAAAAATATAGCTACAATCTTTCAGTGGATTTTTTTATCGTTACGATTGAAGTTGAACAAAAATGAAACAGACTTATTTATTTAACAGATCCTCATATAGGTAAAAGTATAGCACATATAGAGATTTCGTTTTTTTAGATCCAGGTATTTATTTTAAAATAAATAATATTTCAAGGTAAATCAATATCCATAAGTATATATTTATGAATATACTGATCAAATTTGACCCTCTTTCCTGAAGAGAAGAGAAATTCATCTTTTATAAAATTATCTTCATAAGTACTTTTTTGAAAAGTAATCAACAAACGTTGAAATTTTTCACGATCGGGAAGCATTCATGAAGAGTAATAACTATATAGCTCTTGATTTCTTTTCCTTTTATCCATACAAAATGATTTTTCTCTTTCTGAACGTCCTTTATCTAGCAACAAAAGATCTTTATCAGAAATGAAATTCTGAATATTTCTTATAAGTTTTTCTTGGGAAATTTCTCTAACTGACTCTACAGACAAAAATTTAGAAAACATCGGTTTGAGAGAATATTTTTCTTTTTTTCCATCACAAAAAGTCGATAAGAGCTGTTCCGGTAAACTCTACATTAATTATGTAACTTTGTACAAGGAGACCTTTTACATGCGAAAGCCTCAGAAACCTGAAGATTTCCCAACGAAGATTTCTGGCTGCGCCCATATAAATCAACCGTCCTTTAATATTATAAAAATAAAAAAGACCGATACCTTCAGGTAAATGATCTGTAAGAATCTGTATTCGCTTTGCATTTTTTATCATCGTCTCTTCAGAGAATTCCTTTATAAGAAAATAAGGCAATTCTTTAGAGAGATCTTTTTGAAGAAGCAATTGAAAAAGTTCGAGGGTAGCGCGAGCATCTCCCAGAGCTCGATGTCTATCAGTTATTGAAATACCAAGAGCAGACGCCAATTTTCCCAAAGAATAAGACTTTTCCTCAGGCAAGAATCTTCGGCTTAAAGCTAATGTTTCTATCCTGCTTTTCTTATAATCGAAACCTAGTCGACTAAATTCTAGTCTTAGTATATAATAATCAAAAGATACGTTATGACCTACAAGCACTGCTCCATTAGTGATCTCAATGATGCGTCGTGCTATTTCATAAAACTTAGGCGCTGAATGCAATGATTTGGGAAATATACCAGTGGAGTCTCTGCACATAAGGAAGTACTTCTCTTTCGGGGTTGACTAAAGAAGCAAAACAATCGATAATATCACGACCGTCATATTGAAAAATAGCAATATCCATGATGCCTTCTTCACCTCTTTTTCCTCCTGTGCTCTCAATATCAAGAATCGCATATCGCACACTAAAAATATTTAACGACAATGTTCATTTTTAAATAGTACAAATAATAGACACCAGACCTATAGGATAATTGCCCAGATAATATCTTTAGCTGATGGCTTTTCAAAGGTCTATAGATTCGATTTGCTTTTTCTTTTAAATTTATAAGAAAAGTCCTTTAGGGTTTCCCCTGTAAAAACGCTTATACTAATTACAGAAATGCTCTGGCATTTTAATACCAGTAAAATCGCATATCCAGGGTAGCCCATTCTGATTCGAATAATACTTTCCTATTGAAAGAAGGCACTACAAAATAAATGTGTGCTAAGCGCACAGGAATCCTTCTTTCATTCAAAACAGCGATCAATGTTTTTCCTACATCAAGCAATTCAATAAGCTCAGGGATATTATAAAATGTGCTAATAGAATACTTTTCAACAGCTTTGCAGATCCCTCTCCAATATTTAGCTCTCGAGCAACGAAAAGCATGTTGTATTTTAATAATCAATTGATTAAACACTCCTTAGCGCCGGGAAGCTGAGTGCGGAAATAGATGCTTATTCCTCTAGAGCGAATCAACTGAACTATGGTTTCTATTTTATAGAAAAACATCTTTGAAGTATTGTTAAAAACCAAATGCACTAGATCAATAAATAATTCCATATCAGGGCATGCCTTATAATGAATTTTCGGAAAGTGACTATAAATTTTCGTAAGAAGGTTTTGACATAAAAATAGAAAACAATTATGACATATTTTGAATGTCAATAAGCTGAAAAATATTGATAACACCATAAGCTAATGAATTGACACTTTAAATAAAAGTTCTATTCAAAGAAGTGTCGGCTCCTGAAAAATTGTAAGCCTTACAAGTAGACTTTATGAACAAGGAATCATTTGACATATTTTATCACTGATGAATTTAAAAATGATTACTTTATCTCGAAAAAGAGATACTTTGAATCTTTTCACGAAGATTTTTTTCGTTTAGACTTAAACCATCGTATCCTGAATAAGAAATCTTTTCAAGAATTCGGTCAATTTTCTGAACAGAGTTGCTAAATCTGCTAAATTTATCTTTCTTTTAAAGAAATAGCCAACTACCGAAAGGATCTTTTCCCAGCTCAAAAAACTTCATATAGAAAAAGCCAACTATTTCCCCTCAATATGAGAATGATGACCTCCAGTATTAGAACTGTTCAATAATAGAAAAAATCTATACAAAAAAAACAAAGCGATATGTTTTAAAAGAATTTTCCCAAGAACAGGAATAAGAAAAGAACGTTCAATTTTATAGGAAACTAAAGTAAAAAAAAGCGACACAGTAGCTGCTAAAGAACTATACAAATAAATATAAGTTTGACCTGTCAAGTAACATGCCTAATAAATAGACTAAGGCTGCGCCAAGAACGCCTGTTAAATAAAATTTAAAAAAGGTAAACCTGAGAGACTGTAAAACTGCACGTCCTACAGTCCATAAAAACAAAGAATTGAATAATAAATGAAATACATGTATAGTGTACAAACGAATAAGTAAGAATACTCTAGAAATGCCTTAAGATATAATTCCAATGAACTGAGAGCGCAAAATCCAAACGAAGAAAATCTAAATGAAGGAAGGTAGATATCAAATATATCAGAATATTGATTGCAAGAATTTTTTCACTATATCAGTAGATAAAAAGCGAGTTTTTTCTTAAAAAATCATTTTCAAGGATTTTTAAAGCGCCCCGCGTAAGTAATAACCTGCAATACTATAGCCAGCTATAGTACCACCAATATGCGCAAAATGAGCCACTCCGGAAGAGAGATTAAAAAGTGCTAATACCAAACTTATAACGACAAAAAACATAAGCGCTTTACGGACCGCTATCGGAAAAGGAAAAGGCATAATGAAAATCTTATTGTCAGGAAAAAAACGAGCAAAGGCGCCTACTACACCAGCTACCGCACCAGAAGCACCCATCATGGGAGCGTACATAGCTAGTTGCAAAGCTGCACGCTGTTTATCGCTTAGGGCATTATAGAGAATTTCGTCATGGCTAATTTGAGAGAAATCCAGAGTTCCGGCATAGTTATAAATAATACCCATATTAAAAAAAATTTGAAAAAGACCTGCCGCGATTCCAGAAATAAAATAAAGGACTAAAAACTTACGACTTCCCAGAATTTGCTCCATCTTTGCCCCAAACATCCAAAGAGCTAGCATATTGAAAAGAATATGTACGAACAGCTCTCTTGAGTGCACAAACATATGTGTTAAGGGCTGATAAAATTCAAAACTCACATCGAAAGGATTGTACAAGGCCAGTAACATATCAAGGCCATAACGCGAAAACACAAAAATTCCTGCGTATACTACAATATTAATGCTTATGAGATGCTTAACCGCATCAGAAGATGAACGTGAAGAAATAGTATTCATTTAAATTGTTTTTCAATAAAATCGGAACTTACAGTAATAAAAACTGCTTTTCCTGAAGGTGTACAATTAGGTTGACTGCAAGCAAAAAGTTCATGAATTAAATGAGTCATCTCATCTAATCCTAGTGCCAGTCCATGTTTGATGGCCATAGTACGGGCCATAGTACGGGCCATAGTACGGACCAATAACTTCATATGATTCGACACATCGGGAGTATCACCTGAGAGTATTTCCTGAAAAAAATCATTAATTTGATTCTGATCCATGTTGCCAGGAGCAGCCTTTATTAAAAGCGTATCCCTCTGAAAACTCAATACAAAGCCCATGAGGTGTAAATCTTTCTCAAATGATTGAATAAAAATCAATTCAGTGTTTAAAAAAGAAAGAACTACCGGGAATAAAAACCTTTGACTAACCACATTTTTTTTATCAGGCAAACGCATAAAATATTCATATAATATTCGCTCGTGGGCGCGATGCTGATCGATAATAATAAGTCCTGAGTGTAGGGTACTCAGAATATACTTTTTATGCAATTGAAAGGCTAGGATGTCTCCATCTATCTCTTTATCGAAAAGCATTTGGACCTCCAAATCCGACGTTTCCTGCTCCCAGGCTATAGATGACTGACGGATTTGCTCGTAAAGGTTCTGGGTGGAAACAATTTTCTTCGCTTTAACAGGCATCTTTTTCAGTATATGATCACCAGATTTAAAAGGATTGTACCCAGAATCGACAGTGATTTTAGGTGTCTTGATAAGAGCTTTATCTTTAGAAAGAGTGGGTTCCCAGACCATATTTTTTTCAAAATCCAAAGTAGATGTTATCTGGTATTGGCCCAATGCACGTTTTACAGCAGCACGAAGAATTACATATATCGTTCCTTCATCATCAAATTTGACCTCGGTTTTGGTGGGATGTATGTTAATATCAATATGCTCGGGATCGAGTTTTAAAAAAATAAAATAGGAAGGATGATAAGCTGCAGGCAAGAGTCCTTCAAAAGCATCCAAAATAGCCTTATGCAGATAAGGACTTCTAATAAAACGGTGATTAACAAAAAAAAATTGCTCACCACGATATTTTTTTGAATGAGAAGGTCTGGCTACAAAGCCTTCCAGACCAATTTTTCCAGCCTGCTCACTCACCGGAATAAGTTGTTCATTGATTTTATGTCCAAAAATTCCTGTGATACGTTGCCTAAGTGATACGGGGGAGAGATCGAAAAAACGTTGCTGGTTATTATACATCCGAAAACGAATCTTCGGATGTGCCAGAGCCAATCTATGAAATTCATCCAAAATATGACGAAGCTCTGCTTGAGGTGACTTAAGAAAATTTCTTCGCGCCGGAACATTGTAGAAAATATTTTTTACCGAAACAGAGGTACCTTTGTTAGATTGTACAAATGACTCCTGTTTAAGTTCATTTCCTTCAATAAGCAAACAAATTCCTAGCTCGTCACTTTCCCTACGGGTACAAATCTCTACTTGTGCAATAGCGGCTATGGAAGCTAAGGCTTCTCCACGAAAACCCATCGTTTGGATCTTAAAAAGATCCTCTGCGCTCTGTATTTTAGAGGTAGTATGCCGATCAAAACTCCTGTGAGCATCAGCAGGACTCATACCCTTGCCATCATCGATTACACGAATGAGAGATTTTCCCGACTCTGTGACGATGAGCTCAATTAATTTTGCATCAGCATCTAATGCATTCTCAATCAATTCTTTTACAGCCGAAGCCGGTCTCTGTACTACCTCTCCGGCGGCAATTTGATTAGCTACATGTTTAGGTAACAGTCGTATAATATCTGACATAGGTAATCTGCAGCAAAAGAGACTTTAAAGATTATAAAAAAAGGGATCTTCTAAAAAGCGCCATCTCTATAGCCGTATCGGCGCACTCAACTCCTTTATTTCCTTTCTTTCCTCCAGAGCGATCAAGAGATTGTCGCTTATTTTCGTCAGTAAGCACGCAAAAGATAACAGGCACATCATAGCGAAGGTTAATGTCCTTAATTCCTTGTGATACAGCTTGAGAAATATATTCAAAATGATGAGTTTCTCCCTTAATGACAGCACCTATTACTATAAGTGCATCTATAGAGTGTGTTTTACATATCTTATCTGCTGCATAAACAAGCTCAAAACTACCGGGCACTTTCCAATGAAAAATATTTCCCTCACGAACACCCCGGGTGATGAATTTCTCATAAGCACCTTTTTTAAGATTTTCAGTTATATCGTAATTCCATGAAGCAGTAATGATACCAAATCTGAAATGGACTATATCAAGAGGTTCTTTATGTGTATAAGAGGGAGAAAACTTCAAAGGATAAAATTATTTTTGTGATTCAGCATCCATCAAAGATAAATATTTATCTGTTTCTTCGGCAAAAGCACTTTTAGGATATCTCTCGTTGAGATAAATAAAATACTTCCTTGCTTGATCATATTTCCCCATACTAAAGGATATCATAGCGGCCCTATGAAAATAAAGCGGGGTAGTAAAATCATTATCTCTAGCTTCAGCGGCTTTTATATAATACGTAAGAGCCTGGTTATTCTTATCAAGCTGAACATAAGTATCTGCCATAATGCCGTATTTCATAGGAAAAAGAAATTCATCTTTAGCAGAAAAACCTTTCCACAATTCTAGAGCTTTTTCATAATTTCCCAAATTATAATTTGAGAGACCTGCATAGAAGTGAGCAATATTAGCTGCCGGAGTAGAAGAGAAATTCTCAATAATGTCAGCAAAACCCATATACCCTCCTTTTGTTAAAGAAGGATCTCCACCTAAAGCTTTTTTTATTTCGTTACGCGAAAAATATTGCCGCGCATAAAAAAGATGATTTAGCGCTTTTTCCTGACGGACCTCTACATAAAACTTACTGTAGGCGAAATATCCTATGATAATTAACAACAAAACACCTAATACAAAAAAAAGTTTTTTAGAATTTTGCAGCAAAAAGACCTCAGAGTTATAGGTCACCTGATTGATTTTTTTTAAAACTTCCTGAGAGACCCGGTTGCTTTCAGATGATTTTTTATTAAACATCTTATTAGATTGAAACCGGGTAAATTTAGCTTTTTCATCTAAAACAATGGAACTATTTGATAAGTTGCTGGTGATTTTATCACTAAATTTGCTTGAGATGATCAATAAAAACAGTTGTTTCTTAAAAATATACATACGCTTCATTTCAAAAATTTAAAAGAAAAAACCTTTAAATTTTCATCTAAGCTCAATTTCGTTTCTTTTAGATAGCATTCATTATTTAGCCTTTGGAAAAAGATTTTTTAGCTTAAATAATCAGAAAAATATAAATTTTAGAGAAGATTTTTTTTCTGATTAAAGGATTTTTTAATAGAAAAGAGCAAGAAGAATCGGTAAGTTGTGCTCTGAAAAGAGAAAAAAAAGATCTTAAAAAAAGATGACAAGATCTACGAACGCCTGGCAGAACATATAGGAAAATATCCTTTGGTAGTGGTTTCACATTATGATCGAAGCATTATTAACGAGAGTAGCGATATGCGCAGACGATTCATGGATAATTTCATCTCATAATCCGACAAAACTTATCTTCAATTTTTTTTAAGCTATTATAAAATCTTTCTTCAGCGCAATAGCTTGCTTAAGCAAATTCGCAGGAAAAATTTCACGAGAAACCATCAGATTCTCGATATATATAACTACCAGATGGAAGAGACGGGAAGTGAAATTTATCAAAAGAGAAAAAATCATTCAATACTTTGCCATATTTTCAAAAGCATTATGAAAAAATTTCTACCAAAGACGAAAAGGTGTCTTTAAAATATAAAAGCACATTAAGCAGTCGAAATCTGTACGAGTCATTACAAGAAGATCTTCAAAAAGATCTTACACTAGAATATACCTCAGTGGGTATTCATAAATATGATCTGGAATTATTAATTGAAGATTCATCTATAAAATGTGGCTCACAGGGACAACAAAAATCTTTTTTAATTTGTTTAAAACTGGTGCAATTTGACTTTATAAAAAAACAATTAAATACCTCCCGAATTCTTCTGCTGGATAATATTTTCGACAAACTCGATGAAATACGCATTAATCATCTCGTAACATTTGTGAATGAAGAATACTTTGGATAGATTTTCATTTCCGATACTCACCTTGAGTGCATGCGCGAAGTCATGGGAAGAATGAACAACGTAAATAAAATTTTTGAGATGAAGAGATGAAAAAAAACGGACAGACTCTCAAAGAGGTTTTGCGTCTTTTTCTCGCTAAACAAGGCTTACAAGAAGGTTTTATGGCAGCTAAAGCAAAATTTTCATGGGGAGAAATTATGGGAGAGCTTATCGAACGTTATACTGAAAAAATTTCGATAAAAGATCAAGTGTTATATATAAAGTTAAAATCCCCTGAACTTCGAGAAGATCTTTCTTATCAAAAGAAAGAGATCACAGGTAAGATCAATAAAAATTTGGGACAAGATTTCATCAGAGACATCTTTTTTTATTAAATATAGTACTGTAAAAAGTTACTACCTTACGTTACTTTCAAAGTCAAATTATAGCACGTATTAATTGTTGCAGTAAAACACAAATCATAGTGATGATTACGCTTCTAGTAACTGGTTTAAGAATCTTAGCAAGATATTTTATAAAAAATATATACGGGGAAAATATTAATCACTTAAAAAGTGTAAGATACAGATTAAGAAAAGCCACTTTTTTAGTAAGTGGCTCTAGTTTTAAGACGATGATTTTTATTCTTTTAAACGGAAAGTAATCATCTGTATTCTATAGGTCTTTACCTTTTTTCCGATTTGTTCAGAGGGAATCCATTTTCCACTTTTTTTTATGGCGCGTTCAGTTTCTTTTCTTAACTCTTTAGGTCCGGAGACAACCGCTACATTATTAACTGTTCCATCTATATCTACTAAGAAACGAAGGATGATAGAACCCTGGATTCCTTCATCTTGAGCTTCTTCAGAATATTCAAGTGTATTACATAAAATCCTCTCCAGTCTCCGTGATATCTGGCTTCGACTTCAACATTTGACAAAGGGTTTTCTTCACCTTTAGAAGTCTGAGAGTCTCCAACGTTAGGAACCGGAGGTGATGGTAGATCAACACCCTTTATTCCTTCAATTTTCTTTATTCCGATAGCTTGATCTCTAACATCTTCCTGCCTTGGACGAATCTCTTGAGGCTTGACTTCATTATCCGGTACTATTTTAGGAGGTGTGAATTTTTCTACAGCCTGCTTACAAAGCTATTTAACCTCACGAGGTTAATGTGGTAAAGGTGGAAGTTTAGATCCTTCTATTTTGATATCCTCAAGTTTCACTTCTCTTATGTGAATGGAGGTTTTATTGTATAACTCTTTTTTATTGGAGCTGAATAAAAAATAAAATACCTAAAACCGGAATAGTGCTGAAATTAAAAAGGATAATCTAAGTCTCGTGCCTTTCTCACAACAAAGGGTATTCGAACAGGAGCTAACTGAGATTTCTTAAAGATGAGCTGTCCTTTTTCATAACGCATAAAATTGGCAAAGCCTCGGGCAATACCAGCACAATTTTCTTTAACGACATAATATATGCGGCGTATCCAAGGATATCTACCAGAGATAATATTGGCTTAGTAAGGTTGCAGAAAAACCTCTTCTCGGGAGAATCTATATGTTTCAAGGCAGCTACACTGATCGTTTTTAAAATTCAAGGATTGAGAATTTTTCTCGTTCATCAGTCAGCTTAACCCAACGAAACCTATAGCTTTAAGGTGAATCGCTACGTAATCTATTACCGATTTGCTACTTTTGGCTCCCAAAACCTCTTTAGAAAAAAAAGCCTTGACTACCTCATCAAGCAAATAGCGTACCGTTGCGGTAGCTTTAGTCTCATCCATGACAGCCTGCTATCTTTTCTTGTTATTACCCTTCAACAAAGAACGAAGCTCTTCTATTTTAAATCGCTTTTTAAGAGCTTTTGGATGAACAATAACGGCCAATGCATCATAAGATATTAGCTCAAATTTAGGCACGTAATAAGAATTTTTCGCTTGCATGAAAGTTTCCTCTTTAGGAGTCAATCCCCTTGAAATAATCATCATCTGTATGCAATTATCTAAAAGATCTCGAATGCATTTGGATTCACGTTTGTATATAACCTTGATTTTAACATCAGGATTCTGAGATAAAAAAACTTTGATTTGTTCTTGAATGACAGGTTGAAAAGATTCATCTGCGCCCAGTCTTAAAACACCTCTTGGAAGTTCCGCCGGAGGGAAAGGTATTTTTTATAACAAGAGAAAAGTACAAGGAAACTTTCTATAAAAAGGCTATAAATGAAATAAACTAATACAGGTTTTGCTTGATAAATACGAACAGAGAAATAATTTTTAAATTAAACGAATTACCCCTCAACCTTTTCTGGAACCGGAGGCGCCAGTGGGTTGAGTAGTAAAATCATCCTGTTTTTCATGTATAATAACAGATTTTCCTACAATATTTTTTCCGGATCATTACATTTTATACACCATCTATCAGTCACTAGAGCATAAAAAACCTTTACCCTTCGTGTTGATATAGAGGTTGCCAATATCACCATTATGAAACTGCCCACTCCCCCATTTTCCATGGGGGGGTGATGTTGTGGAATTCCAGTGGCCACCGGAAGAGATTCCATCTGCTGCGCTGCAATCACCTTTTTCATGAATATGCATAGCCCGAGTTCCCCGACCGGAGCCGCTCACGAAAGCACTCATGAAGACTTTTCCATTTTTTTCTTGTACAAACTTTACCTCTCCTGAAATTCCATATTTGCCTAATGGGCACAAAAGTGCAATAGCAACAGGTTTACAACTAAAAAACAAGGCTATAAAAAATACAAATAAAAGCCTCTGAAAACATTTCATGCTTAAAAAATTAGTTGATATAAAGTTTAAGATACCAAATTACTGGTAATAATTTGGTGCTTCCTTGGTGATGATCACATCATGCGGATGACTTTCCTGCAAACCTGAATTAGTGATCCTTATAAAACGTCCTTTTAACATAAGATCGGCAATAGTAGGTGTTCCACAATAGCCCATACCAGAGCGCAAACCGCCACATAACTGATAAATAACATCAGAGAGTTTTCCCTTATAAGGTACACGTGCTTCAATACCTTCAGGAACAAGCTTTTTATTTCCAGATTGAAAATAACGGTCTTTACTTCCGCGTTTCATAGCGGCCAATGAGCCCATACCCACGTAGGTTTTAAACTTTCGGCCCTGATAGATAATTTCTTCACCCGGGGCCTCATCAGCGCCTGCCAGCAAGCCACCGATCATCACACATCCCGCACCTGCGGCAATGGCTTTAACAATATCTCCTGATAGCTTTATGCCCCCATCAGCAATTACAGTGACCTTTTTGATTTTAGCATATTCATATACCTCGTTAATAGCCGTAACCTGGGGCATGCCTGTGCCAGCTACTACCCGCGTTGTACATATAGAACCTGGACCCACTCCTACTTTTAGAATATTGGCACCGGCCTCTATAAGATCCTTAGCGGCCTCGGCTGTAACAATATTTCCACCTACCAGGGCAATTTTAGGATAAGCCAAACGTATCTCTTTAATTTTTTTTAATACCCCAATGGAATGGCCATGAGCAGAGTCCAGGGTAATAACATCTACACCCGCTTTTATAAGGGCTTTGACACGTTCCATAGTATCATCGGCTATACCTACGGCTGCACCCACACGCAGTCTTCCACGATGATCTTTACAAGCTTGAGGATACTCTACAAGACTGTCAATATCTCGTATTGTGATCAGGCCAAAAAGACGCCCCAGTTCATCGACAATAGGTAATTTTTCAATACGATTTTGCAATAAAATTTCCTTAGCTTGCTCCAGAGTAGTATGCTTTCCTGAAGTAATCAGATTTTTTTTGGTCATGACCACTTCCACATAGGTGTCAAGATCTGTGCGATACTTAATGTCTCTGTTGGTAATAATCCCTACCAAAGTCCGGTCGGATTTTATGACGGGTAGACCCGATATGCGATAGTGCGTCATAATTCGATGCGCATCCCCAAGGGTAGACTCAGGCGAAAGGGTGACAGGATCATCAATCATACCGTTTTCGCTACGTTTTACACGATCCACCTTAGCTGCTTGCTCTGCAATAGTCATGTTCTTATGAATAAACCCCAAGCCACCTTCTCTGGCAAGAGCAGCTGCAAGCGAAGCCTCGGTAACTGTGTCCATAGCTGCACTTACAATGGGGATATTCAGTACAATATCAGAAGTAAGAGGGCTTTGCAGGCAAGCTTCAGAGGGTAAAATCTTAGAAAATGAAGGAACGAGCAGTACGTCATCGAAGGTAAGGCCTTCTTTAATGATTTTATTGTATAATGACATGAAGATTTTTACCAAGCAAATTATACAAAATCAATTATATTTTCCGTTAAGAAAATGTCTAAAAATCAGCATTGTGCCAAAAGGTTTATTTTAGCCTTTGCTAAAGAACCTGATATGCATACTCTAAGAAACATCGGTCAATATTTTCTGCTTTTGGGAAAAGTGTTCAAAAAACCTGAAAAAAGGAAAATTTACCTACAAATGACCCTGCGTGAGATCGACAATCTAGGTTCCAGCTCGCTGGGTATTGTCGCATTCATCTCTTTATTCATGGGATCCGTAGTAGCCATACAGATGTACAATAACCTTAAGCAAGCCACTATTCCTATCCCCAACGACTACATAGGACATGCCACAAAAATGATCTTGATTCTTGAGTTCTGCCCTACTATAATATCAATCATCTTAGCTGGTAAGGTAGGCTCATTCATCGCCTCTAGTATTGGAACTATGCGTACTACTGAGCAAATCGATGCTTTGGAAGTTATGGGGGTAAATTCTGTTTCATTTTTAATCCTGCCTAAGGTTACGGCCTGTGTACTTTTTAATCCGATATTAATTCTAATCAGCCTTTCACTGGGAATTTTTGGAGGCTGGTTTACCGGTGAACTCACCGGTAAATGGGCCAGCGCTCAGTACATTACAGGTCTGCAAATGCAAGAAACTCCATGGTTTTACTGGTATTGCATTACAAAAACCATAGTCTTTGCCTTTGTTATCGCTACAGTACCTGCTTTTTTTGGATATTATGTAAAAGGCGGCTCGCTCGAGGTAGGCAAAGCCAGCACACAGGCCGTGGTATGGACCTGCGTTCTTATAATCGTTTTGGATTTGGTTATCACTCAAATGATGCTAAGCTGATGATTAAAGTATGTGATTTAAAGAAATCTTTCCAAGATATAGAAATTCTTAAGGGTATATCAATAGACCTTGAGGAAGGAAAAACCAATCTTATCATCGGACAAAGCGGATCGGGTAAAACGGTATTTGTCAAATGTTTACTTGGACTACTCATTCCCGATTTTGGACAAATCTTTTATAAAGGAATCGATAGCAACGCTATGAATCTTGAAGAGCGGAGGAAACTCCGAGCAAAAATAGGAGTGGTTTTTCAAGGAAGTGCTCTCTTTGATTCGATGAGCGTAGAGGAAAACGTGATGTTTCCTTTAAAGATGTTCACAGAGCAAAGCCCAAAAGAAATGAAAGAAAATGTTAACCGAGTACTTGAGCGAGTGAAACTTGAGAGCGCTCATCAAAAATATCCTTCTGAGCTCTCAGGAGGCATGCAAAAACGCGTAGCTATAGCGCGAGCCATTGTGAACAATCCAGATTTTTTATTCTGTGATGAGCCCAATTCAGGACTGGACCCTAAAACAGCCATCGTTATCGATCAACTTATTCAGGAGCTTACAAAGGAATACAGCACCACCACGGTTATCAACACCCATGATATGAACTCAGTAATGGAGATCGGAGAGAAAATTATCTTTCTTAAAAACGGCTTTAAACAATGGGAAGGTAGTTCTAATAAAATTTTAACAACTACTAATGAATCTGTGTTAGATTTTGTGTACTCTTCTAACTTATTTAAAAAAATTCGTTCAAATATTATTAAAAATAATTAAAATCAATTCTTATGAAAGAAATTAAATGGGGATTGCTCGTCATCTTTATAAGTTTATCAGTGAGCGCGCAGAGGATCTCTTATGGTCTTAAAGGCGGAACGCTTTATAATTTTAAAGGAAAATTAAAAGAAATCGGAAAGCTTTACAGCGATAAAGGCAGCGGTAACATCGGCTGGCAAATCGGAGGTTATGCGCGCATTTCACTACCCTTGCTTCATCTGCAACCGGAACTCTCATTCACAAAATTTTCCCGTAACTACCAAACTTCTTCCAATGAAGCTTTCGAAGAGAAAATTTCCAAACTGGACTTGCCCATGCTTGTAGGTTTTTATCCATTTGTTATGACACGCCTTTATATCGGTCCAGTACTCTCATTCAACTTAAACTCTAAAGCTACTCTTAAAAACATAAGCAATTATAAGGGAAGCGATTTCAATATGGGTTTGCAAGTCGGCGTAGGCATAGATTTCTCAAGATTGAGTTTTTATTTTCGTTGGGAAACGAGCGTGAGTCCTTCAGAAATCAAATTTGTTCAGGAAAGTCTCAATACAAGATTATCTATTGATAATCGACCTTCGATGCTCTTACTTACGGAAAGCTATCGCTTATAGAAAACAAAGCGGCCCACCAGCCGCTTTTATAATCCTATGTCAACAGGTGCTTTTCCTTCTCCTGAGTTAACAGGTTTAAATTCTACTTTTTTAATTTTTCCACCCATGTTATAAAAAAATCCTACAAATATTTCCGGAAACTGCGGAGGACTAAATTTAATTATTTGTCTGTAAGTATGGTCAACTTTAGATCTAAAGCGAAATGTATTAAGTATATAGATTAAACGAAGAGTAAAGTCGCTTTTCCCCTGAAAAACAGAGGCGCGCAGAGTTATATTGACTTGAAAAATAGATTTAAAATAACCCTGCAAAGAAAAGTTTAAATCTGTTTCCAGTATTTAAATCCCATTGGTTAAGCCTTTGAGAGCTTAAGTCGTGAAATCCATCAATATATGAATTATAAAGTTCAAAACCTCCGCTAACAGACTACCATGAAAACGGTTTATAAGTGCCATGATTTTTATACCATAAGACTGCTGCTTTCCATAATTACCCCAACCGATGATAGTCAATATGCCAGGATCAGGTCCAGCAGCACTAGAATTCGCTTTAAATATACGATGCATAGCATGTTTGTATGGCGATAAAATAAGCCAGAGTTAAGATCTCCTTTTTTAAATCGACGCATATAATTCCACTCTATCGAACTTGCATATTGCGACTTAAGATCGGAATTTCCTATAAGTATAATATTTCGTCGGGAAGAGTCCGGTGATGGATTTAACATATCATTATTAGGACGACTCACTCTTCGGGTGTAATTTAAAGAAAACTGGTCTTTATCATTGATATCGTAGATAAGATGCACCGATGGATAAAGAGAAAAAGATTTTTAGCTTTGAAAGATGATTCAAATAATGTATGTTCCTTTGAACTTACTCTTCTCTAAGGCCTAACTGCAATCCCAAGTGCTCCCACTTAGAAGCATAGGTAAGGTATCCCGAATAAATATCCCTGGAGAAATCTAATAAGAAAATAGAGTGTGACGATCATTACTAAAACTATTTCGTCTGTATTGCAAGCCGTTTTCAAGCTTAGCGCCTTTTGAGAGCGGTAAAGTATAATCAAGTTGAGCCTTCCGGTGGTGCGCATTTATTCCCTTGAAATTTCGATTTTCTTTCAGCCAATCGGTAGCTTGTAAATAAATAACGTCGAAAATCAACTCGTGCTCTTCTTTCTCAAAACTATGCTTAAAATTTAAACTGTAGTTCTGATTGTAAGAGTTGTTCTTTTCCGAAAAAGAATGATCTTTTAGCCTACTACCATCTCTGTAAAAAGTAAAAGATTTTTTCTCAGTTCCATCATAAGGCAAAATAGTATGCATACTAGAAAAAGTGAGTTCATTTTTTTCATCTTAATATAATCAAAACCGGCTTTAATAAAATGAAATTCATTTATCAAGGTCGAAAGACTTTCATAAAATTAGTTTCGATCCAGACGCTCACCGGTCATCTTATAATGACGTCGAGCTTTGTTATAGCCGTAATTAGTGAAAAAATTGAATTTTCCTATGTTAAGATTAGTACTTACAGAGGTGTTGTACGACATATGTTTTGAAAGGTCAACCCACTGTTCAAATTAATATGATAGCCTTTTCGTTTGCTCTTTTTTAAGATAATATTAATTATACCATGACACGCCTTCAAAATTATATTTGCTCGAAGGAGAAGTGATAAGCGCTACTTTATTATAGCATCCGAGGAGAGAGGAGAGTTGCTTTAAAAGTTGCTCGGCAGGGTATATTCGAAGGCTTTCTATCAACGAGAACCATAGCATTAGAATCCCCCTGGAGGCTTAAAGCACCAGTTTGTTGGTACTACGTTTACCGAGATGTGTGATATTGTTAAGCACATCAGTTGCTGAAGAACCTGCCGATATAAAGTCTTTTCCAACGTTCACCTACTTTACGGTCTATTTTATTAACTATGGTAGTACGCTCTTCCATCTTAACGACTTCATCAGAGGCGTAGGCCTTTAGAAAAATATCTTTTAAAACAATGGGTTTATTAAAAATCTCTATCTTCTGGCTGTACGACTGAAATCCAGACATTCCAACTTGCAAAACATACGTTCCGTTTGAGAGGTTCTTCAAATGAAAAATGTCCTTTTCATCGCTGAGCGTTTCAGCTGTGATTCGACCATTTAGATCTTTAAGCTCTATGCGAATATATGGAAAGGGATCTGAAAGGGGCTCATCTAATATACGCCCGCTGACTTCTGTCGCGGACTCTTGCGCATAAAAATATAAAAAAGGTAAAAAAATAAAAAGACAAATAATCGCATATAACTTAATAATAAGGTTTTAATGAAACATTGGTGATAATATGCTTTATGATGTCATACCATTACTTAATGAAGAGGCCGTTTTTTTACCATACCCCCACGAATATCTTTGATGCTTTGTGTAATTATAAAAGCTTCGACATCTATGGAGGACACTTCACTTTTAAGCTTAGCGATTTCCAAACGTGTAATAATGGTGGATAAAATTTCCAATTCTTTAAGATTATAACCGCTTTTACCACTGTAAATGGTCACTCCCCAACCGAGTTTTTCAGTAATCATATTGCGTACCTCAACAGGAGAGGCGGTTATAATGGTTACCTCGGTATATTCTTCTATACCGTTAATAATAAAATCTATGGTCTTTGAGGCGATCAGATAAGTAAGAATCGAGTATAGAGCTGATTCAACCGAGAGTATCATGGCAGCTACAAGGAAAATAACTACGTTGATAAGCATGATCACATCGCTTACCGAAAGACTTATGTTACGACTGACATAAACGGCAAATACTTCTGTTCCATCAAGAACACCTCCACCACGTATAGCCAACCCTATACCCGCTCCTAAGAAAAAGCCGCCAAATACCGAGGCCAATAATTTATCCTTTGTTACTAAAGGAAAATCGATAAAAGTCAATACCAGGGCGAGAGCTAGAATGGCAAATAAGGTTCTCAGAGCAAAGCCTTTTCCGATTTGCCTGAGCGCAAGGATAATAAATGGAATATTAAGAATAACTAAAAAAAATTGTAAAGACCAAAAAGGAGGAGTAATTTTATCGAGTAGTAATGAGATTCCGGTAATGCCCCCATCTATAAAGGAATTTGGCAGTAAAAAGCTTTCCATACCGAAAGCCGCACTTACCACACCCAAAGCAATACTGATATATTGTCTTGTAAATTTCATCCCAAGCACCATAATATATTTTTCTTGTAAACGAACAAAATAATTTACGCCAAATTTACATCTACGTTATATAAAAAACTTAGATTTGTGTTCTCTAAACATTATTTATTTTAAGGGGCTGAAACGGATTTGACAGCAAGGTCAATAAATAAGTAAGCATACTGTGCCATGTGAAGCAAGCACGTAAATCTGGCATCACAAAACACAAACGGCAACGAAAACTATGCTCTCGCTGCTTAGTTCTGAAGTTTAGCAAGAATTAAAGCCATGTTGACATTAGATGTCGAGGTGAGATATTCCTCAGAAGCCCTGCCTATCGGCGTCTGATCAAGGAGTACCGTAAAAGAAAGGCTAGGAAAGTTAATTCCTCTGAAACTTTCCAAAATTTTACGAGGATAAGGCCTCTATAGAATGCTCTTCTTCAGTAGATGGTTGAAAATCAATGAAGAGATAAGTATGTAGAAAGCTTGTTAAGTTGCTTGTATGGACGCGGGTTCGAATCCCGCCAGCTCCACCAAATTTAGCCGGGGCAATGAAAAATATAAAGGCTTTTAAAGTACTTTTGGCTGAATTTTCTGATATTTCAGAGCTTGAAATAATATAAAAATATAGGCAAAAAGCTGCTTCTAAGCTCTGAAATAAAATTTACAACATTTTTTAATGATTCTCCTGCTTAAATTAAGTCTCAATATATAGGGTTTACAAGAAGCTTAACGGGAAAAAGACAGATTACCTGCCGTTAAAAAGAAAAAATTCAGGCGTTTTTGAGTAAATCTGCAAAAATATTATATATACTAATCTAGTATTTATTTAGAGTCGTGTTTGAATAAACAAAATTTATTAATCGCGCATACGATTCTTAATCTCTGAAAAATTGAAATAAGAACCCATCAAATAGGCCAGGAACCTAAAACATCTTAATTAAAGGGATAAAAAATTCTAATAGATATCTATATATATAATAATTATTATTTTTAATTTGTTTTTTTATTACTAATTTACTGTGGTAATAATTAAAATGTATTTTTGATGAAACTATTTACTTTTTTACTTCTTCTAGCTACGCTTACGCAGGCACATAGATAGGAATCGGCACCTAAGACTCCAGAGAGCAAGATGGATATCATCGGAGATATCAGAATTGGCAATCAAAGCAGGGAAAATGATCAGTTCAAGCCATAAACTTTGAGATGGAATACAGGTAAAGATTGTTTTGAAGGGGGATCCATGGAAAAGAATAAAAAATACCTTAGAATAAAAGAAAATTACTTCTTCTTCGTAATTTTCTCAGCAAAATATCATGCTTTACATACTTATGGAAAAGGTGGTTGGGAAGACGGAAAATCAATACGCGTTAAATTTACTCCTATAAGAGGGAAATAGTGATATAACGAAAATATCGGAGATTTTACCATACCTGAAGACGACTTTTATAGAATTAACGGAAGAATACGTTTACATGTCACCAATAAGAATAAAGGTTCTTTTAATGAAGACTTTAGTGATTTTATAGTAAGTATAGAAGACAGAAGTACACTATTTGCGCATAAAGTATTTAATATATTATAAAAGAGACTGGGAGAGTATTACCTGTTCCTTGTGAACAAGGAGAGGCTGCCCCTGGAGAGTTTTGTACGCCCTATCTTAGAAAAGGGAAAAAGCTTGGACTATCAATACAGATAAAATGTCTTTGAACCCTAAAAAAAATATTTCGATATAATGAAATTAATTTGAAGCTCAAATTCAATAAAGGCATTATCTCTTTTATAAAGTACATATTTTTGGAAATCTTAAGAGACAAGGCAAAGGCCTTGTCTTAATTATTCAAAATTAGCATGTATCAATTGCAGAATATCATCTCTATGGCAGGTATAATTACAGACTAAGGAGGGATTTAACTTTACAAGGTGTATAAAGAAAAGCTTAGGTTTGTCTTTCTTTAAAAAGAACTCTTTTTTGTGAAGCGGTTATTGAATATCGAGCTAATGTAACTTCTTCGAGCTCCTTAGCCAGACTGTGCAATCCCTCCGTAATTTTCTTTACGCGCTGATCCGATATAGGAACGAGACTCTTGGTGTATTGCCTGAAAAGAATCGGATTGATACCTATATAACGCGCAAAGGCACTTTTATTAATCATTTTGTAGTAACCGAAAAACTGCTCGATATCTATCACAAAGTTCAGTTTTGCTTTTTTCCAGCGACTTACATCCTTACCTGCAGCCTGTAAAGACAAAATATGGTCATTCAAAACTTCCTGAAAACTTGCCTTTATCTGACTTATATTTTGCGCAGCTGTAATGAGATGATCGATTTCTCTAAAATAACCTGTAAATCCCTCAGAGGTCTTTTCTATAATGGCAGTGAGTTTCATATAATAAATAGTTTTTTTTTTAATTTTTTATTGACAAGAAATGCATTTTACATTTTAAGTAAGTCTGTTATTGTCATTTGCGATATCATAATATTACTTTAGGTTATTTACCATCATATCTCATTTTCGTGTGCTTCACATCTCCTCTTAAAAGAGGGCTGTTCTTTGATTGTTTTTAGATTTAGGTCTTTTACATTCCCATTTCTTTTGGATGAGTTTCTCGAAAGAACTGTTAGAAACAGAAGTCATGAGAGGATTTTGATGTCTAAAAGACAAATTTGATAATAACGCTCTTCAATGAAAAAGAACGGTATTTCGAAAGTTGCATTAGCGGACTTCGAAGATCGTAATAGATGGGATATTTTATCATCAGATATTCCGAGCTTTTCTGATAAGTTATGCTCACTTGGACGTATGTCTTCATCCTCTTTATAAACCAAACAGGAAACATCGACATCTGGAACGATCTCATCATAACGTTCTTGAAGAGAGCAATAGGTCCTAAAACCCGGAAGTTCTTTTTTAGCCGTAAAACGCTCTTTAATTTTCCTAATTCCATAAGGAAGAAAGCTTATCCATGAAAAAAAATAAATTTTCTTTTTCTGAGTTCGCCCTGTCCCCTGCGGTGTAAAAACAGGTACGATACTTTTATACCTGATTTGCTTAATTCTAGGTAAAGAAATTTTTGCTTTAAAACGCGAATATTTATCAAGAAAAACTTTCTCTATTAAGAGATATTTTATTTTACTAATTTTATTCATAATATTTTAAAAATAAAAGTTAACAAATATTAAATTAAATCAAAGATACAACTTTAATGAAAATTTTAAAAATAATCTTAAAATTTAATATAAAATACTGATATTCAGAAATTTTAAAACACTATGGTAGGTATAAAAATTAATGTATATTGAAAATATATATTACAAGCAAATATATTTAATAACTATTAATTAATATAAAAAATTATATATAAGATAAATCAAATTGACTTATGAAAGTCTCCTGATAATAAGTTGTTAAAGTTAAAAAACTTATTTTATAGGTTTAAAATTTTTATTTTTAATAATATTCATCGGAATATATTTACTAAAATTTGATAAAAAATTTATTCCCTTTTCTATAAAAGAAGTTTTTTGCATAAAAAGCAATAGTAAAATTCATGAACAAATAGCATTTTAATCAAAAAAAACTTATAAATAAAGTAAATAATATTTATTATATGCAATATAAAATACCATAATTTTTATAAAAAATTTTTTTATACAATAATAAAAAAATGAAACATTATATTTAAATAAATGTTAAAATTTAAATTTTATGAAAAAATGGATATTTTTCTTACTACTCGTTATATCCTTATCATGTGATAATAATTTAACATCAAAACACTTATTCCATTCAGAAAATAAAAGATCTTTGGAGGGATTTATAGAAGAAAACACAGATAAAGAAAATTAAGATTCTCTCCTAAAAAGGACGATACGAATACAGAAGCTGAACTATATGAGGCATGGTTTGAAAGAGAGTATCGATGGTAAAGGGTAAACTTAAGTTATTTCTATTTCGGTTTTAACAAGCGTTAACGCTTGTTACCACTATCATATCATTCTTATAAACTTTCTTATTTTTATTGGTAAAAATAAAAAACTAGAAGCTAAGTTTATCAAACTTCTAAGTTTACGATTATTTTACTTGCGGTAAATTTCTGAGAAATCAGAGATTTCACCCCTGACTATAGATAATTTTTGATATTTTACACAATAAAAAAATATAAATGAAAATTTCTCGCTTTATCAACTTTATAAAAAGATTCAATAATTCTTCTTTAATTTTCTAATACGTTACTTCTAGATCCTATATGGGTCTCTATAATTTTGCAAATATTCACCCGGCGGTATTTAGTCTGGATCAACATTTCTCCCAGAAAACCCGCTAAAAAAAGCTGTGTGCCTATAATCATGCATGCCAATGAAATATAAAACCATGGATTTTCAGTAACTGAAGTTACTTGCTTCCGTAATGAAAGTTTATAAAGATTATGAGTGCCAATATAAAAAGAAGAAAAAAAACCCAGCAGAAAAACAAAGCTTCCTGCTATGCCGAAAAAATGCATAGGACGTTTTCCAAAATGAGAAATGAACCATAAGGTCAAAAGATCTAAAAAACCTTTCAAAAAGCGATCATTACCGAATTTTGACTGGCCATACTTTCTGGGTTGATGCTGAACAATTTTCTCGGTGATTCGTAAAAATCCTGCTTGCTTTACCAAAATCGGAAGATAGCGATGTTGCTCGCCATACACATCGATATGCTTAATCACATTAGACTTATAAGCTTTTATACCGCAGTTAAAGTCATGTAGAGGTAATCCGGAAGTCTTTCGAGCTACCCAATTGAAAAATAAAGAGGGAAGAATTTTAATCAACCATGGATCTTTACGTATTTTTTTCCAGCCGCAGATCAAATCATAATCTTCTCGAGTAATTTTCTCATAAAGCTCAGGAATCTCTTCTGGAAAATCTTGTAAATCAGTATCCATAGTAATTACTACTTGTCCGCGCGCCTCTTGAAAGGCCAATTGTAAGGCATAAGACTTGCCAATATTCTTGCGCAAACGTATAGCGCGCACCTGCTGATCCTGCAAACTCAAGGTCTGGATCTTACACCAGGAACTATCTGTGCTGCCATCATCGATAAAAAGAAGTTCATAGGTGTAATCATGCGCGGAGACTACCTTCTTAAGACGCTCATAGAGCTCCTCTATAGAAGATTCTTCATTAAATAAAGGAAGGATGACCGAGAGATTCATGTGGAATGCTTTCTAAAGAACAGGCCAATCAATAATGAAAGTACAAAGTAATAGAAAAAACAGAAAATCACGTAAAGAAAAAAGCTCCAGATATTAAAAAGAGTATTCCTATCGATGGCTTTAACGCGCTGCTTATACGCTTGCAAACCGTAGGTCTGGACCATTTCGGCTTTATTTCGTTCAAACCAATAGGAAAAAATCCCTTTTTTAAGTAAGTTTTCTGCCTGAGGGTCTATAAAATTGAAAAACAAAAATATAGCAGCTAAAGAAAGTATTCCTCCGGTGCAAAGAGTCAAAAAGGGCCATCCAAAAGACTGCAACAAGGATAATTCTTGATGTTTTGTACTTTGTACATAAGCAACCATTACCGCAAAAATCGCATAGAGCAAAGGCATAATAAAAGCGCTAGAAAGCACCGAGGAATAAAAATAATCCGCTTGCTTGAAAAATGCGTAAGTGACTAAAAAAATGAGGATACTCATGAATGCCAAAACCGCACCGGCCCTTAAGGGAGATGAAATGAATTTATTACCTACAGACATAAAAGACCTTTACTAAAATTACAGATAAAATGACTACCTTTGGACCTGGCAAGTCCCGCACAACCAGCTCCTTTTGAATCCTCCAGGGTGGGAACACAGCAAAGGTAGAAGGTTGTAGCGGTGTGATGCGGGTCGCTTGCCTTTTTCATTTCAATTTTATCCTTTTGATTATTCCCATTCTATGGTAGCCGGAGGTTTGGGGCTGATATCGTAAGTCAGACGATTGATACCTTCTACTTCATTAAGTATCCTGGAGGAGACCTTTTCTAAAAATTCATAAGGCAAATACGACCAACGCGCTGTCATAAAATCACTTGTGTCCACAGAACGCAACACAGCCGTATAAGCATAGGTACGCTCATCACCCATTACCCCTACGGATTTCACCGGTAGTAAAACCACAAAAGCTTGCCCTAGTTGATCGTAGAGCTCATGTGCTTGCAATTCATAGATAAAAATTTGATCAGCTTGTTGTAAAATATTAAGTTTTTCCTGTGTGATCTCACCTAAAATACGCACTGCCAAGCCAGGTCCGGGAAAAGGATGACGATATACCATCTCTTTGGGTATCCCCAAGCTCATTCCTAATTTTCTTACTTCATCTTTAAATAAATCACGTAAAGGCTCGATGAGCTGTAAAGACATCTTCTCAGGTAGACCGCCGACATTGTGATGGGATTTAATGGTTGATGAAGGACCTTTTACGGAAATCGATTCGATCACATCTGGGTAAATGGTTCCCTGGGCTAAAAACTCAACTCCTTTGATCTTCACGGCCTCTTCGTTAAAAATCTCCACAAATTCCTTGCCGATGATCTTGCGTTTGGTCTCAGGATCGGAAATTCCAGCTAAAGCAGATAAAAAGCGCTTGCTCGCATCTATCATATGAATATCCATGTGGAAATGTTTTCCATAGGTATCCATAACTTTTTGCGCTTCATCCTTGCGGAGCAAACCCGTATCAACAAAAATACAGCTTAGTTTTTCACCGATAGCTCGATGGATCAATACAGCTGCTACAGAAGAATCCACACCACCTGACAGGCCTAAAACCACTTTTTTATTCCCCACCTTCGTCCTGATCTGCTCAATAGCAGTTTGAGAAAAATCCCCGATTTTCCAGTTTTTCTCGCAATGACAAATTGCGAAAATAAAATTTTGCAAAATTTCTCCACCATAGGTGGTATGGGCTACTTCGGGATGAAATTGTACCGCATAAATTTTATCGTGCTCATTAGCCAAAGCGGCACTGCAGACAGCGGTATGTCCGATGACATTAAAATTTCCAGGCACATGGTTTACCTCATCGAAATGACTCATCCAAACATTAGATTTCTCAGGCAAGCCTTTTAATAAAGGGCTTTGAGGGTCATCCACAATAAAATCAACCGGGCCATATTCAGCTTGCCTGCCACGCGATACTTCCCCTTTAAAAACGTGTGCTATAAGCTGCATTCCGTAACAAATACCTAAAACAGGTATACCCTGCTTAAACAGGTTTTGAGAGAGTATACAGGCATTTTCTTCATTAATCGAGGAAGGACCTCCCGATAGTATAATTCCACGTGGCGAGTGAGCAAGAATTTCTTCTAGTGGAATATCATAAGGTAATAATTCGGCATATACTCCCATCTCGCGGATACGGCGGGCGATAAGCTGGTTGTATTGTGAACCAAAATCTAGTATCAGTATGGATTTGTGTTTCATAAAATATTTTAAGACAGACCTATGCCCTTTCTATAGAAGGTGTCTGTAAAAGAAATTTTCTTTACTGCTTCGTAGGCGTTTTTATAAACCTCCTGAGCAGAGGTGCCTATACCTATAATATTCAATACACGTCCTGCAGAGGTGATCCAACGATCGTTCTCTTTCTCAGCCCCGGCGATATAATAGGATGTATGTAGTGTCTCGAGACCGGTGATCTCATATTCCTTTCTGTAAGGTCTTGGATAGCCTCCAGAATCCATAACCGCAACACAAGAGTGGGCGGGCTTCGAGGAAATTTCTATGGATTCTCGTTTTATAGCCTTTTGTATCGTCTCCAAAAAATCACTCTCCATAAGAGTAAAAATAGACTGTTTCTCTGGATCTCCCGTACGTAGATTATCTTCCAAAAGATATACCCCTATTTCGGTAATCATCAGTCCAACAAAGATCACACTGGCAAAAGAAAGATTTTCAGCAGATAAACCTTGCAGGATGGGGGTCAAAATATTTTCATCAAAATCCTGCCAGATGGCCTCACTTATATGAGGATTGGTCGCAACTACCCCAATACCTCCTGTATTAGAACCGGTTTCTCCTTCACCGATTTTTTTATGATCTTTAGCAGAGAGAAAAGGGGAAATTTCCTTACCATTAAATACTGATAAAACCGAAGCTTCCTTGCCTTGCAAGCATTCCTCGATAATTACTTCATCCGCGGCACCGGGGCTAAAGATTTTATCTTTCATCATCAACTCTAGAGCTTTAAAAGAAAATTCTTTATCTTGAGTTATAATCACTCCCTTTCCCGAGGCTAAACCACTGGCTTTAATCACTACTGGATAATTCAACTCATCGAGGTAAGCTACGGCATCGGAAAAATAGGCATAAGCTGCCGTGCGCACTCCATATTTTTTCATAAAATCTTTGCAAACACCTTACTGCCTTTAAGCTTCGCTGCCTGTTTATGTGGTCCGCATATGGGCAAACCTCGCTGTAGAAAAACATCTACAATGCCCTCTACCAAAAGCACTTCCGATCTCACTATGGTGAGATCTATACCTTTTTCAAGAGAAAAATCAGCTAATGCCTCAGAATCGCTCAGGAAAACATTTTCACCCATTTGAGCTGTTTCTCCATTGCCGGGAGCAAAATAGAGTCGCTCTAATTGAGGGTTTTCTAGTAATTTTTTCCCGATGGCATGTTCTCGTCCACCACCGCCTATAACAAATACCTTCATGAATAAAAATTGGCAAAAGCGCTCAAATATAAGTAATTCCAAAAGGGAAAATTGCAAGTCACAACAGCTCTTTTTTTATCTTGGTTCTTAATGTTTAAAATGCCGCATGCCACTCATAATCATAGGAAGACCGTAGGCATCACAGGCAGCTATCGAATCGGCATCGCGCAGAGACCCTCCTGGTTGAATAAAAGCTGTAATACCTTTAGAAGCTGCTTGATCTATCACATCCCTGAAAGGGAAAAAAGCATCTGAAGCCAGCACCAGATTTTCAGATGATTTTTCCAAGGCTCGCCCTATCGCCTGAGAGCTTGCCCAAATGCGATTGGTTTGACCACCGGCAATCCCCAGAGCTTGGGTGGAACGAGCTACCACTATAGCATTAGATTTGACATGCTTAACCACTCTCTGCGCAAAACACAAAGCCTTTATCTGATCAACTGTAGGCTTGGCTTTTGTCACTACCGTATAATCGGTAAAAAAGTGCTCATCACGCTCTTGAACGAGAATGCCACCGTCTGTTTTAAAGTATTCGAGCTTATCTGATATGGGGGTTTTTATACGGATAAGACGTAAATTCTTTTTTATCTTAAGTATTTTTAATGCTTCTGCGCTAAACTCAGGCGCTAATATGATCTCTAAAAAAATATCCTTCATCAGCTCAGCGGCAGCTTTATCCAAAGGGCGATTTACCGCTATGATACCTCCAAAAATAGATATCGGATCGCATGCATAAGCTTTTTGATAAGCCTTTGAAATATCTTTACCTAGAGCTACACCGCAAGGTGTAGCATGCTTTAGAGCGCAAGCGGCTGGATCAGAAAATTCCGACATCAGTTTCCAGGCGGCATCCATATCGCGAAGATTATTAAAAGACAATTCCTTACCCTGTATTTGTTCAAAATCACAAAAAGCGCCTGATCCGGTGGTACTGGTATAATAAGCTGCTTTTTGATGAGGATTCTCCCCGTATCGCAAATCAAAACGCTTTTTATAAGAAGCATTGATAAAGACAGGGAAATTCTCTTGTAAAAGCCATTGGGAAACAGCTGCGTCATAGGCAGCGGTAAGATTAAAGACTTTTCCGGCAAGCTTCTTTCGCAGATCTGAAGAGAACTCCTTTTTTTGAGAGAGTTCATCCTGAACGATTTGATAATCTGCTATGTCGGTAATCACTAGCACATCAGAAAAATTCTTTGCCGCGGCGCGCAACATGGTCGGGCCGCCGATATCGATAAATTCAAGCTTTCCATGAAAGGGAAGATTTTCATTAGCTTTCTCAAAAAAAGGATACAAATTGACCACAACCATATCCACAGGAGCGATATGATGCTCAGAGAGCGTATGCATATGATCCTTATTCTTACGCTTAGCCAGAATTCCTGCATGGATAACAGGGTGTAAGCTTTTGACGCGTCCCTCTAAGATTTCCGGAAATTGAGTAAGCTCAGCGATCTCCAAAGGCCGTAATCCAGATTCCTGAAGATATCGAAAAGTTCCGCCTGTAGAGAGGATTTCATACCCCTGGGTCTCTAAAAATCGAGCAAATACAAGTAAACCGGTTTTATCAAATACGCTGATAAGGGCTCTTTTTTTCATATATCTGATGTCTTTTACGAATCATTTTTGCAATGGGCCTTGATTTACCGAAACCTATTCAAGATCTTTGATAAGAAGCTTATGCTCGAGTTAATGGATTTTTTTGGCCAAAGACTCAGGAGTTTCTACGGGATCTATGGTGCAAGATTTTTGAAGAATGATCTCGCTGGCATCGACCTCAGGAATCACATAATGCACTGTAGCTGCTGATTGAGTTTCCTTGTTTTTCAAAACAGCTCGGTAAACTTTCATGTCATACATGTCCATACCTCCGTATTTAGACAAAAGAGACGGATGCAAATTTATGAGCTTTCCGGCCCATTTTTGACAAAAGTCGCCATCTAAAATGGAAAGAAAGCCAGCCATAAGGATCAAGTCAGTATCCTTTTGAAGAATACTATCGATATTTTTACAAAATTCAAGGCTTCGATCAAGACAAAAGTTTGGTATTTCTTCTTTTACATAATGCGCTAAGGCAAAACAATCTCTATCGGAAATCATCTTATAAATATTCAGATATGGAAGACGTCCATCTTCTATAGCCTGCAAAAGATTTAGTAGATTACTCCCTTTTCCCGAAACCAAAACAGCTGTTTTAATCATTTTAAAGTGGATGTTTTTTTGAATAAAGTCTATTTAAATAATCTATAGCCTCTGACCTAGCTTGTTTCCCTGCAATAAGCGTCGGTTTTTTTTCATACTCGGCGTAATGAGCAAAAGCATACAAGTTCCCCCTTGCTTTTTTATCCATTCTATAAACCAGTACGCTTGATAGTAGCCGCTCTACCGGTCTTTACATAGAACTCCCATGCATCGGACAATTCCTCAGAAAAGAGAATATTTTGAGTATGCCTATGAGCCTCTTTGGAAACGTGCAACTGATTCTGTAATAATTTGCTAAGAAAATCCACTTGTTCCATTACAGATATCTGAAGGTTGCTTACAAGCCAGGAACGAGTAAGACCATCATTTTTTCCGGGATTTCGCGAAAGATCGCGATTTCCATAATTCCATTGATTGACATAATTCTGAAATTTCTCCCGGCCAAGCTTTTTAATGATTTCCTGCGAATACCATACGGTACTACGATGCGTCCAAATACCAGGATAAGCCTTCACATGCCACATAGGAAATCTCGCTTTATATTCTTTTTTATAAGACCACTCAGGATGAAATTCATCATAAAGGATACCGTTGTCAAAGCCCATATAAGGCAATAGGAATTTTAAAAATAGAACAAAGCGAATGGAGTATTTGTATATCACCTTTTTCAGTAAGCAATCGCCCGTTTTGATCTTGTAAAAGGAAAGCGCTCCTTTGAGCGAAAAGAACTTCGCTTAATAAGATAACGAGCCAAAGGAAGATGAAATTTTTAATTATAGTTTTTAAATAGTACATCATTTTTTTAAAACTAATCTTCTCAGGACCTTTTTCAATAGATCCTATTACAAAAAACTTCTCACCAAGCGATCTCATATATTGAAAAACACCATTCCGATCCTCAGGAGAAACCACTACAACCATACCTATGCCCATATTAAATGGACCACACATCTCCTCTTGAGGTATTTTACCTATGGATTGAATAAGCTCAAAAACAGGCTGTACCGGAATTTTCAACACATCGATAAGTGCATATAAACCCTCTAGTATAATTCTGGGAATATTTTCAAGAATCCAGCCACCGGTAATATGCGCCAAACCATGAATAGTAAAACGCTCTAAAAGCCTATGGACAATATCGTTATAAAGTCGTGTAGATTTTAGTAGCGCTTCATAAAGAGAATACCCATGAAAATCTTTTAAAAGATCTTCACGTGAAAAAATCTTGCGAATAAGTGAATAGACATTGCTGTGTACCCCTGAGAAAAGCAAGCCTATGAGAATATCCCCTTGCTGAACACTCGCTGTGTCATCAATAATCTTTTCGCGCTCAACCACGGCTACGCAAAAACGGGCCACATCGTAATCGACCGATTAGTACATGCTCGGCTCTCTGAAGTTTCCCCTCCGATAAGGGCTGTACCGGTAGCCTTGCAAGCGCCCGCCATTCCGGAGATGATCTGCACAAGGCGATATCCGCGTTGAGCTTGCTACAAACGGTATAATCCAAAAAAAACAAAGTCTTGGATCCATTACATAAAATATCATTAGCACACATAGCAAAACAGTCAATACCGATAGAGGAGTATTTTTTATAATCCAGAGCAAGACGCAATTTAGTACTTACTCCATCGGCTCCCAAGACCAATACAAGATTTTTGTATCCCGAGAGTTGATAAAAAGCACCAAATCCTCCCAAGCCATTGAGAACATTTACATTGTGTGTCTTTTCTACGGCTTTTTTTTATTTTCGCTACTGTTCGATAGCCTTCTTCTTTATCTACACCGTCCTGCTTGTAAGTACTCATAAAGCCATATTTTCTTTAATAGAATTATTTTTTTGAACAGGATAATTTTCTATAAAAAATCCAAAATAATAATCAGTACCCTGCAATATCTTCTTAAGATTCTTCACGCTCAAAAAAACCAAACTATCTACACCTAATATCTTAGCGATTTGTTTATCGGTTAAACGAGCTGAGATTAAGTGTTTCTTATCAGGGGTGTCTATCCCAAGAAAACAAGGAACTACAATAGGGGGCGAGGCGCTGCGGAAATGGATCTCCAGAGCGCCGGATTTTCGGAAAAAATCCACTAGTCGACAACTGGTAGTAACGAGTACTATGGAATCATCAATGATCACTATGCGTTTACCTTTGACTTCGCTCATTATGGAATTGAGCTTCAAATGTACACTGACAGTTCCCGAAGCTCTTGAGCAGGCGCTATAAAGGAGCGGTTGATAAACTTCTGCCACATGGGTAGTGGCCAGACGAATCTGGTTGTCACAGGTACTATAACCACGGGCGGCCTCGGTGGTTATTTTTCTCTGAGGTAGCTTTCCTGGCAAGGTCTGCTCTAGGGGTTCATTAGGATCAGCCGATCCGATTAATCGCATTGCCTGATAGACAAAAGTCCGTCCTGAAAGTGGATCACATATAGCTCCTCCAAGGCAAGTGGAGGCTCCGCCAAAAGGTTTGATTTCAGTAGGATGGTTATGTATTTCGTTTTTAAAAAGCAGTTGCCATTGCTGGATTTCGTCATCCACCTTGATATCGATATCTAGCGTGCAAGCATTGATCTCATCAGAAATAACCCAGTCTCTCTAGATATCCTTCAGCACGAAGAGTTTTGGAGGTGATAATGACGAGATCCATAAGTGTCACAGGTTTTTCTTCCCTTTTTAATAACGCTTGGGTGTTTTGATAGTTTTGAAAGATATTTTGCAGCGTCTCCTGAAAAATTCCCTCAAAAGCAATATTTTTTAAACAAGTAATAAAGCTCGTATGTCTACAATGGTCGGACCAGTATGTATCGAATACCCGCAATTCTGTCTCAAAAGGATCGCGTCTTTGTTGCTGAAAATAATTTTGGATAAAAGAAAGATCTTCATAGCTCATCACAAAGCAATGGACTTTATAAAAACGCTCCAGTTCATCAGATGAAAATTGCCGAATTTTATCTATAATAGGAATTTTCATAGGAGCCGAATGGACGGGAAGCTCGAGCAATCTCAAGCCCTTCTCACGAGCCTCAACGGCGTTTATACAATATTTTTTGACTTTATCTAAATCTTTATGGAGGTAAGTCTATCAATTCGATAAGGCGTCCGCTACGTACAATAGCATCTGCTTCTGGAGCGATGATTTTGATATATTGCGTAGCGGAATCAGCTCGTTGACCATACTGACCAGGAAGATATTCAATAGTGAAGTAAGGATACGTTGAATAAAAATTTTCATGTACCGTATCGGTGACCTTATCGGAAAAAACGCGATAAAGCACCTTATCATAGTGCGCCTCATCAAGCTGAAAAATATCGTATATGTCGTATATACGAAGATCTTCAAAGTGTTTTCGTGAAGAGACATCAAAAGAAGTTTTTTTTTGAATATAAATTCTTTGATTCATGATGTTTTCGAGAAAATAAGAGGAAGTGTAAATAAAAATCCAAAAATATAGTTCATATCAATATATTAAAAAATAAATTCTTAAAAATTTCAAACACTGAGGTCTTCATTAGGTGTATCGATTAAATCTTTATGTCTTTCCAAGAGCGGATCTACCTGTTCCTCAATAAAATTCACCGTCTGCTCAGAAGCAAAGCCTGTAAAATTTTTTGGATAAAGCAAATCCATTAGTTGCTTTTTATCGATGTTGATTTTGTTATCGTTTACTATTCGCCCAATCAAATCATTTTCTTTCCCCCGAATTTTCACTACCTGAGCAGCTTGCATGGAATGAAGACGAATACGCTCGTGCAGCCATTGACGGTCCCCTCCATTTTTTACGCCTTCCATAATAATATATTCGGTAGCCATGAAAGGAAACTCTTCCTTTATATGTTTTTCAATCATTTTAGGGTAAACCACCAGGCCGTCCATAATATTATTCCAGATTAGCAAAATAGCATCTATAGCGAGAAAAGCTTGAGGTATCACCAAACGTTTATTGGCCGAATCGTCCAGTGTGCGCTCTAACCATTGGCTAGCAGCTACCATAGCCGGGCTCGAAGAAAGCGATATGGCAAATTTCGCCAAAGCTGCGATGCGTTCACTGCGCATGGGATTGCGCTTATAGGCCATAGCACTTGAACCAATCTGATCTTTCTCAAAAGGTTCTTCGATTTCTTTAAGATTTTGCAATAGTCGCAAATCATTGGTAAACTTATGGGCCGATTGAGCGATATTGGATAGTAAATACAATACTTGAGCATCGAGCTTACGGTCATAGGTCTGACCGGTGACGGCAAAACGTTTTTGAAAACCAAAGCGTTTTGAGAGTTGATCATCCAGCTTTTTTACTTTCTCAAAATCGCCATTAAAAAGCTCCTTAAAGCTGGCTGCAGTTCCTGTAGTACCTTTCACACCTCGAAAACGTAAGTTTTCAAAGCAAAACTCACATTCCTCAATATCCAGTAAAAGGCTTTGTAGCCAAAGGCTAGCGCGCTTGCCTACCGTGGTAAGCTGAGCCGGCTGGTAGTGTGTAAAACCCAAAGTGGGAAGTTCTTTATACTCCAAAGCAAAGTCGCGAAGGCGCTTAACAAGTCGTACCATTCTTTTAAAAAGAATCTGCATACCATCACGAATCTGAATCAAATCGGTATTATCTCCTACAAAGGCACTGGTAGCACCCAGGTGAATAACAGGCCGGGCCATGGGAGCCGCATCAGCAAGAGTATGTACATGAGCCATTACATCATGACGAAACTTTTTCTCATAATTCCTTGCTTTTTCAAAATCAATATCCTCAAGATGTGCTCTTAACTCTTGAAGCTGTTCCTCGGAAATATCCAAGCCAAGGGTCTTTTGTATCTCAGCTAAAGCCAGCCAAAGCTTGCGCCAGGTGGTGAATTTTTTGTGTGGGGAAAAATTGTAAAGCATATCTAAACTTGCATAACGCTCTACTAAAGGATTTTCATATCGATTCACAAAGAATGATTTTTGATTTTTGAATTAAAACAAGTCTAATTTTTTGATGATGTTTTGCCGACGCTCTGGCCCTACAGAGATGATGTCTAATTCTATTCCCATAAACTTTTCTATAAATCTCAGGTACTCCTTACAATTTTCAGGAAGCGCTTCATAAGAGGTCACCCGTGAAATGTTCTCTTGCCATCCCGGTAGGTCGATATATACAGGTCGCATCTTTTCAAGGGCCTCGCTTGAAGCAGGAAATTGATCTGTTCGGGAGTGATCTGTTTTTTCATAGGCGATAGCTATGCGAAGTCTTTCAAATCCAGTAAGTACATCGAGCTTGGTCATTACCAGGTGGTTAATACCGTTAATCATACAAGCATAACGCAAGGCCACCAAATCGAGCCATCCGCAACGTCTTGGTCTTTTAGTAGTAGCTCCATACTCATGACCCTTATCTCGAAGTTCCTCTGCTGTACTATCTTTTAATTCAGTAGGAAAAGGACCTGAACCAACACGTGTACAATAGGCCTTAGTTACGCCGATAAAATTTTTTAAAGCCGTAGGCGGTATCCCCGCCCCTGTACATACCCCACCGGTGGAGGGCGAAGAAGTAGTCACATATGGATAAGTGCCATAGGCTATATCTAATAATATAGCCTGTGCGCCCTCAAAAAGAAGTTTCTTCCCACTCTTTAAAGCCTGATGAATCTCGTAAACACTATCAATAATACGGGGGCGTAATTTATCGGCATAGCCCATATATTCTTCATAAATGGGTTGAAAATCCATAGGAGATTTACCGTATACGCAATCTATGATTCGATTTTTATACTCAAGATTGATCTTGAGTTTTTCATAAAAAATTTTTTCATCAAGCAAATCAATAGCTCGGATTCCTATCCGAGCACTCTGGTCTTCATAAGTAGGACCTATACCTCTGCGGGTAGTTCCGATAGATCGTGCTCCACGTAATTCTTCTTTATAATCATCCAAAAGGCGGTGATAAGGCAAGGTAATATGCGCACGATTGGCTAAAAATACTCCCGAGGTATCCAGCCCGCGGCTTTCAAGCATTCCAAGCTCCTCGAGCAAAGCCCTTGGGTCCACTACCACTCCAGATGCAATAAGACATTTTTTTCCCGAATGTACTACCCCTGACGGAATGAGATGCAATACAAAAGATTCCCGATTGATATGTAAAGAATGGCCAGCATTATTGCCACCTTGATAACGAATGATGTAATCAGATTTTTCAGCCAGCAGATCGGTAATCTTTCCTTTACCTTCGTCTCCCCACTGCAGTCCTACGATGATGCTTGAGAACATTTTATTTAGATGCTTAATAAGTTTATTTTGTAAGGCAAAGGTAATTTTTATCGATAAGGGAAAACCACCTTTTATTAAAAAATCTTCCCCCTCTTTTTGAATGGCTTCCCAAAGCAGTAATTTCTTATCGAGTTGCTTGCGCAGATGATCATAAGTGCTCATTTGTTCTGCCTTTGGCGGAACGCAGAGAAAGTTTTTTTCACTCTCGGCAATACTTTTTTCCAGGACCTGAATTTCAACTTCTACTTTGTTGATTTTATTCTTAAGCTTTTTTACCTCTTTTTGATAATACCTCTCTTTGGTAAGGTCCTGCTCTTTGAATTTTGCAAAAACAGGAGTGACTTTTTCGATTTGACGGAAATTTTTCGCTTTTCTCATCTGAAGATACTCCTGGATGCCTCCTAAAAACTCATTGACTTTCCTTTCGCGGAATTCGTACACCTTAGATATAAGGCCTTGTAAAAAATCACGGTCATGGGAAACAAGGATCAGCGTGCCTTCATAATTTATCAAAGCCTTTTTCAGCACCTCTTTTGAAAGCATATCTAAGTGATTAGTCGGTTCGTCCATGATAAACACATTAAAGGGCTGAAATAACAATTTGCAAAGAGCCAAACGGCTGCGATCACCGCCTGATAACATCTTAACTTTCTTTTACACTTGATCACCACTAAATAAAAAAGCACCTAAAAAATCCCTGGTCCACTTGCGCGTTTCTTCCGTAGCAGCTTCCTCAAGCTCTTCCAAAACGGTTTTATTAGCTTCTAAAATATCCGACTGATTTTGAGAAAAATATCCCAGTTTTACATTATGTCCCAATTATACCTCACCGAGATGAGGAAGCTCCCGAACGATAATTTTTGCTAAGGTAGATTTACCTTGCCTGTTTTGTCCGACAAAAGCTATTTTTTCACCCCTTTCCACAGTGAAACTCACATTAGAAAAGATAGTCCTTGTGCCAAACGATTTGGAAACCTTTTTAATTTCAATTACCAACTTTCCAGGATTTAGAAAAGAATTAAAGCGAATGTTCATCAACTTATGATGAATATCTTGAGCTTCAATACGATCCATTTTCTCTAAGCGCTTGATCAGACTCTAAGCAAAAGCAGCCTTTGAAGGGGCTTATAACGAAATTTTTCGATCAACTCCTCTGTATACTTAATATGCTTTTCTTGATTCTTTTTTGATTGCAAGAGTTTTTCATGACGCTCTTGACGAAATTCTAGATACTGTGAATAGAAACATTTATAGTCCTCTATTCCTCCATGAATAATTTCTATAATACGGTTGGTGACTTGATTAAGAAACTGCTTATCGTGAGAAACTAAAACTATAGCACCTGGATAATTTTTTGAAAAATCCTCCAGCCATAAAATACTGTCGATATCCAGATGGTTGGTAGGCTCATCGAGCAATAGTTACCTCATATTTTTGCAATAAGAGCTTAGCGAGTTCTATACGCATGCGCCATCCGCCGGAGAATTACTCGGTGGAGCGCGAAAAATCTTCAGAAGAAAAACCCAATCCCAATAATATTTTCTCGATATTCTCAGCAATAGTATATCCTCCGAGGAGGTGATACTGCTTGGTAAGTTCAGAAAATTCTTCTATGATTTTTTGATAAGCTTTGCTTTCATAATCAGTACGCTCGCTAAGAATTTCATTGATCTCTTGCAAAGACTTCTCTATAGTTTTTATTCTCTCAAAGACGCTTTCGGCCTCCTGCCATACGGTACGATCCTTTTTAAAATCGATGTCCTGTCTCAAAAAACCCACATTAATTTCTCCTTCACGAGAAATTTGTCCCTTTTTAAGAGAGAGTTCCCCGGAAAGGATTTTTAACATAGTAGACTTTCCTGCTCCATTTTTACCAACCAACCCGATACGATCTCCGTAATTAATACGGTAAGAAACATGCTCAAATAAGGTGTCGCCGGCAAAGTCGAAAGAGGCGCGTTATGTAGGTGAATCATTTGTAAACTCTATTCAATTTATTCAGAAGAAACTAAAAACAACAATTTATAAATTTGAGCAATCAATGATCAATATTATTTTGACAGATAGCCTCACTGTGCAGGCGTACATCCCTTGAATTTCCACTTCAAAAGTACCATATTCGAAACTACAAGTGCATATATCGACTTAGAGACACAGGTTACTTAGCAAGTTTACCGTTATTAGAGAAAGCTTATTATCTGGATAATAGATTTCTCACTATAGAGCTTTCTCACAGGTTCTATAAAGTTGATCAAGATCTTAATCAAATTTCTTATCTCAACCTTTGATATCTCTTGATAAGAAGATTCTTATCCTAATTATAGCGTTAACCTTTCTGACGTTAAAAAAACCTAAGGAGATAGGTGAGAAGAATTTTATATACCCAAAATAAGGAAATAAACACTAGCCATAACAAATCAAGCACTGAACAACAAATATGTTGACAGTTTTGATAATATGAAAGCTCAAGAAAAAAATGAATTTTTTAATTTGAGTGTTATGAAACAATACAGAGCTAAGAAGAATTACAATGTGAGGTTCTACATGATAAAATCCCGGGAGAAAGACATTTCAAATAAATAAAAAGTTTTTTTTGAATTCTTAAGATTTAGTAATTAATGTTTATATATAAAATATATGGGTATATAAAAGCCCATAGCACTTAACGCTACGGGCCTCAAAGAAATGATTCATATTTAGAAAACATTACATCATACCTCCCATTCCACCTCCGGGCATCGGAGGCATAGCAGGCTCATCTTTTTTGATTTCGGTAACGACACACTCGGTGGTAAGTAGCATACCTGCCACTGAGGCGGCATTCTCTAAAGCCACACGAGCAACTTTAGTCGGATCAATAATACCAGCGGCGATCATATTTTTATATTCGTCCTCTTTAGCATCATATCCAAAGTCATCTTTACCTTCGGCTACTTTTGATACGATCACAGAGCCTTCTCCACCAGCATTAGCTACGATTTGACGCAATGGCTCCTCGAGGGATCTTCTGACAATCTGTATGCCGGTATCTTGATCAGGGTTATCTCCTTTGAGGTTTTCCAACGCATTAATACTACGTACTAATGCAACGCCCCCTCCGGCGACTATACCTTCTTCAACAGCAGCGCGTGTAGCATGCAAAGCGTCATCCACACGATCTTTTTTCTCTTTCATTTCTACCTCAGAGGCAGCTCCTACGTAAAGTACAGCTACACCTCCAGCTAGTTTAGCTAAACGCTCTTGAAGCTTCTCTTTATCATAATCTGAAGTAGTGTTGTCAATTTGAGACTTGATTTGATGAACACGTGCTTCGATAGATTTTTTATCTCCCGATCCATTAACAATAGTAGTATTGTCCTTATCGATACTTACTCTTTCAGCACGCCCCAATATGTCAATCTTAGCGTCCTCTAATTTTGTACCGGTTTCTTCAGAAATTACCGTACCCCCTGTAAGGATAGCAATATCTTCCAACATAGCTTTCCTTCTGTCTCCAAATCCTGGAGCTTTTACGGCTGCTACCTTCAAGGCGCCGCGAATTTTATTTACTACCAAAGTAGCCAAAGCTTCTCCATCCACTTCTTCAGCGATGATCAATAAAGGCTTGCCAGATTGCGCAACAGGCTCTAGCACCGCAAGCAAATCTTTCATCACGGAAATCTTTTTGTCGCAGAGTAAGATGTAAGGATTATCTAGCTCAGCGATCATCTTTTCAGTGTTAGTCACAAAATAAGGTGATTGATAACCGCGATCAAACTGCATACCCTCCACTACATCTACGTAAGTCTCCGTACCTTTAGCCTCTTCAACAGTGATAACACCCTCTTTACCTACTTTTCCGAAGGCTTCGGCGATAAGTGTACCGGTTATCTTATCATTATTAGCAGATATGGAAGCGACTTGCTCAATCTTCTGGCTGCCCACCTCTACCTGCTGAGATTGTTTCTTAAGATCTGAAACGATATTCTCAACGGCCTTGTCTATTCCTCTTTTGAGGTCCATAGGATTAGCGCCCGCAGCTACGTTTTTAAGTCCTTCACGGACAACCGCCTGAGCTAATACGGTAGCTGTGGTGGTACCGTCTCCGGCCACATCATTGGTCTTAGAGGCGACCTCTTTTACCATTTGCGCGCCAACATTCTCAATAGGATCTTCCAGCTCGATTTCCTTAGCTACGGAAACGCCATCTTTGGTGACATGTGGAGCGCCGAAAGATTTTTGCAATACCACATTGCGCCCTTTGGGCCCGAGAGTAACTCGAACAGCGTTCGCAAGGGCATCGACGCCTTTTTTTAACTTATCTCTTGCTTCGATATCAAATTTGATGTCCTTTGCCATAATTTTTATAATTTTTATTTTTTCTTAGATAATTGCTAATATGTCAGATTCGCGCATGATCAGATAGTCTTCTCCTTCATGCTTCATCTCTGTTCCTGAATATTTTCCGTACAATACTTTATCTCCGACTTTTACAGTCATGGGTTCGTCTTTCTTACCTGCCCCGAGAGCTATTACTGTGCCTTGTTGAGGTTTTTCTTTAGCCGTATCAGGGATAATGATTCCTGAGGCTGTCTTGGTTTCTGCCGCATCGGGCTGAACTAGTACCCTGTCTGCTAGTGGCTTGATTTTTACATTTGCCATAGTTAGTAATTTGATTAGTTGTTTTCTATTAGACTTCTAACGGTAGAGCGAAAAATATGCCAGGTTTTTACAAATTGTAAAACAAGACAAAATTACTTCAGTAAAAAGACAATTTGGCATAAAAAGCAAAAAGCCGAAGATCAGTCTCCAGCTTTTTCATTACAGAATATCGAAAAATTTGTGCACTAAAACTTAAGAAGATAATTGAATATCAAAATCAAAATAAATAAAAGGAAAGAAAGCGTCCAGGTGGCTTTTTCAAGAAAATCGCTGGTACGCTGTACACCAAACATTTGCGATCCCTGGTCCCCAAAAGTTTGCGAAAGACCCCCTCCTTTAGGATTTTGAATCATAATGACTGCCAAGAGCAGGAGTGAAATTACAATAAGAAATACAGCTAATAATACGTACATTCCCATGAATTCAATTTTTATCAATTTTATCCTCTAAAGAACGAATCTTATCGGCAAAGAAACCACTTTTTTCAGGATATTTCAAAATTAATACCTTATATTCTTTTAAAGTCTTGGTATATTTTTTCTGATCTATATAGAGTCGCGCCAAGGTTTCATCCATCAAATCATCCTCATTAACCCAATGAAAATTAAAATGAGTTTTAGAGATTAAAGCATGATCCTTTCAATTAAAAACAGATCCACTATAGTTTCGAAGAAATCGTTCTATAGTTTTAAATTTTTTATTTCCATTTTCAAAAGCTGTTTCTGCAGAGGCAAAGTGTTTTCCTAATGCAAGCCATTGATGAAAAGCATAACGATTTTTCGAAATATTTTTCATCGCTACGGGTTTTTTCCTGAGTTCTGGAAGATATATCAGTGGTAAGTGTCTTTATATCACTCACGAGTGATATAATTAAACAAAAGACTTCAATCTGCAGAATAGAGAGTAGTTATTTTTAGTTGTTCCGAAAAATCGGGCATCGCTTTTGTGAAGAATCTTCAGGTAAAGCATCCGTAAGGGTTGAAAATAAGGAAATTTTCAAAGCTCGCTGCAAAATCGTAGGTCTTTGACCTCTCCCTGAAAAAGTCTGCGGATGAGAAAATCCAGTCGTTCTGTCTCTTTTTTTTCATCACCAATCGTTAGCTACTTTGTTATAAACCTTATCAACAATTTGCTCCACAAGCATGGGTATCAATCTATCTTGAACCGCAACGGAAAAAAGCGTTTCATTTGCTGAATATTCCCCATGAGCTTCAAAATCTTGCTCAAAAGATCGCTTAATCTCTTTGTTATTGGTATAACATAATCGAATCTTTATCGTAAGACGTGTTTTCTGCGCTTTACCAACTTCAATATTTACAGGAATCTCGTTATATTTAAGAAATTCCCCTTCAAGTACGATATCTCCCGCATTTTCTAAGGACTTTAGATTTGTGCGGCTGTTAAAAATGTTTCTCAATTCATCCATAAATTTAGGCGCTAACCCTGTTCCAGGAAAACATGAATTGTCTTTCACCGGGTTAATCTGTATAGTTTTTACCTCTGAATTTAAAGAAGAAGCGCCTCCTGAAAAATTGTAACAACTTGATAAAAGTATCAGAGAAAAAATCGAAAGTCTATGTAAAATACACTTAAAGTCCATACTGTTTGATTTTTCTGTAAAGGGTGCGCTCGGATATACCTAATTCATGAGCAGCCATTTTACGCCTTCCCTCGTTGCGTTTTAAAGCTTTTCGAATAAATTCAATCTCCTTTTCTTGTAAGGAGAGAGATTCAGAAATCAGACGTTGCTCTTGTTCTTCATGAATCTCTTCATAGTCAAATTCTTCTTCCAAAAGATTAAATTCATGGGTATCTTCAATGCGGTAGAGTGGTTCGGAATCTAAAGGTTCAACACTACGTGCAGGTATATCGCCAAAGACTTTTTTCACCAATTTTGGATGGTCCTGTTCAAAGCGATGGGTATCTCCTGGATGGGTACGCATGAGTTCAAGGGTTAATGATTTCAAGTCGTTCAAATCCTTGCGCATATCAAACAAAACCTTGTAGAGCAGATCCCGTTCGTTGCCAAAATCTTGCCGAGGAATCTCTGAGGAAATAGCAGATGAAAGCAATGGAACATGTTCGGGGAGATATTCTTTAATTTTTTCAACTGAAATCTCCCTGTTAGTTTCCACTACGGAAAGCTGCTCGGCAAAATTCCTTAGCTGTCGAATATTTCCCGGCCACGGGTAATTTTCTATATAGGACATGGCCTCAGCGCTCAATCTTATTACAGGCATATGGTACTTTTCCGCAAAGTCCTGAGAAAATTTTCTAAAGAGAAGTGCGATATCACCTCGCCTTGCACGCAGAGAAGGCAAATCAATTTGAATGGTATTAAGTCGATAATAAAGATCCTCGCGAAAACGAGTCTTTTTAATCGCTGCGAGCATATTAACGTTAGTGGCAGCGACGATTCGAACATCTGTTTTCTGAATTTGTGAGGAACCCACCTTTAAAAATTCGCCTGATTCCAAAACACGTAAAAGCCGAACCTGAGTAGTTAAGGGCAATTCGCCTACCTCATCGAGGAATATCGTCCCTTTATCTGCAACCTCAAAATAGCCTTTGCGCAAAGCTGTAGCTCCGGTAAAAGCACCTTTTTCGTGACCAAAAAGCTCACTGTCGATGGTACCTTCAGGGATGGCGCCACAATTCACGGCGATATAAGAATGATGCTTGCGTGAAGAAAGCTGATGAATGATCTTCGGAATAAATTCCTTACCTACGCCACTCTCACCAATAACAAGCACCGAAATATCCGTAGGCGACACCTGTATAGACTTTTCTAAAGCTCGATTCAGCATTGGATCATTACCAATAATTCTAAAACGCTGCTTAATGCTTTGAATACTTTCCATGGTTTTTAAATTGAAACAGCTTTTCCGATAAGCGTAGCGGAGGTACAACGGTCCATATACACCTTTACTAGGTCTCCCATTTTATAAGATTCCTTGGGAAAAACTACTACAGCATTTTGCGAGTTTCTTCCATACCAATATTCAGAATTTTTCTTAGATACTCCTTCTATAAGAACTTCTTGCGTTTTTCCTATATGTCCCTGCATGCGCTCATAAGAATGTCGCTGTTGTAAGGAAACGATCTCTTGAAGACGTCTTTTCTTTTCACTCTCGGGCACATCATCCACTAATTGTCTTTCTGCGGGAGTTCCAGGCCTTACCGAATAAGCAAACATATAGCCGAAATCATAACGCACATATTCCATTAAACTAAGTGTTTGCAGGTGATTTTCTTGAGTCTCGCCGCAAAAACCCGCGATCATATCATAAGATATAGCACAATTGGGTATAAGCTGACGCACTTTGTCAATAAGTTCCATATATTGTTCGCGAGTGTGGCGACGATTCATTTTTTTGAGTATTCGTGTACTTCCAGACTGCACAGGTAAATGGATATATTTGCAAATATTTGAATGACGAGCAATAACTTTAAGTACTTTCTCGGACATATCGTAAGGATTAGAGGTAGAAAATCGAATGCGCATTTCAGGCAACGTGCAAGCCACCAAATCGAGTAAGCCGGCAAAACTAATAGCGGTAGCCTGCTGTATTGAGGAGGCTTTCGAAAAATCTTTTTTCATTCCACCTCCATACCACAGATAGGAATCAACATTTTGCCCTAATAAAGTGACTTCTTTATATCCTTGCTTCCAAAGCTCTTGACATTCATGTACTATACTGTGAGGATCTCGACTTCGTTCTCTGCCACGCGTGAAAGGCACTACACAAAAAGTGCACATATTATCACAACCTCGCATAATAGTTACAAAAGCCGTAATGGCGTTTCCACCGAGACGAACCGGATTAATATCAGCGTAAGTCTCCTCTTTGGAAAGGATCACATTAATGGCGCTTCGACCGTCTTCTACACTGTTAATTAGGTCCGGAAGATCACGATAGGCATCAGGGCCGACTACTAGATCCACTATTTTCTCTTGCTCGAGCCACTGAGATTTAAGGCGCTCGGCCATGCATCCTAAAATACCTATCATAAGACCGGATTTTTTTTTCTTAATCCAGCGAAACTGAATTAAACGTTTGCGAATGGTCTGCTCGGCTTTTTCCCTTATCGAGCAGGTATTGAGTAAAATAAGATCCGCCTGAGCCGGATCTGAGGTGGGCCCGAAACCCTCGTCAGCCAAAATAGAAGCGACAATTTCACTATCAGAAAAATTCATCTGACACCCATAACTCTCTAGATAGAGTTTGCGTTTAACCTCCACAGGAGACAAAGCGCGAATAATTTCTCCCTGACGATCTGTTGACATAGGTTTTTTCTTAAATAAAATCATAAACGGGTTTCAAAGGATTTTCGAAGAATACAAAAATATGAAAAACTGCCATCATGACAGCCTGAAAAAATTAATCTATCGTTTATAAAAAATATATATACTAACATTTTGTTGTATTTTTGAATACATTATGTTAAACAACATAAATGGAATATGAAAGCGACAACTATTTTATGGGATTGCGCAAATTTCTATAAAAAAACTTTTAGATACTTCTTGATTAACTGGACTATATTTTTATTAGGCACCGGAACTCTGGGATGGATCATGTATCAAACCGGACCACACATCCCACTTATGAGGAGATGATTATCGGAAAAAACAGCTGGACTGGCGAATATGAAGGGGCTTATAATCAATTCGGGATTATTATCTATCTCGCCACGGCCTTTGCAGTAGTCATGATCCTTGTTCTCTCCGCTTTTTGGAGGGTATTTTCTAACGCTTTATAAAGCAGATCATGACCAAAGATGCGGTGTAAATACCTTGTTTTCACTTTATTGGTCGAATAAAAAGTATTCTTCTTATCTTTTTAAGTATTATCAAGGCCATGATTATGTTCCTAAATCCTTCTAATCTTGGGAAGACGTTTTTTATGCAATTCCTTCAACCGTTCTGGATATCCTTTTTGACCATCTTTATGAAGATACATCCCAGGATGGGAAATTTCTGGAGAAAACTACTCATGAGGTGGTTTCTTATAATGGATATTTATTTAATGTTCTTATTAGTATGTTCACTTATAATAAGACTTCTTTACCTTATATTCAATGGTATTTCAGAATCTAATGAATGAAACCAGCTTTATGATTTTTATGTGGATATCTCTGATGATCGTAGTAGCTACTATGTATCTGCTAAATCATTTCTATTCTAGCAGAATCTATGTATTTTATGAACAATTCGTATTGGAGAATAAAAACAGACATTCTGCCAGAGCATTTACCGCTCCTTTATAAAAAACAAAAATTCGCACAGCTCATAAAACTGTGCGAATGATTGATTACCTTATTGTAGGTCAAGGTCTTTCGGGAAGTTGTTTCGCACTGGAATGTTTAGAGCATAGCAAATCCTTTCTGATTATCGACAATGACTATATGAGCGCTTCAAAAGTAGCCAGTGGGATTTTTAATCCCGTTGTGCTTAAGCGCTTTAGCCCTGTATGGCGAGCCAAAGAACATCTCAAGCAGATGAATACCACCTTTGCACGCTTTGAACTCTTGCTTAAGAGTAAATACCTAGAATACATGCCTTTGTTCCGGTTGATCCATGATAAGAACGAACTCCATACATGGATTCAAAAATCAAAACTAGAGCACCTTAAAGATTTTCTCGCTTCTGAGTTTTACCTTAACCCTTATCCTTTCGTAAAAACTTTAGAGCCTATGGGCAAGGTAAAGGATTGCGGCCGGATTTTATTAAAATCCCTGTTTAGGGGACTTCAGATCCTATCTTCAAGAGGGAAAGTTGCTTATAAAAGAATCTTTTGATTATACAAAGATTTCCTTTAAAAAGGATACACTTATTTACAAAGGTTTCCAATACAGAAGAATTGTTTTTTGCGAAGGTCATCAGCTTACAGGGAATCCCTATTTTAGAAAGCTTCCGCTAATAGCTAATAAAGGGGAAGTATTGCACATCAGGGCAGAAAAACTCAAATTAAAGGATATTATAAAATCGAAAATTTTTCTCTTACCGCAAGGTGGTGATCATTATCTAGTGGGAGCTACCTACAGCCAAGATTTCAAAACACCTTTACCTACTAAAGAAGGACGGGAATAACTTTTAAAGAAGCTTAAGGAATTTCTGAGATGCAAATTTACAATTATCGATCAACAGGCAGGTTTACGACCTACGGTACTTGATCGACGACCTTTACTTGGATGTCATCCAGAAAAGCCGAGTCTTACCCTTCTAATGGCATGGGTGCACGTGGTACACTCCTGGCGCCAAGCATGGCTATGCTTTTGTTTGAACATATTGAAAATAAACACCCATTACCTTCGGAGGTAAATCTTCAGCGTTTTTGGAATGAAAAGCAAGTAAGTTTTCAGTTTAACAGTAGCGATTAGATTTCAGTTCAAAACAATGGCTCATTGCTCAGATAAGTTATTTTGATTTTATTTCGTTCCGCATCAATATGCAAGTTTTTGTCCAGTCCAGCGTTTTATGTGAAGAAACTGTCCCCAATTAAGCATGCAAGGACTTATTCACCTGCCATAACAGGTCACGGTCTTTACTGAAATATCCGTATTCAACAAGCAAAACTGCTCGTTGTATGCAATGTTTATCATTCAATCAATTCAAAATTATATTTTTCAAATTCATTTCCGTTGACTAGCACAGCAACTTGGTGAAGCCCTAGATAAAATTTCCTTGTTTTCAGTACACGAAAAGAGTGTTTTTGGTTTTTTTGTTGTAAAGTTTTCAGTATATTCAAATCGCTGATTTTATGAACTTTTTTTTTGCCAACGTTCCATTCGCTTTTTGGTAACGAATTCCATATTCAAGTCGTATTTTGTTTTTTCTATCGCTATTATTCAATAGGTTAAAATTGAACTCTAATGAATTTCCAACTTTAACTTTGGGTATTGAAATTTGAAAATTTTCAATGCTGATATTTTTTACAACAGAATCAAATCCAAAAAAAAAACTCTATTACCTCCGAATTGTCTTGTTTTAAGAGTGTCCAAAAGCCGTGTTTAATAATCTAATCAACTTCTTTCGAATTATTTGGGACACAAAATCGCGAGTATCAAAATCGTTGATAACAAGTTTCAAGTCTTTCGTAAATCTATCGAAAAATTGCTCGTTGTATATATTTTAAAAGGTTCTGTTATATTTTTGTTCAATTTCTACTTTATTGTACGGTTACGCTATGATCCATATTGCGCCTAACATACATATTCTCGCAATAGATTATCTCAAAAACGTAATGTAATACGAAAGAAGAATAATCCATTAACCCAATAATTTCCGCCTGCGAGAGTAGCAAAATGATTTATAATTGCTATTTAAAATATACCATTACTATTCCACTAATCCCACACTAAAATATTTTCCGTTATTGCTTAACGCTTTTAAGGCGGTTATTATCTCATTAGGGTCATCGTATTTCAGTACATAGTTTGAAACACCTATTTTTAGCATCTGGTAGCGCTTTCATCATTATAATATGTACTCAAAATTAATACTTTTATAGGGTATTGTTCGAGCAACAGTTTAGCCGTTGCAAAACCTTCCTCTACGATATAGACATCGTGTAAATCATTGCCTGCTATTTTTCGAGGACTTGTTGTTCGTTGTCTTCCTGAAACAGCACCGTAAAACTAGAGCCTATAAGTTGCTTTACTGACATATCCGGAAGCTGCGTATTATTATCTATGACAGGATGTTTAAATTATATTATTACTACCCATAATTGCTATTACATTTTTTTTAAAACAATTCTTTCCAGAATTTACCTGAATTAGTAACAGGAGGTTCTTTCCAGAATTTACCTGAATTAGTAACAGGAGGTTCTTTCCAGAATTTACCTGAATTAGTAACAGGAGGTTCTTTTTTTTGTATGTCTCTCACCTTATAGATTTGTAGGTCAATTATAAAAGTCACCTACATTATCAGGTATGAAATGTATCAATTTTCCGTTTTTGACGGGAATAATAAAGGAGTCAATTCTTAAGGGTGTCGAAGAATATCTTTGCAAGAAAGTACGACTATTCTAAGTTGTTCATTTCTTTTAATGCTTTCATTGTATTGATTTTTTAAAAACGACCACCATTGTAGGCAGTTGTCTGTGATTAATTAAATTGAAAAACGTCTGCTCCGATTTTATAAAATATAATACATAGGACTAAGGTTTTTTGGATCTTTATCTATGCAGTACCACATATTACAATGCTCCGCAATTTGACTTCATTGTCTTTGTAATTTCTTAGGTCCTGAACCTAACCTGTAAAAACATTGTTACGCTCCGAACAATGTTCCTTTAGTAGTGTTCATCTATTGCGTGTCGCTCATCATTTGGTATGAAAAGGCATCATCTACGATATTTTAAACACTTTTGAAACCTTTATATTAAGCACCTTTTTTAAGTAGGTCAGAGGTATTCGCTAATCCCATAACCTTGTCAGCGTTGTCAAGGCGTTGTTTTGCGCCTTCAATGTGTGCCTTAATGTGTACAAAATTGCTCATGCGAAGTAATGCATTTAAGGTGTTTTGGCAAACGATACGGATAAGTATAAACGATGCGATCATACTTCCGCTACCGTCATGCGAAGTGAAACGAAAGATAAGTTGATCTGTAGGAACAGGCTCGTTAAAGTGGCGTATTACCGCCAATGGATATATGTTCTTATAGCTTTGAATGTGGTTTTTGTGGAGTGGAAGCTCAAAAGGTTTTTGAGTTTTTAGATCAGGCACGCCCATCCCCCTACTAGATCTGGTAAACCAAACCTTTAGAGACAAAATATATACTTAAAGAATGTCTTTTGTAATACGTTCGTCCCACAAAACTTTTTGTGAGACACTAAAACGTGAAATTTGGCACGCAAAGATCTCCTGTATGCCGCACACAAAAACACGTGTCCCAGAAATTCATTTTTATAAACAAATACTATAAAGCTCAACTTCAGAAAGCTGAACCATATTCTTAACTTGCTAAGAATAGAAAAAAAAGGAAATAGTAATTGCATGCAATTTGCAGATTAAATCTGTACATTATTTATTCATAATATACTGTAAATGAGTTTTATAAAACTATTACACTTTTTTCTGGGATAAGTAAAAACTTATTAAGAAGAAGTCTGTTCTTGAAAATATGCTTGAAGCATAGTAGCGCGATGGGCGCCTATCAGCTTTTCAAGTGCTTCTCCGGAGGTTTCTTTAACGACCTTTGCTGATTTAAAGTGCTTTAAAAGAAACATTAAGGTTTTTTTCCTATACCAGGGATATGCGCGAGTTCTGTATCAAAACTCTCTCGGCTGCGTCGAGTGCGATGATGTGAAAGTCCAAAACGATGCGCCTCATCTCGCATGTGTTAGATTACTTTTAAAGTTTCAGAATTCTTATCGAGATAAAGTGGCACGGGATCCTCAGGGAAATACAACTCTTCAAAACGTTTGGCTATACTCAATACAGCGATTTTTTCCGTAATCCCAAGATTTCCATACTTTTCAGGGTTGCGCTAAGTTGACCTTTTCCTCCATCAATAACGATAATCTGGGGAAAAGAGGCTCCTTCATCGAGAAGCCTTTGGTAGCGGCGGTATATGATTTCTTCCATGCTAGTAAAATCATCAGGTCCTTAAATGCCTCCGGCGAACTTATAGATTTTCTGTAAGACTGAGGGGCGTATTTTATAAAAATCCATCAATAAGAGTTGATTTTAAAATGATCCGGGAAGCATATGTATGCTTAAGTCTTAATTCTTCGAAATTAAATTCGCATTTTTATATGCCCGCCCGCATAAAAAGCGCTAAAGTGTCCTTTTTGTATCCTGAAGCGTCTTTTGTAGCTCTTTTTAAATCAAATCGATACATTGCATAATCTCTATCGACCTTATGATATTATTATCGTAAATAATATATCATTGATGATTTAAATCGAATTGAATAAAGAATAAATTTAAATAATATACACTATTCATAGTATACTGATCTATTCGTATACCTCCTACGATCATCAAAATCAATGTTAAAGCGCCTTTTCTTTTACTTACAAATTCCTGAAAGATTTTATTTTTTTCAAACAATTAAAAGAAAGCTCTTTTAAGCGAACTTAATTTTAAAAGAGCCCGAGCTTATCGGCACTTCATATGGCGATATATCTCGCACAGAATCTATAAGGTGGTTAAAGGCATTAACAGTTTTGTTTAAGATCCTGCCTTATTAATAACATAAGTGAAGACTTAAATGATTCATTATAATCTAGAGATAAAGAAAAGTTTAGTAAGAAGAAGAAACCTCTTAAGGATATAATAAATATTAATAAAATCTTATGGGGTGATAATCTGAGCAACTATATCAGATAAGAAAGAAATCCGAGGTTCTCAGATAAATACGAAAATTTAAACTACGATTTGCGAGAAAATATCTCACCTAGCTATGGAATCTCATTTGCCCTCTCATATCCCCTAATGTCATCATGTTTCTTGTATTTCTGTGACGGGTATTTCAGAGAGTTAAAATAAATTAGGTAAAAGGAAAGCTCAATTAAAATAAAACTTAAGGAAGAGATCAAACCAATCATGTTTGATTTATATTGATATGAAGGTTGAAAGTGGTTTGTAATTAAAGAGGAACCAAATAGAACGTATACTTATTAGATCTTAAAATAGAGAATTGAGATATCAAGAATATACTATATTGACGCCGTCAAGCAAATACTAAGTTAATTTTTCGGAAAAAAGTAATTTCTACTTGCTTAATATGCATGGATTTATTTACGATTTATAAATTGGTATTTATTAATAATACTCTTTGTAAATATATAATAAAGACTACAATTTCATCTTTTTATTATGTATTCATGAAATTATTTATCGTAAGAGACAAATTATGGAATCGGTACGCAATTGAAGTAAAAAACAAGACGCTGATATTTTACAGATCTATGTTGAAATATTATAAATAAAGTTAGAAATATATTTAAATTATAATGAAGAGAAAAATTTTGATCTATTCGTTACACTTAGGAGCAGGAGGAACAGAAAAAAGGCTTATTGACTTATTGAATAACCTGGATTACTCTAAGTATGAAGTAGATCCTGTTCTTTAGCAAGAAGAAATATTCCTTCTAATTTTCAGCAGTTGCCTAAAGAAGTAGAATTGCTCTATATATGCCATCCTATTTTTTTACATAAAAATGGCCAGGGATGAATTTTATCCACGCTCAAGAAGTTGGAACATTTCTTTTGAAAGATTTTATATAAAATTTATCGCCATTCGAATTACTTGCTTTACAAGGTATAAATTATAGAACATAAAATACGGTATCGAAATTTCTTTTTTTCACACTTTGGTTAGATATCTTGTAGGTGGTCCTCAGAAATCGAAAAAAATAGCATAGGTACATATGAATTTAAAATATGAAATGACTTTTAGTCTTTTAAAAAGATTTTATAAAAGATTGCATAGGTTAAAGAAGATGGACAAAATCATTTCGGTGTCTCATCGAACTAAAGATAGATTATTAACCACTCTTAACGGAAAAGGCATAGAAGAAAAGATTCAGGTAAATTATAACCGTATAAATGTAAATGAGATAATTCAAAAATCTCAGGAGAATATTCCGAAGAAAGTACAAATTTTTTACAGTTAGTATCCATGGGACGATTATGTAATGCAATTAGTTTTGACAGATTTATTAAGGTGTGTCGACGATTAAAACAAGAGAGACTTGACTTTCATCTCTGGATTTTGGATGAAGGGGAAAATTATAATCAACTCACTTTAGAAGTTAAGCAATTAAATCTGGAAGGCACTGTGAAATTTTTAGAACTTAAAAGAGAATCCTCACTATTTAAAGGCTGCCGATCTTTTTATGCTTTCTTCCCATCATGAAACCATGGTTTATGTAGTAGGCTTTGATTTTAAATAGGTCCATTGTTTCTACAAATATTACAGGACTTCGGTAGTTTTTAAAGGATGTCCTCTACGGTTTTTCTTGTAGAAAACTCTGAAGAACGAATTTACAAAGGCTTAAAAAAGATGATCACAGATAAAGAATTCAGGGAATCATTTACAAAAAAATAAAAATGATTTTAGTTCTTTTAATTCTAAAAGAATCGCTCGGCAAGTAGAAGAACTAATTGACGAATTATCCTTTAGCTCAGTGAGAAAGTGATCGTAGATCTTAACTACATCAGAACTAAAAGGGAGAGAGAAAAGATCCCTTTAAAAGCCGTAAGGTTACTGATTCCCACATTATTAACGAAAGCTCCTTAACCTTTGGATGAGAAAGAGAAGATTTACATACCTGTAAGATTATTTGCATTTTAAAAAAAAGGTTTTAGATCTGGAGCATACCGATATATCGAAGGAAGGAAAAATATCCAGAGTAAAAAAAAACGCTGAATGAGAGTTTGAATTTCTTAAATAAAACTCATCTTTCTACATTTTCAAAGTACAAAATAAAAAAAACAGTCTAAAATGGAATTTCTGGAAAGTATAAATAAGTTTTAAGATCAACAAATAACTGAAATAAAATCAAACAAGATTATACCTATGGACACTAGTAAATAGAAACGGAAGAGGTGGAAATATTTCGAAAAGCTTCTTCAACAAGAATTATAAGATAGTCGAATCTCATTTAAAAAAGCGTCCAAAATCAGCCTTCCTTTATCAAGCAATATTATACGATCACAAATATTTTCTACTTCCTGCAAAATATTAGTAGAAAAAATCAAAGTTTTTTACTTTGCAAAACATCGAATAATCGAATGCATTTCAAAGGAATGATAAGAATAAAGCCCCGTACTAAGTTCATCGAGAATCAAAAAGCAGGTTCATGTAGAAGCACTCGAGCAAGACTTACACGCTGTCGATAACTCTTAGAGAGGGAGCTGATTTTATGCCCCTGATCCGAAAGTGCAAGCTGCTCTACAAGCGGTAGTACTTTCTCAAGCGAATTATTATAAAGTAAAGACACGTATTCTAGGAATTCCAACACATATATCTCATCGTAAAGCAAATTATCTTAAGGAAGAAACCTATTCTATGTTGAGTTTCCTTACAAGAATGGATATGACATTCATCAAAAAATTTAATTTTTCCTCCTGATAGAGTATAATTGGTTATGATTTTAAGCAAGGTGGGATTCCCCTGGGGGAATCCCAGAAGATAGCTTATGAATGATATCTTTTCCAATCGTAGTATAAATATTGTAAGAACGAAAAACAATTCTTAGCTTTGTTGCTTACACAAAGCTTGATTGAAGCAATGTTAAGATATTCAATATACAACAATTTTATTTCTTTCTTTTTTAAAATTCGAATAAAGGGCTTTGTGTATTAACTTGATATTTTTTATCGAAATACTTATAAGCCCCGTGAAAAGGGCTTTGTGTATTAACTTGATATTTTTTATCAAAATACTTATAAGCCCCGTGAAAAGGGCTTTTTTATTTTTGAGAACCTAACTTATGAAAAAAATTGCTATCCAGGGTATTAAAGGATGTTTTCATCACATTGCCGCTCTAGAGTATTTTGATAAAGATCCTTTTGAAATCTTAGAGTGCAGCAGTTTTAAAAAATTGATAGAGGCGCTGATTTTAGATAAAGTCAAGCTAGGTATAATGGCTATAGAAAATTCTATAGCAGGCAGTATCCTCTCTAATTACAATTTACTCTCTGATTATAATATTAAGGTTTTAGGAGAGATTTATATGCCCATTGAACAGCATTTAATGGCGCTTCCTGGTCAAAAAATAAATACCATACATGAAGTGTTTTCACATCCTGTGGCGTTACAGCAATGTGCAGAGTTTCTTCACAAATACCCGCACATTAAAATATCCGAATATACAGACACAGCTGAAGCAGCTCATGATATCATGAAAAAACGCTTAACGTGCGTAGGTGCTATAGCATCCCTACAAGCTGCGCAAGAGTACGGTCTGGAAGTTTTAGCTGAAAACATTCATAGTATACCTAACAATTATACACGATTTTTCATCATCGGTCCTCCAAATTTCCGACAAATTACAAATGAATTCGATAAAGCTTCCTTTAAGTTCAATCTTCCAGATAAAACTGGAAGTCTTGCAGGGTTATTAAATATTATTACAGAAGAAAATATGAACATGACCAAAATACAATCGGTTCCCATTATAGAAAAACCTTGGGAGTATTCTTTTTATATAGATTTAATAATCAAAGATAGAGACGCTTATGAACGTATAAAATTCAGATTCAAAAAGCAGATGTGTGAATTTTCAATACTTGGCCAATACAAAAATGGACGCAGCCTATGAAAATTTCTCCAGCTATACGAACGCAATCCATAAGAGAATACTATTTCTCCAAAAAGCTCAGAGAAATCGCTCAGTTTAAATCTGAAGGAAAAGATATCATCAATCTGGGTATAGGCAGCCCAGATGGACTGCCTCCACACAAAGTAATTGAGAAAATGCAGCAAGCTGCGAAGAACGCAGAAGCGAACAGGTATCAAAGTTATATTGGCATAAAAGAACTTCGAGAAGCCTGGTCTCTCTGGTATAAGAAAAACTACCGAGTATCTCTGGATACTAACAAAGAAATCCTTCCACTTATGGGGTCCAAAGAAGGTATTATGCATATCAGCATGGCTTATCTTCAGAAAGGTGATCAAGCGCTGGTGCCTGATCCGGGATATCCTGCTTATACTTCCGTGACACGACTTACAGGAGCGGATGTAATTTATTACTCGCTCACAGAGAAAAACCATTGGATACCGGATTTGCCAAGGCTTGAAAAAGAAAATCTATCGGCGGTAAAAATGATGTGGATCAATTATCCACACATGCCTACTGGAGCCACGATAAGATTAAATGATTTAGAAAAAATTGTCTGTTTTGCTGAAAAACACAAGATATTGCTGGTACATGATAATCCTTATAGTTTTATTCTCAATGAACAACCACTAAGTGTTTTTCAAATAGAAGGCGCAAAAGAGATTTCCTTAGAGTTGCAGTCGCTAAGCAAAAGTCATAATATGGCCGGATGGCGACAAGGCATGCTTGGAGGAAAAAAAGAATATCTTCAGGAAGTACTTAAAGTAAAAAGTCAGATGGACTCAGGAATGTATCTCCCCCTTCAAATAGGGGCTATAGAGGCTTTGCAACATTCCAATGAGTGGTTTGAGTCGCTCAATATGGAATACCAAAAGCGAAGGAATATTATTTGGAATATCTGCAAAGCTCTGGAGCTTACTTATGATGCAAAAAGCACAGGATTATTCGTATGGGCAAAACTACCTCTAAAAGAAGAAGACAAAAGCTGGAGCGATAAACAACTTTATAATAAAAATGTATTCATCACCCCAGGAAGCTTATTCGGTAAAAACGGCCGTGGTTACGTACGCTTTTCTCTTTGCTGTCCACCTACATTGCTTGAAAAAGCTCAAATACAACTCCTGCAGTCATGACTATTGGAATTATAGGACTTGGATTAATCGGCGGATCCATTGCAATGGACCTAAGAATTTCCGATTTTGCTAAACATATAATAGGAAACGACTACAATTCCAAAAATATTCGATATGCCCTGCAGCGAGCGCTGATTGACGAGGTCATGGATATTAAAAACATGATTGAACATGTCGACCTCATCATTTTAGCCGTACCTGTAAATGTCATAAAAAAAATGCTCCCTGATTTGCTGCATCTTATTTATGATAAAACTGTCATACTCGATACCGGTTCAACGAAGCATGAAATATGTCAATCGGTAGTAAAACATCCCAAAAGAAATCAATTTGTAGCCACTCATCCTATAGCTGGCACAGAATATTCAGGACCACAAGCAGCCTTAACAGGGCTTTTTAATAAAAAAACGGTCGTTCTTTGCAATACAGAAGAAAGCGCGCCAGAGGCACTAAAAACTGTAAAAAAACTCTACCGTCAATTGAATGCAGAGTTTATAGAATTGCCTTCAGATGTACATGATAAGCACGCAGCCTATCTTTCTCATTTATCCCATATCATAGCGTTTTCTCTCGCAAAAGTGGCGCTGGGATTTCAAAAAAAGAGTACAGAAAATGTTTTCTATATGGCCGGAAGTGGATTTTCCTCAACCGCTCGGCTAGCCAAGAGTTCCCCAGAAACCTGGCTGCCTATTTTTCAGTCAAACAAAGCTTATCTTCTGGAAGCTATAGAAGGCTACCTACAAAAGTTTATGAAGATACAAAAAACCTTACAAGAAGATGACTTAGAAGCGCTCTGTCAGTATATGGCAGAGGCCAATGATATTAAAAAATATATAAACCCCAACTTAGCTTAAGAAAGTAAAATAAAAAATATGATGACAAAACTTAAAGACCTCTATCAAGAGTGGATTTTTCATTTTGATAAACCACTTATCATATCAGGCCCATGCAGTGCAGAAAGCGAAGAACAAGTGTTAGAAACGGCTAGACGAATGGATAAATCATACGTGCAGGTTTTTCGCGCCGGCATCTGGAAGCCCCGCACCAAGCCTGGGAGCTTTGAAGGAATAGGTGAAGTAGGGCTACAATGGCTTCAAAAAGCAAAAAAAGAAACAGGTATGCTCACTGCCACTGAAATAGCTAATGCCACACATGTAAAGGCCGCCCTTGCGCATGATATTGACATTGTCTGGATCGGCGCTCGAAGCACGGTGAATCCCTTTACGGTGCAAGAAATCGCTGAAGCGCTAAAAAACACCGAAAAAATTATCCTAGTAAAAAACCCTGTGCATCCGGATTTTGATCTCTGGGTGGGAGCCCTGGAGCGACTCGCAGCACAAGGGATAAAGAAATTAGGCGTGATACATCGAGGATTTTCAGCATATAAAAAATCGCAATACCGTAATCAACCCCATTGGCAAATCGCCCTGGATTTTAGGAATCACTATCCCAATATTCCGATCTTATGCGATCCTTCACATATTTGCGGCGAAAGAGAAGGCATTTCGGCGATTGCACAGCAAGCATTTAACTTCGAATACAACGGTTTGATGGTAGAGACACATCGTAAACCTGATGAAGCATGGAGTGACGCCAAGCAACAAATCACACCCGAGCGCCTCTTAGAAATTCTCAATAGAATAAAGCTACGAAAAGAAGATGATACGCAAGATATTGAATATCAAAAGAAATTATCCGGCATACGAACACAAATCGATGAGCTCGACCATAATATCCTTGCCTTACTGACTCAAAGATTACAATTGGCCGAAGAGGTGGGGATGCTCAAGAAAAATCACAACATAGCTATATTTCAACCTAAGCGCTGGGAAAAAATAACAGAAAGATTGGGACACTTTGGGAAAAACTTAGGACTGTCGGCAGAATTCACCGAGACTTTCTTGAAAATGGTTCATCAAGAATCCATAAATATTCAAAATCAGGTTATGCTAAAGGAAGCTAAAAAAGATTGATGAAAGGTACCGTCATTCGATCAACGGGCAGCTGGTATGAGGTACGAACGAATGAGGGAATACTGCAGGCACGCATCAAAGGTCAGTTACGTCTTGAAAATTCTAAAAGCACCAATCCTGTGGCTGTGGGTGATTATGTCGAAGTGCAGAAAAAATCAGACGACAGCATACTCATTGTTAAGATCTGCGAACGTAAAAACTATTTGTTGCGGCGGGCCGTAAATCTTTCAAAACGTACACATATTCTGGCAGCCAACATCGACCAATGCTTCCTGATAGTCACCTTAGAAAATCCCCATACCTCAAGAGAGTTCATAGACCGATTACTGGTCTGCACAGAAGCTTACCGAATCCCGACGATATTGCTTTTTAATAAGATTGATTTACACGATAAAATACAGATCGACAATAGGAAAGCAATGAAAACACTTTACAAAAGCATTGGTTACGAGTGTATGGAAATTTCTGTTAAAACAGGCCGGCAACTTGAAAAAGTAAAAGAAACAATGTTTGGTAAAACAAGCATATTAACAGGACATTCAGGGACAGGAAAAAGTAGCCTAATCAATGCACTGGTTCCCAAGTGGCATTTGCGTACCAATACCCTGTCGGGTTATCACCTAAAAGGACGTCATACTACCACTTTTTCGCAGATGCATCAATGGCCTTTTGGAGGCTATATAATCGATACTCCAGGGATTAAAGGCTTTGGTGTGGTGGATATGAAAAAAGATAAAATTCAAGATTATTTTCCAGAGATCTTCCATCTTCGATCCGAATGTCGCTTTAACAACTGCCTGCATACAGATGAACCGAATTGCAGAATAAAAAAGGCTGTGGAAGAAAAAAAAATAGCCTACTCACGTTATCAAAGTTATTGTGGCCTTCTAAAGATCGATAAGAGCCGTTATCGCATGGAAGATTGGGCTTAAAATAAATCTTCATAAGTCATATAACTTCATAAAAGCATTTATTAATGGTAACGAAATGTCTTTTAAAAGCTTGCCCATCTATAGAATCATTATATCTTTCGAGTCAATTCAATTTCCCTATGAATTTGACAATAAGAAAGAATAAATTAAAACAATTTATTAATTATTTGTTAAATTTTATTTAACAAACTGCATTAGCTACGCAGTAGCACAACATAAAGTCTCAGGTCTTACCTAAAGTTTTAAAATAAACTACCATCATACTTATTACAATAACCGTATAACTAAAAAAGTACTTTTTATCGGAGATAAGTTATAGATAAACAGTAGAATCTATCATGAAGGTACGCTCCGTAGTGGTCACTCCAGGTAAGCTTTATGGATTTTGAATTGCCCATAGATTAAAAATAATAGCTTATGAATGATAAATACCATTGGCTGCGCCAAGTTAAATAGCAACAAATTTATTAACTCAAATTAATATTCCCGGCGCCCATGACTCCGCTTCCTTTCATTCGAAAATTATAGGGCTTGGATTTATGCAAACCCAGTCATGGAATATTGAGTAACAATTAAATAATGACATTAGATTTTCAGATGTAAGATACCGTCTTATTAATGACGTGTTTGCCATGCGTAAAGGTCCGGTGTTTTTACATCAATTCTTCAGCGATATACTTAATACATGCCTGTCTTTTTTAAAGAAAAATGTCCATGAATTTATTATCATTTCTGTAAAAAAAAGAACATTCAACGGAAAATAGCAAAATGGACTTTCCAAAAGTCATGCGTGAGAAATATATTCGGCCCTACGAAAAGTATTTCCTTACATAAAATCGGATTCCGAAACTGGATGAAATCAAAGGGAAAATCGTACTTTTTCGTCGTTATGGAGGCAATTTTCTGGGAAAAAACACGCTACCATGGAAGGACAATGAAACATTTGTTGTAGAAAACGGTGAATTTAATATTCATGTTCAGGATGGATATGATATATATACAACTCTTACGATAATATCAAAAAGAAAACCAGTAGTTCATTTAGTAAAGACGTCGATAAATGGAAGATCCATCGATATGTATATCAACTTTACAAGCCTACCAGGAGCGATTAACCCCTTATAACAGGGCTCATGGAGATCTTTTTACGGATGGCATGAATTTTCTGGTTTCCCAAGCAATATAAACGAAGACATAGCGTAAATGTCATAGTATCTGAATATTAATATCAATAATTCAGCCATGGTAAATATAGTAATTAATTCAAGTTTTTACTGAATCTAAATAGTCGGATAATTTTATGTCCGGTTATTTTTTTTTATAAAATGTAAAATATTGGAATTGTATTTTATAAATAATTCCAGACCCCCTTTTTACAATTCAAGGTTACAAAATTTCAAGAGTTTGTGAAAAAATCGTTAAAGGGTCACCCATTCTTACTTACATTGATGCAAATCAGAAAAACGATATGTCAATCGTTATATTAACGACGAAATAACTATATTTGTCCCTAATAACAAACGAGGAAGGATTTGACTGATTGCAACCTCTTTAAAAATGCTAAAGCAGGATCCTGGGTTATTGCATTAGTATCTATCCTTCTTAAATGCATAAAAATCTCTTAAAGACCCATGTCTCACTTATTTACCAGTGAATCTGTATCTGAAGGACATCCAGATAAAATTGCTGATCAGATATCAGATGCTCTGCTCGATCAATTCCTTGCCTTTGATCCGCAGGCGCGTGTAGCTATCGAAACCCTAGTAACTACAGGTCAGGTGGTGCTTGCCGGAGAAGTATGCTCAAAAACTTGGGTAGACATAGAGCGCATTACTCGAGCGCTCATCAGAAAAATAGGTTATACCAAAAGTGAATATAAATTTGATGCCGATGCTTGTGGTATTTTTTCCGCTATTCATGAACAATCACCCGATATTTTTCAAGGTATAGTTAAACCAAAAAAGGAAGAGCAAGGTGCCGGCGATCAGGGCATGATGTTCGGATACGCTACGAAAGAAACAGAAAATTACATGCCTTTAGCGCTAGATCTTTCCCATAGATTACTGCGAAATCTGTCAGTTTTACGGCGGGAGGAAATCCAAATGCCTTATTTACGGCCGGATGCCAAAGCGCAAGTGACTCTGGAATATGCTGATGATAATATACCCACTGGTATAGATACCATTGTTATCTCCACACAACACGATGAGTTTGACAGCCAAGAGCGCATGCACACTCGAATAAGAGAAGATATCCAAAAGATTCTCATTCCTAAAGTAAAAGCGGAACTGCCAGAACACTTGCAAAGACTTTTCACTAAAGATATTCGCTATTATATAAATCCAACAGGAAAGTTTATCATTGGAGGGCCTCACGGAGATGCTGGTCTTACCGGAAGGAAAATTATCGTGGATACTTATGGAGGGAAAGGCGCGCACGGCGGAGGTGCCTTTTCAGGTAAAGACCCTTCTAAAGTAGACCGCTCTGCATCCTATGCTGCGCGACATATAGCCAAGAATCTCGTAGCCGCGGGAATAGCCGACGAACTTTTATTGCAAATCTCTTATGCTATAGGACACGCAGAACCTACCGGAATTTATATAAACACTTACGGAACTTCCAAGATAGTGATGACCGATAGAGTCATTGCCGAAAAAGTGATGCACTTATTTGATTTGCGCCCCTACGCCATAGAAAAAAACTTAAAGCTACGTACTCCCATCTACGAAGAAACCGCTGTTTACGGGCATATGGGAAGAATGCCACAAATTGTGAGAAAGTCTTTTATTAATAATAAAAATCAAATTATAGAAAAAGAAGTTGAACTCTTCACCTGGGAAAAGCTCGATAAGGTTTCCACAATTCAAAAAGTTTTTAAAATTTAGCTCGTTAAGTTCAAAGACGCACCCTATACCCTTCCAAAGGAACCAAACTATAAACGTAAAGACTCCTGATGAATAAGCTTATCGCATATAAAATTCTTTCGCATTCATTGATATTAAGTAGAAGAAATAGTATCATGTTGTGGAATCGTTCATAAGTTGCCTCATAAACATCTCAGATAAACCCTGACAAGCTCCTTATAATTTTTGCGTTTTCTAGACTTGATTCCAGCAATCAGCTTGTAAAGACGACATATTAGAGCTTTTTTCAAAACGGCTATCTCTTTTACTACTTGCATTTTGAGAGTACCTCAATGGGATCGTTATCAGCTATATCTATTATTTTAACTCTTGCCAGAGAGATTTGACTCTCTAGCGTCGCTTTTTGTAGATGGCTTAGCCATTTCCTCTGCGGTGCCCTAAAAATTGTTTCAAACAATCTTCCTGGAAAGACTTAACCTCTTGCACGTATTGCTTTTGCATTTCTTTGAGTTGAACCTTCTGCTCAGGGGTAAACTCAGTGAGCATTTTTTTAAGCTTATTAGGTTGCCTCTTTCAATGCTTGATCTGCACATGCCCAAAACCGGTAATAAAAAGGCAAATGATACCTGCTAAAAAAGTGGATGTTGTTTTTATTATTTAAGTATATAAATATTTTTATCGCATCGACAATCGATGTTTCTACGATTGCAATTCGGGTTGAGATCAGGATAGAACGTATGAATTCCTTTAGAGGTTCTGATAAAAACCGCTTGATATTTGCCATCCACATTATACAGACACATACCCGATTCTCCTAATTGCTTAAAAGCTTTCGTGGCCCGAGTCAAAATATTGTCAGCATGAAAATCATAAGCATAGCCGTTGGGGCACTTTACGGAGAAGCTGCCTCTGTTATTTCTAAATCTTATGCCGAAAGTATAGACCGGATGGCTAATTTCCAGCTGATCACATAATATTTTATCTCCCCACAAAGCCCCCGCCCATCCATTGTTTTGTGCCTGTAAATATCTGCCCACAAAATGCATGCCTCCTAAGGTTTTTTTCATAGGCTCACCGCAAAAAACATGTCTAAAACCCGTACTTATTTCACTGGAAGATTTAGATTTTTTACTCTTAACGGACGTAAACCATATATTGGTTAACTCATCTTTAAATAATTTTAAATCGGCGTTCGCGGTAATTACCTGATGATTTAGCTCATTATAAAATCGTCCTATTAAATCTTTATGCTCAGGTTTATCTAAAAGCGCTCTAAAATCAGAACGCTTGGGATAAGTACCCCAATAGCCACAAACATCCAATATATCTTTATCAAAAGGAGTCAGCACAGGTTTGGGAGGTATAAATTCTGAATCGGAAGGGCTTTCCCGAAAGAAAGGAGCTAAGTGAGTGCGAGAAGCTTGTCCACGTATAGGCTTTTCCTGGGAAAACACCCAAAGGAAAGAACACATGCAAAAAACCAACCTCAGAGCTTTCATATTTTTACTACAGAATCTGAATCATACAAATTTATCCTTTTACGGTAAAGAAATCTTAAAAATTTGTTATCTGAAGATTATTTTATTGTAAAATTTCCTTACAGACCTCTTCTGCCATGGATAAAGTAAAATCGAGATCCTCAAAACTCAGAGAATCGGAAAGAAACCAACTCTCAAAAGCCGAAGGCGGAAAATAAACACCTTTCTTAAACAAGGCATGAAAAAAATTTCTAAAAATTTTCTGATCAGCCTTCAGAGTTCGCTGAAAGTCTTTCACCTGATGAGATGTAAAAAACACAGAAAGCATGGAACCGCAAAAGTTGATACTGCATGAAATACCTGCTGAGTAAAATATCTCTTTGAGTTCTTCGTGGTAAACACAATCTTACGGAACTAAAAAGACATAATCTCTTTACGTGCGGAAAAGGCGCCCACAGGCAAGTCTCCCCAGATAATTTTTCCAGAGGTAGTGATATCCGCCCCCTGACGTTGAAGTATTCCTGAGTCCCGCTGATACCCAGACGAAACGCGGTCATCACCTCATTGAAAATAAGAAGTGCCCCAAATTGATCACAAAGACCTCTTAGCTCCTGAAGAAAAGCGGACTCAGGCGGAATACAGTCCATATTTCCGATCACCGAACTCTACCAGTCGCTTATTAAGCCTCTGTGTATGAAGTTTTAACATCTTTTAGGTCATTATAATGAGCCAAAAAGGTATCCCCGGGTTATTTAGGTGTGCCGAAAGTAGCCGCGCCACTCTCTGCCTGCCATAACCAAGAAAGCATTGGCATACCCGTGATAACCCCGTATAAATTTGATGATTTTTTTACGATCTGTATAAGCCTTGGAAAGGCAAAGCGGTTCATACAAGCTTCCGTTCCGGAGTTCACCATTCGAATCTGATCTATATAAGGATCAATTTTTAACAATAAGCCGTATAATGCTTGTCTCCAGAGTCGTGGGAACTCCAAAGGTCCCTTCTTTAAGTTGCTTTTCAATTACGTCTATTACAGTAGGATAAGAATGTCCTAGAATCATGGGATCCCATGAATTGATAGTAATCTATATAACGATGACCATCTTCATCCCATAGATAATCCCCATGAGCTTTGTTTAATAAACAAAGGCGTACCTCATACACTCTTAAACGCTCTAACAGGAGAATTTACTCCTCCGGGTATACATTCTTGAGTCTCTTTAAAAAGTATGCTGCTGTGCTGGTGAATCATTGCTATCTTTTTTTTCTTCCTTTCAGCCATAAAATCTGACTACCCTGGGGTTCCTCAGGAGGTTCCATCTGATTACGATAATACAATTTTTCCAGTTTTATACCGAGTTTTTGTGAAATAAAGTACATAGTCTCTCCCTGCGATACCTGATAAAAATCCCGGACTCCAGAGGTTTTTTTTCGCTCAAGAAAAAAGTACTGCCCTGGCAAAAGCGCGCTTTTCTGATAAAGATCATTATAATGCGCTAGATGTCTGGTTGAGATAGCATAGAGTCCGGAGATTTTCTCGATGCTTTCACCTTTTTCTACAATGATATACTTAAGACCATCGTTTTCATGATATAATATGCGTGCATCCCGGGAGAGTTTCTCGGAGATAGGTTGATAAACAGGGAGAGCAGAAGGCAGTGGATTCGAATTTCGTTGCTGAACGGGAATTGAAGCATACTCCAGTCCTATAGCCACCAGATGTTCCCGAATACGATTTTCAAGTCCTTGCGAGCGCTCGCTGTCAAAACGCCAAAGTTGATATTGCTCTATTCGCGTAATCAAACGCTGAGCGTAATCCGCTGCTGTAGCATAACCGGCGGATTTAAGTCCTCTTGCCCAGGCTTTATAATCGGTGCGCGGAAGATGAAAAAGTTTTTGATAACGAGGTTTTTGAAGAAATTTAGAATGGTCCCTAAAGGACTGCCAAGGGGAAAGGTATTTTCTGAAACATTCCTGCAAAAGATCATCATCATAATAATAGACATCGCCCATCCAGTCCTTTCCACATTTGATTCCGAAATGATTATTAGCTATTGAGGCCAGCGGGCTATTCCCGGATGAAGATTCCAAAATACCCTGTCCAAGTTTAATGCTGGCCGGAATGCCGAAGGCTTCCATTTCCTTAACAGCTGATTGAGCATATTTCTGAAGGTAATCATATACAGAAAGCTTATTGCCTTGAGCATGCAGAAAAAAAGGATTTAAAAAAGTAAAAAATATACAAAAGAGAAGTCTCATAATATAAGGGAATAATTTGTTTTTTCAATCGTTCATCCATCGCTGCTATTCCATCCTGCAAACTACCGGTATGTACTACCAGTAAACGCATCCCGTAGGGGAATAGATCTTTTTGAATCATATCGCTGAGTCCAAATATCATTTTTGACGTGTAGACAGGATCCATAGGAGTAGCGCTCTCTTGTTTAAAAAACTACGAATTTAATTAATTCATCAGAAATTTTAGCGTATCACTCCGAAGTGATAGCGGTTTATTATCACGTAGTTTTTTGAAGTAGGACTTATTTGAATTTTATCCTCTAAAAAAGAAGCGTTTTTCAAAGCAGGAAACCCAATAAACGATGATTTTGAGAAAGCCTTCTGAGCAGACCACAAAAAGTTCCGCCCATACCCGATGGGGATTTCTATATAATCAAACGCGATCTGTCTCATCGAATATTTCTTCGCAACCCTTTATCGCCTATGAGTTGGCGGCCTCCCTTGGAAAGTATATAAAACTTTGGACACCTACGTTGCAATACCTCTGTAAAACCCAATGTTTCTTTAAAACGATAGCTTTGTCTGTCAAGAAATTTAAAAAGCATACCCAGCCGGGAAGTATTCCTGAGAGTGTAGTTATTCAAAAGCGTTCGGGAAAGAACTTTTCCGAGTTCTTCTCCGCGCAAACTCAGCGTAAGCCATCGCAACAGATCTCCTGCCTGATCTACGGCTAAAATATGATTGGAATAAGCTCAGTCGAAAGTGATCAACATTTCAGCGCATTCTGTCTAAACGCGCTGCAAATTGTATTTAAGTTTATAATATTTATTTCCTCTGATAGGTGTGTGAGCCAGATCAAGACGTTTTATAGAAAGATGAATACTTTTTTCATGGCTTTTGGGAAGAAAAAATTTTTGACCGGAGCCCTCCGAAATTTTAAAAAAATCCCTGCTTCTTAAATTAAGTAAGGAGATTCCATAAAAGACCCAAGCGTAAAATAAAATCTGTACTCGGATAAGCAGGTGCGCTGAAATAATTATGATTTCCCAGGCGTGCGCTAAAATGCTGCGCGCGTATATAAAATTGCATGCGAAATACCTTGAAATTCAAAAAATAATCCAGAAAAGGATAGCCCCCTATAGGCTGAACCTCTCCCGAGGAAGGCAAAACAAATTCATTAAGAACAGGAAAAAACTCCGCGGATCTGAATTTAGAAAAATAATTTAAACTAACGCCCGTCTGTAAAGACAAGGATTTTTCAAAAAACACATCTTCATAGTATAAAGAAGCGCGTGCGATGAAATCCGGAAGCAAAAGCACCTCATTTCCTGAGGTCACGCGCTGATATTGTAGATGATTTTCCAGCGCGAATTTGCCAAATTTAATTACAGAGCGCGTCTGTATATCAAAAAGTTTCATCCGCTGGTCGTATTGCGAAGGATAGGCGCTCTGATTAAAATAGGTATACCAACCTACATCATAGAGGTTAAAATAAAGATCGAGGTATTTTTCAGAGAGCAAGTATACATGCAAAGAGCGGCTATCTACGGCTTTAAAATCCAGAAAACTATAATTATAATTTTCATAAAAACTCCTGTGAAGCATTGTATTAAAATCCGGATGGGTAGTGCTGAGTGAAGCCTGAAGTCTGCATTTAATTTTTTCTAAAACAGGTATTTCGGCCCTTGCGTTGAAAAGGAAATCACGTGCGAATTTTCCACTTAAAGCGTAAAGACCATCCGCCTTGAAAAGCCATTTCCTATCATAGTGGTACTGAAGACCCGCCCTAAGAGAAAGTACATCGGTTTGAATTTTTGAAGGATAGGTTCGCCCGCCTAAGGGCAAGCGGTATGCCAGATGATCATGATGGAGGCCGCCCTCGAGATGCCATTTTTCTCTTTTCAAAGCAAGAGTTAATTCATTGCCTAGATGTTCATAATCAGCTTTATCGAGACGAGCTTCTCCTGGATATACCTTTGAGCGAAAAAAGTTTTGTTCTTTTTTTTCCCGATACAGGTGATTTTTGGTTTCAAAATGAAACTCATGTTTCAGAACAAAAGGATGGCAAAAGGAAATATTTTCCTTGATCGAAGGAAAAAGCGCCCACGAGTGCTTCAGATAATAACGCTTTGCCCTGAATCGACTCTCAGCCTCTGATAAATTCACGGGAATATTCTTTCGATTTTTAAATTCAGGCCGGTTATCGCGAAAGCCCTGTATATCCTGTATTCCTCCGTTTTCCTGGTTATTGATATCTTGATCGAAAAAATGAATCCATAACTTATAGCACTCCTCCGGGGTTTTATAGTTGAAAGTAGCCAAATAGATATGGCCGACTGATAATTCCCTCGAGTAGTAACCTAAAGAGCGCAAACCGCTGTATTGCAAGGAATAATTCATTCGTTTGCGGGGGCTCTGAGTGAAAAGCGCCTGAAGCATCTGCCCTTGATCCATGCCGCTTTCGTAAAAAAGCTCAGTTATTGGGGTCTTCACATCAAAATAACGCACCTCATCAGAACTTATCAAAGGATATTGCTTGGCTGAAAAACCCATATCGGGTAACAAACGAGATTTGGGACGGTAAAGCAAAGGATTCAGGGGACGGCCCATATTGGAAAAAGCTATGAAACCAAAATAATCCTTCCTCAGAAAATTATGCTTATAATATTTTTCCAGGGAAAGGGGAGTATCTAAGACTTCAATCGCTTGTTCTCCATTGCTATAGAGGTAGTCCTCTGGGATCGGCTTATAGATCTCTATAGAATCTTTTTCCGGTTTTTCGCCCTTTTTCTCAATCTCTTGCTCAACTTTCTGAGCGCAAATCGATAAATAAAAGAAAAAAAATAAAACACAGCCCCCCTTGTTCCCATTCATAACTTCGGCGTTCTTGAGCGCAAAGGTAATTTTTTATACCCTGAGAATCACACAGGCTTAATAGCCCAAATTTTGAACCAAACTTGAATTCTTATCTATCTCAGTCTGAGGAATAGGGAATACCACTCTATGGTCTGTATAGGGGATATTTAAAGGCTCGGAAGAAAGTGCTCCATCAAGAGAGTTTCTATCGATATCTTTTCTGTTTCTCTCATCAGATCCCATAAACGATGGTCCTTCTAACGAACTCTTTAGCACGATCCTCAAGTATGTCTCAAGTGTAAGGGTTACTTATTTTGGCAGATTTAGGATTGGCAATCTCTACAATGAGATTCAAATAGGCAGATGTGGGAGATGGATTTGCTAGCTGATCGGCCTCGGCCGCGATAAGATATACCTCTGAGAGTCGCAGAACACCAACCTGGCTGACCATACCGTTGTTGGGTTCGAGATATTTTTCAATAAAGCGATCGCTTTTAAAACTATCCGCCTTAAAAAGTTGATTTCTTATATCTTCAGGAACTAAGGCGATAAGAGCACGTAATTTTTTAGTGACGAGTATCGCGTGATAGCCCCTAGGATTCAATAAACTACCGATTCCCTAAAACGGTATGCATTATCATTTGAGGTATTGGCCATCTCAAAAAGGCTCTCGAAATTGTCTTTTTCATTAAAAGAAGACACGTATGTATTCCGTGGATCCAACTAATAAGCACCTCATTTAATAACCTACTCTGATAAATCAAAAGTCAGATCGTTTTTTTTCTCATAGAGGTATATTTTGACCAAAAGAGCTTTGGCCGCCTACTGATTGATCTGAGGGATCGCTTTTGGATGGGGAGCCAATCAATGGCATCCTTTAAATCTTTCTCTATTTGCTCATATACTTGAGATACATTCTAGCGCACGCAGGTTTATCGGAGGTTTGCACCGTGGTAATGAGAGGGATTCCGGAGGTACCTTTATCGAGGTTAGCGATATTATTTACGTAATAAATCTTGCGAAAGGTATTGTAGCGGTATTCGTGCAATTCTGGTAATAATTGTAAAAGATCTCCGATCGGACCCCCGGCCTGAAGGTTTGCACAAAATCGGATATCACCTCCTCATGAGGGTACATCATCACCGCTCCGTATAATCCAGCGAGACGTTCTAAGGAAGTAAGGTTGTCATAGACCTGCTCCGGGAAGAGCTCCAGAGGAGGTTGGGTATCTAAATAATCGGAACAATTTCTTAAAAAGAATAAACTAAAAAATAGTAGAATTTTTTTATAAAACGAGCATTTTAAAAGTCCAGCTGCAAACCGCAGCATAAAAGTTTTGATGGAGAGAAAGGTTATAAGCGATATAAAGTTTCTTTAAACAGACATAGGTAGCCGAATAAAGATACTTGTCAGAGGCTGATAAAGACTGATAACCACGGCCGTTCTGAAATAACGGATTTTTAACGCAATCTCCCTGGTTTCCAGTGATCGATCCCTTTTTCAGAAATAGGCGTATTTGGGTCTTCACCATCATTTATAAGGTATCTGGAAACATCATCATAGATTTTTCCGTCGAACTGGAAACGAAAATTAAAGCCCAACTCAAAGTCTTTGTATTTAAAATCGCTGCCAAAAGATCCGATAAGGTCGGGTTCAAATTTCCCGACAATCGTTCGCTCGGCTTGATTATAGTCTTCCGTGAACTCCACCGATTCGGCTGTTTTTTTTTACCATCTAAGACGCCCGGTTTGCGAGTTCACCCCAGCTACTCTGGACAGATAGAAGGAATAAAAAGAATGACCTTCTCTTAAACAATCTGGAAAATTCGATGATTTGCTCGCCATTATAAAGCTTTTTAATTTTGTTCCGATTGGAAAAATCGCTGAACGTGGCTGCTCCAGCTAAAGTTTTTATTTTTAACCAACCTGATAAGATTAGGAAATCTCCTAGCCGGTATTGGACATCTCGCCGGAATTCTGTAGCTGCTCTTTAAAGCCAGTTGTGGAAGAAATAGATACCTGCTTAAAAGATTTGTGGTGTATTTGCGATAAAACTCGATTTTACCCGTAAGTTTTCTTAGAATACCGAATTCTATTCCGGCATTGAAATTCGCGATTTTCTCCCAGGAGAGATCCTATCTTCCCAATTGTGAAGGACAAACCCACACGGCTGATCGTTGTATTTTTTATTGAATTTATAATAACTACGACTGCCGTAAAGGGACGTAGGATAATTCCCGGTGGTGTCTAAGAAAATTTGATCTTGAACAAATCTATAGCGTCGCTTTTGAAAAAGTCCTCTTTAGAGAGCATCCAGGTATCGGAAACTGCCCAAAAATGGCCCGGCGACTTGGGTAGTACAAACGTAAGCTGCGATCCATTCTTACTGAAGACGAGAGGTAATAGTAGCTTGAGATAATAGTTCTCGCTTAATTGTTTGCCGTAATTGAACGTATTGGACGAAGTTAAGGGTATAGAATTGATTAGGCAAGCTTTTTCCCCAATCCTTCATAGACTCGCCCGTTATTGGTGTTATAAGAATAATATAATTGCGAGAACGAGTTAAGAAAATCGAGCTGATTGTTGCTTTCAAAAGAAATACTCCTCCACTTAAATTCTACCCAGAGATTCAACAAAAGTCGGTATTGCTTTTGACTATTGACATTCATCTCGCGATCACGCACCAGACTAGAGTATTGATTGTTAATGCGCTCCTATAATTTCCGTCAGCCTCATAAAGCGCAGAAGTGGGATTTAATACCCTATTGACCACCATCCAGGGATTAAGCGTAATAAAAGCTTTGATCTGATATGCCATTTCTATCGGCAAAGGAAAAGGAAGTGTTCACACCGAAGCTGAAATTCTTGGTGGTTTTATGATCTACGTTCACTCGCATAGAAGCGCGCTTAAAATCCGAATCGTATACGATGAACTTTTTCCTTATTAAAAACCCAGATTGGTAAGTACGCGGGTTTTGTTCGTACCGTACGTTAGAGTAAATTGATAATTTCGAAGGCTTCCTTTTTTAAAAAGCAGATCCTGCCAGTTAGCATAACCGCCTGCGGGGCACAGGGTATAGATTCTCTAAATCTTCACTCACTTTCCTTTCGGCTTCTTCGGGAGCTATCCACCTCTGGAGTGGAGGTATTGGTTTTTAAGACCTTCTTTGCGGAGTTTTCGAAATTCTTCTCCGCTGATCTTTTTGTAACTATCATAAGCCATATCGCTAAAGTTGCTTTTCGCCTTTAGCAAAATTTGATCCAGCCTAGTTTTTTTTTCTTAGTGGTGATGACACCACTACCCGGTTGGCCGCGCGCGATCCGTATAATAAGGCGGCGACTGCAGCACCGTCATTGATTCTATATCCCCTTGGGATTGATTAGTGAGGTAATTATTAGAAGAGATTGCTGAGTTACCGGAAAAAATCTCCAGAGGCTACCGGAACGCCATCGATGACATAGAGCGCGGATCCTTCGAGCCGTTAAGCGAGGCTACTCTCCGCAAAACGCGTACATTGAAACCCAAACCAGTCTGTCCGCTACTCTAATTGACGATGACCACGCGGCATTCTCTAGAGTGGACTGCGTCGAACTTCCCGAATTGTGAGCGATCACTTCTTTTTTCATTTCATTCAAAGAACCAATAAACTCTTAGGTTTTGATCTTTCGGTAGGCCGCGTTTACCACAACATCTTGTAACTCCTGAGTTTTTTTTGCGTGGGTAGCTTGACATTTATGACATTAGAATCTGCTACTTTTCTAACCACCGACTCAAAGGCACCCATAGAAAATTCCAAGGGATCTCCTTATTGATTCTCAATGCTATAGTTTCCCTTTTCATCGCTGAGCGTTATCAGGGATTTTCCTGTCAATATTACAAGTGGCACCTAGAAAAGGGTTGCCCTGAGGGCTGCTGATATTCCCCGATAACTTAACTCAGAAAAGTTGCCAGAGAAATAAGAAAAATTCAATAAAATGTAAACGTTTAGTAAAAACATAACCCATATAATAAATATTATCTATGATAACGGCAAATATACATCATAAAAAAAGAATCTATACTAAAAAATTAACATATATCAATAATTTGACGCATTATTAAAGGCTTCTTTTAACCGAGACCTCCTCGTAAGCTTCAACAAAATCTCCGGTCTGTATATCGTTGTAGTTTTTAATATTCAAACCACATTCATAACCTTTGGAGACTTCTTTAACGTCTTCTTTGAAACGCTTGAGAGAGGCAAGCTCTCCATCATGAATGACAATACCATCTCGGATCAATCTTATCTTAACACTTCGCAACATTTTACCATCGGTAACCATACAACCGGCGATAGTGCCTATTTTGGTGATCTTAAATACATTTCGGATTTCAGCGGCACCGCAAATCTGTTCGCGTATCTCAGGAGAGTGCATACCTTCTATGGCTTCCTTAATTTCATTAATAGCGTCATAAATAATAGAATAAGTTCGAATTTCGATATCTTCTTTTTCAGCAATGGTTCGAGCATTAAGCGCTGGACGAACATTAAATCCTATGATGATCGCATCCGATGCGCTTGCCAGCAACACATCCGATTCGGTGATTTGTCCCACTCCTTTATGAATGACACTTACCGCCACCTCCTGAGTAGAGAGTCTTTCAAGCGCATCTATAAGCGCTTCCACAGAACCATCTACATCTCCTTTTAAAATGATTTTAAGCTCTTTGAAGTCACCCAGCGCAATACGACGACCGATTTCATCAAGGGTAAGATGTTTCTGAGTACGAATGTTTTGTTCGCGTTGTAGCTGCTGTCGTCTCGAGGCGATTTGCTTAGCTTCTTTTTCCTCGATAAACACTTTGAATTTATCACCTGCTGCAGGGGCGCTTCCAAGGCCTAATATGGCCACTGGTTTCGAAGGGCCTGCTTCTTGAATGGAGTGGCCACGCTCATCCAAAAGCGCCTTAGCTTTGCCGTGATGCGATCCTGCCAATATATAATCCCCGAGTCTAAGCGTTCCGGCCTGCACGAGTATGGTAGTGACATAGCCGCGACCCTTATCAAGGGTAGCTTCTATCACTGTACCTGAGGCGGGCTTACCCGGATTGGCTTTTAATCCCAAAACTTCGGCTTCTAGCCAGACTTTCTCAAGTAATTGTTCAAGACCGATGCCTGTTTTCGCGGAAATCTCCTGAGATTGGTACTTACCTCCCCATTCTTCCACCAAGAAATTCATATTGGCCAGCTGCTCACGAATTTTATCAGGTTGCGCCGTAGGCTTATCTATTTTGTTCAAGGCAAATATTATAGGAACACCTGCTGCTTGGGCATGACTGATCGCCTCTTTGGTTTGGGGCATTACCTCATCGTCAACGGCTATAACGACAATAACGATATCGGTTATCTGTGTGCCCCTGGCACGCATAGCGGTAAAAGCTTCATGTCCCGGGGTATCGAGAAAAGTAATCCGTTGCCCAGCTTTGAATTCAACGCTATAGGCTCCGATGTGCTGGGTGATTCCCCCAGACTCTCCGGCGATGACATTGGTTTTTCTGATATAATCGAGCAAAGAAGTCTTTCCATGATCCACATGCCCCATCACAGTAACTATAGGAGCGCGCGCGCACAAGCTCTCCTTTGGATCTTCCTCTTCTTGAATGGACTCATCGATATCGGCTCCCACAAAATCCATACTATAGCCGAATTCATCGGCTACAAGGGTAAGCACCTCGGCATCTAAGCGCTGATTCAGTGTCACCATGACCCCAAGAGACATACAAGTGGTGATGAGTTGCGTGGCGGGCACTTCCATCATAGCGGCCAATTCGTTGACCGTGGCAAATTCAGCTACTTTCAGGACTTTACTTTCTTGATCTTGTAAATCGCTTTCAAAGGCCTGCTGATCTTTTCTGAATTGACGCTTTTCACGGCGAAATTTAGAAGTTTTGGATTTACCTCCTTTTGAAGTGAGTTTCTCAAGGGTTTCCTTGATTTGTTTGCCGATCTGCTCATCCGTTAACTCAGCTTGCTGGTTGTCTCTTCTGGCTTTGCGCTGACCTGCTTTCAGAGCAGTTGAACGCTGCGCGCTTGAGGAATTTTTAGATTTTTCCGCTGTACGCAAAGGACGTTGCGCACCTATCGTTTTAACATCTTCGGCGGTAATCTCTTTATTAATACGCCTGCGTTTTTTCTTATTCGAATCCGTTACGGGAGGTTTACGCCTTTCAAACTGGGAAAGATCAATTTTATCGCCTGTAAAAGCAGGTCCTTCAAGTTTTTGATAATGGGTTTTGATATGATCTGAAGGAACCATAAGATCCGGAACTTTTACCTGATTCTCTGTAATCAAAGGCAGAGAGGAATTTATTTGCGTAGAGGGTTCCCTTTCTTTTTTAGATTCGATCTCTTCCTTTGAGGAACGCTCCTGAGCCTGAATTGGGACGGAAGGCTCTTTTTTTATTTGAGGCACCAAAGAAGAACGTAGCTCATTTTTCCCAGAAATCGATGAATATTCTTTTTTTCTGGGACCTAAGGAATCTAAATCTATTTTTCCTATGGTACGAGGACCATGAGGAGGCTCAATACGCTTAGGGATATCTTGTGTGAGCATTTGCTCAGAAGGTTCATTTGCTTTTCCTTTTTGAAGGATTTCCTCACGGATCTGTTCTTTTTCTATCTTTTTTTGCAAAGAGATTTTTTCAGAGGCATCTCTTGCTTTTTTATCTGACTGGAATTCACGTACCAAAAGTTGATAAACTTCTTGTTTAATTTTTGCGTTAGGATTGCTTTCCAGCTCTATTTCTTTGCTTTGCAAAAAATCCACTACCCTTTTCAGGGAAATATTCAATTCCTTCAGTATTGTCCTCAATCTGATCTTACCAGTCATAAAAAACTCTCTATTGCGAAAAAAATCGCTTTAACCTTTACAAAAATAGTCGTTTCAATATTTATATAGGAAAAGGGATCATCTCTTTCTATTATTTTATCTCGTTGAATTCCTCTTTTAATACCCTGCAGACATCTAAAATAGTCTCTTCTTCTAAATCGGTACGCCTGATGAGATCTTCTAGATCACAATCCAGTATGGCGCGAGCTGTATCAAGACCTGCATTTCGGAACTGTTCTATAATCCAAGGTTCTATTTCATCACCAAATTCGGTAAGCTCCACATCATCTTCATAAGGTGAATCTCTGAAAATATTAATTTTATAACCGGTCAACTGACTTGCCAACCGGATATTTTGCCCATTACGACCAATAGCTTTTGATACCTGATCAGGCTTTACCGAAACCATAGCAGTTTTATTCTCTTGATCAATCTTTATCATCGATATCTTTGCCGGGTTTATAGCCCGGGTAATGTATAATTGATGGTTGGTAGTATAATTGATAACGTCTATGTTTTCGTTTCTTAATTCTTTAACTATAGAATGTATACGCGTACCTTTTACACCCACACAAGCTCCCACAGGATCTATCCTATCGTCATAAGATTCTACCGCCACCTTGGCTTTTTCTCCGGGGATACGAACTACATTCTTTACGATAATGAGTCCGTCAACGACCTCAGGAATCTCCTGTTCAAAAAGCTTTTTTAGAAACTCCGGATCGCTGCGTGAAAGAATAACCACCGGCTTGATGCCTTCAAGACGTACTTCTTTGATTACTGCTCGCAAGCTATCGCCTTTGCGGCTAAAATCATTTGGAATTTGCTCTTCCTTAGGCAAAATCATTTCATTATGATTGTCATCGCGAATAATAAGGTGTTTATTATAACGGACATAATGAATCTCTCCAACGACAATCTCTCCTATACGATCTTTAAAATTTTTATAAATTACCGTATTGTAATATTCCTTGCTCTTGGAAAAAAGATTTTGTTTGAGAGACAAAATAGATCTGCGTCCGAGGTCTTTAAGCTCAACTTTCTCCGAAACTTCTTCTCCAATCTCAAAATCAGGCTCTATTTTCTTGGCTTCCGAGAGCTCGATCTGCTCATTATCCTCCTGAACCACTCCATCTTCTACCACTGTGCGATTGCGCCAGATCTCAAGATCACCTTTATCAGGATTTACAATGATGTCGAAATTATCTGCCGATCCATATCTTTTACGTAAAACAGCCCTGATGGACTCTTCCAATATGGCCATAAGAGTGGAGCGGTCTATATTTTTCTCCTCTTTAAAATCCGCAAACGATTCAATCAGAGCCAGATTATCCATGGTATATCATTTTTTTCAAAATTTGATTTTTATTTTTACCTCCTTAATTTTTTCATAATGGATCTTCTAAGGTTATAACATTCTTTCTTTTCCCTTTTCTTTTCAGTGGAAATTAAAGCCGCTGAAAAGAAATAGCGTATTGATCAGATTTCTTAAACATACCCAGATAACAGATAACTTCCAAAATCATCACAGAGAGTTGCGTGACACTTAACGATTTGCTTAAAGTGGCTAGAAGATACTCTTCAAGAGTATAATCAACTTTTTATCTCTTAAATACCCTTGCAAATGATGAAGAATTCATACGCGCTTCTTTAATAAAACATCTTGACCTCCATCGATAGGTACGCGAATATGATGGCTAGATGATAATGATACATCTACCAGAAAAAGACCAACTCTTTCGGTCAAAATTTCCTGAATCAGATGCGCGACCTATTCTTTTTTAGGGTACTAGGGTTATAAAAATAAGGGCTTTTACAGCCCTTATTTTGTTTTCTATTTCTTTTGCTACGCGACAAATATATATAAATATATATAAGAATTTATTTAAGCCTCTGCTGTATTGAAATTTTACATTTTTAAATAACTTCCTAATCATTTTTATTGATTTTTGAAAGAAGATTCAATATTTCAATATACAACCATATCAATGTAATCATCAAGGCCATTGCAGAAAACCATTCCATATATTTTGGGGCACGCTGCGCTAACTGACGTTCTATAAAATCAAAATCCACGGCAAGGTTCAGTGCCGCTATGATGATGACAAACACACTAAAGGCAATGCTTATCCAAGAATCGCCGAAATTGAAAGGAATTACCTGAAAAAAAGAGCTAGCCACCCATGCTATAAGGTAATAGGTAGCGATAGCTAATGCAGCTCCGAAAAGAACCGAACGAAACCTTTCAGTAACCCTTATGATCTTCATTCGGTAAAGCGAGAGCATCAATAAAAAAGTAACGAAAGTAGCCAAAACCGCCTGCAAGGGCAAACCCGGATAGCGAGCATGAACCACAGCAGAAAAGGCTCCTAAGAAAACCCCCTCAGCCAGGGAATAAACAGGCGCTAAATAAGGGCTCCATTTCGGCTTAAAACTCGCCGTCAGCGCCATTGCAAAACCTAGTAAACCCCCTGTCAACGCATAAGATGATGGGTTTATTCCGCGAAAAACCACACCCCAAGTAGCCGATGCGCTTAGCAAGGTAAGGACAAATAGAAAAATGCTTTTATTGAGCACCCCTGCACGTGTCATAATTTCATGATTGTTAAATATAACTGTGGGAGACTTTGAGAAGCTCTTATTTAAAAATGGATTGGCCATTTCAAATGAATTTTTTGAATATATTACAGGCAAATATAATACTTCTCTCTCACTTGATTAAATTTGTGTTCTCAATTTAAAAATTCAAAGAATATTTTTAATGCAGTTACTTCTGTATTTCGATCAGCAAAGTGAATGGCTTCACAACTTGCTCATCAGTTTTGATCTGGGTGAATGGACTTCCATAAACTTAACACTGGGGGCTAAACTATTGACACTGGGTCTTGTTATAGTGACACTTGAATTGTTATTCAATCGATTAGTACGCTTTGTAAGTAAGCGCATTGTGAACTCTACGCACTTTAGCTGGGATGATATTCTTTATAAGAATAAAGTCTTTGACAGTCTGGGGCATTTTTTTCCAGTGGCTCTAGGCTTCATACTGGTAGAAGGTCTGTTTAAATCTCATCCAGACTTTATCGGTCATGTACAAAAAGTTTTCTATGCTCTTTTTGTTCTGATATTCCTGCAATTCTCTATACGGATGATCAATTCCGTCATGCAAATCGCCACCAGTGAAAATAATCATCAGACCATTGCAGTACGCTCTTTTTCTCAATTATTGAAAATACTTTCGGTTATAATATGCGTATTGATGATCATATCGATCATTTTTGGTGTGTCTTTCTCTTCCATTATTACAAGCCTGGGAACGGCCACAGCGGTAATCGTTCTCATTTTTCGCGATACCATATTAGGATTCATCTCGGGAGTACAAATGGCTACTACTAGAATGATTAAAGTGGGAGACTGGATTACCATACCTAAACATACTATAGAAGGGATCGTTATCGAAATCAATCTGATATCGGCCAAAATCGAAAATTTTGATAAAACAATAACTACAGTTCCAACTTACGATTTGATTTCAACAGCTGTCACCAATTTCGAAGTGATGCGTCAGAAAAATATTCGTCGCATTAAACGCTCGATACTTTTTAACACACTTTCCTTTAAATTTTTAGAGATAGAAGATTTGAAAAGATTCAAGAATTCCTGCCTGATTGGAAAATATATTGAGGAAAAGGAAAAAGAGATAAGTATCTATAATGAAGAGGAAAAATATGAAATTAATTATCGAAAGCTTAGTAACATAGGACTTTTCAGAGAGTATGCCTTACATTATTTAAAAGCACATCCAATGATCTCAAACTCTCAAACTCTCATAGTACGCCATCTTGAGCCTACACAGTATGGATTACCATTACAACTTTACTGCTTTACAAAAACATCCCTTTTGGTAGACTATGAAAGGATTCAGGCGGATGTATTTGACCATCTGTTTGCAGTGGCTTATATCTTTGATTTGGAACTTACCCAGGTAAGCATTCATTAAATATCACTTTTTATGACAAAACTAAGCGTAAATATCAATAAAATAGCTACTATTCGCAACGCACGGGGGGGAGATTTTCCCAATCTCATTCAAGTGGCTAAAGATATACAAAAATTTGGCGCGCAGGGAATTACCGTTCACCCACGTCCCGATGAAAGACATATACGTTATCAGGATGCACGCGATCTCAAGGGAATCGTGTGCACAGAATTCAACATCGAAGGAAATCCAAATGCTAAATTTATCGAATTGGTTAAACAAGTAAAACCTGAGCAAGTGACTCTTGTGCCCGACGCACAAGATGCGATTACCTCCAACGCTGGCTGGAACACCATTGAGCATGAATCCTTTCTTAAAGAGGTAATCAGCGAGTTTAAATCTTATGGAATTCGAACGTCAATATTTCTGGATCCAGATCCTAGATATATTAAAAGTGCCGTTCGCAGCGGCGCTGATCGTATAGAACTTTATACCGAAGCTTATGCGAGAGATTTCGCTGATAAAAACCTCGATTCTATAAAGCCTTATTTATTAACTACAAAGGAGGCTATCGAAAATGGTTTGGGCGTTAACGCGGGGCATGATTTAAGTCTGGAAAATATCGAGCACTTTATAGAAAAAGTGCCGGATATTCTGGAGGTGTCCATCGGGCATGCCCTTATAGTAGAGGCTCTTTACTTAGGTATAGAAAACACCATACAATCTTATCTCAGGCGCATAGAGAACGCCTGTAGAAAAGCGAGCCAGCGATGATCATGCATTCTAAAATCTACGGAAAAGGACAGCCTTTGCTCATACTACACGGACTTTTTGGCATGGGAGACAACTGGACCACCTTAGGAAAAAAATGGGCGGGAGATCATCAAGAAGTTCATTTACTAGATCTCCGAAATCATGGAAAGAGTTTTCATAGCGGAGCCATGAGTTATGATCTCTTAAGCGAGGATCTCTTAAATTACATGGAACGCCATGGACTTTCAAAGCCGGTATTGCTTGGCCATTCTATGGGAGGTAAAGCTGCCATGCATTTTAGTCTGCATTATCCTGAGAATGCTAGAGCCCTTGTAGTTGCCGATATCGCTCCACGATCATATCCAGCGCATCATCAGAAAATAATAACGAGCATAAAACATGTTCCTATAAACACTCTGAAGAGTCGCGGAGCTTTAAACGAATTTTTACAAGAAAATATAGACGATCCTGCAATCCGCGAATTACTTTCTAAAAATAGTTACCGTACCGAAGAAGACCACTTCGCTTTTCGCTTTTATCTTCCGGGAATTGAAAACAATTATGAGGGATTAATATCAGCACAAAGCACTGAGAAAACTTATCATGGGAAAGCGCTTTTTCTTTGTGGAGATGAATCGGACTATATCGTTCGGGAAGACTTTTCAGAGATTCAAAAAATATTTCCAGGATCGGAAATAATAACTATACCTAAAGCGGGTCATTGGATTCATTTGGATAATCCACAGGCGGTTTATGAAAAAGTCGATCGATTTTTAAAAGCTTATCAAGAATAAATATAAATAAATAAGATCTGAAATTCTTAGCTATTCTAATGTTTATATTTGAAAAAAGCTGCGTTTAACGCGATATATTTCTATAAGACTATGGCATTCGATTTACACATGATTAAGCAGGTATATGAAAGGATAAAAGAACGCGTACCACAAGCGAGATCACTTATAGGAAAACCTCTTACTTGTACAGAAAAAATACTTTACAGCCACCTCTTTGATGAAACATCCAAAAGCGTTTACTTACGAGGAGAATCCTACGTAGATTTCGCTCCTGATCGCGTGGCCATGCAAGATGCTACAGCGCAGATGGCTCTTCTGCAATTTATGCAGGCAGGTCAAAATAAAACCGTTGCACCCTCCACAGTGCATTGTGACCATCTCATACAAGCAAAATCAGGGGCAAATAAAGACCTCCAGGAGTCAATCAATAAAAATAATGAAGTTTTTAATTTTCTGCAATCCGTATCGAACAAGTATGGTATTGGTTTTTGGGCACCAGGAGCCGGTATTATCCATCAGGTGGTTTTGGAGAATTATGCCTTTCCCGGTGGGATGATGATAGGCACCGACTCGCATACGCCCAACGCAGGAGGTTTAAGCATGATGGCTATAGGTGTTGGAGGATCTGATGCTGTGGATGTTATGGCGGGCATGCCCTGGGAGTTAAAATTTCCTAAAATTATAGGAGTTCATCTCAAAGGGAAGCTTAGCGGATGGACTTCGGCTAAGGATATCGTCCTAAAAGTGGCAGCTATACTGAACGTGAAAGGCGGTACAGGTGCCATTGTGGAGTATTTCGGCGAAGGAGCGGAAAGTCTTTCCTGTACAGGGAAAGGCACTATATGTAATATGGGCGCTGAAATTGGAGCAACTACCTCCCTTTTTGCCTACGACAATAAATCGGAAGATTATTTGAGAAATACAGAACGAGCAGATATAGCTGAGATGGCTTCCAATGTAAAAGAGCATCTCAAAGCAGATTCGGAAGTATACGCGAATCCAAAAAAATATTTCGATCAACTTATCACTATAGACCTAAACAAACTAGAACCTCATATCAACGGACCCTTCACACCTGATCTGGCCTGGCCTATTTCAAAATTCGCCCAGGCAGTTAAGGAAAACCATTGGCCGGAAAAACTCGAAGTGGGCCTGATCGGCTCATGTACAAATTCCTCTTATGAAGACATCAGTCGCTCAGCTTCAATTGTAAAACAAGGAATAGAAAAAGGCTTAAAATTTCAATCGGAATTCACGGTAACTCCCGGCTCCGAGCAAGTTCGTTATACCGTAGCGCGTGACGGCTATCTGGCGTTGTTTGAAAAGATAGGTGGAACAGTGTTGGCCAATGCTTGCGGCCCTTGTATAGGGCAATGGGCAAGGCATACGAATGATCCGAATCGTAAAAATTCTATACTCACTTCTTTCAACAGAAATTTTTCCAAGCGTAATGACGGCAATGTAAATACGCATGCTTTTATATCCTCCCCTGAAATTGTAACGGCTATAGCTTTGGCGGGAAGATTGAGTTTTAACCCGATTACCGATACAATACAAAATGAAAAGGGTGAACATGTAAAACTTGCCGAGCCTCAAGGTTCTGAATTACCCCTTAAAGGATTTTCGGTGGAGGATCACGGTTATCATGCCCCGATAGAGGACGGAAAAAATATAGTTATCAGCATTTCCAAAGACTCAGATCGATTGCAACTTCTCGAGCCTTTTGCGGCATGGAACGGGGAAAATCTCATAGGGGTAAGACTTTTGATCAAGGCTGAGGGGAAATGTACCACTGACCATATTTCAATGGCCGGACCATGGCTGAAATACCGTGGACACCTAGATAACATTTCTGAAAATATGCTTATTGGTGCGATTAACGCCTTTAACGGAAAAGCCAACTCCGTAAAAAATATGCTCGATGGTGTTTACGGAGCTGTTCCGGATACAGCAAGAGCTTACAAAGCTGCAGGTGTTCCCAGTATAGTGGTAGGCGATGAGAATTATGGCGAGGGTTCTTCACGAGAGCACGCCGCAATGGAGCCGCGTCATTTGGGCGTTCGTACGGTATTGGTTCGATCATTTGCGAGGATTCATGAAACAAATCTTAAAAAACAAGGAGTGTTGGCACTGACTTTTGCTGATAAGAGCGATTATGGTAAGATTCAAGAAGAAGATCTATTTAACTTCACGGATCTGAAATATTTTTCGCCGGAAAAACCACTAAGCATTGAAATTGTTCATAAAAACGGAGAAAAAGATGTCATAAAGGCTCTTCATTCTTATAATGAAAATCAAGTTCAATGGTTTCAAGCCGGCTCGGCGCTCAATCTCATCAAAGTGCGAGAAAATATTTAAAATTTGTTAAGAAATATGTAATTTCATAATTTCCTCTGGAATTCCGGAGGTTTAATTTTGACCTATTAAAAAGAGATTTTGATTGTCTATAACTTCAGTATGTAGAAATTTTGATCATTCATTAGGCATTTTCGATGTTGTTTACTTCCCATAAGTACTTTGAAACAGATTTTTATTAATTGTTAAATTAATGTTAATAAAAGATAATAGATACAAAAAAAAACAGATAGAATAGCTCAGTATATTTACACATATGCAAGAAAATATCCTATGAAAAAATTACTGCTTCTCTTCGTACTTACTATTTCCTGCGCTTGTAATGATAGCAATAACAACTATGATGACCCTATGGAAACAGAAAGTGATTCTTCTCTTGAGAATACTCGTGAGCTTCTTAAGCGAAAGTGGGCACAGAAAAATCCAAAATTCAGTAAAGAAACACTAGAGAATCGCCTTGACATAGAGAGTACATGTGAAATAAATCCTTCAGGGGAAATAAAAGACCTCTATAAAATAATCCTCAGGCAATACAAGGGTGAGGAAAAAGCCAAAATCGTCACGAATGCTAGCTATAAAATAGATGCGAAAGGCGGGCTTATTATTGAAGGTCCTAAAGAGGATTACCCGCAAAGGATTCATCTAAAAATGATAAACGAAAATCATATGGCTATACAATGGGGAAAGGGAAAAGATGAGCAAATGGAAATGTTTGAAAGACCCCGAGTGGCATCGGATATCTTCAAAGAGTGGGTCCCTGTAACTGAAGAAGGAGATCAATTATCTTTATCTTATGATAATCAAATATGGAGAAGCATAAAAAAAGAATCTGGTGACCATTCGCCGACTGGCGAAGTACATTTTTATACGGATGGGGTTTATAAATTGAATCTTTCCTCTTTTGGCTACTGGAATTTTTGGCGCAAAGGTTATCCTTCTAAGGTAGAATTAGATATAAATTCACCGAAAATGAATCCGATGAATACTGCTGTAGACGTTATAACACGTGTTATAAACAAAAAGGAATCAGAACCTCATAGCATTGTATATAAGAACGTTAAAGTAAAATTTTATATCTTGGATTATGATAATAAAAACTATAGGCTCGTAACGCTTTCTTCGTTTAAGAACGAAGATATCAAAGATGAAGATAGTAGCATTTTTTATAAAATCTACTGGAAGATGCTAAAATAGAAAAGTTTTGGGCTTGGCATATAGAAAAATTAAAGCGCCATTTCGAGGCGCTTTGGCCACCCAATTGATAAAGTTTTGCCTAAATTTTTTAGGATGAGAAAGAGATCGCTCTTTAATAAAACTATTCTCGAATAGTATGTTTGTAAAAACGCTCCTGAGCATCGTTCATTAAGAACTCAAAATTCTTCTACACACGCGATAAAAAAGATGGATCGTTACATTTTAATCAGGATTAAAATCGTACCAGGATGGGCATCTTTTATCGCGAAGCTCAGCGAAAATGGGACGCTCAAAGTCAAAATAAGCTTGCTTTTCTCATACGGATTCATTAGCCTTATTTTTAACTCCTTTGATGACTTTAATGCGCTTAAGACGTTTTTTATCGAGCGCTTCCACGATAAAAGTATAGTTTAGAAAACGGATTTTCTGATGTCTTCTAGGAAACGAACGGTGAATTTCCATCACAAAACCACCTAGAGTATCAGCTTCTCCCTTTCTTTTCTCAAACCTGTCTTCTTCCTTAATCTCCATAATTCGGTAAAAATCGATCAGAGGGGTTTTCCCTTCGAAAATAAAAGTATTTGTATCTAACTTAAAATGATAAGCTTGATCATCATCATATTCATCAGCGATTTCTCCTACAATTTCTTCAATGACGTCTTCAAGGGTGATCAACCCACAGGTGCCTCCATATTCATCTACAACAATAGCCAAGTGCACACGCCTGGATTTAAATTCAGTTAGCAAATTATCTATTTTCTTGTTTTCAGGTACGAAAAAAGGCGCATGTAATAAATTCGTCCACCTATAATGGGGCTCATTAATAAAAGGGAGCAAATCTTTGGCAAATAAAATACCTTCTATATCATCTATACGTTCACGATAGACAGGAATTCGAGAGTATCCCTCTGCAATTACTTGCTGGACTACTTCAATAAAAGGCGTATCATAATTTAGCGCAAACATATCTACACGGGGTGTCATAGCTTGACGCGCTTCAATGCTTCCAAAATGTACAATACCTTCAAGAAATTCTCGATCCTTACTATTTTTCTGACCTTTCGAGCTGATCTCAAGGGCTTGAGATAGTTGATCCACAGAGAAATGTTTTCTGGGAGCACCTAAATAGCGTTCGATAAAAGTAAAAGTATGTATCATTAAAGCCGAAAAGGGACTCAAGAGCCAATTAAGCAACTCTAAAGGTGCGGATACCGATGCAGCAAATCGCATGCTGTGCTTACTAGCATAGATCTTAGGAATAATCTCTCCGAAAAGGAGTAGAAAAAAGCTGATTCCGAAAACCTCTGTAATAAATTTTAGTGAGAAATTGATTCCAAAAATCTGGAAATGAGGAAATTTTCCAAATTTTGATAAAAGTGAAGAGGTGAGCAATACAATAGCGATGTTTATAAAATTCAGTGAAACTAGAATAGTAGCTAATAACTTTTTAGGATGATTAAGAATCTTCAATATTGAAGATATTTTTGAAAAATGATGCTTTTGTTGTTTTTTAAGCATCTTTTGATCTAATGAAAAATAAGCTATCTCAGCACCTGATATAACAGCGGAGCAGAACAAAAGAAAAATAAGAAGTAATAAATAAAAAGCTGCTTGCAAGTACACAAAATGTACCGGCACAAAGTTTTCCTCCGGAATTATTGTTTCCAAAAATTTATGTTTAATTAAGCATCCTATACTTTTTCTTCAGAAAACAAACTACCGGAGGTGTCAGAGTTGTTAGATTTCCTTTCGAGCTGTATAACGCGATCTGCATGGATCTCCACGAAAGAGCGTACCTGGCCTTGTTCATTCCATTTTTTATTGCGAATGCTTCCTTCGAGGTAAATCTTATCTCCTTTTTTTAATCGTTTCTGACAACGCTCGGCAAGATCGTTTCTCACGAAGATATCATGCCATTCGCGATGGACAAAATGCTTATTTTTATCAGTACTGTAAAAAGTCTCGACAGTCATCAAATGAAAGCGCGCAACGGGCTGCTTTGCATTGATATAATGCGTTTTTACCTCATCAGTTATCTCTCCAATGAGCATCGCTCTATTTAACGTCTTATCCATCAGAACTTATTGGATATCTATTGTAAAAATTATGTAAATTTAGGCACAATCCTCTCTTTCTAAGAAACTCTTTATGGGACGGGAAAACGGATAGAGAACAATTTTTTTAGTCTGTATAAATCCTCTGTTTTTTAATTTTTCGGCGCAAGACATCTTTGGTGTTGCCTGCCAAAATTCGATTTTCAAATGTTGATGGGTAAGTTTGTGTATTACACTTGCTAAAAATATCCCGGATAAACCGAATTCATTTAAAAAGCCTTTACGAATTTGATCGTCAGAGAGCCTTTCATCCGATTCAATACATGGAAATTCATATAATCCCTGCCATATATCTTTTTTTTCTCTTTTTTTAATCCATATTCCTTGTGGTAATTTGATGTGAAGATAATAAAAAAACCTTTCACGTTTATAGAGCTTTTTCTCTTTAAAAGGCAAATTATTTACCTCTCCATAAATGAAGGCAAAGCATGATGACATTAAAGGACAACAGTAGCATTCAGGGCTTTTTGGTGTACAAATCAAAGCGCCGATTTCCATGACTGCTTGATTAAAATCTCCTGGATGATCCTTTGAAATGAATTTAAGAGCTAGTTCAAAGAACTCTGAAGCAGCTTTACTTAATGCAATATTAATTTTGATACCGAAATAGCGCGCAAAAAGTCTATAGGCATTTCCATCTATAGCCGGAACAGGTTCCTTAAAACATATGGAGGCGATAGCTGCTGCCGTATAAGGACCAATCCCTTTAAGTTGTAGCAAAGATTTATAAGTGTCAGGAAAAACACCTCCTCTTTCTTGAACAATTAAACGCGCACTAAAATGAATATTACGCGCACGACTATAATATCCTAAACCTTCCCAAATCTTAAGAATTTCTTCTTCTTGAGCATTGGCAAGCGTTTCTATGTCAGGAAATCTTTTGATAAAATTCAGGTAATAATTATAACCTTGTGCTACCCTAGTTTGTTGTAAAATAATTTCTGAAATCCAAATATGATAAGGATCAGAGGTAGATCTCCAGGGAAGCTCTCGTTTACATTTTTCATACCAATTAAGCAAAATTTTTACAAAATTTAAATACATGCAACTTTAAAACGGTTTATAAAAATTTGGTATATTTGGTATCATAATTTCAGTATGTTTCCTGTACAAAGGTGAACAAAGCAATTGACTATCCAAATGAATTTTTTATTAATTGACCAGATATGACAAAAGCAGATATAATTGACGTAGTTTCAGAAAAAGTTGGTCTTGGGAAACATGAAGTAAAAATCGTCATAGAAACTTTTATCGAAGAAACTAAAAATTGCCTTAATTCGGGAGAGAATTTTTATTACAGAGGTTTCGGTTCATTCATCGTTAAAGAACGTGCTGAGAAAACCGCACGTAACATCTCAAAAGGAGTGGCTATTACTATCCCAGCTTATAACACCCCTGTTTTCAAGCCTGCTAAAGAGCTGAAAGAGTTCGTAAAAAATAACGTACCTGTCAAAAAATAAACTATTATAACCGATAAATTCCTATCCATGCCTAACGGAAAGAAAAGAAAAAAGCACAAAATTGCCACACATAAAAGAAAGAAAAGAAGTAGGCAAAACAGGCATAAAAAGAAATAAACCGACCGTTGTTAATAAAAAACCAGTTTCCTCACTTGGGTACTGGTTTTTTTTCTTAATTCACGGGCTAAAAAAAACAATGAGTAAAGAATTAGTTGTACAAACAAATGATAAAGAGGTAGTTGTTACCATTCTTGAAAACGGAAAATTATTAGAAATACATCGTCAGAGCAATGATCAGAATTTTCTGGTAGGAGACATTTACCTTGGAAGGATAAAAAAAATAGCAGAAGGTCTCAACGCAGCTTTTGTAAATATTGGATGTACAAAAGATGCCTTTCTTCATTACCACGATCTAGGCCCTCAGCTTAAGTCGTTTTTAAAGTTCTTATCACTTAACAAAAGTGCACAACAATCATATGATAATCAAGATTATACACCGGAAGAACAAATCAATAAAGATGGCTACATAGGAGAGGTACTACAGAGTGGGCAAAAAATATTGATTCAGATTACTAAAGAATCTATCTCAAACAAGGGACCCAGACTGACTTCAGAGATTTCATTAGCAGGACGATATCTTATTCTGATAGCTTTCGCCGATAAGATTTCTGTTTCGCAGAAAATAAAAGACCGTAAAGAAAGAGAGCGTCTTATTTCTCTTATGCAGAGAATAAAACCTAAAGGCTTCGGTATAATCATTCGAACTGTAGCGAGCAATAAAAAAACTGAAGCGCTTGAAGCTGATTTACTTTATTTAATCAATAAGTGGAAAAATACGCTCAAGAATCTAAGAAAAAAGAATCCGCCAGCCAGGGTAATGCGTGAAATGGACAAAGCTTCGTTGATTTTGAGAGATCTTTTTAACGATGACTTCACTTCCATTATTTGTGATGATGAAGATCTTTGTGATGAAATGACCGATTATCTCTCCACCATAGCTCCCGATAAGATTGATATTGTAAAACATTATCGTGATAAAGATCTGCCTATTTTCGAGAAATTTGGCATTGAACGACAGATGAAAGTTTTACTTGGAAAAAATGTTCCGTTAGCTAAAGGTGCTTATCTGGTAATAGAGCATACTGAGGCTTTACATGTAATCGATGTGAACAGCGGGATGGGGGCACATATCAAAAACAAACAGGAAAACGTGGCATTAGACGTCAACATTCTAGCAGCTAGTGAAATTGCCAGGCAATTGCGTTTAAGGGATATGGGTGGGATTATCGTAATAGACTTTATCGATATGTCTGAGGCCGAGCACCGAAAAAAACTCTACGAGCATCTCAAAGAGGAAATGAAAAATGAACGGGCTAAATATAAAATTTTACCGCCGAGCAAATTTGGATTGATACAATTGACCCGACAAAGAGTGCGACCGGAGTTAAACATAGAGACTTCCGAGGAGAATCCTAATAAAAACGATGAGGTAGAGGCTCCAACAGCACATATTTATCGCTTAGAATTCATTCTCGAGAATTTTATAAAGGAAAAGCATAAAAGTATTATCTTGTATACACATCCATTCATAGCTGCCTATCTCAAGCAAGGCTGGCCCTCGAGACGACAAAAATGGTTTTTAAAACACAAAAAATGGATCAAAATTATTCCCAGAGACTCGTTTAAATATCTTGAATATCAAATAGTTGATAGAGATAATAAGATACTATCCGCTTATAAAAATTAATCATCTCTTACAGATAGAAAAAACTTTCTATATTTACAGCGATTTCAGCGGGTGTGGTGGAATTGGTAGACACGCCAGACTTAGGATCTGGTGCCGTAAGGTGTGGGGGTTCGAGTCCCTTCACCCGCACTTGGTATGAAATTTTTACAGAGGTAAAAAGAACAAAAAAAAATTAGAAGTTAAGGTGAAATTTTTACTCATCAAGACCTAGTCGTATTTCTTTTTTGCGAATTACCTCATCATTAAAATCTTTTTTAAGTAACTGAAGTTCTTATCGCTGAACAGAAATCAGCTCAATATATCTCTTGGTACAATTTTATCTCCTTCTTACGATTTTCTGAAGAATTGAGTTGATTATCTATGTAAAATGATTCATTTTTCAGGTGATTCTTCAAATTCTTAATCAATGGATTACGTGTTATTTCTAAAGAATATTTCTCATGCAAATAAAGGAGATAAAAAGTATAAGATCTCGCTGCTGAAATTTCGCTTCAGCGCTTAATACAAAAGGAACAGATAAAGCGGTATCTAAAGACACTTACCCTACACATACCAGCCCAACCAACGATATATAAGCCCGCGCCAGCCGACAAATTCGGTTCTGTGGAACGTATTTTATCACTCAGCCTTCGCGTGAGAAGGATAATAGAGAAAACATAAAGAATACGAATGAAGATGATCACCAGGCTGATAAGTAGCCCGTAACCTAAGCTTGAATTATGGAATGGCTCTTTAACTCTTTTATAATGAAAGGCCAGCTCCAAACCTATGAGTATAAAAATCAAACCATTTAAAAGAAAAATCAAAGTATCCCAAACGCCTAAAACTTGTATACATGTGCTGTGATCGAAAAATTCGTTAATGTGGTAAGAAATAAACCTCCACTTACTGGCCGCCATAGCTCCTGAATAGTAAGTAATTGCTCGGAAGCAAGATACATAGCGTAAGGGGTTACTAATGTAAAAGCTGTATTAATACCCGGCCTGGTAGGCAAACATCGATGAACGATATAGAAGATAACCCAAAACTACCCTAAGAAATATTCCCATAAAAGTCACCATGAAAAATCTACCACTGCTTTATGAAAAATAAAAGTTCCTGATAAGCTCGCTATCAAGGCAAATTGAAAAACAATCAAGCTTGAGGCATCATTTACAAGACTCTCCTCCTTGAGGTATAGCATTGATTCGCTTTGGTATTCTTAAATTTTTAAGACATAAGCAGCTCTACTACAGCATCTGGAAGAGAAACAATAGCACCTAATAAAAACTCCAACGCCACAGTAAAACTGGTATGAGAAGGTATGAAATATAAGCAACGATCAATGATGTAAAAAAACCAAACCAGAAGCAAGAAAAAGTATTGGGCGGCTTCCATTTTCAAAAATCTTTCCATAAAAAAAACCCAGGTAGCCTCGTAAAGCAAAGGAAGAAGAAAAATAAGGAAAATCCATATCGGAACTGATCTCAATAAGAGGAATACCTGGAATAAGACTTACAATTAGTCCACTAAGAACAAAAAATATCGGATAAGAGATACGAAGCTTTTCGCCAAGCATTACCAGCAAAAAGACGGCTACGAAAAGCCTTATTAAAATCAGAAGATTTCATGAAACATAGAATTCTTTTTAAATTTTCATCTTCAGTATCATATAAATTTATAAGAATCAGTAGCTTTTTGTCAATATACACTTTGTAAGAGATTTAATATTTGGGGTAACATTCTACACCCGAATAAGTTAAAATTTATAATAAAAGCCATTTTACATTTTCTATATTTTTGTTCTATGAACTAGTTATATTGATATATACAATAACTCACACTAGATACTGTTTTTTTTAAATAATTAACACTAAAAGTTACACTAATATAAGTCAAATGCTAAAAATATATTCTTATTTCCTTTAAAGAAAGTCGCTTGAAAGCGAAGGTCATTTTAGTATTTAGTCATCAAAAAAAAGGACACTTCTGTAGAAGAAAATATTTTGAAAGAGATTTATAAGAGCAAATGAAAAGACTATCATCTAGAAAAAAACACCTTAAAAAAGACTCGGGAGAATATTTCCTGAGGCTGTAAACTTAGGAATTAAATAGCGACTTTAAAAAAGCATTGATTTTTTTGGTCTATAAAACAAGTCTTCCGAGTACGGAAATATTTTATACATTTGTTCTTAAAAAATGACGAAACAAAGCTACATCTACCAACACACATGATCATTTCACCAAAATCATCGGTAAGCACTTGTAATGTAGTTTTTTGTTAACTGAATATTTTAGAGAAGTTTGCGCAAAAAGGCAAGCTTTTATTGTTTTTAATAACTTATGGAGCATCTCAGAATAGCCTTACAAAAATCCGGTCGTCTGCACGAGGATTCGATTAGACTTCTTAAAGATTGCGGAATCGATATGAATTTAAGCCAACGACTTAAGAGTAGCGCCTTAAATTTTCCTTTGGAAATATTTTTTCTACGTGATGACGATATTCCTCAATATCTAGAAGAGAATATTATCGATCTGGGTATTGTTGGAGAAAACTTGATCCTAGAAAAAGAGAGAAAACTCAAGATCAAAGAAAAACTCGGTTTTGGACGTTGTAGATTATCTATCGCCGTACCAAAAAACTCTGATTATCAAACTATTGAAGATCTTTCCGAGAAATGCATCGCTACGAGCTATCCTAACATCCTGAAAAAATTTTTAGATAAACAGCAAATTCAAGCAGATATCCACACTATCAGCGGAGCTGTGGAAATTGCACCGGGTATCGGTTTATCTGATGCGATTTGTGATTTGGTAAGCAGTGGTGGAACGCTCTTTATAAACGGTCTTCGTGAAATAGAAACAATTCTAAAATCTGAAGCTCTATTGGTGGCCTCTCAAAATATAAAATTTCCAAGAAAATCCCTGGCAGAGCGGCTGTACTTTCGCATTCAAGCTGTTAAGAGAGCCAGAAATAATAAATATGTGATGCTAAATGTATCTAATAAATATTTAGAAAATATCTTGAATTTCCTTTCCGGTGAAAAAAGTCCCACTGTGTTGCCGCTAGCTGATCCGAATTGGACGGCAGTACATGCTGTGATTGAAGAAAAAAACCTCTGGAATAGCATAGAAAGACTTAAAGCATATGGTGCGCAAGATTTATTAGTTTTACCGATTAAAAAAATGATTCCGTAAACATATGATGCTCCATGGAAATTCCGTTTTATCTGCATCCTGCTAAGGAAAAATGGCTTGAACTCATCAAAAGACCCAATCAAACAACTATAGAGCTTGCCAAAAAAGTGCAGCCTATACTTAAAGATGTAAAAACTTACGGCAATAAGGCGCTAAGAAAGTATACTGAGCAATGGGATAGAATATACTTAAAAGATTTTCAAATCAGCAAAGAAGAAATCGACGAAGCTCAAAAAAAGACACCAGAAACGCTCAAAAAAGCGCTCTTCGAGGCATCCGAGAATATCAAGTGCTTTCATCAGAGTCAAATCTACAAAGAATCAGTTGTAGAAACTATGGATGGCGTGCGATGTTGGAGAAAAAGCCTACCGATTGAAAAAGTAGGTTTATATATTCCCGGAGGGTCTGCGCCTCTTTTTTCTACCGTACTCATGTTAGGAATTCCTGCGCAATTGGCAGGCTGTCAAGACATCGTGCTATGCAGTCCACCAGATGAACAAGGAAAACTCTCCCCGGTTATTTTATATGCCGCTGAGATGTTAGGGATTAAAAAAATATACAAAGTAGGAGGTGCGCAAGCTATTGCTGCGATGGCTTATGGAACTGAAAGTATTCCGTCTGTATATAAGATTTTTGGCCCGGGAAATACCTATGTAACTAAAGCTAAAGAGCTTATCGCACAAGAAGGTGTAGCTATAGATATGCCTGCCGGCCCTTCGGAACTAGCCATACTAGCCGATGCCACTGCTACGCCTGCTTACGTTGCTGCTGATCTGCTCTCGCAAGCTGAACATGGAAAAGACAGCCAGGTATTACTGATAAGTGATCAAAAGAAGTGGTCTGAGCAAGTAGTCGATCATCTAAAAGAACAAATAGCAGCACTTCCAAGAAAATCCATAGCTTCAGAAGCGCTAAAGAATAGCTGTGTCCTCATTGTGAAAGATTTAGAAGAAGGTATGGAGTTGATCAATACATATGCTCCGGAACATTTGATTATCAATTGTAAAAATTCTCAAGAATGGACTGATAAAGTCAAAAATGCAGGTTCAGTTTTTTTGGGAAATTTTTCACCTGAAAGTGCCGGAGATTATGCTTCAGGCACCAATCACACTCTACCTACCAGCGGCCATGCCAGGGCATATAGCGGTTTATCGGTAGAGAGTTTTGTTAAAAAAATCACCTTCCAGGAACTCTCAAAAAAAGGATTGCAAAACCTTTCAGAAACGATAGAAATCATGGCTCAGGCCGAAAGATTAATAGCTCATCAACAGTCCGTAACACGACGTTTAAAATCATGAAATCTTTAGAATCGAAGAGAAAAAAAAAATCTATCAGGAATTTTAATATTGAAAGACTTGTGCGTAAAAATATTCGCGCACTAAAATCTTATAGTTCCGCAAGAGAAGAATTCACAGCAGTAGGCTCCATCCACCTCGATGCCAACGAAAATTCCTATGGAGGGCCTCTAGAATACAACTATCATCGTTATCCAGATCCTCTTCAGAAAGAGCTCAAAAAAAAAATAAGTACCCTTAAAGAGCTTTCTTTAAAACAAATATTTTTGGGAAATGGCAGTGACGAGGTAATCGACTTACTCTACCGAGTTTTTTGCAGACCCGGAAAAGACCATGTTATTATATGTCCTCCCACCTATGGAATGTATGAAGTTTGTGCAAAAATAAACGATGTAGAGGTGAAGCGTATACCACTTCAAGAGAATTTTCAATTAGATATTTCTTCTATATTAGCAGGCATTGATAATTACAGTCGTTTAATTTTTATATGCTCGCCCAATAATCCCACAGGAAATGATTTTACCAGAGAAAACGTTAATGAGATTTTAGAGCATTTTCCCGGGATTATGATCATCGATGAAGCCTACGGCGATTTTTCTAAGCAACCTTCTTTTATTGATATGCTGGGTGACCACCCGAATCTTGTCGTAGTACAAACCCTTTCTAAAGCGTGGGGATTGGCTGCTTTGCGAGTGGGTATGGCCTTTGCAGGTGAAACCATCATCCAATGGATAAACAAGATAAAACCACCTTATAATATCAGCGGCTCTACGCAAGAATTAACGCTGAGAGGTCTTGAGGCAAAATATTCGGTAGATCAAAAAATCCGAGCCCTGCAAAAAGAAAGAAATTTTTTAACCTGTTCGTTTTTAAAATTTCCTGATATAATCGAAAAAACATACCCTAGTTCAGCCAATTTTTTGCTTGTCAAAACCAAAGCTCCGAAAAAGATTTACAGTTATTTAATTCAAAAAGGCATTGTCCTGAGAGACCGTTCGGCAGAGGAACTTTGTGAGGGATGTTTACGGATTACTGTAGGTACCCATAAAGAAAATCAATTACTCATAGAAGCTCTTGAAAATTATCAGAAATCATGAAAAAAAAGCTTTTGTTCATCGATAGAGATGGCACTTTAGTTAAGGAAATTCCTCCGAAATATCAGATTGATTCACTCGATAAAGTTATCTTCTACCCTGGGGCGATCTCTTATATGGCACGTATTGCTTCTGAGCTGGATTACGAATTGGTAATGGTGACTAATCAAGATGGTTTGGGAACAGAAAGCTTTCCCGAGGAGCGCTTTACAGTAGCGCATGAATATATTATTCAAACTTTTAAGAGAGAAGGCGTTCATTTTTCAGCCGTTCACATAGACCGCAGCTTTGCCAAAGAGAATATTCCTACGCGTAAACCAGACATAGGAATGCTTTCGGCTTATTTTTCACCGGCTTATGATCTGACTAATTCCTTTGTCATCGGCGATAGAATTACCGATGTGCTTTTAGCTAAAAATATAGGATGCAAAGCTATATGGCTAAACCAGGGAAATAACCTTGGACAACACGAGGCTACAAGAACGGCAGAGGAACTCGCGATTTTCATTGCTTTAGAGACCATTCACTGGAAGAAAATTTATGAATATCTCAAATTTAGTCTTCGCTACTGCCAACATAGACGACATACTCGGGAAACAGATATACAAATCGAGCTTCAACTCGACGGCACAGGAATATATGATATCCATACAGGATTATTTTTTTTTGATCATATGCTTGAGCAGATCAGCCGTCATGGAGGACTAGATCTCCATATCAAAGCACAAGGGGATTTATCTGTTGATGAACACCACACCATTGAAGATACAGGCATTGCGCTTGGTGAAGCTTTTACAAAAGCACTGGGAGACAAACGAGGCATAGCACGCTATGGCTTCCTTTTGCCCATGGATGACGCTTTGGCTCAATTAGCATTAGATTTAGGAGGAAGAAGTCAGTTGGTATGGAACGTTGATTTTCATCGCGAGATGATAGGAGATGTGCCGACAGAAATGTTTTCGCATTTTTTCAAGTCTTTTGCAGATGCAGCCGAGTGTAATCTCAACATACGGGCCGAGGGCACAAATGAACATCACAAAATAGAGTCTATATTTAAGGCTTTCGCTCGCAGCCTTAAAATGGCCGCGTGCCGTGATCCTTATAACGATCAATTGCCCTCTACTAAAGGAAAACTATGAAGACCGTTATTGTAAAATATCCTGCAGGGAACGTACAGTCGATAGTATTTGCTCTAGAGCGTATTGGATTACAGTCGATTATCAGCGATAAAAAAGAAGCTATTCAAGGTGCTGATAAGGTAATTATTCCAGGGGTAGGCGAAGCAAGATCAGCCATGGAATATTTTCGTAAAACAGGACTTGATCAACTGATTCCAAATTTAAAACAACCTGTTTTAGGCATCTGCCTGGGTATGCAGCTTCTTTGCCTTCACTCGGAAGAAAACAACACCCCTTGTCTGGGAATTTTTGATCTACCAGTAAAAAAATTTGTCCCCTCTGATGATTCCATGCTTAAAGTTCCACATATGGGATGGAACAAACTTTTCAATACTCAGGGAGTACTTTTTAAAGAGATAGAAAAAGACACTTATCAATATTTCGTACACAGCTATTATGTACCATTAAGCTTACATACCACTGCTTTGTCGGAGTATTTTTTGCCTTACAGCGCAGCTTTGCAGAAAGATAATTTTTATGCCTTGCAGTTTCATCCTGAAAAATCAGGAAAGCAAGGGCAAAGAATTATCCATAGCTTCCTCAAATTATGAAACTTTAGAACATGCAAATCATACCAGCTATAGATCTTATCGACGGAAAATGCGTACGTCTTATTCAGGGAGACTATACCCAAAAGAAAATATATAGTCATCACCCGCTGGAAGTAGCATTGCGCTTTGAAGAGGCCGGTATTTCACGATTGCACCTGGTGGATCTTGATGGAGCTAAAAATGGCAAGCTTATTCATTGGAATATCTTAGAGCAATTGACTACCCATACGCGATTGCTCATCGACTTTGGAGGAGGCATTCAGAGCGATCAAGACCTAAAAGCTGTCTTTGAAAGCGGAGCCTACATGGCTACTATAGGCAGTATCGCTGTAAAAAAACCAGAGCTGTTTAAAAACTGGATCGGGCGCTATGGTAGTGAAAAAATCCTCCTGGGCGCTGATGTAAAAGATGAGAAAATTCTGATACACGGCTGGAAACAAGTTACTGAGATTTCGATGTGGGAATTTATTAAAAAAAAAATAGCTGAAGGTGTGGAGCAACTTTTTTGTACTGATATCGCCAAAGATGGCCTCTTATCAGGCCCTTCTGTAAATCTCTACCGAAAAATCATTCAGAGATTTCCCAATCTAAAATTAATCGCCAGCGGTGGCATAAATCAACTAAAAGATTTGAAAGAATTGCAAGCTCTAGGTTGTAAAGGAGCAATTATCGGAAAAGCGCTATACGAGAATAAAATTCAGCTCTCGGAGCTGAAAAATTTTACAAATCCCATATAAATGCTTACCAAGCGTATTATTCCCTGCCTGGACATCAAAGGTAGAAGGACCGTTAAAGGTATCCGTTTTAAACATCTTCAAGATGCCGGAGATCCAGTAGAGCTGGCTGCGCGATACGCCCAAGAAGGTGCAGATGAACTTGTTTTTCTCGATATCAGCGCTACAGAGGAAAGACGAAAAACATTAGCGCCATTAGTTAAAGAAATCGCACGAGAACTTTATATTCCCTTCACTATCGGAGGAGGTGTAGGATCGATAAGGGATGTAGAAATTTTGCTGAGTGCAGGAGCAGATAAAATATCTCTCAACACTTGCGCTTTCCAGAGACCTCAATTGCTCGATGAGCTCGTCCAGCGCTTTGGAAGTCAATGCGTAGTTTTGGCTATAGATATACAATATGAAGAGGAAGAATGGTGGGTTTACCTCAATGGTGGTCGCCTGAAAACTACAAGAAAGGCAATGGATTGGGCTCGAGAGGCTATCGATCGCGGTATTGGAGAGATTCTCTTAACTTCCATGGACCAAGATGGTACCAAGAAAGGATTTGCCTTAGATATTACCTGTGAGTTCTCTGAAAAACTTTCCGTACCTATCATCGCTTCCGGAGGAGCGGGAAAAGTAGAAGATTTTTATAATGTTTTTCAAAAAGGTAAGGCTGATGCAGCTCTAGCCGCCAGCGTTTTCCATTATAGAGAAATTGAAATTCCGACCTTAAAAAAATACCTAAGTCAACAAGGTATTACCGTTCGCCCTACTAAAACTTGTATAAAATGATATTACCTTCTATAGAATCCATTGATTTTCAAAAATTCCCTGAGGAGCTTATCCCGGCGATTATTCAGGACAAACACACCTCAAAAGTTCTTATGCTAGGCTACATGGACAAAGCCGCTTATCAAGAAACGTTGCGAAAACTTCGCGTAACTTTTTATAGCCGATCTAAAAAAAGACTCTGGACCAAGGGCGAGAAAAGCGGAGATTATTTGATGGTTCGTGAAATCCGAATCGATTGTGATAAAGATGCTTTATTGATTAAAGCCCAGCCACTAGGCCCTACTTGTCATACCGGAGCTGATAGCTGCTGGAGTGAAGAAAATGAAGAAACTTATGGGTTTCTAAGTCAACTTGAAGAAGTTATATCTCATCGAAGAAAGCAAAAATCTGAACGCTCTTATATCAGCAAACTCTTTGAAAAAGGAATAAATAAGATCGCGCAAAAATTCGGAGAAGAAGCTGTGGAGCTCATCATAGAATCGAAAGATGAAAGTAAAAAACTTTTCTTAAACGAAGCGGCGGATCTATTGTTTCATTACCTGATTTTACTACAAGCCAAGAATTATATCCTTAAAGAAGTAGTGGAAGTTCTCAAAGAGCGGAATAAGTCTCATCAATAGTAAAAATCAAGTATTCCCTCTGTCAGTTGATTTCCATCAATTTATGAGTCTGTGAAGACATCCACCAACGCGAATATCGCTTGATATATTCAATAATCTTCGGAATCATCTCCTTCGAGCGACTCCATTTGGGTTGCAATAAAAGGAAATAATCATCACTTATACGAGCGTCGTGATCTTCAGCAAAGAAGAAATCGTTCCGGTTGTGAATAACGATCTTCAACTCATGGACTTTTAAATAAATATGTTGAATTGGAAGTTTTTTCACTTAGATAGAAAGGTAAATCCAATCAAAAAAATCACTTAAAGGATAGGTTACCGGATGAAGATAATAACCTTTAGCCTTCCTTCCGGCATAGATTCCCTCACCCTGAAGAGAATAAAAATCTCCATAACAGATAATTTACCTATGGTAGTTTTTCCGGGATTTTTAGCTGCTTGTTAAAAATTGTACTCAAAACTTCCTTCTCTTTACAGCCCACAGAGTATTTTTCAGAAGCATCGCGCGTGTCAAAGGACCTACTCCTCCCGGCACCGGAGTAAGATAAGAAGCCTTACCGTAAACACTTTCAAAATCAACATCTCCTGCCAAACGATAACCTCTAGATGAAGAGTTATCCTTCACGCGAGTAACTCCTACGTCAATCACTACGGCATTCTTTCGAATCATATCGGCTTTCAAAAATCCCGGAACGCCCAAAGCGGTGATAACGATATCGGCCTGACGTGTAAATTTTATCACATCAGGGGTAAAACTATGGGCAAGCGTAACGGTACTGTTTCCGGGCAAGGCTTTGCGAGCCATAAGAATGCTCATAGGTTTTCCCACAATGGCGCTTCGTCCGATGATAACCGTATGTTTACCTTGTGTATCAATCAAATATCGCTTAAGCAAGCTAAGGATTCCGGAAGGAGTGGCGGGAAGAAAAGTTTCTATATCAAGCGCCATCTTTCCTACATTCATCGGATGAAAACCATCCACATCCTTATCCGGATGAATAGCTAGTATTACTTCTTGCGCATCGATATGAGGGGGTAAGGGTAGTTGCACGATAAAACCATCTACCGAAGTATAACGATTAAGTCTATGAATCAATTCCAGGAGTTCCTCCTGGGAAGCGTTGTGAGGTAATTGTTCTAGCGAAGAACGAAAGCCTACGTTTTGACAGTCTTTTACCTTATTACGAACATAAGCTTGACTGGCCGGATCTTCACCCACTAAAACCGCTGCCAAATGTGGAGCATCATAGCCTGCTTTCTTGAGTTGATTCACTTCAGTCGTTATTTCCTTACGAAACTCATAGGCTAAGGCATTCCCATCGAGAAGCTGTGTCATATAAAAGAAAGTTTTTACAGTGGTAAAGGTACAGAGAGTTTATTTCTTTAAAAAAGACTTATTTAAAAAATTATATTTTTTGGCTCAGTTCAATAAATTCTCCTACCGAAAGTTGCTCCGCTCTCTGATCAAGAACAGGAATTTTGTAAAATGAATCCGACAATTTCAAAGGTTTAAGCGCATTACGGAGAGTTTTTCGTCTTTGATTGAAAGCACTCTTAACAAGCTTAAAAAAAAAGCCTTCCTCTAGTTTTGGCATATGAGATTTCCTGCGAAGACGAATCACAGCAGATTTTACTTTTGGTGGCGGTGAAAAAACCTGCTCATTAACTGTAAAAAGATAATCAACTTCATAAAAAGTCTGTACTAAAACCGAAAGAATACCATAAATTTTATTGCCACATTTAGCCGCTATACGCTCAGCCACTTCCTTTTGGAACATACCTACGCACTCAGGAATAGAATTCCGATATTCTAAAACGCGAAAGAGGATTTGTGAGGAAATATTATAGGGAAAATTACCAATTAGGGCAAAAGAAGAAAACAAAGGTTCCCATTTTAAAAAATCCGCTTGCACTATATACTCTTTTAAAGAGGGAAATTCTTCCCGAAGGTAATTTACAGATTCTCTATCGAGTTCTACCAAAAAAAAATTTGAGGTATTCTTAAGAAGATAGCGCGTAAGAACACCCGTACCTGGTCCTACTTCCACTACAAAAGAATAATTCCGAAAAGAAAGGCTTTTGAAAATTTTTTCGGCAATATTATGATCGGTAAGAAAATGCTGACCCAAATGCTTTTTAGGACGAATTTTTAACATACTTATTCAACAGAACAAATATAGACAGAGAAGAAAGTAAAAGAATGAATAACAAAAACTAAATTTGTAAAACATCGGTAAAAACATGCCCGAACAATCTCTTTCAAAAGCCAAACAATCGAGCAACGCTATTGAACGCTTGCAAGTGACCATGCGCTACCTTTTTAATAGAGGTGCTTATAAGCCAAATGGTCCTTCAGGACAAACGTTAAAAGAGCTTTTACTATTGTTGCGACCTGAAATCTATGGAGATATGGTCGATAAAGAAAAGGTAGAGCTCAAGGGGTTGATCTATATAATGGACCGCTTGCCCAATGGCATAGAAGGTTGTCGCTACATTCATTTAACCACAGACGAGGGTTATTTGCGAGCAAATTTCCATTCAATCATACCACCCAAAAGGCGAAGGAATTGCTATCGTATTGATGATTATCAGATGAATATTGAAATTACTCGTGGTCGCTCAGAGGTATATGATTTGCTCACTCACTTGACTTTTTTATTTATCGAAGGACAGAAAATCATGGATAAAGCCTATACAAAAAGTACTAAAAAGATTTCTCGCGAATGGAAATTTCTTGAACACATCGCCCTAAGCGATGAAACACTAACTTCCCAGGAGAGAAAAATAGGCCTCATTCATTTATCTACCTTACTTGGACGTACTTTTCAAGAGACCCTTGAAGCGGAAGCGCGTTTTTCTAAGGATCACGATAAAAAACAATTTTTTAAAATTATCTATCATTTAGGTCAACTTAGTATAGATGAATTATTGCGCGGTGAAAAGCGGGTGATTTCATTTAGCCCTACGCTTCGCGAGCGCATTGGGCATCATTTTTACGGTGAGACATGGGCACATAATATTAAAAAAACACTTATAAAAAAACAACAACTATCAAGAGGACTCCATATTATAAGTGCCAATATGCACGGAGCGCTTAACAGCTTTTACGCTCGTAAAGCTCTGGGAAAAGATTTCAAAGACAAAAATGATCTGGAAATCTACAAAAAGCTTAGTCAACCAGGAAGTCATAGCCTGCGCGAGATCGTTTCACAATATGCAAGAGCAAATGGTACAGTTATGATCGATGACCACTCTGGAGCCAATATCAATGTTCAAATCATCGATTTGAAAAAAGTTGATCTCTCAGAAACTGCCTTTGAATCGATAGAAAAACCTCATCAAAAAGATCTGCTCATCGTTATGGACTATGCCTTTGGTGAGCAAGCCTATGAAGTAATGGATGAACTGTTAAAACCTTGTAAGGACGAAAAGCAATTATATAAAATGAATATCAAATCCATTTCCATCATGGGCAAGGCAGGTATATTAGATGGAAAAAAGGGAGATATCATGGTGCCTGATGCACATATTTTTGAAGGGTCAGCAGATAATTACCCGATAAAAAACGCCCTCTCGGGCGATGATTTTAGAGGCGCTCGTCTTGGAGTTTGTGAGGGTTTAATGGTAACCGTATTAGGAACCTCTTTGCAAAATAAAGACTTATTGAAATATTTCAAGAACTCCAGCTGGGGAGCTATAGGTCTGGAAATGGAGGGCGCTCATTATCAAAAAGCCATCCAATCTGCGGTAAATATTCGCAGACATCTCTCTGAAGATATCGTATTGCGATATGCTTACTATGCCTCGGACAATCCGCTCGAGAGCGGTAGCACCTTAGCCTCAGGAGGATTAGGATTGAGTGGCGTGAAACCTACCTATCTAATCACGCAGAGAATCCTCGAGCAAATTCTTTCTGGAAAATAAAGTTTATGAAAATTATCAGTTACAACATCAATGGCATCCGCGCAGCGATTAAAAAAGGTTTGCTCAACTGGATAGAGAAAGCGCAACCCGATGTGCTTTGTTTACAAGAGATCAAAGCAAATATTTCTCAGATTGAGACCAAAGCTTTTGAGGATTTAGGCTATTATCATCACTGGTTTCCTGCGCAAAAGAAGGGATACAGCGGCGTGGCCATCCTTTCGAAAGAATCACCTTTGCACGTGGAATATGGAGCAGGAATGAACTATATGGATAGCGAAGGACGCATATTGCGCGCGGATTTTGAATATTGCTCCATCATAAGTCTTTATATTCCTTCAGGTTCAAATATGGAGGCTCGTTTAGATTTCAAACTGCAATTTTTGAAAGATTTTTACAATTATATTCAAAAAATTAAGAAAAATTATCCTAGACTGATCATTTGCGGAGATTATAACATTTGCCATGAGGCCATAGATATTCATGATCCGGTAAGAAATGCTAAGAATTCAGGGTTTTTACCTGTTGAGCGTAAATGGATAAGTCGATTTATCGAATTAGGTTTTATAGATAGCTTTCGGCATTTCATCAGCACGCCCTTCCATTACAGCTGGTGGAGCTATAGGGCCAACGCACGAGATAAAAATAAAGGTTGGCGCATCGACTATCAAATGGTCAGTGAGCCGATAAAAGAGCACATGCAAAGGGCTTTTATTCTACCCGAAGCCAGGCATTCAGACCATTGCCCTGTTGGTTTGCATATGAAATTTTAACCTAAGGAAATAATATTTTGAGCACCTTAGCAGAAGAGGCATTGGGAAAAGTAATTTGAAGTTTTTTTTAGAGAGCGTAGGCGCTATTTGAGAGATGCTTACCCTCTCCTTAGTGTTTCTCCTAGAAATTCCGTGTCCATACCAAATCAACGGGCACATGTGTGTCATAAGTATAGAGGGCGAGCCATGTGTGGAACCTTTTAAATGTTCGGAATAAAGAACGTCCGGCTTTAAAATATCATCAAATCACCACTGCGTTGCGGATCTATGGTCCATGAAATCATTTTTCCGTATGAATCTCTCTATGTGTAGTAAATTTCCTTGTGCTCTAGCGGATCATACCAATCATTGGTCAGGATACCATGTGAGGAAGGATCACCACCCGTAAAGATTGAGGAATGACCTACAGATCTATAAGTGGGCATATAATCATAATGAGTATTTTGAAAAGTATAACCTTTGTTCATAAGAGGTTTGAATCCTACATATGAAAATTGCTTTTCAAAGCGATAAAGGTATTCTTTCCGCATCTGATTAATAACAATACCCACTACCAGAACAGGATGCTCTAAAGGGATTTGGGCAAAAAAGGAGAAAGAAAAAAAGAGTAAATAAATAGCGTATAAATGTTGATTTTTTATAGCATATAATTATGTTGTTATTGAACTGCAAGTATATGCGACATGTGAATTATTTCAATAAGAATGTTTTGCTAAATTTGAGATCTTATGAATTAATTCATTTCATGAATAGTAAAGCTAAGCGCTATACTGTTAGCGCCGCCTTTCCCTATGCCAATGGCCCGGTTCATATTGGACATCTGGCAGGAGTTTATATACCGGCAGATATTTTTGTACGTTATCTCCGCTCTAAAAAAAAAGAAGTGGTATTTATCTGCGGCTCTGATGAGCACGGCGTTCCCATTACTTTGCGTGCCAAAGAAGAGGGAATCAACCCCAAGGAGGCAGTGGACAAATATCATTTTATGATTAAGGAGAGTTTCGAAAAATTCGGCATCTCTTTCGATCATTATTCAAGGACCTCATCATCCACGCATTACCGTACGGCCAGCGATTTCTTTAAAAAACTTTATCAGGAAAGAGTTTTTATCGAGGAGGTTTCCCAGCAATATTATGATGAGAAAGCCTCTGAGTTTCTGTCTGATAGATATATATCGGGAACTTGTCCGAGTTGTCAAAATCCGAACGCCTACGGGGATCAGTGTGAAAAATGCGGGAGCACACTTAGCCCAAAAGAACTTATCAAACCGCGATCAGCGCTCAGCGGCAACCGACCTGTACTTAAGGATACCAGGCATTGGTACTTGCCATTGGATCGCTATGAAGACTTTCTTAAGCAATGGATTCTGATGGATCATAAAACAGACTGGAAAATCAATGTATATGGACAGGCCAAATCTTGGCTTGATGAAGGATTAAAACCTCGTGCGGTCACTCGCGATCTGAAATGGGGCATTCCTGTTCCGGTTAAAGGAGCTGAAGGCAAAGTATTATATGTATGGTTTGACGCGCCTATAGGCTATATTTCCTCCACCATTGAATGGGCTGAAAGCCAGGGAAAAAATTGGGAGTCTTACTGGAAGAATAAAGACACTTCATTAATTCACTTTATCGGAAAGGACAATATTGTATTTCATTGCATTATTTTTCCCGTCATGCTCAAAGCGCATGGTGATTATATACTTCCAAAAAACATTCCTGCCAACGAGTTCCTTAATTTGGAAAACAAAAAAATTTCCACCTCAAGAAACTGGGCGGTATGGTTGCATGAATATCTAGAAGATTTTCCCGGTCAGGAAGATGTCCTTCGGTATGTATTGACCGCTAATATGCCTGAAAATAAAGATAATAATTTTACCTGGAAAGATTTCCAGGGACACAACAATTCTGAATTGGTCGGAATCTTAGGGAATTTCATCAATCGCATCAGTGTACTTACCGAAAAGTATTTCTCTAAAAAAGTACCCATACCTAAAATATTTACAGAAAATGATTGTCAAAAACTTAAAGAATTGCAAAGATTTCCTGAACGTATAGGAAATTTAATAGAAGCTTACAGGTTTCGAGAAGCTTTGAGCGAGTTCATGAAAATCGCTCGAATGGGAAATAAATATCTGGCCGATCAAGCACCATGGAAAACACATGATCAAGATCCTGAGCGAACGTCAACTGTGATATATATATCCTTACAAATCGCCGGAATGCTTACCCATCTATCTGAGCCTCTTCTGCCTAAAACTTCTGAAAAATTAATGAAAATGCTCAGAATTTCCCCCATTTCATGGGATAATTTACAAGATATAGAATTATTAAAACCTGGACATCTGTTGGGAAAAACAGACTTATTATTTGAAAAAATTGAAACCCCAACTATTAATAAACAACGAAAAAAACTGATAAAAGATTCTGTTGATTCAGAAAAAAATCATCCTGCTCAAGAAAAGTAGGATTTTTTAAAAAAAAAGCTCTGTACAGGAACTATAATAGAAGCTGGAAAAATAGCTCAAGCCGACACCGACTGCTCAAGCTTCAGGTAGATATGGGAACTCAGGTGCGAACCATTGTATCAGGTATTTCCGAGAGCTATTCCGCGCAGGAAATTATCGGAAAACAAGTAACCATAGTAGCGAATCTCGCACCGCGTAAAATCTGGGGAATCGAAAGCAATGGCACACGCTATTGATGACCGAGAATTCCGATAAAGAACTCGTATTTGTAAGCCCGGAAGAAAAAGTAAAAAATGAAATTTCTATAGCTTAATTCATCTTTCTCTAAAAATATTTTTTAGAAATGAAAAACGATGAAATAACAAAGCAGCTGTTAGAAAAAGTAAAGAGATAAGCATCTCTTGTTTTATTCCTCTAAAGAGATCATAAGTTTGATTTCGTATCAATCTTAAGTCAGAAATAGGTTCAATAGAATAATAAAAAAGAACGAAAGTTCAAGCTTTTGGATGGGCGTCTTGACTGATGTAAAAGCTCGTGGAGTAAGAGAGAGTAAAGAGTTCTCTTCTGATATGAGGCAGATTAACACTCCCGCTAAAGAACCTGCCCAGGGCGCTTTAAATGATTTTCATAAGTGGGAAGCTAAATATTCTTATGCCGTTAGATATTGGAAAGATAATTAGTGGGAACTTATTGTATTTTTTGAGTTTTTCCTTTTTCAGATTAGAAAAATCATTTATACCACCAATATAATTGAAAATCTAAATGGAAAAATCAGAAAGCACACACAAAATTAAGATGTCCTTTCCTATTTTATGAGGCTGTCCCCAAATTAAGTGGGAGGCTACCAAAAAATGGTCTATCCCTATTCAAAACTGGGGGATTATTTTAGGCCAATTTATGGAGATCTTTCAATAAAGAATTAAATTATGAATTTTCAGCCTAACTTTTCTCTTTACTCACTTTACGCGGTAGTATCAGACATTCCGGCTTTGTATTTTACAAATTACAAACTTCTCATCCTATTTTATTAATCACACAGCCTCTTCTCATAAAGTTTTAAGCTTTTCGGCGTGTTCTCTCGGAGAGACCTTGATATACTCTAAAAACTCCTTTTCCGTTTTATGTCCCGTGATCGCCACGATCGATAAGTTGAGCAGCTTGCCGTAAAGGTTTATGGCGAAGGATCTTCGTCAGGTGTGAGAGCTTACCAATCGGTATTTGGAAAATGCGCCCTCTTCCTTGTATCTTGTTTCGGGGTTCATCAAAACTCCTCGGTTCGTTGTGTAATACTGGAGAGCCGGAAGATCTCCTTAAAATAGAGGTTAAACTTATTATTTGCTATCTCTATTCGCAATCCGCCTCTTTTATCTAATACCGCTTTAAGCTGTGGACGTAGTGGTATAATGATTTTATGATCTTTCTTTTGCGTTTACGACTCTATATAGCCTACACTGATATTCTTTACATCGAGCTTTAAAAAGTCGCAGCCTCACTATAAAGCAGTCTCCAGCTTTATCTGGCCTCTCATTTTCAAAGAGATCCAGATCGTAAATCTTCTTCAATCTAATCATCGCTTAAGTAAACGCTCTCACTCTTTACCGAAGAACCTTTAGGAACAAAACTCAGGATTCTCAAACTCTTCATGTAGTCTGGACCTTTAAAGTTTAACTATCCTACCTAAGGGTTTTGATGCCTTTCATAACGACCCATACACTTGCGTCTCTAAGTTATTCAAGCCTGCTTAATGTTCTATAAACTCCTTATTAAAACTAAGGTTTATATCAGTGAACTTTACTATCGCATTCTCTTATATTCATTCAAAAGCTTTAAGCTTGCTTAAGGCAGTTTTGTATGTTTTTATTGTGTTTTGAGAAAGGAATTTTCTTTATTCTTCTTGATCAGGTTAAGAGCTTTCTTTATATAATCATTAGTCCGTTTCGCTACAGAGACAGCTTTGTCCTTTTCATGAGTTCCGCCAAAAAATTCGGCTATCTTTTTTCTTAACCACGCTTTATCGATAATACGCCCCACTATATGATCGTAACTCATTTGCTCAATGATATAAACTGAGAGCTTTTTAGGTAATTAACGATATTATGAAAGTAATCATAAATACACGGTAAATTCACTAAAATCTTTCTAAAATCCTTTTGAAAATTGCATTTAAGGGATATAATTGCAATGTAAGTATTTTACTGAATTACAATTTATTTCTTCATTTCAGAAGGAATATTCCCTCAATACTTTCAAGAAAGTAGATTATCGAAGTGTTTCCTACTCCTCATCCTTATGAGGAGATTGATAGCCCTTTCCATAATTTAATTCTTTCATAAAAGTGGTAGATGGGGTTCCTCAAATGTAAAAGAACCGGTAAATCTCCTGTATGTCTCAAATATTCCTGTGCAGTGTTGATCGCCTTATAAGAAAGATTCCCATTTGGGAGCTTGCGCGGGGTACACTGCGCACTGACTTAGTAAAAGTCTGCTCTCAGGATAACCGACAACGTTTATTGCCTGGAATCTACTATTAGACGGTACAAAGAATCATAGGATCAGCATTCCCAATATCCTCAGAGGACAAAATAAGCATGAACCGGGCAATAAATTTTACCTCCTCTCTGCCTTCGATCATCCGGTCCAACCAATAAAGAGCAGCATCTTCCTGCGATGCGCGAAGCGATTTAATAAAAGCTGAGGAACTATCATATGTATTGCTCCTGCCTTATCATAACAAACAGATTTTTGGGCAAGAGATTTCCTAACAAGCGTATCATCTACCTCAATGACAGATTGCTCCGAAAGCATGCTCACCACGAACTCAAGGGTATTGAGTAATTCTCGATCGTCTCCATTAAAATAAGACAATAAGGAACCGGATTGTCTAAAGAGAATTTTCTTTTTGGAAAGCGCCATAGATCTTTTTCAATGGCTTGCCTTCCCAGATCTTTAAGTTCCGCTATGGGTTAATAGGCAAAGTGTGTAAATTGAGCACGCGAAATCAAAGCGGTTACCACCTCAAAGCCAGAATTTTCAGTTGTAGCGCCAATCACAAGCTGAGCCAACCCCTCTTTTTCACCACCTCCAGTAAAGAGTTCTTGTTAGGATTTATTAAAACGATGAATCTCATCGATAAAAAGCACCGGGACGTTAGCGGAAAAAGGTCAGATGTTTTAATTTTTTCAATTAGTTCGCAAACCTCTTTCAAACCCGAGCTTACTGCGCTTAACTGATGAAAAGACCTTTTTAAAACCTGAGCCAACAAACGCTCCAGAGTAGGACTGTACCAGGAGACTCCATAAGACCTTCTACGGCAGGTAATTAGCATGAAGCATCGTAATAATCCCCTCAGGTCCCATAAGCTTGAGGCTGACCTATATAATCCTCCAGGGATTTAGGTCGCATGCGCTCAACTAAAGGAATTTCTCATATAATTTCTTAATGATTTTCAAAGATACTAATTGCAAAATCATTATTTTTGCTAGGCCATGAAAGTTCTTAGAAAGATCACCATCTGGCCTTTTATAATCTTAATCAGAGTGTATCAACGAGCAGTTTCTCCGTGGCTTGGAGAGAATTGTCGTTTTGTGCCGAGTTGTTCAGCCTATGTTATGGAAGCCTTAAAAACATATGGACTTTTTTATGGAAGTTTTCTGGGTTTAAAGAGAATTCTTCGTTGCCATCCATGGAGCAAAGATGGTTATGATCCACTGACGAAAGAAAATACTTGATGAATAGATTGAAATACATCCTATGGGACCCGATCAAGGGTATAGAGCTTGGTTTTTTTACGATCCATTTTTATAGTCTCATGTTTGTTTTAGCGTTTTTATGCGGATGGGGCATCATGAATCAGATTTATGATACAGAAAAAGTAGATAAAAAACATCTCGACTCTTTGCTGCTTTATACTGTGCTAGGCACACTTATAGGCGCGCGTTTGGGACAAGTCTTCTTCTATGATTTGCCTTACTTCAAAAATCATTGGATGGAAGCTTTATTACCTATAAGAGAAAGGCAAGATACTTATTTTATGGGTATTTTTAAAGACTATGAATTCATAGGCTACCGTGGTCTGGCCAGTCATGGGGCCACTCTGGGTTTGATCCTCTCAAGCTGGCTCTATAGCAAACGCATTCTTCATAAACCATTTTTATGGATATGCGATAGAATTTGCATACCCGTTGCTTTAGGAGGAATGTTCGTGCGCATCGGCAATTTTTTCAACTCTGAAATCGTTGGCAAACCTAAGGATTTGCCATGGGCAGTGAAATTCATGCAAATGGACGAAGAATATGGCGAAATAGTTCCCCGGCACCCGGCCCAACTTTACGAATCATTAGGGTATTTATGTATTTTTCTTATCATTTATTTCATCTACCGAAAAACGAATAAGAAATACTATTTAGGCTATATGTTCGGTCTATTCTTTACGCTGTTATGGTCTGTGAGGTTTTTAACAGAATTCATTAAAGAACCACAGGGGCATGAAATACTTTATACAAGCATGCTTAATACCGGTCAGCTTCTTAGTATTCCTTTTATAATTATAGGGCTTTTCCTCATGGCCACAGGCGGGAAAAGAAAATTTAATCTACCATGAAACGAATCTTTTTTAATGTACTGCTTGTGGGGCTGATTTTTATGGCTTGCGAAAGCAAAAGCACCTCAGATGTATCGACAACGAAAGAAGATCAAAATATTGAAATAGAGTTTATCAAACAGGGGGAACTCTGGTTAAAAAATGGCGATAAAGTCCTTAAGAAACTAGATATAGAGCTCGCCACTACAGAAATTCAGCATTCCCAGGGCTTGATGTACCGCTCCTTTATGAACGAGAATCGCGGAATGCTATTTATCTTTGAACAATCTGAACAGAGAAGTTTTTGGATGAAAAACACACGCATTCCGTTAGATATAATTTATATAAAAGAAGACGGTACGGTATTGAACATCGCAAAGAACGCAACAGCATTTACAGAAATTGGGATAGACTCTTCTAAAGGTCCAACAAAATTTGTACTTGAAGTAAATGCCGGAATGGCTGATAAATGGAGAGTAAAAGAAGGTGAAACAAAGGCGTATTTTGAAAAAATCGCTCAATAACGTGGCTTTATAGATATTATTTATAGTTTAGACATATGCATTACCGTAAAATTATCAAGAAACTTTCTTCAGATGTAAGTCTTGGAAGCCCTGCGTTACTTGTGTTGATAAGTATAATAATTTCCAGTATACTGCTTTCCTTACTATAGAATATTATTATACTCTTAGTTCAATATGTTTTGAACATTACAAGCCTTCGGGATCTAAAATCGTATTAATAGAAAAAATTCCTAAAACGAGCTCAGTTCCTTATAGAAGAGAAGTAGCCATAGAATATGGATTATTCATATCCATTTTTACTATCGTAATTGTTATATCTTTTTCCGTTCTTGCAGGAATGCATATCCTAAATAATACTCGAAATTCAAAAGAAAAAATACCTGTAAAATACAGCTGTCTAAAGTACATTGGTAAAATTGTGCTGATAAAAAAAAGAGTAAACATGTTATGAAAATATTTGATGAGTTCAAACAATTCATCTCCCGTGGTAATCCCTTAGATTTAGCTATAGAGGTGATCATCGGAGGAGCGTTTGGGAAATTGGTTAATTCAATAGCAGATAATCTTTTAATGCTACCCCTGGTATATATTACCAGCGATAAACGTTTTAACAGTTTAAAATTTGTGCTCAAGAAGAAGATTTGACCTTCAATCCGAAAACTCAAACACCTGGGTATTGAATGAATTAGCCATCCATTATGGAGATTTTATACAAGATTTCATTAGTTTTTGATCATATCTGCTTGTATATTTTTAATCGTAAAGGGCCTTAACCGCCTTCACAAAAAGCATGTGGAAAATACTCCACCCAGTCTTAAGGAAAACCTTTTAACGAAGATTCGAGATGCGCTAAAAATCCGTGGATTAAAAACCTTATTGAAATACCAAAACATTATTGGTAATAATGTTATTTACACCAGATTAATCAGAGTAATACTTAAAGTGCTTTTTTACAATGCGTAATTTATACTATTAGTCTAATTTTTAAGTTGATTTAAGTTAGTTTATGAGACAAAGTGATCGCTTAATTTCTATCGTGCGCCTCTGGAGTTAATTTCAATCTTTTTATCGAAGCTATTATTTTTTTCTATCCAGAAAAACATTTTAAAAATAAAAAGTCTTTCAGAAATATATTCTAATAGCTTACTCCAAATCCAAAGCTAAACCCATAGATATTCTAGTATATTTATCTATATATCTTATAATCTCTACTCTAGAGGAAAAAATACTGATAAAGAGAACATGTATGAGCATACACATGATAAAGAAGTCAGTAGTCTTTACCAGTGGATATTAACTTTGGGGAGTTTTCTTACATTGATCTTAAGCATTTACTTAGATCACGATCTAAAAAGCAATTTTCTTAAAGAGAAAATACATTTGCTCTGGTATTTGATAGCTTACCTTCTCATAGCTTTTCCAGTTTTAGTACAAGCAGTCAGATATACTAAAAAAGGAAGCTTTTTTAATGAATTTTCTCTGATTCTTATGGCAACTCTTGGAGTATTCTATCAAGAGGCTGCCGTAAACAGAGCTAAAAGAAATATTAAGACCCTTCTGGACTATTCGACCTAAGACAGTTGAAGTGTTTAGAAATGATGTTTTCTCAAAAACCCATCCGGAGAATTTCCGTATTATTCAAGTGCGTGCCGGAGGAAAGGTTCCGCTTGACGGATTACTACGTAAAGGTTTTGAATCTTCCTTTAATACAGCAGCTCTTACTGGAGAGAGCCGTCCCCAAAGACTAAAGAGCGGTAAAAACGTTCTAGCCAGAATGATTAATCTTCAAAAAACTATAGAAATCGAGGTTATCCAGATTTTTAAAGAGAGTTCTTTAGCTCGCGTTCTCGATCTGGTATAAAACGCCTCGTCTAAAAAAGCGCGTACTGAACAACTCATCAGTCGATTGGCAAAAATCAATACATCAATTGTAACAAGCATTGCGTTCTTATTTTATTTTTTTCCTTTTTTTTCCTTATTTTTTTGTAAAAAATTATGTGTTCGATGAGTGGTTTCATCTCTCGCTGATCTTTTTAGTGATTTCATGTTTGTGCCTTGGTCATTTCGATTCCACTGGACTATACCGGCGGGATAGGAGCGACTTCGCGTATGGGAATTTTATTTAACGGTTCAAATTATCTTGATATAATGAGTCGGTTTAATACGGTAATTATGGACAAGACCGGTACCTTAACTAAAGGCGTATTTAATGTACGAGAAAATCGTATTGGGAGAAAAATATAACTCTGAGGAGGAATTTGGCACGTTAGCGGCAGCTCTGGAATCGAAATCCACACATCTGGTGGCGCAGGTCATTTGTCGTTGGATCGCTGAAAAAAAATATAGACATGCAAACTACTTCTATAAAAGAAATAGAAGTAATTTCAGGTTACGGTCTTACAAGAAAGGTTAATGATCGAAAAGTGCTTGCCGGAAACCGAAAATTGCTAAAGCGGTACGCTATAGACTATCCTCTCATTCTTGATCAAAAGACAGATACCTTAGTAATGATAGCTCTAGATGATCGTTTCACAGGATGTTTCGTGATCGCCGATGAACTTAAAAAAGATACCGCCCAGGCGATTGCGAATATGCAAGAGATATGTATAGAAAGAATTCTCTGCCTATCAGGAGATAAAAATTCCGTAGTACAAAAAACAACGCAATCACTAAACATTGGAGAAGCCTATGGAGAGTTGCTTCCTGAAGAAGGAAGGAACAGTGGAAGATATTAAAAAAAAGACTCCTATGTGCTTGCTTTTGCAGGAGATAGCATCAATGATACGCCAGTATTAGCTCTAAGTGACGTAGGTATCGTTATGGTGGGTCTTAGGTAGCGATGTAGCCATAGAAACAGCCGATGTGGTCATTCAAACAGATCAACCCTAACGAATTGTTACAGCTGTAAAATAGGGAAAGACACTAAAAAAATAATATGGCAAAACATTAGCCTGGCTTTCATCATAAAAGGAATTGTATTAATCTTAGGAGTCGGAAATTTAGCAAATATGTGGGAAGCTGTTTTTGCCGATGTAGGTGTTTCACTTATAGCTATTATGAATGCCATGCGGATTCATAGAATAAATTTTTAAAAATAAGATTCAGTTCTAAAAAATGTATAGTCATCATTTATTTTATGTATTTTCTTGGCATATATGTGGATTGCTTATATATGAGTTGGTTAATTGATTAAAAAAACCATTATACTGGCATATAAGCAAAAATATCAAGAAAATTTAGTAAATGAATTGTTGATAAACCAAGAAATAAATCTAACAGATCAGTATTATTATTTTTGAATTAAGCAATAAATTTGTTTTACTCTTTTCTTGGCGCGTTTTAAAAATTTTAATCATAAATGAAATGCTGCGCGCAAGAAAATTTGTCCTGTACAAAAAATTCAATAAAATAGTTAAATATTTATTAAAACATTATGAGCATTACCCAAGAACGATTGGCCTTTAAGCCTTTTGAGTATCAGTGGGCCTATGATTACTGGTTCAAACAACAAAATGCTCACTGGCTGCATACAGAAATCAATATGCAATCTGATGTAAAAGACTGGAATGAAAATCTTTCTGAAGAGGAAAAATCTGTGATTGGCGAAATCTTAAAAGGCTTCACACAAACCGAAACTGAAGTAGGAAACTATTGGTCTACAATGGTACCTGAGTGGTTCCCTGTTCCTGAAATTAAAATCATGGCGCAGACCTTTGGCGCTTTCGAGACCATACACGCTACAGCTTACTCTTATTTGAATGACACCTTGGGTCTAGATGATTTTGAAGCTTTTCTTAAGGATGAAGCCACGATGAATAAACTCCGTACGCTAATGGACGTACGTTATGATCAGAATAAAGATTATCCGTTGGAGAACATCGCTCGAAGTTTAGCTCTATTTTCAGCTGCTGCCGAGGGCATTCAACTTTTTTCCTCTTTCGCCGTACTTCTTTCCTTTAGAAGGTCAAATCGTTTAAAAGGAATTGGGCAACAAATGATTTTTTCCATACGCGATGAATCGTTGCATTCAGAGGCTGGCTGCAAAATATTTCGCGTCCTCTGCGGGGAAAATCCCGACTTATTAATATCTATAGAAAAATTAATTTATGAAGGTATTGAATTAGCATTAAATAACGAATTCATATTTATAGATCGAATATTTGAAAAAGGAGATTTACTCACCGTAAGCAAAGCGCAGCTTAAAAATTTCATGAAAGATCGAGCCAACAGAAAACTGTTAGAACTAGGTCTTAACGAAAAATATGAGGTAGATCATGATCTATTGGAAGAAATGAGTTGGTTTTACATCACCGTATCGGGTGAGCAGCAAACCGACTTTTTTGACAACAGAGAAACAGGTTATAGCAAGCCAAATACGGACTGGAATACAGCAAATCTTTTTTAAAATTTTATGAAAACACACCCTATCGCTAAAAAAATGGGATGGCGAGTTGAAAAAGACTTTCCACTTTGGGGAAACAATGAGCTTTATCTAACTACCATAAAAGGCGGCTACCTGTTAAAAGATGAAACTCCTTTTGAAGCCTATAAGAGAATGGCAAGGACCGCTGTGAGAATTCATAAAAATCCTTCTCTTGAGGAAAAATTTTTTGATATTTTTTGGAAAGGCTGGCTGATTCCTTCTACCCCTGTAATGGTTAATCTTGGAACAGAAAAAGGCTTACCCATTAGTTGCTTTTCAAGTCGTGTAGGGGATAGTATGTATGACATTTACCGTAAAAACCTTGAAATGGCTATACTAAGTAAGCATGGAGGGGGAACAGCCTACGATTTCAGCAAAGTACGTCCAGCTGGAGCTCTGATTAAAGAAGGGGCTCTAGGTACTTCTGATGGAATTATTCCGTTTATCAAATCTTATGATAGTACTATCATTGCCAGCAAACAAGGTCGTACGCGCAGAGGAGCCGTAGCAATTTATCTGGATATAGAACATAAAGAATACCCTCAGTTTCTGGAAATAAGAGAGCCAAAAGGCGATGTGAATCGTCAATGTCATAATATTCATCAGGGAGCTGTGATTTCCGATAAATTCATGCGGAAAGTACTTCAAAAAGAAGGTGATGAAAGGGAATTATGGCTTGATACACTTAAAAAGCGTGTGAAAACAGGTGAACCATATCTTTTTTTTATTGATAACACTAACAAAAATCTTTCAAAAAATTGGAAAGAAAACGATCTTAGAATATGGCATAGTAACCTTTGTTCAGAAATCATGCTTCCTACTGATGAAAATCATACGCTGGTTTGCTGTCTTTCTTCAATGAATTTATATAAATATGACGAGTGGAAAGATACGGATGCAATATTTTACGCTATACTATTTCTTGATGCCGTAATTCAGGAATTTATTGAAAAGGGACGCTGTATAAAAGGGATAGAGGACGCTGTTCGTTTTGCTGAAAAAAGCAGAGCTCTCGGATTAGGTTCACTAGGCTGGCATTCTTATTTACAGTCAAAAATGGTTCCTTTTATTTCTTTACAGGCCAATACCTTAACCAGAGTAGTTTTTGGAAAAATTCAAACAGAAGCTCAAAGAGCTACCTATCACCTCGCTAAGGTATATGGTGAATCTGAATGGACCAAGGACACAGGCAGACGCAATCTAACGTTAACGGCGATTGCGCCTAATCGAAGCTCCGCCAAGCTTGGCGGAGGCCTTTCACAAGGCATAGAACCTATCGCAGCAAATATTTATGTGGATGATGATGCTAAGGGAATGCATATTCGAAAAAATCCTCAACTAGAAACCTTACTCAGAAAAAAAGATCTTAACACTCCTGAAATATGGGACCATATTGCTAATGAAAAAGGATCTTGTCAAAACATAGAAGCACTTAGTGAAGAGGAAAGAAACGTTTTTAAATGCTTTAAGGAGATTAATCAATTGGAATTGATACGACAAGCTGCTATTCGTCAAACCTACATAGATCAGGCTCAAAGTATTAATTTAGCTTTTCCTCAAGATGCGCCAGCAAAATTTATTAATCAAGTACATATAGAAGCCTGGAAAAACGGTTTAAAAAGTCTTTACTATTATAGAAGTGAAAGCATTTTACGTGCGGAAACCAAGATGCGGGATTTATACTCAGAGTGCTTATTATGTGAGGGTTGATAAAGAAAAAAGCCTCCAAATAGAGGCTTTTTTACTAAAAAGAAATGGGCAACTACCTACTCTCCCGGTTCTACCCAGTACCATCAGCGCTAACGGGCTTAACTTCTCTGTTCGGAATGGGAAGAGGTGATCACCGTCGCATTAGTCACCCAAAGCTTTGTATATTTTTAACACACGAGTTAACAAATAAAAACTATACTTTCATAGCAGAAACTTATGAGAGATTAGTACTACTTGGCTATGACATTACTGTCTTTACACCTATAGCCTATCAACGTCGTGATCTTCAACGTCTCTTATAAAGAAGCCTCATCTTGTGGTGAGCTTCGCACTTATATGCTTTCAGTGCTTATCTCATCCGAACATAGCTACTCAGCGATGCACTTGGCAACACAACTGATACACCAGAGGTTCATCCAACTCGGTCCTCTCGTACTAGAGTTAGCTCCACTCAAGCTTCTAACGCTCGCAATAGATAGAAACCGAACTGTCTCACGACGTTCTGAACCCAGCTCGCGTGCCACTTTAATGGGCGAACAGCCCAACCCTTGGGACCTTCTCCAGCCCCAGGATGTGACGAGCCGACATCGAGGTGCCGAACCTCCCCGTCGATATGAGCTCTTGGGGGAGACTAGCCTGTTATCCCCGGAGTACCTTTTATCCTTTGAGCGATGGCCCTTCCATCCGGAACCACCGGATCACTATATCCTACTTTCGTACCTGATCGACTTGTGGGTCTCACAGTCAAGCACCCTTATGCTATTACACTCTATGCACGGTTACCAAGCGTGCTGAGGGTACCTTTGAAAGCCTCCGTTACTTTTTTGGAGGCGACCACCCCAGTCAAACTACCCACCACGCACTGTTCTCGTTACCGAGTTAGGCTTCAGACAAACAAAGGGTGGTATTTCAAGGACGACTCCACATCACCTGGCGATGATGCTTCAAAGGCTCCCACCTATCCTACACATTGTTTATCCAAAGTCAATACGAAGCTATAGTAAAGGTTCACAGGGTCTTTTCGTCCCATTGCGAGTAATCGGCATCTTCACCGATACTACAATTTCACCGAGCTCACGGCCGAGACAGTATCCAGATCGTTACACCATTCGTGCAGGTCGGAACTTACCCGACAAGGAATTTCGCTACCTTAGGACCGTTATAGTTACGGCCGCCGTTTACTGGGGCTTCAGTCAAGAGCTTCGCTCGAAAGCTGACTCTCTTCCTTAACCTTCCAGCACCGGGCAGGTGTCAGACCCTATACATCATCTTTCGATTTAGCAGAGTCCTGTGTTTTTGATAAACAGTCGCCTGGATCTCTTTACTGCAGCCTTCCTTTTGGAAGGCGACCTTTCTCCCGAAGTTACAGGTCGATTTTGCCTAGTTCCTTAGCCGTGATTCACTCGAGCACCTTAGGATTCTCTCCTCGACCACCTGTGTCGGTTTTGGTACGAGTTGCTTATATCTGAAGCTTAGAGGTTTTTCTTGGAAGTCTTTAGTCGTACTATCCACGCACCCAAAGGCTTGTGGTACTATCGTAACTGAGCAATACATACGGATTTACCTATATACATTATACCCGATTACTTCAACGTGCACTTCCGTCCGCACGCGACGATTTCATTACTTCGTCACCCCATCGCAATAAAAGCAAGTAGCGGAATATTAACCGCTTGTCCATCGACTATACCTTTCGGTTTCGCCTTAGGTCCCGACTAACCCTCAGCTGATTAACATAGCTGAGGAAACCTTGGTCTTTCGGTGTGCGGATTTCTCATCCGCATTATCGTTACTTATACCTACATTTTCTTTTGTAAAAACTCCACCGCTCTTCACAAAACGGCTTCTACATCATTTACAATGCTCCCCTACCGACCTTTCGATCCCATAGCTTCGGCGATATAGCTTATGCCCGATTATTATCCACGCTCGGTCGCTCGACTAGTGAGCTGTTACGCACTCTTTAAATGAATAGCTGCTTCCAAGCTAACATCCTAGCTGTCTGTGCAACCGAACCTCGTTTGGTCAACTTAGCATATACTTAGGGGCCTTAGCTGTTGGTCTGGGTTCTTTCCCTCTCGGACATGGACCTTAGCACCCATGCCCTCACTACTGTGAAACATATTATAGCATTCGGAGTTTGTCAGGAATTGGTAGGCGGTGAAACCCCCGCATCCAATCAGTAGCTCTACCTCTATAATACTTAACACAATGCTGCACCTAAATGCATTTCGGGGAGTACGAGCTATCTCCGAGTTTGATTAGCCTTTCACCCCTACCCACAGGTCATCCGAAGACTTTTCAACGTCAACCGGTTCGGTCCTCCACTGTGTATTACCACAGCTTCAACCTGCCCATGGGTAGATCACTCGGTTTCGCGTCTAATCCCACTGACTGTACGCCCTATTAAGACTCGCTTTCGCTTCGACTTCACAGCTGAACTGCTTAACCTTGCCAGAGGGATTAACTCGTAGGTTCATTATGCAAAAGGCACGCCGTCACCCCACGAAAGGGCTCCGACCGCTTGTAAGCGCATGGTTTCAGGTTCTATTTCACCCTTCTACTCGAAGTACTTTTCACCTTTCCCTCACGGTACTGGTTCGCTATCGGTCTCTGAGGAGTATTTAGCCTTACCGGATGGTCCCGGCAGATTCAGACAGGATTTCACGTGCCCCGCCCTACTCAGGATACTATTAGGTAGAAATTATGTTTCGTATACAGGATTTTCACCTTCTATGATTGATCTTTCCAGATCATTCTACTACAAAATCTCATTCCATATTATAGTCCTACAACCCCATCAAGGCCGAAACTTTGATGGTTTGGGCTTTTCCGCGTTCGCTCGCCACTACTTGCGGAATCACTTTTGTTTTCTCTTCCTCCAGGTACTTAGATGTTTCAGTTCCCTGGGTTTGCTTCATCAACAAAGATGATGCTATATCTTTAATATAGCAGGTTGCCCCATTCGGAAATCTGCAGATCAAATCGTGTGTGCCGATCCCTGCAGCTTATCGCAGCTTACCACGTCCTTCATCGCCTCTCAGAGCCAAGGCATCCACCATGCGCTCTTATCTGTTTCTTACTACTTTCAGTAAAGTATAGATTTTATTTGTTATGATTCGTATGTCAAAGAACTTTTCAAAAAGTGGAGAATATCGGATTCGAACCGATGGCCTCCTGCGTGCAAAGCAGGCGCTCTAGCCAGCTGAGCTAATCCCCCTTCTCTTTCACGTAGTCTCGCGCGGATTTGAACCGCGGACCTCTACATTATCAGTGTAGCGCTCTAACCAACTGAGCTACGAGACTATTAAAAAAGAAGTCGAACGGCTTCGTTTTGTTTGGGAAATATATTATAAAAAAATAAAAGCTTTGCGTATTCCCTCGAGAAAAAAACTTCTCTGAAAAAGGAGATGTTCCAGCCACACCTTCCGGTACGGCTACCTTGTTACGACTTAGCCCTAGTTATCGATTTTACCCTAGGCAGCTCCTGTAACGGTCACTGACTTCAGGCACTTCCGACTTCCATGGCTTGACGGGCGGTGTGTACAAGGCCCGGGAACGTATTCACCGCGCCATGGCTGATGCGCGATTACTAGCGATTCCAGCTTCATAGAGTCGAGTTGCAGACTCCAATCCGAACTGAGACCGGTTTTAGAGATTGGCTCCTGGTCACCCAGTGGCAGCCCTCTGTACCGGCCATTGTAGCACGTGTGTGGCCCAAGACGTAAGGGCCGTGATGATTTGACGTCATCCCCACCTTCCTCTCGACTTACGTCGGCAGTTTTGTCAGAGTCCCCGGCATAACCCGCTGGCAACTAACAATAGGGGTTGCGCTCGTTGCGGGACTTAACCCAACACCTCACGGCACGAGCTGACGACAACCATGCAGCACCTTGCACCCCGTCCGAAGACTAAGCTGTTTCCAACTTATTCGTGGCACATTTAAGCCTTGGTAAGGTTCCTCGCGTATCATCGAATTAAACCACGTGCTCCACCGCTTGTGCGGACCCCCGTCAATTCCTTTGAGTTTCAATCTTGCGATCGTACTCCCCAGGTGGATCACTTATCACTTTCGCTTGGCCGCTGAATAAATAAATATCCAACAGCTAGTGATCATCGTTTACGGCGTGGACTACCAGGGTATCTAATCCTGTTTGCTCCCCACGCTTTCGTGCCTCAGCGTCAGTAAAGATTTAGCAACTTGCCTTCGCGATCGGTGTTCTGTGTGATATCTATGCATTTCACCGCTACACCACACATTCCAGCTGCTCCAATCTTACTCAAGCTTGCTAGTATCAATAGCCATTTTACAGTTGAGCTGCAAGATTTCACTACTGACTTAACAAACCGCCTACGCACTCTTTAAACCCAATAAATCCGGATAACGCTCGTGTCCTCCGTATTACCGCGGCTGCTGGCACGGAGTTAGCCGACACTTATTCATATGATACCTTCAATTTCTTACACGTAAGAATTTTTATTTTCATACAAAAGCAGTTTACAACCCATAAGGCCGTCGTCCTGCACGCGGCGTGGCTGGTTCAGAGTTTCCTCCATTGACCAATATTCCTCACTGCTGCCTCCCGCAGGAGTCTGGTCCGTGTCTCAGTACCAGTGTGGGGGATCACCCTCTCAGGCCCCCTACCGATCGTGGTCTTGGTAAGCCGTTACCTTACCAACTAACTAATCGGGCGCACGCTCATCTTTTGCCGTAAAAAAACTTTAATAAAATATTCATGTGAATACCTTATACTATGGGGTATTAATTCGAATTTCTTCGAGCTATGCCCCAGCAAAAGGTAGATTGCGTACGTGTTACGCACCCGTTCGCCGGTCGCCGCCAAATAAGCAAGCTTACTTTGCGCTGCCCCTCGACTTGCATGTGTTAGGCCCGCCGCTAGCGTTCATCCTGAGCTAGGATCAAACTCTTCGTTGTTGCTATATTTGAAGTGTTAATCTTTCTCTAGGGAAAACACAAGGCTTTTACTCTTATTTTATCTTTTTAAATGAACGTCCTGAGATCAAAACTATTCCTTTTAACAGGGAATGCAAATGTAAAACAATTTTATTTTCGACAAAATAATTTTTAAAGTTTTATATTCGAAATATTTGTATAATACAAATCGAAAAACTATTTAATAGAACTTCTTATTACCTTATTAGGCTTTTCGGTTGCAAACATACAATAATATTTCTGATTGCAAAAAAATCTACAAAATATTTTCACAAAAAGTGTTTTAATATTTTCATATACCTGAGCTGAAGTTTTCAAAATCAAACTTTTTTATTCTCGCGCCGTAGGGTTGTATATTTGCCAAGGAAATAATTCATATACAACTAGATGAAAACTTCGGATTTTGATTTTGAGTTACCGGAAAAACTCCTTGCAGAACGACCTTCCCAAGAAAGGGATGAGGCACGGTTGATGGTGGTTCACAGAAAAACAGGAGAAATCGAACATAAATTATTTAAGGACCTTATCAATTATTTTGACGAGAGAGATGTTATGATTCTCAACAACACTAAGGTGTTTCCGGCAAGATTGTATGGAAATAAAGAAAAAACGGGAGCAAGAATCGAAGTTTTTCTCTTAAGAGAATTGGATCATGAAAACAAAGTACTGGATGTACTTGTAGATCCGGCCAGAAAAATACGGATTGGTAATAAAATTTATTTTGGCGAGAATACCGAAGATGACAATGCTCTAGTAGCGGAAGTCATAGATAATACCACCTCAAGAGGAAGAACACTGCGCTTTCTTTCAGATAGTTCGTATGAAGAATTTCAGGCACAACTCAGAACTCTGGGACAAACTCCGCTTCCAAAATATATTAAAAGATCTGTGGACAAAAATGACGCTGAACGCTATCAAACTATTTACGCTAAAGAAGAAGGTGCAGTAGCAGCCCCTACAGCTGGTCTGCATTTCTCCAAACATTTATTAAAAAGACTGGAAATTAAAGGAGTTTCGCTTGCTGAGATTACTTTACATATAGGACTAGGGACTTTTGCCACGGTTGAGGTTGAAGATCTTTCCAAACATAAAATGGATTCTGAGGAATGCCATATCCAATCCAAAGCTTGTGAGATCATCAATGTAGGTATTGAACGAAAAAAACGAGTTTGCGCAGTAGGAACTACTGCTATGCGTGCCATAGAAACCTCGGTATCAGTGGGCAATCGTCTGAATACATTTGATGGTTGGACAAATAAATTTATTTTTCCGCCTTATGAATTTCGCATCGCCAATTGTATGATCACTAATTTTCATATGCCCAAATCCACTTTACTAATTATGATTTCAGCCTTTACAGGTTATGATTTAACGATGAAAGCCTATGAAACAGCCATAAAAGAAAAGTATCAGTTTTATTCCTATGGAGATGCCATGCTTATACTATAGATGATTTTTTTAAATGTCTGATCGTTTAAAAAAAGACCTTCGAAACTTATCACTCGAGAAAATCCAAACGACGCTCAAAGAGCTCGAGGAAAAAACTTTTCGAGCCAGGCAAATCTACTATTGGATTTGGCATCAAGGTGTTAAAGAATTTCATCAAATGAGCAATCTTCCAAAAGATTTGCAGGCAAAACTTAAAGAGCGATTTTACATAAGATCTGTTGAATTAAAAGAAGTTCAATATAGCTCGGACGGAACATTAAAGAATGGACTTAAACTATACGACGGAAAAAATATAGAATCGGTCTTAATTCCTTCGCTCAAGCGTTCTACCGGCTGCATATCTTCACAAGTAGGTTGCAGCTTAGATTGTGCTTTCTGCGCTACATCACAATTACCTCGCATGCGGAATCTGGAAGTGGGCGAAATATATGATCAGGTCCAAATTCTTGATAGTCAAAGTAGAAAGAATTTTAAAAAATCTTTAAATAATATCGTATTTATGGGAATGGGTGAGCCTTTGTTGAATTATAAAAATGTAATGAAAGCCATCGAGAGAATTATTACTTCTAGAAACCTACAAATCAGCGCGCGACGCATTACTTTATCCACCTCAGGTATCCCCAAGATGATTCGAAGGTTAGCTGATGACGAGCCACGTTTTAAACTAGCCCTTTCTTTACACGCAGTCCGGGAAGAAATAAGAAATAGTATTATGCCTTTTAGCAAAAACTTTCCACTTACAGAATTACTCGATTCCTTAAAGTATTGGTATTCAAAAACAAAAGATCGCATTACTATTGAATATATCATATGGGAAGGCATTAATGATCAGCAAGAAGATATTAGAGCGCTGGTGAAATTCTGCAAGGCAGTTCCCTCTAAAGTAAATCTCATAGAGTACAACCCTATTGGAAAATCACAATTTAGACAAGTCAATGAGAAAAAGCTACAGGAATATTTACATACCCTTGAAAAAAATGGCATTGTAGGAAAGATACGTCATAGCAGGGGCAAAGACATTGATGCGGCGTGTGGACAGCTCGCTAATAAGAATAGCCTGATACCATCAGGATCTAACGAAGTGTTTATTTCATGAAGATTTTTCTGCTTAATAAGTTTTGCTCTGGTAGGTCTGTATCGCTTAGAAGTCAAGAAATTTCACGAAATCCTTAAAAAATGAATCTGGTAGCTGTACTTCCAAATAAGCTAAAGAAAAGCTCAAGTCCGAAATATATCCGAGATGCTCTGTAACCCTTTTAATGACAGTGACGGAAACGCAGAAATATATAAACTGGACAAACCATCAGGGAATATTACTCAATCCGTTCATTTGATCAATGCTAAAAGTAAAGACTTGGAAAACATTGCCTGTGAAGTAAGATCTCTTTATATTTCCGATAAAGGAAATAATCTTAGCTATCGAAAAGATCTGGCGATTTATAAAATGGATACACTTACAGCTGCGTAGGCAAACTAAAACGGACGTCTCTGCTAAAAAATCTATTTTTATTTTCTTGAGTAAAAAAGTCTTGAGTAAAACAGCTACCCTACCAGATCAAAACACCAAGATAGATAAACATCAATGAGTAAAATCATCAAAAAAATTCGTGCGCCTATTGCCGAAGAAATGCATTCCTTCGAGAAAAAATTTTATCAAGCTATACAGAGTAAAGTAGCACTTTTAGACCGAATAACTCATTATATTATTCATAGAAAAGGCAAACAAATGCGTCCTATGTTGGTGTTTCTTACAGCCAAAATGCTAGGAAGACCTGTAGAAAAGACGCATCATGCAGCCACACTTATAGAGTTAATTCACACCGCTACCCTGGTACATGATGATGTAGTAGATGACAGTCATATGCGACGCAGTTTTTTTTCAATTAATGCTCTCTGGAAAAACAAGATTGCCGTATTGGTAGGTGATTATCTACTTTCTCGAAGTCTTATGATTGCCACAGAAAAAAATCATTCAGACTTATTAGAGATCATCTCAAGAACCATAAAACAAATGAGCGAAGGTGAGCTGCTTCAAATAGAAAAATCCAGAAGACTAGACATCAATGAAAAAATTTATGAAGAAATTATACTAGATAAAACCGCCAGCCTAATCAGTGCTTGTTGTGAGGGAGGTGCAAGCTCGGTAGAAGCTGATAAAGAAACCTGCATTCAAATGCGACGCTTTGGAGAGCTTGCTGGATTAGCATTTCAGATTAAGGATGACCTATTTGACTATGAACAAAACCCTCTCATCGGGAAACCTTCTGGCCTTGATATCAAAGAACGTAAAATGACCCTACCATTGATTCATGTTATAGAAAAAAGCGACTCGAAAACCCGAAAATGGCTTATAAATTCTATAAAAAATCATAATGAAGATAAAAAACGTATACAAGAGATCATATCGTTTGTTCGCAAAGAGGGTGGACTCGACTATGCTATAGAGCGGATGAGTCAATTACGTAAAGAAGCTTTAGAAATACTTAAGAATTATCCAGAAAATTCTTCAAAAGAAGCCTTGAGTTTGATGGTAAATTATGTGATAGAGCGTCGAATTTAAAATATCGGGATAATCTTAACAAAGCCAATTACGATAAAGATTAAAAATCTCAGAGAGATATTTTTTTAGAATAATACATAATTTTCAAGGCTTTGATCATACAGTTGATTTATATAGAGCAGCAGAGTGCCGATTTTTAAATTATATTTTTGTAAATATATTTAAATCGAAATGGCAAAAAATCTGGTTATCGTCGAATCTCCGGCCAAGGCCAAAACTATACAGGGTTATTTGGGTAAAGACTTTGAGGTAGCATCAAGCTTTGGGCATATTGCCGACTTGCCTGAAAAAGGAATGGGCGTAGATATTCAAAATAATTTTGAGCCCGTTTATGTGGTGCCGCCTGATAAAAAGAGCACTGTAAAGAAACTTCAATCTATGGCTAGTAAATCTGATACCATATGGCTAGCTTCTGATGAGGATCGTGAAGGAGAGGCTATCGCCTGGCATCTTTACAAAGAGCTAAAAATACCTGAAAATAAGCTTCGTCGCATTGTTTTTCATGAGATTACGAAAAAGGCCATTATGCAAGCGATAGAAAAGCCGCGCGCCATCAATCAAGATTTAGTAGATGCGCAACAAGCGCGCAGAGTACTTGATCGTTTGGTGGGTTTTGAACTCTCTCCAGTGCTATGGAAAAAGATCAAAACCGGTCTTTCAGCCGGGCGTGTCCAATCCGTGGCAGTGCGCTTGATCGTGGAACGTGAAAAAGATATACGAGCTTTTAAAGCGGCAGAATTCTACAAAGTAGCCGCTCTGTTTCTCTCAGAAAAAGGAGAGGAATTTAAAGCGCAATTGGAAAACACCTTTGAAAACAAAGAGCAAGCAGAAGCGTTTCTAAAAAAATGTATGCATACACAATTCAGTGCTTACAAAATTGTAATAAAGCCTGGGAAAAAGAGTCCTTCTGCGCCTTTTACTACCTCAAGTCTTCAACAAGAGACCTCAAAGAAATTAGGTTATTCCGTAGCACGTACCATGCGTCTGGCACAACAATTATATGAAGAAGGGTATATCACCTATATGCGTACCGATAGTCTAAATCTCTCAGAAGATGCCATTACTGCAGTTAAAGATCATATCATTACACAATTCGGGGAAAAATATGCCTGTCCCAGGAGATATACTACCAAAAATAAATCTGCACAAGAAGCGCACGAAGCCATCCGTCCTACAGATATAAACAAACTCCAGGTAGGCCAGGAGATAGCACAACAGCGCCTTTACGAGCTAATATGGAAGCGCACCCTTGCCGGGCAGATGTCTGAAGCGATTTTGGAAAGAACAATCTTATACATTCGTACGCCTGATCAAAGCGATTTTATTGCAAAAGGACAAGTGATCACCTTTGATGGTTTTTTAAAACTATACAAAGAAAATAGTGAGATTATTAATAAAGGAGAATTTAAAGATCAATTACCAAAAATCAAAGAAGGAGAATTGTTAAAAAACGAAAAAATCACTTCTATGCAGCGCTTTACTAAACATCCTCCACGTTATAGCGAAGCCTCATTAGTAAAAACTTTAGAAGAACTTGGTATAGGACGTCCTTCCACTTATGTACCTACCATCTCAACCATTCAAAGGCGAAATTATGTGGAGCTTATGGATCTTGAAGGCAGCGAACGCTCTTATGAAATCATGACACTTACCCAAGGAGACATTTTAAAAAAGCAAGAAAAAGAAATCATAGGTGCAGATAAGAAAAAGCTCATTCCCACTGATGTGGGAATAGTGGTAAACGATTTCCTGGTAGGAAACTTTCAACATATTCTCGATTACGGATTCACCGCCAAGGTAGAAGAGAGCTTCGATGAAATCGCTAAAGGCAAAGAAGTTTGGAATACATTGATTAAAAGATTTTATAGCGATTTTCACCCAAAAGTAGAGGACGCTACTAAAAGCAGTGCAAAAAGTCATGGAGAACGATTGCTTGGTACCGACTCTAAATCTGGCAAAAGAGTTTTTGCCAGAATCGGCCGTTTTGGCCCGATGATCCAAATGGGTGAGGTAGAGAACGAAGAAAAGCCCAGGTTCGCATCTTTATTAAAAGATCAACATATAGACAGTATTTCTTTAGAAGAGGCCTTACAATTATTTGAACTTCCAAGGAAGTTAGGAACTTTTGAAGAAAATGAAATCAACGTAAGTATTGGACGCTTTGGTCCCTACATTAAGCATGATGGAAAATTCATCTCAATTAAAGAAGAAAGCGGCTACTCCCCTTATAAAATTACCTTAGAGCAAGCCATAGAGCTTATTGAGCGAAATCGAGAAGAAAGCGCTAAAAATCTTATTCGATGTTTTGAAGAAGTTGATCCACCTATAGAGGTGATCAATGGACGTTTTGGTCCCTATATCCGACAGAGGAAGGCTAATTATAAAATCCCAAAAAATCTGCAACTTGAAAAGCTTAATGTTGAAGTATGTAAAAAGATTATTTCACAACCGAAACCCAAGGAAAAAAGAAAAAAATTTAAGGAGTGATTCAAGATTTCTTAGATTCAAAAAGTCAGGTTTTACAGGCTAGGAAAGAAAGTTTACATCCTTTTTCATTGTGCCATTCATTTAAAGCTTTTAGTGGAGACTGGAGAGTTCATAACGAAAAATTGGCTTTGGTTACCGTGAATGAAAATAGAAATTCTGAGCAGGAAATTGCCATATCTACCGATATAAATAATATCAGAGAGGCTCTTTATACTTTATATACCGGTCAATGGAAAGAAAAACTATTGGATATAGGTAACATCCTTCAGGGTGCCTCTTTAGGAGATAGTATATACGCTTTGCGGCAAGTAAGCGGGGCCTTGCTAAAAAAAAATATCTTGCCTATAATTATTGGAGGAAATGATTTACTGACCTATGCTCAATACAGATCTCATGATGAAATTCATCAGGTTATGGAAGTGGTGCGTGTAGATAGTCGCTTTGATTTAGGTATAGATCAAAGTCCTTTTTTGACCTCACAAACTCACTTGAATCATATGATAGTTCAGGAGCCGCAAAAACTTTTCAATTATTACCATCTAGCTTACCAGAGCTATTTAATAGCACCGCAAGAGGCAGATCTGATGATTTCAAAATTATATTTTGAATGTCACCGACTGGGTTCATTGATTGAAGATATTAGCGAGGCTGAGCCGGTGTTTCGTTCCTCCGATATGGCAAGCTTTGACATAAGCTCCATCCGCCTTGCAGACGCTCCTGGACAATTTTTCGGATCCCCTAATGGTCTCAACGCAAGAGAAGCATGTATCTTGGCAAGATATGCCGGGCTAAGCAATCGCATAAAATCTATTGGAATTTTTGGCTATCAATCGTCACGAGATATCTACGGCCAAAGCGCAAAACTTATCGCGCAGATGATATGGCACTTTATAGAAGGTTATTTCGCAAGGTGCCCAGATAAAGCTTTTGATAATGAAAAAGATTATAAACGCTATCTAATAGCTCACGAAGATGAGCCACTAGTTTTCCTCGAAAGCATAAGTACCGATCGCTGGTGGATGGAATTGCCCTGTCTGGATAAACGGTCAAAAAAGCACTATGTAGCCTGCTCGAAAAATGATTACCTCAAGGCGCTCAATGGTGAAATTTTAGATCGCTGGTGGAATAGTTATAAAAGATATAATTTAAAATAGAATAGAATAAAAAAATAAAATATAAATGTTTTCTGGAGAATAAAAAATGTCTAGTGTCTAGTTTTAATTAGGTGCTTTCTGTAAACAAGTGAAATGAAAAAAATATTCTCCTAGATCGTGCTTTTCACTTTAATGCTTTCTTGCAATTTTCTGAAACGAAAGAATAAAAACCGTGGCCAACTTATCGTTACGGAACGAATCAAACCCTGGAATATCGAGCGCCTCTATGGAATAGTTAAAATTCCTGGAGGCACATTTATTATAGGACAATCCGACTTACGATATGAGTGGAAACAATCGCCTGGCAGCTCCTTCAAGAACCGTGACCTTGTCAAGTTTTTTCATGGATGATAAGGAAATTACAAATGCCGAATACAGAAAATTTGTCTATGAGGTTCGAGATTCTTTAACCAGAGAACTCCTTGCTAAAATGGCTGAAGAATTAGCTGGATATGAACAAGATGAAGGCATAGGACAATACATCTATCTCAAAAAGAAGAGGAATAAGATCTTAGTCTTTATGAAGAGTATATTCGTTAAAACAGTACCGAGAGAGAGGGTGATTTCACAGAGAAGAAAGACCCTAAAATCAACTGGGACGTACCGCTGGAATGGGATCTGAAAAAATATCCTAATGTGAGTTATACCGAAGTGATAGAATCTTTTTACTATCCACCTGATCAGAGAATAGACGGAGAAAAATCCATCGATCCGAAAAAAAAACTTAAATACGCCTACAAATGGATAGACACCGAATCCGCACTTAAGAGCGGAAAACCACTTGAAAGAGCATATCATTCGTGAGGAAATTGAAGTACATCCCGATACTACACACCTTGGGCCTAGGAATACACCGCCTGGATGGGGCCTTAGCAATGGCACTTATCCATAGGGAGAAACCTATTTAACAGATGATAGGGGATGTTTTCTGGCTAACTTCAAGCCTCGCGACGAGGGAATTAATCTGGAAGGAAAAAAAGACCATATGTATACCAACCAAAGTGAGATCTTTCTCGCCTAACGGTTACGGTTTGTATGATATGGACGCTTTCCTATTTTAATAATGATGCTTATAAGAGCACCGCTACTTTAAACCCTTACATTTATATAGAGATAAAAATCAAAAAAAAAGTTATAAAAGGAGGCTCCTGGAAGGATATCAGATATTATCTACAAGTAGGCGTACGTGATTTGTAATACGCTGATTCATAGCGTATTTACATAGGATTTTAAACCATACAGCCCATACCTGAAAACGCTATTACAGAGTAAAGCAGGAAAAAAATAAAATAAACAATCATGGCATTAAAAGCTAACAAATAGGACAAGATATTCAATGTCGTTTATAGAATTGGAGTTTTTATCGTCATTTTAGGAGTAGTAGGAAAGCTATCACATGCTTCCTGGGGTGATTATGCTATTCTAAGATGATCGTTGAGGTGATTTTCGACCCCCTTTGCCGGAAAGTACGCCTGGGAGCGTGTCTACCCTGAACTCTCATATGAAAACGTTCTCTCAAGTGAATCTTTCAAGCAATTACATGAAAGTATAGAATTGCTCAGAATAGCACCGATCTAACTGCTCTGGATAAATGAAAAAGACACGCCTTCCTCCGAAGGCTGTACAGGACATGCTTAAAGCATGGAAACAAAGCCTTAGAGAGACCAGATTTTTAATACACTGAAAGCTCTTAGCAATAAATTATCGACCATGAATAAGATCTATGAAAGCATGCTCGCCACTATAAGTCGAACTCAAAATCTATCTTAAGCGCTAAAAATGTCTCAACATAAAATCTCACCTCGTCAAAAATGATCAACTTGATGTATCTGATATTCATCGCTATGATGATGATGAATATAGACCGTGAGGTGTTGAGATCTTTTGATTACACCAATCAAAGCTTGAAGAGGATAGCTGAAAAATGGGCGAGGACAACGAGTTGTTTTATGAAAATATTAAGAAAAAGTCTGCAAAAAATCTTAAAAAATACATTAAGATATACAAAAAAGCATTCGATATAAAAAAACTATCTGAAGGTTTTTACCAGTAGATTGAATCCTTAAAAGATACTTTAAAAGAAAGCGCCAGCCTTGATGAAAAAGTGCAGAGTTTTGATTATCGGCGAATGGAATCCAGTCATTATGTGGATAATTTTTTTGATGCAGGTAAGCCCAATGCACGAGTACAAAGATTTAAAAACGAAATAGAGAATTTTCGCGCGCATGTCTCCTCATTTTACTCTAACTCAAATGAGACTGATAAAAAAGACTCCTAGCTGGAAAACAGATTTTTCAGATAACCTTTCATTGCCTCGCTTACCAATTTTTCAAAAATCCAAATGGATATCCGAAATGAAGAATTTCGGACTTTCCTTTCAATGCTCAGGGGAAAATTAGAGGAGGATATAGCTGTGAATCAATTCGAAGCAATGGTGTTTGGGCCGAAAATGCTTATGCGTGGAGAAAAAGCGCAAGAAAAAATAGCTCTGGCCATTCGTGACACTTCCTTAGGGATACAAGTTTTGGAAAATGAACAAACGATACCTATTTCCTATAATTATCAGGTTATAGCAGATAAAGATAAACGATACGTAGAAAATAAGATTTATGAAAAAACCTCAGAGAGCGTCATATCAGCGGATAAAATGAATGTGGTTTACCCGTGGAGTAGATAACCTATTCTAGCTCTATTCCAGGGTTTGCCCTCGGCAAACCTCTCGATGAGCGCCTCTACAGGAAAACTATCTAAAATAGGAATTGTCCGCTTGGTATATAGCCCCGGAAAAGACAATACTGTGGATTTCACATTAAGCGCAAAAACCACTACGGGAAAGATTATTTCGCAAAAAGAATTTCCGAATTAAGAATTACCTTCCAATCAAGGAAGGATAGACGGAGAAGCCGAACAGTAAATTCCGGAAATCTCACTGGAAAAAGTGAGCATAGGTGCGCAGATTCCCGGCTTTGAGTTTTCGGTAAAACTTATCGTAAGCGATTTTACCGTAAATCCTGGACATACGTATCATGAATACAAAAAAGCTTTTTCTGATTTCCGTTATACTCATAAATATAAAAATATGATCTCAAAGCCTTTTAAAGGCTAACTCACCGGAAGAATTTAGAAAAACACTTCAAGAGAAAGAAGAAGAAGATGAATCTACGCCTTATCCTGAGGTAGAGGAAAAAGACATAGCTTGGTCCAAAGTGGTATAGGAAATCGTTGACCTGAATGAAAAAGTCAATCAAATCTATTACTATGATAATGATAAGCTGATCAATCCCCGAAAATCTCTTTTTACAGGGATTAATTGAAGATATAAAAAAAAGGAAAAATAAAGTAAATATATGAAAATGAGACGTTTAAAAACAGGGTCAACGAAGCTGATTTACTTAAAAAAACCAACGTATTGACACCACAGACGCAGGCTGGGAAATTCTCAATCGGGGAGGAATACTCACTGATGAGTATACAGACCGTCACGATGTTAAGAGCAGTGACATAAACATGTTCAAGATCAAGGGAATACGGTATATGGATCGTCGCATGGGCGAATTATGCTATTGCCTTCTGGCGACTCGTTTCCATGGCTCCTGATCTTTATCAACTCATAAAAGATATAAGAGGAAGAATATAATATATTAAGCTCTTAATGACGATGGACCTACACAGGTGTCTTTTGATGATTTGCTAAATGCCCGAAAATTCTCTTCAGTAATTTATAAGGAGAGCAATCTCTACGGCAATCATCCTATCAAGGATTAACCTCCCCACAGGACGCTCATGAGCAAATTCAGGAGAGCCAACGAATCAAAGGGAATATACGGAAAAAAGAAGAAGAGATGTAGAATCCATAAAAAGATTGTAATTTTCAACTCTCTCAATATAAGATCGGCATATGATTTCTCAAGATACCATAGATCAAATCTTTTCCAGAGCTCTGGTAGAAGAAGTCATTGGAGATTTTGTACAGCTGAAAAAAAGTGGCAGCGCTTATAAGGGCCTAAGCCCTTTCGCGAATGAGCGCACCCCATCTTTTGTAGTCTCCCCGGCCAAACAAATCTGGAAAGATTTTAGCTCGGGAAAAGGAGGTAATGTAGTGAGCTTTCTCATGGAACATGAGCATTTTACCTATCTTGAGGCGCTCGGCTACCTGGCCAGGAAGTACAATATTGAATTCAAGGAAGAAAAAATGCGCTCAGCCGGAGAAGAACAAACGGCCAATGAAAAAGAAAGCCTTTACATCATTCAGGAATATGCACAACGCTTTTTCAGAGAGCAATTAAAAGAAAGCCAGGAAGAATGCAATATAGGGTTGAGCTATTTAAAAGAGCGAGGTTTTAGCGAGGAGACGATCGAAAAATTTCAACTCGGTTACGCCACGGAAGATCGCAAACGTTTTACCGAAAGAGCCCTTAAAGAAGGTTTTCAAATGGAATATCTGGAAAAGTCTGGGCTCAGTATCATAAAGAGTGAAGAGGTATTTGATCGGTTTCGCGGACGCATTATCTTCCCTATTCATAGTTTTTCAGGCAGAGTCCTGGGCTTTGGCGGCAGAATTCTCAGGTCAAACGCCCACGCGGCGAAATACCTCAACTCACCTGAAAGTAATATCTATCATAAAAGCCAGATTCTCTATGGCATTCATCAGGCCAAGCAAGCCATTTTAAAGGAAGGTAACTGCCATCTAGTAGAAGGTTATACTGATATGATTTCTCTCTATCAAGCCGGCGTGCAAAATGTGGTGGCTTCTTCCGGAACGGCTCTTACGGTGGATCAAATCTGTCTGATCAAAAGACTCACAACCAATATAGTTTTACTCTATGATGGAGACTCAGCAGGTATTAAGGCAGCCCTTCGGGGAATAGATCTGATTTTAGAGCAGGAAATGAACGTACGCGTACTTTTATTTCCTGACGGAGAAGATCCCGATTCTTTCGCGCGCAGCCATACCTCCTCGGATCTTATCGCTTTTCTTAAGGAAGAAAGTCAAGACTTTATACATTTCAAAACCCAGCTTCTCCTTAAAAAAGGTAAAAATGACCCCATAAAGCATGCTACGCTGATTCGAGATGTAGTGGAGAGCATTTCGAAGACGTCTAATTTGATTCGCCGTGAAGTATACATAAAAGAAACAGCGAAAATGTTGGAAATAAGCGAGCGAGTGCTTTTTCAGGAGCTCGCCCAGATCGATCGAAAAAGCCTGAGGGAAGAAGAAAAAAAGTTTCGACAGGAAAGTATCCGTGCAAAAATTCAAATCAACCTAGAAAGTACCGATGAGATAGATCCGCTTGAAATTCTTGAGGAAGAACTTATCAGTTTGATGCTGCTGCACGGCGAGCATCCGCTTCCGGCTGTTGAAGGCCTCTCAAAAGAGCGGAATATTATTCAGGAAGTAATTGAGCATTTCGATGCAGATCACATGGGATTTTCTAATCCCTTTTATCAAAAAATTTTTAGGGAAATTCAGGAAGGCCTTGCAAAAAATGAATATAGAACAGTCAATTATTTCCTTGAGCTAAACGATGAGACATTAGCGCGTTTTATCTCTTCAAAATTAGTGGAGCCTGACCAGCTGGCGCGTTTTGATAAGAAAGGAATTCATATAATACCCAGGGAGAAAAAATTAACCCATTATTTTCAACAGGCGCTCTTACGCTATAAAGCCCACTATATCTCAAAACTTATCGAAAAGCGGAAAGATGCCTTAAAACAAGCAAACGATGCAGATCTATCTCTGAAAGAGATTTGCAGATTAATCGATTTGAAAAATAAGATCAACAAAGAATTAGGACGTGAAGTATAGAAAATATTTTTTCAAGTTAAACGCTTTTCTGTAGAGAAGATCATAAGTGCTATAGTTTTTAAGATAAATTTTTAAGCTGCTTCGCAGGCTATATCTTCATTATGCAAGAGATGACGCTCAAAAAAAAAACAGAGGACCAGCTATCAAGAACCACTCTTTTCCAACTATCAGAAAAGAGCAGCCAAACTTGTCCCCTTCTTGTCAAATTTAGAAATCTTAAAAATGATACTGCAAAGCTAAGGAATAGTTTCTCGGATCGATAGGGTTGATATAGAAGCTTCTGTAAGTATATTGGTCCAATAGAGATCATGACTGTAAAAGCTCAATCGTTTTCTTATACTGATACCCCAGAGAAACTTTTATGATAGTATAATTTGGCAGTTTTATGGATACCTCATCCGAGGATCCAATACCTCTTTACTTTATCTTAAAGGTATCATTAATAATCGCTTTTAGTAAAGATAGATTTCCCCAACTCAGGAAACGTCAGATTATTATTTATAAAACCTGAAACAACATCGATTTGATCTATGTATTCAGGATTATGTTGATTTTTTTGTCATTCTGCCACGGTTCACGATTTTGCTGATTGATGTATAACCCATATGCTCAATTTTAGCATGTAACAGCCACTTTCGATCTTCTCATAGCGATAAGTTCCGATGGAACTTATAAAAAAGTTTTCTCGGCTGCTATGTGTTTTCCTGTCCTTGTTTTAACAAGAACAAACAGATTCTGGACAAAACTTGTCCCTTGGGATCATACACCTTTCAATAATAGAATGTTTTGAGTCCCTGTGCACTCGAGATAAAACAGCCCGAAAGGAATAAAAATTGATATACTGTCTTTCATCGATTTATGATATTAATAAGAATTTAACGAGGACAAATGTGATTTTTTATTATTAAATCTAAATTAAAATTAGAAACTCAAAACATAGAAAAGTGATGAATTTCAAGATGTGATTCTCAAAAATTATTTATAGCTCCTTAAAGACTTGCGAATCTGGTATTGCGCCATAACTGCGATAAGAAAAATGGAAAAAATTACATAATAAATCCAGAAGGGAATAGGGATGGGGTCTCCTTTGGCATAGGAGTGCAAACCTGATAAGTAATAGTTGACCCCAAAATAAGTCATGACAATAGAAGCAAGCGAGAGAATACTTGCAAAATTAAAAGCAAAAATCCCCCTCAAACCGGGAACCAGTCGCATGTGTAAGACAAAGGTGTAGACCATTACACTTATAAAAGCCCAGGTTTCTTTGGGATCCCAGCTCCAATAGCGCCCCCAACTTTCATTGGCCCAAACTCCTCCCAAAAAAGTTCCGATAGTTAATAGAAATAAGCCCACCATAAGGGTCATTTCATTGATCAGGGTCAATTCTTTAATAATATTTTCAGAAATAGAACGTTTTGTAAAAGGTTGCAAAACATATAATATTAATACGGTTAAGCCTAAAAATCCGCCTACGGCAAAAAAACCGTAGCTTGAGGTAATGATCGCCACATGAACCATCAACCAGTAAGATTTAAGCACTGGTACCAAATGGGTCACTTCCGGACTCATAAGATTGCCATGGGCTACACCCAATAAAGCAGTAGCAGAAAGGGCTGCGATAGATGGGATAAAAAGATTGCCTTTACGATAAAAAATCCAGCTTGATAGAATCATACACCAGCTGATAAAAACCGCTGATTCATAGCCATTGCTCCAAGGAGCATGTCCGGAAATATACCAACGTAGCCCTAAGCCAAAAGCATGGATTAAAAAAGTCAGGCATATAAGAACAATAAGGACGCGAGCTGATAATCGCATCATAGATGAAAAGAAAAAAAGTCTAGCAAAGGCCAGTAGTAGTAAAAGCGCCCCTAGTAGAGCGTAGGCTAGCATAGATCTATAAAAAATATTTGCGTTATTGTAAAATACCTCAGCCTCAACCCTGGAGGATGAAGGCAAGATTTCACGGCCATAGCGCTGCTGATAATCGCTGATTTTTTTAAGCAAATGATCCGCTTCTTGCCAGAGACCCGACTTTTGTGCCTCGGTGAGCGCGACGAAATACTCATTTAACATCTCTAAGGCGATAGTGTCGATTTTCATATCTGCTCGCATCCAGCCGGTCCAGGTATGGTCAGGGTCTTTCGGAATAGGGAAAACACGCAAATATTGCCCCTGCAAAATTCCCGATATAATACCTATGCGCTCGTTCAAATCTATAAGCGCTTTATCATACTCATTACGCTGGGCAGGACTTTTTGAAAAAGCCTGCTTATAATCTCTTTGCAATATAAAATCTACCTGCCCGGTGCGCGGCTCAAAATAATAAAGATTTATCAGTGAGGTACAATCATGCTTATCAGCCTTAGTAATCTTTAATAATTTATTTCCACCTTTATTGCCTACTTTAATAAAGGGAGCCTGTGTCCAAAGGGTAGGGTCCTGATGAATTGCGAGCATCCACTGCACAGCGCTCCAGCCCCTTATTTGATCTCGCTTGTAGATTTTTCGGAGCAATTCCAGGGCCATAGTATGTACGGGCTTAATACGCCCTCCCTGGTCCTGAACAAGCCAACGACTGAATTTGTCCAAATGCGCTTTTGGCACTTCCGGATAAGAGCCAATAAGTTTTTCCAGCTCTATCATTTTAACAGAAGAAGGACGATGCTGAGCCTGGATACTTGTAAAAAATGGAAGTAAAAGAATGAGAAACAGTATTTTTTCACCGGAGGTTTTAAGTAAAGTGCGCCTTAATTTCCAGAAACGCGTGCCTCGCCAAAAAAGACTTAAAAACATACCTAAGGCCAATAGCGCATAACCCATGTAAGAAATGAGGGTCCCCCAATAGTCATGATTAACAGAAAGATGTGTGCCCTTGGCGTCTGGATCATAGCCCGATTGAAAAAAACGATAACCTTTATAATCTATCACATTATTCATGAAAATCCGCATGTTTTGTTCGCGATCCCCGTCAATAAGGGTCAACTCGCTTGCAAAAGAAGAAGGACTGGAAGAACCGGGGTAGCGCTCGAGCTCAAAGCGGTTTAAACGAATTGCAAAAGGGGTATGCATCAAAATAGATCCATAGCCGATAGAGATTTGTTTATCGCCTAAAAGAATCTGCCCATTCATATCAAGTTGGCCTTTTTTCCCGAAAAATGTAAGGGTCTTTGACAGATCACCGCTTGAAATTTCTGCAGTAATAGCATCAGGAAAATTTTCCTGCTGGGATTTGGGCGCCGAAGTATACTTTAAAATACCATAACGCACCGGATCTGGAATCACCCATTGCACAGAGCCCACCTGATAAAGCGCTCTGAGATGCAGCTCAGAAGGTACTCCCTTTTGTATATGCCCTCTGGCACCTGTGGCCATAATAGTATAACTACCCTCAAAGGGGGAAAGAAGATATAACTTTCCGTTTTTCTCATAGACTTGTAAGGTATTGGGTCCCAAGTATCCTGAAAAACTGATAGAAAGCATGCCAAAGTTCTTTGAATGACCTTTGCCAAGATAAGTTTCTACACGACCCTGGTTAGCTGTAGTCACAACTTTAAGTAAGGGTTTACCACTGGAACTTTCGATAAACATCTCACGGGCGGCTGGAACATAATCTATAACTCTTAATCTAAGAATATCTTCTTCAAACTGAAATTTCCCCTGAAATCCGCTGTGCAAGGGCACTAATAAATAAAGCATTTCATAACCCCGAATGCGATTATCTTTAGATACCTGGAGTTTAATAAAAGTTTTATCAGAAATGATTTGCTCAGAAGTAGCTCCTTCGCGAATAGACATCATTCCCTCAAAACCGATATACCGAGAAATGGCCCCCCCTATAAAAATCCATACAAAAGCCAAGTGAAAAATAAGCAACGGCCATTTTTCTTTCTTCCAGAGACGATATTTTCCAATATTTCCGATAAAGCATACTATGAGAAGTATCATAAGAGTTTCAAACCAACTGGCTTCATAGATCAAAGCTTTGGCGGTAGCTGTAGTATAAATCTGCTCGAAAAAGGTACCCACTGCCATTGAAATTGCAAAAACAAGAAGAAGAACAGCCATTATACGGGTAGAAAACAGTAGATTAAAAGCTTGGCGCATGGAGTTAACTTTATCAGAGTAAAGGTAGAAAAATTAACTACGCTAAAGGAAGATTGATAAGGGTTTAGACCCTATAAACCTTATTTGATTTGTATATCACAGAATACAGATATAAACTTATATTTAAAAAAATTATCTCTATGAAGTCACTGTCAAAATATCAACTGCTCATCGAAGAATATATTAAAAAAAATTTCTTTGATAAAATGTCTGAAAATATCTATGAACCTATTAATTACGTTTTATCAATGACTGCAAAACGTGTTCGTCCCTCGCTTTGCTTGTTGGCTACGGAGATATTCGAAGGAGATATATATAAAGCTTTAAAACCCGCTGTGGCTCTTGAATTTTTCCACAATTTCACGCTCATTCACGATGATATTATGGATAAAGCTCCGCTGCGTAGAGGAAACCTCAGCGTGCATAAAAAATGGAACGAAACTACAGCCATTCTCTCTGGTGATCTTTTGCTGATCAAAGCTTATCAGCTACTAGAAGGACTTGAACCAGAACTATTTTACAAAATAGTCCGAGAGCTTTCGAATACGGGCGTAAAAGTTTGTGAAGGGCAGCAAATGGATATGAGTCTAGAAGAAAATTCTGAAGCTATATTTCAGCAATATATTGAAATGATCCAGCATAAAACGGCAGCACTTATCGGATCAGCACTAAAAACAGGTGCCCTTTTGGCTGAAGCTTGTGAAGAAGATGCAAACCATTTATATGAAACAGGGAAAAACATCGGTATAGCCTTTCAAATACAAGATGATCTGCTGGATGTATTTGGACAGACCGAACGTATAGGTAAAAAACATGCAGGCGATATTTATGGAAATAAAAAAACCATTCTTTATTTTAAAACCCTTGCGAAGGCCAAAGAAAGAGAAAGAGAAGAATTGTTCTACTGGTATAGTATCAGAACTGACAATATAGATAAGATATATGCCGTAGAGCAAATCTTTAAAAAATTGCACATTGGAGAAGAGGTAAAAAAAGAACTAATTCGATATCGACAAAAAAGTCTGGATTGTCTTTCAAAAGTTACGGGAAATAAAGAAAAAAAACAGGCACTTATCGAGTTTCTTGATGAATCGCTTATACGTCTTTACTGACAGCATAGCTCTTAAGTTCAATACAAACATTCTATTGATAAGCCATCATAAGCGGGCAAAACACCAGAAGGTAAATCTTTGATCAAATCTTTATGAAATCCGATTTCATAACTCATATGGGTAAGATAGGTCTTTTCAGGAGAAAGTTTTTTAATGATATTTAAGGCCTGAGGTAATGAAAAATGAGAAGGATGCTCTGGCTTAATTCTTAAAGTATTCAACACCAAAAACTCAATATTTTTTAAGGACTCTATAGTGGTCTCTGGAAGAAAGCTAGCATCGGTAATATAAGCAAACCGGCCTATACGGTACCCCAAGATAAATAAATCATTGTGCTGTACCTCTAATGACAGAATCCTGAACCCTTCTACATCAAAAATTTCCTGACTCTTTATAGAAAGAAGCGAAAGTTCAGGTTTTCCTGCAAATTTTTTCTCTGAAAAAATATAAGAAAAACGATACTTAACCTCCTCAAGAACCCGTTCCAGGGCATATACAGGAATAGGTTTCTTAGCTTTAAAATAAATTGGGCGCAAATCATCAAGACCTGCTAGATGATCATTATGTTCGTGAGTAAGCAAGAGAGCATCTATACAATCTTTACGATTTTTCAGCATCTGCATACGAAAATCGGGACCGCAGTCTATAAGCAGATTTTTATTGCCTTTTTCTATAAGAATGGAGCTTCGCGTGCGTCTATCTCTGGGATCTTGTGAAAGACATACAGGGTGGGTACATCCAATAACAGGGACGCCTTGTGAGGTGCCCGTGCCCAGGAAAGTGATTCTCATATATAAATTTTCTATACCTTAATCGTTAAGTTTTCCTGAATGACTTGTTCTATTTCTTCACGCAACTCATCTTTATCCTTAAGTAGTTCTTTGACCGTATCACGCCCCTGACCCAAACGCACCTCTCCATAACTAAACCAGGAACCGCTCTTTTTGATAATACCCATTTCAACACCCAAGTCAAGCACCTCTCCGGTACGTGAGATACCCTCACCATACATGATATCAAACTCAGCAGTTCTAAAAGGTGGAGCCACCTTATTTTTTACTACTCTTACGCGGGTACGATTTCCTATGGTTTCTTCACCATTTTTAATCTGTACCCCTCGACGGACATCCAGACGGATTGATGAGTAAAATTTCAGAGCGTTTCCTCCGGTAGTGGTTTCCGGATTTCCAAACATAACGCCAATTTTTTCTCTTAATTGATTGATAAAAAAAGCTGTACATTTTGTTTTACTGATGCTACCCGTTAATTTTCTAAGTGCCTGAGACATTAAACGCGCTTGCAGGCCCACTTTAGAATCACCCATTTCTCCTTCAATTTCGCTACGTGGGGTAAGAGCAGCTACTGAATCGATAACAATGATATCAATAGCGCCTGAACGAATAAGATTATCTGCTATTTCAAGGGCTTGTTCACCATGGTCAGGTTGAGAGATGATGAGATCATCAACATTCACGCCTAATTTCTGCGCGTACACACGATCAAAGGCATGCTCGGCATCTATAAAAGCAGCCAGTCCACCATTTTTCTGAGCTTGCGCGATGGCATGCAGTGCAAGGGTGGTTTTTCCCGAAGATTCCGGACCATAAATTTCTACAACACGACCCCGGGGATAACCTGCCACGCCCAGCGCTCTGTCGAGATTTAAAGAACCGGATGGAATAACTTCCACTTCTTCTATAGCGGAATCTCCCATACGCATGACAGTTCCTTTGCCATAGGTTTTATCCATTTTATCGAGAACAAGCTGAAGCGCTTTTTTCTTCTGCTCTAAATCTTCACCCATATTTTTTTGTGTATTATTATTGTTGTTTCATAATTTGTAAAGCATGATCTTTGGTCTTTACATTATCGATAATACGCGAGATATATCCCTTCTCATCGATGATAAAAGTTTTTCTAAGAATGCCCTCGTAAGATTTACCTAAAAATTTCTTGGACCCCCAGGCTTCAAAAGCCCTAATGACCTCTTTACCTTCATCAGCGAGCAAGAGAAAAGGCAAGCGATAATTTTCACGAAATTTTTTCTGTCGCTCAGGCGAATCTGCGCTTACTCCGAGTAATTCGTAGTTTTGATCCTGTAAGCTTTGGTAATAATCTCTCAAACTGCAGGCTTCCGCGGTACAGCCAGGTGTGCTGGCTCTTGGATAAAAAAATATTATCAATTTTTTTCCTCTGTAATCCGTTACATTTATCTTTTTACCGTCTTGATCTACCCCATCGAAATGAGGAATTTTATCGCCTGCTTTTAACATGTATGTATCTTTATTTTAATGCATAAAAATACAGATTTTCAGGCTATTTTTAAACTGTTTTAAACCCTAAAATCTCCCTCTAAGCAAGCTTATTTAATCGACGATATTTTAAAGATTTCAAATTAAGTGTGCCCTTTTATAAGCTATATCTAAAACAATTAAAAACCAACAAAATAATAGTTTTGTAAACTTCTACCCTGATCAATATAAAGATATCTTTAAAAAATTCCGGAGCATGGAAAACAGCAAAAAACACTATTATAATGTTTATATAACTCTCGAGATATTTTAAATCCAGATGAAAGATAGAATTAACCTAATTATCAACATTTTAGAATCACTTTATCCAAATCCTTCGATTCCATTGCAGCATAAAGATCCCTTTACTCTGCTTATTTCAGTACTCCTCTCAGCGCAAAGCACAGATAAAAAAGTAAATGAGATCAGTTCTGATCTTTTCACCAAGGCCGATACGCCTGAAAAAATGGCCGCGCTAGAGGTTAAAAAAATCAGCGAGTTAATCAAAAAAATAGGATTATATAATAGTAAAGCAAAAAATATCCAAGCGCTTTCCAAAATATTGATAGAAAAACACCATGGACAAGTGCCGGACAGTTTTGAAGAGCTGGAAAAACTACCCGGTGTAGGACATAAGACCGCATCAGTGGTGATGTCCCAAGCCTTTAGTAAGACAGCCTTTCCTGTAGACACACATATACACCGACTTATGTATCGCTGGGGTCTGAGCAGTGGAAAGAGCGTTGAACAGACAGAAAAGGACGCTAAAAATTTATTTCCCAGAGAATTATGGAATAAACTTCATCTGCAAATCATTTACTATGGAAGGGAATATTCGCCTGCACGCGGATGGTACCTAGAGAAAGATCTTATTGCGCAATCACTTCTAAAAGAAGATTCTCAAAAAGGCAAATCATCAAATTCGTTTTCCGAAGAGGCAACGGCACTATCTGATACAGGAGGTACAGAAGGCGCGCTTACTGAAGAATGAAGTGTTTGATTATGAACTTTTTCTATGCGCCAACCCTGTATGGAATTAAAATATTTTGTCACCCCTTCAGGATTGACCCACTCTCTGCCACGCAAATTGATTGAGATTTTCACCTGATCATCGGGCATCAATGCATCGAGCAGTTCGGTCTTGTCCTGAACAAATTCTACGAGTATATGTTGAGGATACTGCTCTTCGGTAATAAGCACCAATTCACGCTTTCTAAAGCCGCTAGCAAAAGTTTGAGTGTCTGAAATTTTTTTTACTCTTCCTGATATTTCCATAATTAATCGCTATGTTTTAAATCACACCTTATCTGTAGGCTTTTTCCCGGAGTTTTTCATGGCATCGCCAATCTGACTAGAAGCGCTGAAAGAAGCCACCATGGTATTGAGCATTTCACTGGCGGCTCCAGGTGAATTGGGCAGCAAAATCAAATTGGTATTAGTACCCTCACCCATTGACTGCAAGGTATCATAATGTTGAGTTACAACGATCAGAGCCGACGCTTCTTGCGAATTGATACCTACATTGTTAAGCACTTCTACCGATTCAAGCAGCCCTTTGGCAATTTCTCGTCTTTGATCGGCGATACCTTTTCCTTGCAGTTGTTTGCTCTGAGCCTCGGCCTTGGCTTTGGCGACGATTTTGATGCGCTCGGCTTCCGCTTCATACTCTGCGGCTACTTTTTCACGCTCAGCTGTATTAATACGATTCATCGCTTGCTTGACTTGTTCATCGGGATTGATATCAGTTACCAGTGCTTTAATGATCGAATAACCATAATTATGCATAGCCTCATCAAGCTCCCTCTTAACGGCCAGGGCAATATCATCTTTTCGTTCAAAAACATCGTCAAGACGCATTTTAGGCACCTCAGCACGAACCACGTCAAATACATAAGCGGTAATCTGTTCATGAGGATTTTCAAGTTTATAAAAAGCCTCATAAGCTTTATCTTTGATAACCTTAAATTGCACCGACACCTTAAGGTGAACAAATACATTATCTTTAGTCTTGGTCTCTATAGTCACATCGAGTTGTTGTATTCTCAAAGAAATAAGACCTACTACCTGATCAAATAAAGGAAGTTTCAATTGCAAGCCCGCCTGACGAATGCCTACGAAACGCCCAAAACGCTCTACAATAGCGGCGCTCTGTTGTTTAACGACAAAAATCATACCTAGGCTTCCAATCAGAAACAGTGAAAACAATATAATAAAAGTCATAAAATATTTTATTAAAAATGAGAAAAGTTCTTATAACATGCCCAGCTCCAAGCGTGCTTCCTCGCTAAGCATTTCAGAGCTCCAGGGAGGATCGAAGGTTAAAGTCAGATCTACCTCCCGCACTTCATCAATAGCTTGAACTTTTTGCTTTACCTCCTCAGGAAGAGTTTCAGCCACAGGACAATTGGGAGTGGTTAGTGTCATAATAATCTTTATATCTGCCTCATCACTTATCTGAACATCATAAATTAGCCCTAATTCATAGACATCTACAGGAATTTCGGGATCATAAATGGATCTCAAGACCGAAATGATTCGCTCTCCAAGAATATGGGTTTTCTCTTCTGTAAGGGACATAGCTTTTTAAGCTTACTCGGAAAGTAAATTCCGAAAAGAAATAATATTATATAAAGAAAGAGCATTAAAGAGGCTGGCCAAACTTATCAAATAGGTGAACAGGATAACCCATTTTTTTTATCGATGGCATGATCTTTTGCAGATCTCCTACCACAAGCACGCGAAGATGATCAGAGATATATTTTTTCGCCGCCTGAGTAACCTCAGATGCAGTTACCGATTGTAAACTTTTGAGATAATTCTGATAAAAATTTTCAGAAAGCGACTCGGTAAATTCTTCCACGATAAAGCGAGCTGCGCTCTGTGGATCCTCCAAAGCAAGAACAAAATTTCCTGACATTTCGTTCTTGAAGGATGTAAGCTCTTTTTCTTCTATAGGTTCTTTTATTCTTCTTATTTCCTTTAAAAACTCCTCAACGGCAAGAGCTACCACTTCAGTGCGCACTTGCGCGCCCGCTCGGAACGATCCGATATCTTTATTGGGTATCAAACTTGAATAGGCGCCGTAAGTATAGCCTTTATCCTCTCGTAAGTTTAAAAATAGACGGCCTTGCGATCCTCCGCCTAAGATTCTGTTAGCAAGGCTGGCGGAAAAATAATCGGGAGAAGATTTTTTAAAATTAACGGGAGCACCTACATTTATTACAGCTTGTGTTGAAGAAGGTAAATCCACCATATCGATCTCTATCGCAGAAAGCGGCAAGGGTAATTGATATTTTTTCGAGGATATTGGGTGGGTTTTCCAGTTAGAAAAATATTCTTCAGCTAATTTATAAGCCTCTTCTTTGGTAATATCTCCTACAAAAGTCAGATAGGCTTCTTCAGGCCCGAAGAATTTCTCATAAAACACGCGAAAATCTTTCAACTGGATATTCTTAAGGCTCTCATCGCTAGCATATTCTGCATAAGGATGATTCCCGTAATAAAGTTTATTTCGAACGCGCGCTGAAACAGCCTCAGGGTCTTTTTCGCTCATCTCGAGTTTAGTAAGGCTCCGTTTGATAAGCTTTTTAAACTCTTGAGTGTTATCAAATCGAGGTTCAAGAACCATTTCGTTCATCAAAGCCAAGGAAGGCACAAAATAACGCTTAAGTGATGAGAGGTAAATTCGAGAAAATGAAGAATATAACGAAGTGCCCATCTGATCTATTTCTTCATCAAATTGCTCCTTAGTATGTTTTTTCGTTCCTGACCTGAGCATTTCGCCGAATATATCTTTTATACCAGCTTTATCCCCCTGAGATAAGGGATCGCGGTCAAAAGCAAGGGAGAGACGTACAACAGGGTATTTATGGTCTTCCACGCATAGGACGGTTAGCCCATTTTTCAAACGAAAGACCTGAGGTTTAGAAATTCTGATCACAGAAGGAGGATCCCCTTTGGGCGGATTTTTACGATCGATTTGAGCAAAACTTCCTATGAAGGAACTAAACATAAGTACAAAAATTATTGAATAATGAAATTTCATCGTATAGAAATTTTATTGAGACTTCGGAAGATTATACAAACGAACCCGCTGGAAATTATTTAAGTATCGATTAGTCACGCGTTTTATATCCTCAACAGAGATCGACTGATATTTATTTATCACCGTATTGATCATATTGGTATTCTTAAAATACACATGATAATTAGAGAGATTATGCGCCACGTCTTCCATAAAGTTATTTCCATCAATAAAAGATTTTTCTAAAGCATTAATCTGCTTTTCCAGTTCTTTTTGTCCTATGCCGTCTTTTTTCAATCGATCGATTTCTTCATCGAGCGCATTCACTACCTCATCTAAGGGTACACCGGAGTTAGTGATGGCATATATGAGAAAGATACCATAATCTTCCATATCAGATAAAAAAGCGCCTGCCTCGGAAGCCAACTGTCTTTTATTTACTACATTCTTCGCAATCCGTGAGCTCTCTCCACTCGAGAGAATCCTATCTATAATCTTTAATACGTAAGCGTCTTTATCTGTTTTTTTAGGAGCTCTGTAAGCTAAGATCACCGCAGGTACCTGAGCGTTTTTATCTTGATAGATCGAAACAACTTCGGAAGTAAGAGGCGCTTCCAGTACATGAGGCCTTGGAATAACAATCTTACCCTTCGGTATGGTGCCGAAGTAGGCCTCTATCCATTTTTTGGCTTCCTCTAGATTTATATTTCCGGCAATGGTTAGCGTAGCATTATTGGGCACATAAAAAATTTCGTAAAATTTTTTATAATCCTCTTCCTTGGCCGCATTCAGGTCTTCCATAGAACCGATAACAGAAAATCGGTAAGGATGTTTTTTAAAAAGCAAAGCTGGAATTTCTTCCCAGAAGGCGATATTGTAAGGTTGGTTATCATAACGCATGCGCTTTTCTTCTTTTACTACTTCTCTTTGAGTGTCTATTCCTTTTTGATCCACACGAGCATGGAGCATACGTTCGGATTCGAGCCAGAGCGCCAGCTTCAATTGGTTGGAAGGAAGTGTTTCGTAATAATAGGTATGATCTTGTTGAGTATAGGCATTTCCGGTGCCTCCATTTGATTGAATGTGTTTAAAAAACTCGCCGCGACCAATATTCTCGGAGCCTTCGAACATCAAATGTTCAAAAAAATGAGCGAATCCCGTACGTTTTGGCGATTCATTTTTAGAGCCCACGTGATAAAGTACAGAAACAGTTACTATAGGATTTGTACGGTTCTGATGCAGAATTACATGTAATCCATTATCTAAAGTATATTCCGTAAAACTAATCTGTACGTTTGAGGTAGAAAGTGCCAGCATTGCAAATAGAAATGTAGAAAGAATTTTCATGCAAAACTAATTTCCTTTAAAGTCAAAAAATATGTTGGGCGAATATAAGAAATTTTAATTGTAAGCTGATATAAAATAAGCTTAATCTATCCTCACTAAGTAAATTTAAGTACTCCTTTTAATAAATAGTGTTATCAAATATATATCCTGGATAAAAAGCATAAGTAGCACGACTTCTTATCATTAGCAGATCTTTGCCTGCAATTTGCTTATGTTTATAACTACTTAGTCATATTTTATAATCAGGTCGTTGAAAAACAATTTGAGAGTGTAAATCCTGGTACGATTGACTCCATTCCCTTAGTAAGGGATAAGCCTGATCGCGATCTTTAGTGCAAAACACCCGAAGTTTGTAATCTTTTTGCCTAGAATAAAAGTCCGGGCACTCATATCTTTTTTAACAGGTAAATTTTTATCCGCATGCTTTCTTTTTTCCTGAAAATCTCTTTTTTCAAAAGGGATTTTTTCTGTAAAATGGGCTATTCTTAGGAAACGATTTTCTTTTATGGTTAATATTCATCTTGTAATGAAAAGCCAAAACATTCGTATCGGTGTCAAGCCCCCATTGACCTATTGGTGCTTAGTCGGGAGCATCTTGTGATTTTAGCGAAAAAGTCAAAATAAAAAATATTAAATACACTATATTAATTATTAATTATTAATATTTTTGAATATATCACATGTATATCGTATATATATATTTATTATATAAATATTATTTAGAACGATTATAAATTTAACTCAGAAACTGAGAACACCTCAAAAAGCACTCGTATACTTTTTTGCTTTATTCTACTTTTGCTCCGTTAAAGCAAGGTAGGTTATTAACCACTACAATCATTTTCCCTTTAAATGAAAGATTCACGAAAGGAAATACATTTATTAATCGCTCTAGGTGTCTTTTTTTCTATTGCTTTTCAAACGCTCAGGGCACAGAATAAAATTAAAGGGAATGCCGAGAACGGCGCTTCTCTTTATAAGACCAATTGTACAGCATGCCATGCCACTGACCTTACAAAAAAACTTATAGGCCCCGCTCTTTCTCGCGTCACCGAAAAAAGAAGCCGCGATTGGCTTCACAAATGGATTAAGAACAATAAAGCTTTAAGAGAAAGCGGAGATAAAGACGCCCTTGCCATTTATGAAGAGTATGGTAAGGTAGAAATGAATCTGTTTCCTCAGCTCTCCGAAACTGATATTGACGACATTCTTTCTTTTATTAAGAATCCTCCAGGACCTAAAGAGGAAAAAACTCCTTCTGAAACAAACGGTAAAAATTTACAAGATCCTTCAAGCGGAACTTATACAAAACTAATCCTAATAGGATTTGCAGTACTATCGGTTATATTGCTGTTAATTCTGATTAGAATTTACACGCTAATCCGCGTTCTCAACGCCAAAACTTTTGATGAATACAAAGCAAGTAAGAAGAAAATATCAATAAATATCCCCGAGATTCTTGAAAAATACCGCACTCTTGGCTATTCCTTGATAGGGGCGCTATTTCTTTTATCACTTTTCGGGCTATGGGATTTTCTGATGAATATCGATGTCAATAAAGGTTACCAGCCTAATCAGCCTATTTATTTTTCTCACAAAATCCATGCGGGAATTAACAAAATTGATTGTCAATATTGTCATTCGAGCGCCAAATACGGAAAGGTCTCTGGAATTCCCTCAGCTAATGTTTGTATGAACTGTCACTTGATTATCAACGAGTATAAAGGGGATTATATAGAAGAGGGGAAAGACAAAGCTTTCTATACCTCTGAAATTCAGAAGATCTACAAATCTATTGGATGGGATCCAAATACGCGTACCTACTCAGGTAAAAATGAGCCCATACGATGGACGCGTATTCATAATATGCCGGATTTCGTCTACTTTAACCATTCGCAGCATGTAATATTAGGAGAGGACGCCATTAAAAAGTCGAAAAATGTAGATGTAGTCTGCAAAGCTTGCCATGGCGAGGTACAGGAGATGGACAAAATAAAAATAGCGAATGATTTTACTATGGGCTGGTGCGTCAGTTGTCATCGTACCATAGAGGTAGATATGAATAATAAATATTACACGGAATATTTCAACGAATTACATGAAAAACTGAAAAAACAGCATGGCAGTAAAGCTAATCCAAAGATTACCGTAGATGCTGTGGGCGGTATAGAATGTGCTAAATGTCATTATTAATTTAAAAAATTACAGCTGAAAGCATGGATTCAAAGAGAAAATACTGGAGAGGATTGCCTGAGCTGCAGAACGAGAATCTCAGAGAAGAGCTAGCGGGAAAAGAATTCCCTCAGGAGATTCCCGTGGAAGTTTTTCTCTCTAATCAGAAAAAACTTGAAGCAGAAAAAACCACACGTCGCGACTTTCTCAAATGGATGGGATTCGGGACAGCCGCGGTAGCTTTGGCTGCCTGTAAAGGACCTGTTATTCGTTCGATTCCGTATGTGGTAAAACCCGATTCAATTACACCGGGCATACCAAATTACTACGCCTCCACGATGTTCGACGGCTTCGACCTAGCGAGTGTTTTGGTTAAGACTCGCGAGGGAAGACCTATCAAAATTGAGTCTAACACCATCGCTCCATATTTTCAGAGCATCTCAGCGCGTATACAAGCTTCACTGCTTTCTCTATATGACGATGAACGCTTAAAAGGGCCTGCGATCAAGGGAAAATCGGTATCATGGGATACATTGGATGAATATGTTACAGAACGGCTGAAAAAAGTACACGAAAGCGGTAGACAAATCGTTTTGCTTTGCTCTTCTTTTCCAAGTCCCTCAACTAAAAAATTGTTCTGGAATTTCTCACAGATCTACCCTACGGCACGCCTGGTTACTTATGATGCCTATTCTTATTCCTATGCTCTGGAAGCTACCGAGGAAATATTAGGCACAAGGGCCTTGCCTTATTATGAGCTTTCAAAAACTGAACTGATCGTCTCTTTCGATGCGGATTTCCTGGGACACTGGAGTCCTGAGAGTCTCGAGAAAGTTTACGCTAAGCGTAAGAAACCGGCTTCCGATATGCTCACACACATTCAGATAGAAAGCAATATGAGCCTTACGGGTGCCAATGCCGATACGCGTATTCCGCTGAAACCATCACAAGTGCGTAAAATGCTAGCCGAAGTATACAAGGCACTTAACGGAGGTTCGACAAACACGAGAGCGCAAAAAATAGCCCAGGCTATTAAAGACAAGGGCTCTAAAGCGGTAGTTTTCGCCGATGGAAGTAAAGAAGCGTATGCATTGGCCTTATTGATCAATAAGCAGATCCAAAGTGGGTCACTTAAAAAAGATCGTTTTTTGCTTGCCAAAGAAAGCGATGACAAGGCTTTTGAGAGATTCATTAAAGATCTTAAGGAAGATCATATAGGAGCGGTTTTAGTGAATGATACCAATCCTTTATATAGCTTTTCCGCGGCGGAGGAACTAAGAGAAGCATTAAAAAAAATTAAACTCACCGTCTCATTTGCCATCAAAGAGGATGAGACCTCAGAAGTGATGAAAGTATGGGCGCCTAAACACCATTGGCTAGAGAGCTGGGGAGATGCTTATCCTATTACGGGTATGTACACGCTGACGCAACCGGTCATCCAACCTATATTTAATACCCGTCAACTGCAGGATTCTCTACTTACATGGAGCAAACCTGGAGAAGGAAATTTAAGTTTTGACAGGGAAAGCTTACTGAGTTGTTATGATAATTGTAACGGAAAAATCCCTACCTATTATGATTTTCTAAGAAGCTTCTGGGAGAGAAATATATTACCTAAAGCTAACGTTTCTTCTTTTAACAAATCTCTTTTTGATGGGTTCGTAGAAATACCGGAAAATCCGGAACTTAATACTCTCGCCATCGATGAGTCCCCCTATCTCAGGGGACTCATAAATACATCTGAAAAAAAAGATCTTGAATTAAGGCTTTATACAAAAACAGCTATAGGAGACGGGGTACAAGCCAACAATCCCTGGTTGCAGGAATTACCGGATCCTATCACAAGAACTACCTGGGAAAACTATGTTACTCTCTCATCAGCTGATGCTAAAAATTTGGGCATTCGAAACTGGCATATCGGAGATGGAGCAATGAACGGAAATTGTGTCAACCTTAAGATGGGTAACATAAATCTTGAAAAGATTCCTGTATATATTCAACCAGGACAAGCGTTAGGCTCAATAGGTTTGGCCTTAGGATACGGCCGCGAAAAAGGAAAAGCGGCACTTCAAGCAAGTGGCGTCAACGCTTATAAGCTTTATAAAAATTTCAATATATTCCAGGAGGGAATTCAACTTGAAAAATCTGAAGAAATTCATAAATTTTCCTGCATTCAGCTGCAACACACCTTAGTAGGAAGAACTTCCATTGCACGAGAAACCGATCTGGAAACTTTTCTGACTCAACCCAAGAAAGTTTGGAATGAAGAAGAAAAAATAGGAACTTATAAGGGGAAAATTCCCTCTAATAAGGTCACTCTTTGGAAAGAGAAAGACCGCACTCAGGGTCATCACTTCAATCTTTCGGTGGATTTGAACGCTTGCACCGGATGCGGTTCTTGCATTATTGCCTGTCACGCGGAAAATAACGTTCCGGTAGTGGGCAAGGATGAAATTCGCAAATCAAGAGATATGCACTGGCTGCGTATCGATCGTTATTATTCTACCGAAGAGAGTTTTGAGAGTCTGGAAGAAAAAGGTCTTTCGCAAAAGAATATGTTTTCCGAGCCGGAGATGTACACGCATTTACTCGAACCTGAAACCAATCCACAAGTGATTTTTCAGCCGGTGATGTGTCAGCATTGCAATAATGCACCCTGTGAAACGGTTTGTCCAGTAGCGGCTACATCACATGGCGGACAAGGTCAGAATATGATGGCTTATAATCGCTGCGTGGGAACACGTTACTGCGCCAATAACTGTCCTTATAAGGTACGTCGCTTCAATTGGTTCAATTATGCAGAAAACGACAAATTTGATTTCTACATGAATAATGATCTGGGGCGAATGGTATTAAATCCTGATGTAGTGATCCGAAGTCGTGGCGTAATGGAAAAATGCTCTCTATGTATTCAGATGACGCAAGCCACCGTATTAAAAGCAAAAAAAGAAAGACGAAAAGTAAAAGATGAGGAATTTCAAACCGCTTGTACCAAAGCTTGTCCTACGGAAGCTTTGAGCTTTGGAGATATTAACGATCAAGAAAGTCAGATAACTCAAAAACTCAAAGAAGACAGAAGTTACAAACTACTAGATTTTATCGGAACTCGACCCAATGTGTTTTATCAGGTGAAAGTAAGACATTCGAAAAAGATTTAATTCAAGCCACTATAACTAAGAACTATGTCAGGTCATTACGAATCCCCCATAAGAGAGCCTCTGATTTTAGGAAACAAAACCTATCATGACATCACACAAGACGTTGCGCGTCCTATAGAGAGCAAGGCCGGAAAACTCTGGTGGATCACTTTTGGGACGGCGCTTATGGCGCTCGTCTGGGGTATGGGTTGCATTCTTTATACCATAGGAACAGGTATCGGCGTGTGGGGATTGAATCGCACCGTCAACTGGGCATGGGATATTACCAATTTTGTCTGGTGGGTAGGTATCGGGCACGCCGGAACTTTGATCTCGGCTGTACTTTTGCTATTTCGTCAAAAATGGCGCCTTTCCATCAACCGCTCAGCAGAGGCTATGACGATCTTTGCCGTGGTGCAAGCCGGTCTGTTTCCAATCATTCATATGGGACGTCCCTGGGATGCTTATTGGGTATTACCTATTCCTAACCAATTTGGAACGCTCTGGCCTAACTTTAATTCCCCTTTGCTTTGGGATGTTTTCGCTATCAGCACTTATTTTTCGGTGTCAACTGTATTTTGGTTTATGGGACTGATTCCGGACTTCGCGATGATTCGCGACCGCGTCACCAAGCCCATTCAAAAAAAGATTTACAGTATACTGAGTTTTGGTTGGGGTGGTAAGGCCAAACACTGGCAGCGCTTTGAAGAATTGTCCCTAGTACTTGCAGGCCTGTGTACTCCTCTGGTATTTTCAGTACATACCATCGTTTCTTTTGACTTCGCCACCTCTGTTATCAAAGGTTGGCACAGCACGGTTTTTCCTCCTTATTTCGTAGCGGGAGCGATTTTCTCAGGCTTCGCGATGGTGCAAACCCTTTTAGGTGTAGCGCGTAAAGTATTGCACTTAGAAGATTATATCACCCAAAAGCATATAGAGTACATGAACATCGTGATCGTTGTTACCGGTGGAATGGTAGCGGTAGCCTATATCACAGAGTTTATTCTGGCCTGGTATTCGGGAAGTCCTTTTGAGGATTTTACCTATTTTTCTCCCGGCGCGGCCACAGGACCATTCTGGTGGGCTTTCTGGGCATTGATCATCTGCAATGTTTTGCTGCCCCAAGCATTATGGTTCAAATGCGTGCGCCGGAGTTTTTTTTGGTCATATGTAATTTCGATTTTCATCAATATAGGCATGTGGTTTGAGCGTTTTGACATCATTGTTTTGAATCTTAGTCATGATTATCTTCCATCTACTTGGACGGGATTTTTACCGTCTTTTGTGGATATCGGAATTTTTATCGGTACCAACGGTTTTTTCTTTGTGTTGTATCTTCTTTATGCAAGGACTTTCCCAGTGATCGCACAAGCAGAATTAAAAACCATCATGAAATCATCGAGCGAGAAATATAAAAAAATGAGAGATGAGCAAGGGAACCACTAAAATTGTCTACGGACTCTACGATGATGATGATCTTACGATACAGAGCATCAAGTCTTTGCGAAAAAAAGGTGTACAAATTCATGAGGTATATACTCCCTTTCCCGTACATGGAATAGATAAGGAACTTGGCCTGAAAAAAACTCGAATATCTGATTTATCTTTTGTGTATGGACTTTTTGGAACTACTCTTGCCTGCGTGCTTACTTGGTATACCATGATTCATGACTGGCCTCAAGATATTGGGGGAAAACCCGCATATGCCTGGTATATGAATTTGCCAGCTTTCATTCCCATTATATTTGAGCTGACGGTATTCTGCGCAGCGCATTTCATGTGCATCACATATTTAATACGCTGCAGACTTTTCCCCGGCGCTCCACCACAGAATCCAGATCCAAGAACTACTGATGATAAATTTTTAATAGAACTTCACACTTCCGTAACAGAGGTAGATGAATTGGTAAGTGAGTTTAAAGAAAGCGGAGCGATAGAGATCACCGTAAAAGAGTTAGCCTCATGAAAAAAACACCAAGTCTATACAAAGGTTTTTTAATTCTTCTCTCGTCGGGATATATCCTACAGAATTGCTCAAGCAAATCCGATCCTAAGAGAGTCTATATGCCTGATATATATTACTCAAAGGCTTATGAACCTTATGCCGATCCTGTAAGTCCTTACAGAGAAGAAGACAATAGAGTGCTTTTATTTAAAAATGGCACTACATCTTTACTTCCGGTAATCGGAACGGTAGCTCGAACCGAAGATGACAGTCTTCCCTATACCCTTCCCGACTCTAATGAAGGTTATGAAGCTTCGTTAAAAATTTTGACTTCACCTCTGGATTTAAATCAAAAAACGGAAAATCTTGAAAGAGGTAAGGCTATATATCAGATGAATTGCGCTATATGTCATGGTGATATAGGCGATGGACAAGGAGAATTGGTAAAAAATGAAAAGATTTTAGGAGTGCCTAATTATAAGGATCGCGACATCACTATAGGAAGTATTTATTATGTAATTATGTACGGAAGAAATAATATGGGCTCTTACGCCTCGCAGCTTACGCCGGCAGATCGCTGGAAAATAGCTGAATATGTCATGCAATTAAAAAAACAATAATTTCAGAAAGATCGCTACCATGTACCAACACAGCCACCCATTAAAAAAAAATTCCTTTACTCTAATGATTATTGGCATTATCATTATGGCTTTCGGATTTTACCAAGGTTTTTCAATGAATAAAGAAAAAATTCTTGACTTTGTGCAAACGCATCCCGAGAGATTTGATAATGAATCGATTGAAAATTTCAATAAGAAAGAATTAAAAACACTTGAAGCTGAACATATACACCATCTGCTAGAGCAGACACATAATCGTCCCTGGTCGGCGCTTTACATGGCAGCCTTTTATTTTACGGGTATCTCCTTGGGCGCGCTATTTTTTTTAGGTATTCAACATGCGGCGCAATCAGGTTGGTCCATAGTAGTAAGTCGTATCATGGAGGGTATAGCTTCCTTTATCCCCTATGGAGGAGCGCTTATACTATTAATATTAATATTCAACGGTATGGGCGTAGTACATATGTTTCATTGGATGGATCCTTCTCTGTCTGATCCAGAGTCATCAAATTATGATGAATTAATCGCTAACAAACGACCTTTCTTAAATATTCCCTTCTATATTCTGCGAAGTATTATTTATATAGCAGGCTGGACTTTTTTTATGTGCTGGCTGAAACGACTTTCAAAGAAGTTAGATAAGACGCTTAGTTTGAAAGATCATAATAAATTACACGATGTAAGCGTTGTCTTCATATCTTTTTTCGGTGTGAGCTCCATGATAATGGGTTGGGACTGGATCATGTCTTTGGATCCTCATTGGCTTAGTACTTTATTTGGCTGGTATGTTTTGGGGTCTTATTGGGTATCAGGAATCACTGTAATTACCTTAGTAGCTCTCTATCTTAAAAGTCGCGGATACCTCCCCTTCTTTAATGACAATCATCTACACGATCTCGCCAAATATATGTTTGCTACCAGTCTTTTATGGACTTATTTATGGTTTGCGCAATTTTTGCTTTACTGGTATGGAAATATTCCTGAGGAAGTGGCTTATTTCATGCACCGTGCAGGTCAATACAATTATATTCACTTTTTAATGCTCATTCCTAATTTTCTGCTTCCGCTATTGGGACTTATTAGTAGCAGTGCAAAAAGAAAACCTAAGATCATCATTACCTTCGGTTGCATCATTCTTATTGGGCATATTATCGATATGTATAATATGATTATGCCAGGTAGTGTAGGAGGTTTTTACGGTTTTGGCGCGGCGGAGATCGGTAGTCTATTTTTTGTGAGCGGAGGTTTTTTATTCATCGTATTCCGAGCGCTTAGCCAAATGGAGTTGGCTCCAAGAGGAAATCAACTTTTCCACGAGAGCGAAGTCTATGAATACCCCTTCTGATCTGAAAATTTTTAACAGACAATCTTTACATTTACTACACAGGTTTATTGTATGGAACACAGCCAAAAAGCCATAAAAAGTCATTTCCTTAAAATAAGGGGCGCGCAGCTACATAATCTGAAAAATATCGATATCGATATCTCGAGCGGTAGCTTTGTGGTAATTACCAGATTAAACGGAAGTGGAAAATCTACTTTAGCTTTTGATACTTTGTATGCTGAAGGCCAGCGAAGATATGTTGAGAATCTTTCCTCCTATGCACGTCAATTTCTCAGAAAGCTTGACAAACCAAAAGTAGATTCAATAAAAGGAATTAGCCCGAGTATAGCTATTGAGCAAAAGGCTACACTTACCAATCCGTGATCTACGGTGGAGGCACCAGTACTGAAATTTATGATTACCTCAAACTTCTTTATGCACGTATCGGAAGAACCTATTCGCCTATTTCCGGAGAGGAAGTAAAAAAAAGATAACGTAGGGACATTATAAATTATCTCCGCTTATTACTTGAAAATAAACCATTTTTATTGATAAGTCCCGTAAAGATACCGGGCAACAGGACTTTTCTTGAACAAATAGCTGTTTTTCGGCAACAGGGATATATGCGTATTCAGGTAGATGGTCATTTACTGAGCATTGAAGAGGCGATCGATTACGACTACGAGCCTAAAGATCCTGAGCGTTCTTTTCTAGTTATCGAACGTATTCTAACACAAGATGATGAGGAATCTTATCAAAAACTAGCAGACTCCATAGAGATCGCCTTTCAAGAAGGCCAGGGAAGGTGTCTGTTGGAAAATATCCAGACAAAAGAGCAAATACACTTTTCAGAACGTTTTGAAAAAGACGGTATAGTTTTTCATCTACCCGATCTTTATTTTTTTACTTTTAACAATCCTTACGGAGCATGTCCTCTTTGCGAGGGTTACGGGAAAATCATGGAAATAGATGAAAACTTAGTAATCCCTGACAAAAACCTATCAGTTTATGAAGACGCCGTGGCTTGCTGAAATGGAGTTTCCTCACAAGTCTGGAAAGAAAAGCTGACTTCAAATGCTCAAAAGAGCAACTTCCCTATACACAAGCCCTACATAGAGTTTTCGGAAGTACAAAAAAAACGCTTTGGGAAGGCACCGATCCATTTTAAAGGCATCCATGCTTTTTTTCAAAGTTTAGAAGATAAAAATTATAAAGTACAAAATCAAGTTCTGCTCGCGCACTATCGCAAGGAAGACCCTCTGTAGAAAATGTAATGGCAGTCGACTTCGAAAAGAGGCTCAATGGGTAAAAATCAATGGACGATCTATTACTGAGCTTATAGAATAATTTTTAGATGAATTGCTGGATTTTTTTCAAAAAAAAGAACTTTCCGATAACGAACGACATATCACTCATCGCATACTTATCTAGCTTATCAATCGTCTGCGTTTTTTAAAAAAAAAGGTTAAGGTAACCTAAACCTCAACAGATCTTCTAACACCCTTTCTGGAGGAGAATCTCAACGTATTCATCTGGCTACCTCACTTGGCAGCAGTCTGGTAGGCGCTACTTATGTTCTTGATGAGCCCACAGCGTGGGATTGCATCCAAAAGATGCACTTAAACTCATTGAACTTCTCAAGCAATTAGCTTCTCTGGGAAATACGGTCGTCGTCGTGGAACATGACGAGGAAATCATACGCGCCAGCTGACTATCTTTGTAGATATAAGACCGAAAGCCGGTTCTAAAGGAGGTGAGGTAGTTTTTTCAGGTTTTCCCGACGAGTTTAGAAAAGCAAAAAATTCACTCACAGTTGATTACTTATTGGGGAGAAAACAGATAAATATCCCCAAACAAAGGCGCGCGTTTATCGATTGCATCACGTTTAAAAATGTATGTGAAAACAATTTGAAAAACCTTACCGTAATGTTCCCTTTACATACGCTTACCTTCATTACGGGAGTAAGCGGCTCCAGGCAAAAGCACCCTTGTCAAAGGAGTTCTATATCCCTCACTGACTAAAAAGCTAAACCACCTCGGTGATAAATCTAGTCAAGAGACAAAGCTCGAAGTAGACATTCACCGTATCGCACAAATAGAGCTGGTGGATCAAAATCCGGTAGGCAAATCTTCCCGATCCAATCCAGCTAGCTATACAAAAGCTTTTGATGAAATACGCAATGTTTTTATGATGCAAAGGAAAAGCAAGCGGATGGGATACAAAAAACGCCAGTTCTCTTTCAACACCGAAGGCGGACGTTGCGAAAATTGCAAGGGTGAAGAGGTACGGTTACCGTAGAAATGCAATTTCTAGCCGAAATAACCCTGTTGTGCGAAGAATGCAATAGCAAACGCTTTAAAAAAGAAACCCTCGAAGTACAGGTGCACGGCAAGAACATCGCTGATGTACTTGAAATGACCATCGATGAGGCTATCGATTTTTTTAGTGAGAACTCTGAAGATAAGAAAAAAATTACAAACCCTCCATCAAGTCGGGTTAGGATATCTTAAGTTAGGACAATCCTCAAGCACGCTTTCCGGAGGCGAAGCGCAACGCATGAAACTCGCCTCATTTCTTTCAAAAAGTCATTCGGAGAAATCAACGCTTTTTATTCTGGATGAACCCATCCAGGGGACTTCATTTTCACGACGTAAAAACGCTTTTAAAGATTCTTAACGCATTGGCAGATAAAGGGAACAGCCTATTGATTATCGAGCTCACTATCGATATGATCGCCAATGCGGACTGGATTATAGATCTGGGACTGGGAGGTGGAAAAAAAGGAGGATATATCATTGCGGAAGGACCCCCTGAAACACTCGCTCACACAGAAGGTTCTGAAATCGGCAAATTTTTAAAAGAAAAATTAGACTCCTGAAAAAAAATAGCTGATTTCTCTTTTTCACTTTGAAATGAACTCATTTTACTGACAGAGGGTTTAAGTAAGCTTCTTTTAGACAAATACAAGCGCCCAATCTGTGAGGGTATGCTATAAAAAGCTAAGAAATATACATATTTCTGTATATTTTTAGTCTCTGAAGAATCCAAAAACATCCATTTTAACTCTTCTTTACCCAAAGAAGAGCGTATTTCATAGAATGTGCAGTATTTTCTCTTATATCTCTTCCTCCAAAAAGGCTTAAATAACGTAAGTTTTGGGTCTTAATCAAAAGGAGACAGAAGGTAATCTGCCAAATGTTCAAGAAAGTATTCAGAGGGCTATTATTTTGAGAATGTTCTATATCATATACACCTTTAAGCATTGCGATAATAGATTATATCTAACCACGTTTGGAAATAAGAAGCTTCTGTTTCCTAGTCAGAAAAGACCCATCTTTTCAATCGATCTAATAGATTTGATATCAAACCAGCGCTGTTGTCAGCCTTTTTTTTCCCGGCAAGTCTTACATAGATAAACTATACGATAGGGTTTACTACTATAAAAAGCTTCCATTCATAGAACCACAACCCACAGAAGTTTTTCCTCTAATGGCTATTCCTGAAAATACCTTATTACTATGGATGCACTTATTATAACATACAGCTATTTTTGTTGAGTTAAGAATAGTATATAACATTGCGCTCTCTCCAGTCTGCAGTATAATAGAAATATAGGCATGATTAAAGCGATTCTTGGCTTGAGTTGTTATAAAACAGCTATAAGAATATGCACTTTGCAGTATCCTTTTAATGAACCGGTTTCTATCACATTCTGACAGTAATATTGAAAACATTTATAGTCGCTTAGTTGATAGACAATCTCTATGCACATCAATTTCTTAGTAGCTAATGCGGGGTTTGTGAACAGACTTGGCAGGGCCAGATTGGATAAGTTTTTCTCCTGCCATATGTTTTTCAAATACTTTCATAAAAGTGTACGATTTACAAAATATTTCAATAGCTTTAAGCTTATTTATTATTACAAGAATAGTTAATAGGTTAAATGGCGATATTTTTCCTAATTTAACTGTGCTTATTCTTTTTTTTTACTTTTGAGTCTCCTTTATAAGTTTGAATTACTCCTCTTATAATCTTATTTATCCTTATAAAGACCTAAAAATCAGGTTAAAATATCTCAACGCATCTTCATTTAGAATGATCTTGAAGTATTCTTAAAAAGTATTTTCATGCTTTATTTCTTGTAACTGGTTAAAATTAAAATTATTTAGCTAAAAGTGTTAAACGAATAAAATTATCCTCTTATCGCCTCTTTATAAATATTTAAAAAACCTCTCCCCCTTTAGCGAAACATAGCCGATACCTATCCATAAAAAGGACAGACATTGAAAGTGTCCCTTATCATCTTTATTCTATCTTATAAAGAATTTTCCCCCGGTATAGAGCGGATTCAACTCACTTATTGAAATGATAAACATATATTATTTTTTATATACATTTATGTAAATGCAATAACATAAAAAGATATTTATTATAAATAAATCTATTTTGTTGCTTAAAAAGTATATAATTATCAGTTTAATTCAATCTATGAAAAATAGATGTCTCTTATTCTTCACGTTGTGCTTGTTCTTTAACACTTGTAGTAACGAAGATGATCTTATGAGTTCTGATTTAAAAAGAGTCAAAAGAGAAGTTAGATAAGGAATATCATTAAGAAAGGTTGATGATTATCTTTTATCTCTGGGGAATATCTTTTATAAGAGTAGTATTCTCTTTGATAAGCGTGAAGATGCAAAAAAATGGAAAAATCTTATGGAATTCAAAACCGGATATACAGTAACTGATAAAATACAAAGAATCAACCTTCCGGAGTCTTCCGAATGGGATATATATCTTATGAAGCATACCTATATGGAAGGATTGTAAATATGGACTATTTTCCCATAACCATAGAGCGCATGCCCACCGTAAACGGCAAAGAGCTAAGTTCTTTGGAGTTTCTTGACGTGTGATAAAGAATAAATTAATGATTTTATAGACCGAAGGAATACGGGAGTTGGATTCAATCCTATTGACGAGGTATGTGATCTCGAGCTTAAGGCTATTCTTGAAGGAGAAACCAAGATTTGGAAATTGGAATAATCCTTTTTTTCACTTTTAAGTATTACAATACCTTGGTAATGAAGGTTCGGTGATTTGTTCGGATTATAATAACCTTAAGGTCGTTACAGAATCAAACAGGAAGTTCAGCACTAATAAAAAGCCCTCTAGATGATGATCATTCGGTAAGCGGCAACAGAGAATTCGGCTATGTTAAAAACAACAACGGATCTTATACTTTTTATACAAGAAGAGTAGATAGAATACAATTCAGTGACATTTTCAAAACAATAACTGTTGATGTTTTTACTCACGGTCCTTTTGGATATATATGGCATATAAGAAGGAATAGCTCAAATGCAAGCTTCCAAAAACATACAATATGATTGGGATAAAGTAAAAGCCATGTTTGACAGAACAAAAGGCATTTAAGCAAATGCTATCATAAGTAAGTAGTTACTAAATATAAAAAGCTTATGTACACGCTAAAAACTATGACCAAGATCTTGTTTCTTTACTGTTGATTATAGGAGCTTTTAAAGGTGATTGGGGTTACGCATATGTCGTTTTTCTTATGCTTTCGAGCTGTATTTCTTCTTAGTCTGATGATTCTTATTTTTTATCTTTTCTATGCCGGGCTTCGTTATAAACGATGGGAAGCATTTCTGATCCCAGTTTTATCAAGCTTTATTATCATTTTGACTTTAAAAAAAACACTTTTTATCTGATAAATATAATTTTAGTTTTTTAACATATGTATTAGAATATATATATTCTAATGATGGAGTCGGTTTTCGAATGATCACTGGACTTATCACTGCCATCACTATTTACTTTTTAAACGGTTTCCTTCTAAAAGAGCGACCCTTTCAAAAAGAGACTTCTCGCTTTATAAAGATCTTTTTTTTCTACCCTGCTCTGGATGGTCGTATTTGACATTTATACTTTGCTGGTAGTTTATGATTTTCCATTTAAAGAAGGTGAAGGTGTTAAAACCCGGGGAGACGCGATAAAACTCTTTATGTTTGATGGGATCCGTCGGAATTTATTTTCCTGTGATTATTTTTTTATATAGAAGTTTTGACTATTGGTATGGGGGTATTATTATCTGATTTTAAAAAAGATCAAAAATCTCCAAGATTATTAATTTAACAATTATACTTTATATCCTATCAACAGGGGATTTATAAATGATAATCATACTTTATATTTTCGATAAAAACAATTTAGAGTTTTGGAAAAAATATACCCTACAACCTCACCTCTTAATTTATGTATTGACAGCTTTTCTTTTGGCTTTTCTTCAGAGACGGAAGTTTAAAAATTCATATAAAAATTCATAAAAGTAAAGAGTTGTTCTCTATGAGATGGTTGGGGGTATCTTTTCCTCGCCAAAGGAGGAAAAACAATCCCAGGTTAAATAATAAAAGGGTTTATTTTGTGATGCGGATCAACTAAGGAATCTTCTTAAAGATAAGTACAATCACCCAGCCCCGCTTACGAATTAAGCTTACCATAAGAATCTTTTTTACAGGCAAAAGAAGCTAAAAAAAGAAATTTTATTTGTTTTCAAACTCTTATTATGAGAGTTCATATTCAATCTTTTGGTACAATTCTCAGGTAAGAATAATCCCAAGAAATGATAAAGAAACTTAACATTTTAAAGTAAAAATATTAAGATTATCACAGACTTGGTGAACATACCGGCGCCCGGAACAAAATTCTAATTATTTATTTAAACATAAAGCAGCTTCCTCGGAAAAATAAGTAGTGATAAAATAAGCCCCCGCGCGCTTAAAGCAAAGGAGACTCAAGCATCGCTTCTTTACCTTCAATCCAGACTTGTCGATTAGCTGCCTTAATTTCATCGCATACTCTCCACTTCCTTGATAGGGAAGCTACGGGAACATCGAAATGATCCATGACGCTACGGACGATGTCCAAATAAGGAAAAACCGGTTTAATCATATACATCAGCTCCTTCTTCAACATCGGAAGATACTTCTCGAAGCGCTTCCCGCAAGTTATGATAGTCTATCTGATAAGTCTTTTTATCTCCAAAACCCGGTACGGAATCAAAAACCTCGCGAAAAGGACCATAAAAATGACTGGCGTATTTGCCGCTATCGCTATAAATCATAATACCTTTATGAACAAATCATTCCCATCTAAACAACTACAAATAGCTCCTATACGCCCATCCATCATATCAGACGCTAAACATCGGACATGCTTGAAATTTCTTCTTTTTTATTTTTTCCTTCGAAAATAAATAGCGACGCCTTCAGATCATCAACGCTCAATTTGGTTCTTGTATCATCTTACGAAGATCCTCTTGCATACACAATCTTATATATCTATTAAGAAGTAATAAAGGAAATTTTTTCATAATTTATTTGTAATAAAATACAATTCTATTATATAAATTTGTGTCTGATAAAAAAATAAGACTATGATCAAATGGAAAATTCAACTACTTCTCGGAATGACATTAATAGGCCAGTTATCAGCCCAAGAAAGTTCAAAAAAAAAAGAAATAAAAATTTCGAAAAATTCTCCGTCGAATCATTTGAAAGAAAATTCGAGCATTTCCCACTACGTAGTTGAATGCCATCTCGTATATCAGCCTGAGGATAAAACAAAAAAGGTTTCAAAAATGTGTCTTTATGACATGTTGGGAAATTCATTAATTGAGCAGAAATTTTCTGTTGAGAAATCTATGAATAACTATACCATAAATTTGCAAGAAATTCCGGCAGGAACATATCACCTTAAGATTTCATTTTCTGATCATACGCATATTCTAAAAGAGGTTAAAAAAAAATGATTTTACTCTTCTTTACCGGTATTCTTTAATCACTTCCACAAAGGCCTGAGCATTCTCCACCGGAGTTTCAGGTAGTATTCCGTGGCCGAGATTCGCTATATAAGATTGAGAGTCAAACTCACGAAGCATCCTCAGTGTTTTCTCTTTAACCTGAGAAATAGGCGCTAACAATTGTACAGGATCAAGATTGCCCTGAAGCGTAAGCGCTCCAACAAAATTCCTTGCCTTATCGGCAGGGACTGTCCAATCCAGACCCAAAGCCGATACTCCTGATTCACTCATACGCGAGAGCGCATGCCAGCAACCTTTAGCAAAAACAATAACCGGCGCATAGGGACATAGGCTTTCAACGATTTTTTGTGTGTACCTCCACGAAAAGAGTTCGTAATCTTGCGGAGATAGTACACCCCCCCAGCTATCAAAAATCTGTATGACATCAGCGCCGCTTTCGACTTTCTTAAGCAGATAGGCAATGGTAGTTTGCGTGATCTTTTCTAAAAGTCTATGTGCAGCTGCAGGCTGGGAGAATCCAAAAGCCTTTACACTATTAAAAGTCTTAGAACCTCTACCCTCTACAGCGTAGCAAAAAATTGTCCAGGGTGCTCCAGCAAATCCTATTAAAGGAACGCGATTTTTCAGAGCTTGTTTGCTTAGGCGAATGCCCTCAAACACATAAGAAAGCTCTTCTTGTACTTGCGGACATTTCACCCGATCTGCCTGCTCTATTGAACGAATAGGATACTCCAAAAAAGGACCTTCATTTTCTTTCATTTGAAAGTCTAATCCCATGGCTTGCGGAACCACGAGTATATCTGAAAACAAAATCGCCGCATCTACGCCAATCTGATGTACAGGCATGCAAGTTATCTCAGCTACGAGTTCAGGAGTACGACAGCGCGTAAAAAAGTCATATTTTTCCTTCAGCTTTCTAAAACTCGGAAGGTAACGCCCGGCCTGACGCATCATCCATACAGGAGGACGAGAGAGTTTTTCGCCCTTAAGCGCACGTAATAACAAATCATTTTGTAGCATGAAAATATTTTTTTATGAGCTGAATTAAAGAAATAGCCGATGGTTTTTCCGGAGAGAAAACCTCATAAACCCCTGCAGATGAAAGGGCCTCCGAAGTGGTTTTACCGATGGCAAAATAACACGTGTTTTGCGAAATACTATTTTTCCTGAAAAAAGAAATCACGGCCGAAGGGCTGAAAAAAATTATTGCCTGATAAGACCCGGGAAGCGCGTAAGGACATAATGATGTATGATATACTTCATAACGATTTAAAGAACATCCTTTTAAAGAATCAGCGATATGATCCAAGCTGCGCGTCCCGCAAAACCAATCGTAAGGCCCTTTCGGAAGCTCATCCTTGTTCAATAGCGAAAAATCCCGAGCATAATCTTTTTGAATCGTAACTTTCACACCCAATTTTTCAAGTAAAAAAGCAGTCTGATCACCCACCACGAAGATCTTTTTCCCTCGAAGGATTTCTGCGGAAAAATTTTGGCAAAATCCCTTAACGGCATTTCTACTGGTAAAAATCAGCACATTATTTAAAGCAGGTTTTTTCGGAAGAGAAATATACTTTATAGCAATAAAATCACGCATATTTATCGAAAAAAGTTCGCAGGAAAAAGAGCCGAGAAGTTCTCCAGGAAGCATTTTCGTAAAGAAGATCTCAATTATCATCTGAAGTATTCTTTACAAACTTCATGATAGCTTTATTAGCTCCAAAAAGCACACCAGTATATCGCTGTTTTGTAAAATGGTCTCTCCGGTGACCAAACCCTTTACTTCTTTCTTTTCGTCCTTTGTAATAGAGATTTTTTCCAGCTCACAAATAATAGTAACGAGCGAAACTGCGTATTTTTTAGTCAAATCGAGCTCTTTTATAGGTCTTCCATTAAATATCATCAGCGAAACTACTTCAGCGATAGAATGTTTATTATCCATGTGACAGTAATCTAAGGCATAATTAAAAGAAATTATTTTGGTCAGTCGAAAAGCCGCGTCTTGTTCAGGGTGTACCACATCAGGGATCCCAATAGTCTCGAGAATGGCTTCGTGAATATTAGAATGAGAGCGACTGATAATTCGCAATTATTCGTATTTTTAAAATAGCCGTAGAAACTATAGAAGCGCCTTCATCCTCGCCTGTGGATAACAATGGCTAAATGAGCTTGCTGCATAGGCAACGGCTTATAAACCGCCTCGTTTGTAGCGTCCATGCATACCATATACTGGATATGATCTTTCAGAAGATCAACTTTTTCCATATTATTATCTACGACGAATACTCCATGGCTATTCTTCGTAAGGTTTAATGCAAGAGATCTTCTAAAATTCCCAAGACCTATTAAATAATGACTCTCATCGCTCTTAATTGATTAAAATATTCTCTTTAAAATAGAGGTAATACTGTTCGTACGTCGGAGCAATCCTATCAAAAGTTTAAAAGTTCCTATTCTTCCTACAAACATAAATACGATCAAAACACATTTGCTTCCCGTTGATAAATAAGGAGTAATTCACAGTGAAAGCCTCGTAGTGGAAAAATCGAAAAGAACTCGAAATATAGCCAGAATATTTAACTAGGATTAAATCAAGTATGAAAAATTCCTATGCCTATGATCAATGAAAAAAGCATAATAATGGCAAAAACACGTTTGACCGAATCGTAGGGAATTTCCTTTCCGAATATTTCGAGTCGACCTCTTAACCTTGTATCAAAGAGAAAATATTCATTATAAGTTAATGTAAAAGTACTTGTTTTTATACCATCTCCCGTGGAGGCTGGCGAGGCGCCGATCCACATTAAAAACATATGATTTAAAGCCCTATATAATTATAAAATTAAATACAATATTAAATCCTATTCCTCCAAGAATTAACAAAACAGCCATAGTAATCTATAAGAAATAGTTAAAGCGGAACATATAGGAATATAAACCCTAGGAAAGGGTAGAAAAACCTGTATTACAAAAGCCAGAAACAGCATGAAAAATCGAAAAAAATAAAGGACGGTCAATCTCTAAAATCTCTCTATTTGCTATAGAAAAATAAATTAACACGGCGCAGATTCCCTCTAGGCGAAGATTCCCTCTATAATTAAGAGTAAAGCCTACAATTTTTACGGCCAACCCAAGAACATTGTTACAGAGCATCGGAATTCAAAAAATTACTTACGTGCAAGCATTCCTTAAAAGAAGCGCCTCGTCGAAAAAAATAACCGAAAAACGAAATAATGATCAAAATACCCAACCCTCTTAATTGTATAAGTATCAAAATAATTAGCTTTCCAAAAAATGTAAAGTCTTTAGCCGTATCAATCGCTGTTAATCCTGTAACACAAACAGCGCTTATAGAAGTTAAAAATGCATCCGCAAAAGATATATCATGCACCGTAGTTCCAGGAAACAGCAAGAGACCTGCTCCGCTAAACGTCAGCAATAAGAAGCTCGTTGCGATATTAAAAGAGGGGTTATTTATCCGTGTATACAATTTTTGCATAGCGCGAGCCATTCTGATAAGAAGATAAAACAGAAGTCCGATAGTTAAAATCGTTTCGGTATATCGGTATATTTTAAATTTTCATAAGCAGACTCATTTTTATCCCAATACATACATATGAGTTCAGATAGTAAAGAAATAAACAACACCGTGAGAGAAAAAACGATCATCGATCGATAGTTTTTCTATGAAAACCCCTCTCAAAGAGAATAAAAATGTGAACAAACACAGGAAAAGCGGTCATTCCTAAAAAATCCTCGCATATAGCGACGGTTCTACTCCATCAGGATGCGAGCCTATGCTGATGATTATATGAAGGAGAATTACCGGGGTGGTAAAAGGCAATATTTTACTTAAACGTATAGACATATTTATTATACATTACCAGATGCCTGAGTAATGGACTTCATAAGCGCCCTTCCACCTTTATTAAAAACTTCATAAGCACATTCCTCGCCTAAGATCTCTGACATAGGGCCCCATCGATCTACTTGTATAAGCTCTTTTCCGTCTGTGCTTATAAGCGCGCCTTGAAAATGTATTTTTTGATTGATTAATAAAGCGCGGGCGCCTATGGGCATTGAGCAGCCACCCTCAAGCGTGCGCAAAAAACGACGCTCTGCCTCCGAGGTTAGTTTTGTCTCAAAATGACTTAATCGATCACAAAGCGTAAGAAGTTCTGAATTCTCTTTCATAAGTGTTGCGGCAATTGTTCCTTGTGCTGGAGCAGACAGCATCCAATTTAATTCTTTATAGTGAAAGCCTCGAGCAGATAATTCCTCTAAAAGGCCTATACGCTTTAGACCTGCAACTGCAAAAATTGCCCCATCCCAACGACTTTGAACAAGCTTCCGCAAACGTGTATCGATATTACCCCTTAAATCCACAATCTCATGCTGTGGATAGCGATAATGCCAAAAAGCGCTTCTGCGCAAACTTCCGGTGGCTATAGTAGCCTTGCTCGAAAAATCATCCAAAAAATGATGGGATCCTCTGTATATCAATAGATCTCTGAAATCAGAACGTGGTAAATAGGCTGAAAGTACAACGTTATTAGGAAGTTGTGTAGGTAAGTCTTTTAAAGAATGTACCGCTGTATCAATCTTTCCAGAGCGCATGGCGTCGATAAGAGTATGCGTAAATAAACCCACATTTAAACTCGAAAGCTCTCTAAAAGACACCTCAGAAAGGACATCACCTTGAGATTTGATAAGCACCAACTCAGAAGACTGCCCTAGTTCTTGCAATTGCCTTTGAAAACATTTTGCCTGCCACAAAGCCAGACGACTCTCTCGAGTTCCGATGCGTATCTTTTTATTTTTCAATAGCTTCGGACTTCAGATCAAATATTCCTCCGATAAGCGCAATACTCTTGTCAGCTTTCTTTTTATGTATAAAGATGTGGTGCGCAAAATGATAGGTAATTTTTTGTATGAATCGATGATTCACAGGTTCCTGTTGAGTTTTCCAGCCGGAATTCTTTTTTTATGACGACTTATTTTCTCATTGTATATCTCTGTAAGATAATTTTTAAATTACTGGATTACAGGCGCATTCCTTTGCATATGTTCAGTCATTGGAAAAATTCCTTTTTAACCTCATCCAAAATGATTTCAACATTAGGAATTTCTTTCTTCCGCTGATCCATGATTTCATCGGAATGTTGACTTAATGCATCGACATTTAGTAAATGTATACCAGGTATTTCGCTTACCAGAGGATCTACATTTTCAGGAATAGATAGATCCAAAATCAAAAGCGAACGCCTGCGATTAGAGAACATATCAGAGAGTATTACCGCTGAAGGCGCTGAGGTAGCCACGATAAGAATATCAATCTCGCGAATATCAATCTCGCAGAAAACTACCTGAAGTTGCTCGTAAGGTTTAATAAGCAGACGCCCCGAAGTCCATGAACGTGCCGTTTGATGAGTGCGATTGATCAGAGTGATATGTTTATGATCGGTATACTTGAGAAGATTTTCACAAACGTTGTGGCCAATTTTTCCCAAATCATATAAAAATATATTCTTTCTGGAAACCTCGGGAATCTCTTTTAAAATGTAGTGAACAACGATATACGCTACCGAGGAAACACCTGTACTTAAATGAGTTTCCGATTTGATGCGTTTGCTTGCCTGAATCACCGCATTAAGTAAGCGCTCTAAAAAACAATCGATAAAACCGAATTTTATTAAAAAATGAAACCACTTTTTTATTTGAAAGCTGTATCATCTTTATTATAATTAATACTTAATAAGGTAAAAATGTCTAAGCTCCTTTGCAGAACCTCTAGCATACGCCATAGGGTATTTTCATAAAATATCACAACAAATTTAAATCTTGTAAAAAGGAAAAAATGCGCCCACGCAAAAAAAAATAACTCTAAAAGTTAATAATCTCTTTTTAGAATTTATCTAAATTAGCTTTTATAAAAAAGTTTTCTTCTTAAGAAGAAATATAAAATCAAGCAACCTGGCTACTTTAAGATAACTTTATCTGATGGAACTATTTGTGAAATATACCCATAAAAGTAAAATAAGAGAAGTCAAGATCTCTTCGGATATTTACCTTTCATTTATAGAGAATACGCTCAATCAGACAGATACAATAAAAAAGCGGATTGATAAACGATTTATTCAGCTTTACTTTTGCACTCGTGGCAATGCTGCGCTTATTCTTAAGCCAGATAATCAAGGAATGCCTTTGAAGGCAGGCAAATCCTTTTTGATCTATACTCCAAATAATGATTTATCACTGAATCTTAATATCGGACAAGAATCCGAAGTCGCCGTAGCTGCCATTTCAATAAAAAAGCTTCACAAACTTTTTTTAGAAAATGTTGAACAAATTCCCTTTCTTAACAGTAGGTGTATAACCAAAAAATTTTATATCGAAAAAGAAATCTTACCAGCTATTCTTATGGTATTAAGTCAAATGAAACATTATTCTTCGAATACTGTGCTAGAAAAATTATATTTCAACGCAAAGATTTGTGAACTCTTCGCTCTCTATTTTCATACCGAGCAAAGTAAGATGGATAAATGTCCCTTCTTTGCCAACGAAAATGATCTCCAGAGGATCAAATATGCCAGAGACTTGCTTATCAAAAACGTATCTCATCCTCCTTCTTTAAATAATTTGAGTATTCAATCTGGTCTAAGCAGATATAAACTTAAAGAAGGATTTAAAAACATTTTTGGCCATACTATTTATGGATATCTTCTGGATCATAAACTAAATATAGCTCGTGAAAGAATTGAAGAAAGGAAAATGCAAGTCCAGGAAGTGGCCTATTTGTTGGGCTATGAAAATCCAAGTCATTTTATCAAAGCTTTTAAGAAAAAATACGGGGTTACACCAAAGAAATATCTTGCTTCATTGCAAAAAAAATTTTGACCATATGCCTAAAGCTAAAAATGGAAGTTTTCTATAAACTGAGTTTTCACTTTCTCAAAAGGCAAACGCACATCTGAGTGCGCCATTTCATTGATAAAAACCATTCTGATATCTACATGTGCAGCGAGATTTTCTTCTTGCAGTAGATCACAGCTCATATTTATAAGGGGTATTGTTTATCAACAAAAGCATTTGCTCTTGATTAGAAAAAGTACTGATCAAAACAATTGGTTAAAAAAATTATTTATACAAACCAGTATTTTCAAAAATGCAGGTGAAAAAAGTTCTCATTTTTTGATCGATTCGTGAAAAAATTTTAAAGCTAGGGCATACTGTTTGATCTTCCTGAACATAGCTTCTATACCATTAGCGCGAGCGGAAGAAAGAAAAGAGTTAAATCCTATTTCAGATAAGAATACCGGATCTGAATGAATGATCTGATCAGGAAAACGACCAGAATAAATACGCAACATTAAAGCTACAATCCCCCGAGGGATAATTGCATCGCTATCGGCCTGAAAGAAAATTTTACCTTCCTTTTTGTAAGCATATAGCCACACTTGCGACTGGCATCCTCGAATAAGTTTATCTTCAGTACGCAATTCATCAGGAATTTTAGGGAGTTTCTTGCCGAATTCTATAAGATACTCATAACGTCCTTCCCAATCTTCAAAGAGCGCGAACTCCTTAATAATCTCCTGAGTAGCTTCTTGCATGCCTTCCTTCCTCATCGGTTTTTTAACAAATTTAAAAAAGTTTATTCGGATTATATTTGTTGGATAGAAGTTGCCCTTCTAAAAATAATAGTATAAATCTTATGAAGCCAAGGCTATTACATCTCGATGAAAACCATCCATTACTCATAGAAAATCTTCGGCAAGAGGGTTTTGAATGTGAAGAGGATTATTATAGCTCTAAGACGGAAATAGAAAAGCGAATAGCTAACTATGAAGGGATTATCTTAAGAAGTCATTTTCGTATAGATAAAGAGTTCCTTCAGGCTGGAAAAAAACTCAAGTTTATAGCCCGTGTAGGATCAGGTCTGGAAAATATTGATACAGCATTTGCCTATAAAAAAGGAATTGTTCTTTTGCATGCTCCTGAAGGGAATTGTGATGCAGTAGGAGAACACGCTCTGGGAATGTTGCTCTGCTTAATGCATCGCATAATTCAGTCCGACCGACAAATACATCAAGGAAAATGGATGCGTGAAGCAAACAGAGGAGTAGAACTTTCGAGAAAAACTATCGCGATTATCGGATATGGACATACAGGAAAAGCCTTTGCACGTCGCTTATCGTCCCTTAAAACAAAAACGCTATGTTATGATATTTTAGAAGGTATAGGAGATACTTATGCAAGACAAACTTCATGGGAAGAAATTTTTCAATTGGCAGATGTGCTTAGTTTACATGTTCCATTAACTGAGCTGACGAAAAATATTATAAATCACGAAACAATTCAGAAGTTCAAGAAGTCTTTCTATTTGATCAATACAGCGCGTGGGGATTGTCTTAGTATAGAGGCACTTACAGATTCCCTAAAATCAGGAAAAATACTTGGAGCTGGCCTAGATGTGCTCCCTTATGAGAAATCATCATTTGAGTCCTTGTTCGAAGAACAGTTATCAGATGATTTTCATTATTTATGCCACTCGGAGAAGGTTGTGCTTACTCCTCATATTGCGGGCTGGAGCCAGGAATCAAAATATAAACTAGCCCGATGTATTTTTGATAAAATAATTTGCCTTTATAAGGCAGGTAAAAAAATATAGTACATTTGCCTCCCGAAAGGGGGACGTAGCTCAGTTGGTTAGAGCGCTACAATGGCATTGTAGAGGTCGTGGGTTCGACTCCCATCGTCTCCACTTATATTCTCAAGATATAACCCAAAAACAAATCTTTAAAATAATATCAAAAAAAGATATACTTTTTTGATATTATAACGAAAAAGAATTCCTTTTGGGAATCATATGTTAATTTTAACAAACTCGAGAGAGTTACTTACTACAAATTTCTATGCTGAGATACTTAATTTCTTCCTCGCAGCTGCGCGAGTACATAAACTAAGGGACGATTCTTTTATATATTTAATAAACTTATAATCCGATTGTATATAAAAATATGTAACAATATCAAATAAACTAATAAATGTATTTTTTTATCAAATATTTGATTTATTTAGTTAAATAAAAAGTGTGTTTATTAGTTTTTCTTCCTTTTAGTAGATTGCTGATAGTATAAAAAATTGATAGATATTTTTTAATAAAAAACTCATTTTTCAAATTATTAATGAATATAATTTTTTATTAATATAAAAAAATACATGTACCATACAAGTATTTTTTTATAAACTAATATATTCATGAAAAACATTATTTATAATATCATCAGTTTCATCGCGTTATATTTTGTAAATTAAATTGTAGAAGATTGTACCTCTTTTATAACATCCATAATATCTTAAACATTAAAACAAACCCAATTCCTTATGCTAAATGTGTGGCTGTATTATTAAATGTCTCTTATAGAGATAAAGCGATTCAAACAAAAATTATTAAAACAGTACCTATCTGTCAATGACAAGATTTTAGTATATCGTATGTTTATTTAAAAAATCATTATAAAACATCATTTAACTTTTTCATACGTCCTTACAATAAGATAAATTCGCAAAAATCTCCTATGGAGGAATCTGCAATAAAAGTGTTGATTTTTATCTGATTAACTTAAGATCAATATGTTAGAAAACATAAAAATATGCTCTCATTATATAAATAAGAGACATAAAGCTCCTCTTGTTTTAGATGAAGAACCTCAGATTACCTTTTTAGAGACACCTACTAAAGAAAAGGCAGGAAATTTAGTTTTTCAGATATTAAAACCAAAAATTCTTTCGAAGAATCAATCAAATCTGGGTGAGAGGCTTATTGATCAAATAAAAGCTGAGTTAGGATGCCTGGAATATGTCAACAATGTTATAAAGAAAAATATAACGTTTTTTTTGTTAAAAGAATTTGAAGCGAACTCATTGCCAGGAATAAAAGAATGTCCTAGTATAATAATATTTGAATCGATTTGGCAGTGAAAATAAAGCTATAATTCTATCTGTATTCGAAGTTATTAAAGAAATAAATTATCATTTACCACAGAAATGAAAAAATATACTGAAAAGGTATTTTATGAATTCGAAGAACTTTACAACAGCTGCTTAAGCGAACGCACCTGTGCTTTTAACTGCCAACCTTATAATCTTAGCCATGGAAGTTGAAAAGAAAATAAATGAGACCTGCATTTTGAGCTTCGTTCAGCTAAAAAGCTATTGCAAGAATTTCAAAGATGGGAAAATAATATTAAGTTAATTACTAAAAATATAGATACTTTGGAAGCCTGCATACAAAAGAAAAAAACCAAATAAAGAAAATGATTTCCATTTAAAGAAATATATCGAATAGAATAAAGAAAGTTATAATGAAGTAAAAATTCTTAAATGCTAAACAAGAAGTCCTGAAAAATCAATCAAAAAGTATTCATGGTCATTAAAAACTACTTTTGAATTTATCGATAAAAAAAAGAGAAGATATAAATACTACAAGATCTCATGGAGAAAATAAGTTAAATCATTAATTCTCTTTCCGGTATTAAAAAACAAATTTTAAACCTTAGCGATAAATTTACTGCAATCATTCATAATTTTTAATTATGCTAACTATAAGGATGATGAAAAGATCAAATTATTTGAAAAAGTATACTGAGTAGATCTTCATAAAAAATCTAAATAAATACATGAATACATTTGTTTCTTTATTTTTACTGTGGATATCCACCGTAAATTATTATTTAGTGACCAGTCTGATTTTTTTAAAGAGTTAAATCCAGCTTTTAGCCCTTTTCCCATCCTAAGGACAAAATATAATCAGGATAAAACTTATTAAAACCTGCTTTTAGTATCAAACTACCCTAAAAATAAATTGTCCAAATCAAAGAAGAATCTCTGATAATTAATCCATTAAAAGTCCGCTACTTTGCAAAAATTTCTATCTTTCCTACATAAACGGTTGCTTATGCACCATTCCATTGAAAATCTCAATATCGAAGAACTACAGTTTGGAGCCCCCTGCTCAACTCATCGATGTGCGTGAAATTGATAAGCATCTGCCTTTTAATATTAGAGGAGAAAACATTTCATTGTCATGAATCGAGAAAAATTTTCATAAACTTAAACGCAAATTTCCAATTATCGTTTATTGTCAAAAAGGGATGAGAAGCAGTAAAGTGGCAGAGGTCTTATTGAAAAATGGTTATGAAAAAATAATGTAGCTTAAAGGAGGCTTGAGTGCCTAGAGAAAATCTAGGTAAAAAATTTACTATTTTCTCTAAAATCTATTGCTTGAAAACCTTAAAGATAAGATAGATTATTTTTCGATAGATTTGCAAAAATCTTGTAAAATATGAGTGATCATACTTTTTCAAATTTTATTGAAGAAATCATTGAAAATGATCTGAAAGGGGATTTTATAAGAGAACATCTTCGCTTTCGCTTTCCTCCAGAACCTAACGGACATTTACACATTGGACATGCTAAAGCTATTTGTTTAAATTTTGGTCTTAGTGAATACTATAGAACTCCTGTGAATCTTAGATTTGACGATACAAACCCAGCCAAAGAAGAACAAACTTATGTTGAATCTATAAAAAAAGATATTCAGTGGTTGGGCTTTCGCTGGAACAAAGAATGTTATACCTCGGATTATTTTGAACAGCTTTATCATTGGGCTCAGGAACTTATTCAAGAGGGAAAAGCTTATATAGACGAACAAACCCAGGAAGAGATCATCGCGCAGCGAAAAACTCCTTTCGAATCAGGAATAGAAAGCCTTTATAGAGAGCGCCCTACTCAAGAGAGCCTAGAGCTATTTGAAAATATGAGATCGGGGAAATTTGAAGAAGGATATTGTGTACTTCGGGCAAAAATCGATATGAAAGCGCCCAACATGAATCTGCGTGATCCTGTGATGTATCGAATACTCAAAAAAGCTCATCAACGCACTGGAAAACAGTGGTGTATATATCCTACTTACGATTGGGCGCATGGTCAGTCGGACTATATAGAGCAAATTTCACATTCATTATGCTCGCTTGAATTTGACAATCACCGGCCTTTATATGATTGGTATCTGGATCAGATCTGCAAGCAAGGAAGAATAAGACCTAAACAACGTGAATTCGCACGTCTTAACCTCAGTCATACCATTATGAGCAAGCGAAAACTCCAGCGTCTCATACAAGAAAAAACGGTTACGGCCTGGGATGATCCCCGCATGCCTACCCTTAGTGGCTTGCGCCGTCGCGGATATACAGCTGAGGCTATACGCAATTTTTGCCAACGAATAGGGATTGCCAAGCGTGAGAATGTAATTGAAGTTTCACTACTTGAGTTTAGCATTCGTGAGCAACTTAATAAAATAACCCCACGGGTTATGGCCGTTCTGGATCCGGTAAAGCTTATCATAGAAAATTATCCCGAAAGTCAAACCGAATGGCTAGAGGCAGAAAATAATCCTGAAGATCCGAAAGCGGGAGCACGTAAAATTCCTTTTTCAAAAATCCTTTATATCGAACGAGAAGATTTTATGGAGATAGCGCCTAAAAAGTTCTTTCGCTTAAGCATCGGTAGCGAGATACGTTTAAAAAACGCTTATATTATCAAAGGAAGTGGTGTGCTAAAAGACGATGATGGAAAAATCATAGAAATATATGCCCAATATGATCCTGAAAGCCGATCGGGCAGCGGTACAGAAGAGAGCTTACGCAAAGTAAAAGGCACCTTGCACTGGGTATCAGCTGCTCATTCCATTGACATTGAGGCAAGATTGTACGATCAATTGTTTTTAGTTCCGGCTCCGGAGGCATGTAAAGAAGAGGATTTTATGAATTTTATGAATCCTGATTCTCTGAAAATTGTTAAAGGATATGGAGAACTCTCTCTTAAAAAAGCTCGGGAAGGCGAACGTTTTCAATTCCAGCGTACGGGCTACTTTTGCGTAGACAGGGAAAGTTCCGGCGAAAGGATCGTCTTCAACAGGACTGTAACGCTTAAGGACAGCTGGGCGAAGGAAAATAAAAATGGCCCTAAATAAAGGGGGCGCTTTCTATTAATCTTAATTATTACTTATATGGTTCTGTGGATTTGTTCTAGAAGATTTTCTCTTCTATAAGATAAATTTTCGAAGCACCAGAATTAATTCACTCAAGAATAGTAGACTGACGCTTCCCCAAACCACTATTTCCCAAATCCCTTGAAAAACTACGACTAAAGTTTGAATTTCTTTTCTGAGTAGGTATAGATAGGCCATTGAGTTGATTGTCTAGTTGATCTTGGTATTGTTCCCTTTCAATTCCATATTCTTGGTCAATTTTTTTTAGATTTACTATCTAAAACGTCCCAATTTTCAAACTCCACCATATCAGTAGAATTGCCACTATTGGAAAGTAAATTATATTTATCGGCAAGAATCTGCAGGGGACTGGAAGAATATACTGCACTAGGGTATTGATCAATTTGATTGAACGATGTATTTCTCGGATCTGGAGAACATTTTTAAACCTAAAAATTTCATCGATGAGCTGCTTTGACGACCATTTTTAAAATGTCGCGCCACACTTAAATTAAATCTGGAAACACCCAAACCAAGATCTAATATTGCACTAGCAACAAAAGGATTGATGAAAAAAAGAGCAATACCAGCTACTATACTCCCTACCAAAATTGCTGTGGCAAGTAATAACTGCTTTGTTTTTTTGAAAAAATTCCCTACCTCCCCAAAGAAGGAGCTTTTCTCCTTTCTAAACTCTAGGATATAATATTTTACCATAATACTGTAATTAATGATTTTTAATCAAATATACAATCAATTATTATTAACATTAACAATATATTATCATAACTTTTATGATATATTATAGTATTTTACTAACATTTAAAAAACGTAACGAGAGATTATAAGCAGTGAATCGTTTCAAAAGTCATTTTAAGTAAGAGTGAGAGAGTAATTAGTCTTGAATAGCCAATTATTTAAATCTATCTGAAGTTCTTCGATGCTTCGATAAACTTTTTTTCTAAATTTGTATAGTTCTATGAAAACGCTCACATATACCGTTGGCTTGTGGAGATTTGGCTTTGGTCTTGCTGTGATCTATATCTTCTATGGCCAGATAGAGTTGATATTCGTGTTCTTTTCTTGAACCGCAATATTCCGTTCCTCTATCGGTGAGCACTCTTTAAGAGATTAAGCTCATGTTGTTCAAAGAAACATATCTCAAGATCATTAAGAAAGATCTTTTGCTTATAAGGATGGAGAGGTTCCTGAAGTTAGAATCAATTTTAGTTTGAAAAGCCTTAGTACCTCCGCGTTATAGTCTCCACAAAGTCTTTCCTTGCTGGACAAATGATTAAGGAAGCTACCAGTGGTATATGATGTATATACCCCCAGACTGGATATTTTTCCATATAAATGGAAAAATACTGAGCAAATTTTCTCTTGTTGAACTTTCTCTCCATGCGCCATGAGTTTTAATATCGGCCGCCGATAAGAAAATATTATCTTTTGAACTTATCGAACCATTTCTCATCAAGAATCATCGCTAAAATGCCTTTAATGAAGAATATAAATCTTTGTGGTTCTTCTCTCGAAAAGCTGTATTATAAGATAAAAGCGCTTTTCCTGAAATAATCAGATCCTTTCATGAAGAAGTATTGTCTTTTTCAATAGCAAGGAGATTGGGCTGATCATAAGGGGAATGCCCTATGATAAGTAAGAGAGAACCTGCTCTCCTGTATAAAATTTATTGTCAAATGAAGGAAAGGTCATAAGGTTTTTCCTTCATAATACCGCCAGAACGCACAGAACCATAAGCTTCAACGGTGATCTCTGCGACTTATTTCCTGCAAGCCCTTCAATAAAGATCTCCCGGGATATTTTTGCGTAATGCCAAAAGGCCTGTGAGGGTAGGTAGCTCCGGGAAACAGGAACTTGTTTTTTTCTCTTTATTCTTTATCTAAGTTATTTTAATAGGTGAAAGAATGTTTCATTAATTTTGGCTTACCAAAGTCGTACTTTCCCAGACGTGCAACATATTTCCCGATGATATCGAATTCAATATTAATACGTTTACCTACTTTTAGGAATTGTAAATTTGTATGCATATAGGTATAAGGAATGACACTTACGCTAAAGCGACTTTCCTGGGAATTCACTACCGTAAGACTGATACCGTTCACCGTTATAGATCCTTTTTCAACTGTAATATTCAATAAACTTTTTTCATGAGAGAAATAAAAAATCCAACTACCATTACGATCTTCGACTGAATCAACATAGCCTGTTGTGTCAACATGCCCTTGCACGATATGACCATCTAAGCGATCACTCACACGCAGACAACGCTCAAGATTGATTTTATCCCCTATCTGCAATTCACATAATTGACTTCGACGAAGTGTTTCTTCTGTAGCAATAACTGAGTAATATTGCTCATCAGATTCCACCACTGTCAAACAAAGCCCATTGTGACTAATGCTCTGATCTGGCTTTAAAGCTTTATCAAAAGGATTTTCTATTAGTAGTTCTAGATTACTTCCTGAAGTTTTTAAACGACTCAATCTGGCCATTTTCTCTATAATCCCTGTATACATACTTCGTAATGTTTTTTGGTACCTTTGTCAAAGGTAGATATCATTTGAGCAGAGAGATCATGGTTCGGGGAAAAAAGATAAGAGTAGGTATTTCCGTAGGTGATCCTAATGGAATAGGACCTGAAATTACTTTAAAGCTTCTTCAAAAGAAACGCCTACTTAATTTTTTTACACCAGTGGCCTTTAGTTCCATGAAACTTTTATCATATTACAAGAATTTATTATCTATAGATGTAGAGCTACGCGGCGTTCATTCTTTGGAAAAAGTTGCGTCTCACAAATTAAACGTTATAAATGTTCAGCACGATGACTTTACCATTAAACCTGGTGAAGCTTGTGCCGAAGCAGGACAGTATACAAGACTTTCTTTGGAATCCGCTACACGAGCCCTGAGAGATAATCACGTAGATGTTCTTGTCACAGCGCCGCTGAACAAAGATCTTATTCATTCAAAAGATTTTCCTTTCGTGGGGCATACCGATTATTTACAAAGTACCCTTTCTGGAGAAGCTCTTATGCTAATGATTCATCATGAGTTAAAAGTAGCTCTGCTTACGCATCATATTCCGTTAAAAGAAGTAAGTAAACAGATAAATATTTCCAGAATCATCCAAAAAATCAAAACGCTCCAGCACTCACTTCATCGAGACTTTGGCATAGCCAAACCTAAAATCGCTGTCTTAGGGCTCAATCCTCATGCCAGCGATAATGGCTTACTCGGCGATGAAGAAGAGCAAAAAATCTCACCAGCTATTGAAAAGTTGTTTGGCGAAGGTATCCTGGTTTTCGGCCCTTATCCGGCAGATAGTTTCTTTGGAAGTGGTAAATACAAAAACTTTGATGCTATTCTGGCCATGTATCATGACCAGGGTTTGATTCCTTTTAAAACATTGACCTTCGGCGAGGGCGTCAATTTTACAGCAGGTCTTTCGTATGTACGTACCTCACCAGATCATGGCGTTGCCTATGATATAGCCGGAAAAGGTATTGCAAATGCAAATTCTCTTGAGGAAGCCATATTCAGTGCTGTTAAAATATTTGAAAACCGAAAAGCATATGATGAACTAGAGTCACGGGCACTTTCACTCTCTTCTAAAAGATCGCACTTAAAAAATAATAAGGAAGAAACTAGAAGATAGGTTTCTGGAAACCTAATCAATCATAATGGTGACATGATTATCTTTTACTTCTAATAAACCGCTTTTTATTGAAAAATGCAGATGATCTGTTTTTTGAATTTTAGACACACATAAGGTGATCTGTCCTTCTTTCAATACTGATACCATAGACACATGGTGATCAAGCAGTTGAAAAGAGCCATCTAGTCCGGGGACATGTAAACTTGAAGCCTCTCCTTGATAAATTGTTTTTTCAGGCGTCAGTATCCATACATTCATATTTCTAAGATTTTTTCTTCACCTCCGAAAACATTCTCTCTCCGGCTTCAATAGCCTGTTCTATGGTGCCCTTTAGATTAAAAGCGGCCTCTGGGAGATGGTCCAACTCGCCATCCAGGATCATGTTGAATCCGCGAATGGTTTCTTTAATATCCACCAGTTCTCCGGATATACCTGTAAATTGTTCAGCGACATGAAAAGGCTGCGAGAGAAAACGCTGTACACGTCTAGCGCGTTGTACACTTTTCTTATCTTCCTCACTGAGTTCATCCATACCTAAAATTGCAATGATGTCCTGAAGTTCTTTATAGCGTTGCAATATTTCTTTTACACGTTGAGTACAGGCATAATGATCTGCTCCAACCACCTCAGGTGATAGTATACGAGAGGTAGAATCTAGAGGATCTACGGCAGGATAGATTCCTAAAGCAGCGATTTTTCTCGAAAGTACTGTAGTAGCGTCCAGATGAGAAAAGGTAGTGGCCGGAGCCGGATCGGTTAAATCATCAGCTGGCACGTACACAGCTTGTACTGAAGTAATAGAACCATTTTTAGTAGAGGTAATACGCTCTTGCATCGAGCCCATCTCAGAGGCGAGAGTAGGCTGATAGCCGACCGCTGAAGGCATACGTCCAAGCAGGGCTGAAACCTCCGAACCCGCCTGGGTGAAACGAAAGATATTGTCTATAAAAAAAAGCACGTCACGTCCTTTACCTTCTTGAGCGCCATCACGATAGTACTCAGCCAAGGTCAGCCCTGAAAGGGCCACACGCGCCCTAGCTCCGGGCGGTTCGTTCATTTGTCCGAATACAAAGGTGGCCTTAGATGTTTTAAGGACTTTTCTATCTACCTTAGAAAGGTTCCAATATCCTTCTTTCATCGCCTGCATAAATTCATCGCCATAAGAAATAATGCCCGATTCTAACATTTCACGCAACAAATCATTACCCTCACGAGTGCGTTCACCAACGCCTGCAAAGACTGATAATCCTCCATGCCCTTTTGCAATATTGTTGATGAGTTCCTGAATCAATACGGTTTTTCCTACGCCCGCACCTCCAAAAAGTCCAATTTTCCCACCCTTAGCGTAGGGCTCTATAAGGTCGATGACTTTAATTCCGGTGTATAGAACTTCTGTAGTTGTGGAGAGATCTTCAAATCTTGGAGCAGACCTGTGAATGGGAAGACGTTCACATTTTTCTAAATCTTCCAAACCATCAATGACTCTGCCCACTACATTTAATAAACGTCCATTAACAGCCTTTCCTATAGGAACAGTTATGGGCGTCCCCTCATAAACAACCTCTTGTGAGCGATGTAGACCCTCTGTAGTATCCATGGCAATACAGCGTACGGTATTTTCCCCTATATTTTGTTGTACTTCCAGAATCAAAAACTCCCCATCAAAACGAGTAATTTTTAAAGCGTCATATATTTTAGGAAGTGAAGTGGAATTTTCAAAAATAACATCCACTACAGGACCTATGATTTGCAGGATTTTACCCTTTATATGTTCAGACATTTAGCGCAAAAATTATAGTTTGGTAAATATAATCGATTTTAGGTGATTTCGCTTGATTTCCTCTTAAAAGAGTTATCATAGTTAATAAGTAATTACATTTGTTTTAAAACTTTCAATACTTGAAAATTATTTCATCAACTGACGCTTGGGATTTCTCTGATCCTGTAGTATTTAGCCTTGGCATGTTTGATGGAGTGCATCTTGGGCACAGAGAGATTATTAATAAACTTTTGCTCTTTGCCCGTCGAGAACATCGACCCTCGGTCTTACTCACTTTTAATCCACATCCCAGACAGTTTCTATCAGGAGCTTGTCATTGGAAATATTTAACAAGTCTTTCTGAAAAAGCAGATCATCTCTCTAATTTAGGTGTGGATTATATGATCGTTCAAAGCTTTGATGAGGCTTTCGCTTCTCTCTCTCCGGAGCATTTTGTTGGTGATATACTTATCAAAAAACTCAATATATGTAGTCTTATTATCGGATATGATCATCATCTGGGGAGAGATAAAAAAGGATCCTATACACATTTGAAAACTCTTTCGCTAGATTATGGATTTATTCTAGAACAACAACCTGCTTATAGATTGTGCCATCGCGCGGTCAGTTCTACAAATATTAAAAAAGCCCTTTCAGAGAGGCAACTCACCTGGGCCAACGCAGCTCTGGGAAGACCTTATAGTTTTTATGGAATAGTTATTCATGGAAATCAGCTCGGTCGGCAACTGAATTTTCCTACAGCAAATCTTGCGATATCATCTGAGAAATTTTTACCTGCTAAAGGAGTCTATGCCGTGAAAGTTTTTTTAGAGGAAAAAGAATTCATTGGAATGCTTAATATCGGAAACCGACCTACGATTAACTCAAAAGAAACTCGAATTGAAGTGCACATTTTTGATTTTGCAAAGGAGATTTATGGCCACACATTGCAGCTGCAACTTATAGCACCTCTTCGTAAGGAAAAAAAGTTTTCTTCCCTGGCTGATTTGAAAAATCAGTTGCAAAAAGATAAGGAAATCACACGGAAGATTCTTCATGACCTTATGATCTCCCAAAAAGCTATAAAATGATTTCTTTTATTGATCAACTTGCTCAAGAGATCATTAATAAATACACCCGATCAGATGCACTCACGCTTGTATTGCCCGGAAATCGATCGATTGTTCAACTCAAGAAAGCTTTGCAGAAACTCAGGGATGAAAAACATGGACTTCCTGAATTTTTCAGTATGCAAACCTTCATGCAAAGGGTTTCTAATCTCTCTTTGATAACAACTACTTCTTTGCTTTTTGAGAGCTATAAATTAGCCAAAAAGTATACCCATAGCCCCACTGAATCTTTTGAAAAGTTTTTGACATGGGCTCCCAGGATTTTGGAAGATTTCAATAACCTTGACTTATATATGGTGAAAATCGATCAATTTTTTTTCCATATGCATTCCGTTGAGCAAATGTTTGAATGGTCAACACAGTCAACAAGCTGCCGCGAAGGAGAAAAAACACCTTTCTGGAAACCCTTAGGTGAATTGTACAGAGCGCTCAAAACTCATCTTTTATCTAAAGGACAAGCCTATCAAGGGCTTATGTATAGACAAGCCACAGAAAAAACACAGACTTTCCTTTCAGATCTCCCTGCTGAAAAACACTTTATTTTTGCAGGAATGAACGCCTTAAGTAAGTCTGAAGAAAATGTGATCGAGTATTTACTCGATCAAAAAAGAGCAGAGGTATATTGGGACATTGATGAGTACTTTCTAGATCCTGTACAAGAAGCGGGTGCCTTCATACAGAAATACACGAAAATGTGGCCGTCTTTACAAGGAAAAAAGCTTCAGTGGGCAGGCAATGATTTTAAAAAACCAAAATATATAGAAGTTACAGGCGTCCCCTCACAAATTGGACAAGCTAAAAAAGCAGGAATTATCCTTGGGCAACTGGCAGATAAAGGGCATAATTTTTCAAGAACCGCTGTAGTTTTTCCAGAGTCTTCTTTAGTATCTCCGTTTCTTCACTCTATACCAAAGGGGATTAATAAGGTAACTATAGGTATAAACGAATCTTTAGAAGATACTTGCTGGCATCAGCTATTTGAACTGATCTTTCGGCTTTTCTCAAATCGGGAAAACTCAGAGAAAGAAGCTTTTTATTATAAAGACCTGCTTGAGATCTTTTCTGAGAGACACCTGCGGCACTTTTTCCATTGGGAATCAAGAGAATTGACAGAAAGAATTTACCGAGGTAATTTGATTTTCGTTCCTGACGCTCTTTTGAAAATCTACTTAAAAGAAAGCTTTTTTTTAGATATTCTATCTCCACAAAATTTAAACCCTAAAAGGTGTGTGGAGATGTTATTAAGGTTCATCAAGGAATTTAATAAAAAACTTTCTTTCCCTAAAGAAACCCACGATGAATCCTCTTATTTAAAGACTTTTGAAGAATTCTTTCAGTATTTACTCTCTAATGCCTCACACCTCTCAAGCCTTCATGAACTTAGGTCCCTTTACAAACAATGGATAACCTCTAAGCCCTGCAGTTCCTCAGATGAGCATGCTGAAGGCTTGCAGTTATTGGAAATACATGAAACTTGTTTGCTTGATTTTGATACAGTTATCATCACTTCGGTGAATGAGGGTGTTTTTCCGCCGGAGAAAGCTGATGATTCATGGATTCCTTTTGATACGCGTTTGCAAATGGGATTGCCTGTTTATCGCGAACGCGATGCGCAATATGCTTACTATTTTTACCATTTACTACAAAGAGCCCAGCATGTTTTTTTGATTTATAATACTCAAGAAAGTACATCGGGATCAGGAGAGAAAAGCCGATTTATTTATCAATTGGACATTGAATCACCACATAAGCTGGTGCATAAAATTGCCGCGCCCTTGCCGGATTTTCCCAAAGCATCTGCTTTTTCTATTCCAAAGACCCCCCATATGTTAGAGCGTCTTAGAAAAATGGCGGCTCATGGGTTTTCCCCTTTTTCTCTTAGCTTGTACATCAGAGACCATGTGATGTTTTACAAGAAAAAAGTACTGAATCTATCAGAGAAAGAAGAAGTAGAAGAAAGCATTGAAAAAATTTCCCATGGTACCCTCATCCATAAATCGCTTGAAAAGCTTTACCGTCCCCTGCTGAATAGGCATTTAAGCTTAAGACATTGTGCGGAATTACGAACAAAAATTACACCTGTAGTAACGGCTTTTTTCCGGGAACTTTATGGAGAAAGCTACCAAAAGGGGAGAAATTTACTGATCTATCAAGTGATTAAAAAGCAGCTCGAAGGCTTTATTAATTGGGAAGAAAATAATCTACGTAATAAGCAAAGCGTATGTGTTTATTCCCTTGAGGAAGCTTTTTCAATGCGCCTTGACTTACCCGAAGAAGTACGTCTTTTTGGAAAGATAGATCGTATTGACGAGTGTAACGGAAACATTCGAATCATCGATTACAAAAGCGGATACGTAGATCCTCTATCGCTAAGATTGACCTCTGATGATCTGGGAAAAACAGTACAAGACATTCGCTTTGATAAGGCGCTGCAGCTCCTGCTGTATGCTTGTCTTTACCATAGCTCAGATAAAGCTTTAACTTACGCGGTTTCTCCCTGTATTTTTTCCTTTCGAAAAATTCATAACGGACTGCTGCCTTTATTGATCGACTCACAAGCGCACGTAAATAAAGACTTCATAGAGCTATTTTTACCCTATTTATTGGAAAAAGTATTGGAAATACTTGATGCTGAAATACCATTCACAGAGAAAAATATTATGATAGATTAAAAAACATCTCCCAAGATAAGGACTGATAAGGATGGATATTCTTTTCTCCAAAAGCAATTATTCATCAATTTATTGATAATACATATAAAGCAAACTCCATATTAAGTCTCTACTACAGAATTGACAAAGAAATTGCTCCAATTTTAAGATCCGGGTCTTCTGCAGATATTGTTATTTATAACATCTTTGAATATCCCGTTTTTTCCATAAATAAGATCAGTAAAAATACAGATGTACATAAAAATCTGCGACAGAGTTATTAATTTTTTAAAAGATATGGGGATTGTAGAGATTATTAAGAAGAGCAAAGGAAACAATCCGATAAGGCTAATGCCCTCTAAAAACTCAAAAGCCCACTTGGAATTTCCACCCCGTAAACGCCATATTCAATCTTGCGAATCTCTAATCCATTAAAGCTTATTATACCCGGTATAAAAAATATATGTTAAAAAAACATTATTATTTATTTTATAATTACATTTTCCTTGCAAGCATAGGTGGGCATAGAAACCAAAACCACCAAGAGAAAGCTCGGAAAAACCGACACGCAGGGCAAAAAAGGGATGATACGATGAATCGAGGCTAATACTTGCTTCGAGGGGCACAATAGAACAAAATAGAAATGTTTGGATTATAAATCCACTTTTGATCTTGAAAAGTTTTTATTAACTTTTGAAGGAGGGAAAGATTTAAGGTTTAATAACAGGCAAGGTTGGCAAAGTATTGATTACTCAAATACCGAAAAAAGATCTCGTACAGGTGAAATAGAAGGGCGTTCATCCATAGTCTGTTGGTTTTTCCCCTTAAGGAAATGAACTCATAGATAAAACCTCTAAGGTGTAGTTTATATCATCTCTTCATAATCGGGGTAATTCTATAAGACTATCTATCTCAAACCACCCCACATCGGGCACTACGATCTCATCGAGAGCTTTCCGCGTTTTATCGCCATAGCGCCACTCAAGATTCTTGACAAGGGGTATTTTACCACTTGTGCTTTTTAACAAAGTCCAAGATCCGCTCCCTCGCTATTGATGATAGATCTGTCCACATAGATTCGCATATCGATCTTTAGTTTACCAGACGATTTATTGACGATCTCAAGTCGGTTACCCGCGCCTTTAATTTGGCTCATATATTTCGCGAAGCGCGCCAAAACCTTGCTTTCTATCGGGGCGGCCGCCCCGGCTAATATTGATGATGATTTGCGAGAGAGTCCTCTCAAGAGCCTCACAGCGTTTGACGAGTGCTCTTTTAATTAGCTCTTTATCATCCATTGCCATTAATATCATAACTAAAAAAACCTCCTCATTCTATGAAAGAGGAAGACCGTCGATATACTTTAAGACCTGATCTCTATACCACAATAGGGTGTGTGGGCTCTGGAGTTTCACGCGTTGCCTTCCGCTATACACTCATGCAGCCATAGGGCGTAGTGATATATACCTCCATAACCTCTAGATCGCGGTTTTGATCTTTGATGTGAGTTTTTCAGAGAGCTCGGGAGTCCGATCTATCTGTTCTTCTATCTCAAAATGCGATCCCATCACTTACCATCTATTATTTTCATGTTTCTTAGAGCTTAAGGGAAAGTTAAACAAGCCCTCGCCCTTTTCATCTTTGGCTAAAGGTAGATTCGCCGAGATCTTCCCTTGAGAGATCTGCTAGCCAGTTCAGTACGGAACTTTCTTTAAAACGCCAAATCAACTTAAAATAGCCATGATCGATAAATTGGGTAGCTTATCTTCGGCAGGTGTGAGAGTTTACCAGGAAATATTTGGCAAATACCTTTCTTTCCTTGCATCTTGTCTTGGAGTTCATCAAAGACGCCTTAAGTGGGTTTCGTGATGCCTGAAAGTTGACAGACCTCCCTGAAATAAGGGTTAAATTTTTATCCGCTACCTTTCTAGGTAATCCTTCTCTTCTCTCCAACACAGCCTTAAGCTGCGGGTGTAGGGGTATAATCACGTTATGACCTGTCTTTTAGATATAGCATTCCCTGATGTTTTTGATTTTGATCTCGAACTTTAGAAAGTCGCTTACCCTCAGGTCTATTCGCAAACTCACCATGGCGAAGTCTCTCGCGTTATCGATCCTGCCGCTACAAGAGAGATTCAGAGCATAAATTCTTTCTATCTGCTCATCGCTTAGCCAAACGCTCTTTCCGCTCTTGAATAAGAAGCTCTGGAGAAAAACTCGGGATGCTCAAACTCTTCATGAGCGTTCTGACCTTCAAGTTCGGCTACCCTGCCTAAGGCTTTAAGGTTCTTTATCATCACTCCCTGTACTTGAGACACCCAGTTTCTCTGTTTTGCTTAAATATTCTATAAACTCTTTATGAAAGTCGGTGAACTTTAACTATGTGTTCTTATACTCATGAAAAGCATTAAGCTTACCTAAGCTAGTTTTGTATATTTTTATGGTGTTTTCAGAAGGGGGGGCTTTGTCTTTTTTGATCAGAGCGAAGACTTTCTCTATACAATCCCCAATCCACTCTGTCACAGAGATATCTTTGTCTTTTTCATAAGATTCGCCGAAGAACTCAGAAACTGTTTTTTTAATCCACGATATGATCTTCATTCATGCGTTCAAAGAGATAAGCAGAAAGCTTTTCAAGAGTAGCGTTGACCAAATCCTTTTGATGAGCCGAGGCTATGTTTATTACACGTTGCTTTTTTCTTATCCCAGTGCTTGGAGTTGACAAGAATGTGGGGTTCGTATCCTGACATCGAGGCTTCGCTCCCTTATTAATCTAAGGTATATTTGAGAGGGATTGCCGTTGGTGAGAATCATGAAATTGATGGAGGTCATTTGTCGTTATATTTGCCTGCAAATATGCCTGTAATTGCAATAATATGCAATCTTACTTGATTTATAGTTATATAGTCGCATGAGCATACATGGATATACATTAGATCCATTCCTTCCCTGTATAGTTCTTTATTGTATTTACATAAAGATTTTAGCTAAAAAAAGATTCTTGTATATAGGGATAAACCATCTTGTCGAGATACCTTAAACTACAAAAAAATTGTTAAAGGCAAAAGATAAAAAACCCTTCCACTTCTATAAGATTATTCACAAGAGGATCTATCCATATTTTGGATAATTCTTAGAATAGGTATAATTACCTCATCTTTTATTCTAAAATTATCATCAGCATGATAAATAATTTCATAAAAATGAGTAAGTACAAATAGATTTTATTCTCAATTCCTAAAAAGCTCCTTAACTAAAAAATCCCCTACTTCTTCAGTTCCCATAGCTTGCTTAGAACAAATATCTATAGTAGATTTCCCGTGATTTATAGAGTAATCTACAGCTTTTCTCACTGCCCGGGCTTCAGCGGACAATCCCAAATAATCCAGCATCATAGCAGCTGAAAGTATGCAAGCCAAAGGATTGGCGATATTCTTTCCGGCGGCCTGTGGATAAGAACCATGTACAGGTTCAAAGAGCGCGTTTTTCTCACCGACGGAAGCTGAAGGTGATAAGCCTATGGAACCGGTAATGACACCGGCTTCATCAGATAAAATATCGCCAAACATGTTTTCGGTCAAAAGCACATCAAAATCAAAAGGCTTAAGTATAATCTGCATGGCGGCATTGTCAACAAATAAAAAATCTACCCCCACCTCGGGATAATCCTCAGCTATTTTTTTAACCAGCTCGCGCCATAGTCGCGAGGTCTCCAACACATTTGCCTTATCTACCAACGTAAGTTTTTTACGACGCGCAAGAGTTGCTTTAAAAGCAGCATGCGCGATACGCTCTATTTCATTAGCAGAATAACTGCATTGATCATAAGCCCAATGGGACGAACGAGCTTTTTCTCCAAAATAAATTCCCCCTGTAAGCTCGCGATAGATTACAAAATCAACTCCTTTTATATTTTCTTTTTTTAATGGAGATCGATCTAACAAAGCCTCGTAAGCCGTGATAGGACGTATATTACAATAAAGACCCAGAGATTTGCGAATCTTTAATAAACCTTGTTCAGGCCTGACCTTGGTGTTGGGATCGTCATCGTACTTAGGATCTCCGATAGCACCGAATAAAACAGCATCGCTATCCAAGCAAATATCAAGAGTTTCTTCAGGCATAGGGCTGCCTGTATGCGCAATGGCCGCGGCGCCGGCTAAAGCCCGGCGGTATATAAAATCATGCTTAAACTTCTGAGCTATCGCATCTAAAACTTTCACTGCCTGGCGAGTGATTTCAGGCCCTATGCCGTCACCGGCGAGCAGCGCTATTTTTTTATTCATAATAATAAAATTTTTTTAAAGAGATAAAAATGAAGGATGTTTCTCTTCAAAGCTCTCTATCTTATTCTTAAGACTGATTAAGAAATCGATATCGTCATATCCTTTAAGCAGGCACATTTTTTTATAAGGATCTATACTAAAACTCTCGCGGCGATCGGTACCTGCAATTTGCAATGTTTCTTTTTCAAGATCTACGCATAGCAAAGTAGATTTATCGGATTCAACCGCATGAAAGAGCTCTCTTAAAAACCCTTGAGATATTTCCACTGGCAACAAGCCATTGTTAAGAGCATTTCCCTTAAAAATATCTGCAAAAAAGCTCGATATTACCACACGAAATCCATAGTCGAAAAGCGCCCAGGCCGCATGTTCGCGACTGGATCCACAACCGAAATTCCTTCCTGCAAGCAATATCTCTCCGGTATGGTTAAGATTATTGAGAACAAAATCTTCTCTGGACTGTTCATCAGCTCTATAGCGCCAATCTCTGAAGAGATTTTCTCCAAAATTTTCTCGGGTGGTGGCTTTCAAAAAACGTGCCGGTATGATTTGATCCGTATCTATATTCTCTAAGGGCAAAGGCACCGCCCTTGAGATAAGTCGCTGGAATTTTTTCATATCAAATTCAGTTAAAAAGGTCCATTTTTTCTATGTAACGACTAACGTCAACGATTTTTCCTTCTATGGCTGTTATAGCTGCGACCATCGGACTGGCGAGCAAAGTACGTGCTCCCGGACCTTGACGTCCTTCGAAGTTTCGATTAGAAGTAGAAACGCAGTAAGCCTCTGAAGGGATCTTATCTTCATTCATCCCTAAGCAAGCCGAGCATCCGGCTTGTCTAAATTCAAAACCGGCAGCCTGAAATATATGATCAAGACCTTCCTCACACGCCTGGCGTGCCACTTGTTGTGATCCGGGAACAATCATCGCTTGCAGATTTTCGGCTTTTTTCTTATCCTTTACTATCCGTGCCACAAGCCGAAGATCTTCTATACGCGCATTGGTACAACTTCCGATAAAAACATAATCGATGGATTTACCTATAAGGGATTCTCCCTGTTGAAAACCCATATAATTCAGGGATTTTTTATAATTTTCGTCCTCTGTATTTACGGGAATATTTTCACTGATCTTAATGCCCATTCCGGGATGGGTTCCGTATGTGATCATGGGCTCTATATCAAGAGCATCAAAACAATTTTCTTTATGGAAACGCGCATTTACATCGGTATAGATACTTTTCCAATAACTCAATGCTCTTTCCCATTCCATACCCTTGGGCGCGAATTTTCTTCCCCTTATATAAGAAAAAGTAGTATCGTCAGGAGCGATCATACCGCCTTTAGCGCCCATTTCTATACTCATATTGCAAACGGTCATTCGACCCTCCATGCTCATTTGTTGAAAAACGTTCCCTGAATACTCTACAAAATGACCTGTGGCTCCATCCGTACCCATCTTAGAAATAAGATATAATATAACATCTTTAGGAGTTACGCCTTTTTTAAGCTTACCCTCTATTCGAATGCGCATTTGTTTAGGCTTGGATTGTAAAATGCACTGACTGGCCATTGCCATGGCTACCTGGCTGGTGCCAATGCCAAAAGCAATAGCTCCAAAGGCGCCGTGAGTGGAAGTATGACTGTCTCCGCAAACAATAGTCATACCTGGAAGGGTAAGTCCGAGCTCCGGACCGATAACATGAACGATTCCCTGATATTCATGGCCAAGGGCAAAGAGCTCGATCTGATGTTTTTTGCAATTCTCAGATAAAGTTTCCACCTGCTTTCTTGAAAGAGGCTCCTGAATAATAAGGTGTTGATTTTCAGTAGGTACATTGTGATCTGCCGTGGCGATAATCTTCTGTTTTCTAAAAACCGGAAGACCTCTTTTTTCTAAGTCCGCAAAAGCTTGCGGACTAGTTACCTCATGAATAAAATGTCGATCAATATAAAGCACTTCAGGTCCTTTAGGTATACGCTCTACAAGGTGAGCTTGCCAGACTTTATCAAATAGACTGCTTGCCATGGGTTTGAAGATTTGTTAAAGAAGCGAAATTAGTAGTTTTTAAAATAGTTATCAGATCTTTATCGAGAATTTCCTTCTTTTGATCTGCATATTCAAGAAAAATGGGATAGAGCGTATCTAAATGCTTTTTGGAAAGGCTATAGCCGATCTTTTGACAGCGATAAGCCAGGGCAGAACGACCACTTCGAGCGGTCAATATAATGGAAGATCCTTTCATACCTACTTCTTCCGGCGAAATGATCTCATAAGTTTCTCGTTTTTTAATCAGACCGTCCTGATGGATACCTGAAGAATGCGCAAAAGCATTCGCTCCCACTATAGCCTTATTGGCCTGAACAGGCATCTTTGTGCACTCAGAGATCAGCCAACTGGTAGGACAGAGCAATTCAGGTTTTATGGCCGTATAAAAGCCCAGTGACCTATGTTGCCTAAAAATCATCACGATTTCTTCCAGCGCAGTGTTTCCGGCACGCTCTCCTAGGCCATTTATAGTGCATTCCACTTGCTGAGCGCCATTAATCACACCCGCCAGAGAATTAGCTGAGGCCATACCCAGATCATTATGACAATGCGTAGAAATAACAGCTTTATGAATGCCATCTACATTTTCTTTTAAATAACGGATCTTTTCACCATATTCCTCTGGAAGGCAATAGCCTGTGGTATCGGGAATATTTAGAACGCTGGCACCAGATTTTATCACTTCTTGACATATATGTGCAAGAAATTCATTATCTGTACGTCCGGCGTCTTCAGCATAGAACTCAACTTCTTCCACAAAGCTTTTGGCATACTTAACCGCCTGTACGGCGCGTTCCATAATTTTTTCGGGAGTACTGTTAAATTTATAACGAATATGCACATCAGAAGTTCCGATGCCTGTGTGTATACGAGGACGGCGGGCGGTCTTAAGGGCCTGAGCGGCTATTTCGATGTCTTTTTTTACGGCCCTTGAAAGTGCACAAACCACAGGTGTTGAGAGCGCTTTGCCAATTTCCATAACCGATTGAAAGTCGCCCGGACTTGAAACAGGAAATCCCGCTTCAATAATATCCACTCCCAGCAATTCAAGCTGAAGGGCAATTTCAATTTTTTCCGAAGTATTTAATTTACAGCCGGGAACCTGCTCTCCATCTCGCAAAGTAGTATCGAAGATTTCTATCTTTTTGTCCATGATAAATTTTTGGATTGCTAAACTTATCTTTTTACAAGGGATAAGTAAAAAATAGAAATGATAGATTTACAATAGCCTATCAGAGCATACTTGTCTATAAAATATTTACAATCAAGGCTTAATCTACTATTATTTTACGATGTCCAATAGAAAAACTGATCCGCTATTTCAATTGATAAGCACACTCTCGAGAGCTGAAAAACGCTATTTCAAATTATACGCGCGGCGTCTCCGAGTTAATGAAAGCGCTAAGTTTTTAAAACTTTTTGATATTATGTCCCGAATAAAGACATACGATGAGGATTTTATTCTGATGCACACCCCTGTAAGTAAACAACAGCTGGCAAATATGAAAGCACATTTGTATCGACAAATCCTTACAAGTTTGCGCATGCAAAGCACAGAACACGATTGCGAACTCCAGCTTGGAGAACAATGTGATTTTGCTAAATTACTATATAAAAGAGGCCTTTATCGGCAAAGTTTGAAATCTCTGGAGCGTGCTAAAGCCTTAGCACGTAATTATCACGCAGATAACCTACTTGCAAGTATGATTTCTTTCGAAAGAATGATCGAATCTCAACATATTACCCGAAGTTATTATCCGCGTGCTGAAGAATTAATTCAAGAAGCTGAAGAAGTTTTAGAAAAAGTTCACCGCTGTGAAGTATTTTCTAATCTTTCACTCCGATTTTACGGCATGCATATTCGTACAGGATCTATCCGGAATGAGTATGCCAAGCCTTTTGTAGAAGAATATCTTCATGCCAATTGCCCGGACTTAGATGCAAATGCCGGCTTTCTAGAAAAATTAATGTTTTACCAGATGCAATTGTGGCGCTACTTTATTCTTCAAAATTTGACAATGTGCTATCGCTATTCCCTCTCTTGGATAAGACTTTTTAAAATACATCCTCAAATGAAACAATCTCTTTCAATGCTATATTTAAAAGGATTTCATTATCTTCTCGAAGCACTTTTTTATTTTAATGACTATCATCGATTTATCCGGGGATTGAAGTCTTTTGAGTATGCAGTTGAAACGATAAAAAGACCTGATAAAAATACACGTATACAATCTTTTGTTTATCTCTATAGCCATCGCCTGAATCAACATTTTATGGAAGGTTCATTTTCCGAAGGCATAGAACAACTCTTACCTGAATTGACTCTCGCATTAAATAAATACAGTAACTATTTAGATGCTCATCAACTCATGGTATTTGATTACAAAATAGCTTGCCTTTACTTTGGAAACGGACATTTTATATCGGCAATAAATCATCTGGAAAGAATTATCAACCGATACGAAGAGGGCTTACGAGAGGATTTACAGGCTTTTTCCAGGCTTTTGCATCTGCTTGCCTGCTATGAGGCAGAGTGCTTTGATAAGCTGGAAAAACAAATTAAAATCGTTTATAAATTTTTCTTGCAGTTAAATCAACGTGGTAAAGTACAACATGCTATATTGAAATTTTTAAAAGAATTGGGTGATATCTATCCTGATCAACTCAAATCACGGTTTATAAAACTAAAAAACGAACTTAGCGAGTATTTTGAAGACCGCTATGAAAAAAAATCACTTCTTTACCTCGATATCATATCATGGCTGGAGAGTAAAATCGAAAATAAACCTGTGAAAGATATTATTCGTATAAAATTCCTTAAAAAAACGAATCAGACTCCTCTTGCGAAACATTTTCATTCGTCAAGGCCTTGACCAACAATAAAGCCTCCACAAATAATATACCGAAATAGGCTACCATATATTGAATCAGAAGATATTTTCTGGGATGCTCAGGGTTTATGATTATAAAATATAAAAACAATACACTAGCGGCCATCTTAATCAAACCAGAAAACATATAAGCATAACCCACATATTGTGGACGCTTATGATAAACCCATATATAAAATAAAAAAAATAAAATGCTCAGAGGAAGTAAAAAACTGTAAATACGCCATAAATCAGGCTCGCGCTCTAAAATGACCTGTGAGAGGAAATTGTGCATACCCGCAATAATCAGGCCTCCTGTAATGAAATAAACGAACTTTTTTACCAATATCATTTCGGTGATTTTTTGTGAAAACTACATAAATTTATATTAAGTATTGTATAACGCAAAATACGAGCACCCGAAAGAATAAATAAACTTTGTAAGTTACATAAAACATTTTCTTGATACCAACTTTATCTTTAATATATTCATTCGTTTAACACAAAGTATAACACTCATAAAGAATATATTTTATCATTAAAATAAATGATTTACTTAGTGGTAGCTTAAAAAGCTTATTTCTTAGTTACCATCAGAAGCTTTTTCTAGAGTATTTAAAATTTCTCTTACCTTTTCACCTTCAATAGTTTTAGGGTAAAGATCTATGAGATCTTTAAGTTCCTTGATATAGAATTCTCTGCATAGATTTTACCGGCTATCATAGCCTTAAGCAAGTCTACTTTAGGAAGTATTTTATCTTTTGGGAATTTTTCAGCAATCTCCTTTAAAAGACGCTCTGTAGTATTCTGATCTTCTTTTTTATAAGCTTCATAGTTGTATATACATATTAATGGATAATGGACTGATTTCCTGAGCAAAAGTCTCAGACTATAAGATATATTGGTTATAATACGAATCAGGAAATCTTGACACAAGCTGATCTTTATAAGCTTGCGCGCGCGCTGACTTTTGTTCTTTATAGATTTTGTAAAGCACATAACAAGCCAGAAAGAAATCTTCAAGGTTCGTTATTAAGAGTCTTTCGAGCAAAGCAGAGACTGCGATAAGGTCTTTGAGTCTTTCAAAATAAGCCATCCATAAATATAATTCCGCTTGATCACTCTCTTTTTTTAAAGCTGTAATCCCGAGAGGGTCCTGTGGAATTTGCTCAAGATAATAGCTTGGTTCATAGCGCCTATCATTTTTTTCTTAGTTTCTATGGATTTATCGGTTACTGCTGACTCCTGAGTCAGCATAGAATTTGCCGCTTTTGAAGAGAGTCGCCAGTTTTCCAATAGATCTCTCGAGTCCCATTAAGTAGTAAACTTGTTTTTTCCGGACCTTCTCAACTCATTGTTGTAAAAGTAGAATTTATCTTTGATTTTTTTCATTAAAATTCGTTTCAAAACCAACATATCCATCTCACTGAACTTTGAACGATCGATTGTTTTTTTCTTTCAATCGCTCTTTTTCTTGATCTTCCTTTTTAAGCTCCGAAATATAGTTTATAAAGAAATTTTTCTTTTCTCAGGTCCCATAACTACCAGATTAAGCAGACTATCTTTTTTTTGAACGATATCATAATTATCGACAACAGGATCCATATTTTCACGCTTTTGGGTCAGGGCCTCACAGGTGGTATTTTTAGGAAAATCCTCTAGCGCGTATATTATAATATTGATCAGCTTTCGCATACTGCAAATCAGAAAAGGATATATCGCCTAAACTCTTATAAATATTCCCCTTAGCATCTGAGCTACCTGCGTTTTCTTGCTCAAAGACTTTTTGATAGTAGCTTTCAGTCTCTTTTTTCACCAGATCTTTCAGCTTTTTATCCACGGTATAATACAGATGATCACGTAAATCATAATACTTATCCTCATAAACTTATTCTCCTAAAGGGATTTCTCGAGTTAGCTGATTTCTAGCGATTTGCTCTGGATCTTTGGATCAAAATATTAAGCTCATGACATTTTTTCCCGAAAAACTATTTCAAAATCCAGACTCTTTTGAGCGATAATCTCAAACCTTTCAAAGGCTTTTTTCATATTTCCTTCCAAAGTGGGAAACTGTGCCTGAACATATTGATAACGTATCTTTTTTAAAGAAGACTCACTTAATTTTTGTTCCTGATCAAGCAATTTAATAGTCTCCGAGTAATTTTTGCGCTTAATAAAAAGCTCAGATTGCAAAAACAAGACTTCCCAAAATAAATGCTTTCTAAGCGATTTTTTTGAAGATATTTTCGGATATATTCAAAACCTGCGTGAGCATTTCCTGACTGAACTTGCGCTTTGGTAATCCAAAGACGCACTTCATATCATATTTTTGTAATTTTTAAGCCCATTTCGGGTGTAATAAAGCGCCTCGAGGACCAGCTCTTTCCCTGCATACCTGGTCTTGCCGAGCTGATAGGAAAATAAGCCTGAGCTCTTATCTAGGAATTTCTTTCTTATTCCCTTAATAAGCATCGAATGATTTTCTATTGCCTTAAGGGCTTTTTTCAGCTTCTTCAACCCTTTCCTTTCTTCTGATGAAATTTCTTTTTCGTTTGAAGAATTTTCATCTTCCCACTCAACACTTAAGAAATCGTCAAATAACGTTAGGGACAGTTTTTTTTAATAGAGGGCTTTGAGGAGGTAACAAGAATGTTTAGCTCCGTAGTATCTTGTATTATATTGGGCAGGCCACTTAACGAAAGAATTTGAGAATAATCGTCTTTATAAGATTTCTTTAACCCTTCCATAGTTTTACCCATAGACCATTTGAACATTAAATAAAATATTGCAACGTGCCGCTATCTGGTGATAGTGCCTATTAAAAAACCTTCTCTTCGGGTAGAGCAAGCCCATGTAAAGGAAAAATATCGATAAAAATAAAAAGATGATTCATTTTATGAACATAAGATAGGATGATCAAATAAATCTATATAAAAAAACCAGCCTATTTTTGCAAGGCTTTGAATCTAACAAATAATCTATCGATGGAGGACCTTATAAAAGAATTCTCCTGGCGCGGACTCTTGCAAGAGCACACACCCGGACTTCAGGATCAACTTAAAAGAGATAAAATCACTTTATATGTAGGTTTTGACCCTACAGCTGATTCATTACACATAGGAAGTTTACTTCCTATTATCATGCTCGCCCATTTCGAGCGAACCGGCCACAAGCCCATGGCTATTATAGGTGGAGCTACTGGGATGATTGGCGATCCTTCAGGGAAGTCAACAGAGCGTCAGCTTTTGGATGAATTTACATTAGCGCATAATATAAGTTGTATTAAATCACAGCTGGCACGGTTTCTGAATTTTGAAATGGGAAACACACGATTGCTTAACAACCATGACTGGATGCGCGAAATATCCTTTCTTGAATTTGCGCAAGACATCGGCAAACACCTCACGGTCAATTATATGATGTCAAAAGATTCTGTAAAAAAACGCCTTGGAGATTCCTCCTCCAAGGGAATGTCATTTACGGAATTCACTTATCAACTCTTACAAGCCTATGATTTTTTACATCTTTTTCAAAATGAGAACTGTTTGCTGCAAATCGGAGGTTCAGATCAATGGGGAAATATCACTACCGGTATAGAGCTTATTCGAAGAAAAATGGGTGCAACAGCACACGGTTTAACCTTTCCGTTGATCACTAAAGCTGATGGAGCAAAATTCGGAAAGAGCGAGAGCGGAGAAAATATATGGCTGGAGGCCAGGCGCACGTCACCTTATAAATTTTTCCAGTTCTGGATAAACACCTCTGATGAGGAAGCTGGGCGTTTTATAAAAATGTATACTTTTTTACCCAAAGATACCATAAATCAACTTATCGAAGATCACCGAAAAAAGCCACATAAGTGTATTTTACAACAACGCCTTGCTACTGAACTTACCCGATGGGTACATGGAGAAGAAGCTTGCAAAAGCGCTTTAAGCGCCTCAAGGTTGTTATTTGGAAATAACCCTATGACTTCAATGGAAGTACTCGATGATGAGACATTTTTATCTGTTTTTGAAGGCGTTCCGCGTGCTCAAATCTCTATCGAAGATTTGCAAAAGGGAATATCTATCATAGATGCTCTTGTAGAGAAAAGCGGATTTTTAAGTTCAAAAGCAGAGGCAAGACGTGCCCTAAAAGAAAGGTCCATTCTAGTAAATCGTCAGAGAATCGATGAGGACCTCATATTGGGCAAAACCAATATACGTGAAAAACGTTATATACTATTACAAAGAGGCAAGAAAAGTTATTTTATACTCGAGGTGGTAAAAACTTAATGGAGGTAGCCCAGTTTCTTAAGCTTCTCTTTATCTGAGCGCCAATTTTTATTTACTTTAACATGAAATTTCAGGAAGACCTTTTTTTTAAAAAATTCCTCAAGGCTTTTTCTTGCAGCGATACCTAGATTCTTTAAAGCCTTTCCCTGATGGCCAATAAGTATGCCTTTTTGTGAATCTCGCTCGAGATAGATGACACATTGAATTTTCAAGAGCGTTTGCCCGTCTTCAAAACTCTCGGTAACCACTTCAGTTGAATAAGGAATTTCTTTTTTATAAAGGAATAAAATTTTTTCCCGGACAATCTCATTGACGAAAAAACGCTCCGGTCGATCGGTAATATCTTCCTTAGGATAATAGGCATGGCCTTCGGGCAAAAGACTGATAATTTTCCCAAGAAGCAGATCTGTGTTAAATTTTTTCAAGGCTGATATCGGTAAGACCTCGGATTCCGGAAAAATACGGTGCCAATACTCAACAGCGCCCTCAAGATTTTTTTGGTCGATACAATCAATCTTATTGATCAACAAAAGAATAGGGACAGAGAGCTTTTGAATATTTTCAAGAATTTTTTGACTCTTTAAAGATATCTCTTTTGCTTGCGCCATGTAAAGAAGCACATCTGCATCCTTAAGTGCATCTTCTACAAATTTCATCATAGCTTTTTGCAGTGGATAAGCCGCTTCAAGTAAACCAGGAGTATCAGAGAAAATAATCTGATAATCAATAGAATTGAGAATTCCGAAGATGCGATGTCTTGTAGTTTGGGCTTTAGGGGTAATTGTGGATAGACGCTCGCCCACCAGCGCGTTCATTAAAGTAGATTTTCCTACATTCGCCTCTCCAATGATGCTAACAAATCCCGTTTTATGATTCATACTCCAAAAATAAATATTTTTGGCACGGATTTCTTAAAAGCAGCCTGAAAAACCGCAGCGGGATATTACTTATCTTTGGTTGCTTGATAACATACATAACGCGTCCTTAGAAAATAACCGTCAGGATTTTAATGCGGCCAAACACAATAGGAAAGTTTTCTGACTGAGAATCCTGATAAGCTCGTTGGAAATATTTTACTTGATGTAGATTTCTCTTTTTCATCTGCAGATTTTCATCGTTTTAAAATTTTTAATAGTTTTTTATCAACTATTTACTAGGGACGTATGATGTTACTTTGCTTATTTCAAAAGGCGTTCATATTATTTTCCGTTTTTTTAGACTTATCTTAAATTCTTTCCAATTGACTTTATATAAACGTAAAGAGCCTTTATTGATCTGTTCAGATCATAAAAAAAAGCCTTAGATAGAGTGATATCTATCAACATTTTATAAGTAATAATCTGATTTTTAGGTATTTATAAGGATAAATAAGATCAATTGAAATATTCGGTAAATCATACACTTTTATGAAAGCATTTGAAAAACATATGGCAGGAGAAAAACTTATCCAATCTTGGCCCTGCCAAGTCTGTTCACAAACCCCGCATTAGCTACTAAGAAATTGATGTGCATAGAGATTGTCTATCAACTAAGCGACTATAAATGTTTTCAATATTACTGTCAGAATGTGATAGAAACCGGTTCATTAAAAGGATACTGCAAAATACATATTCTTATAGCCGTTTTATACAACTCAAGCCAAGAATCGCTTTACTCATGCCAATATTTCTATTGTACTGCAAACTGTGAGAGAGCGCAATGTCATATACTATTCTTAACTCAACAAAAATAGCTGTATGTCATAATAAGCGCATCCATAATAATAAGGTATTTTCAGGAATAGCCATTAGTAGAGGAAAAACTTCTGTGGGTTGGTTCTATGAGTGGAAGCTTTTTATAGTAGTAAACCCTATCCGTATAGTTTATCTATGTAAGACTTGCCGGGGAAAAAAAGGCTGACAACAGCGTCGGTTTGATATCAAATCTATTAGATCGATTGAAAAGATGGGTCTTTTCTGACAAAGACTTTATTAATCAAAGCGCTATGAAATACCTTTTTGAAAGGGGTTTTAATTTGTTACGAAAACTCGTAAAAACATGAAAAATAAGCTAATGACTAAGAAACAGAAGCTTCTTATTTCCAAACGTGGTATAGATATAATCTATTATCGCAATGCTTAAAGGTGTATATGATATAGAGCATTCTCGATATAGTAGCCCTCTGAATGCTTTCTTGAATATTTTTTTGGGTTAGCTGCCGACTCTTTTGGTAGAGTACCTTCTGTCTCCTTTTGATTAAGACCCAAAACTTACGTGTAATAAGTATAAAGAACACGCTTATGAGACTTTGGTACAGCGCATAAATGATTTCAGTATTTATTAGGATTTGCATCAGAGGATCGGTTATGATATAAAGAATTACTTCCAAAAAATGTGTTGGCATAATAGACAGAAACGATATCCTGTGTGGAAGTAAACACTGCATAAAAACAGCGATCCTGACATACAGATTCTACAAGAAAGGGTACTATATTTCTTCCAGAGGTGGTTCATGGACTATGGAGATAGGCAATTTGGGCACTTATTTTAGAGAACATCAAGAAAAAGAATTGCTTGAATCTATAAGCATAGGAACCAGAGATTTTCTATTAAGATGTATCGAGACTTTGTTGAGGAAATTCTTAAAGGTTTTCCCAATGATACCGAAAATCTTCCAGTGCCCACTTGGTTTTACGGACATCAGCCAAGCAGTACATATGCTTAGCATATCATCAAATATTTCTCCAATAGCATCCGAAAAATAACCTATTGGCTATCAATCTATAACGACACAGGAGATTTTCCAGCATGCTACGAAGAATCAATGTAGAAATTTTGCTTATCACACATCCATGATTTTCATGAGTATAATATGAAAAAATGCTTTTTATATTGGACAACACAGAAAAAATCATAGATTTTCTGTATGAGTATCCTCCTATTAAGAAGTCAGAATAAAAAAGAAAAATATTTTGAGGAAATATCATTTGTTCATTTAAACAAGATGGTAATTGTATGAGTACAAAGATTTTTTCGATTTTTACAATCGTTTTTACTTTAAAGAGTTTTTTTAGCTTTACCTAAATATCTGTTCGTAGCTTTAACTCCTATAATCGATATTAGCAAACAGACTTTTATTATCTCCATAACTTATCAAGCCCTAATTATTGTGATATTTGATCTATTTATATACCTTTTTGTAGTTTTTAAATTACACTTGTAAAACTTTAAGCCGTCACAGCAGGGCAATATTGAGGTTTTTCAGTTCTCATAAATGAACATATTGTGATTCATTCTATGAAATAGTCATATTTTAAAATAATAGGAAAAAAATATTCGTTGATATAACTACATTCTGATATTTGAAGTAAGAAATATTGTATGTAAGGTATTTAAAATAAGGAGAAAAATAAAAAACTTCCTATGTCGTTTTTAACTATTTTTGCCCGTAACCATACTATAGAAAGGGTTAGGAATTACGATGATTTTCAGTTTAAAGAAAGAAAAGACATATACTTACGTAGAAGAAGGAGAAGGTCATACTTTTGTGTTGCTGCACGGCTTAATGGGTAATCTGAGTAACTTTAATGCGCCGTTAAAATTTTTTTCCACAAAGGGTTATAAGGTTATCATTCCAAGTCTTCCGCTTTACAGTATGCCCTTGCTTAGGACTAATATTTCTAACCTAGCGAAACATATTATGCGATTTCTTCGCGATAGAAATTTTTCTAAAGTTACTTTAGTGGGTAATTCTCTGGGAGGGCATATTGCGCTTATCGTTGCCAGGGAAATACCCAATATGGTTCATTCCATTACCCTTACAGGGAGTTCAGGTTTGTTTGAAAAAGCTTTTGGAGATTCTTTTCCCAAAAGAGGGAGCTATCAGTATATTGAACAAAAGACCCAAGAAGTTTTTTATGATCCCAAAGTGGCCACAAAAGAGCTTGTGGATGAGGTGTATGAAATCGTTAGTGATCGAAATAAAGCCCTTAAAACATTGCACATAGCACGAAGTGCACTGAAAAATAATATGGCCGATGAGCTTCTCTATATTAAACAACCCGTTTGTCTTATATGGGGAAAGCAGGATAATGTCACTCCACCTGAGGTAGCTGAAGAGTTTCACAGGCTTTTGCCCTGCTCGGATCTTTTCTGGATAGACAAATGCGGGCACGCTCCTATGATGGAGCGACCTGAAAGTTTTGTAAAAATCCTCGATGAGTGGATTTCAAAATTTAATTTGAATCATGAATATTCAAAGCACTAATTTCATAGGAAGCAGCGCTAAAAAATCCCAATTTCCCATCTCTGACCTACCTGAATATGCCTTTATAGGTCGATCTAATGTTGGTAAATCCACTCTGATCAACATACTCACCAATCGAAAGCAAATCGCTAAAACCTCCTCAGTTCCTGGAAAAACACGTTTGATCAATCATTTTTTAATCAATGAACAGTGGTATCTAGTAGATTTACCCGGCTATGGATATGCAAAAGTTTCTAAAAAAGAGCGTGAAAATTTTCAAAAACTCATTAGTGATTATATAGATTACCGTGAAAATCTTGTGTGCTTGTTTGTGCTTATCGACAGTCGCCTGAGCGCTCAGAGAATCGATCTGGACTTTTTAAAAGAGTTAGGTAAAAAACGAATCCCTTTTTGTATGGTTTTTACTAAGACAGATAAGCTCACTACACAAAATTGTAAGGAAAAAATAAAGATCTACAATGCCACTTTATTAAAAGACTGGCAAGAACTGCCTCAGCATTTTAAAAGCTCGGCAAGCTCAAAAGAGAGCAGAATAGAAATTCTTACCTACATAAAGCAGCTCAATCGAGAGTGGAAATCTGGCTTAACAAACTGATCGCAGCGAGCTTGTAAGAAGTCATGCCAAAACCGCAAATGGAGCCCTTGCAAGCAGCAGAGATTAAAGAACGATGGCGAATCTTTTCGCGAGTAAAAATATTGCTGAGGTGAACCTCCACCACAGGGATGGAAATGGACCGGATAGCATCGGCTAAAGCCAGTGATGTGTGAGTATAAGCACCGGCATTCAGCACAATACCTATTACTGAAGAGCTTTTTTCATGTAGAAGATCAATAAGTGCTCCTTCATGATTGGTCTGTGCATAAGAGAGCTTAATTTTAGATAGAAAAGACTTTTGCGAAAGGCGCTGAATATACTGCTCCATGGACTCATTACCATAAATATCCGGCTCACGTTTGCCCAATAAATTCAAATTAGGTCCATTAATTATGGATATTTCTTTCAGCATGCATCAAATATTTTCAAGTCAAAGAAACAAATATTTTTCTATCTTTAAAAACAAATCCCCCGAATATGCAAGAAAGAATAATCGCGACAAAACAGAAGACTCTTTAAATCAACACTAATCCTTGTATATACGGAATTTTTTCCGAAATAGGTGCCGGCCAGGAAACTGTACGGGCTTTTTTTTTCGCGCTGGTGGCGATTCAAAGCTGTGGCTAAGACCATGTCTACCTACGACAAGGATTTTAGCGATGCTATTTTATGGAAGAGAAGTTGATGACCGATACGTATGTGAGGACCGTATTAAAAAGAAGACCGAATTAAAAAAAATTTTGTATCATACGATTCGGTTAATTAAAAGCCGTATGCAGAGACTGAATTACCCTGAGATTTTTTTTGTACATGCTAATAGCGTAACAACCATTGACTATAAAAAAATCAAGTAAAGGACATGAATGGGTAGGTATCCACCACTTTTTTCATCTACTTCCCCAAGAGGCGTATAGTGAGATCGTATTGCACTTAAATTTTCCCAAACCGAAGCGCATCATCAGCAAGAAACTCTCGGAGAATTGGGAACTAACTTGATTTATGGAGATTTTTATCATAGGGATAATCCGCGCAAGCTTTTATTATCACTTTATGATAACATAGGTAAATACAAAATTGTTTTTGACACGATTAATTTTTCTGGAAATCGTTTCCATTGTATGTAGATAATCGCTTAATCTGCTTGCAATTGGTGAAAAAATGGAATGACTGACACAGTTATTTTTGGTCCCAACGGGAAAAATATTTTGGCCGCTGAGTTCCTTTTTAAAATGAGTTCCTTTTTAAAAAAAGTATTTTTTTGATCCGGGGTAATTTTAAGACGGTAACCAAAGTACATGAAGATATACTTAAGTATGGTTATGAAATTTTCATAAAAGAAAGTCAAAGAAATCCGAAAGATTTCGTAGTGCTTTGCGAGATCACTTTAAGCAAGTTAAAATCAGCGCGGGAGAACTCGATGAAAGAGATTTTCTTGATCGCGTAGATATTCTACGCAATCTGATGGCGGAGGGATACTCGAAAGAAATATTAAAAAAAATTCAGGAAGGCAAAAGTAAATGAGAAGATGATTTACCCGATGAGATAGCCCAAACCATTAAAGAAAAAAGCTTATTCGGTCAGGCTGGTGTTATGTACTAAAAATCTGAATTTTTTTCCGATTTTTTATCTCAGATAAATTATCTGAAATAGATTATGTAACTCAAAACATAACACATTTTTTATAAAAAGAAATTGTAAACAACCATTCCTTAGTGATGGTGATAAATATCTTATAGATGCATATTTTACCAAGTCTCTATTTTTAAAAATTCTGACTAAAAAATATAGTATATCAGTAAAAATCAATCTGCTTTTTAAGCAGGTGTATTTTTTTAAGTTCAAAGTATTTTAAGAAAACTGACTTCCTTTTCGGTTAAAATACGCCACTGCCCTCTCTTAAGCGCTTTTTTCGTAAGACCTCCAAAAGATACCCTGTCAAGCTTAGTTACTTCATAGCCCAAAACTTCAAAAATACGACGCACCACCCTGTTCCAGCCGATATGAAGTTCGAGGCCTATTTCATTTTTTGTAGCGCCCTGAACGTAAGAAATCACATTTATTTTAGCCTTTCCTTCAGGCAGACGCACTCCTTCACGGATCTTTTCAAAATCGCTCCCCTGAAGTTTTCTGTCGAGCACAACATGATAAATTTTTTTGATTTGATGTGCTGGATGTGTCATTTTTTTAGCTAAATCTCCATCATTTGTGAGCAACAATACACCAGTGGTCTGACGATCAAGTCGCCCAACGGGATACAGTCTATAAGGCGAAGCATTTGCTATAAGATCCATAACAGTTTTTCGATTTTTTTCATCGCGAGTGGTAGTTAAAAATCCTTTAGGTTTATTTAGCAAGACATATACTTTTCTTTCCGGGTAAAGAAATCGGCCGTCAAATTTCACACGGTCCCCAGAAAGCACCCTATACCCAAGCTTGGTAACTATTTTACCGTTAATTTCTACTATACCTGTTTTAATAAGCTCATCAGCCTCTCTTCTGGAGGCTACGCCCGCATGTGCAAGGTATTGATTTAATCGTATTCCTTTAGCAGAGTTCTCAGGATTTTTTTCTCGAGTAGAAAAGTTTTTTTTTCCAGAGGAATTTCTTTTAGAAGAGAAGGAGGAAGAGAAATTCTTTTTTTTCATTTAAAAAATTTCTGCAAATGTAGGCGTTCCCATCCGATCAGACTTATAGAAAATATGCCCAGTATGACAAGAATGTCATAAATATGTGAAACTATGCGGTACTTCTTTTCAGATTGGGCCCGCCAGAGTAGAATCGAGGAAAAGCAGACGATCACAATAGAGGCAGTAAAATAGCACTTCATCATGCTCTCTTGAACATATTTTATCAATATAAAGGCAAGAATCACAAGAAAAAATAATAGAGCGCTTAACAAACACTTGGTGAGACGTTCACCATATATTAAAGGCAACGTACGATAATTAAAAATAAGATCTCCACGCTGAGTAGCTAAGTCCTTTGTAATATCTTCTACTAATAGTAAAAGGAAAAGAAAACAAGCATAGACAAAAACGCTCAGGTGAAAATTTTCATACTTTATAAAAAGAACGAAAAAAGGACAAATAGTAAGAAAAGTAGCTGCCAGATTATTCAAAAACACCCATCGGCTGATCTTGTGAGAATATACCCATATGCACAATTGGTAACCGAAGAAAAAAAATACTGCCTTTAAGGAAACCCATAGGGCAAAAAAAAGAGCCAGCACATTTAAAAAAATGTACATACGAAAAACCAACGGATGCCCAATTAAAAAATAAATTTTCACACGAAAAGGTTCCTCTAAAGAATCTTTTTCAGTATCATAAAAATTATTGATAAGATAACCTGCCGCTACGCTAGCTGCAGAGGCCAAAACCAAAAAATGAAGATTATTATCGTAAAATAATTTTTTAAAAGAATAAGACCTATCAAATATGTAATAAACTGTTAAATATTGGGCAATCACAAGTAAAAAAAGATTCCCCGCTCTAGCAACCAATAGAAGGTTGAAAAACTTTTTCAGAAAAGCATACATAACATCTCGCTTACCTCTGTTATTTAAAACCGAAAAATCACCTCCGGCTGATAATTCTTCAACTTTTCTTTAGCCATCTCATAATCAGGAGTAAAACCCAAAATAAATCCTCCCCCTCCAGAGCCGCATAGCTTAAGATAGTAAGTGTTTGTGTGAATACCTTCACTCCAAATCTCCCAAAGAGATGAAGGAATCATTGGGCGTAAATTTTGCAACACCCATGCTGACAGCGACTTCATGTTTTTAAGCAAGGGCTGAAAACTGCCATTAAGAAAGGCCTCTACACAAGCATCATTATATTCTATGAATTCTTCGCGGAGTGTTTTTCTAAAGCCACGACTTTTGAATTTTTGAAAAAACACCTCAATCATAGAAGAGGTGCTGCTGGAAACGCCTGAATTGATTAAAAAAATTGCACCTGCCCCTTTTTTATATTTGGGAATACCCACGGTGGAAATATCATTAGCTGAATGAATGAGCAAAGGCAAATTGAGATAACAAATCAATGGATCTATTCCGGAGCTTTTTCCGTGAAAATAGAATTCCATCATGCTAAATATTTTTTTTAATACGAGGATATGCTCTCTGTTAATGGCTTTGTCCGGTAAAATACAATTGCGCGCATAACTTTCATAAAGAGCAGCTACTAATGCCCCTGAGCTTCCTACACCATAACCCTGAGGAATATTTGAGTCAAAATACATGCCTCTTTCGAGATCTGTACGGATGGTAGAAAGATCCAGGTCTGCCGGAAAATCATCTGATTGTTGTAATTTTTCAAGAAAATCAGCGTATCTTTTTAAAGTTCCATTAGAGAGATTTAAAGATGTTTCAAACCGGCTGTCAAACTTAAGTACACCTTTATAAAGATCATGAGGTATCGAAAGTCCTTTAGCATTTTCCATAATGGCATATTCCCCAAAAAGAAGTAACTTGGCGTGGAATAAGGTTTTTTTGATTTTCATCATCAAAGATAAATTCCCTACGAATTTACTAAAAATCAAGGAATTAACTGTAATTTACAGTGTAAACGTTTCTATATTATTCTGTATTCATAGAATCAGCTATCTTTTTAAAAATTAATTATATACCTAAGTCTGTATTAAAGAAGGAGCTCTATGGCAGCGTTCAAAATACCTACTGTTGCTTTGATAAAATTGAATAATACCCGGGAAGTTTTTCAAAAGGGTGATCTCTAGAAATACTAACTGACAGTATAATAAAAAAGTAAGAAACTTAAAAATGCTATAGGCACATAAAAAAAATTACACGTTGAAAATATTTGAATTATATATTAAGAAACCATTGATACATTTCGTATACTCGAAAAATCAAAGCTTACTGAATATACATATATTTAAGAATTTTTATAAAATTGATTGATAATAAGTATTTTATAAAATATTTTATAGGCATTGTAAGAAGCTTCAAAAGAGCGCTTTCTCCGAAAAGTATATTAATTATATAGCATAAAACCGCTAAATTATCTTTACCAGTTTGCTTGGGAGATAAAAATCTATCGGGTACGAAAAACCTATTTATAACCTCTCGCTTGTTGGTTTAAAAGATTAAACTTTGGTGCTCTTCTTAAACATGAAAGCACTCAAGTACACCTATAAATTTGAAGAGTAGACACTGATAAAATATCTAAATATGAAAAAGATCGGCTTATACGGACAAAATATAAGGGTTGAGAATCTTTCTTACCTGATCAGATTTCTGGAATACATGGATAAGCGTAGTATCGAGGTACATATAGAGCAATTGTTTTTAAAAACTTTAAAAGGTTTTAAAGTGCTCAAAGCACTTGATACACCCAGCTTTTCTGAGGAAAAAACTCTTGATAAAGACTTTCAACTTGTCTTTACCTTTGGAGGAGATGGCACCATATTGTCAGCGCTTACTTTTGTCAGAGATTCCGGCATACCAATTGTAGGCGTCAATACTGGGAATCTGGGTTTTTTAGCTACTTTCAACAAAAACGCTTTTATCGAAAAACTTGATCGCATCCTTGAGCAAAAGCTTCAACCCATAGCCAGAAGCTTACTTTGGGTTGAAAGCAATGAAGAAATATTTAAAAAAAAATTTATGCCTTTTGCACTTAATGAGTGTGCAGTGCTTCGAAAAGAAACCACAGCTATGATTACGGTAGAGGCCTACATCAACGAAGAGTTTTTAACTTCTTATTGGGCAGATGGCCTTATATTATCTACCCCGACAGGCTCTACAGGTTATTCATTAAGTTGCGGAGGTCCTATTATTATCCCAGAAAATAAAAATTTCGTGCTGACTCCCGTAGCGCCACACAATTTATTTGCACGTCCATTAATCATTCCGGATGACCAACGCATTCGGCTCAAAGTCCACAGCCGAACGCAGGATTATTCACTTTCATTGGATGCGCGTATTCAATCTCTAAAAACCCAAACGGAGCTCACCATAAAAAAAGCCCCTTTTAATATATACATCATTCAGGATGAAGGACAGACTTATTACAAAACGCTTCGGGAAAAACTTCTCTGGGGGGCTGATCAAAGAAACTGATCAGTAAATATTCAAAAGATCCCTTAATGAAAAAATCTAATAAAATCTTTCCAAGTCGCTATAAGAATTAAGTATATTTGTCTCATTTATCTTCTTCCTCGCCATGAGGAATTCGTCTTTCAAGCGCCGGTGAGATAAGAGAAATAAAATGAAAAAGTTTTTTTTGTTATCTATCCTCTTTACAATGACTCTGTTTAACAAAATGCATGGACAAAGACATGAAGCAGGGGTATTTATTAGAGGAAGCAATCTCATATGGAACGTAGGTAGAAACCATTATGTGCTACCTAACTATCTTTCAGGTGGTTTAATTTATCGCTATATTCTCGCTGAGAGATATGCGCTTCGCTCTAATTTTTTAGGTGCAAAGCTTTTAGCTAAAGATCAGCAAGCTGATGAAACTTACTGCAAAGGCCATGGAAAAAAGACGGATAATTATATCGGAGAAGCTTCGGTAGTTTTTGAATTCAATTTTTTCGACTTCAACGGCCAGCACAAAAATAAACATACTCCTTTTATGTTTGTGGGTCTTGGACTGCTTGGTCATCAACGTAAGAGATATTCACTTTATTATAAAAAAAATTCTCCCGATACGACTTTTGAACCTGAATTTCGCGTTAATAATCATATTAAAATGAACTATAACATTCCCTTTGGAATAGGTTATAAATATAAGTTCTCTTGTAAATGGATAGCAGGGTTTGAGTTAGGAATTCGCTTTACAGGGACAAATCAATTAGATAATAATATAGTGAGTAAAGAGAATGTTCTTGAATTTACTAGCGAAGAACTATCTGAAGCTGACAGAGAAAACATAAGAAGGCAAACCGAAAGCTTTAGAGAGGCTCATACATTCGGAGTATTGCGATCTAATGATCGGTATGTTTTCAGCGGGCTCTCACTTAGTTATACTTTTGGACATCCATCTTGTTATTGCGATTAATCATCTATGCAAACATTACTACAAAACATACATCCTGACAAGGTACCAAAGCATGTAGCTATTATCATGGACGGGAATGGTCGATGGGCACAAAAAAAAGGATTGATACGGACTTTTGGTCACAGAAATTCCATGAATTCCATAAAATCAACCCTCGAAGCTTGTCAAGAATTAAATATTCCTTACATTACACTGTATGCTTTTTCTTCGGAAAACTGGAAGCGTCCAGAGCAGGAGATTAGTTTTTTGATGGATTTGCTTCATAAAAGCCTTAAACAGAATTTAGATAAGATCCATGAAAATGGAATCCGCTTGATGGCTATAGGAAAAACTCATAATCTTCCTGAAAAGCTATCAAGCCAACTTGAATACTCTATAGAAAAAACAAAAAAAAATCAAGCAGCAACGCTTATTCTTGCTCTAAATTATAGCGCACGTCATGAGATTATTCGAGCTACAAGAAGTATCGCACAAAAGGTAACAGAGGGATCGATTAATTTAAATGATATCAATACAAAAGTATTTAAAGATCACCTTTATACGGCAGAAATTCCCGATGTAGATCTCATTATACGTACCAGCGGAGAGCAACGCATCAGTAATTTTCTGCTTTGGCAAGCAGCCTATGCTGAGCTTTATTTCACAGAGGTTCTCTGGCCTGATTTTAGAAAAAAAGACTTTTTTGAGGCCATTTACAACTACCAAAAAAGAGAGCGTCGTTTTGGGAAAATCGAAGAACAAATTCAGGATCAATATTCTAACCTTTCATGATGAAAAAACCTTTTTTTACTAGCTTATTTACAATCCTTTTTTTAAGTATACTTTCAGCCCAGAGCGATGTACAAATGCCAAATAGTGAAGAAATTCCTTACAAAGAAGCAAAAATCTACATTTTGGCAGATGTACAGATTAAAGGAGCGGAAGAATTTACCAAAAATCAGATTCTAGATTTTACTCATCTAAGTATAGGCGATAAAATTCAAATTCCCGGCAATAAAATTAATTATGCAGTAAAAAGACTCTGGGACACTCATTTATTTAATGATGTAGCGATTCATATTTTAAAAATAGAAAACCATCAACTCTATATTGAGATTTATCTCGAGGGACTCCCTGAACTCTCTGAAGTCGAGATTACAGAAATGAAAAAATCACAATTCGAAGAGATCTTTAAAGACAAGTCTTTGAAATCAGGAACAAAAATCACCGAAGATCTGTTAAATAGTATTCGAAATAGCCTGCGAAAATATTACGTGGATAAGGGTTATCCGGAAGCTCAAATCCATATTAAGACTTCTAAGGATAAGCAAAACAAAACAAAACTGACAATCCATATTGAAAAAGGCACCCGCATAAAAGTGGCACAAATCCTTTTCGAGGGAAATAAAGAATTGCCCAATGCACGCCTGCAGAGCACTATAAAAAACACCAGGAAAAAATATTTTTTAACCAATATATTCCATCCATCAAAATATATTCCTGAGAAGTTTGAAGAAGACTTAAAAAGCATCATGAAGAAATATCAGTCTCTGGGTTTTCGCGATGCTCATATAATGTCGGATTCTCTATGGAAGATCAATAAAAGAAATTATGGCATTAAAATAAAACTGGATGAAGGTCAACGTTATCATCTTGGAAATGTATCCTTTGTTGGAAATAAAGTATTTGATGATGATAAACTCAAACGGATTTTTACCTATAAAAAAGGAGATCCTTATGATTTTGTCGGAATAGAAAAAAAAACCTCTGATAGTCAAAATGATGCAAGCATTTCTTCTGCCTATCTCGATGAAGGATATCTTTTTTCAAGGGTAATTCCCGTGGAAACGATTGTGAAAGATCACACTGTAGATGTAGAAGTTTATATTCAAGAAAATAAAGCAGCTGTTTTTAACAAAGTAAAATTTTCAGGAAATACGATAACAAAAGATCATGTGATCGCACGCGAGCTGCTTACACATCCAGGAGATCTATTTTCTAAATCTGATATTAAGCGCACCTTGTTTGGCTTAGCGCAATTGGGATTTTTTGAACCAGAAAAAATTATTCCTGATATAAAGCCTAATCCATCTAATCATACTGTGGACCTTGAGTGGAAGCTCACCGAAAAAAGCTCTAGTCAAATCCAACTTCAGGGCGGCTACGGCGGACGACGATTTATTGGAACCATGGCTTTAAGTTTTGGTAATTTTTCCCTAGGAAATTTTTTTAAGGGAAAAGAATGGAATCCTATTCCTCAAGGCGATGGGCAACAGCTCTCTTTATCAGCCCAGGGTGGCCCTCGTTTTCAATCTTATAGCATTTCCTTTACAGAGCCGTGGATCAGCGGTAAAACCCCTACCTCTCTGAGCTCTTCCCTAAATTATTCTAAGCAGAGAATAAGCAGCAGAGAGAATTCAGATGGTAAGCTCAATACACTTGGAGCTTCACTAGGTCTTATTAAGCGACTAAACTGGCCTGATGATTACTTCAGTCTTTCCATGTCTCTGAATTATGATCGTTATTTTCGCTATAATACAGATATGGATATAAAAAAAATCTCTAAATATGGAGTATCGAATGATTTGAACTATTCAGTATCGCTTCGCCGTATTTCAGCAGGGCCAGACCCGATATTTCCCATTAGTGGATCGGAATTCGACTTAACGGGTATGTTTACTTTTCCTTGTTCTTTTTTTGATAAAAACAGCATCAAAGCAGATACTAAATGGGTGGATTACTATAAAATCAAAATCAGAAGTTATTGGTATACAGAAATTGTCAGGAAACTTGTGGCTAAGGTTGGGGGAGAATTCGGTTTTCTCGGAACTTATGGACCCGGTAAAGACATTTCTCCTTTTCAAAGATTTTTTATAGGGGGAACCGGCCTATTGGGGTTTCGCTTAGGTGGACGCGATTACATTCCTTTAAGGGGTTATACCGATGCAGAGCAAGCCAATAGCATTTCACCTGCGGGAGGAGGTGTGGTTTATAACAGGTTTCTTCTGGAACTTCGTTATCCTGTTGTGATGGCTGGAATGGCCAAAATATGGGTGCTGGGCTTTGCCGAGTCGGGAAATAGCGTGGAGGAATATAAAAAATACAAACCTTTTGAGCTGAAAAGAGCCACCGGTCTTGGCATGCGTATATTTATGCCCACTTTTGGTTTTCTCGGGATTGATTTCGGGTATGGATTTGATAGTGGACTGCGCTCAAAATGGCAGACCCATTTTGTAATAGGACGAGACTTATAAAAAACTAAAACGATGCTATCGCTCTGTAAAAAGTGTTTTTCTCTGTAGTTTTTATCATCACCTGTGCAAATACATATAAATAACGTTTTTGATATGTATATAGCGAGTATGTCATTAGAATAATGGGAAAAAGAGCTGCAGACAAAACAAGAGTCGCTCGATAAAATGATTAAGGGTCTTTCTAATAAAAAACCTTTATTTACAGAAGCTTCAGATCAAAAAACGAGAAAAAGAAATCGCCGAAAGTAAAATACAACTCAAGGAATTGCAAAAAAAATATTTTGGCCCTGAATCCGAAGTTATACGCATTCGGCAACAGCTAGCTCGGCCTGTACGGGATCAAAATATACAATGCCATACAAAGAGTAGCCAAGCGAAAACACTATTCATTTGCATTCGATAAGGCAAACAATTTGAATATGATGTATACAGATCCTAAATTTGGCATTACCATCGACGTGCTTAAAGAGCTCGACGTGAATAAAAATAGTAAATCAATTATAATTAAATCCAGAACACATGAAAAAAAGTATTGCATTTGCCTTTCTGTTTCTCCTGTTTACCTCGTTAGGTTTTTCACAATCTTCTAAAATAGCACATGTAAACACAGCCGATATTTTAGCAAATTTGCCTGAAATAAAAGCTGCGCAGGAAAAAATTAATGTACTAGAACAAAAACATCAAGGCGAGTTGCAAAAACTCATTCAGCAATTTCAGGAAAAAGCACAAGAATGCGAAAAAACCTCTCCTGTGAAGAAAAATTCTTGTAGCAAAGAAATGAATGATTTACAACAAAGGGCACAGAATTATCAACGTACAGCAGCTGAATCTTTAGAAAAAGAACAAGGCAATATCTTATCACCTATCTATGATAAAGTAGAAAAAACCATAAGCGAAGCAGCTCAAAATAAAAATTTGGAATACGTATTGGACAGCAGCCCCGGAAAAGGCGTACTTATGGCTAAAGGAATAGACCTTACACAAGAAATAAAGAGTAAATTGACAAAATAAATTAAAGTTCGTTATACTCATGATAAACGGACTTTATCAGGAAAAGAGTCGCTTTACGCGGCTTTTTTTAAGGTATTTCTTATGAAGAAAAAGTGCATGACGTGTAAAAACTCTTCCTTGTGGATTGGCAAAATTTCAGACGTGCTTTTTGCTATGATTCCTGTTTCATTACTTTATGATATACATGCAAACTCTTGCAATATCGCAGCTTTTTTAATTTTTTATCTACTTATCGAAAGAAAAGTAGCACACTTCAAATGTGTTCTTCCATACAAATGGCTGCTGATTTTTTGTAGTTTATATCTGCTGGAGATTTTTGGAATTTTCTATACAAAAGATTTTCTTTTTGGATTCAACTTGTTGGGAACCAGCTTAACGCTAATATTATTTCCATTATTTTTTCCTGTTTATTTAAAAGAACGAGGAAAAGAACATCTCTGGAAGATCCTATCTTTGTTTGTAGCGAATATTTTTCTTATAAGCCTTTGGACTTTTGTAAAGTGCCTGACCGGAAATACCCTTTTAAGCCCTGATCATAAATATTGTTTTGGCTATGAAATTCCTTATAAATATGTTTATTTCGGAATATATCTAAATTTTAGCTTCTGGACGGTGACTTATTATCTGTATATCCAGGGCAAGAAATTACACTTTGTAAGAAAAGTGACCCTTGCTATTCTTTCCTTTTTACTGCTATTTTTTCTCTACTACAGTGGTGGCAAAGCCGCTCTGCTTACTTGGATATTGACCCTAATCCTCTCTCTAATATTTATCGTTTCAGATTTTAGAAAGCAGAAAATTTTTAAAGTAATTTCTATAGGAGCATTATTTATCCTAACTATAGGAATTTTAGCTTTTCAAAACCCAAAGCTCAAAAATTATTTCACTGAACAATGGGAGAAAGTATATCAAAATTATTCCGTAGTTGAACGTATTCCTCTATGGAGGTGTGCAGTTGAAATTTTCAAAGAGCATCCTTTATTGGGCACAGGCTTGAGTAATGAAGTTGAAATTTTACATAACTGTTATAAAAAAGACCCTATACTTAAGGTAGTTACTAATTATAATTCCCATAATAGTTATCTGAGCGTCTCTGTACGTTTTGGACTTTTGGGAATAAGTTCCCTTTTACTCATGCTTCTTTATCCGATTCTCTGGAGCTTAAAGCATAAATATGGACTTTACACATTATTTTTAGGCTTATTTACCTTTTCAAATTTTTCAGAAAGCATGCTTGAGCGCCAGATCGGTCTGGTATTTTATTCCTACTTCAATATAGTTTTATTCAGCAGCTATTTCTTTTCAAGAAAAGTCGACGATTAGATGTTCATCGCAATCATCTAAAAAATTCTAGAAAAATATTTATATAAATCTTTTATGATTTCTTAGCTTGCTTTTTCCAAGTAAATATTCTTAAATATACACTAATTTAAAATTCTATTATTTATTATAATCTAATTTATAAAATAATAATTATATTAGTATTCATTTTTACGGAAAAATTTTTTTATCGTGAAATTCAGTAGGTTTAAATTAGGTTACTCCTACAGTCTCTCTATGAGCCGAGTGCGTAATTACAATTCGGGTACGCATCAAATCGGACTCGGTTGGATTTTATTATAGGTAAATCTAAATTTAGAATTTACGGCATTCACATGGTATCTCATATATAATAGTTATAGAAAAACTTCTAATAAGTAATGAAATTATTGCTATTAAAAGAAAATTAAGATAAATCTAACGGTCTTATCTTAACATCATTCTGTTGTATGAAAAATCTTGTCATAAAAAATATTTCAAATCTATATAGCATTGTATACAATTGCTTCAGCAATTTATGCCCAACAACCCATGATTACAAAACCGGCTTTTACCAAAGACTTCGAAGGAGCTAAACATGCCGATCAAAAACTTCCTCTCACAAAAGGAGAGGTTTTACTTGAGCATGTCAGTCGCGCCCTGATAGACCAAATCAGTATAATGTAATGACAGAATTTAGGGAATATAAATACCCTGATCGGATTGTAAAAGATCATACTGGTCAAAAAGGGAATCATGGCAATCTACTGGTTATGAATGGCAGGAACGAAAGAAAGGTAACGGAAATGTACAAATTTCGTATTAACGATATTTGCTCAAACAGTCATTATAAATTTTCCTATTAGGCAAAGCTTTTGGAGCCTTATAACCACCCACTAGCAGAGGCAATATAATAGGTGAAGTATTTGATAATCAAACCAGAGAGTCACTTGCTAAAAAAGAAAGCGGCTATTTAAAGTATGATTCTAACCCTGATCAGTGGATGGAACAAAATTTTATCATTAAAACTATAAATAATAAAGAGCTTGAATTTAAGCTTACCGATATAGGTTCCTTGCCTGATGGTCCGCATGGGAGTTGTCACTATTATAGAACTGGATGACATACAGGCTAAATCCGAAGCCGGATCAATCAAACTTATAGTATTGATAATCAAATACACAATACAAGAACTTATAATGCATACAAGGGAAACCATCAGAAAATAGAAGTAAAACTCATAAGAGAATTTCCTTATAAAAAACAGCAACAAAGAAAACCCGGAAAGGTCAACTGGAATGACATTCCTCAGAACAATGCAGAATTTATCGATATTAAAACAATTGATAATTGTATAGAATATAGTAATTGTGGCCTCTACAGACAGTCAATCCTGTAGGTTGTTTATCTGAGAGATAGAAAATCGAAATGCTCGAAGATAACAAGCCTTTACTATCCAATAAATGACAGTAAACATATAGAATATTTGCGATAGCGGAGATTTTCCTAAAATCAACTTAGCAACCGATAAAAATAATCAAGCACTTAATGAACAGACTGTAGAAACCGCAACTTATTATGCAGAAGCTCTTTACTACAAAAGGATATGCATCTAACCTAATACAGGTAGGAATCGTCAAAAAAACAGACCCATGTGTTCTCAGTAACATCCAAAATCGATTATTACTTCTATGGGGAGATAAGCCGGAGCTTTCTTTCACTCTTGATCCTTCAACAAACTCTAGAGAAATTACAGAAGCTAAGCTCAAAACTCCTTCGGACGCAAACATAACGCTTAACACTCACGAGATAGAAAATCTTAGCTCGGGGAATCTTCCTAAAGGATTATCCGGATTTTTAGTAAGAAAGATCGTGGGAAGTATACTGTAGAACTGACAAGCAATGGTTGCCGATCCGGAGGATCCGGTGAAAAGCTGTGTAGAAGATTTGCTTTTTCCTGAGCCTAAGGGAGAAAAACCTAACTATTGAATACTCCATAGACGGGGTGAATTTCCAGTCTTCTCCTTTATTTTCAGGAATAAAAGAAGGAATCTATGAGTTTTTATGCACGATAAGGATCAGTGCGTGGTAAAAGCGCTCTTTAAAACAAAATATTTAAAAATTGAAGAGGCTATCTCCTAATGCAGATGGTATTAATGATCTGCGGGATATCTCTGGGCTATCAGGTTGTCAAAATATTAGGGTAACGATCTTTGACAGATACGAAAGGGTGCTTACTGAGCTTAACTCATCCCAGATCTTATGGGATGGGTATTATCTAAATAAAGATGCGACTTCCGACATCTATTGGTAACTTATTCATTCCAGATACGGAAAAAGACCCGATAAAAGAGGGTCCGATTGCCATTAAAAGAAAATAAAGAAATATACCCTACAGATCATAATGATCTGTAGGGTATATTAGAAATATCAAGACACGTTTGTTTCTTTTTGGATAAATTTTTCTGAAAAAAAACTAGAAAAGGATATAGCGGAATCTACTGGATATATTTCTTGCATTATCTTTGAGGCATATATGCTTAGGAAAGATAATAGTGGTACCTCCCAGAATCGAACTGGGGACACACGGATTTTCAGTCCGTTGCTCTACCAACTGAGCTAAGGTACCTTCGCACAAGGTAGTACGCAAATCTAAGAGAAAATATAATACCTTCCAAGATCGGAAGCATTCAAAAAAATCTTGAAAAATCTTGTTTTCTTATGAAAATAAAAAATTACATCTTTGTATGTACTTGTAAAACTTATTTTGTGCGTCTACAGCGACATTTCAAGAGTATATTCTTTTTAGTTCTATTCCCTTTGTTTATAGGAATCCAGGCCCAAACTTTATCCACTTCCTCTTATGGTCACTATGGACTCGGAGAGAAATTCGTTGACAATGATGTTTTAATAAAAAGCATGGGAGGAATTTCAACTACTTACGAAATGCCCATGGGCAGCGGAATTAACTTTTTCAATCCAGCTGCGAACGGTAAAATCGGTAGCAGCGTTTTTTCACTCGAAGGAGCCTCTTTTTGGACGAGATATTCCGGAAAAAATGCCCCTGAGCTTAAAAATACCTTTTTTTTTTCAAAAATTTCACTAGGGTTTCCTCTAGATGAAAAATGGCGCGCAGCGCTGGCCTATCAACCCTACAGCGGTTATTTTCATCCTTTCTCAAAAGATACTATTCCCGATAGAATCTCTCAGTTAGATCAGCCGGTAGACGATATCAAAGGATCAGGAGGTTTAAATGCGTTACAAGGCCTGATCAATTATAGCATTAATAAAAATTTTCAGTTAGGATTTAGCGGAAGTTATGTTTTCGGAAACATAGAGAGACGTTATCAAAAAAAACTATCAGAAGATAGCACGAAATTATGGGAATTTGATGATAAACTTAATGCACTGGAAATTAAATTAGGCGCTCTTTACAGCGATTTTTACCAGAGAGGGAAAAGATGGATAATAGGAGCCACTTACGGCATCGGAACTAAATCCGATTTGACAAGAAACCTTAGCTCATACAAGCTCGAAATGGTGGGAAAAGATAATCCCAATCCGGAAAAAGGAAAAGAGCAAAAAAAGATTAAAGAGTTAGATGTTAAGGATCGCTACTCAGAATCAAATAAAATTTCATTTCGCCTGCCCGGTTCTTTTAGTTTAGGCTTTGCCTATGGGGAAGATTTCCATTGGATGATCAGTGGGCAATTTGATTGGAATAAAAACAGCGAATTAGATTCTTTAAAACTTCCCAGAGTTCAAGGTCGAGAAGATCAGAAAAATAGTCAGAGATTTTCTTTAGGAGGATATTGGATTCCAAAATCCAATTCCTATAAGAGTTATTTCTCAAGGGTGATCTATCGGGCAGGTCTTTACTATGAAAACAGCGGTTTGGTCGTTTCTCGTGAATTGATCAATGATTACGGTCTAAGTCTTGGCGCAAGTTTTTCGTTAAAAATCAAAAAAGAGTTTGATGAAGACTCTTCTTACCTGAACGTGGGATTTGGACTAGGACAAAGGGGGACTACCCAAAAAGCGCTTCTTAAAGAAACCTATGCAAATTTAAGAGTGGGTTTTACCTTCGGCGCCAAATGGTTTAAAAAAAGACTCTACCGTTGATCCTTTTTGCTACAAGCAAATCACCACTTAAAATGAAACAGAGATCTTATTTAAGAAGATATTTTCTTTTAATCTCTCTTGTATTTTATGCATCTTGTAAGGGTGATATATCTCATAAAGCCGATAAAAACGAAACACCCGATCGGGTGTTTACTCAGGCACATATTATTCATAAAGATTCAGGAGAATTAAAAATGGACCTCAAAGCGCCTGTTATCGAACAATATCAATTTGAACAAGGAAAAAACCAAAAGTTATTTCCCAGTGGAATACACGTAATTTTTTATGAAAAAAATAAGATCACGCCAGGTCACTTAAAAGCTCACTGGGCAGAAGAACTTGAATCAGAAGGTCTTTATAAAGCAAAAGGCCAAGTAGAAATTATTAATGCACAGGGAGATACTCTGCGAACTGATGAAATTTTTTGGAATCGAGGAGAAAAAAAAATCTATACCAATGCTTTAACGCAAATTCACCGCGCCGATGGCACGGAACTTACAGCAAAAAACGGCCTGGAAAGCTCTGAAGATCTCAACGATCTCATATTAAAAAACACCGAAGGAACCATTCCTCTTAAGGAAAATGATTCGCTATGATTTCCGGCATATTTTTCATACTGATCACTTTAGTCTTGTCGGCTTTTTTTTCGGGTATGGAAATGGCGCTTATATCCTGTAATCGTTTTCAGATAGAGCTACAAAAAAAGAAAGAAAACCTCTCTTCTAAACTTTTATCCAGGATTAGCGCACAATCCAGACGCTTTATCGCCACTATGCTCATAGGTAATAATATTGTCCTTGTGATTTACGGATTGTATATGGGTGATTTGATGACAGAACTATTACTGAGCAATCTACCCTCAGGCATCGAACCAGGACTTTCTACTCTTCTTTTACAAAGCATTTTATCCACTATCATCATTTTAGTGACAGCGGAATTTTTACCCAAAGTATTCTTTGGTCTTTATGCAGTTGAGGTGCTCAATTTTTTTGCTATACCCGCCTATATTGCTTTTCAAGTACTTTCCCCTATAACAACTCTGCTCATGTGGCTTTCTGATAAATTTTTAAGAATATCGGGGGAAAAAGAGCAAAACGAAACACGAATCTTTGACAGAGAAGATCTTACTTTCTTCGTTTCGGAAAAAATAGAAAATCTTCGTAAAGAAGATATCGAGTCCGAAGTGGAAATCTTTCACAGAGCTTTGGATTTTTCTCAAATCAAAGCCAGAGAATGCATGGTTCCTCGAAATGAAGTAGTTGCGGTAAATATAGACGACTCCATAGAAGAGATTACCAAAAAATTTATCAAAAACGGACTCTCGAAGATCCTCGTATGTGAAGAAGGAGATCTTGACAAGCTTAAAGGATATCTACACTATTTTGAACTTTTCAAAAAACCCAAGGATCTTGGTTCAATTTTATTGCCTGTAGAGTTCGTGCATGCCACTATGCGGGCCCAGGAGGTAATGAATCTCCTAATTAGAAAACACAAAAGCATCGCTATAGTACTCGATGAATATGGAGGAACAGCTGGTTTGATCACTATTGAAGATCTGCTGGAAGAATTTCTGGGGAATATAGAAGATGAGCACGATAAGAATCACCTGCTAGAAAAAAAGCTCAGAAAAGCCGAATTTCTTTTCTCCGCGCGTCTTGAAATTAATTATTTAAATGATAAATACAGATTTGATCTACCCAGCTCGGAGCAATATGAAACCATCGGAGGCTTAGTGGTTGCCCAGAGAGAAGACATTCCAAAAGTGGGTGAAAGTGTACAACTTAAAAATATATACATCGAAGTGAGGAAAGTTTCTAAAAACAAGATAGAAGAGGTTTTCGTAAGACGAAATAAAGCCTAACAATAATTCTTTCAAGTTTTACTTTTAAATCGTACTTTCGTGCGCGTTACAAGTTGTATTTCAGATGGCTTTATTGGGAAATATCAGAAAACATTCCTGGTTATTGATCATAGTTATTGGGCTGGCAATGCTTGCCTTTCTTATAGATCCTAAAACACTTTCAATTCTAAGAAAAGACCCAAATATCATCGGGAAAATTAATGGTGAGGAGATTACACGTCAAGAATATCTTCAACAAATAGAATTTTATAAGCAATTCTCTCAGAGCGCGCCTGAAAACTATTTAACTTTCCAAACCTGGAATGCTATGCTGAGTGAAAAACTTTTAAATCAGCAAGCGCAAAAAATTGGCTTGCAAGTAAATGATAAAGATTTCTGGGAAGCCATTAAAAGACAATCGATATACAGCGGACTTCAGCAATTTCAAGATGAAAGGGGTGCTTTCAGTCGAAAAAAATTTAAGGATTATCTCTCTAAGATAGAAGAGAATGTAAAAACAGATCCGCAAGCAGAAAAAGAGTATAAATTATGGCTTTATCAGAAAGAAAATATTCCACGTCAATTAATGGCTACTCAATATATGGAGATGGTTTTTACAGCCTTAAACACTACCAAATCACAAACGAAAGCACTACATGAGGCCAAAAATTTATCTACCAAAATCAATTATCTTTTTATTCCTTATCAAAAATACGAAGCAAAATATCCCGTCTCTGTAAAAGACGAAGAAATTCAAAAATATATCCAGTTACATAAAGTACTTTACAAAAAACCTACTTCCAGAGATCTGAGCTTGGTGGTTTTTCCCGGGAATCCTTCAAAAGAAGATATTGAAAAAACACAAAAACAGATACAAGACTTAGTTAAAGAACTAAAAAGCACGAATGACAACGAGGGATTTATTTCAGCTAATTCTGAAGTACCTTATAATTCAGAGTATTATTCGGAAGAATACGTGCCTGATTTTTTAAAAAACTTCGTTAAGAGCACTCAGACCGGAGAAATTTATGGGCCGATAAAAGAGTCAAACTCTTATATTATAATTAAACTTGTGGATAAAAAAATGCTTTCCGCATCTACTAAAGCTAGTCACATTCTCATCACTTATAAAGGAGCTTCACGTTCAAAAGCTATCCGTAGTAAAGAAGAAGCTCAAAAACTGGCTGAAAATCTCCTGGCAGCTATTAAGTCAGATCCAAAAAAATTTGAAACGTTCTTAGAAAAATCAGATGATCCTTCAGCAAATAAGAATAAAGGGGACCTAGGCTGGAGCAAACGAAATGAACGCAACTTCGTTCCCGATTTTCAGAATTACATAGTAGAACAGCCCAAAGGAAACATTGGAATAGTAGAAACACCTTTTGGTTATCACATTGTAAAAATCGATGACAAAAGCCCTCCGGAGCCCGCTTATCAACTAGCTATATTGGCAAAAAGCCTGCGGCCGTCAAAGGAGACTGAAAACGCTTTATATGCTCAAGCCAGTAAATTTATTCAAGATATTTCAAAAGTTGATACTAATACTTTTGTTAATAAGGCTCGTAAATCAGGTTATCAGACAGTAGTTTCGAAAGGAGTTTTAGCTTCGCAGCCTTCTATCGAAGAACTTAAAACGGACTCTGATCCAGAGGTCATTCGTTGGGCTTTTGAAAAAGGACGTAAAAAAGGGGATACCAAAATGTTTACCACCTCCTCTGGAGATTACATCATAGCAAGTATTTCAGGTATTCAGCAAGAGGGCCTGGCTGCTTTAGAGAATGTAAAAGAAGAGATCATTCCTATTCTGAAAAAAAAGAAACTAGCTGCGATTTTATCTGAAAAAATAAAAAAGATAAACGCTACTACTCTTCAGGGGCTCTCCAATACCTTAGAAGAAAAGATAACAGAAAATATCCATGTACAACTCTCTAATCCTCAACTCGAGGGAATAGGACCAGAACCTAAAGTAGTGGGCACAGCTATGGGTATTGCGCTACATAAAATCTCTTTACCTATCGTAGGTAATAAAGGCGTATTCGTACTCTACGCCTTACAACGCATCTCCCAAACTCTCAAAACCGATAACTATTCTAAAAAAACATATGGTAGAGAAAATGCTGATCTTGCACTAATTTTCCAGACATTAAAAAACAAATCTAAGATTAAAGACTACAGACATTAGGAACTAACAAGAAAAGAAAATTAAGAAGTTTTTTTTAATTTTTTAGAGAATATTTCTCTATCTATCCTGCGTAAAATGATGTGAAAATGATCAGGGTTTTCAACAAAATTAATCGCATCTACATCGATAATAAGTAAAGGTCCTGCATTATAATTTTTAATCCAAGCTTCATAACGCTCATTAAGATGTATTAAGTAATCTTCATTAATGCTTTTTTCATAAACTCGTCCTCTTTTATGAATCTGCTCAAGCAGAGTGACGATTGAAGCTCGAAGATAGATCAGCAAACGAGGAGCCTCAATAAAAGACTGCATAGTCTCGAAAAGAGATTTATAAGTTGCATAATCTCTTGAATCCAACAAACCCATTCCATAAAGATTCGCTGCAAATATGTATGCATCTTCATATATGGTTCTGTCCTGAATGATGTTTTCCTTGCTATTCTGCAGAAGTTTAAGCTTTTTTAAGCGGTGACCCAGGAAATAGACTTGAAGATGAAATGCCCATCGACTCATATCATTGTAGAAGTTATCTAAGTAAGGATTGTCATCTACATCTCCATAATGAGGCTTCCATTGATAATGACTGGCCAACATGCCTGTAAGAGTAGTTTTACCAGCGCCAATATTTCCCGCTATAGAAATGTGCATTCTTTGTAAAACGTTTTATCAAAGAAACTCCGTAGAGCAAAAATTTAAGTTTCGTCATCTTTTGAAATAGAGCTCTCATCTTTTGCATTGCAGTACAAACATCGAATATTCCCTAATTCTTCCTTGCAATATAGTGCAATTATCAAAATCAACAGCCTAGTTTGGTTTACTCTTTAAATTGAATATTCTCTGGAAATATTTTGTATGAAGTTGCATATACCTATTTCCCCCGAACATAGATGATGTTAAGAATCCCATAATATCATTTTGCATTCAAAGCAAACTCTCTTTAAAACTACCTGAAAGATATGTTCCTCATAACATCTTCTTATTATTTTATTCTCTTACTGAGAATACAACAGTGGCTGCCGAAAAAGTAAGTTATTTTATGATCATTTTTAAAATAGGGAAACATAAGGCCTTTGAGTCATATCCCTCGAAATTCTATTTAAATGGAACGTTCATATCCTAAAATAACAAAGTATACTCTACCCAATAACTTAACGTCTGATATTACAGAAGTGCTCATGGGGCTAAAGAAACAAGTCATATTTGAGGATGTGAATTATCTTTTTCTTTAAATAAGCAATATTAATTAACATTACCGGATCCAGAAAAAAAAATTGCTTTATAATAAAACATGTACTACATTTTATATGTATCTCTAAATCATGTAACATGCTTGTATTAAATGATTTGTTAAAAGTATCTTTATATAAAGTACTTCGAAATATTCTTCAACGCCACGAAAATTTATGTATGTTTTTTACCCTCAATGTATCGAGCTGAAATACTCAATAATAACAAATAAATGAAAAAATTCCAATACTGAAAATGTGCTTAAATCTATGCATAAAATATTATACTGGTGACCTCGGAGGGAGTCGAACCCCCACCATGGGAACCGGAATCCCACGTTCTATCCGGTTAAACTACGGGGCCTTTGGAGGGCGAAAATTAATCAATGTAGATGAGAAAAACGTATTATCAAAGGATTCTATTAAAAACATTCATCGTTATATGCAGACCTTTCATACCGAAAGAAATGATTCCATCTAGAGCGTTTTCCATAGGTTCGATAAGTGCAGAAAGTTCCTTTTGAGTCCATGTACCCAATACATAATCCACTTGCTTTCCTTTTTTAAATCCCTTTCCCACACCTATGCGCAGACGCGGATAATTAGAAGTAGACAATATCTCCTGAATATTTTTCAGACCATTATGACCACCATCGCTTCCTTTGGGTCGAAGACGCAGTGTGCCTAATTCCAAATGAATATCATCGGCAACCACCAGTAGTTGATCTGTAGAGAGGTTTTCTTTGTCCATCCAATATTTTACAGCCTTTCCACTTAGGTTAATAAAGGTATCGGGCTTAAGCAATAGAAAAAGCTTTCCTCTATGATGTAAACGCAAAACATCGCCGAAGTAATCTGAAGAGAAATTTGTAGCATGCTTTTGAGCTAGATGATCCAGGACCTTGAAACCAATATTATGACGGGTATTTTCATAGAAAACACCTTTGTTACCCAGACCTGTAATAAGAAATTTTTGCACCTGAGGATTTGCCATTTATTGGATAAAAGTAATAAAAATAGCTTCTAAAAAGAAGGTTATTTGCAGGGATAACTCTGATAAACTTACGAACAATAAAGCGTGTTTTATTTCTCATTTGGACACTGAACTAAGTAATAACAGCTATATTCCTGAATTTTGATCTTCTTATAGTAAGAATGCTCTAATGGATTTGTTAAAGTTAATCCTCCGATATCTTCTCCCATTATACTTATCAAAGTATTATTACTACAAATCATAAAATTTTATTTTTTATTATGAAAATACTTTTATGTATTTAATCGGTTTTGGATTATTTTTCTTCCCATAGAAGTAAGAAAACTTTCCGGATGGTATTGTAAACCTACAAGGTAAGATGTTTTAAGCCGTAAAGACATAATGTTTACTTCATTATCTCTTGAAATAATTATCGAGCTCTTGGGTAAGTTGATATTTTTTACTACCTAACTATGATATCTTGCAAGGTCTATATTATTGGGAATTTTTGAATAAATTTTTTTCTCGGGATCCAATTCATTATTTGTATTAATACCATGATATACTTGTTGGGTATTGGCAAGCTTGGCTCTAAAAGCTACATCTATTGCCTGATGACCTAGACAAATTCCTCAAAAGCTACCTTTTTTATATCCAGGTGTTTGAAGTTAACGTAAAGTTCTTGTATTTACAGAAACACCCATACTCTCTGTCTTTGCAAAACCTTAAGTAGACGATAGAAGTGAATTGCTATTGCTCAGAGTCATGAAATTAATAGATGTCATTTATAATGATCTTTCCGAAAGATACGCATGCAATTACAATAATATGAAAAGGATAAGTTTCTTAACCCATTGATTTCATTGACCTATGGTTAGATATAGATGCGTGGAAAATTCAACTACATTTTTTCATTTTGAGTATGAGTGGAATAGCTATACCATTTCTTCAGAACTTCAGCCATTTCTTGCGGCAAAGGCGCTTCGAAGCACATGAACTTGCCACTCATTGGATGAATAAAGCCTAAAGATTGGGCATGCAAAAATTGTCCTTGTAAGAGGGAAAAACAATTTTTAACGAATTGCTGATATTTAGCAAATGTCGTTCCCTTAAGAATTTTATCCCCTCCATAGCGGGTATCGTTAAATAAAGGATGTCCCATATGTTTTAAATGCGCACGTATCTGATGAGTACGCCCCGTTTCCAGACGACAGCTAATTAAAGTAACATAACCAAGTTTCTTAATTATCTCATAATGAGTAATAGCTAATTTACCATAAGAATCCTCGGGAAAGACTTCCATGCGCTGACGATTATGTAAGCTCCGGCCTATATTTCCTCTGATAGTTCCTGAAGTTTCAAGATTTCCCCAAACAAGGGCAAGGTAGTGGCGTTGGATACTACGCCTGAAAAATTGTCGAGCTAAATGTTGTAAACTATAATCATCTTTTGCCACAACTAATAACCCACTGGTATCCTTGTCAATACGATGTACGAGTCCCATACGATCTAAAAAATTTACCTTATTTTTAGTAGCAAAGTGGTATTTAAGGGCGTTTAAGAGCGTACCATTATAATTACCATGCCCTGGATGAACTACCATCCCTGCCGATTTATTAACTACTGCTAAGGCGTCATCTTCGTATATAATATCCAAAGAAATATTTTCCGATAGAATTTTCAAAGACCGTGGCGGATGGGCCATCATCACTCTGACTACATCCAGGGGCTTTACTCGATAATTTTGCTTAACAGGCTGATTATTAGCTAGTATATTACCTACCCTAGCTGCATTTTGAATTTTATTGCGTGTAGCACGCTCTATAAAATTCACTAAGAATTTATCAATTCTAAGGGGCTCTTGACCTTTATCCGCTATAAAGCGAAAATGCTCATAATGTGAGGCTTCTTCAGAGGATTCATCATGGATTTCTTCAGGCACTTAAAAGAACTTTATTCAAAAATAATGCCTTCATCTAAAGGCACCTCCAGTTCGGGATCCACCGGTTCCTTAGTCACAGATGCAGAGGATTTTTCCTCTTTAGACACTGAAGGAGAAACTGTAACTGGAATCTCTTTTTTTGGTTTGTATCGCAATACAAGACTATCGAATTGAGATTGCGGAACGTCCGCTAGCCAAAGATTCAAAGGTTTTCCTTCATCATAGATCTGACCTGGCGCAGGATCTTGACGGTATATACGAGGATTTTGAGTATTTTCAGAACTATCATACATCACCTCTCCCAGTAAAAAATTTTTTGCTTGCAATAACTCCTTGGCAGAGGTCAAATCCATTTCAGTAAGATCAGGGACAGGAATATCTTTTGTATAACCTCGTCCAATAAGCAAATCCACCTTAGCCTGATAAGGAAGCATAGTGCCCGATTGAATTTCATGGCCTGCATGCAAAACTTTCAACACAATGCCTTTAACTATATCCGGAACGTAGGTTACCTGCCCTATTAAAATGTTACTTTCAGAGAGTCTCGTTCGCGCAATACGTTCATTGGTTTGTACTACTTCAGGTAAGGGTATAGGCTTAAATCCGCCAGCATTTGCCCGAATGAAGATATGCCGTCCAGGCTTTACATGATCACCTACCTCAGGAGCATAGACAAATATTTTATAAGGTTCAAAGACAGGGTCATATCGAGTGGTATCCACATTATATTCCAAGCCTTCTCTCTCAAGCAGTAGAAGCGCTTGCTTGAGGTCTAATGAAGAAAGATCCGGAATCTTTATATAAACATCATGACGGGTATAAGAAGCCAACCATCTAAAGGTCATCCAGGCTAATGCATATACAAGACCTATAGCTAACAAGAGGTTTACTGACAAAAAGTATATACGAGTGTCACGAAAATTCATCTATAGATAGATAATAAGTATTACAAATTACAAAGATAGTAAATGGCGCCCTTTGGCAAAGGGACAGACAAAAAAGATATCTTTGCTTTTATACAAAAAGCAGTCATGAAGAAGATCGGTGTATTAATGGGAGGATATAGTGCCGAATCAGTCATTTCTCTACAAAGCGGACAAACGGTTTTTGAGCATCTCTCGCGTAAAGAATTTGAACCCTATAGAATTCATATCTTTAAAGATCGATGGGTATTGGTGGATGACAAGAATCGAGAATATTCTGTAAATCGGCACGATTTCAGCATACCATTGGAAGAGCAGACAATCAGATTCGACGCGGTTTTTAACACCATTCATGGCAGTCCCGGAGAAGATGGTCGATTGCAAGCTTATTTCGATCTTATTGGCTTACCTTGTACGGGTTGTGATTTTTATGCCTCAGCCTTAACTTTCAATAAGAAACATTGCTTACAATGGGCAAGTGCTGTAGGTATACCTACAGCACTTGCTTATTTTTTACATCGCTCGCAAGTACTTAACGTTCAAGAGATTCTAAAAAAAGTGGGCTTGCCCTGTTTTCTCAAACCGAATTGCTCGGGATCTAGTTTAGGCGGCTCTAAGGTATCTAAGGAAACTCAACTAAAGTCAGCCCTTGAAAAAGCTTTTAAACAAGATGATGAGGTTATTATAGAAGGCTTTCTCGAGGGTACAGAAGTCACTGCGGGTATTATCCCTTATGGTAAATCGCTCAAAGCCTTGCCCATTACTGAATTGGTCAGCGAAAATGATTTTTTTGACTACGATGCCAAATATTCCGGGCAGTCAAAAGAGATCACCCCAGCGCGTTTGTCTAAAAAAATGACTTTAAAAATACAAGAGATGGCTAAGCGAATTCATTATTTGCTTAAACTTCGCGGACTTTCCAGATCTGAATTCATCATCGTTGGAGAAACGCCTTATTTTTTAGAAATCAACACTACCCCCGGATTGGCGCCCGCTAGTATGATGCCACAGCAAGTAAAAGCCGGTGGCATTTCCCTTAGCGAGCTTTTTCGAGAGCTTCTGAATGAAGCTGTCGAAAGAAAATACTCTACCCTATGAGTATTAAAACTTTTGCCGCCAAGACCTTAGCCGGTTTGCTTCAGCAAAAAATGAAGCACTGGCAAACAGATCCGGTAATCATACAGAAAAAAGTTTTTTTCAGGTTAATTCAAATGGCTAAGAATACACAATTTGCAAAAGATCATCATTTTAATGATATTCACGGCCATCAGAACTTTACAGAGGCTACTCCTATAAGAGATTATGAAGGATTCAGACCTTATATCGATTGTATTTTAGAAGGCCAAGCTGATGTGTTGTGGCCTGGAAAACCTCATTATCTGGCAAAAACATCCGGAACTACCTCAGGTACTAAATATATCCCTTTAACACGACAGGGTTTGAATGCTCAGCTTAGCGCCGCCAGAAATGCATTGCTTCAGTATGTTCATGAGACAGGACGTCATAATTTTTTGGGAGGAAAGATGATTTTCCTGCAAGGCAATCCAAAACTCTCTGAAAAAGCGGGCATTAAATATGGTCGTTTATCAGGTATCGTAGCACATCATATCCCTAAGTACCTCTATCAGCATCGCCTACCTGGCTGGGAAACAAACTGCATAGAGGATTGGGAAGAAAAGATAGAAGCCATAGTAAAAGAAACCTCGAAGGAAGATATGAGGCTCGTCAGCGGCATACCTCCTTGGGTACAAATGTATTTTGAACGGCTGAAAAAGCGCAGTGGTAAACCCATAGGCGAGCTCTTCCCAAATTTTTCACTTATGGTCACCGGAGGTGTCAATTATGAACCTTATAGAAAGAGTATTCAAAACCTTATCGGAAGGTCTGTTGATATTTTACAGACCTATCCAGCCTCAGAAGGGTTTATTGCCTATCAGGATAGGCAAAAAGAAAAGGGCTTACTCTTATTGCTCGATCAGGGTATTTTTTACGAATTCGTACCACAAGAAGAGCTCAAAAGTAAACGACCCAGGCGGCTTTCTATAGGAGAAGTGGAATTAGGTATAGATTATGTGTTAATTCTTAATACCAATTCAGGACTTTGGGGTTATAATTTAGGAGATTTGGTACGCTTCGTTTCCAAAGACCCTCCGCGCATCATCATTACCGGTCGTGTGAAAAATTTTACTTCCGCCTTTGGGGAACACGTCATTGCTCACGACGTAGAAGAAGCCCTCAGGTATGGACAAAAAAAACATCCTTGCCGCATCACCGAATTTACCGTAGCACCTCAGGTAAAGCCTTTAGAGGGACTACCTCATCATGAATGGTACATAGAGTTTGAAAATCCTCCGGAAGATGAAAAAGGATTCGCACTAGCTATTGACCAGGCCCTTTGCAAAAAGAACTCTTATTATAATGATCTGATTTGCGGAAATATTTTGCAACGATTGATTATAAGAAAAGTACGTAAAGATGGTATAAGAGATTATATGAAATCCATAGGGAAACTTGGGGGACAGTTTAAATTATCGCGCCTCTCGAACGATAGAAAAATCGCTGAAGAGCTAAAGAGCTACCTCAAAAAATAGCGCTATGAGTTAGACGGAATGGTTTTTTTTAAAAGGCTTTTTCATAGGGTTACATCCGCAACCTTTATTACATGGGCTCTTTTGGAAAAAAGATTTTACAAAAAGGCAGACTAGATATCCTAACGCTGCTAAAAAAAAAAGTCCTAAAATCAAATACTGCCACATATCAACTAAAAATTTTGTAAAAAGCAAAAGCGCCTAAATAAGCCATCCCAGTCATAAAAAAAAATTGCACTATAGGCCATTTCCAGGACTTGGTTTCGCGCCTGACCACAGTCAATGTACTCATACACTGCATAGCAAAGGCGTAAAAAATCATCAAAGAACCCCCTGTAGCCAGGTCATACACCGGTTGGCCATTGGCACGAGTGGCTGTTTTCATTTTTTCCTCTAAATGCGAATTGCTCGAGGTACTTCCTATGCTATATACCGAAGCCATAGTGCTGACAAAAACTTCTCTCGCTGCCAGGGAAGAGAGCAAACCTATGCCTATCTTCCAATCATAACCCAAAGGTTTAAGAACAGGTTCGATTCCTTTTCCAATAATTCCCAAATAAGATCGCTCCAGGGGATCAGAGAAATCTTTTATGGGATGTGAATCTGTAACGGTTTCTTGGCGATGATAAAAAAAAACCTCATCAGGTCCAAAAGAACTCAATACCCATAAAATAATACTCACAGCCATTATTATTTTACCCGAATGCCACAAAAAGGAATGAAGACGTATCCATAGGCTAAGAAGAATATGCTTAAATATCGGCCATTTATAAGAGGGCATTTCCATGATCAAATAACTTTTATAAGGACGCCTAAGCAGCTTGTTAAAAACCATAGCTGTGCAAAGAGCCGCTAAGACCCCCAGGAAATACATGATCATCAGCACTAGTCCTTTGAGTTGAAAACCCATCCAGTATTTATCAGGGATGACCAATGCAATCATCAAGGTATATACAGGCAAACGCGCAGAACAAGTCATTAAAGGAGTCACCAAGATAGTGATCAAACGATCACGTGGATTCTCGATATTGCGAGCCGACATAACAGCCGGTATAGCGCAAGCAACACCTGAGATAAGAGGCATAACGCTCTTCCCATTGAGCCCAAAAGGACGCATCCAGCGATCCATCAAAAAAACCACCCTGCCGATGTAACCGCTTTCTTCCATAAGCAAAAGAAAAAAAAACAATATGACGATTTGCGGAATAAAAAGTACAATAGCGCTTAGACCTGGAATAAGGCCTTGTGATAAAAAAATATTTATGGGACCCTCGGGAAAATGGTGATGCATCCACTCTTGAAAAATAGAAAAGCTATCCTCAATAAAGCTTTTAGGAATTTCAGCCCAGGTATATACCCCTTGAAAAATGAAAAATAAGATCGAAAAAAAGATCAGATACCCCCAGAAGGGGTGAGTCACCCAGCGATCGATGCGCTCTGAGCGAGAAGAATACCCTCCTTGCTCATGCAATATATCTGAAAGATCTTTTTCAATACAGGCATAGCGCATCAATATTTCTTTTGTTTGCAAGCGCTTTGGAATTAAGAAATGCTTTCGAAGGAACCCTCTTAATTGTGCGTCGTTCTGCATCAGAGGACTCTGTTTATTCACCAAGTGTGCCCAGGCCAGATAATGGTTTTTTATTCCATATAAAACCCTAAAATCATCAAGAGCTTTCCCATAGGAATGATCTGGATTAAAGGAACGCCTTGCTAAGGAAGTGTTGATGTGAATAAGTTTTTCTTTAATTTGAGAAAGTCCAATCCCCTTTCGAACATTTGCCGCAACTACCTCTACAGAAAGCTTTAACATCAAACGATCAAGTTCAATGTGAATGCCTTTTTTTTTTGCCTCATCCATCATATTCAGCACAAGTAAAACAGGGAATCCAAGATCTTGCACTTGGTGAAACAACAATAAACCGCGTCGCAGTTGCGAAGCGTCCAAAATAACGATAACCTTATCTGGATGATCAGGATGTTGAGAATCGGTGAGGATATTGAATACAACCTCCTCATCCTGCGAAGATGGATACAAGCTATAAGTACCGGGAAGATCTGTGAGTTGATACTGGGCCTCATGATTGAAAAAACCCACTTTTTTATCAACAGTAACCCCAGGATAGTTACCTATTTTCTGATGGAGACCGGTGAGTTTATTAAAGAGAGTGGTTTTGCCCACATTAGGATTCCCTATAAGGGCAACTTTTATCACATTCATTTTTTGGTACAGGCACTATTAAAACTCTCTGAGCTTCGGCTTTACGAAGAGCTAAACAGCATCTTGCTTTACCATAACTAATACATAAAGGATCACAAAAAGCAGCCTTAAAAAGCATTTCAAGTTCTACACCGGGCAATATACCCATCTCAAAAAATCTTGCCGGCATTTCAGCATTAGAAAATCCGCTGATAATGGCCTTCTGTCCTTTTTTTAATTCAGAAAGAATAGCTGGAAAATCATGCTGTTCCATGAAAAATAGGATTTGGAGTAAATGTAATATTATTTGAATCAAATCTAAATTAAAATTTGTTTACCTAAACAACCTGAACTTTGCTTTTTTTAAAGAGAAAATAAAACACCTACATTTGCAAATCATTTGCTATGAATAAAAATATATGGAAATTTTGATTAAAGTGGTTCAGTTAATCCTGAGCCTTTCCATACTTATTATCTTACATGAGCTTGGGCATTTTATACCCGCTAAACTTTTTAAAACCCGTGTAGAGCGCTTTTTTCTATTCTTTGATCCTTGGTTCGCGCTCTTTAAGAAAAGAATAGGTTCTACTGTTTACGGTATTGGATGGCTACCACTAGGTGGTTATGTTAAGATTTCGGGGATGATTGATGAAAGTTTGGATACAAAGCAGATAAAACGGCCGCCTCAACCCTGGAAATTTCGCTCTAAACCCGCCTGGCAGCGTTTAATCATTATGCTCGGAGGAGTGGTGGTGAATGCCCTTTTAGCCATTGTCATCTTCTCATGGCTTCTGTTTCAATACGGTGAGACGTATCTTCCAGTGAAAAACATGAAATACGGCATAGCTGTCAATGCTATAGGAAGTGCATTAGGTCTTGAAAATGGAGATATCATACGCTCTGTAGATGGCAAAGAAATCGAGCGTTTTGAAGAATTGCCTAAGGCCATTGTGCTGGGTCAATCCATTAATTTAGAGCGCAATGAAAAAAACCTTGAAATTTCTTTAAGACCTGAGCAAAAAAAATCGCTCTTTGATCAAAAAACCCCGGGTTTTTTTCTATCTGCGAGGGCACCAGCCATAGTAGAGGAAGTAATTAAGCAATCAGGCGCTGAAAAAGCAGGTCTAAAAAAAGGAGACAAAATAATAGGTATAGACTCTCAACCTACGCTTTTCACTGATCAGATTTTCGAGACGATACCTGAGCATAAAAATGGTAATGTAATGCTCTCTATTAATCGCGATGGAGATCTCTATCAAAAAAAGGTAGAAGTAGATGAAAATGGTCATATTGGTATGCGATTTAGAGATATCACAAAAATGCCTGAGATTTTCCAGCTAAAGAATAAAAAATATTCTCTATTGAGAAGTATTCCCGCCGGAGCAAAAGAAGCCTGGGAGAGCCTGAATACTCAGCTAAGCCTTTTTAAGCAAATCTTCAATCCTAAGACCAACGCTTATAAGCAAGTAGGAAGCTTTTTCTCCATAACCAAAGCCTTTTCACCCTATTGGAATTGGAAGCTCTTCTGGACGATTACCGCTACTTTATCTATTTGGCTGGCTTTTTTAAATCTTTTACCTATACCCGCCCTTGACGGAGGCTATGTACTTTTTACATTGACAGAGATGATTACAGGAAAAAAGCCGGGGGAAAAGTTCATGGAACGGGCCATTACCGCAGGTTTCATCTTTCTTGCCATCTTGATGATTATCATATTGAGCTGGGATACGTTTAAAACGTTCTTTAGCTAAAAACTTAGAAAATAGATTTTATCAGGAGTAACTACACCATCCAAAGGAATGTCTCCTGAATGCAAAGCTAAGTGCCTTGCCAAGGGTCCGAACAAACTAAGCCCTATTTTATAAATATTCTGGGAGCAGGAGGCGAAAAACGATCATAAAAGCCTTTCCCATATCCTAATCGATATCCCCTGGCATCAAAAGCCAAAAGAAGCACGAAAGCTACCTGAATCGACAAAGAAGGATCCACTGGTATTCCTTCCACGGGCTCAAAAATTCTATAAGCGCTCTCGTAAAGATCCATTCTGGGATTCCATAGAACAAAATTCATTGTACCGGTAGAAAAATCAGTTTTGGACTGAGAGGTTTTTTAGACCACTCTCCTAAATACTCCAGAATAGAATAAGTATTGATTTCGTTCTGACGAAGAATCGGTAAAAAAAGATGGTATAAGTCTTTTTCACATAAGGGCAATTCCTTTAATCGCTCTGTAATACACAACAAAGACTAAGACAAATCTTGTAAGGAAAGCTCTTTTCTTTGCGTAAGGCATTTTTTGCGAAAGAATTTTTATCATCATACATTTTAGTTTAAGTTTTCTTTACACTGATGATCTTCACCGGACAAGTTGGAGGTCATCAAACTATTTTTATACTCTTGATCATCGGAAGTTTTAAGGGTGAAAAAACCTTTTTTTTTCTGACGAATGTAATAAAACTGATTTGCCATCTTTTTTGGAAATGCAAAAATGAACCTACTCTAAATCAGCATAATAATTATAAACGATATATTTATTCCTTTATAAGGTGACGGATCAACATTCGTTTTGTACCAATTTATAAAGCTTATCCGAGGGTCTTATTCTAAAATTTAAAGACATCGTACAAATCTAGCCTTTAATGGCCGATTGCCTATGCTCATTCTCTACCATCAAAGAATCTACTTGCCTCTTTAGCGCCTGTACTGGCACACGGTAATCAAAATCTTATCGACTACCTATCTAGATCGTAATACTCGATTAAGAATTCCACGATGGCTCCCTGAGGATAATAACGACTCTTGCTAAGAGTACACTTTCTTTTGTTTCTACAGAGAGTCCCTTACCAAAGTCCATTCCCAGGACTTCTGACCAAGAAAATAACCTTTCCAAAAACCTCGATTGTATACCTTGTTAAGTTTCTCTATCCAAAGAGCTATTTTTTTTCTGATCAAAAGTTCTCTGTGCAATAGCGTCAATAGCCTCACGATAGCAAATGGTAGTTGTCGCTACATATTCCGGCGCAGAACCGCAATACCTCTATTTTGAGTACTTTAACACCTTCGGAAATGATTTGAATCGAGAAAACCTACGTGCAGAAATCCTTAGACGATATCATATACTCATTATCGAGTTCTATTTCAAATCCGCTTTCCTGATCGATAACGGTATATTTCTTACGAAATGCTTCCTGCATGCCCCCCTGTTGGTTGATGAATTGTACGAATGAAGACTGAGATAATACTTACCTGAGACGGTCATATATCAAAGCACCGTGACCGAATATCTCAATTTCAACTAACCGCCCTGAGGGATCTTTGATACTTTCTTTTTTAATTTGACAAGTGATTTTTTCAACCTGACTCAAACTCAGCTCGCGGCTTAAGACCATGGTTTCGGCAAAAAGAGAGTAGAATTTTACCGTTTCTATATTCGTTACATTTAAATGAGTAATGAGTAGAGATGTGTACCTCCATTCCAATTTGACGTACATAGTAAATCACCGTCTAATCCATAGCGATCAAGGCATCCACACCGACCTGTTTCGCTTTATTGGCTAAGGTTTTAATGGCGGAAAGATCGTGATCATAAATAAATAGATATTCATCGTAAAATAAGTTTAAACATCCTTTTGTCGAGAGCGATTTACAATCTCCGGAAGATCCTTCAAGGTAAAATTAAGCGTAGATACGTGCGCGTATGTTTACTCTACGCCAGAGTACAACTGAATCGGCACTATGGTCCAAAGCCGCTTACAAAGAGTCCTAATTGCCGGCTGGAGTCATAAATTCTATTTTACCTTTACACATGATGATCCAGAGAAAACTTAAATAAAGTTACTTATTTTCCCATTGAAAGAACATGCTGAAAAAAGTGCGATGAACTGAGAATATTTAAATTTGGCCGTGGAGGGTTTTGATTAAGACCTGTTATTACAATATAAATGTATTTTAAAGACATTATTGCTCCGGAAGATACCAAAGTACTTTTACATCAGATGTACCAAAGCAATCGCATTGCACATGCCTTATTTTTTGCAGGACCTTCTGGATATGGAGGTTTGCCTTTAGCCATAGCCTATGCACGAATGCTTTTAAGCGATAAAAAGGATCTAAGCGCGGATTTAAAAATCGATAAATTACAGCATCCGGATCTGCATTTTAGCTTTCCTAGCGCTCCTACTGAAAAAATAAAGCGTGCAACTACGAGCATAGATTTCCTATCTCAATGGCGAGAATTTCTGCATCAATATCCTTACGGGAATCTTTTTAACTGGCTAGAGTATATAGAAATTGAGAACAAACAAGTACAAATAGGAGTAGAAGAAGCGCAGCATATTATCAAGAGCTTACAAATAAAAAGCTATGAAGGCGGCTATAAAGTACTGATCATGTGGATGCCTGAGCGTCTTCATCTAGCGGCAGCTAATAAACTCTTAAAAATTTTAGAAGAACCCCCAGAAAAAACCGTTTTTTTACTCGTTGGAGAACAAGAAGAAAGTCTATTGCCTACTTTAGGATCACGAATGCAGATCATTCGACTCAAGCCATTGTTTTTAAGTCAAATGCAAACTCTTTTGCAGCAAAGGCACGGGCTTTCCGAAAAACAAGCCTTGCTCATTTCGAAACGCTCCGAAGGCCAATGGGGGAAGGCCTTAGATTTACTAAAGCAAACGGAAGAAAGCGAATTCGAAGTTTTTTTTATCCAATGGATGCGAAATGCTTTTATGGCCAGAAAAAAGCCTATGGCTTTGAAAGCTCTTATCGAATGGTCTGAGGCAGTACATCATTGGGGCAGAGAGCATCAAAAACAATTTTTGGATTATGCTCTCTATATCTTCCGGCAAGCTTTGCTTTCAAATTATGAAATGGAGCCGATAAATTTTAACCCGCTTAATTCGGAAAAATTCAACTGGAAAGCCTTTTCAAAGCATGTACAGGGCGAAAATATACAAGATATCTTTAGAGATATCCATCGGGCAAGCAAGGATATTGAGCGCAATGCCTATGCCAAGATAGTTTTTCTGGATCTATCGATCCATATTATAGGATATCTGCACCAGAAAAATGGATCGCCTCCGAGATGAATTTTTTCAATACTTTCAATACCTTATCAGGCGCTTCGAGATGCCCCATATGGCCTGTTGGAATTTCCACAGCATAAATATTTTTCCCTTTTTTAACCTGCTCATAAAGATTTTTATGATCGAGAAAATTATCATAGGCGCCTATAATCATGCATTTTGGGAAGGAAGTCTCGTTAAGCACAAAACAACGATCCTTACGCTCGTACATTCCTCTTAAAGCAGCCAGAATTCCAGCGACAGGATTGGTCAGAGCGATTTTTTTGGTGAATTCGATAATATCCTTCAACTCCTTCAGATGATCGGCATGAAAAAGACCTTCAATAATGGAATTAATAAAAAGCACAGGGTGCTCCTGGGCAAATTGTATCGAGCGAAGTCTATTGATCTTTTTCTCCGGAGAATCTACAGCAGCAGAGGAATGAAGCAGACAAAGTCCCAGAAAAAGATCCTGGTTTGTCTCAGCCAAGGCCAAACCTACATATCCACCCATGGAATGCCCTATAAAAAGAGCTTTCTCTATCTGCTCATTTTCCAATACTTGCCGAACCCCTTCGGCCATTTGCTCCATGCTATGGGTAGTTCCGAAAACAGGAGTTTTTCCATGCCCAGGTAAGTCTATAGCGATAATCTTTTTAGAGAGAGAAAGACTCTCAATAAGATCACGCCAGATCTCAAAGCTCTCCATAAAGCCATGAAGAAGTACTATTGGAAAAGATCCTTCACCGAAGGACTTATAATGGAGCAAAGAAGGTTTTTTCATAAAAATACCTTAAAATTTACAAAACCAATATATAGATTTTTATTTAAGCGGAGCTGGTCTTATCAAAGGGAGTTGCTTATCTTTGTAAGCGTGTGAAAAACAGTACCATTGTGTATGGAAATCCTTTCTAACCCTTTAGAGGGCTTCTGGATCCTCAAAAGCAAAATAATAGAAGACTCTCGGGGGCATTTCCAGGAAAGCTTCCATCAGGAAAAATTTGAAAGAATCAGCGATCAAAAAATTGTTTTTGTACAAACAAATCGCGTATTTTCTTTGAAAGGAGCGCTTCGGGGCTTACATTTACAAAGACCTCCACATACGCAGTCTAAGCTTATTAGCGTGCTCAGCGGAGAAATATTGGATGTGGCGTTAGATGTTCGTTTGCACTCTTGCACTTATGGAAAATATATAATAGAACGGCTCTCTTATAAAAATCAAAAGCAGCTATTCCTGGCTAAAGGTTTTGCCCATGGATTTATTACTTTAAGCGATCAAGCGGAAGTATTGTATCAATGCGATGCGCACTACCATTGCGAGAGTGAAGACGGTATTTGCTATGATGACCCACAATTGGCCATCAACTGGGAGTATCCGATAAAGAAAATCATCCTCTCTGAAAAGGACCGACAAAAAAAAGCTTTTAAAGATTTTACACCCGTTTCTTTGTGATAAAGATTCTTGTCACCGGCGCATCCGGACAACTCGCACGTAACCTTCAGGACAAGGTACACGCTAAAAATTATACAGACAAGGAATTTCTGTTTATGAGCAGAAAAGAACTCTCCATCAATGATGAAAAAATGCTAAAAGACTTTTTCAGCTCTCAAAAAATAGACATCTGCATTAATTGTGCAGCTTGTACTAACGTAGACCAGGCCGAAAGTAATACCGAGTTGGCTTACGTCATCAATACACTTGGCTCAAGAATTTTAGCTTCTTTGTGCAATCTTCATGGAAGTTTGCTCATCCATATTTCTACCGACTATGTTTTTGATGGACAAGCCCAACAACCGTATAAAGAGTCAGATATCACAAGAGCGATCAACGTTTACGGGGATTCTAAACGAGCTGGAGAATTGGCTATTATAGAACAAATCAAATGTTATTTTATCGTACGAACTTCCTGGCTGTTCTCAAAATTTGGAAGCAATTTTATTAAAACAGTTTACGAGCATGCTAAGACTAAAAAATCCTTAAAAGTTGTAAAAGATCAGTATGGTTCGCCTACCTTTGCAGATGATCTGGCAGAGTTCCTATTATTTTTGGTGGAAAATCAGCACTCTTCTTATGGAATTTACCATTTCAGCAATCAAGGGGTTTGCAGCCGCTATGAACTGGCAGAAGCTCTTCTTTCAATAACAAGTCAGACAACTACTTTTCTGAAGCCGATTTTAAGGGATGTCTACCATACCGGGGCTCTGAGACCCCCTTATAGCGCTCTTGACACAACGAAAGTACGCGAAACTTTCAAGTATAATATACCTTATTGGAATAAAAGTCTGAGGCATTTTGTAGAATCATTAAACTTTTCAGAAATTTTTTAATGAAACTAAGATAATGTTTTCGTAACTGCTCTTGAATTTTTTTTGCCAGTAGATACTGGTAATCTCCCTTCATACGTTAGTTTATATTTTGATGCGTTTTCAACCTACTCAATTAGAACTAAAGCTCTTTATGTTTTTTCATATTTTTATATATGATGGCTAAGGATAAACCGATTGAAAAAGCAACTACTCCGCCCCATTAGAATCGTTAAAACGCAAAGGCTTGTAAGGTCTGGCTAGAATTCTTTTCTTATCGAGATTTCCTTTTCAAAAAAAACTATAGCTATTTTGAATAAATCAACACAGGTAAAGCGTTGAATAGACATTATGTTCTACATTTGTAAGTATATATGATTTTTTGTATACTTCATTATGAATCGAATTCAAATCTTTCATCCCGAAGAGGTGTTAACTTATAACATCAAAAGGGGCATACTGAAAGTGATCTTACTGGAAAAAAAATATGTGTTAATGCTTGATATTGTCTCTACCGATGAAATTGATGACGACTTACCTGATGATGCTCTGCAATGCAATTTTTATCAGGTGAGATTTTTCGTAGAGGATTTTCCGATAAAGGAAAAAGCCATTGAAGATCTCATTGGAAAAACCATAGAAATCCCCAGAGGAACTGAAGAAATTATTGATGAAGAAGATGAAGTGGAAACTTTATATTATAGTGTATTAAGTGCAGGGAACGGAGATTTCGAAACTAATAACAATCGCCTGTTTCTCAAGAGAGATCTAGAAGACAATATAATTTTAAAATGGGAAGGAGAATGTGAAGATTTTACCGAACAGAGCGATAAAAATCTTAGATTCACAATCACTTACAAGTTTTCTCCGGAGCTCTAGAAACGCTTGGTTTTATTAGAAGGCTTGAACGACTAAAAATTTTGAATTAAACTCATATACGCGTCTTACAAAGAGAAAGAGAAAAGCGTTAAAATTTTTTTCAAATTATTCCTAGTAATTTTATTATTAGTAAAATAATTTGTATAAGTGGTGACATAATATACATTACCCTAAAAGCATTATTTATTTTTACTTCTTTATAACCAAATTTTTCTCAGCAATACACTATTTTCTATACACGAGAAAGCAAAAAATAGCCTTTAAATTGATGAGGTTAAACAATTCAAACAGACATAAATAAATTAAAACTGTCTATATTATTCATCTTTTAGGGTTGTTCAAAAAAGATCTCACTTATTCTTGCACGAAATAAAAAAATTCGCTCAAGTTATCTTATCGACCACATTCGATAAGGGATTACTATACCATTTTCTGTAGAAAAATGGCTTTACTTTTTTAGATAAAAACTTATTAATTAGGATAATAAATTACCCGATCTTCATAGCGATGTTAGCTTAATACTAAAAAAAAATTTATAAAAGAGCCCCTTTTAAAAAAATATATGCTGAAGAAAAATAAATAACAATACCTGCTACATCTACTAATGTTGCTACAAAAGGGACCGATGAACTAGCAGGATCTCCTCCCAGACGCTTGATCACAATAGGAAGCATCGATCCGCTAAAAGTTCCCCAAAGCACAATGCCTACCAATGAAAAAGCCACTGTAAAAGCCACTAAAAGCCAATGACTCCCGTAATCGTAGAAACCTGTTTTCTGCCAGAGAATGATACGCATAAAGCCTACTGCGCCCAACACAAATCCCAAAGCCAACCCACAAGAAAACTCTCTTCGCATTACCCGCCACCAATCTTTCAAACGAACTTCTCTTAAGGCCATCGCCTGAATGATGAGACTAGCCGCTTGAGAGCCGCTATTACCCCCACTAGAAACAACTAAAGGAATAAACATTGCCAGTATCAAAACTTTTTCCAAAGCAGCAGAAAAATATTGCATAGCAGTAGTAGTAAGCATCTCACCTAAAAATAATAAAATTAGCCAGCCCGCACGTTTTTTTACGAGTTTCAAAAAAGGCACATCAAGGTAAGGTTGATCTAATACTTCCATACCTCCCATTTTCTGAATATCCTCGCTATAGTTTTCATTTGCTACCCAAAGAATATCATCAATGGCGACGATACCAAGCAAAAAATTCTGATCATCTACAACGGGCAAAGCAACACGGTTGTTTCTGTTAAATATCTTAATAGCTTCCTCCTCTGTATCAATAACGCTTAAGCTGACATAACGCCCATCCATCAGCTCGATTACTTTGGTAGAAGGGTCTACTAATAGAAATTCGCGTATTCGGATATCATCTATTAACTGTCTTCGTTCATTGACAATATAGATTACCTCGATCATCTCACTATTTTTCCCTTCACGGCGTATATGATCAAGCACTTCTTGAACTGTCCAACTATCACGTATATCGATATAATCTGGAATCATTAAACGGCCCACACTGTCTTCAGGGTAACCCAATGAACGAATTGTTTGTAGTTTTTCTTCAGGATTGAGATATTTGATCATCTCCTTAACAAGAGATTTAGGTAACTCCTCTAAAAAAGCAACGCGGTCATTAACAGGAAGTTCATTCAGCAGCTGAGCAATCCTTACATAAGGCAATTCCTTTATTATATCTCTTTGTAAAGGAACATCCAATAATTTAAACGTGCTTGCAGCCTGATGAATTTCCAAAAGTTTAATGATCTCTGCAGCGTATTGAGGGTAAGTCTGAAATACCTCAGCTACATCGCTAATGTTTTGGTTATTAAGTCGCTCAGCGATGCTTTGCATATCATCTTTCCCTATGGCATTCTCTATCATGCTTTTAAGCGAATCTGTTTCTTGGTTCACAATAAACAAGTATTTAAATGGGTTGACAACTCATAAGTTCAAGAGCTTAACACTAGAACTGCATAATTAAATAATTTATATGACTTTTTGTAAGCTACAAATTACTCGAGATCAGAACTGCTCCAAAAACCCGACACGTTTAATTTCAATGGTTTTAAAAATCAGTACATTTGCATCAGAACATCAAAGCTTATAAAAGCATGAATTATCTTTTTAGAGAAATAGAAAAACGATGGCAAAAATATTGGAAATCATCTCAGATTTTCAAAGGAGAAACCCATTCTAAAAAACCCAAATGCTATGTGCTCGATATGTTTCCTTATCCTTCAGGAGCAGGCTTGCATGTAGGACATCCTCTGGGATACATTGCCTCTGACATTTATGCTCGCTATCAACGCTCCCAAGGTTATAATGTGCTACATCCGATGGGTTTTGATTCCTTTGGACTTCCGGCGGAACAGTATGCCATACAAACAGGTCAACATCCGAATGTGACCAACGAAACCAATATTCAAAGATACAAAGAACAGCTTGAAGAATTAGGATTTTCTTTCGACTGGAGCCGAGAGCTGCGTACCAGCGATCCATCTTATTACCGATGGACTCAATGGATTTTCTTGCAACTTTTTAATTCTTGGTATGATCAATCACTAAGCAAAGCGCGTTCTATAGATGAGATAATCAAGATCTTTGAAAAACAAGGCAATCTTAAAATAAAAGCTTCGGGAGATAAAATCGAACCATTTAACGCCGATCAATGGAGCGGCTTTCCTTGGAAAAGGAAAAATGAAATCCTTCAAAACTACCGACTAGCCTTCCGCTCGGAAACCATCGTCAACTGGTGTCCAGCTCTAGGCACCATACTGTCAAATGACGAAATAAAAGAGGGTAAAAGCGAGCGAGGAGGGCATACTGTATATCAAAAAAAAATGACACAATGGAGCATGCGCATCACCACCTATGCCGAAAGACTTTTAAAAGGATTAGATCAAATCCAGTGGCCTGAAGCGCTTAAGGAGACTCAACGAAACTGGATTGGAAAATCTTTTGGCGCAAAAATTTCTTTCTCTATCCTTGACAAACCCTCTTTAAATATCGAGGTGTTCACTACACGTCCCGATACGATTTTTGGTGTTAGCTTTATGGTACTAGCCCCAGAGCATTCATTGATAGGTGAAATAAGCACGAGTGAGGAAAAAAAATCCGTTGAAGAATATTTGCAAGCAAGCAAAAAACGGAGTGAACGCGAGCGCCTTGCAGATACAAAAAGTCTTTCAGGAGTATTCATCGGAGCTTATGCACTACATCCTTTTACGAAGGAAAAACTACCTGTTTATGTAAGCGATTACATATTGGCTGGCTATGGCACAGGTGCCGTAATGGCTGTTCCTGCTCATGATGAAAGAGATCATCGATTTGCTAAAAAATTCGAACTAAAAATTAAGAGGGTAATCCATGGAGGAGACGATGTACAAAAGCAAGCTTATGAAGCTAAAGAAGGACAATGTATACATTCAGATTTTCTCAACGGATTAAATGTTAAAGAGGCTATTTTAAAAGCTATTGAGAAAATTGAAGAAAAAAAACTGGGACAAAGGATGATTAATTATCGTTTACGTGATGCGGTTTTTTCAAGGCAACGCTATTGGGGAGAGCCAATCCCTATATATTATAAAAAAGGGATTGCCCTTGGGATTCCTCAGGAAAATCTTCCGCTATGCTTGCCCGATATAGATAAATACCTACCCACAGAAAAAGGTGAACCACCCTTGCAAAGGGCCGCTTATTGGGCATGGGATGAAAAAGGGCAGAAAATCGTTTCCAATGAACTTATAGATGATAAAAACGTCTTTCCTTTAGAAACAAGCACCATGCCCGGATGGGCCGGCTCGAGTTGGTATTTTCTTCGCTATATGGATCCTGAAAATAAAGATGCTTTAATAAATTCCAAAGTGGAAGCTTACTGGCAAAATGTAGATCTGTACGTTGGAGGCTCTGAGCATGCGACAGGTCACCTGCTTTATTCACGATTTTGGCATAAATTTCTTAAAGACCAAGGCTATGTTTCCACTGAAGAGCCCTTTAAAAAATTGATCAATCAAGGAATGATCCTTGGAGATTCCGCCTTTATAGCACGCCTGGAAAAAAGCCAGGATTTTATATCAGTCGACTTAATTAAAGATCAAAAAACGCAACAAATTCACGTGGACATCCACTTATTAAAAAATGGTAATGAGCTCGATATAGAAAAACTTAAAGAATGGCGCCCGGAGTATGCCCAGGCAAAATTTATTATGAAAGATGGAAAATTCTTTTGCAAACGCAAGGTAGAAAAAATGTCAAAATCCAAATATAATGTTATTAATCCCGATGAAATCTGCAAGCAATACGGAGCGGATACTTTGCGTATGTATGAGATGTTTCTCGGTCCAATCGATCAGACCAAACCATGGAATATAAGAGGCATTAGCGGAATACATCAGTTTTTAAGAAAATTTTGGAGATTATTTTATACTAAAGAAAGATTTTACGTTGAATCCACGCCACCCTCATATGAAGCTTTAAAAATATTACATCGCACCGTTAAGAAGATTAAAGAAGATATTCCCAGATTTTCTTTCAACACCTCGATAAGTGCTTTTATGATTGCAGTTAATGAACTGAATGCCATCAAATGCAACAATAGAGAAGTTTTAGAGCCTTTAGTTATAATCATTGCACCCTTTGCGCCTCATATAGCCGAGGAGCTCTGGATGCGATTAGGACATAAAAATTCAGTGAGTTTTGCCCCTATTCCTGAATATAACGAGAGATACCTCATGGAAGAGATGATAGAATATCCCATCATGTTCAATGGAAAATTGCGATTTAAGATGAATTTTCCCTCTGAAATCGATGAAGAAAATATCAAAAAGACTATCTTAAAACATCCCCAAACTGAAAAGTATTTGGGAAAAAGAAACATAATAAAAATTATATTTATATCTAAAAAAATAGTTAATATTGTGTTGTAAATTAATATTATCTACATACTAAAACTTATACTGTTTATTTTTTGAAATCACCTACTATATCAGATGAAAACATTATCTTGATTTGAAAATTTCAAAAAATAAACCATTCTAAAAGAATACAACTTCCAAAGGTAAATTTTATACCTTAGGCAAAAGATTTAAAAATTCAAAATTATACTATGTCTTTACACAAAAAGGCTTCAAAGAAGTCGGAGAGTTTTTTTAAAAGTGTAGAAAAGAGTTTTGACAAAGCTGCAAAATTCCTCGATATCAATCAGGGGATACTCGACGCTATAAAATCCTGTAATTCAGTATATCGCTTGCGATTTCCGGTAAAATTCGGAAAAGAAGTAAAAGTAATAGAAGCCTATCGCGTGCAACATTCACATCATAAATTTCCTTGCAAAGGAGGTATACGTTACAGCACCGCTGTCAATCAGGATGAAGTGATGGCTCTGGCAGCACTTATGACTTACAAATGCGCTATTGTAAATGTACCTTTTGGAGGCGCAAAAGGAGGTGTGAAAATAGATCCTCAAACTTTATCTGCAGAGGAGCTTGAGAAGATTACACGACGCTATACCTCAGAGTTGTTAAAGAAAAATTTTATAGGACCAGGCATGGATGTCCCCGCTCCTGATTATGGTACAGGAGAAAGAGAAATGAGTTGGATTGTAGATACCTACACATCCTTGAGATCAGGTGGTGAGGTAGATGCTATGGCCTGCGTCACCGGAAAGCCTGTTTCTCAAGGAGGGGTCAGAGGTCGTACCGAAGCCACCGGATTAGGCGTATTTTACGGTGTGCGTGAGCTTTGTCAAAGTTCAGAAGAAATGAAAAAAGTTGGCTTTAGCACAGGCTTAAAAGGCAAACGTATTGTTATTCAGGGATTGGGAAATGTAGGTTATCATGCAGCTAAATTCTTTTATGAAGCCGGCGCTAAGCTTATCGCTTTAGCCGAACGTGAGGGAGGTATATATAATGAACTTGGTTTAAATCCCGATGAAGTAAAAAAACATATTAAGAAAAATAAATCTATACTTAATTTCCCCGGTGCAAAAGACATTCCGGACAGCAGCAAAGCCTTAGAGCTCGAATGTGATATTTTAATTCCTGCAGCTCTGGAAGGTGTTATTCATAAAAAAAATGCCGAATGCATTAAGGCAAAAATTGTAGGAGAAGCAGCTAATGGCCCTATAACGGCAGATGCCGATGAAACTCTGAACAAAAAAGGAATTATCATTATTCCGGACATTTATCTGAATGCCGGAGGTGTGACGGTATCTTATTTCGAGTGGCTTAAAAATCTCAGTCACGTACGATATGGTCGACTCGAGAAACGGTTCAGCGAAAACGTGAACACAGAAATTTTACAAGCTCTTGAGCATCTCATTGGAAAGAATATCTCTGAGGAAGAACGTAAAAATATTTTGCGTGGACCTGATGAAATTGATCTTGTCCGAAGTGGATTAGAAGATACTATGATCAGCGCCTTTCATGAAATACGAGAAATTCAGAAAGAAAAACAAATATGCGACATGAGAACGGCAGCTTTTGTACTGGCCATTAAAAAAATAGCAGATAGCTATGAACGATTAGGCATATTTCCTTAAATGATGATATAAAATCACAAAAAAAGGAGTCGTTCCATGAGAACTCTCTATATTAGGAAATCTCTTCTGATGGTGATGCAAGAAAAGCAGCCAATCGCTCAAGCCATGCAGTAGCCTGTGAAACGGTTGTTACCTTTTCAATACGTAAAATCAATGCAGTTTGCTCTTTTTTCTTGCGCTCTTTAAGGGATATTTCCCGAGGATACCTGTGTACATAATTCAGAATAGAACGAAAACGTCCGCTTTGGTAATAAGGCGATTGGGGATCATTCATAAAATAGAGGAGCATCACTCCTCTTTTCAGAGAGATTTTTTCAAAGCCTAAAAGCACACATAAATATTTTAATCTTACACTGCATAACAATTCTTCAGCTGCATCGGGAAGAGGGCCGAAACGATCTCTCAATTGCTCTCTAAACTCATTCAGCCTTGTTTGATCTTCTATAACAGACAATGCTCGATAAAGTTCTAAGCGTTCGGCGATACTGTTTACATAATTGCTGGGAATAAGAAGTTCCATGTCTGTGTCGATCTGTACCTCTGAAACAAAAACTTCTTCCACCTCCGGGTTTTTATCTTGTTCATAAAGTAATTTGAATTCATCATGCTTCAACTCTTGCACTGCTTCATTCAGAATTTTTTGATAGGTATCAAAACCCATCTCCGATATAAATCCACTCTGCTCTCCTCCCAGCAGATTTCCAGCACCGCGTATTTCCAAATCTTTCATGGCAATCTGAAAGCCTGATCCCAGATCTGAAAACATCTCTATGGCCTGAAGACGCTTTCTGGCCTCATCACTCAAGTAACTCATAGGTGGGGTAATCAAATAACAAAAAGCCTGAATATTTGATCGTCCCACACGCCCACGCATCTGATGCAAATCGGCTAAACCAAAGTTTTGCGCCTGATAAATAAAAATAGTATTGACATTCGGTACATCCAGTCCGCTTTCGATAATGGTAGTAGAAAGTAAGATATCGATTTTTCCTTCTATAAAATCAAGCATCAAACCTTCAAGTTTTTTACCCTTCATTTTCCCATGTCCAATTGCTATGCGCGCATGCGGAAGCCAACTCTGCAAACGAGTATACAATTCAGGAAGCTCAGCCACTCTATTGTGAATAAAAAATACCTGTCCGCCACGGGAAAGCTCATAATCTATGGCATCTCTTATAGATTCAGGATCAAACCTCATAAGGCGCGTATCTATGGGACGACGATTAGCAGGAGGAGTATGGATTATCGAAAGATCGCGAGCTGCCATGAGAGAAAATTGCAAAGTTCGTGGAATAGGTGTAGCGGTTAATGCTAAGGTATCCACCTGATTACGAAGCATCTTCAATCGATCTTTGACTGCCACACCAAATTTGTGCTCTTCATCGATAATGATAAGACCAAGATCTTTGAAATGAACATTTTTATTGATCAGCTGATGTGTGCCAATAATTAAATCAATGTTTCCTTTTTTTAAGCGCTCAAGAATCTGTTTTTTATCAGTTGATGATCGGAATCGACTGAGATAATCTATAGAAACCGGAAAATCCTTAAAACGATCTGTAAAGCTCCTGTGATGCTGAAAAGCCAGAATAGTGGTAGGCACTAACAAGGCTACCTGTTTTCCATCAGTCACCACTTTGAAAGCAGCACGCATAGCCACTTCGGTTTTTCCAAAACCTACATCACCACAAATCAACCTATCCATAGGACGATCGCTTTCCATATCGGCTTTTACTTCCTGAGTAGCACGCAACTGATCAGGAGTATCTTCATAAAGAAAAGAAGCTTCAAGTTCATTCTGCAGATAAGTATCGGGTGAAAAAGCAAAACCGTGGCTGACTTTCCGTTTAGCATAAAGTTGTATAAGATCAAAAGCTAGCTCTTTTACCTTAGTTTTGGTCTTATTTTTCAGCTGTTTCCATGCGGGTGAACCTAATTTATTAAGACTCGGCTCAGCCCCCCCCTTTCCGGTAAATTTGGCAATCTTATGAAGCGAATGTATGCTTACATATAAAATATCATTGTTTTGATAAATGATCTTTATGGTCTCCTGACCTTTGCCATGCAAGTCAATTTTCACTAGGCCTGCAAATCGGCCTATCCCATGATCAATGTGAGTTACATAATCACCGGGATTAAGCGTTAATAAGGATTTAAGTGTAAGTGCTTTTTGTATACTTTGTTTTTTATGGGAAGGTTGAGCGTGAAAGCGCTCAAAAATTTCGTGATCAGTATAACAGAGCAGCTGATGAGTTTCATCTATGAAACCCGAATGCAAACTTCCGGCAAGCGGTAAAAAGGGCACCTCTTGTTCTTCAAGATATTGAAATATATCCTTAAACCGCTCTATTTGACGCTCGTTGGTACAACATAAGTAGTTGGAATATCCTTTTTGGGCATGATTTTTTAAATCTTTTATCAGAAGCTCAAAACGCTTGTTAAAAGTTGGTTGCACACGACTCTTTAAAAAGAAAACTTCTTGTGGATAAAACAGAGTGGTTTTAACGCTCTCGATCACGGTAAAATTTTCAAGGCCTTGTATAAATTCCGTTTTGGTAATAAATAAATTTTCAGGCTGAGATCGGCATATTTCCTGTGCGGTAGCACCAAAAGCCTGAGAGGCTTTCTCGAAAGCTGCATCAATAGAGCCTGCAGCTAATGGGCCATCTTTTAGAAAGATAAAAGCGTCCTTAGGAAGGAGGTTAAAAAAACTTACATAGCTCTCTTGCGATACTTCAGCAGATAATGGAGGTAAAAGCGTTATTTGATGAAAATTTTCTAAAGATCTTTGATTTTCTATTTCAAAACTTCGTAAACTCTCTATTTCATCGCCGAAGAATTCTACACGAAATGGCTCTGTTGCAGAAAAAGAGAACACATCTAATATACCTCCCCTTACGGAAAACTCTCCAGGAGAATTTACAAAATCTACACGCTGAAACCCCTGATCGAAGAGCCATTCATTAATAAATTCTATAGATACTTTTTCGCCACGATTTAAGGTAAATATAAGGTTACGCAATGAATGAGCCGTTATCACTTTTTCAAAAAGAGCCTCGGCAGAAGTCACAATAAAAACGGCGTCCTTAGCACCTGTGAGTTGTTGAAAAATTTTAGCACGCAATAATACATTAGCGTTATCGATCTCCTCAATTTCATAAGGTCTTCGAGAAGAAGCTGGATAAAAGAGTAAGCGCTCTTTGGGAAAAAGCTCCTGCAAATCACTGAAAACATGAGAAGCTTCATGCTGACTCCGTGCTAAGAAAAGTAAGGATGATGAAGTTCTTTGATAAAGCGCCGCAAAAAAAAGCGCTTGCAAAGCACCTGAGAGTTCAAGCAATTGAAGCTTAGCTTCGGGATGCTTTTTTATAAAGTCGCCCAATTGATGAACAAGAGGCGATTTGATATAGTGTTTTAAAAGAGTGTTTTTATCGGGCACTGCCTAGGGATACATCAAAATAAAGCTGAATAACATGGGACCAATGTGAAGCTTCTTTCACAGAAGACAAGCTTTCTTCATCTTTCGCCCCAATACAATCACGGCCGCAAAGGTACAAATGAGGATAATAGCTACCAAATAAGGAGATTTCTTGTTTTATATCTTTAAAATATCCCCCTCTGAGAGTAAGTAGACGGTAAGTCTTGAGAAAATGGGTAAGCGGAATAAGATTTGAAAAAAAACTGAATAATACCTAGCATTTGACTTACAAGCCAGGTAAAACCGCTGAGGACAAAACTTGGTGTAAGCAATAACAAATTAAGATTCCTGTAGCTTTAAGCTGATCGAGCAAGAGTAAACTCGTTAAGATTCCAATCAGAGAAGCCGATAGGATCAACAAGATAACAATAAATGTAAGACCACCTATATGATTGCTTAAAGGAATTCTAAAACATAGAGTAAAAATCCGTGAAGTAACCATATCAAAAGACTCATGAGAAGATAAGGCGCAATCTTCACAAAGATTTCCAGAACAGGAGAGTTTATATTATCAGATAAATTTCGCAAAAGTTTTCATCTCAAATTCGGAAGCAAAACTTAAAACTAAAGAAAGCACTTGCTGTAAAATAGTAAAAATAAAACCCGGCCATAGAAAATAGATATAATTAGCCGATCGATTGTATTTCTTTATAAATGTAAGTTGGAAAATTTCATACTGTATAAACGCAATTTTACCGGGAACTCCCTGCTTTCTGAGAGTTTCTATAAGAAACATCTGCCCAGAAAAGTACCAAGAACTTGTTGAATAGTCTTAGTTGCGTAATTGGAGGTTAACATTATCCGTATTTACATAATACAGCACCTCAGGATAACACCTGGTAAGAATATTCGACTTATATTTTGGAATAATCAGCACTCCATCAGCTTGGTTATGATGATCTTCTCATCAAGTCGTTTTCTCTCATGTAAAAGTGCAGCGATATTCAGGGTTTCGTCATCTTGAAGCAAGCTTACAAGTTTATAACTCATAAGCAAGTTGTCCTAATTAAATATGATGATGGGAAAATCGGTGATCTTTCACTTTTTATAGACAAATCCAAATAATATTTTATAATGAATTGGCGAATTCAAAAAGAGAATCTTCAAAACAGAATTCCCCCAAAATCTCTTCGGAGAAGAAAAAAGAAATTTTTAGATGAGATCATAATTCGATGGTAGTGATAGAGTTTGTCAAAAGAAATTTCAGAACCTCCGGATAAAGAGGATGAGCTTTAACTTTATAAAGTATTTCTCCAATATCATAATCAGGATAAACTGTGGAAATATCAGCATAGATCGTCAGCAAACTAATTAAAGTAACGCTCGAACTCCAGGAAGAACGATTGATATGATGGTTATGTATCATGATCCAACTACCCTTGCGTATACCCTTGCGTATAATTATGAATTTTAGATTCTGGCAAAGAAAAACGAAAATAAACGCTTTCATGTAGGTACCCGCTAAATAAAGTATAACCCGGTGTGATAAGTTCATCTGGTTGTAGTACTGTGTTTTCTACCATCATATCCGAAGTAAAAATGATAGTGAGCTCTTTAGCAGCGATATCTGATTCTTCTAAGGTCCCCAAAGTGCGCTCTTTCTGTCCATAAGCCATAGCTTTTAATCCTTACCGGGTACCTTTCGTGCTTCTTGAAGTTGAGCAAAGGTAGCATCTATCTGTGCTTTCGCTCCCTTTAATTTTGCAAAAGCACCATCATATTTTTACCGGACTATCAAATGCTCGTTGACAAGAAATTTAAGACGATCTATAGATTATTGGGCAAAAAGATATTGTTCTCTCAAGCAGTCGTACTGCACTTGAAGCTGGCGCAATTGATTAGGCATGGCTCTCTTTTTAGCCATATCATATTGAGTATATTAAGCTTTCAAAGCCCCACGTGCTTGACGCAATGTTAGCTTCTATCTCAGGTACATCAAGCAGAGCCAAGATTTGGCCTTTTTTTACAAAATCTCCTTCGGAGATTCTTAATTCAAGCATACGACCAGGTAATTTTCTCGATATGGAGTGGGCCTGACGTTTTAAACAGCCTTCTATAAAGTCTTTCATTTTTAGATTTATTTTCTTTACAGGCGGTTATAAATAAGATAATCGATAAAAGAAATAGGCATTTTTTCATAAATCGGTGTTGATTAAAGTGTCCACGTTCAAAATCCCATAAGCTTTATATAGTTTGATTGCAGTACTCCTCTAATCAACTATTGTGCGAATATAATCCAGTTGGACTTGCTCAAAAGCGCTTTCCGCCTCAAGACGTTCAATCACAGAAATCAAACTCTGCTAAAACTTTTATCGGCGATATCTAGCGTTTTTTGGCAAGTTTTCTCTTTCGCTATCTTGATTTAATCTGCTTTTCAGAAAGCTCTAAGTTGTCTATGGATTTTTTCCAAAAGTTCCAATTTTTCCAATGCCTCTTCTTTTTGATTTTCTGTTATATTTCTCTCGATCAGGATTTTCTCCTTCTCATGATTTAGATGGAAACCGTCAAAAAGCCCCCATTTCATACCCAATCCTAACATTCAAAAAGACTACCTACTGTTGATGAAATCTCAAATTGTTTCTTATACCTCTAAAAAAAGTACAAAAATTTACAGAATGTACTCCCATGAGAAAGACTTCCGAGAATCTGAAACTTTGGTAAGAAACTATATTTATTCATCTTTATTTTAAAATCATGAGCTCTCAAGGCAAGCCCACAAGAGCCTTAATCTCCGGACGATGATGGATCTTTCCAAGCGGTTTGTCTATTTTCCAGAGATTTAAAGTTAAAATAAGGGTATTAAGCACTTCATGAGAAACACCTGTTATCAAGACTATTTTATCACAGAGCAAGGATTTTCTAAAGAAGTATTCCAAAAACCTGGACTCCAACTCGAGTTGTGCCAGCCTTATTTTCTGACCCTCATAAAGAATAGCCAAACCAGCTTAGCACGATCCACTCGTTTTTTTATCCTTTTCCAGACGAAGACCCTCCTGGAGAGAGAACTTATAATTCTTGATCAAGGCTAATTAGTCAAAAGCGTTAAGAACTTCGATGATAACAGCGGTTATCTCTTTTTCCAATAAGAACCCTGCGCATTAGCCTTTTCCTCCATAGCTTTAACTGCATAGGGGAATTTGCAAGCCTAAAAAATCGTCATACGAGCAGTTAGACTTATATTTAACAGACTTCCGTCAATATCGAAATTTTGCAAAGCAGGAATAGAAAATTGAGAAAGTGCAATTAAAGGAAATTGAATTTTCAAATCACTTTTGAATGACTAGCCTGTTTATAGAACAAATAATTATAAAGCGCATTTACCTCTATTTTGGGGATATATCTTTGTCGTATCTGCTGGGTTTCTATATGAATCTTGGAAATCTCTGATTGTTGATTTTGAAGGTTTCGACTTTTTTGCAACGCACTCTCGAGCAGCGGAGTAATTTCTACTGATATATTTTGTTCAGAAATCGCTTAAAGGAATGAAAAAAATACCTATTAGAGCTACGATCCTATTTAAAATTAAAAGATATCTCACTAATTTTTATTTTATACAAGGAAATAAATATATAGATAAGAGCTTGAAAATAAAGGAACAAACATAAAAAACTCTTTAAATTTTATGAGTAAAACAAAATATTCATAAAATTCGATAAAGATTTAAATTTATCTACGTTTTTGAACTTATTATCATGCTAGGACACAACAAATGGACCAATATGAAACACAAAAAATCTACACAAGACAGCTAGGCGCGCTAAACTCTTTACTTATTATAAAAGAACTCTCCATAGCTTTTAGAGAATTCGGTGCAAATCCTCAGAAGAGCAATCCCAGATTAAGAAACGTCCTGATCAATGTCAAAGGATTAAATATCCCAAAAGATACTCTAAAAAATCATTTAAAAAGGTCTCTAGTAGTGATTGTGATAATTATCGGGAAATCTATTTTGAGGGATACGGACCTTACGGTATAGCCATTTTTGTAGAATGCACCACAAGCAACTTCACACATATCATAGCAAATATTCGTGCTATTTTTAACAGAGGTAGCGGAAATTTAGGTAAGAAAGGTGCCATGGATTTTATATCCAATCGAAAAGGTTTTTTTTATTTCAAAAACAAGATATTTGAAAACCATTGGAAGATTTTAAATTGAACATGATTGAAGGAGACACCGAAGATATTAATACCCATGAGGATTTTATTACCATCTATAGCAATTTTGAAGATTTTAGCACCACGCAAGCCTACTTAGAAAACTCGATGCAACACCTCGTTCAGCCAATTTAGAACGATTCCCAAAAAAAAACGCCAAAAGCCTCTCTATTGAAGAAGCCAAAAAAAATCTTATTACTTATTGATCGCTTTTAGACTGATGAAGATGTACAAAATGTATATCATAAATTAGAAGATGAGCGAAGTAATTACATACGAATCAGATGATTAAATCTTTACCCGTGAAGTGTCCATGCATAATTTAAAAATCGATGACCTTATATTATGGACAGAAAACATTTCTTGAAATTTTGCACCAGTGCCTCAGCCTTATCAACTCTGCCGAGCGCTTGTTTTGTAAATCATGGGTCACCCAAGTTAAGATATAAGATTCTTGATAAACCTTTATCCTCTTAAAAAGGGTGATAAAATTGCGCTTATAGCCCCTGCCTATAGTCAGCCACCTGAAAAAACATGCAAATGGCGTTAAAATGGATTAAGGAATGCGGGGCTTATAGCGATTAAGGATTACCTTAGCTCTTCTAAAGATTCAGGTCCTTTTTCTAGCATAATCAAGCAAAGAAGTAGTTTATTTCAAAAAGCCCTTAGTGATCCCGCGGTGTAAAAGCCCTGTAGTTTGTAGCCGTCGGCTATGGAAGTGTACATATTATCGATCGTATCGATTTCTCTTTACCGAATAAGGATCCAAAATGGATCATAGGTTATTCGGATATTACAGTTTTTCATGCCCATTTACAAATATGTTACCATTTTCCTAGTATACATGTAACTATATATAGCTACGAACATGCCGGAAAATACCCCTGAATCTTTTCAAACTCTCGAATCGACTCTTTTTGGAGCGCTTCCTTCCTATAGGATTCCAACTGACAAATTCTGTAAAAAAGGCAAAGGACGAGGAACTCTTTTAGACGGAAATCTTTCTGTGCTATATAATATTTGCGGAAGTCCCTCAGCGCTGAATACTAAAGATAGTCTATTTATAATTAAGGATATAGGAGAATATACTTACCATATTAACCGTATGCCAATGAATCTCAAACGCAATGGTAATTTTGATAAATTACATGGCCTTATTGTAGGTGAAGTGACCCATATGAAAGAAACCGATCGTCCTTTTAGAAAAAGGATAAAAAATATAATATTAGACATTGTTGCTAAGTATTCCTTTCCGGTTTTTTTTTGACTTTCCGGTTGGACATGAGACCAGATGATCAAGCTCTGGTAATGAGTCTACCCGCGGGACTTTCAGTAGGTCAAGAAAAAGCAACATTGAATTACCTATAAATGTAAGATACATAGGCGAAATATCTAATTATCCACCACTAAAATATTTTTAACTTTGACTAAGTTTTTGTAAGCAAAAAGGAAATTCATTTATCATAGATTTAAAAAAAATTGCCGCAGAAAAAGCATAAGAGATATAAAAAAGGTTTTTTATGCGTGCCTATAGAAAACTCTATCCATAACAGAAAAGACATAATTCTTAATATAATAAGCACTTATACAACCTATAGCTGTGCGAAACCTTATAAAAACAAATTCATTTTAACGCAATAAGCCAGCCCTCTGAGAAAAAATACGACAAACACATTATACGTATTGAGAATGCTTTTTGAAGGACTATGTAAATTTCAATTCGAAAAAAAACATTGGTTCCAATACCTAACCTACTGTTTATAAGTACTTTTCTTACATGCGCCTCTACTATATACTTGATAATGGCGAGACCTAATATTGAGCTGCATTGTTTACGGTTGCGACTTTTATTAGTTCAATGAAATTTTTCAAAGATACGGGGTATATCTTTTGGGGGAATGCCTGCTCCGTTGTCTGTAACTGTGATACGAAGCTTTTTATTGGAAAATAAACAAAAAACTGACCGTGATTTTTTTCACTACCGGCATAATTGATAGCATTCGCTATCAAATTGATTAATATACTGAATATCCCCAAGTAATATATATGGAAAATATATTCTTCATACATTGAAATAAGTACCTAGTTGTACTAGTCCTTAATTTCAAGTAAATCAAAAACCTCTTGCACAAGTGCAACAATATTAAAAGGTTTATAAAGTAATTCGGTCTTACCCAATTCCAGATCAAAAATCAGATCAAGATCTTTAACGATATAGATCAGACGCTATAACGATTTACCGATACGATTAAAGTATTTATATTTAATAGTATCGTTATCTATACCCCCTTCAATAAGCGTAAGCAGGTACCCTTGAGGTAAATAAAAAAGTCTTAAGTTCAATGAGATTTCTTATAAATTCTCTTTGATAATCCTTCTTTTTATTACCGGAATGGTTAAATTCTTGTGAGTTTTTTAAAAATTTTCTTCTGGCATACTTCTCCATTCTTTTTAATGGACATTTTCCGGATAAAAGAAGAACATATTTCAATAAAAAAACAAAAAAGTCGACGAACAGCCCTGTTTAAAATACCGCTCCTTCTTGAAAAAAGAAACTAAACAAATCGAAAGGCATTATAAAAAAGAGTATTTTTTCATGTATAAATCCTTCTTATAAAGCCTGCTTATAGAGCGTTCATTTTATATCCTACACCTTTGATGGTGAAAAAACGTTCATTACCGAATTTCTTCCTTATCTCATCGGAGATGTATATCTATTGTACGTTATCCTACCACTTCATTGGTTCAAATTTTTTATAAGTATTTCTTCACGCTTGAATACACGTTATGGATTAGAGGCTAGTAAAGCCACTATATTAAATTCCTTCTTAGAGGGATTTCTACATCGTTAAAAAACTTTATGGCCTTGCTTATCGATAAGAATAGAGCCTACGGAGGTAGGTTTCATCTATAGACTCACTCTGCGCACGACGCAAAAGTACCTTAATCTTGCTCAAAAAATCTTCGGCTTAATAAGCTTGTTGATATAATCATCAGCGCCGGCTTCAAATCCCGCGAGATGGGAATACTTTTCGAGACAAGCAGTAAGGAAAATCACAAGAGTTTCTTTTAGAAAAGGTGTGTTCTTAACGAGTTTACACATTTCTATGCCATCTATTTCTGGCATCATGATAAATCTATTAAAATAACATTTGATATCATTACCATGGTCCTTCTTAATCCTTCAGTTCCGTTCAAAGCTACTTCCACCTTATATCCTTCTTTAACCTAAATTATAAGAGAAGAAATTCAAGGATATCGGATCCATCATCTATAAGTAGTATCTTAGGTTCTGACATAGATTAGATTTTTTATCTAAATAATAATATTTTTATTATATTTTATAAAAAAAATAAGCATGCGATGAAAAATCGCGACTAGAAATACCTGATAAATTTGAGTAAATCCCAGAAAGGAGTGCCCGTAAGTTTGTGAGAGAATGATCTTGGTTTTTCTCAGATAAATAACTGATATAAAATGCATCCATAAACATAGGACGAATTTCTTGAAGATACATATGGGTACGATCAGCCAGATAAATCATTGTTTTTGGTGAAAAATGCCACAAATGCCTGGGAAGGTCATAGGCTGCCCAAAATTGCTTATAATATTGTGAATCCCAGCTCTTATAATTGGGAAGAGCAATGATACATCGACCTCCTGTTTTCAATAAATCAACCAACTTAAAAAGCAATTGCATAAAATCAGAAACATGTTCTAGTACATGCCAAAGAGTGATTAAATCGAAAGAAGCCGGCTTTGATTTGAGTTGATCCAAATTTTGATACACCTTATAACCCACTTTTTTTTTCGCCGAAAGACAAGCCGTTAAACTAGGCTCTATCCCTTTAACATTCCAACCATCTTTCTGACAAGACTGAAGAAAAAAACCGTTTCCACAACCATAGTCTAGCAAAGCGCCCTTATCAGGAAAGATTTTTCGGAGCCAACTTCGTTTTATCCTCAGATTCCAACTCCTGGTCCATTGATAAATAATATCAAATACAGAATTACTGACTTCTTTATGAGGAATATAAAATGAAGAATTGTAATATTTTTGAAATTCCTCACAGGAAGGCTGAGGCCATGTCATCAAAAGCTCAGATTCCAGATCTTCCAGTAAAGAAAAAGAATATTTAGGAGAAAAAAAGTTCTTTCCATATCGTCCCTCTGCCATAGGACGTCCTGTAATAGGAGAGCATGGAAGTTTCTCTGGTTCCACGTGAAACTTTTTCTAACGTCCCATGTGAATGATAAGCGCACTGATATCTGCCGGAGAAATTCCGCTGATTCTTGAAGCTTGAGCAATAGAATATGGACGGCGATAAATCAATTTCTCTTTCGCTTCAGAGGATAAGGTGCCTATTTTTAAATAATCAAAATTTTCTGGAATACGAATATTTTCAAGGCGTGTAAGCTTAGAGGCCATATGTTTTTCGCGTTCTATATATCCTTTATATTTAAGACGTATGGAAACTTGTTCTATTTCCTCTTGATTCAGAAGATGAGAAGTCAAATAAGATTGAATTTCCGGTACGCAAAAAAAGTCCTCTATCTTAATCTCAGGACGTGCCAGCACCAGAGCAACTCGAGTGGGCTGAGAAAGTAAAATGCTATTTTTTTCTTGAAGAACTGGATTTATAGAACTAGGATTCAAATTTGTTTTATCAAAAAAATTTATGCAACGTGCTATCTTTTTAAGTTTTCTTTCAAGTTTTCTAAGACGATGATCTTCTACCAGACCTAGTTGATGAGCATAGGGCGTAAGCCGCTCATCAGCATTATCTTGTCTAAGCAACAGGCGGTATTCAGCACGTGAGGTGAACATGCGATAAGGTTCTTCTGTTCCTTTGGTAACCAAATCATCAATTAACACCCCTATATAAGCTTCATTACGTTTTAAGAGAAAAGGCTCCTTTTCATAAATTTTAAGATGCGCGTTAATTCCCGCCATAAGCCCTTGCGCAGCGGCCTCTTCATAACCCGTAGTGCCATTAATCTGTCCAGCAAAAAAAAGGTTTTCTAAAGGTTTGGTTTCCAAAGAATGCTTTAATTGCATTGGCGAAAAATAATCATATTCTATAGCATAACCGGGTCTTAAAATTTTTGCCCCTCCAAATCCAGGAAGTTTACGCAACGCATTATACTGCACCTCTTGAGGAAGAGAAGTAGAAAAACCGTTAACGTAGACCTCAGAAGTGTTCCAACCCTCAGGTTCTACAAATATCTGATGCCGATCACGGCCGGAAAAACGATAAATTTTATCTTCAATGGAAGGGCAATAACGCGGACCTAGACTTTGTATAGTTCCATTAAACATAGGCGATCGATCAAAGCCCGAACGTAAAATATCATGTAACTGCTCATTCGTATAAGTAATATAACAACTGCGCTGATTTCTTAAAGAACATGTGTCTGAGTAAGAAAATTTCTGAGGTTTTTCATCGCCAGTTTGCTCTGTCATGCTTGAGTAATCCAGAGATCTGCCATCCACCCTAGGTGAAGTGCCCGTTTTCATACGGCCCTTAGAAAATCCCAAGGATTGGAGTTGTTCAGTAAGCCCTTTTGAAGATTTTTCAGAAACACGCCCGCCACTGAATTTCTTTTCACCGATATAAATTAAGCCATTAAGAAAAGTGCCATTAGTGAGTATTACCGCACGACTTTTGATTTCTACGCCCAAAGCAGTTTTGACGCCTCGCACATATCCATTATGTGTAAGAAGCTCGATAACAGTATCCTGAAAAAAATCAACTCTCAGAAGATTTTCCAGAGCTAAACGCCAGGCCTCAGAAAAACGCATACGATCGGATTGTGCCCTAGGGCTCCACATGGCAGGACCTTTGGATCGATTGAGCATTCTGAACTGAATCATTGTATGATCTGTAATAACACCTGAATAACCACCTAAAGCATCGATTTCCCGAACAATTTGACCTTTAGCAATTCCCCCCATAGCTGGATTGCAAGACATCTGGCCTATAGTCTGCAGATTCATGGTAATCAACAGTACCGATGAGCCCATACGCGCTGCTGCTGCTGAGGCTTCGGCTCCGGCATGACCACCTCCTACGACAATCAGATCATAAACATTTAGAAACATTATCAAGGTAGTTCCACGTGGAACATTTAAATTTTTGAGATAGTAAATTTAGATAAAAGTCCTCACGCGAACGCATAAGATCTTTTTGTTTGATGGTTTTATCCTTATAACCCAATAAATGTAAAACCCCATGCGCCATTACGCGGTAAAGCTCTGATTCAAAATATTGTTTCCATTTCAGAGCATTATCTTTTACTCTCTCTACGCTTATAAATATATCTCCGGAAAGAGTTTTTCCTTTTACATAATCAAAGGTGATAACATCAGTGAAAAAATTATGATGTAAATATATTTGATTAATAGTCAACAAATATTCATCATCACAAAAAATGAAGTTAATGTCGCCTACACAGGCATTTTCCTGGCGCATTAATTCTTTTAACCATTTTTTCAACAGAGTTTTTTGAGGAAGCTTAAACAGTGTCTCAAAAAAATAATGAATCATTTTTCGAAAACTAAAACCAAAAACCTAAGGTTATCTGAATACTATTCTTCTCCTTAAGATGTTTGTTTATCAGGAGAATAAATCCAAAACAAACGAAGAGGCCCAAATATACTGTCATAGCCGTAAGAGATGCCAAAGTCCGTAGATTTATATCTATGCAATTTCAAATCTTTAACTTGATCTTCAAGATTAGATATATTACTTAAAAAACTGATGTAATGATTATTAAAAATTTGATACTGCAACTCAGCACCTAATAAAAACTTATTCATACCATGAATATAAGCAAAGGAGTAGCCGTAGAAATACTTATTATTAATAAAACGCCTTTGATTTATTCCACCCAAATAATTTTGCACACCATAAAAATTCTTTAATTGAGTAAGGCAATCATATTTTTTATCAAATGTAGATCGAAGTCCTAAAGAAGATCTTAAACGAATCGTCTAATCCCTGTAAAAAGGAAAATTCATTTGAACCGAAGCTTCCAGAGAAAAGTTTTTTTGATCTTTAAATTTTTTTTGCTCTATGCTATTTTTATCTGTATTGAAAAAAGAATGATCTAGAAGATTACATTTTAAAACGCTATCAAAAATAAAACTCTTATGGGGAAAATTTAGATTATCTACGTTATCTGCTTGTAAAGAAATATAAGCGCTCTATAACACACCGCGCCATTTATAATCTTTAAAAGATCTTAAATTCTTTATAAGTATTTTATGTTCCAGGACAGCACTGGCCACATACTGATCTTTCAATATAGATTTTGCATATAAACGTTGTGTAATCTCATAATTTCTAAAGTAATCACTACTTCCGGAAAGATGGACATCTCCAAATGATGTAAGAGAGGTTAAAGATTAAAATTGATCATAATCAAAATAATATCCCAAGCTAGTACGCCAGCCGTTATCTGCATAATAATTAAAAGTTCTACGAGGATTATCTCCTAAAATCAGATCAGCTGACATAAAAGCATTTTTTGAAAAAAGCTCTCTGGAGGTTAAGTTGAATAATACTCCTTCTTAAAAGGATGGCTATAATGTACACATACTTTAAAAAGAAGCTCGCTGGGATTTTCCTGAATAGTAAATACTAGGTAATCAACCAATTAAGAGGTTACGAGCTTATAATTAACATTCAGAAAATTTCCTGTAGCATATAACGCTTTTACTCGGTTTCGAAGTTTTTCATAAGTAGTTCTCTTAAAGAGTTGAATACCTATTTTAGGTAACACATAGGTAGGCTCGTATTGATCAAGATCATCGACTTAATCAAGACCATCGACATGGATGCTGGTTATAAATATGGAGCGCTCCTTTACAAGAGGAGGATTTACCGGAAAAAACTCTTTCTTTTGAACACGAACCAATTTTTCAAGTGATTCAATGGATTGCATAGCCGCTTTTTCCCCCTTATTGATGATTTTTACTTTCGCAATAAAATCCACTATGCAGTATTGTTTTATTATATCCGGGACGATCAAAATATCCGCGACCTTTCTTTGCTCAATATTATCAAGGGAACTCCCATAAGAAGCGACCTTCTCAAGAATTCTTCATCACATCTACAGCGATAACGAGATCTACGCCTTATTCTTTTAATTATTTTACAGGTATGTTCACCGAAACACCTCTATCTATATAAAGACGTCTATTGATCTCTACCGGAGCTATAAGAGAAGGAGAAGCAGTGCTTGCCAGCACAGACTGTACCAGATCACCTTCTTTCATCAAAGAAAGTTTACTTGTTTCCAAATCAGTGGAAGTGCAAAGAAAGGGTATGAACAACTGAGAATAATCTAAAATGTGACGCACTGGAAAAAAGCGATGAGAGTAATTCCGAATGCCATGTCCCCGGGAAAGCTCCTGAGACAAACGAACTTTAAAATTGTCAAAAGACAATTTCGCTAAATAACGCTCGTGATACTTTTTATCAAAAAAAGCAAATTCGCGCGATTCTTTTCCATAAACAGCACATCAATAAAATTAGTTGTATCATAGACGAGTTTTTCAAGCTCCTGTGCAGAATAACCCGCAGCATACAAGACCCCTATTAATGATCCAGTACTTGTTTACCGGCAATATAATTTAAACGAAAGTCAAGTCGATCAATAGAGCGAAAAACAGAAGAAAAAAGCCAAGCCAGACTTACAAATCTACAAGAAGACATTCCTATAGCATTTTATCAAAAAATTATTCTTCATAATATACACGGCGTACTCTGGGAGAGATGCCTGTAAGTAGTTCATAAGGAATGGTCCCGCAAATCTCCGCTAATTTAGAGAGACTGGGATCATCTCCGAACAGAATAGCTTCATCACCTTCTTTTGCCTTGATATTCGTTACATCTACCATGAGCATATCCATGCATATGGCGCCCACTATGGGCACGGAAGAGTTATTAATTCGCACATAAGCTTTTCCCTCTCCCAATCGCCTGTCAATACCATCTGCATAACCCACAGGCAAAGTAGCTATGCGTGTATTGGATTGCGTAATATGAAATTTTCGCCCATAACCCACAGAATCCCCAGGTTTGAGAGTTTTAATTTGTGAAATAACCGTTTTTAAAACACCAACTGTTTTAAGTCTTTTCTGCACTTTTTCATCAAGGGATAGACCATACAGGCCCAAGCCGAGTCTAACCATATCGAAAGTAGCTTCGGGAAAACGCAGGATACCAGCGGAATTGAGAATATGTCGGCAAGGATTGTAACCTAGATTTACAGAAAATTGCTCTGAAGACTCTTTAAAGACACTAATCTGTTGAAGAGAAAACTCCCTCTGCATTGGATCTTCACTGGCCACCATATGTGAAAATATTGATTTCACTACAAGTTTGTTGTCTGCTTTTATTACATCTGCTAAACCTTGAAGTTCTTCCGTTGAAAAGCCAAGACGATGCATTCCAGTATCAATTTTTATATGAATAGGATAAACTTCGGTTACGGCTTGTTTTTTAAGCTCACAAATAAAGCTTTCCAAAGTACGAAAGCTATAAATTTCAGGCTCGAGTTGATGTTCGATCATAGCGGCAGCTGAATGCATATCAGGGTTTATCACCATAATTGGCAAATGAATCCCTTCTTGACGTAATGTTATTCCTTCATCTACGTAAGCCACTCCAAGCATATCTACTTTGTGCTGTTGAAGAACATTGGCCACTTCGTAACTTCCGCTTCCGTAAGAAAAGGCCTTGACCATAGCCATGATCTTTGTACCAGGGGTGAGTAAAAATCGAAAGTAGTTAAGATTATGCACAAGAGAATTCATATTAACTTCATAAACCGTATCGTGGAAAGTTTTTTCAAGCCGAGCTACGATACGCTCAAAAGCAAATGGACGTGCCCCCTTAATAAGGATAGCTTCGTTTTTAAAATCAAACTTACGCCACTGAGAAAGAAAGTCTTCTGTGGTATCGAAAGGAAAGAAGTCCATCGGAAAAAACTCTTTCGCTTTAGAGATCTCTTTGCCGATGGCAATAACGCGTTGCACGCCAGCATGAGCAGACCATTGGGATAATTTTCGATATTTTTCATCTGTAGGTCGAACATGTTGAAAAATATCTGAAACGATAAATGTTTTTTTTGAGAATCCCTGACGGACAAATGAGTCAATTCCTGAAAAGCTCTGTTCTGAGAGTAAATTAAGTGCGGATTTTACAGCCTGTAAATCCATATTATAACTATCGTTAATAAGCAAACAGTTCCTAAGGCCTCTTATAATCTCCATACGCATCTTTACAGAAGGCAAATCAGCCATGCGTTTAACGATAGTTTCCTCTGGCCAGTTCAATTCGAGCAAGCACAACCAAACCGTAAGCCCATTATGCAAGGAGACCTCATTCTCAAAAGGGATCCATAGCTCTTTATTTTCCTCTTTATAAAGAGCATATATGTAGGTACCACCATAATCAGGATGTACAGAGAGCAAACGTAAAGTAGATTTTTCAGAGTATCCCCAGGAACATTTAGTGACATTTTGAAGTTCAGAGAGCTCACTAACAAGGGTTAAAATTTCTGGATGATCTGCCGGAAAAATCAGTTTCTCACAATGCCTAAAAGTGGAACGAGATTTATCCATTTGGCTATTTTCAGAGACAAACAATTGCAATTTTTCGCGAATTTGCTCTGTCGATGAAGAAAAATTTTCAGAATGAGCCGTTCCAATATTGGTGAATATCCCCATGGTAGGAAGCAACATAGAACGAAGTCTTTGCATCTCACCTTTTCTGGAAATCCCTACCTCGAAAAGACCGATAGAATGATGTTGATTAATTTGCCACAAAGAAAGGGGTACTCCGATCTGGGAATTATAACTTTTGGGACTTCTTATAAGAGAAGGGGCCTGCTCCATACAATGGGCAAGCCATTCCTTAACAATAGTTTTTCCATTACTACCTGTAATAGCTATGCATTGAAAGTCAAATCGATTTCTATGATAGGCGGCTAAAAGCTGTAAAGCGCTAAGAACATCTTTAACCAGAAAAAAAGTATTTTCCGATTTAAAGCGAGTTAAAACAGCTTCATCTGAAATCACGAAGGTTCTGACACCTGCTTTGATAAGTTGAGAAACATAAATATGTCCGTCATTTTTGGAGGTTTTAAATGCAAAAAACAAACTTTTATCCGAAAGACCCACTTGCCTTGAATCGATTGCCAAATGATCAATTGAGGCGCTTTCCAAAGGACCAAAAACTTTAAGAGGTTTAAGAACTTTAGCAAGCTGTTTTAAGGTGTACATTCTGTATTATCGATATTTTCTGGAAACGGGAAAATTTTCTTTTCCTCTCTTCAGAGAAAATCGCCCGGAAAAGTGGCTCATATTGATCTTCTCCGACTATAAGCACTTGTTTATCATCGAATGATCTTCGATGAGTATAATGAGCCACGGTTCGGTGCATGCAAAATATATGAAGTTTCGTAACATACTCGTTTATAGCTAATAAAAAGGGAATTGACCCAAAAGGTCGACTCATAAAATCCATATCAAACCCTGCAACAAGAACATAAATACCTCCATCAGCTAAAGAGTTACAAACCTTCAAAAGGTTTTCATCAAAGAACTCGGCTTCATCTATATCTATAATCTGCTTTCATTTGCGGCTTTAAAAGCTCTGCAGAAGCATTTACAGACTCAGCAGGCAATTCTTTACTCCGTCTCATGAGAGATGATATGATCAAGAGCATAGGTCGTCCACAAATGACTTAAACATCCAAAGAGAATAGCCAGAGATTTTCGCTTTTTTTATACGACGAATAAGTTCAGTAATTTTTCTTGAAAACATTGAACCACAAATCACCTCTACGAAGCCTGAAGATGTATGCTGTACTTTTCTTAATAATTAAAACATTTCGTATATTGAAAACCTCAGAGAAACAGTACAAAATTAGTAAAATTAGGTGGATATAAGCGCGCTCGAAGAAGTCAAAAAACAAGTGATAAGAGATATAAAAATCCTAGCGGGGAAATTCATCGAACTTCAGTCTTTTTCTGGGATCATTGCCTTTGAACCAAAACTTGAAAAGCTAAAAGAAAGGCTTTCAAAAATACCTTGAAAAGCACTCTATAGCTTATTTTCCCACAGAGGGAAACATTTCTAAACCAAAAGAAGAAAAAGAACACTCAAGGACAAACCTTTCAGATTTATTAAATCACGCAATCGATTAAAATCCACTGAAGGATTTACGAAAAAGGAAACAACTTCCTGAAATACAATTGAATTTGAATAATAAAATAGGATTCTCTTGGCCAACTTTTTCAGGGAAATCTCCAGGAGTTTGAAGAAATAATTATGGAGCTTAATATCATAAAAAGCCCTGAAAGTATAGAAGAATACTCGAAGAAAAGATTGAGAAAGAAAGTTGGGAACAAAAAAAAGAAACGATTGAACAACTTAAAATATTGATTGAAAAAAGATTCAGAAAATAACTTTTTACCCTTCTTACATGCTCTACCTTATCCCTACGCCTATTGGAAATCTTGAAGACATTACATTTCGGGCTCTTCGTATGCTTAAGAAGTCGGATCTTATACTGGTTGAGGACACAAGAACTTCTAGAAAACTGCTTAAGCACTATGATATCTGCAAACCTCTCAAGGCCTATCATATGCACAATGAGCATAAAATTCTCCCTTCTTTGCTTGAGCGGCTTAAAAATCAAGAAACACTCTCTTTGATCAGCGATGCCGGAACACCTGCTCTTTCAGATCCGGGATTCTTATTGATTCGCGCCTGCATAGAGGCTAATCTGCACGTGGAGTGTTTACCAGGTCCCACGGCATTCGTCCCGGCTTTAGTGATTTCAGGACTTCCCATTCAGGAATTTATCTTTCTGGGATTTCTGCCACAGAAAAAAGGAAGGAAAAGAAAATTATCGGAATTAGCACAAGAAAAAAGAACACTTGTGCTATATGAATCCCCTCATAAATTATTAACCACTTTAAGTAGTATTCAAGAGTATTTCAACCTCAGGAAAATCGTAGTATGCCGGGAAATTTCGAAGAAATTTGAACAAACTCTCAGAGGAACTGCTGAAGAGCTAAGGACTTATTTTATAAAAACTCCACCCAAGGGAGAAATAGTATTAGTAATAGAAGGGCACACAAAAAAAGCTGTTCCGATGATAAAGAAAAATCGCTGGACAGGCCCGCCTAAAATAGAAGAAAGGCACATCAAAAATTAATAAAATTCTCGGTGTAGATCATAGCATAGCCTCATTGCTTCTGCAAAGAAATGTCGATACTTATGAAAAAGAAAAGCATTTTTTGCCCTGAACTCAAAGATATTTACGATCCCTTTTTGATGAAGGACATGCAAAAGGATGTAAATAGAATTCTAGCAGCCATTGAAAAAAAGAAAGATGTACTCATCTATGGAGATTATGATGTTGACGGCGCTACCTCAGTAGATGTACTGTATGATTTTTTTAAAGACCATACCACCTCTACTGCGTTGCTACATTCCATATCGTTATGAAGAAGGCTACGGTCTTTCTTACCGGGGCATCGACTTTTCTTATAAATAAGGGATTTCACTGATCATTGCCATTGATTGCAGCATTAAAGATCTGGATCAAAAGGAGCTCAATAGATGTGGCGTGGGCTTTAAATTGATTCAGGCTCTAGCTAAATAATCTATGTCATTTTCCGTACCCTATAAACTTTTAGACCTTGTAGCTGTAAGTATCGCTTCAGATTTAGTACCTATCATAGATGAAAATCGCATATAGACTTTCTGTGGACTTCAGCATCTTAACCGGGATTCGCGGCCAGGTCTGCAAGCGCTTAAAACTAATAACATAAAAGATACTTGTATAAATGATATACTTTTTAGTGTAGATCCAAGATCTAACGCAGCGGGTAGATTAGAATATACCAAAGAGGCAGTCAAATTATTATTATCCAAAAACTCAACTCAGACCAAAAAAGCTTTTAAAATCAATGACTTAAATCAATACAGAAAGTTCATGGATCAAAAGACCACGAAAGAGGTCTTAGAACTAATTAAAACAAAAGGAGAAGAGCGTTTGTATAGAACAATAGTTTTTAAGCCGGGATGGAACAAAGGAATATTAGGCATAGTTGCTTCCCGGTTGATAGAGATCTATCATCGACCTACAGTAGTTTTTACTGAAAGTCAAGGAAAGCTGGTAGTTCAGCGCGATCAGTAGAGAGTTTTGATTTGTATAAAGCGTTTGAAAAGTGTAGTCCTTACATCGAAAAGTTCGGTGGTCACAAATACGCCGCAGACCTTAGTTTATCTCCAGAATCTTTTCAAGATTTTAAAGTTCACTTTGAAGAGAACGTTAAACAACGTATAGAGGAAAATCAGCGTCAAGCGCAAATAGATATCAATTATGAGTTAGATCTATCGGAGATCAGCACGAAATTTTTACGTATACTCAAGAGATTTGATCATTTTGGAGTAGGAAACAAACAGCCTATCTCTTTATCAAGAGACCTTGTTAATAAAAGGCTATGTCGTGAAAATTGGAACGGATAAGGATCATTTAAAATGCAAGTAGTAAAAATACCAAGGCCAACACCCCACTCAAAACCACTATAGGCTTTAGCTGGGGATATATTCTTGAGAAAGTACAGAGAAAGCACTTTGATATGGTATATACTATAGAAGAGAATTGCTGGAAAGACCAGATCTCCATGCAGTTAATAATCAAAGATTTTAAATTTTACACATGATAATTTATTTTATCTGAGAGACTTAGCGCTGTTTTGTTTTAAATATTTCTCAAGGGCCATAGCCATAGAAGGTGTCTCGGGTGTAGGTACCTGTATATCTATCTTTAATCCGGACTTAGAAGCAAGATCAATAGTGGATTTTCCAAAAGCAGCGATTCTGGTGGTATTCTGCTTGAAATGCGGAAAATTCTCAAACAAGGATTTAATCCCTGAAGGTGTAAAAAAGACGAGAATATCATAAGAAATATCCTTTAAATCAGAAAGATCGCTCGATACGGTTCTATAAAGAATGGCACGTTTCCATTGCGCCTTAAGATTTTCAAGCGTTCGCGGAACTTCAGTTTTTAAAATATCTGAAGAGGGAAGCAAAAATTTCTCCTGTGAATATTTTTTAATCAATGGAATAAGATCGTTGAAATCCTTCTGACCGATATAAATCTTGCGCTTACGGTATACTATATATTTCTGAAGATAATAAGCAATAACTTCGGACTGGCAAAAATAACGCATAGCATCAGGCACCTTAAAGCGCATTTGCTCAGCAAGTCTGAAATAATGATCTACCGCGTTTTTACTGGTAAAAATAACAGCGGTGAAATGAGAAAAATCTATTTTTTGCTTTCTCACTTCAGTGGCAGAGATTCCTTGTATTTCTATAAACGGACGAAAATCTATTTTAACTTTCTCACGCTTGCTCAACTGTATATATGGAGAAGATTCTGAAAGGGGGCTTGGCTGAGAAATGAGGATGTTTTTTACTCTCATCTTTATAATTTTTATTCCGCAGGCCAAGATTCAAAAAGGCCTGGCGTCGGCATTTCAGAGGAGGCAAATTTAAGAAATATAGAGATAAAAGATTCGACATTACTTGATAATAAACTCTTATAAGCTGATTAATAATAATATAAATCCCGTGATTATAAAAATTTTAAGACTCTATTCTTATCTTAAAATAACACTCCTCTATTAAGCATAAATCTTAAGAACAAAAATGTGGGCATTATTTCTAAAAAAAACAAGACACACCATAGCTCAGAAGACGTTGGTAAAACCAACATACAAGCCAGAACCATAATGCATAAATGAAGATTATTAATAACGAACTGCTTATTGTGAAAATCACAAAGTTTTTTTTAACCAACACATATCGTCTCAATTTGCTGATCGCTAAATAATTTTTAAGAAAAAACTCACTTGATCTTGACCCAAAAGATCAAGATAAAAAGGTAAATAAGTGTTCCCCAGTCTTTATTTTTTAATCGATGTTAATCATGTGATTTATAAAAATGTTATTTAATTGGTCTTCTTATTCTAAAGATAAAAAACTAGAATTTATCATAATTTTAGCTTTTTAAATGTTGTATGTCTGATTCAGTCGTTATCATTCCCACTTATAATGAGAAAGAAAATATCCGGAAGATCTTAAATAGTATATTTTCTCAAGAAGAAGAATTTCATGTACTGGTTGTAGATGATAACTCCCCTGACGGGACAGCAAAAATCGTAAAAAACCTTCATAAAGATTTTCCTGAAAGATTGCATTTAAAAATTTGTGATAAAAAAGATGGTCTGGGTAAAGCCTATCTTCGGGGTTTTGAATGGGCTTTAAAGCATTCTTATACATTTATCTTTGAAATAGACGCAGACCTTTCACACAATCCAGCGGATCTGATTCGACTTAAAAAATCCAGCAAAGAAGCCGATATGAGTATAGGGTCACGTTATTGCAACGGAGTAAATGTAGTGAATTGGCCTATGCAACGCGTTTTGCTCTCCTATTTTGCATCGAAGTATGTCCGTTTTATCACAGGGCTTCCTGTGCATGACACCACTGCTGGTTTTATTTGTTATAAGAGAGAGGCGCTCGAAAAAATCATCGCACGTCCCATTCATTCCTCAGGTTATCTTTTTCAGATCGAAACAAAATACCGCGCCTGGAAAAAAGGACTTCACATACGTGAGATCCCTATTATATTTACCGAGCGCAACGCCGGAGAATCTAAAATGACTCATAAGATTCTCCGGGAAGCTCTTTGGGGTGTACTTGCTTTAAGATTTTCAAAGGTGTAGAGAGATGAAAAAAATATTTCTTACAGGCTTTATTTTAGTACTTTTCTCATGCAAAAAAGAAACTCCTTCCAAAATTTTGGCTAGGGATCAGATGAAGGAAGTATTGGTAGACCTCTTTATATGTAAAGAGGTCGCTCTTTTATCCAAAGCTGAGAATTCCTCGAGGGAAGATCAATTAATTGAAGAGGAAGTTTTTAAAAAACATCATACTAATAAAGAGCAATTCGAGAAAAGTCATAAGTATTACTTAAAAAATAATGAAAGCTATCTCGATATTCTAATAAAGGCGCAAAATCGTGTGAAAGAATTGCAAAGCCAACATAAAAACTAAGAGGCACCGAGCGGATTCGAACCGCTGTAGAAGGTTTTGCAGACCTCTGCCTAGCCACTCGGCCACGGTGCCAGATTAAAAACTCAGCGACGAAGTTAATCATTTTTCCAAAGCATCTTTTCTGTTTCGTTCCATAAGTACGCATACCCTTTTTATTTCCCCTTCCATAGGTGGATTAACTTTACAAAGTTTAATCTTGAGATCATCAATAAAAATATATTTTCGAAACATGCATTTAAGAATACGATGGGCCACATTTTCAATCAAATAAGAAGGTATCTGCATTTGCTCGCGAACGATTTGATAAAGCAGAGAATAGTCTATCGTATCGGTTAACTCATCGCTTTGAGCGGCCTTATGAAAATCTGTCTTTACTTCAAGATCTACTTTGTAGTAACTTCCTATCCTTCGCTCTTCCTGCAAACAACCGTGAAAAGCGTACACCCGAATGTCTTCGAGTAAAATAATATCCATAGACATATAACTTATTGCTATTTATTTTTCTTAATGGCTTGCCACGCTACCAGCACTGCCTGATAACTTACGATCTTATCTTTGAAAAGGTAAGTAAAATAAGTCTTTTCTTTTTCATCAGCGCCCAGTTGATTGAGGATATTTAAAAGATGCATTTTCATATGGCCTTTTTGTATTCCGGTGGTCACCAGCGAGCGAAGGGCAGCGAAATTCTGCGCTAAGCCGGAGCTCGCAAGAATAATCATAAGCTCCTGCGATGAAGGACGTCCGAGCACCTCTAAAGAAAAAGCTGCCATTGGATGTAAGGAGGTGAGCCCTCCTATGGTGCCTACAGCTAATGGCAAATCCAACCAAAAATGAAAAGTATTGCCACGGATTTCGCAACGTGTAAGTCCCATGTATCGACCGCTGTGCGCTGCATAGGCATGTACATTAGATTCTAAGGCACGAAAATCATTTCCGGTGGCTAAGGCCACTGCATCTACCCCATTCATAATGCCTTTATTGTGTGTCACGGCCCTGTAAGGATCAAGCTGCGCTATGTGAACGGCTTTATGAAACTTCTCGGCAAACTCTTGTGGTGACATTTCGTTTTTATCGGTTAAAACCTCCAGAGAACAGCTCACCTGAGCTCGCGCTAAGCAATCAGGTGTATAATTTGAAAGTATAGCCATAATGACCTGAAAAGAGAATTTCTCTTCCGCATCAAATAAATCGCTTTTTATAAGTTCGTCTTTAAGAGTAAAGGCAAACTGCTCCAGGCACGAGTTAATGAAATTGGCTCCCATGGCATCACAAGTGTCAAACAACGCATCGATTTGAAAATAATAGGGTATCTCCTTGCTTTTATCTTTTAGAGAAATCTGTAATATCCCTCCTCCGCGCGCGCGCATGCCAGTCGTAATTTTATCAGTATCTTGCAGTAGTTTAGGCATTAGGGTATCTCTAAAAAATTTCTGAAGTTTCTCATCAGAAGTATTTATAAGAAAATGAACTTGTCCGGACTTTTTCACAGAGCGCACTTGAGCTTTAAAACCTCCGCGCTTTTTCCAGAATTTAGCTGCTTTAGCTGCCGCGGCCACCACCGAACTCTCTTCGATAACCATGGGTAATGCATATTCTCGTCCGTTGATCAGAAAACCAGGCGCTATGCCAAAAGGCAAGTAAAAATTGGTTAAAGTATTTTCCGAGAATTCTTCATGCAAGCTTTGAACCTCACTGTTAGGATGACTGTATTTTTTTAAGAGCGTCCTCCCATATTCGCGATCTTTTAAAAATTTTTTTAAAAGCCAGTTTATTTTCTCTTCTTTAGACCATCTGGAAAAACCTTTTTCCGAAAATTTACTCATGATAAATAAATGTATAAGGACAAATGTACTTTTTCCCTAAGCACAGGCATTATCTTCAAGGAAGATCTGCTTTTTATTTTCATTTTTTCTCTTAAATTGGCTAATTACTAATCTTCTAAAAACAGGTACGCTTTGCGACTTGCATTAATGATAATTTACCGTTTTTTATGGATAATACAGCTCCACGCACAAGATCGTATAAGTCTTGAGAAAATATGGAATGACTATTTCAAAGCCAAAACAATAGCTGCGATCTATGCCATGCAAGATGGAAAACATTATACTTTGCTCGAGGAAAAGGGTATTACACAGTACAACTATCAAACAAAAAAGGAATTAGTTAAAGGAATATTTACAAGCTACAACCTTAGCTTTAACGAAAGCTATTTACTTCTGGAAACCCAGAGCGAACCCATTTATAGAGGTTCTAAAAAAGACATTTACGAGAAATCGTATCCTTAAAAAGCAACAAACATACAAAAGTATTCAATAACCAATGAGTACAAGAACCCCTGTTTTCTCCAGATGAAAAAAAATTTGCCTTCGTTTATAAAAATGACCTGTACGTGAAAGAAATCGATACAGGAAAGACTATACGTATAACTGATGATGGAATCAAAAACAAAGCAATTAACGGTATTTTGATTGGGTGTATGAAGAAGAAATGGGCTTTACACGGACTTTCAACTGGAGTGCCGATAGTAAAAAAATTAGTCTACTTTCGCTTTGATCAAACAGCAGTAGCCGAACAGCCTTTTCTCAGCTATAATCAACAAATACATTCTGTAATTTCTAAAATCAGATATCCTAAAGCACGTGATTCCAATTCCGAGGTCTCGGTATATTATTATTCATTAGAGAACGCTTCGATAGAGAAAGTAAACTTAAGAGCTTATCAAGAATATTACATCCCTAAGATACTTTTTACCAAAAATCCCGATGAATTGGCTTTGGTAATACCCAATCGAGAGCAGAATCAAATCGATTTACTCATTGTCAATACACAGAATCATGACATAAAAAAAATACTTTCGGAAAAAATCGAAAATTATATTGAAACTGATCATATTGAATTAGATTCTTTAGAAGATAACAGTTTTATATGGTCATCTGAACGAAGCGGATTTCGGCAACTTTATCATTATTATAAAGATGGTAAAGGATCCTTGAATCTTACGGTCTCCTCAACAAAACTATATGGAAAAAACGCTAGAAAGCTTTCCCGGAAAGAAAACACAAACCGCGCCTGGTTGAGCAAAAAATTCGATTACTTCATCCATAAGTTCTCTAAGATAAGAGAAACTCTGGTATACAGCATTTATAAGACGGAAAACTCCAAACTATTATATCTTTTAGAAGATAATAAAGCACTAAAACAAAATCCTCAAATGACCCCTCTGGGAGCTGTTGAATTTAAATCTATACCCAATACCTCAAAAGGTATGCTGGATGGTTGGATGATTAAGCCCAGAGACTTCGATAAAACAAAAAAATATCCTTTATTGGTATATGTATACGACGGACCCGGCTCTAAAATCATTACTGATGAATGGGGTGGACTAAACTATTTATGGTTTAAGATACTCTCTCAAAAAGCTTACCTGATTGCAGCAGTAGATAATCGCGGAACAACAAAAAAAGGAGTAGCTTTTAAGAAAATCATTTATAAAAATCTGGGCAAGTATGAGCTGGAAGATCAAATCAAAACCGCAGAGCACTTCGATGCGCTCTCTTATGTAGACTCGGGCGAATCGGAATCTTCGGATGGAGCTTCGGTAGGTTATCTCAGTTGTTTGGAAGTGACAAAAAGCCCGGGTGTATTTAAAACAGGCATCGCCGTAGCACCAGTGACACACTGGTATTCTTACAATTATATTTACACCGAACGCTATATGAGATTGCCTCAAGAGAATGAGAAAAATTATGAAGAAAACAGCCCATTAAATTTCGAAAAAAACCTCAAAGGAAATTTATTGATTTTGCATGGAATTTTGGACGATAACGTGCATTTTCGATGCATCCTGGAAATGAGTCGGTCATTAATAGAGGCAAGAAAACCCTTTGATTTTATGGCTTATTCCGACAAAAATTATTCTATTTATGGTGGCGCTACGCGCCACCACCTGTATAACAAGATGACGAGATTTATATTAAAAAATATATAACTAATTTGTATCGTTTTTAGTAAAAACGTCTAATCCGAAAATACCACTGTATTTATGAGCAAGCATAAAAAGCACTCCAAAGGTTTATATCTTTTATTTTTCACTGAAATTTGGGAACGCTTCAGTTACTACGGCATGCGCGGGATACTAATTCTGTATCTGAGCAAATCCCTTATTGAGGGAGGACTTGGTATTTCCCTTGGAACAGCTTCCTTGATCTACGGATATTTTACCGGCTTTGTTTATTTTACGCCACTTTTAGGAGGTTGTCTCGCTGATACTTATATAGGGCAGAGAAAATCCATCACTATCGGAGGAATCATGATGATGGCGGGGCAGCTAGCGCTTTTTGCTTTTAATACTCATTGGGGATTATTTCTGGGACTGAGTCTGCTTATTCTAGGAAACGGGTTTTTCAAGCCAAATATCTCCACAATAGTAGGGCAATTGTATGAAAATCAGCCTGAACGCAAAGACTCTGCTTTCTCTATTTTTTATATGGGTATTAATTTGGGAGCGTTCATTGCACCGCTTATCATAGGATATGTAGCTGAAGATCTTTTTGCCTTAAAAGGAGCTGATGGACAGATTCTTAACTTTGGCTATAAATATGGTTTTCTGATATCTGCCATAGGTATGTTTCTTGGGCAAATATCTTATAATATACTGGCGAAAAAATACTTAGGAGATACCGGCATGAGAGCTTCCAGAAGAGACCCTAAAAAAAAACTCCAGAATAAAACGCCACTTACAAAAATGGAAAAAGATCGTATAAAAACCATATTCATATTTTCGTTCATATCAATTTTTTTCTGGGCTGCCTTTGAGCAGGCAGGTTCTTCCTTAACGCTCTATACCGATCAATTTATCGAAAAAAAAATAGAAATCGGAAGCTGGAATTGGCATATTCCTACTTCGTGGTTTCAGTCCATCAATGCGCTATTTATAGTAATGCTGGCGCCTGTTTTCGCAGCTTTTTGGGAGAGTCCTTTCGGACAAAAATTTTCTACGCCCATAAAGATGGGTATAGCGATGCTTCTTGTAGGTATAGGATTTTTATTTATGGTGGGTGCGGTTTTTGAAAGAGGAAATGACAATACACATGCTTCTGTTAAAGCTAGTGTCCTGTGGATTATATTCACTTATCTTTTTCATACCCTTGGAGAGTTGTGCCTTTCGCCGGTAGGCCTCTCGATGGTTACTAAGCTTTCTCCTGCAAAACTCGCTTCTTTGCTTATGGGTACTTGGCTTTTTTCTTCATTTATTGCTAATATCGCAGGTGGATATATCGCAGCATACGTTCATGAATTAGGAGCTAAAAATATATTTACGTTAGTGGCCTTGTTTTGCTTTTTTATAGGAGGTATTACTCTTATTTTCTCAGAGAGAATTTCTAAAAAAATGCATGGAATAAAGTAAAAATACAACATATCAAGCTTATGAGAATTATACTATTGCTAACCGTAATTATGGGATTTACGGTAAATCTTGTGTATGGACAGCAAAAAAAAATAGCCCTGAGAAAAGAAATTCGATGGGAAAAAATATCCAACGCCAGCGGGCTACTAAAGAAAAACCCAAAAAAAAAAATACTCCTATTGATCTATACCACTTGGTGTCCTTACTGCAAAAAAATGGAGGTAGAGACCTTAAGCGATCAAGAGGTGATTAAATATATCAACGCAAATTATATTCCGGTAAAGATCGACGCTGAGACGAAAGATACGCTTACTTATGGAGGGGAAAAATACACTTATTTGGAGAAATTTGGCATAAATCGCTTAGCTTATTATCTACTCGATGGAAAAGTAGGCTACCCCTCTACCCTATCTATAGATAAAGATGGCAAATACAGTATTTTAAGAGGTTTTATAAGGTCTAAAGAATTTATAAATCAGCTGAAATCTACTTATTAAGATATTTTTAACAGGGCGTGAATTTGCTTCAGCAAGCGCAACTCTCCCCAATTAAAAGTATCCAAATTCACATTAACTTCAAGAAGTTCTTTTGCAGAAATCAAATAACTGCGTCCCTTGCGCTCGTTTTTTCCGTACTTAAACTCAAAGGTACCCTCCTGAACCAAAAGAGAGACCAGGACTTGTAAGGCCTCTTCACCCAATTCTGAAGAATTTAGAAAATCTGACCAACCTTGCTTTTGAATGCGATAAATTGTTTTGTCATCAAGGCCAAAAAAATCTATTCGCAGGTTTTTGAGGAGTTCGATAGCTTGCTGATAATATCCTTTTTCACAAAGGATTTTAGCGTTTGCAATCTCCTGGGACAATATCTGAAAGTCTCCTGAAAAACTTCGTTTTCTAATCATTTTTTCATTATATTTTCCAGGTGTTTGCTCCGCTGATAAGTGCATCTAATGAAATAGGCTTGTTTTTTTGCGCCTCAGTGATCTGATCGTGGAAAAGCACATCATAAACAGGACGCTCCTCTCGGTAAAAAACTCCGAAAGGACGTGGAAATTCCTCTTGTCCAGACGCGTCAAAAAACCTTGTCAGAAGATCAGCTTTGACTTGATCCGTTTCATCATGAATCCATAGATCTGAGGAATGATAGTACCCATCTTTTAAAGAAACCAACCTTGGATGAAGGCCATCAAGATATATACCCCGTTGTTTTTGAGAGCCAAAAATTAACGGAACCTGATGTTCAAGAAAAAGCGTATGATCTGCTTTGCTATCCTTTTCAGTAAATACCTCAAAAGCACCATCGTTGAATATATTACAATTCTGGTAAATCTCTAAGAAAGAAGTGCCTTTATATTGCTGAGCTCTCAAAAGCATTTCACGAAGATGTTTAGGGTCTCTGTCCATAGCGCGCGCCACAAAACCAGCCCCGGCGCCCAGAACAAGACTTAAAAGATTAAATGGGCGATCGATGGTTCCCGTAGGAGAGGATTTTGTACGTAAACCTAAATTTGAAGTAGGTGAATATTGTCCTTTGGTCAAACCATAAATTTCATTATTAAAAAGCAATACATTTACATCCAGATTTCTTCTGAGCAAATGAATTGTATGATTCCCTCCGATAGAAAGCCCATCACCATCACCTGTAATTATCCACACGCTCAAATCGGGACGCGCCAGCTTAACACCCGTAGCTATCGCCGGAGCTCTACCGTGAATGCCATGTAGCCCAAAAGTTTCCATGTAGTAAGGAAAACGTGAAGAACAACCAATACCTGATATGAAGACTATTTTTTCTTTTAAAAGACCTGTTTCAGGAAGTATGGCCTGCATCTGCTTTAAGATAGAGTAATCTCCACAGCCTGGACACCACTTAATTTGCTGATCAGAAGCAAAATCCTTAGGTATATATATTTTTTCCAACGTACTCAACTCCAAAACTCTTTATAAGTGTAGAAAGTATTTATTGCAAAGATACAATAGAATTAGGGCTCGTATATTAGTTTTTGTAGACATAAAATTTTTTTCCAGAAAATGTTTCTTAACATTTATTCATGCCCAGCTCGTTTCAGAGGAGATTTGAAAAAAAATCCGAGATACTTCTACTATGACATTTTTTTCTGGAAAAATTCTTACATAAACTATTGAATTTTTGGATATACTTTTTTCATTTAAATATTTGAAAAGTATATGAACATGAAGATAAAGAGTATTTTTATCTCGAACTTAAGTAAATATTTATCAAAAAGATGACCCTGGTTTCTATGATAGTATTCGTATGTTTTTCTTGTGGAGATTTAAACAATAGAGTTCTATTTATCAATAGAAGCTAAACTAACGATTCATCTCTTTAAAGAGATCGTTTTGATCATTAGAAGGTTTCTTGCCCAAATGTTTATAGGCCAAAGCGGTAGCCTCTCTTCCACGGGGCGTACGCATCAAATATCCTTCTTGAATGAGAAAAGGCTCATATACCTCCTCTATAGTGCCCGTATTTTCACTAACGGCCGTAGCAATGGTACTAATACCTACAGGCCCTCCATTAAACTTATCGATGATGACAGTTAAAATCTTATTGTCCATCTCATCAAGTCCGTTTTCATCTACACTAAGGGATTTCAAAGCAATTTCTGAAATACTTAAATCGATATTACCGTTTCCTTTGATTTGGGCAAAATCGCGCACGCGCCTCAGTAAAGCGTTGGCAATACGCGGTGTGCCTCGACTTCGCCGAGCAATTTCCATAGAAGCCTGATCAGAAATGAAAATGTTTAAAAGTCCAACGCTGCGCTTTATGATATCGTTTAAAAGTTCTTTTTGGTAGTATTCCAATCGGCAGTTGATACCAAAACGCGCACGCATGGGCGCTGTAAGCAAGCCTGAGCGTGTGGTGGCACCTATAAGCGTAAAAGGATGCAGACCAATCTGCACCGAGCGCGCGTTAGGACCGGATTCTATCATAATATCAATGCGGTAATCCTCCATGGCTGAATACAGATACTCCTCTACCAAGGGAGAAAGCCGATGGATCTCATCGATAAAAAGCACATCATGAGGCTCGAGATGAGTTAACAAACCGGCCAGATCTCCAGGTTTATCGAGTACCGGACCGGAACTGATTTTAATGCCTACACCTAGTTCATTAGCAATGATATAAGCTAAGGTAGTCTTTCCCAAACCGGGAGGTCCGTGCAAGAGCACATGGTCCAATGCCTCATTGCGCCTCCTGGCTGCCTGCACAAAGACTTTAAGATTTTCAAGAATCTTTTCCTGACCACTGAAATCCTGAAAGCGTTTTGGACGGAGTCCTTTTTCCATATCCAGCTCCTCAGGACGCAGATTTTCTTTATCCGTTTTTAAAATATCAGTCATAAAATAGGAAAACTCCTTAAGAATGTTATTCTATATAATTTATATAAAAAGCATCGTAAATTCGAATGACTACAAAATTCCGAAAAAATAACTTATCAATGAAAAAAGGTATTTTACTGGTAAATCTAGGTTCTCCAGCTTCCCCAACTATAACGGACGTTCGAAAGTATCTCCGTGAATTTCTTATGGATAAACGAGTTATCGATGTGCCTTATGTGCTTAGGAAATTTATCGTAGAGGGAATGATACTACCTAGACGCCTAAAACACTCGGCAAAAGCTTATAGCAAGATATGGTGGCCCGAAGGATCTCCATTGGTGGCGCTTTCAAAACGCTTGCGAGCAGGTGTGGCCAAACATTTGAAGAATCCTGTATCTCTGGGTATGCGCTATGGAGCTCCTTCGATAGCCTCAGAGCTTTCAAGTATCTATGAAAAAGGAATCAAAGATATATTAGTAGTGCCCCTTTACCCACAATATGCTATGAGCACTACCGAGAGTGTCATTCAAAAATGCTTAGAGGATCAAAAAAAACACTTTAAAGATATGCAACTCTCTTTTTTACTGCCCTTTTACTATCGAAGGGATTACATTAAATTGCTGAGTAAACATATTCGCGAGCAGCTGCCTGCAGATAGCGAACATTTGCTATTCTCCTATCATGGCCTTCCAGAGCGTCATATCCGAAAAACCGATCCAAGCGGACATTGCAAAATAGATCATAAATGCTGTAGTTCCCAACATGTAAAAGCACATGATATTTGCTATCGTCACCAGTGTTACGAAACCACACGGCTGGTGGCACAGGAGCTAAAATTGCCAGCCGGAAGTTTTTCCGTAGCTTTCCAGTCAAGATTAGGGCGAGATCCATGGTTAAAGCCCTATACAGATAAAACTTTGGAATCATTGGCAAAAAATTCTGTAAAAAAAATCGCTGTAGTAGCCCCCGCCTTTGTATCAGACTGTCTAGAAACTTTAGAAGAAATCGCGATTGGAGGCAAAGAGATCTTTATAAACGCAGGCGGTGAGCGATTTGATTACCTTCAATGCATGAATGACCTGCCTGAATGGATACGTTTGCTCGCAAACTGGTGTAAAAAGGAGCTGCAATGATGATTTGTAGGGTTTGATCATTTGTATATCTTTGTCAATTAATAATAATTAAAAAAGTTAATGAAAAATTTTTCATATTCATTTGCTTTAATAAATATTATCATATTCATAAGTCTCAAAGGGCAGGTGCCCCCTAACAAGAAAAACGACCTACCCTATAGTAGGGGGGTTGAGCAAATAAGCATCGATCAGCGAAAAGCTGGTTGGGTATATAAAGGAACCAATTCTTTATTGTTCAATCGAACAGATTTCAGCAACTAGATGATAGGCGATGTAAGTTCTCTGACCCTTACAGTAAGGGGTGATTATGATTTTCATTTCACGTCACGAAAAATCTACACCTTTGGGAATCACGGATCTTATTAGGCTATGGAACCGTACTTGGGCCAAAAAGTAGTGACTAAAAAAGTAGAAAATATCATCGATTTGACCTCAAATTACGGGTATCGCTTTAAGCCCAACTGGTGCTACGCCGCTCGTTTAACACTTCAGAACACCGTTTTCTAAAGGTTATGACTACAAAACCCTAAAAAAATCTCGAATTCTATCGCCAGGTTATCTTTCAACAAGTTTTGGTTTCGATTACAGGTCTAGTGATCACTTTATACTCATCTTCATCCACTTACCTAACAGATGACTTTTGTAACCGATTAAGATGTGTTTAATTCCTAGGACAAAGACGGACGTTTTTTTGGGAAAAAAATGCCTACGAGATAGAGTTAGGAAAGAATTTTAGATACGAATTAGAAACACTCGTCGGCGCAAGGTATCGATGGGATATCATGCAAAACATGTCGTTAGATAATACGGTAAATAGTTTCTCCAACTATCTAAAAATCAAAATATATACCTTTCCTACATAGGGGTGTTAACCATGAAAATTAACAAAATACTATCTACCAAATTAGTCCTGGAGATGATTTACGATGAAAATCAGATCAAAAGAACACAGCTTAAAGAAACTCTAGGCGGTAGGCCTTACTTCCATTCTAGAAATGTAATTTTAAGAAAAAAACTTTACAGATTCCAAGAATCCAATTTTTTCATAAGTTTATAGTCCGTTCGATCAAAGCTTATGGGAACTATAGATACGTATCCTTCTTCTAAAGCTCTGTGATCATGATCACTTCCCGGGTCTGTATCCGTATATTTTCCTGTAAGCCAATAATAGGGTCTTCCTTTGGGATCCGCACGTTTCTCAAAATTTTCTCGCCAGGCACCCTTACTTTGTCGACAAATCTTTATACCCTTAATTTGTTCTTTAGCCAATTTCGGGATATTCACATTTAAAATACCTTCTCTCGGAAAATCTGCATTAAGCGCTTTCTTAACTATATTTTCCGCATAGTACTGAGCCGCTGAAAAATCTGCCAGCGATGAATCATCCAAAAGAGAAAAACCTATACCCGGAATACCCGACAAGGCAGCTTCCACAGCAGCCGACACTGTACCGGAATACAGCACATTCAGAGAGGCATTTGTACCGTGATTAATACCTGATACACAAATATTTGGAGGTTTGGGGAGTACATGATCTATAGCCAGCTTAACACAATCAGCTGGTGTTCCTGAAACTCGCCACTCTCTTTGAGGTCCGTTATCGAGTTTTACAGATTCACACCGCAATGGATATTCCACAGAGACAGAATGAGACTTTCCTGATTTCCCCTCGGCAGGGGCTACCACATATACTTCCCCTAAAGAGCTCATAACATGTATGAGTGCTCGAATCCCAGGGGCAAGAATGCCATCATCGTTGGTCACCAGAATGACGTTTTTTTTTTTCATTTCGTTTTTCAGTAATAAATTTAATCTTTGTGCTTTCTATGAAAGTTAACAAAACAACTTTTTCAGGCTCTCATCAACAGATATGTAATTATATGAACTTAAATCGATTCAAAAATCGAAAATGTGTTTTATCATGTGTTGCGCTTCTTTTTCTTTTATTCAGTTTTTGCTCACCAAAGGAGAACGAAGATAAGTATAAATCCATCCTTAAATCTATTTACCGAATGCTCTCTTTCCTTCATTATCATGCACCTGAAGTGGATGAAAAATTCTCTGAAGGGGTATATAAAAAATATTTAGAAAGCCTCGATCCGCAAAAATTATATTTTTTAGAATCGGAAATAGATGAGTTTTACCCGTATAGAAAAAAGTTGGGAAACGCATTTATCAACGGAGATACAGAGTTTTTCGATCTTAGCATCACCCATCTTCAGAGAAAGATAGTTAAGCTCGAGGCCTTAAGTAAAAAAATATTAAGCCGCTCGTTTGATTTTAGTAAAGAAGAGAACATTACACTGGATGAAAAAAACAATTCATATGCCAAAAGTATTCAACAGTGGGAAGATCAATGGAGAAAATATCTAAAATATCTCACTCTTATAGAGATGACCACTTCTAAAAAAGAAGCCGAAAAAGAAAAACCGGAAAATAGCAACGCAGTCTCTGAAGAATCCGCTCGAAAAAGAGTACTGGAAAATATGACCGATTACTTAAGACAATTCAAAATGAAAAAAAAGTCAGATTTATTTTCAGTCTATGTAAATGCCATAACTTCCCAGTATGATCCTCATACAGCATACTTTTCCGTAAAAGAAAAAGAAGATTTTGATTTCAAAATATCCGGACAGCTCGAAGGCATAGGAGCAATTTTACAAGATAAAAAAGGTTATGCTACCATAGCAGAGCTCATCGCAGGAGGGCCGGCGTGGAAGAGTAAAAAGATTGAAGTGGGCGATAAAATTCTGAAAGTTGCTCAAGGAAAACATGGAAAATCTAAAAATATCCTTGGATTATTGTTGAGTGATTCTATTAGATTAATACGAGGAAAAAAAGGTAGCGTTGTGCGCTTAACGCTACAAAAAAAAGACGGACATACAGAAGAGATCTCCCTGGTACGGGATATCATCGAACAAAAAGAAACCTTTGCTAAAGGTGCTGTTTTAGAGGACGAAGATAAAAATAGCTATGGGTACATCTACCTGCCGGAGTTTTACTTTAATCCTAATAATAAAAACGGCAGAAATGCCGCCAGCGACCTGCGAAAAGAAATTGAGCAGCTAAAGGAAAAAAATATCAAAGGATTAGTGCTTGATCTGAGAAACAACAGCGGAGGCTCTTTGGAAACAGCCCTAGATATCACCGGACTTTTTATAGGAAAAGGTCCAGTGGTGCAGGTACGTCGCAATGATGGAAAAAAAGAAACTCTCAGCTCAAATATTAAATCACCGCTTTGGAAAGGCCCATTAATAGTTCTTGTAAACGAGGCATCGGCATCGGCATCAGAAATTCTTGCCGGCGCCCTTCAAGATTATAAAAGAGCTCTTATTATAGGAGGACCTCAAACCTATGGAAAAGGAACAGTACAAACCCTTTATCCTTTAGATCGTTTCAGGTTGTCTGAAAAAAATATGGGCGCGCTTAAGTTTACCATAAGTAAGTTTTATCGCGTAAATGGCAGCTCTACACAACTCAAAGGGGTACAGCCGGACTTAATCATACCGGGAAGATATTCATACACAAAATTCGGTGAAAAAGATCAGGAAAATCCGATGAAATGGGATAGCATAGGGGCAATTCCCTACAGACGATGGGAAAACGAGACTGAGCTGAAAAATGTTAAAGAGAAGGTCAAAAACCGTATTCAGACCAACCCTGATATAAAATTTTTGGATAAGTTAGCCCGAAGCATGCAAATGTTCGAAGAGGACAAAACCGTTCCCCTGCAATGGAAAAAATTTCAAGCGGATAAAAAAGAAAGGAAAGAAAAAAATAAGGCTTTTGATTCTCTGAAAAATTATACTAACGGTTTAGCCGTCACTTCAGTTTCCATAGTATATCCATTGGAAAAGTTAGCTGAAGATCAAGAAAAAGAATGGAAAAAAAATATGGGAAGAGATATTTATCTAGGAACCGCGATAGAAACACTCAGAGCCTATAAATAAAATCTTATGCGAGAGAAAAACACTTTTTTTTAGAAGGTATTACGGCGAAAAGCCCATATAAGAAAAACCTAACCTAGAACCATAAAAACACCACCAATAGGAGTTACCGGCCCTAAAAATCTAAGATTAATCTTCCAGTGTGATCCCGCCAAAAAAAATAAATGCTACCTGAAAAAAGAACAATACGCTCCAGAGAGGAGTGATAGTAAAAATATAAACTCAAAATCATTAAAGTCAAAGTCTGATACATCTGATAACGAATACCCATTTCAAAGCTTAAGAGTTTTTCTTGAGGCAAGATAAATTTTTAAAGTAAGTTAATCTATGTTTTTATAAGGATGTAAAAAATTCCGTACTAAAATGCAATTCATAATTTATCAGATAATAAAACAAATACTATATTTGCTTGCGGCAAATCACAAACAGGATATCAAAGATCCTCAGTAGCTCAGTTGGTTAGAGCACCTGACTGTTAATCAGGGGGTCGCTGGTTCAAGCCCAGCCTGGGGAGCAAAGAATCCGGATGATCATCAGGATTTTTATAATTAATTACGGGGTGTAGCTCAGCTTGGTTAGAGTACACGTCTGGGGGGCGTGTGGTCGCTGGTTCGAATCCAGTCACCCCGACTTTTTATCTTTTGCTGATTATTTACTGAATAAAAGTCAAAACAAATACGTACCATATTAGCTTAATAAGCTACTTTGGCTTTAACAAGGATCTTGCTTTATTTATTGAAGGCAAGATTTTTCTCATTTTTATTTAAGCAGATGTAAATTAAACAACGCAGGGTTACAAAGAGAGATATTTAAATTGTTTCATTTTTTCTTGAATTTAATGAGAAACGGTTTTTGACACTAAATTCATAATAAGGATGCCAGCGATGATCATCAGCATACTGATTACCGAAGGTATATTACAAGTATTTGATTAAAGAATATCACTCCTATAAGAACCATCAAAACAATCCCCACACTTCACCAGATCGCATAAGAAATTCCTGTGGGGTCATCTTAAGCATCAGACTTATAAAATATAAGCACAAAATATAAGAAAAAGAATCTATTAAGCTTGGAAAGAAGTCATTGAATCCTTTGGAGTATTTCAAAGCGGTAGTCCGCGTCACCTCAAGCATGATGGATAAAGAAAGGAAGATATACTTCATAATGTATGATATTAATTTAAGACATTAAATATAATTAATTATTATATTTTAATATAATTTTAACAATAAAATCTTCAAATTTTATCTATAAAATAATAAAAAATAAATTTTTTCTTGTACTTTAATAAACGGAAATATGTATGTGCACTACACTTCATTTCAATATGAATAAAATCCACTTTAAATAAAAAATCTTAATCCCATCAAGGATATTAATCAATAAAAAAGAATATCTTTATCCAGATAAAAAATAAAACTTTATGATTTATTTATAAACTTTTTAATATTTTGTTCTGCTCAGAATTAAAAATCCGTCAAAATCCCGATACACTTGAAGAATATTATAAAAATCTACAAAGATCTCTACTTAGAATTTTTATCAAGATAGGCATTCGTAAAGAAGAAGCTTCTGAGTATGTAAAGAAATTTTTTCAAGAGGTTCCAAGAATATATACTATCCTGTTAGTAGATACTAAAGCTACACTTGAGTATGATCCGGCGGCTTGTAGTTCGCATCGGAAAATCCTCCTTTAATCTCTTTTACATTAAAATTTTATAAGTAATTTATAAAGAGGTAATGCTGTAAAATTATTTGTTATATATTTCAATATATTAGATAACTAATTACAATATATTCCTTACTCAATTCATTTTATAATAAATTTTAATGCTATTATGAGCGAACTCATAAAAAGGGTTCAGACAATAATAAGTTAGAATAGAGATATAAACGAAACAAACGAATACGGGAAGGCACTTATTTCACTTAGATATTAGAAATAATGACATAGAAGCTATGAATTTACTTCTGAGTAATGGCGCCGAGATAAGTGCTAAGAATAATGATGAAGATACGCCACTTCATATGCCTCTTATGAATAGATATACAGAGATTGCCAAAGATCTTATAAAGGCAGGTTCTGAATTAAATACTAAGGATGATGATGCATATACCCCGCTTCATCTGATTGCCAAAAGAGATAATATAGAAGATGTTAAAATACTTATAGCTTATAATTTTAGAAAAAATCCTCAGGTTCAAAAGCCTGACTTTCTCGAACAGCCGGAATAAAATGAATTATCACAGTACTTTGATGAATGCAAAAGTCAGATTGAAGAATTAAGAAAATATAGCATACTAAAATTCGTACGCAAGAGTCAGAAAACACTAAGAATACCATTTATGACTTAATAAGTTTAAACGGAAAAAACCCTTATCTAAACGATTATTTAGACATAGAAAAATGTCGTAAAAGTGTAAGTAAATACATTCAAGCATATCCTGTTCACACTAATGGACCAATTTACATTAACGATATAACGCTGGTTACTATCGATTTAAGAAATGAGCAGTTAACAAAAGAAAAGCTTACAATATCAACTCAAAATTAGATTTTAAAGTCCAACGAACATGAAATAAATAAAATATTCACCTGGTTAAACAAAGATGATAAAGAAAATCTTGCAAAAACCTATTACGAGGTTCCAGAGATAAAAAATCTTACTAAGGCAGCTTCGAGAGGGAAGAGAAAAAATATTTAAAAATTCTTCATAGAAGAAATATAAAAAAACGTAAAATTATTCTTTTTTATATAAGCTAAATAAGGATATAAGGCACCTTCTTGCCGAAGAAACGAATCACCTCATCAAAGTGTTCCTTCCTACTCTTTTTCAGAGGCTAACTACTTGCAAGCTCTTTTAGGTGAGATCCTTAAGCATACTACAAGCACCCGGAACAACAGAACCTATTTCCGTGATTTATAGTATGATTCTCAAATAAAGAATTTGTAGTGATAAAAAGACCAAAGGAAATATAAATACGACTTTTAAATAGTAAAGATGATTTACAAAGGTCCTCGAGAGAAGTCTCTGAGTTACTTATATAAAAACGCCTAAAAAAAGAATGTTTTTTGAGATGACATCTCAAAATGACTATAAACTGGAATTTCATCGCCATGACGCCATAAAAAAAAGAGCAAGCCTGTTAATGAACAAGCAGGGGCAGTGCATAACCAAATCTGAAACACTTAATAGGAAAAACTTTGAGAACCTTTTTTAGTATTATCAAAAACACTTTTTATCACATTGTGTCCATTCTTTGTAAATCATTTCAAATGCCAGAAAAAGAATAACCGCTGCAAAGATGATCTTTTAGTTTAACGTGAAGTACGTAAGAGAATTTTAGAACCTGTAATGCCCTAAAAGATACCCCTATCAGTACATGGGTACATAAAACAACATTCAATATATCTTAGTTGATAGGATAAATAAGGGCGCTTCCAAGAGCTGTTTATACCTATCATAAAATTGCTTGTCCTGTTGGTTGACACCTTAAAAGGCAATCGCATCATATTATCCATAGATAACGCTTTTAAAGCGCCGGAGCAAATACCCAAAAGACCCGATAGCACATCCGAAAAGATCATGAGTAGAAATCCTACTTTCACCAGGGAAGCCACATAGGTTGCAGAATTATACTTTTTGAGAGATTTCCTGACAATTAAAGTTGCTGATCCACAAGGCTTATTTTACTTTCTTTATCACCGGTCTTTTTTTTAAACGACATACTCACCGAGAAAATCAATAACACCCCTAAAAGAATAAATAAAAAATCTTTCCGAAGATAAGATAAGGAGCGAGGAAAACGACGATAATGGCGCCGGATACAGCAGCCACCGAAAGAAAAAAAGACCAATACGAATATTTGCCACCCCTTCTTTGAGAAACACCTGAGTAGATACTGAAAAATTAGCGATCACCACCATTAGCGAAGTACCTATGGTAATGAATATCTATATTTAAAATTAGCGTCAGCAAAGGAATGATCACCGATCCACCACCTAAACCCATTAGGGAACCAATGCAACCAACCAAATTGGCCCTAATAAATGAATATCAGACTCAAGGTAAAAAATGTCACGTAGTAGTATTTAAAAGGCTAATTAAAACAATTGAAATATCATTCATGATATTTAAAAATATAAATAATCAGAGAGATAGTTATGTGATGAGTTAAAAAAAATCATACTTTTTGAAGTAAAAAACAACAATGAAATTAACATTCGTTTTCCTTTTATTAAGTTTCTGCTGGGGATCAGAGGAAATGTACGGTCAAAAAATACGCGTTGACAATCATACGCTTACGTTTAGCGGTTATGGAAGGACTGGTATGGGATCGAGTCAAGGGGGGCGCCACACAAGCTGAGTTCTGGGCGCCCGGAGCACAATCTAAATACCGTTTGGGAAACGAAGCTAACAGTTATCTGTAATTAGCGCTTAATTATGAATATATGTTAAATTCCGAAAAAGGAAAGTCTTTTGAATTCGTACATATGAGATCAGGTTATAGCAATTTTGGAGGAACGAATAGCTTTGGCATCAAAGACATCAATCAGCTTTATGTAAAGATAAATAATATCTACAGAGAGGTAGATGTATAGGTTGGAAGGCGTTATTATCACAGAAAAGCTATTCAGTTGCAAAACCATTGGTGGTTAAACCCAAGTTCCCAGGCATAAGCCGGAGCGGGAGTGGAAGGTCTCAGGGGTAAAAATAAGGCTAATGACATAAAAATAGCGCTCTTCAATTATGAAGATCCTGTTGAGCAAGGCATGAACGATTATAAAGATGAATTCAAAAAAAAAGGTCTTCTTAAAAGTTATGAGCTCGAAGGGCGCTGGGTAGATATTCCATTGGCTAAAAACAGCCAAGTCAATTTCTGGGCCAACTATTCAATAAGAGCAGCTAATAAAAATTGGGGTTATGATACCCAACATGGCTTTGGGATAGGAACATGGCATGAAAAAAAAGAACTCTTTTGGGGAAAAGCTCAAAATATCACATCGCTCTCTTTTCGGAAAGGTCCTTCGGTAATGCACCGAAATACTTATTCTTATGTTCCCAACAGGGAAAATATGGAAAAGCAAAATCCTGATATTATCAACTACGATCTAAATAATATGTATTCTTTCGAGGTGAACGATAATATTTTATACGAAAAAGATAAGAAATACGCCTTAGAAGGCAGTTTGATATACAGATACGAAAATCAAGGGGTAGTGCCTTATAAAAAAAGTGGAGGTAAAGTAGCTCTATTGGAAAGGATGTTCATTGGTTTAGCACAGGATTTAGGTATCTACATTATCTCACCAGTCATTTCAACTTAGCTTTGGAAGTAGGTAGTGATTATATAGATAGCAGTACTCATGTCAACAAACGTCATCCCAGAGGCTGGTTGACAAAATTTACCTTCTCTCCTCAAATCTCCTGGGACTACGGCTATACTCTGCATATCCTGTAGTGCGTCCTTTTATTACCTATGCTCTTTGGGATAAAAGCATGCAAGGTCTCGTGGGTAATACTCCCGGTAACACCCCTTATGACAATAAAACCAAGGGCTTTAGTTTTGGCATATAAATAGAAACTTCCTGGTAAGGAAACTTTTGTAATATCCTAAAAATGTCAAACAAAACCCTACCTGTCAAATCAGGGATTTTTTAATTAAAATCATATCTTAAAAAAGATAAATCTTTTAATGTATATAGATTATGATATTTTAATATATATGGAGAATCCTTATCGGGACTGATAAGTATCAAGGAATATGACATTCAAAAGGTTTGGACAAGATTTTGTAAGAGCTTTAAGAGCAACACATCAGATTAAGTAGATCCGATGAATCTATATTCGTAAAATACCATTGGGAAAAATTTAAGAAAGAGCTACTTAGTTTATAACTACAAACGGATTTTGTGAAAGAGCAATATTTTTATCACAAATGTTTTAGAGAGTCAACCGGCTTAAAAACCTTATCGCCAAAGATGATCATAAGTATTCCCCCCATAGAAATAAAAGCATCCGCCAGATTAAATACAGGCTTAAAAAATTCAAAGCGTTCACCTCCAAAATAAGGAATCCACTTGGGCCAGTAGTCATCGATAATTGGAAAATAGAGCATATCCACCACAGCCCCTCCCATAAAAAATGAATAACCCGGTGATCCAAAGCGAGCTACTCCCAGATAGCCAAGCCAGCGATGGTGTTGCGCATCAAAAATTATACCGCGGTCAAATATAAGACCGTAAAAAGTACTGTCGATAAGATTGCCTATAGCCCCGGCAAAAATCATGCTCATAGGAACGATAAAATAGTTCGAAGCTCCTTTCTTACAATGTTGATATATCCACAAAAAAAAACACGCACTTAAAAAAAGACGCAAACAGCTCAGGATTATTTTTCCTGTATAACCAGGACCTAAATGTAGGCCATAAGCCATACCGGGATTTTCAACAAAAGAGAGGAAAAACCAGGAAAAAATTTCCAGACTCTCACCCATTTCAAAATGGGTCTTTATAAAAATCTTCACAGCCTGATCAAAAAACAATATCAGGCAGGTAATCAAAAGAACTTTCTTCAAGGATATTTCTTATTTTTTCCTTCCATCAATTGTTTACCTTCTATGCTCCATGTGGTGTGAGGAACGATTTTTAAACGTTCTTTATCGATAAGCTTTCCTGTAAAACAGCATACGCCATAATCCGTGCTTTTTGTACGCATAAGAGCGCTATCAAGATTTTTTATAAACTTCTCAAGCCGAACGATGAATTGCGCGTTCTGCTCCCTGCTAAGGGTCTCGGATCCCTCTTCAAAGGCCTTAAAAGTAGGTGAGGTATCCTCGGTGCCATTGTTTTGGCCATTTACAAATGATTCTCTAAGTACAGAAAGATCACCTTTAGCTTTTTCGATCTTTTTCAAGATGATTTGCCGGAACTCTTCCCTTTCTTCTTTAGTGTATCTATTTTTATGTTCGATATTATCCATAGGCTAATTTTTGAACTGATACTCTTATCGTTTCCCCTTCAAAATCTATCTCTTCAGCCTCATTTATATAAGTGTTTAAAGACAAGGATGCGGAAAGAGTATCCTCACAAATATACTCTTTATTCAACTTTATCGCTTTTTCCACCTCTAAAGAAGCGCTAATAGAAAGTTTGATTTTATCGGTCACCTCCAGACCCTGGGCTTTTCTGAGGTTCTGTACACGATTGACCAGTTCCCTGGCTATACCCTCATAGCGCAATTTTTCATCAATATTGATATCTAATGCAACGGTAAGACCTTCATGAGTATCTATAGACCATCCTTTGACCTTCCGGATGGAAATATCCACCTCTTGTAAAGAAATAACCTTTTGACTGCCTTGAACTTTTAAGGTAAAAATACCCTGTTTTTCAAACTGACGGATCTGCTCCTGGGAAAAATGGGAAAGGACATGAGAAACAAAAAGCATATGTTTTCCAAACTTAGGACCTAACTTCTTAAAATTAGGTCTAAGCTCACGAGTGAGCAATTCTCCCGCGGTATCAGAGGTTAAAAAATGAATTTCTTTAACGTTTACTTCTTGTTTAATAAGATCGAACATAGCACAAACAGACTTTTCCTCCTCAGAGGAAGAAGCTAAAATCATCAGCTGTTTAAGAGGTTGACGCACCTTGATGTTTTCTTTTTTCCTCAGGGAAAAAACCATTGAAGAAAGACGCTGCGCTATATGCATGCGCCTTTCCAAGGGCTCATCGATAAGTTTTTCGTCAAACTCAGGGAAATAAGCCAAGTGAACGCTCTCAAAAGCTTCTTTTTCAGTCACGCAAGTTAAATCCATATAAAGTCTCTCGGAAAAAAACGGCGCCACAGGAGCGCTCAGTAAGGATACGCTAAACAAAACATCATATAAAGTTTGATAAGCGGCTATCTTATCTTGAGTATAATCACCCTTCCAAAAACGACGACGACATAGCCGTACATACCAGTTGCTTAAGTCGTTAATGACAAAATCGGCTATAGCTCTGGTGGCGCGCGTGGGATCATAAGCATCATAATGGTTCCTTACTTTTTTGATCAATTGATGCAACTCAGAAAGAATCCACCTGTCGAGTTCAGAGCGTTGTGCTACCTCTACGAAGGCTTCCTTATAGCAAAAACCATCTATATTGGCATATAGCGCAAAAAAAGCATATGTGTTATAAAGTGTACCAAAAAATTTCCTACGCACCTCATCGATACCGGATATATCAAATTTAATATTTTCCCAGGGTTGCGCGTTAGAGATCATATACCAACGAGTGGCGTCAGGTCCATAGAGTTCTAGAATTTTAAAAGGATTAATGGCGTTTCCCTTGCTCTTGGACATCTTTTGTCCATTTTTATCTAAGACTAAACCATTAGATAACACATTCTTATAAGCTACCGATTGAAAAAGCATAGAGGAAATAGCATGCAAGGTATAAAACCAGCCACGCGTTTGATCCACCCCTTCAGCGATGAAATCGGCAGAATAAAACTTTCCTTGATCTATTTTTTCTTTATTTTCAAAGGGGTAATGCCATTGCGCAAAAGGCATGGCTCCGGAGTCGAACCACACATCGATTAAATCCGATTCTCTTTTCATGGACTTACCGGTGGGGGAGATTAAAAGAATATCATCCACAATAGGTTTATGTAAATCGATAGCTTTATAATTTTCCCAGCTCATATCTCCGGGGACGAAAGCCCCAAAAGGGTTCTTCTTCATCAAACCGGCACGAACGGATTTTTCTATCTCAGTTATCAGTTCGGCAAGCGAACCTATAATGAGTTCTTCTTGCTCATCTTCCGTACGCCATATAGGAAGGGGAACTCCCCAATATCTTGATCGGGAGAGGTTCCAATCATTAAGGTTTTCAAGCCAGTGTCCAAAGCGATTTTTTCCTGTGGATTCAGGTATCCAATGAATACTGTTATTAAGACTTACCATATCGGCTTTAGCCGCAGTAGTTCTGATAAACCAAGAATCCAAAGGATAATATAATATGGGTTTATCAGTTCGCCAGCAATGTGGATAGGAGTGTTTATATTTTTCCACTTTAAAAGCCCTCCCTATGCTCTTTAAAAGAATAGCTAATTCTACATCTACAGAACGCTCAGGGGCCTTATCTTTATAGTATTCGTTGCGAACGTAACGCCCTGAGAAAGGCTCAGGAACTTCTTTTATAAAACGTCCCTGGGTGTCCACTAGAGGAACGGCTTGTTTCTTTTGAACATCCCATAAGAGCATGGGAGGTACGTTGTGCCTTTTGGCTACGATAGCATCATCAACTCCAAAGGTAGGAGCAGTATGTACAATACCGGTGCCTTCCTCTGTAGTGACGAACGCTCCAGAAATTATCTGAAAAGCATTTTCAGCATTTTCATAAGGCAGGACCCAGGGTAAAAGCTGCTCGTAACGACTTCCCAAGATATCAGACCCATAAAATGACTGAAGTGCGCGATAGGGTATTTTTTTATCCTCCTTTTTAAAAGATTCGAGTGAAATTTTATTTGATACAGGAGAAAAACCCTCAGAAAATACTTTTTGAACCAAAGATTTCGCTAAAATCACATATACAGGTTCAAAAGTATAAGGATTAAAGGTCTGAACTACCGTATATTCTATGGAGTCGCCTATGGTGAGGGCTGTGTTTGAGGAAAGTGTCCAAGGAGTGGTAGTCCAGGCCAAAAAATATACCTCTCCGGGAAGATTTTTTAAAAACTCAGGAAGACTTTCTTTACGCGCTTTAAACTGGACTGTAATAGTGGTATCCGTGATTTCTTTATATGCCCCGGGCATGTTGAGTTCATGGGTGCTCAATCCAGTGCCCGCAGCCGGTGAATAAGGTTGTATGGTATAGCCTTTGTAAAGCAATCCTTTTAAATAAAACTGCTTTAAAATCCACCACAAGGTTTCTATATACTTGGAATCATAAGTGATATAAGGATTTTCCTGATCTACCCAATAGCCGATTTTATCAGTAAGCTCTTTCCATATATCGGTATAACGCATCACCGAAGCGCGACAAGCTTTGTTATATTCATCTACGCTGATTTTCTTTCCTATATCTTCTTTTATTATATTCAGCTCCTTTTCCACGCCCAACTCTATAGGAAGACCATGAGTATCCCAGCCTGCTTTTCGGTAGACCTGCTCACCCTTAAGGGTATGGTATCTGCAGAACACATCTTTAATGGTTCGGGCCATTACATGGTGTATCCCAGGAAGTCCATTGGCTGACGGAGGACCATCATAGAAAACATAGTGACTTTTGCCCTGACGGGAGCTAATGCTTTTGTTGAAAATATCATTTCTTTTCCAATACTCACTTATCTCTCGGGCACACTCATTGAGATGGAGCTGGGAATATTCTTCAAATTTTTTAGACATGGTAAAACAAACGCTTGGTGTTTTTAATCAAAAAAAGCTAAACTACTTGAAAAATCACTCATTTTTTAAAACTAAATCAACATATTTTTTCAGAAAACAGGTATCTTTTCTATCCTTCTAAGGTGTCTTCCCTCTTCAAAATCTGCCTTTAGAAAAGCCTCCACTATAGCTAAGGCCTCTTTTTGAGTCACAAAACGAGCAGGTATACCCAAAACGTTGGCATTGTTATGTTGCCTGGCTAAAATGGCAATCTCTATCTTCCAAGCAAGCGCAGCGCGAACTCTCTGATGTTTATTAGCGGTCATAACCGCTCCATTTCCACTTCCACATAAGATTATCCCATATTCCATATGCTTTTGCTCTATAGCATTCGCAAGAGGATGGATGGTATCAGGGTAATCAACCATTTTCCCTGCAGGGGGTCCAAAATCGATCAAATGATGTTTTTGAATTTCCAGGACTTTTTTAATTTCTTCCTTATATGCCCATCCCGCATGATCTGAACTTATAGCTATTTTCATAATGTATTATGTAAAAACCAAAATTAGACTTTATCAAAGGGATATAAAAGCTGTAGATAAAAGCAGTGAATAAATTGTCAATAAAGTTTTATTTAGACATCTAAAAATTGAGAATAAAAAAATTTTTTAATCCTAGATAAAATATCTATTTGTATTATCTTGATTGCACAAGAAAACATTTTTTTACTCTATATATTAATACGTTTTAAAACGTCTATTAACAATTTTGTCTTCTATTATTAACAAGTAAAACTTATTAACAATTTTAGTAAATAAGTTTTGAACTTACGTTAGTAAATGAATATTTAACACTTATATACAATAGAAAACTATTTAGTTTTAGGTTGATAATTTTTAATCAAACTTTATTAAAAGAGGCAGAAACGATATTTTTGAACATATTTTCTTTGCATATTATATAACAACAATAAAGTTTTCTTATTCTTAATAGTTAAATAAGATGTTTATATCTATTGACTTGCTGAAAACTTTCGCTAGGATCGCTGTTTAATTCTTAAGCTTTATATCTATTTTTGCCTTAAATAGTTTTGCTTTATGACTACCCCAGATGATTTCAATTTTAACGCTAAAGTATGCCTTGTTCGAGTCGACTTTAATGTTCCGCAAGATGATCAACTACGAGTGCTTGATGATACGCGCATTAAAGCGGCCTTACCCACTCTACGTAAAATCATCGCAGAGGGAGGTAAAGCGGTACTCATGTCTCACCTAGGTCGACCTAAAGGTGTAGTTTCTGATAAATATTCTCTTAAAAATATCATACCTTCTCTTGAAAATGTCTTAGGTGCTTCAGTACATTTCTCGCAAGATATACTGGGAAGTAAAGCTCAGCAAGCGATTCGTTCTTTAAAGAATGGAGAGGTTTTACTACTTGAAAATCTAAGGTTTTACAAAGAGGAAGAACAAGGAGACGAGAACTTTTCCCGAGATTTAGCTCAGTTGGGAGATTTCTATGTCAATGACGCTTTCGGAGCTGCTCACAGAACACATGCCTCTACCGCTGTGATTGCGAAGTTTTTCCCCAACGCTAAATGCTTTGGATATCTTATGGCTAAAGAACTTAAGGCCATTGATCAGGTGATGAAAAATGGCGAAAATCCCGTTACCGCTATTCTAGGAGGTGCCAAGGTGTCTTCCAAAATAGATATTATAGAGAATATTTTGCCTGTGATTGATCATCTTTTGATAGGTGGTGGAATGGCTTATACTTTTATAAAGGCGCAGGGCGGAAAAATAGGGGATTCTATCGTTGAAGAAGACAGACAGGAGCTTGCTTTAAGTTTGCTTGAGAGCGCGCATAAAAAAAACGTACAGGTTTACCTTCCTCTGGATGTGGTAGTTGCCGATGCTTTTAATAATGAAGCGAATCGAAAGGAAATTTCTATAAGAAAAATCCCCAAAGGTTGGCAGGGTTTAGATATAGGAAGCCGCTCTATAGAAATCTTTTCGAAGGTCATTGAGAGTTCTCAAACGATTTTATGGAATGGTCCTTTAGGGGTTTTTGAGATGCCTAATTTTTCGAAAGGCACCTTATCTGTTGCCCAAGCAGTGGCGAAAACTACTTCCAGGGGCGCTTTCTCATTGGTAGGCGGAGGTGATTCGGTTTCAGCTGTCAAGCAATTTCATTACGAGAGTAAAGTCAGTTATGTCTCTACCGGAGGGGGAGCTATGCTCGAGAGCTTAGAAGGAAAAATGCTTCCGGGGGTAGCTGCCATGCTCAACTCTTAAAATTAATTATCACATATTGGTCATCTTAAATCCTTCTGTAAGGTAGAAGTATAGTTGCTGCGCAGGTGTTTCTTCCCTTTTTTTAATGTATTTTCTGCATTTTTTCCTATGCGAACAATAATCATTTTCCGTTCCGGAACGGATATGATATATTATCCCAGAAGACCCACGTAAGCAAAAAAAGCAAGTTTATATTCATAATCCATCCAAGTGCCATAACCATATTTAGGACTTAACTCAGGATGTGTCATTTTTTCTATGAAGTCTTTATTAAGTAATTGCTGTCCGGTACACCTTCCTATTTGAAGGAAAAACTCTCCTAATTTTGCATAGTCTCTGACGCTGGAATACAAACAACAGAAGGCTTTTTCCATGTCGGCTTCGTCATCCAAACCCCATAGCTCCGGTTGTTCCATTTTTAATGGTTCCCATATTTTTTTCTGAGTGTATTTAGTCAGGGTTTTTCCGTTAGTCCTACGAATTAAAATTGCCAGAATTTTTGTGTTTATATTAAGGTAATTAAATCTCTTACCTGGTTTTTCTATTATTTTGATAACACTTGCTCTTCCAAGTGAGTTTCGTAGTAGGCTTTTGTAGTAGGATTTAAGGGGGGATCGATATCTTTCGTTCCTCTCTGAACCCGAGCTCATACGGGATATCTCCAACGGCAACCTCATCAGAAAAATCTATGTTTTTATACTCGCGAAGAAAATCCATTCTGGATTGATCCAGAATTTTTATGTAGTCATCTTGTATGGTAAATCTAAAAGGAGAATTACTACATATTTAGTAACTGAAAAAGCGTTGGATGTAGATTTTTTATCATGATCGACCCAATATTTTTCAAAGAAAAGTTTTTAATCTTTGATGATTATAAAAGAAAATGTTGAGTTTTTGTTTAATCTTTCCTTTAAAGCAGGTTCTAAGGGAATTTTGTTGTAATTTGGATCTAAAGGCCAGTTAAATATTGTTCCACCTCTTTGAATAAAATTGTTGCTAAAAAAAATGCCAGTCATCTACGTAAGCGGTTTTACTACACTTCATGTAAGTTTTTCGTATCTCTTTTACAATATACTTATTATCGGTAATATATAATAATATAAATTATAAAATAATAATTTAAAAATTAGTAAAAAATGATAAAAATTTAAACATTATTTGAAAATGATTATATAATCAACTAATATATAAAAAAGGATCAATCATTATTTAGAATAAAAAATTCTTGTTTTTTATATACATTAGTTGGATATTTAATCTTTAAAAACAAATCATCATGTCTTTTGAACTTCCCAAGCTTCCTTATGCTTATGACGCCCTAGAGCCCTATATAGATGCACGCACCATGGAAATTCATCACACCAAACATCATGCAGCTTATACGTCCAATCTTAACAAGGCTATAGATGGAACCGAACAGAAAAAATTACCTATTGAAGAGCTATTAAAAAAAGCGGTTAACATACCTGCTATTCGCAATAACGCAGGAGGTTTTTATAATCATAGCCTCTTTTGGAAAGTGCTTGCTGCGCCTCATCAAAGTAGGCCTTCACAAGTGCTTTTAAATGCTATAAATCAGCACTTTACTTCTTTTGAGGCTTTAAAAAAAGAATTTGAGGGAGCCGCTGCCGCTCGTTTTGGTTCCGGCTGGGCATGGCTTTGTGTATGCCCCAAAGAGAAGAAGCTTTTTATAGCTTCGTCAGCTAATCAAGACAATTCATTGATGCCCTTTGCAGAGCGTTCAGGGGTGCCAATATTAGGATTGGACGTCTGGGAACATGCCTATTATCTAAAATATCAAAATCGACGCCCTGAATATATCGCAGCTTTCTGGAAAGTCGTTAACTGGGAGGAGGTTTCTAAAAGTTATGAAAAAAAGCTTCATTGAAGCAAGCTGTTACTTAACAATACACAAAAAAGCTCCTAAAATCACGAGTTTTTTATCTTACTTGATTCTAAATAACACAAGTATTTCTTATTTTATAGCAATTATGATATTGAGTATCGGGAAGGTTTTCTGATTCTTCATGGGAATTAGATCTGGCAAAGAGCATTATAGACTGCACAGGATAGTTATGGCTGTTTTGAACCTAAATAACTTATAGGTTTGCCAATTTTTCTCCGATAGAACTTACCAGATAAGCCGCTTTTTTTTGGCTTTTGATATCTTTTTTTGCTGCATTTGACCCTTGAGAGATATATATTTGGAAATCTGGACTCTTGCAATACTTTAAGCGCTTTACTTATCTCTTGCGCTGAGGTCGTTTTAAGTTCGTAGTCCGTTTTGACGCGTAAATATCCTTCCCGGGAAACCTTTTATGAAAATTGCTACTAGCGTGATTAAGAGATAGATTTTTCAGATCTACGCCGAAAGCTTTTAAAATACTTTTTATTTTTATTTCTGTTTCTTCAAGTTTTATACGCTCTTTGGTGTCTTTTTCATCCAGAGTAATCCTGAGGTAAATCTCATAGGGAACCACCTCTGGAAAATAAATTAAGTCAGGTAAAAATCCCTTAAGTAATGTGCTGGTGAGCTCGATGTAGTAATGAATTACTAAGCTTATAAAAAAGGGCGATCTTACCCTTATGGGAATCGAAATCACAGAATGTAGCGCTCAAGTTCTAAAAATGGGAAAGACCATCAAATGGATTATAGAAACAGGCGCTTTAGATGCAGACCAAATTGTTAAGGTCTGTCGAATGATCCGAATGATCGTCCTTGATAAAATGGTACTTTTGAACGCTGAAAGAGTTTATGTAAAGTCCTCCACGGCTTTTTTTGTCTCTCAACAAGGGGCTTGGTGCGGAGAAGCGAATTTAGAGGATATAAAATCCGTATACATAGCCTTCACACCCTTATTAGTGGGGTAGATGCTGAGTTTGCACGACTTCTTATAAAATCAGGAGGGAGCTCAACGCTTAGAAACTTCTTCGCCTAAAAATCTGATTCAAAAAATATAAACTTAAAAAAACTCTACGGGAATTTTACACACCGGAACGGGTTCTATCTTGTGCCGAACGGATGCGTGCAGCTCTTGGTATTTCTCTATAAGCTCTTTCTCTCGTTCGCTAAATCGTTCCTTATTTTTACCCTGCTGAGCCATTTCCATAGCCCATTCAAGTTCTTCGTAAGAGGCACCTAGTTGCTCTTCATCGCTGCGATTGTCTTCCCAAAGACCATCTGTAGTTAAAGCTTCTTGAATGGAAGTGATAATATTGAGTTCAGAAGCTAGGGCGCGTACTTGCGTTTTGGTTAAGTCGGCGATGGGACTTATATCTACTCCCCCGTCTCCGTATTTTGTGAAAAATCCCACACCGAAATCTTCTATCTTATTTCCTGTTCCGCTAACCAGATATTTGTAAAGACCCGCATAATAATAGAGCGTACTCATGCGCAGCCGCGATCGCGTATTTGCCAAGGTCAATCCCAATTGATAAGATGTTTCTTTTTTTGTCTTGACAACAGAGCAGAAGCTCTCGAGTAAGGGACTTAGGTCTACCATTTTGCTTTGCACGTTAGGAAAATGCTTTTTCAGAAAGCAAATATGCTCTTGCGCGCGTTTTACCTGGCTGTTTTCCTGATGAATCGGCATTTCTAGCACTAAGACAGGACGCCGGGTTTTGGCTACCAGTACTGAAGTAACTGCAGAATCTATACCACCGGAGACCCCTATGACAAAACCTTTTAAAGGAGTTTTCTCGATATAGGCGTTAAGCCATGATACAATATGCTCTATGATTTTTCTTGTCCTCATGAGCAAAGCTCTATTTTTTCTCTTTGATTCTGTGAAATTCACCCAAATATAATGAAAACTTTTAGTGTGAGCGCATTTTTATTTTTCTTGACGATCAAGTTTGTGCTCTTTCCGAAAACCTGCGGATCCCTGGCGAAAAAAAGGGAGTTCTTATTTAAACAAAGAATGGTCGATGGTTGATTTTTCCAAGGATTTTTATCCTGCTTCGGATATATCTACCCTGAAACAAAAATATCCTTTCTTTTTTTCCTCGTCAATTCCGGATTCGATCTAGAGAGCCAAGAAGTATGACAGTTTTGAGCGAGCTCTTTTCACCGAAAACTTAAAAAGTATTTGCAGATCGTAAGCATTTAAAAACCTAGCTCAACGCTTTATTTAGATGCGTGAAATATTTTTTCCCTGAATTTTCCTTTCCGAAGGTATATACTTATGTTTCTAAAATCTACTACCTTTATCCGGTACTCTATGAGAAAGAGGGGTTTTTATAGATGTAGATACCTTTTTAGATATGGATTGTTCTCTTTACAAGAGCGTTCCGTAGTATATTCTCCCCGGTATGCAGCCCCCGGGGGATATTTTATGGAAACAGTCCGTTCTATCGCGAGTAAAAATGTGTTTTACAACCCGGATACCGGAGATTTTCTTGATGAGATGATCTATCAAGGAAAATTTATGCTGGTAGTTGATGTACTTTTACCTGATTCTTCTGATGAAGAAAAGATGGGATGCACCTCAAAACAATTGCATTGGAGTAGGAGTATAGGAAATAAAGGATATGTATGGACTTATCTTATTGATAATCAATTGCTTTTTAGCAAAAAAAAGAAGCTCTATGAGAGATTCATAGCCCCCGGTCCTTTTTCAAAATTCTACACTGAAATTAATCGCAGTTCACCCGGAAGGCTTGGTGTTTGTTTAGGTAGGCTGGCAAATTATGCCTTCCTGTTGGCGCGCGCATCCTGAAAAAAGCTTTCGCAAGATTATAAAAATCCTGACAATAAAGAAATATTTACAGCTTCGCACTATAAACCTCAAAGGAAATGATTAAGAAAAACACTGAGATTACCATACATGTAGACCTTGATGAAAATCATGTGCCTGAGAAAATCAGCTGGAGCGCACAAGACGGCGGTGTTAAGGATACTTCCTGTAAGGCTTTGATGCTTTCTCTCTGGAATGATCTGCGCATGGAAAGCGAGCGTATCGACCTTTGGGTTAAAGAGATGCCGCTGGATGAGATGAAAAAATTTTTTCATCAAACTTTTCTTTTTATGGCTGATACGTATTATCGCGCTACTTCTGATGAAAAACTTCAGAAAGAAATTGTTGAATTTGCTCGCGCCTTTGCTAAAAAGGCCGGTCTGCTTAAACCTGCAAGTTCTGATAGCTAAAAGAATTTTATGGCGCTTATTCTCAATATAGAAACCGCCACTAAAAATTGTTCGGTTTCTTTAGCTAGAGATGGTATGTCTCTCGTATGTGTTGAGGAAAATTCCGATAGATATTCCCATGCCGAGAAGCTACATCGATTTATCAGCTATACCCTAGAGGGAGCCCGCCTGAGACTTTCGGATCTTAATGCTATTTGTGTAAGTAAAGGTCCGGGTTCTTATACCGGTCTTCGAATAGGGGTTTCAGCGGTTAAGGGTCTATGTTTTGGTTTAAATATACCTTTGTTGTCTATAGATACATTAAGTGTTATGACACAGGGTTTTGATGTGGATCATGGAATACTCCTGCCGATGATCGACGCGCGTCGTGATGAGGTATATACGGCAGCCTTTGATAGGTATAAAAACAAAGTTGCACCTACTCAAGCAAAAATTCTTGATCGAAACATCTTTCAGGAATACCGGAAAAATAAGGTTTATATATTTGGAGACGGAGCGCGTAAGGCGGAAAAATTATTAAGCCTCTCTGCTTCTTATTTTCCTGATTTTTATCCCTCAGCGCGTCATATGGCCTTCCTTTCCGAAAGGCTTTTTAAAGAAGAAAGTTTTGGGAATCTCGATAGTTTTGAGCCTTTTTATCTAAAAGATTTTGTAAGTATTAAATAAATATATCTCTCAGGCGAAATAAAATTGGTAATCAAATAGTAAAATAAATACTATATCTTTTTTATAATAAAACAATATATACAGAAAGGGGGGTCCTTTGGGCACACCGAAGAAAACATGCAATCGCTCGGCCAGATTAGAAGAAGTTAAGCTTATTTTATTAATAGAGACATAAGGAAGACCCACCTTGATCTCTAAAGCATTTAACAGATTTCTTACGTTATCGCTTATGACATTCATCATAGTCTCTCTTTTTATAAGTACATGAACGATTGCTTTTGAAGCTCTTCGATAGAAAAAATCAAAGGATAGATCTTAATATGCTTATAGAAAAACCCCGAAGGGTAATCCAGTTTCTCGCAGAGTGCATCTACGAATTTATCTGATGCATCGACAGTGTGACTCTCGACCTTTGAGAAAAACTATCCATTTGATGTGCAAGCTTCACCCCCCCAGAAAGCACCCAACTTTCTCAGGGTGAGCTTTTATTATCATGGAATTGTATTGCTCTATTTTGAACGCGCTCATAAGGGTTTATTTATAGTTTTTACTAAAAATTCTATGTTTCATTATTCCATACGATATAATATATAGTCAAGTAAGGTTTTACCTTGATTATTTTTGATTTCTTTAAAGCTCCTTTATTCAAAAAAAACCTGATAGGCTTTTCCCTGCCAAAGCACCGGGTGTAGCATAGTGTTGCCGTCCTCATTCTTTACCTCTCTTTTGCCTTTGATTATCAATTTTATTTATTTTTTTTAGTGTGTGTTTATGATTTTAGATTTGTTAGCTATTTTATCTAGCTCCCGACACCTTGAGGAGCTCGGCTATATCTGCCTTGACTTTATAAACGGTTATATGTAAAATATTTACGGTTTTTCAAAAAGTAAAACTATTGAATCCCCAAATACCTCAGTAAAACCTGTTTGTGAATTTATTACTTGAATAAGCTCATAACTCTTTTTCTCTGAATAAGGCAATATCTTTAAGTGAATGTTATCTTCTTTTCGGTTTATTCTGATTCGTCTTGGAATGCTATTTCTAGGTGTTAGGTTAGCAACTACTTTTTCATAATCTAGTATAGAATAGAATCTTCTTGCTCAATTTTTTTGACAATAGTCTACCAAAATTTACCACCTGTTTTCAAAATTTTAAACACTTGTTGAATATGCAAGACCTGTCGACTCTTTTTTACAAGCATATGAAGACAACCCATATTCAATGCAAAATCGTAGTGTTCATCAGGTATATGACGAAAATAAATTACATCGGATTCGATGAGTATAATATTGTTCATGTCCATAACTCTTGCTCAGTTCCGTGCTTTATCCAATGCTTTCCTAGACACATCGACACCTGTTATCTGATATACCTTGACTGGCTAAACATAAACTATCTCTCCCTTCTTCACAGCTAAGATCAATGATTTCTCCTAAAAATAAGTGATGGTTTTATCCATAGTAAGCAAAAGTGAGGCATTTGGTTGAGTAGATTCCTATAGATCTTCACCGGTTGTATAAACTTGGGCATATCATCGTAATCGAAGTAATAATCATCTAGTTGTTCTGCTACATTTATTAATTCTTGCTTAATATTATATAACGTTTTAATAGTAGTGAATTTTTGAGAAGTATCGGTTGTTTTAAACTGAAAAATAATTATCTCACAAGATTCTTTTGCTGCATAAAGAAAAAGTCCATTTCCTATTACAACATACGGGGTTCACCACAGCCGAGCAAATGTGTTTGTATTCGAATAGAATCAGGATTTATTTCAGGGGCAGAAAGGGAGGAATCGAGATATATGTCGAAAAACAGCAACTTCCCTTACATAAATAACGATATTATGAGTAGCATAGCATAAATATCTCGTGAATTTATGCGAAGCGATTCCTCAATGAACATATGAGCCTCATTACCGGTAACACGAGTTTTATGGTATACATCATATTTGATGTATAGTTCATGTAGAATTCTAACATATGAGCAGCGTATATAGCAAGCACATCTTTGGAATAATTAGTCAAGAGTAACATCAATTTTTTATGAGCATGTGTGTACTCTCGCATTTTATTCAGTTATTGATGACTTTAGTTTAAAATATATCCCGCTCAGATTGTTCGTATCGATTCGTATACAAAGAAGTAAACAGGAAGTATTGTTCATTTTACCTTATTCCACTTATGGAATAAGGTAAATACATTCTATTTGAAGAAAATCCGATGAACCAGATCCTTTTTTTGAGGATCATGGGTCATTCCCAACAAACCTACTCTTCTAAAAATAGTAAATCCTCTTCCGATGATACTATTTGAGGACACCCTCTACGATCTAAAATAGTCATGTGGAGGTGTCTTTAATCAGATCTCTTTTTGTCACCGATATAAAGAAAACGACATGACCAACGCAAACAAAAAAGGCAAAAAACAAGTGTGAGAGATACTTAATTGTGAAAGGCCCAAAATCGGTAGAGCCAAAGCATTGATACAAGACATCAGGTTGCCCACCTCAGCATCTGAATACGGACGCGCCATAAGATGGAAAATCAGTATTCGAAAGCTACCAAAACCCATATCTAGATATGCTATGGAAATACCATAACTTAAAAAAAATGAATCCACCGAGGTACCAGACCAACGCTCCTATAAGGATAAATACAAATGCTCTTTTAATCTTAACTGATAATGAAAACCTATTTACCCCAAGAAAAAAGCAACCCCTCAAGAGAGGGTTTTTAGTGTAAGATCAAGTTGTTAAAAAAAGCTATAACCAATAAGGATCACATCATCGCTTTATTGACTGCACATATTAAAGAACTTGAAAATAAACAAAACCCTTCTTCTTAATGATTTTAATCCTTGAGCGCTTATAAGGGTTCCGCAAAAGCTACAAACCCTGGTATCTCGCAAAACTTCTGATGGAAAGGGACTACTCCATTATCGCTACAATAAAAACGAAATAGCATAGCTTCCTAAATCAAACACAACTTATTCCATATAAGGATCTAAAGAAAAAACCTAACTCAATAAACAATCACAAAATAATACAAAATTATTACTGTAACAATACATTTCATTTTCCTACGCTCTGCGTTTACCTTATAATATATAAAATCATAAATTTTTTAAAGTATAAATAAATTTTTAAAGAAAAGTTATATTTGATGATTAACTTTAATAGGCTTACGTTACAATAGAGAAAAGTGGAGCAAGCTTATTAAGCTAGGTAACGTTTTAAATTACAAATCTGATTCACTGGTTTATCAAGATATATACTTAACATATCTAGATGAAAGGATTATAAGGGTATCCGAATGTATTTAGTATTTCATATTAGCTAAAACAGAGCGCGAAGAATGGTTGTAGAACCATGCTGGTGATCACTACCGCTAATAAGGGTAAACGTGTTGCGGCAATAATTGATACAACTAAAGCTAAAAGATCGGAAAGGCCGCTTGTGGCGAAATGTGGCACTATCACCGTTATAAGAACGCAGCCGCCGGGATCAGCTTTCCAATATTTGAGCATGAAGACCCAAATTACGGTGTCTTAACAGCAAGTAACCGGACGCTACGCATAAGAAAAGTGGAAAGAACCATAATAACAATAGTCAAAGCTGTCAATATGTTTACTAGTTAAAAGTATTAATTTGTTCACTATTTTCTTTCATAAGCAAAATTGCAATTAAACCACTGATAAAACCCACTGGAACATAAGCCACTTCCGAGCAGAAGTGGTAAATTATCACCAAACATATCAAGCTAACAAGCCATGGAAAGGCAGTTCTTACCCCTTTCCACATACCTCTCAAAAGTACAAAGAATATTGCCGGAAAGACCATATCAAAACCCCAGCGTGTGATATCTCCAATCATGGGTTCAATAATTACACCCGCAGCTGTAGAAACTACCCAGGCGAACCATATAGCTCCAGAAAAACCTGCATAAATCCAATACTTAAGTATGGAGTTAAACTCATTATCTTAGGTTTAACCACGGTCAGCCATTCCTATTGATCATCTTTCATCACACATAGCAAACAATATCGGAAGCGTCTTTCTGGGAGGTAAATGATAGAGGTGGGGGCAAACGAAGCTCCCATGATTATATATCGACTATTAATCAATTTACTAACCAGTAAAATAGTAATGACCTGAAGTGGTGAGGTCCATAGGGTTACCTCTGCAAATTCAGAACCACCTACGAAATTAAGACCGGTTATCATGCCAAGACCGAGAGCGGATAAGCTTTTTTGTGCAAACTGTACTTCAAGAAGTAAACCAAAAGGAAGAAATGCAATTAACAATGGTAATGAAGCAATAACATCACGGTAAACTTCACCGGAAAAAGAGACAGGGAGTAGAGAGTTATGTTTTTGTTGAAAACAAAAACATAACTCTCTACACTATTTTAAATTGACTTTAAATTAATACATTAAAAAGGCGAAAATAACTGAATCGTTTAATAAAACTTATATAATATTAATATAATATAAAAATATCATAATAACTACGTCAGGAACAATAATGCGTCTCTCGGAATTGTCCTTCTTTTTCTTCATGATTATCATCAACCAATAACCATACAAATCTTTAGACTTATTTAGTGGTCTAAAAAACATTATACATCATGCTAATAGTAGTTTAGTTATTATTCATTTCGTTTGCTAATGCAAAATTTTACATGATACATGTATCATACATATTAATATATCAATTAACGTTAAACTTTATACACTCTGAAAATATGGTTTTACAAGCTAAGCATGTTACCCTCATTTATGAGGGGTTTTGTTTTTATTTCCTGCAATGTTTCTAAGTTTATTCTTAACTTGCTGAGGATATCAAGAATAAAGAAATGTTAAAAAAGTCTTAATTGCAATTTTTATTTTTCTATAAATTATTTGGATATAATTTATTGTTAAACTATATGATGGAATACAAAAAGTTCAAGATTTTCTGATCTGATCTGGATACTATTGGTCATATAGCTAATACAACTTATCAAAACTTTACTGTGCATGCGCGTTTGCATCTAATAGATGGTCAATGAATTTCTATAAATCAACTCTTAAAATAAGGTATAAGATCGATGCTTTTTTAAAAGCATACTTACTACTTTAAAGAATTTATGCTTATGGAAACCTTAAAACTGTCCACAGAGCTCACCGGTCTCTCTGAAGGTGGACGTTTCTTTAAATTTTGCCATAATTCCTACAAGGAAATCGGTCAGTATGCAGCTTTATCAGAAATCTTAGATGCCTGGACTAATTTAAACTATCGTAAACTCCTTTCAGATGTTTCGAACATTCTTTTAGAGGCGATGAATCATCTTCCGCGCTTTGAAGATTTTAGGATGCACTTACCAAAGAAGATACCCGATCTTCTTAATATTCGTCCGAAAGATCTGAAAATAGAACCTTATGTTTGATGATAAAATGCCTGTTTGCACTCCCTTAGAACAAATCGGAGAATTCTCTCTTATTAAGCATTTGACCCGAGATTTGGTTTCCAGGCAGGTCTCCACCGTAAAATCTGTGGGAGATGATGCCGCCATTCTAGAGTTTTCTAAAGAGCAATTACTGATTTCTACCGATATGTTGCTTGAGGGCATTCACTTCAATCTGGCCTATAATCCGTTAAAACATTTGGGATATAAGTCCGTAGTGGTTAATCTGAGTGATATCTACGCTATGAATGCCCGGCCCACACAAATTACTTTATCTCTGGCGATTTCCAATAGATTTTCTTTGGAATCCCTCGAGGAGTTTTATGAAGGGGTCAAACTTGCCTGTGAACATTACCAGGTGGATCTGGTGGGAGGCGATACCTCTTCTTCGCGGCTGGGCATGTTTATTTCCGTTACGGTTATAGGCGCTACCGATAAAAAAGACATCGTTTTTCGCAAAGGAGCTCAGCCAGGTGATTTACTAGTAGTTTCCGGTGATCTTGGCGCAGCTTATATGGGATTACAAATTCTCGAGCGCGAGCACAAGGTTTTCAAGGTCAATCCTCATATGCAGCCAGAACTTAAGGGTTATGAATATCTCATAGAACGCCAACTCAAGCCCGAGGCGAGAAAAGAGGTCTTTGATTTGTTCAAATCTATGAATATCAAGCCTACTTCCATGATTGATATTTCCGATGGCCTGGCCTCAGAGATTCTTCATCTTTGTGATCAAAGCGATCTGGGCTGCAAACTCTTTGAAGATAGAATTCCCATAGATCCTCAAACCATTCTTGCCTGTGAAGAGTTTAAGATGCATCCTGCCATAGCTGCGTTAAGCGGCGGAGAAGATTATGAGCTACTTTTTACCCTTGCCTTAAAAGATTATGAAAAGATTAAAGATCAGCCCTTGCTAAAAATTATAGGTCATATGACCTCCCCGGAAGAAGGTGCGCAAATACTTACACAATATGGAACCTCGACGTCTATCACTGCGCAAGGATGGGATGCTTTTCTGAAAAAATCGACTTTTTAAAATTCTGTTCAAATATTTCTAAATATGTCCACTCTCTCTGAAAGGGATCTGATCTGCAATTGGCATCCTTATACCCAGCACGCTACAGCGCTTCCTCCTGTTGGTATTGTCCGCGGAAAAGGCACTTTGCTTTTTGATGAGCATGGTAAAGAGTATATAGATGCTATTGCCTCATGGTGGTGCAATCCGCACGGACATGCCAACGAATATATCGCAGAGAGTATCTATAAACAGTTGCTTACCCTTGAGCATGTGCTTTTCGGAGGTTTTACGCATCCTGCTGCTGTAGAGCTATCTGAGCGTCTGCTTTCGGTATTGCCCGGGAATCAGAAAAAAGTCTTTTACTCAGATAATGGTTCAACGGCTGTAGAGGTCGCTTTGAAAATGGCTTTACAATTTTTTTTCAATCGTTCTGAAATCCGTGACACTATTGTAGCCTTTGAAGATTCCTTTCACGGAGATACTTTCGGAGCCATGTCCATTTCGGGCATTTCCCTTTTTACTCAAGCTTTTCAGCGCTCATTTTTTAAAGTAGTTCGTATTCCCGTGCCTTTATCGGGAAAAGAGCAGGAAACTCAACATGCTCTGCAGGCGATTTTGCGAAGCCATAAAGTAGCGGCCTTTATTTTCGAACCCCTTGTGCAAGGAACAGCCGGAATGCGAATGTATTCCCCAAACTCCCTTGAGATGTTTATAAGATTATGTAAAGAATCTCATGTTTTGACTATCGCCGATGAGGTGATGACAGGATTTGGACGAACCGGACGCTTGTTTGCCGCCGACTATATGCGCGAAAAGCCTGATATTTTTTGTCTTTCTAAAGCATTTACCGGTGGTTTTATTCCTATGGCCGCTACTACCTGTACACAAGAAATTTTTGAGGGATTTTTTCATGAAAAAACAGAAAAGGCACTTTTTCATGGTCATACTTTCATGGCCAATCCTGCGGGATGTGCTGCTGCTTTAGCCAGTTTAGAGCTCTCACTCTCGGAAAAAACCGCTGAAAGTATACAAAGAATTGCACGAAAGCATAAAGAATTTGCCCGAAAACTTCAGATGCATCCAAAAACAGAAAAGATTCGTCAGCTGGGTGTTATTCTTGCATGGGATATCAAGGTGGAAGGCATGCAGACGTATTATGGATCGCTTAGGAACCGCATGTACGCTTTTTTTATTGAACATGGTATCATCTTACGTCCTGTAGGTACTACAATTTATCTCTTACCGCCTTTTTGTATAGAGGATCATCAGCTTGATCGAGTGTATGAGGTAGCATGGAAAGCTCTAGAAACCCTCATTTGAGGTTTTCCTTGGTAAAGGATTTTAAAGATATTTTTTTACCATCGTATTCAGCATAGCTAAAGTGATGTACCCAATCGCCGGTATTGATGTATTGGCTTTTTGAATTTAATGCCTTATTCAAGGGCAAATGTCGATGACCAAAGATGAAAAACTCATAGGGTTTTTCTTTTAGTTTTTTCTCTGCATAGCAGATAAGAAATTCTTTATTTTCTCCTAAAAAAGCAGTGTAACCGTAGCCTGAGTTGCTCTTATTTTTAAGGGAAAAATATTTTCCCAGGCGTACACCTATATCCGGGTGAAGCCAGCGGAACAAAAATTTCGCTAGAGGATTTGTAAAGACTTTTTTCATGCGTTTATAGCCATCATCTTTAGGTCCTAATCCGTCTCCATGGCCTATTAAAAAAAGACGACTATTTATGATAATCTCTTTTCTTTGATGGAAAATTTGCATCCCCATCTCATCCCTTAGGTAATTGCTCATCCAAAAATCGTGATTTCCTACAAAAAAAAACAATGAAATTCCCTGATCATGCATATGCGTTAATTTACCCAGCACCCGAAGGAAACCTTTTGGAATAACTTCTTTGTATTCAAACCAGAAATCAAAAAAATCTCCTAGTATAAACAAAGCTTGCGCATCTGTTTCTATAGCGTTTAACCAGCGAATAAATTTTTTTTCTCTCTCTAAACTTCTGAGCGCTCCAGGAGCACCCAGGTGTAAATCAGAAACGAAATAGATTTTTTTTCCTTTTTCTAAAGAAAGTCGCAAGCTTTTTTCAGTAGCTTTTTTTTTAAATTCTTTCACAAGAAAATATAAGTTAGATATTCTAAATATAAGGATTTGGTAGGTTTCTCACGTTTTGTGATAGCTTTTTATGCTAAATAGACATTTCGCAGCGAGGTTTTTTTAAAAACTCTATAGAGGTATTTATGATTATTAAAATTTCCCATGGCTGTAAGAAAAGAGAATATCGAAGTTTTTCTTAAAAATGTTTGGTGAATTTTTTGCGGCGTTTGATTTATCAATTCAAGAGTCATCGGCTACTTACAATAAGTAGTGGAAAATTTTTGAAAATAACGATGAAGCGCTGATTGAAGATTGACAAATCTTTTTTGGATAAGTTGAATGATGTCAGTTTTTCTCTCCTAAAGGATTTAATAATAAGAGAGATATCAGATTATTTTCCTTAATCGGACTGTACATTTCATTTTGCGATGGATGCAATTTGTTTTAAACAGTCCTTATATTTCTGTAAAATTTTGCAGGGCAAAAAATAAATTAAAAGCTAAAATTGCCTGAAAATAAAATAGTATAAGCTAGTTATAATTTTTTCCCTTGTGAAGGATCTTCTTTAAACTCTCAGGCATTGCTGCGGATAGATTTCACGAGTTTACATTTTTGTAATTTCGCTTTTATGAATATTATGAAATGTATTTTTGGTTCTCTTTTGGTTATACTTCTTTTTTCATGTGCTCAGCAACACCCCTTAGAGGGAGGGCCTAAAGATACCACCCCTCCTGCAATGGTTTTGGCTAAACCTGCTCTCTTATCAACGAATGTTGATACGAGCATTAAAAATATAAGAATTTTCTTTGATAAGTATATCCTCTTAAAGAATCTCCAACAGATTTTTATTTCTCCTCCTTTAGATACTGTCCCTTCTTTTTCTCCTTTGGATTTGGCTAAAAAAAATATTGATATAAAGTTTTCGAATCCTCTGGAAAAAAATACTACTTATAGTATCAATTTTGGAGAGAGCATTCAGGATAATACAGAAGGAAATAAGTTGCCTTTTTTTAAGTATGTTTTTTCTACGGGCGCTCAGTTGGATTCTATAGAGATCAGTGGAAAAGTGATAGATGCTTACGATCGATCTTTAGACAAAAATATTATTGTGGGGCTTTATAAAGTGGATAGCGCTTTTAGCGATACGCTTATTTATAAACAACGCCCTTATTATCTTACTAAGGCTGATAAAGAAGGTCGTTATCAGATTACTCATATTAAGGAAGGTTCTTATTTTTTAATGGCTTTCAGTGGGGATTCTGGTAATTATATCTATAAACCCGAAAAAGGAAAGCTGGCCTTTGAGCCCAGTACTATCACTTTAAAAAAAAGTGACCTTTATCAGCTGCGTTTGTTTAAGGAAGTTCTTCCTTTTAAGCGATTGATTCCCAAACAGGTGAACGCTGGACATATTGAATTTCCATTTGAAGGATCTCTTGAAGGGGTTCATTTAGAAGTTATTCAAAAATTCGATCGTGAGCGCTTTTTACACGATTCAAATACATCAATTATACATTACTGGTATAAACCGATTTTAAAATCGGGAAAGATTAATGAAGTTACTCAGATCTATTTTAAGCTTTCTTCACAAGAAAAGATGGACAGCTTAAGCGTAATATTGGATAAAAAAGATCTTCCAGATTTCTCATTAAAAAAGCTTCCTCAAGTTTCAGCGTTCATAAAGCCGGTGTGGTTTAGCGCTGAAACTCCAATTTATTCAGTAGATCAGACTAAGGTCAAAGTATCGAAGGTTAAGGAAGATGCTTTGCAGCAAGTGACTTTCCGCTTACTGTGTCCGAAGGATGATCCTAAGAAGATTGGTTTGGATTTTTCAAAAAATCCGGGAAGTAAATATAATATAATCCTAGAAGCTGAGGCTATTGAAGATATAGTTGGTAATAAAAACCCGCTGCTCAAATTTACTGAATCCACAGGGGAAGAAGGTGATTATGGTCACTTTGAACTTGAGCTTTCTGATTTGCCTGATAAACCTTTTTGGCTGCAGTTGCTCGATAAAGAGAATAAGATGGTGGAAGAATTTTATGGTTGTGAGAATCATTATGTAATCCGCTATTTAGAGCCCGAAACTTATCGTTTACGTATACTAGTGGATGAAAATGAAGATAAAAAATGGAACCCCGGCAATTTGCTTTTAAGACGAGCACCCGAGCCAGTTTACTTTTATGAAAAACCTGTACAAATCAGGGCCTTTTGGGATATTCGGGAAAACTGGGCGGTACTTGTTAAGCCTTCTGATGATAAAAAAGATTCCTATGGAAGGAAATAAATCTTTGCCTTATTCTTTGTAAGATACTCATTTATAATTATATCAATATAAAGTTTGTAATTACTTTTTTAATCCCTCTATTTTTCATAGTTTTTCTTTTTCCCACTCCTCTGATACCTTAGAGGGAGTGAATTGTTAGTATAGCGAAGGCGGACATCCCGAAAGCCCATTTATATACCTGTCTATTTTAATTCCATCTTATTTACCCGGTATTTACTTAAATTTTTAAACTGTATGCCCTGTTTGATAGAGAACTTAAGAATATTATCTTTCTTAAAGATAGAAGATAATAAGATATATCACTAAGATGTGTTTTTATTTGTTCAATGAGCTGATGAGCCTGATAATAAGGAAACGTACCTTTAGGTTTTCTCAGGTTATTAAGGATAAAGTATCGTATGTTATGATTGAAATAGATCAGGTGGCATGATGTATATATTATGATACAGTTATTCACATATTTTACATATGTTAATTATTTTATCGATTAGTTATCTACCTTCACTTCTTGAAATTTATAAATCTGGTTTCCACGAGCAGTTGTTTGAGTGTGATTTGCTCTTCTGTTATTAGTGTCGCGTGACAATTCTGATGATGATAAAGGAAATAAATTACCAGGTTGCTCTGACTCTTAAATCAAATCTATAGAGCTATATGCGCATTTAATAAAAATACACCTAAATGGTACAGATAAAAAACTTGAAAATTGCTTTGTAAATGCATAATTTAAAATTAAGAGACTTAAAAAAAGGAGTGTTACTTGGTGTTATTGCTAATTTAATATGGTCATTTTCTACTCTTTTGTATAAACAACTATCAGAAATAAATGCTTATCATGTAGTATCCTGGAGGATAATTTCTTCTGAAGTTCTACTTCTGTTAATAATTATAATCACTAATAGAATAAAAACGATTTATGACTCACTTAAAAGAGTAAGTTTTGTTAATGTATCTTTAATTTCCCTGTTATTTGCAATATGGTGGCTTGTTCACATTTATGGAGTATTATCTGGAAAACTTCTTGAAGTCTCATTTGGCTATTTTATCAGCCCTCTTATGAGCATGCTCGCCTCTGGTATTATATTCAAAGAAAAATTATCAAACAGACAAAAAGTGGCCATATCTGTTGCTACTTTTGGAGTAGCGCTTCAGTCATTAAACTTCGAGAGTGTCCCGTGGATAGCTATAATAATAGGAGCGTGTTATTCCATATATGGAATCTTAAAAAAGAAAAATACCGGAGATGCCATTGTAATGCAGGCTCTGGAAATTTCCTTTTTGCTCCCTTTTGCGCTGACTTTTCTCATCCTCTCACCAGGAGAAAATGTTGGACACGTCTTTTTTGAGTCAACAAAAAAAGACATTTTCTTAATATCAACGGGTTTAGTAACTGTACTGCCGTTATGGTGCTATAGTATAGCAGCTAAAAAGCTACCTATGATATGGTTGGGTTTTATTCAGTTTATCCCTCCGATATGTAATTTTCTGCTGGCAGTTTTTATCTATTCTGAACCGGTGACAACCATTAAAATGATATCATTCGTTCTTATATGGATTTCGCTTATTACTATCTTCCTTCCTTTGGGGAGATCTAAAGTTTCAGTTTCATGAAAAAAAATTGCTGTAGTGGGATGTACCAGGGCTGTTGGTCAAACTATCATTAATCTTTTAGAGAATAAAAATCTTGAAGTTATATGCATGGTTTCTGATACTTCAGTGGAACGAAAAATAACTACCTAAAAATTATATCCCTGAAAAGTTCTCACCACAAGTTTGCGCGGACTCTGATATCGTATTTTTATGTGTATCGCGTAGTTTTTGAAAAACTTACACCAAAGAACTTTTTTTCGATATCATAAAAAAGTACTTTTTTTGGTTCCTTATGTTAATAAATTGGATTATAAAGGGGAGAAATTTATCGCTGACCCAAACTTGTTCATCTGGCCATTACATGAGCATTATGAACTGGAAAGCATTATTATTTCAACTTATCAGGCAAGCCAGCGGTGTGGGTAAATCAGCCATGTTGGAGTTCAGAGAACAAAACCGGAAAATTTGTGGATTACAATATTAAGAATGACTCTGAATTTTCCCATTGTAACTTAGCTTTCAATATTATTCCTCAAGTAGATAAGTTTGAAGATAAGTTTATAATACCAAAGAAGAAATGAAGGTGGTATGGGAAGTAAGAAAGGTATTGAATCTTCCTGATTTAAAGATTAGCACTACGGTTGTAAGAGTTCCCACTATTCAATCACATGCGGAAAGATTAAGCTATACTTTTTAAAAAGGAAATAAAAAAACCTCGAGCAAGTGCGTTATTTGCTTCAAAAAGCTCCGGAAGTGGAGGTAATCGATGATGTTTTAAAACAACAATATCTTCCATGAACTCCAGTTATAAACACAATGTAGAAGTAGGACGTACACATTATAATATTATCTATAGCGAATATGGCTTAGAACTTTTAATCATTGACTATCAGCTATTGCGCGGGGAAGCTTTGAACGCTTATGAAATCATAGATCTCTTAGAAAAAACAACATAGAGAATATAAGGTTTTTCTAAAACAGTATGGAACATAAAATAAGTCTATTGTTTAACTTATTTTTTAATATATAGATAATTTACATCTATCATTGAGCTTATTATCTATTACTAAACTTTCTACAATCCAAACTTACTTTTAGAATGAAGAGGTATTTTAATTATAATAAACTTGTTTACATTGTAAATTAAAATCTATATATTTAATCTTCAAATTTCTTTCAATTATTATCTCCTTTTTTTTTGCATCTTCAGCAAGTTTAGCTATAAATCTTTTTTTGAGGTACAAAGAGGAGACAAAAGTCCACTATCCTTTTCGCTCAAAAGCCGCCGACTTAGATTTTCCGGTAAGCTTACTCCTCAAAAGGCTATGGAAGTAGTGCTCTATAAAATGCGTGATTTGTTAAACAAAGGCCTTTTATTTTAAGCATCTACCGCCCCCTCAGAAAATTATATCCGTTATACCCGGATATAATTTTGTTCTTCTATTTAGCCTAGTTTGAGAACCACCTTCCAGATTATTTGCAAAAGCTATAACATTTCCTCTTGTAAAGTGATTTATTAATACCCTGATTCTTTGGGTTTTCTTGGCCAATTTTTATCATTTTTTTCTCAGCTATCAATACTTATTCTTGCTATAGGTTGAATGTGTTTACTTCCTGCATCTATAGCAAATTTTGCAAGAGTATAGACCATGTACATTCAGGCTATTGAAAATGAAAATATTTTTAAACGCTACTATAACTCTTTTTTAGATTTTCTTTAAGTCTCACAGTCACAAGATATTCCATTTTTTGTCCAGAAAAAACATGGATAACCTTTTAATAAAAATATTTTTATTCTACCGTAACAGACTTCGCTAAATTTCTAGGTTGATCAACATTCTCGCCGCGCATTATTGCGATATAATAAGCGAGCAGTTGCAAGGGTATGGTAGCTATAAGAGGCGTAAACATTTCGTCTATATCAGGTATTTCGATAATATGATCAGATAAATTGTTTACTTGTTCGTCTCCTTGATTGACTATGGCGATAATACGCGCTTTTCGCGCTTTTATTTCCTGAATATTACTGACGATTTTTTCATAATACCCTCGTTTTGGAGCGATAACCACAACAGGCATATTTTCATCAATCAGCGCAATAGGTCCGTGTTTCATTTCAGCTGCAGGATATCCTTCAGCGTGGATATAAGAAATTTCTTTAAGTTTTAAAGCCCCTTCCAGCGCTACCGGGAAATTCAAACCTCTTCCTAAATAGAGAAAGTTTTTAGCCTCTTTATACTCCCTGGCTATGAGCTCTATTTTCTGGCTCATCTCGAGGATTTCTTTCATTTTGTCGGGAATAAGATTCAACATATTACATAAGAGACGGTATCTTGGTACGTTAAGCACGCCTTTGTGTTTTCCTATTTTTAGCGCAATCAAACTCAAGACTGTCACCTGCGCGGTAAAGGCTTTAGTGGAAGCTACCCCTATCTCCGGTCCAGCATGTGTATAGGCCCCCGCATCTGTAATTCTTGCAATGGAAGATCCTGCCACATTACAAATTCCAAAGATAAAAGCACCTTTTTCTTTAGCTAATTTTACGGCAGACAGCGTATCGGCCGTCTCTCCCGATTGTGAAACGGCGATAACGATATCATCTTTATAAATAATAGGATTGCGGTATCTGAATTCTGAGGAGTATTCCACCTCTACGGGAATTTGTGCTAGTTCTTCCAAAAGATATTCTCCTATGAGGGCGGCGTGCCATGAGGTTCCGCAACCTACTATGGTGATACGTTTAGCTTTTATAAAACGTTCTTTATAATCCCATATTCCTGCCATCCATATAATACTTTCATCTACCAGGAGACGTCCACGCATCGTATCGAGTATCGAGCGGGGCTGTTCATAAATTTCTTTAAGCATAAAATGCTCGTAACCCCCTTTTTCAATTTCTTCAAGGTTCATTCGAAGTTCTTGAATGCTCGGAACCACACGATCATTATTGGTAATTTTACGAATCTCTACTTCCTTTCCTTTTATAATCACGCCCATTTCACCATCTTCCAGGTAAAGTGCGTTCTTAGTATATTCGATAAAGGGTGAAGCATCCGAGGCTAGGAAAAATTCTCCATCGCCAATACCAATAGTCAATGGGCTGCCTAGCCTGGCAGCTATCATTTTATCGGGACGTCCTCTTTCCATAACGACAATGGCATAAGCACCCACTACTTCATTAAGGGATAATCGAACGGCTTCTTCGAGAGATAAGTCATCCTGGTTTTTGATATACTCGATTAGATTGATTAACACCTCTGTGTCGGTTTCACTCTGAAAGGATACGCCTTTTCGGAGTAACATAGACTTGATCGATAAAAAATTTTCGATGATTCCATTATGTATCAGCACCAATTCTCCAGATTCGGAAAGATGTGGATGCGCGTTTGTATCATTGGGTAAACCATGTGTAGCCCAGCGTGTATGGGCAATTCCCGTTCCAGTTGTATAAGTGTGAGTGATTTTGCTTTCAAAATCGGCTACCTTTCCCTTGGTTTTAAACAAATGAAAACCTATTGACTCATTTAAGGCTAGGCCAACACTATCATATCCCCTGTATTCAAGTCTTTTTAAGCCTTTTATTAAAATCGGGCAAGCTGCCCGCGGTCCCATATATCCTACAATTCCACACACAGATCGATATTTTCAGCTTATTTTTACGCTAATTTCTTCTAGTATTGATTCTTTGTAAGGTTGCTCATAAACTTCCGCGATTTCTTCTACTGGATAATAATCGAGCGTTGTAGATGGGCTCTCTTGCAAATATTGCTCGATTTCCTCTGAAATATTAACCTCTCCTTTAATGGCTATATCAGAAAAATCTATAGAAAGCTTTGTGAGGTTAGTAAAAGAAGCCAATTCGATTTGTTTGAGCGCTTTGTTCTTTATTCCATCCCATTTGATTTTTTTTACTAATTCTTCACTTAGATACCCCTCAAAATCTTGATTGTAAAGCGAGGTGATGATCCTAGATTTTTGAAATAAAGGATCTCCTTTGTAATAGGTTTTTAGATAAAGTGGAATGCAAGCCCCTAGCCAGCCATGTACGTGCACAATATCTGGTGACCAGTTAAGTTTTTTTACCGTTTCCATAACCCCTTTGGTGAAAAACAATATTCGCTCATCATTGTCTTCGAAAAAACGTCCGGTAGCATCCTTATACATGCCTTTTCTTTTAAAGTACTCCTCATTATCAATAAAATATACTTGCAAGCGCACCTCAGGTATGGAAGCTACTTTTATAATAAGCGGCTGATCCATATCCTTAATAGTTAGGTTCATCCCTGAAAGTCTTATGACTTCATGCAGTTGATGCTTTCGTTCGTTGATAAGTCCGTAACGTGGCATAAATATACGCACATCGTTCCCCAAAGCTTGCATCACTTTAGGCACCTGAGAGCTTGCTATGGATATAGGAGTTTCAGGGGTATAAGGGAGCAATTCAGAAGAGATGTACAAGATACGTCTACCGGTCATATTTGTTAAGGATTAGTTTTTAATGAGGAATACAAAGGTAATAAAAACCTGGCGTTTTCCTTTTATATAAAAAGTCCTAATTTCACAATCTAAGCATTTTATGTACATCTTTTACCATATTTCAGATCATAAAGCCTTCCTAGATCCCTTTCATAAAATTTCAACAAGGCTTGTTCCTACTATGGGCGCACTTCATGGAGCACATCTTTCGCTGATCGAAGAATCTAAACAACAGGACGATTTGACGCTTTGCAGCATTTTTGTCAATCCCGATCAGTTTGATCGAAAAGAGGACTGGATGAATTATGCTCGATTTCCTGAAAAAGATATAACTTTTTTAGAATCAGCAGATTGTGATACGTGTTTTTTTGTCCTCTGCTCAGGAGATTTATCTTGATGAACTTCCTCAAATCTCTTCTCTGTCACTTTCAGGTTTGGATCAAACCATGGAAGGAGTCTTTCGAGTGGGGCATTTTCAGGGCGTGGTCGCTGTACTGTACCACCTTTTTCAAATCGTTTCCCCTGCCAGAGCTTATTTTGGTGAAAAAGATTTTCAGCAGCTCTGTATCATTTGATATATGACCGAGCAACTGAAAATACCTTTGAAAATCATAAGGCTTCGCATCATTAAGGAAGCTTATGATCTAGTTATGAGTTCTAGAAATCTCAGATTAACCATCTCTGAAAGAGAGCAAGCAGCTATTATTTATAAAACCCTTAGAGGGAAGTCCGGAAATTTTTCCTTGAAAAGCGCTTTTCTTACATAGACTTCTATATGAAAAGCTGTTTTTCAGGAAGCTCTTTTCGTTTGGAGTATTTTTCCATAGCTGATGAGGAATCGATTGTGGCATGTGATTCCTTTGATCCGTCAAGACACTACAGGGCCTTTATTGCCATTTTTGTCGGGAGGTCCGTTATATTAATCCTCTGATCATGAAGATTGAAGTGCTCAAATCAAAAATCCACACAGGCGAGCATGTTTATATTGTTAATGTTAACAATGGTGAGCGTTTTTCTACTTATGTTATTACCGGAGCGTCTGATACCGGAGAGGTTATTTTAAATGGACCCTCCACCCAAAAGGTACAGAAAGATGATATTGTCATCATTATTTCTTATGCTTTTGTGGATTTTGAAGAGGCTAAAAAATTCAGGCCATGGATTATTTTTCCTGATCAAAAAAACTAATCGATGTAAAACAGAATCTTGTCAGGTTCTTTAAAAAAATATTTAGGAATCTTACTTCCGCTTGTAGGTGATTTGTTATCACTCATAAGTCTCTTTCTTATATTTTCATCTGATGAATTTTAAAAGTCTTGCTTTTATAAATAAGACTGATAAATTATGGCTTATCATCTCATTATTCTTTGGCATACTCGTTTACATCAGTCGTACCATTCGCTGGGATACTTATTGCATGCTATAGGTTATTCCATAGCTTTTGATCATCTTTTATCGGCAGTAGTGCTTACCTACTTATTCCTCGATCGGGAGATTTTACGTTGTACCTTCCTTTACAAAACGGATGATTTACTGATAGATCCATTCCTTGGGGAACGTAATTTCCGAGCGATCTGTAGATGTGATAATTCTTTTTATGGATTTATTGTTAGCTATAGCAGCCAGAGGAGATTTATTTTACGAGCTTTTTCATCAAATTTTATTGCGTCGCAACTCGCTGAATTACTTTATTTTATCGCTCCTAATTATAGGTGTTATAGCTTTTGTTGTAAGGAAAAAAATTAAAAAAACTTTTTTTTATAAGAAAGTCTTGTATTTTTCACACACTTCTAACCTTAGGATCTTACTATTTAATGACTTATCTTATATTTTTTTCTTCTCCTCAAACCTCCTCTGTCTCTCCTTTTGGAGGTTTATTTATTTTAATATTGGGCGATTTTGGTATGTTAGTTCCAGCTTTTGGAAATATTGGCTCTTATCATTCGGCCATAATATGGGCTTTCCTTTCATTAGGCTTTGCTAAGAATATTGGATTGTGTTTTGGAACACTTGTACATATCATTCACTCTGGTTTATCTATAGCAGGTGGCTTTTTAGCCTTGAGTTTTTTACTTTTTATCAAGACCAGGCCATATTTTGCTAAAAATGGCTAAGGAAAAAAAGCTTTACTTCTGTAAAAACTGCGGCGCTGAATTCTCTCAGTGGATGGGCCAGTGCAATTACTGCCATGAATGGAATACCCTGGTGGAATTCTCTGTAAAAAAAAATGCGAGCTTAAGCATACGAGGTAATAATATTTCATTTGTAAAAAGATCCGCGCCTGTTACCATAGCAGACGTTCCATTATCACAAGAGGAACGTTTTTCTACGAAAGATCCAGAGATCGACAGGGTATTAGGCGGTGGTATAGTTCCTGGTTCAATGATTCTTGCGGCAGGTGATCCGGGTATTGGAAAGTCCACTTTGTTTTTACAGCTCGCACTTCGGCTTAAGGGCTCTCGCGTGCTCTATGCCTCGGGAGAGGAAAGCGAAAGGCAAATCAAATTGCGCGCTCATCGCCTTAGAAGCGAAAATACTTCCTGTTTTCTATTGGCTGAAAATCATCTAGAAGAGATTATTAAACATGCTATTGAACTTCATCCTGCTTTGCTAATTGTCGATTCGGTGCAAACGCTCCAGAGCTCTTATTTAGACACTTCTACGGGAAGCATTGGTCAGATACGTCAATGTACCTTTGATTTGATGCGCTTTTCCAAAGAAAATGGTATTTCTGTCATCCTGATTGGGCATATTACTAAAGATGGAATGATTGCCGGTCCTAAAATTCTCGAGCATATAGTAGATGTGGTTTTGCAGTTTGGCGGTGATCGCCACCATGCCTATCGTATTCTCCGGGCGAAAAAGAATCGTTTTGGAACTACCTCGGAGTTGGGAATTTATGAAATGGGCGAGGCAGGCCTTCAGGAAGTCCGCGATCCTTCAAAAATATTAACCACCCAAATGAATTTCAATTCCAGCGGACAGGCTGTAGCAGTGGCTTTAGAAGGGCTTCGTCCCATGCTTGTAGAGGTGCAAGCTCTGGTAAGCTCAGCGGTATACGGTACCCCTCAGCGTTCAGCCACTGGCTTTGATACCAAACGTTTAAATATGCTTTTGGCGATACTCGAAAAACGTGCTGGTTTTAAACTTGGCGCAAAAGATGTTTTTTTGAACATTACTGGCGGTATACGTATAGAAGATACTGCTATGGACCTCGCCTTGACCATAGCTATACTTTCCTCATATGAGGAAACAGCTGTTTCCTCAAAAGTTTGTTTTGCTGGGGAAATGGGCCTGGGTGGTGAAATTCGTCCCGTGCAACGCTTAGAGCAGCGTATTTCGGAAGCCGAACGTCTTGGTTTTGATGCTATTTTTGTATCTTCTTATAATAAAATACCCACCCATGCAAATATTCGCGTGATTTCGGCAGCCAAAATCGAAGAAATTTTCAATCAATTATTCTAATGGATCTTTTCAAAAAAGCTTTTTATACCTTTATTCCCTTATACTATATAACATAGATGTCTCGAAAGAAAAATAATACATCCTCTTTCAGCGATCCCTCACCTACCTGGCTTGGTAAAATAAAAAAGTTCTTGTGTCGATTTTCAGCCAAGTCTTCAATAAAAAAAGAGGTCATTGAAGTCTTTTCGCCGAAACCTTCCGCTAAACAAGCGACTTTTTCAAAATCTTCACGTAAGCAAAAGAAAATACAAAAACATCCTGGATCTCAGCCGAAATTGGCAGAAGGGTTTATTAACATTAAATCTTCTGGCTATGCTTTTGTAAGGGTAGAGAATTTTGAGCAGGATGTTTTTATTCCAAAAAATAAGACTTCCTCTGCTTTTGCAGGAGATAAAGTTAAAATACAATTTACTGAAAGACCTCTGGGAAAACGTCTTGAAGGAAAGGTAATAGAAATTCTCGAGCGCAAAAGAAAAATTTTTGTAGGAGTTCTTCAATTGACTGCCGAAGGACAATATGGTTTTGTTATAGTGGGTGGAAAAGCGCTACACGTAGATTTTTATATTCCCAAAGACAAACTTAAAGGAGCTAAAAATAACCAAAAGGTAGTAGCTCGCTTTTTGAATTGGCCTGAACATGCCTCCAATCCTATAGGAGAAATCATTGAGGTTTTGGGAACTTCAGGTGATCACGATACGGAAATACACGCCATATTAGCTGAGTACGACCTTCCCTATGCTTTTCCCGAAAACATCGAAGAGCAGGCGCAAAAAATTTCTTCGGATATCATTATCGATGAAATCGCTTTGCGGCGCGATATGCGCCAGGCGATAACTTTTACTATTGACCCTGACGATGCGAAAGATTTTGATGATGCGCTATCGATAAATTTGCTGGAAAATGGTCACTGGGAGATTGGAGTGCACATTGCCGATGTTTCTCATTATATAAAAGAAGGCAGTCCGCTTGATAAGGAAGCTTATCAACGCGCTACTTCGGTATATCTTGTGGATCGCGTGGTACCTATGTTACCTGAAGCGCTCTCTAATAAACTTTGCTCTCTGCGACCGAAGGAAGAAAAATTGTGTTTTTCCGCTGTTTTTGAAATCGATAAAGATGGAAGATCCCTTAGCTCGTGGTTTGGAAAAACAGTAATTTGTTCTGATCGGCGCTTTACCTATGAGGAAGCCCAAGAGCGTATTTCATCAGCTCAGGGTGATTTTTATAGAGAGATTCTTCAACTCAATGAACTGGCTGAAATATTAAGATCCGAACGACTTAAAAAAGGCGCGATTAGCTTTGATAAGCTCGAAATTAAGTTTCGTCTCAACGAGAAACATGAGCCGGTAGAATTCTTTTGGAAAGAAAGCAAACAAGCCCACCGATTGATCGAGGAGTTTATGCTTTTGGCCAACTCTAAAGTAGCGGAATTTGTAAGCTTAAATTCAAAAGGAGAAAACTCAGGGCGTACTTACATATATCGAGTGCATGATGATCCGGATATGGAAAAACTATTGATGCTTAAAGAGTTTGTAAAACCTTTGGGTTATACCCTTGATTTAAAGAATCGTCAGACTATTACTGATACCATGAACACTTTGTTAATGGCTATGCGCGGCAAGCCAGAGCAGCATGTAGTAGATTCTTTAGCTATGCGTGCGATGAGCAAGGCAAAATATTCCACTAAAAATATAGGACATTATGGATTAGCGTTTAATTGTTATACTCATTTCACTTCTCCTATACGCAGATATCCCGATATCATCGCTCATCGCCTATTACAACATTATTTGAGTAAAGGTAAAAGCCCTTTTGCGGCTCCGTATGAAGAGCAATGTGTACATGTAGGCCATCGCGAGCGTTTGGCGGCCGACGCCGAACGTGATTCTATAAAATACATGCAGGTAAAATATATGCAGCGTTTCATCGGTGAAACTTTTGATGGTATTATCTCCGGAGTTACCGAGTGGGGAATTTATATAGAACTCTCTCTTGCTGGAGCTGAAGGCCTGGTCCGTTTGCGAGATATGAAGGACGATGTGTATGTATTTAAAACCGAACAATATTGCATAGAGGGGAAGAGCGCACAACGAACTTATCGCCTTGGTGATGCTGTGAAAGTAAAAGTATTAAATGCGGATGTGGAGAAAAAGCAACTTGATTTGCAGTGGTTACCTATATAAAATATTTATTTCTTAAGGAGTGTTTTCGTTGATTCTTTCTGCTATGACTCTGGGTATTACGCTTAGTTTTATACTTATCGGTCCGGTATTTTTCATGCTTATAGAAACGAGTTTGTCAAAAGGCACCAAAGCTGCTGTGATCATGAATTTAGGTGTATTATCTTCCGATATTGTTTGTATTACACTGGCTTATTACAGCAGTCGGGAAATCGTTGCCTACATACAGATGCATCCATCGCTTTTTAAGATTGGCGCCGTTATCATATCCATTTATGGATGGTTTATGCTTTATTCTCGAAATGACCTTCATTTTAAAAAAGATGAGATTTTCCCCTCAAATAGTGCATTACGAGTTTTCGCTAAAGGTTTTTTCCTAAGTTTTGTCAACATAGGTATAATGGTCTTCTGGATTTCTGTAGTCCTAGTGGTATCAACTACATACAATCGCGCTTACGAATTTTTTCTTTATATATCTATTGTATTGTGTACATTTTTTACAGTAGATCTTTTGAAAATATTTTTAGCCAGCAAGTTTCAACATAAATTCAAGGATCAACTGGTGTATAAAATCAGACGAATCTTCGGATTTTTACTGATTTTATCCGGTATTTTTCTTTTTATAAAAAGTTTTTTTTCTATTCCTTCCATCGACAGGGACCTTCCCTTGCGTATTTTCAAGAATTCCCCACGATGATAAAATCTGGTGTATTTCTTTATAAACTATATTTTTATTAAAACTTTGCATAAGGATGTCACAAAAAGCAATTTTATTTTCTATCAGAAGCAGCAAAGATTTGGCACGAAAGATCGCCTTTTCTTACGGTGAAGAGCTAGGGAACATTCATTTTTTTGAATTTAAGGACGGCGAGTATGAGCCTTCCTTTGAGCAGTCAGTTCGCGGATCGCGCGTTTTCCTTATAGGATCGACTTTTCCTCCTGCGGATAATCTTATGGAGCTGCTCTTAATGTGTGATGCGGCTCATCGCGCTTCTGCGAAGAATATAACTCTGGTCATTCCTTACTTTGGATGGGCACGTCAGGACCGCAAAAATAAGCCTCGCGCTCCTATCGGCGCTAAACTTGTGACCAATCTTATCGAAGCTGCCGGGGCTACGCGTGTAATGACGATGGATTTGCACGCAGACCAAATACAGGGCTTTTTTGAGATCCCAGTGGATCATTTGTACGCATCAAATATATTTTCGCAATATCTTAAAGATCTGAAGCTGCAGAACCTTACTATAGCTTCTCCAGATATGGGAGGCGCTAAACGTGCTAAGAGCTATGCCAGCTATCTGAGCGCTGAGATGGCCATTTGCTATAAAGAACGAAAAAAAGCCAACGAAATTGAATATATGAATCTCATTGGCGAGGTGAAGGATAGAAATGTGATTCTTATTGATGATATGGTGGATACAGCCGGAACTTTAGTGATGGCGGCTGATCTGATTAAAAAACAGGGTGCGGCTAGTGTTCGCGCTATAGCTACGCATCCGGTGCTCTCAGGGAGAGCTTATGAGAAGATAGCTCTTTCGGCTTTAGAAGAGCTGGTAGTTACCGATAGCATTCCTTTAAAAAAAGGACTTCCATCTAAAATAAAAGTCTTATCTTGCGCTGCCCTCTTTGCGGATGTCATGCATCTGGTACATAATAAAGAGTCTATAAGTAGCAAGTTCATTATTTAATTGTTTTTCAATATGAAATCCATCACCATTCAGGGAGAAAAAAGAGAGAACGTAGGTAAATCATCAACAAGAGCTTTACGTGATGCTGAGCAAGTGCCTTGTGTTGTGTATGGTAATGGGGAAAGTATACATTTTTCTACGGCTTTATCGAGCTTTAAGAACCTTGTCTATACTCCTGAGGCACATACCGTGGTTATTAAATGGTCAGATGGTGGGAAAACTGAAGCTGTACTACAAGATGTTCAATTCCATCCGGTATCAGATCTTATTTTACATGCGGATTTTTGTCCGCTACAACCTGAAAAACCTGTGATTATGGAGATTCCCGTGAAAGTCCTCGGACGCTCTATCGGAGTATCACAAGGTGGTGTCCTTCGATTAACCTTTAGAAAGCTTAAAGTAAAAACACTTCCGGAAAATCTGCCGGATAATATTGAAATAAATATTACTTCTCTGGCCATAGGCGCGAGAATATCCGTAAAGGATCTGTCAACTGATAAATACAGTATCGAACATCCTAAAGATACGGTGATCGTCGCTGTGAAAGCCTCCCGAGCGGCGGTGAAAAGCGTACAGAACGATGTTAAGGGGAAAGATGATAAGAAAGCAAAATAATATTTTCCTAAGCTATCTTTTCGAAAGATAATCATTTTATGAAAAAGGCGCTTGAAGAGGCTATACGCGCTTTTGAGAAAAACGAAGTACCTGTGGGAACTGTCGTTGTCTGCGCCGGAAAAATTATTTCCAGGACATATAATCTTACAGAATTATTGAAAGACGTTACGGCGCATGCGGAGATACAAGCTATCGGAGCGGCTTCCTCCTATTTGGGAGGAAAGTATCTCAGAGAATGCACTTTGTATGTGACTCTGGAGCCTTGCGTAATGTGTGCCGGCGCCATATATTGGTCCCAGCTGGGCCGATTAGTTTTTGGAGCCTGCGACCCTAAAAGAGGCTTTTCCAGCGCACGAGTAAAGCTTCATCCTAAAACTCAAATAAAAGGGTCCGTACTTCCTGAAGTATCTCAGGAGCTATTGCAGCGATTTTTTAATAATAAGAGAGATTGATATAAAAAACTTTCTTAGCAGAATAAGGACTTTAATTCCCGGGCTTTACTCACATCCATTTTTCCTGCCAGTATTAAGCTGAGTTCACGGCGACGAGAAGCGCTCTCAAGCCGCTTTTTCTCTTGCGCAGTTTCAGCGATCAATTTGGGTACGGCTATAGGCGTTGCGTCGATGTTGATGTGTACAAAAGTATAGATCCCCTCATTGACCTTCTCTCGAGCGCCGTTAGTGATATCTTCTATAAATACCTCGGCAAATACTTCCATGGAAGTTGAGAAAGCCTGAGATACTTTTGCCTCAATTGTTACTACACTGCCCAGTGGAATAGGTTTATTGAAAGAGACTTGATTAACCGCTACCGTCATTACATCTCCTCCGGCATGTTTAGCAGCAGCTATAGAGCATACGCGGTCTATTCTTGCCAGCAACTCACCTCCAAACATATGACTGAATTTATTGGTTTCATTAGGCAATACGACATTGGTCATCACTGTTAGCGAGCTTGAAGCTAACTTAGGTTCTTTCATAGGTAAATAAAATTGTGAAGGTTTTATTGAGAGATCTTTATCCAGGGTTGATCATCGGGAGTGTGGACACTTGATTGTGTTCAGCTCTGCTTGTGCTTCTTCAGTAGTTGAATAGCTCGCCGTAAGTGATAAAGAATCTTTCATTTTCCTTAAAAATCCGCGAAAGCAGATGATCTTTTTTTAAGTGTTTGATAAGTTTTTTTACTCTCTTATCCGAAGCAAATACTCCGGAAACAACATGGTAATTTTTAGATGCAATAGATCTTTCTTCTTCAATATCATTTTTATTGGAATAATCCTCGTGTTCCTCTTCCTCATGAAAAGAAAAAGGAACAATACTGCTCAGCGCATTCAAAGATCCTTTTTGCAAGGGCTCGAAGTAATTCTTGTAATACCACCCGTAACTTATAGCCGTTACGAAAAATACCGCGGCGGCATAACGCAATGCGCGACGATTCCTCTTTATTATATGCATAATGGGAAAAAAGCTTTCACCGGCGACAATCTAAAGCTCTCGGTTGGAAAATTTATATCTTTCTCCGGGTGAAATACCCACCTGTTATTTCCGGAATTTTCAAAATGCCCGATGCCTTGCAGATATAATAATTTTTTGTCATCAAGAATTTTATTCCACTCTTTTACAGTTTCCTGTATTTTTATAAGCGCTTGTTCATGTGTGATTTTTTTCTGCCATAGCCACTCGATGCAATAATACTCCATCATGCGATATAAAACCCCAGAAATCTGGTACAATCACACAATCGTGCCCATAGAGAAGAAGATATTGAATGTACCCTGGTATCATATACGCAAAAATAACACAATTTTTATTTTCATAAAACTTTATAGAGATTAAATTAAAATAATTTACTTAAAAAATGAGTACCTATATAAAAATAGGTAAATTTTGATTTTTATATCGAAACTTCATAAAGTTATAGAATCTACATAGATTAATTCCTTAATAGCACATTTTATAAAACTATAAATCATTTGAACAATACTTAAACCACCTCGAATCTTTAAAGTATTTCACAAAAGGGACTTACCGTGGGGCAAATCTATCTTTGATTTATAAGGCATTTTAAGCAAAAAAAGAGTCTTCGCAGAGAACAAAACTTAGTTTTTTTTAGTAAATTCTAATGCACATCTTTTGCATTAGCTTATTTTAGACTTATACTATGTCTGTTTATAAAGATTATCTTAAGTGAGAACTTTTTTTAGGAGCTCTTCCTCTGTAGTTAGTGGCGATCAATTTTATGACAATAGGTAAGGTCGTGATTAAAATCAGAATTAAAACGATCCATTCCAGATTGTATTTGAGTTTGGGGAAAATTTTATCCAAATAATGTCCGGCCAGCATAATTGAGAATGTCCAGGAAAAAGCTCCTGCGATGTTATAAGTCATAAACTCTTTAAAGTTTACACGCACAACGCCCGCCACAATGGGAGCAAAAGTGCGCAGAATGGGTAAAAATCGACTGATGATCAGGGCTGCGGCTTTATATTTTTTATAAAAGAGCTTAGCTACGATCAGTTGCCGTTTTTTAAAAATCCATGAATCTTCCCTTTTATAGAGCATGGGTCCAGATTTGTAACCGAAGATATAACCTATGATATTCCCGAGAATAGCCGCCAGAGCCACTAATAATATGATGATAAAAAAAGGCATATCATAAAAATTCTTAGATAAATGTTTTCCAAAAATACCTGCCGTAAATAACAAAGAATCCCCTGGCAAAAAGAACCCTATGAACAAACCTGTTTCGGCAAATATGATGAGCATCAGAATATAAAGTGCAGTATTTCCAAAGTGCAAAAAAATCCATTCGGGATTAAACAGGTGGTTAAAAAAATCCAGAAGCTCAGACATATATATGAGGATAAGGAAGTAAATTTATAGATTTTAAATTGCTTTATAGCTATTGAAAATGAGAATGTTTTTCTTTTTTTTACCGGAATTCTTTTACCCGATAACATTACAAGAGCAAGGTTTATTCTAAATATTACGGATAGTATTTTATAATAGACGAGCTTCAGGAAATAGTGATCAGTACGGTTAAGTATGAAGATTATTCTTTTATTTGTTGCTGCTATACCAAAACCTACGGTTTAAGATCTTTTATCTTAAGAACAAGAGTCCAAGGTAAGGACTTCTTCAGGTTTTTATCACTCTTTTCCGCCAAAAAAGCAACGTCTTAAAAGTTATTAGGGAAATACGTAGTGCTCATTTTTATAAAAGCTTACAGAGGTATCCTTCGAAAATAGCCTTGGCGATTTCCTTATCGGAATTTTTTGGCATCGTACTTAAAATAAGACCAGCCTGATTCCGATCTTTTCGCTTACCTCACGGATTCTTTTAAGCAACTAAATGAAAAAAAATTATTCCCCTTATTTTCATCTATCATGGGACTGACAAAATTTTTAGGTTTTTATCCCAGTGTTGATCACATAGAAAAGATTTATTTTGATCTTCAAAACGGCGTTTTCATTTCAGAGTGTTTTGATCCAAAGACTTACCTCTCAAAAGAGAATTCTTCTCTTTTAAAAAGACTCATCGAGCTTGATGTTTTTAGAATACCCTTGAGAAGATATTTTGAAAGGGACAGCCCAGATCTCTTTTAAATATCCTTTTAGCCTATTATCTAATTGCAGCATGAGGGTTTTCGCATACCCCGATCTCTGGAAATCCTCTCAGAAATCCCCTAATGTGTTTATGGATTTTTTTTGAATCGTTTTTGCTCGTTGCGCGCTATGATATGTCCTGGCCTGCTCCAGCGAGCATTTTCTTTAGGGTTTGAATAATTTGTAGACTCTTCTTTTAGTGAAGGGCGTTTTTGGGATGCTTGGCAAAAGCCTTTTGTGCTTGCAGGCCTAAGACTTCGAATAACTTTATGTCTTGATTGATATCGGGATTGGATGTGGTGAGCAATTTATCTCCGGCGAATATAGAGTTCGCTCCTGCCATAAAACACCAATCTTGTCCTTCCGGGCTCATTTGAGTTATGCCAGCTGAAAGACGCACCTGAGATTTGGGAATGATGATGCGGGTTGTGGCGATCATACGAATCATCTCCCATATTTCCACGGTTATTTGATCTTCCATCGGTGTCCCTTCCACGGGTACTAGGACATTAATGGGTACCGACTCGGGATGGGGATCAAGTCGCGAAAGGGCCAGAAGCAAACCTGCTCTGTCCTCCGGGGTTTCGCCCATTCCTATAATTCCTCCCGAGCATATGGTGATATTCGTTTTGCGTACATTTTTAAGGGTTTTTAGGTGATACTCATAGTCTTGGGTAGAGATTGATCTCTCTGTTATAGTTTAGGTATCCAGATTGTGATTGTAGGCGTACAATCCGGCATGTGAGAGACGTATTGCTTACTTTTCCGTAAGCATTCCCAGCGTGCAGCAGACTTTCATGTCCATTTGATTAAGCGTTCGCACTATTTCGATGTACCTGATCAAATTCAGAGTCGTCTTTGACATTTCTCCAGGTCAGCTCCCATGCAGATGCGAGAAGCGCTGCTGGACTTGGTCCGAAGGACTTGTGCCTTGACGTGTTGCACAGACATCATCCCTTGAGTTTGAAGATCTGTATGATATCGAGCCGCTTGCGGACAATAAGCGCAATCTTCAGGACAGCCTCCTGTTTTTATCGAGAGTAAGAAGCTGACCTAAATGACACTCGGATCGTGATATTGATGATGGATGCCAGCGGTTTTATAAACTAACTCCAAAAGAGGCCTCTGGTAGAGTTTCAATATCTTTTCTTTGTTCCAGTTGTGGAGCTTTTCTTCCATAGTACCCTTTTTTTAAGAAAGGTAAATGTAGTATAAAATCTTCCTCCTTTATAAAGTGGTCATAGTTCAGAGGTTTTTAGAGAGCAGAATACTTACAGCATTGCCTCCAAAGCCGGTGGCGTTTACCAAAATTTTTCTCATTTTTTTCCGATAGGTTTTTGCTCCATAGAAGGGAAGTGGTATGAAAATATCCTCTTTAAGCATTCTTACGGCCATCTCCAGGCTAAGGGCTCCTGAAGCGCCAAGGGTATGTCCTGTTTTCCATTTGTTATTGGTAATCAGCAAAGGTGAGTTCCCAAATACCGCTTGGATCGCTCGATATTCCGCAAAATCTCCTTTTAGTGTTCCCGGAGTATGGGTGACAATAGCGTCAACTTCTTCCGCTGAGCTATGACTTAAGGCCATTTTCATGCTTTTTTGCAAATTTTCTCCTTCTTCCGATATGGAAGTATGGCTTTGGAGCGTTTCTGTGGCGAATCCTATATTTTCTATCAGCGCTAAGGCATTTTTCTTCACCCCTTTTTCCAGCGCAAATACAGCCGCGCCTTCCCCTAAGACAAAGCTGTTGCCGCTCTTTTTAAGATCCCCGGCCCGGCAAGGATAAGGGCCTTCTTTTTTTGAATAAATTCTTAAAGCTTGCATTTGTGCTATGGTAAAAGGGGTCAGAGGAGCTTCAGCGCCTCCGGCAATAAATTTTTCACAAAAACCTGAATGTAACCACACCACGGCATTTAAAAGCGCGTGCAGCGCGCTCGAGCAGGTGATAGAATGGCTGAAAGCCATCCCTGTGCTTTGCAGATGTTGTCCGGTCCAATAAGCGATATTGCCTAAGGTGGTGGTAGGTGAGCTCAGTATTTGCGCTTTGCCCTCGAGATCTTTTGAAAAATAGCTGAAATGACTCTCAAAGGCATGAGTGGCCCCACGTGAAGAACCTATATTGATTCCTATAGGTTTTTGAGCGCCCCATCGCGCTTGCTTAAGAGCTTTTTCGGCGGCAAGCATGCTCAACAATACGCTTGGGTCAAGGCATTTATATTTAGAAGAGCGACTTAGAAATGAGAAGATATATTCTTGCGCTTCTAAAGCTAAAGGCGCTGCCCATACTTGTTTATCACCTGTGAATATTTTTTTTATAAAAGTTTTTTCAGAATGTAAATTATTTATAATCTCTTCATCACTAATACCGAGAGATGACAGCGAGCCCATACCTGTAATAGAGCAGATTTTTGAAATTTTCAGATTTTTTATGTGTTTCATCTATAAAGGATAAGTCTTTTGAAAAAGCGCCCGGCTTGATTTTTTTACATAAATAGCTATTTATCGTGATGGATCTATTCTCTTTGCCAAAGAGGATTTTTTAGTGACCCTCCGAGGATCTCATTCAATGGCAAATATCGTACCCATTAAGGAATTATTTGTTACGTTGATTTTTCAGTTTTATAATTCGATTTTAAATATAAAATATGATACAAATATTTATTTATATCATGTTTTTATAAAGTATAAAATATGATTTAATTACAAATAATTAATTTTAATTATTGTATACATTTACCAATGTTAACATTTATATTCAGTAAATCATGAATCTTAATATTGCTATTAAAAAACAAAAGTTCCCAACCTTTGCTCAGCTTGGGTTGTTCTTGTTATTCATTTTTCCTTTACCGGAACATTCGCTTTTTGCTCAGATTGGTCACCAAATCTCCCGATATCTTGGCATCTCTAGATATTACTGCGCCTGCTAAAGGAAAGTGGGTTCTTATACCTCGTTTAACTAAGAGCAGCATGATAATATCCCAAATCCGGATCCGGTTTAATAATATATAATGTAAGTAATGAGTGTTTAGAGACGCACTCGGGGGTTGGGAAATTGAAATCGCGTTGTTAGGAGATAATCTAGAACTTAATCCAGAAACGGTTTACAAAGGAGCTTTAGCAAGCTGTAAAAATATCAAATATATGATACAGTGAATATGATCTTACGGTGAATGGCTAAAAATTCAAGACTTTTTGTGACATGATCTATGGCGGCTATACCTTGATCCGGAACTATTCTTTGATTACGTTGCTTAATACATATCGTTATCACGGCGTTCTTGTAGGTTAATATGTACCCGGAAGTGTTTATACTTTTTTCTGATGCGAGCGAAAATAGTAGTTTTTCAACATCAGGTATTAATTTTTTCGCTACAGGAGCTGTAAACTATGATAACTACAGAGTGCCAAGGCAGATCATAAAGAGTATAGGAATAAACTCGGTAAGGTTGGTTATGGCCAATAATCCCAAAAAGAGGATACTTAGCGTATAAATAACTATGCGGAATCCAATTATTCCAGAAAGATTTTTAATATACGTGGGTATGATAATTCAGAAAGCAGCAGAAAAATAGAAGGTAAATCTTTTAGGTTTAATCCTACAGGAGGAAGTATAAATGGGAATAGGATCTCCGAAACTTCATGTGGTCACAGAAAGGCAATGAATCCCTTCGGCGTCCCTGAAGATAGTGGTAAGACCATCCTTTACGCTAATTATCATAAATTTTTGAATTTTTTGGGGAGGGCAAACAGGCTTGTTTGGTATCCGTCCCGGACGGGAAACTATTGCGCGAGTCTTACATTGACGTTTTACCCAAAAGATCAGGAGCGTTACATTCAATGGTGGATGAAATAAAAAGTTACTCAATGGATTGACCTCCGGTATTTTCTTAATGCTGGTGCTTTTATTTTGTACAAATATTACCTAACTTTTCTTTCTGTAGAAAAACATTTATTTGCCATGACGACTATATTTTTTGCTATAGGGGATTTTTTTCAGTGGTCTTTCGCAGGGCTTCGCCTGCTGGGGAATTTTCCGAACACGATATTCACCGCGACGGCATTCGCTCTGTTAATTTTTTGGCTTTACCATATTTTACGCTTCGGCTCAAAAGACAAGAAAATGAGATAAAAAGTGATTTTAGATCCCTTGCCAAAGGGCATACATGCTTTAGTAAGACTTTAAAGTGGGTTAATTGTACATCCAATCCCCAGAGGAGAGTTTTTATGGAAATTTCTTAGACTATAAATATTTGAAGACATAAGTCAAATGCGCAAGACCGCTCTGTACGGCGCCGTTTGAAATAAAAATCCGATTGGATCATGAAAAATTTGTCGATAATTTTTAAGATGACGTTGATTTTATAAAATGTTTTAAAATATCATCTGAACTTGGTTTTGAAGCGGGTTATTTTTAAACACCTTACCTTTGCGTTAAATTTTACCTCCCCCATGTATCCTGTTGTTGCCATAGTAGGTCGTCCCAATGTGGGCAAGTCCACTTTTTTTAATCGTTTGCTCGGTCGGCGAGAGGCCATTGTCGATGCTATAAGCGGCGTTACCCGAGATAGACATTATGGACTCTCTGAGTGGAATGGTCGTTTATTTAGCATAATCGATACAGGTGGTTACATCACCGGCTCGGAAGATCAGTTTGAAAGAGAAATTCGCAAGCAAGTAAGCTTAGCTATAAAGGAAGCCGATGTGCTGCTTTTTATGGTAGATGTCAGAACAGGCTTGATAGCTATGGATCATCAAGTGGCCCAATTATTGCGCGAGTCTCAAAAATCTGCTCTTTTGGTGGTTAACAAAGTAGACAGCTCCAAATATCTGCCTCAAGCCGTAGAGTTCTATTCCCTTGGTTTTGATCGTTATTATTGTCTTTCTTCTTCCAACGGCAGCGGCAGCGGAGAGCTCTTGGACGCGCTTGTAAGTGCCTTGCCTGAAAAGGAAATAGAGAAAGACGCTTCTGACATCCTGCCCAAATTCACAATTGTGGGTCGTCCTAATTCTGGGAAATCTACCTTGATCAATGCCCTTCTGGGGGAAGATCGCCATGTAGTGACTCATATCGCGGGAACTACGCGCGATGCTATGCAAGTACCCTATCGTCGCTTCGGTTTAGAATGTATATTAGTCGACACGGCGGGTATTCGTAAAAAGTCCAGGGTCACTGAAGATCTCGAATTCTATTCAGTAATGCGCGCGGTGCGCGCTATAGAGTATGCGGATGTTTGTTTGTTGATGATCGATGCTCAGCGAGGCTGGCAGGCGCAGGATATGAATATCTTCCGTTTGATTGAAAAAAATCGAAAAGGCCTGGTCATTCTTATTAACAAATGGGATACCCTGGAAAAGGATTCCGCCACTTTAAAGACCTATGAAAAGCTAATCAGAGAAAAAATCGCGCCTTTTAATGATGTGCCTATTTTATTTATTTCCGCTCTTACGAAACAACGTGTTCTGAAGGGGCTTGAAACAGCTATGAAGGTATTTGAAAATCGTCATCAGAAAATAAAAACCAGTCGTCTGAACGAGCTCATGTTACCCATTATTCATGCAAGTCCTCCACCTGCTCTCAGGGGTAAATATATTAAGATAAAGTATTGTACTCAGTTGCCTACTTTCACTCCTCAGTTCGCCTTTTTTTGCAATACCCCTCAGTATATTAAAGAACCTTATAAGCGTTTTATAGAAAATCAATTGCGGAAAATTTTTAATTTTAGAGGTGTTCCCATCACCATTTATTTCAGGAAAAAATAATTATCTAAAAATAGATATATTTATTTTCAATTATTTATTCATTTGCAAAGAGTTATATTTTCCGATAAATTAACGAAAACACATAGTTGATGTTATTATCATAAACCTAGACTATTTATCAAAAAAATTTTGTCTGAAAGACTACGTTCGTTTAACTAATGAAACGATCAATGATTTAGTGTTTATTTATTTTTGATTCCTTCGGAAAGTTAAGCATAAAGCTCAGCTATAAACTTTTTCTGAAGTTCCGCTTTTATCTCTCATAAAGCGCTACTCAAGGATATATTTTCGATCCCACAAGAAGTTTTATGGAACATAGATAGGACACAGAAGCCCCTCTAAAAGCTCAAAAACCTCTTGAGTTTTCAAGTCTCAAACACCAGATTTGACCATTGCTGATCTGTGATCCGTCCGGACTTACAATACATGATATTAAAAAAAAGAATGTATTAATTTTTATTCAATAATATATTGAAAATAATTATCATTTATTTATACTATAATTTATGTATAATTGTAGCTTAAGATGATAATAACATGAAACTATAGTCGACCGAATTCCCAAGAGTCAACTCGATGTCAAGATGAATATTAAAATAGGCAATTAGGGAAAAATTGATACGCAAGAAAGAAAAGGTATGATGCGATAGAACGATGCTAACTAATTGCTTTAAAGGTCATTACGGAACACAATGGAATTGCTTAGATCAATAGAATAACTTTTGATCAACGCAGACTTTTGTTAAAGCTCAGCGAAGAGGGATGTGCCGGTTTTAAAGATGCTGATGATGGTTGGAAAGAAGATGATTTTTCAGATACCGAAACGGTAATATCCTAAAATCGAATATGGTTAATAGCACAAAAACAAGCATTTACGATCCCTCAAAGCGGAACCATCACGGAAGATCAAGAAGGCGCTTATAAATTGGCTTATTTAATCAGATTAGATAACGATCCTGTCAAAGGGGTTTTGACGGAACTTTCGGACTATTTAGCACCTGGATTACCTATAAAAACGAGCAAATTAGATGATAACCAAGTTGTTTTTAGAGGGGCTAAAATACCCGAATAGTTGTTATTGATAGTATCGTCGATCAGATCATTTATTTAAAAAAAGGCGATAAGCTTCAAGTTTGTTTCAGAACTTATAAAACTTTCAATATGAATAGAAATTTGGATAATTTGTGTCTCAGCAAGGAAGATAGCCGTATTAGGATTTGGAAACTTTAAATAAATCCAGACTATTTTTTACCCTTTCTTCTTTTTAAGAAGGAGCGTTTTATTTATGATAACCAACGCAGATTACTGTCTGCGTGTCCTAAAAGCTCAAAAACCTCTTGTAGGTGGATATCGCCACTTTAACGAGCTTGTCCCTACAGATAAGCTTATAATCAGTTATTGCGCACTTTTTTTCTTTAATAGGTTTTTTAAAGAGTTTCCGTGAGTTTTTTGGATAGGATAAAAAATTATCAATCCTATTGAGGTTGATCTCAGATAGGATATGGTCTTCTCTATCGCTAAGGTTTTATTGAGAATGAGACTCTTTGAGGTTCCGGCAAAGCGTATTTAAAAAGCCTTAAACGTGATAATCTTTAATCAAGGTAGGCATTCTCTTAATTGATTCAGAAAGATTTTTTATGATTTATATACCCGACCGGCGATTATATTATACGCCGCCGGACACTCAAGCGCGCAAACGCAGCTCAAGCACTTTTTTTATCATTTTCAAGAGGTATGGAAGACTTCGAAGATCTCCACATCATCGACAAATTAACAATTTGTTTTTCCGATCTAAATATTGACTAACTTGGTAGCTTTTAGTAAAATATTTAAAAGCAAGACTTTAGAAGCTATTTTCGATAAAACCTCTGTCTTCTCATCTGAAATAGATCGCGATTGTAAAATTAAAATGCTCAAGGAAAGAACTTGCCGATAAGCATCATACTATTGCTTTGTTGACGGAGCGTATTTAACGAGCTTGAAAATAAACAACCCATTTTTTCTTAAATAACTCCTAGAAAACTCATCTTAAAAAAAGGACTTTAAAAGCTCCTATATTTCTAGTTGTATTTATACCATGTCTAGCTTTTCAGGGCGATCCTTAGACCTATGATAGCTATGGATATACCTATAACCCAATACATAATCTTAATTTCGTTTTTAAGACTTTGATTCTCTGTCTTAAATTCGCTGGACAGCATATCTATTCTATTTAATACTTTCTCCATATCACTTTCTACTTTTTCATCAATCAAATCAATTATGGCTAACTTTGTTTTATTTTTGAGCTCAATCTTATTGAGCTTTTCGTTCATCTCCCTTACCTTCACATTTAATCACTGTCTTCCAGAAGAGACAATTCTATTTCCATTTTAACTTAAAAAATCTGTGTTTCATACTATTTTGATAATTTGTCTTCTCAAATGTTTTGATCAAAACTATACTTTATAAGTATAAAAAATCAGCCTTTTTAATTTTTTTCGTTGCCTTCTACAGGCCACGTAGCGCTCTACGATATTTTCTCTCTCGCGTGACATGTATTTTTTAAATATTAAATACATGAGAGATATATAAATATTTTATAATCAATAAGTTAATATCAATAAACCCTACAAAAATCGGCGAAATACGTGTGCTCAGATGAGTTTAAAAAATAAGTTTGAAGCGTATCGGATATCAAAATCTACTTGATAAAACATTAGGATTAAGTCCGTTACCCAACGGAGTTTGATAGCGCATATCTGATGTTCTCAGAGCAGCTTTTTAGAAATTCTAATAAACTTTATATCTATTGAAAGAATACTCTGGATGGAAGAGGACATCTGGCAAAAGAACTCTTCTTCGACTCAAGAAGACAGATCTTATTCTTCCATGGCTTTTATCCTCAGGGGATTTCCGGAATGGTGAATTATGTGCATAAACAGGATGTTAAGTCATATGAAAACGAGCGCCTTATTAGAGTTAACAAAGCGGCTCTCTCCAATATACTCATAGCAAGCATGCTTGAGGATGCTCTGAGATTTCTTATATCAGTTTAGGCGACTTATCCGTTGAAAAAGCAAGGGAGTTTTACCTAAGAGATTATCCGGAGGCCTTTACAAAAGATTCGGCATGACAACAAATATATTCGATATATGTCTTTTACCGATGATCCAAACGATATTTCTGCGAGAAAGGATTTCAACTATCAGAGGAATTTGCGCTATGAATCCTTGGGAAACCCTCTTAGGGAGTTGTTTCAAAATAAGGAGAAATACCGAAAACAAAGCACTTTAAAGGCTTACTTGAAAAGTAAATATGTTTCCCAATTAACTGGGCAAGGTCTTGCTCAGGAGATCGGAACAACTTTCAAGTCTGAAAGCCTATGGAAAAGATTAAAAAACAGAATAGCTAGATTATTTAGCTTTTCAAGTAAGTTTAGCAAAGAAGAAAAAAGCCGATAGAAGAGCTAAATCAAAGGATTTCCTCGTAGCTAAACTTATTTCATTCACTGCCAACTTCTTCGGAAAGCGTAAAAAAAGAATACCCAAGTTCGGATTATAAAAAAATCGCTCGCAGTTTTATTATAAAACAAGGAAAATCTCTATGGGAGCCTATATGGGTGGGATAATACACGAAAATCCGGCGTTAACGGAAATGATGAATTAGGGTATACCTCTTTACATCTTGTTGAGACTTCAAGAGAATTGTTAGAACCTATGGTAGAGTATTTTAACGAAAATATAAATCTAGAAGACAAATCCGGAACTTCATTTGCTTTTTCAACAGCTATCTTTGAAAAAAATACCGCACTGCTAAGGTATCTTAAAGAAAAAGGCGCCCGTTTAGAGGAAAAAGACAATGAGGGAAATAATATTCTGTACGGAATGGTATAAAAGATCATAAAACAAATGATTGAATAAGAGATCTAACCGATAACTTTAATTACTTATTAGGACAAGGTTGTAAATCCGGCAAATGAAAATTCCGCAGGTGAATCTGCGTCTGACAGGGCTTACCGCGAAAAAAGAAGGATCTTCTATGATACTTTCTTAAAGACCTCTCCCGAGAGGTTCGGGATAGATACGTTTGGGAACCTTTAAATATATCTCTTAAAATGAATGAAATTTTAAACGATGTTTCCCCTGAAACAGGACGTATGTTTGAGCGCAAACGTCGCGATTCGTGTTATGAATCTTCTTGTGTTGCGAACAATTTCCCTGAAGTATCTTCTATAGATAGTAAACAATTTTAGAAAAGGACGCCGGACAAAGCGATCAATCCTCCACGCTTTACCGTAAAGACTCGGGTTTACGGGATCGGTCGATTTAGAAAATTCCGTAGACGTGCCAGAGGGATGGAAATTGATCTCTACATGCCATGGCTACGGTTTACTTGTTTCTTATGGTTGGTGATGAGGCTGTTTTTAAGAAAAGATTTGAGAAATTATTTGGCAATATCGAAAAGCTTGAAGAAGCTAAAGAATTGATGAAAAAGTAATCCAAAACTCGAAACATGATAAGCTATATAGTAATAACACTTGCTGGAATGATCTGGTTCATGATTTTCGTCATCGAATTGTTCAGTAAACGAAGCTTAACAAGGAAGAATATCAAAACGTATTCGTTTGTAATGAAGAAAATTATAATGCCAAAGATTCTCAGGAGAATCTTAAAATAATGGCAAAAGGGGGAGCTTATTTGGGTGATCGAGAAATAAAAGCTGCGAGTAAATTCCTCGATTGTCGAATCGATGTAGAAAGTGATAAAACAAATCATTCGTTTAATGGAAAAGCAAAGGATTCAATAGATCTGGTACGTTAATAAAAATCATTATCAATTTAAATTGAGTCAAAATTTACTGGTAAGTCCTTTGATAAAAACCAGGGCTATAAAATCCTTTCGAAAGAAGAGATCGCCGTAAAGAGACCCAAAAAGTATCTTATTAGAATAGCTTTAAAAAGTCAACTATAAAATATTAAAGAATCTTTTTTATAACCTTATTTATCTGACTGCCCGCTTTTCATATCCCGTTATTAAAATAAAGCTCTAAGAACCGATCTTTTTATAGATTAATAGTATAAATTTATTAAACTCTCAAAAGAGTATTTTTTTCCCCGCGATATATTGCTCTTATTTTTAATATATAAGAATATCATAAATTATACCATATGAAATATTTATAAATATAAAATCGTATAGGTGTATTTAATTCTAAATTAAAGTCTCATAAATTTAAATTTATTAAAATTGCATATGATTGATAATTTATCTTTAAAATGATTTCTTATTTAAAAGGAGATCTCGCGGAAAAAAATCCATCTTTTGTAATACTAGATGTGAATGGTCTTGGCTATCGTGTGCGTATTTCTCTAAACACTTTTTCACAGCTTCCTGAGCAGGGAAGCATAAAATTGTATGCTCATCTTATCATCAGGGATGATGAGCATACAATTTACGGTTTTTATGACCAGGAGGAGCGTGAAATGTTCCTTCGCCTTACCTCGGTAAATGGCGTTGGTCCAACCATGGCTCTTTTGATTTTGTCCTCCTTAAGCGCTCAGCAAATAGCCCAGGCGGTTCTTGAAGAACAAACAAAGGATTTCCAGAGAGTAAAAGGGGTAGGTGAGAAGACCGCTCGGAGGATTGTTATGGAGCTCAATGATAAAATATTTTCATTTTCATCCAATAAGCCTATGCTCTCCGGTAAAAAAAATATGCGCAAGCTAGAGGCGGTAAGCGCTCTTGAGGTTTTAGGTTTTTCGAGGAAAAATACAGAGAAATCCATCGATATCTTGTTGCGTGATGAACCTAGTCTTTCTATAGAAGAACTTGTAAAAGAGGTCCTTAGAAGTATTTAAGGGTTTTTCACTTGTTTCGGTTATCTCCCTTTTTATTTTTATTTACGTGCTGATCTTGCAGTTAAGGGCGTAGAAAGGGGATCCTCTGCGTTTGCGCGATCCCTTTTTGGAAAAAGAAGGTGGGGTTTTATTTCGAGAGTCCGTTTAAAGAATACGTGCATTACAATATTCACAAAAAGCTTTATGTAATAGAAAAGTGTATTGAAAAAATCTACGTAGGAGTGCCGCTTTATTTAATGATTCAGCAATATAGAGATTATATATTGCGTAAACCGCGTACAAGATTATTATCGCTCAAAATTCCGAGCTCTTGATGAAATCGTGAGGGAACAAAAAGTCCCTAGGAAAGACAAAAAAGAAATCGCACTGGATAAAAATCGACGTCTACTCCCAAATAATTAAGTCGAAATCCAAATTTTTCGATGCAATCTTCGGAGGAAGCGCTATCTAGCTCATTCCGCAGGGTCGCATAGGCTTGGATTTAGGGGCAATATATCAAAAATAGAGGATCCGAGTTTACCACCTCACAGTACGTTCTTCTACGGTTATAAATATAGATCGTAAAATGTAGGTATCTGCATTGGGGCGGGTTGGAAAGAATCTTGAGTTTAAGATGAATTACGATACCAACGCAGGATTTTCCTTTGAAAATCGCATGAATCTTGGATTCAAAGGAAACCAAGATCGTATTATCAAATACGAGCTCGAGAATGTCAGCATGCCATTAGGTACTTCTTTAATATGGGGAATGCAATCCCTTTTCGGGATAAAAGGAGAATACCAATTTGGTAAAACTGATTATTACCACCGTATTTTCTCAGCAGCGCTCCCAAACGCAAACTTTTACGGCTTACTGATGAGGGAGCCTTGTAATCGTTCGATAAGAGAGCTAGAGATTATCAAGACAATCAGCATTTCTGGCGCATTATTTTCATGAACATTGCAACGGAGCTCTTATGGAATATTCTCAAATCAATACCAATCTTTTGGTAGAGCAGCTCGAGGTATGGGTACTTGATAAAACAGCTAGTGGGCAAGCGGAAAGTCGTCTCTCTATTCTTGCGCTCAGATCTCTCGGTGAGAGCGGACAAGCCAACCTACCTACGCCAGGTAACAATGTAATAGGCTGTTTCATAAACAGGTGCAATAAATGAAATTAGAGATCCAATATAAGCTGAGAGACTTTTGCAAGCTTGGCCTTCTTATCAGAATGGCGAACATTTTGTTGTGAAAAGGAATGTCAGATTGCTCTCATCGAATGAGTATACCTCTAACACTATAATTAGGTTATATTTCTTTAAAACGACGACTTTAAGATCGTCAAATGCTCATCTTCGATTTTCGTGTGCGCAATACTCGGAGCGGTTAGTTATATAAATTAAGTGAACTAACTAACGATCTGGCTGCTCCTGAGGCTTTAATTATAAAACTTCCCTAATCAATCCTTAGATGTAAACTCTCCGATGTGGAAATTAATGATGAAAAATATCTACAGTCTCAGTTCACGGTTCTCAGAAAAGGATTTTTTATTGAAACTCTATTATGATGAGCTGGGAGAAGAAAGTATAAATTACTTAAAGAGCGGAGATATAAAATATTTACTACTTCATATCATGAATTTTGATCGCCTCAATACAAGTCGAAGAGTACAAAGGAACGCTCCGGGGGGCTACACAGGATCTAGGCGATAGTTTTTCGATTCTGAAGAAGGATCTTATGTAAATTCTGAACAAGGACTTGTCATTTTCACCAAGGCAGAGTCTTTTAGTAAAAATATCAGAGATTGGTTCTCGATCGATCCAAGGGCCGCGTCGAAATATGCCTTCGATGATCTCTATTCCATGCAAAAATCTGATGTCATTCAAGAAATGAATAAGAATCGCTATTGCATAAAAGGAGAATACAATTGAAGGTTCCATGTGTTTGATGATAGAGGGCAAGCAGCTTTTGGAAGGTGTGGATTATACCGTTGATTATCAGAGTGGATAAATTCGTATTGTCAACCCTTTACTAAAAGGGAAAAAATATATGGTAAGATATTGATAATCATAATAATTTCCTTTCTATAGAGTGCACTTTTCTGGACTTGAACATCGATCATCATTTCTCAATGAAATTTAACGTTGGTGCAACGTTGGTGAACTATTCGGAAAAACCCCTCACTCAGAAAGTGTAATATAACCATGAGGCGGTAAATAATACCGATTTTCGTATTTCACACTACCTTATAACACCGAGCTCCCTTTTTTCACTCGCTGGATAGGCGCTATTCCTTTCGTGAGCATAAAGTGCCTTCAAAAATAAGTCTGTCATTGGACAGGCACTTATTTTAAACCTGTAACTGATTCAGGTATGAGGGATCAGGTAGATATCGATAATTCCGATACGGATCAGTCCAAAATTTCTTTGATATCTCGTCCGGAGATCTGGTCTTTGGCAAATGTTCCTCGAGGAGGAAATCCTAATTTTCCCAATGGCGACAAAGAAAATGATTTGAGCAGCGGTTATTATCTTGGAATGATCTCATCATAAACTCCAAAGCCAACCAGCTGTGGAAGAAAAACGTGCGTGAGGTTTTTTCCTTGATTACGATGACGATTATAGACTTTATAAAAAACTTCGTATGTACATACACGCTGAAAATCTTGATGATTCTTCTGACAGTTCCTTAGATCTCAGCGCCCGCGCTTTTTTGCGCTTAGGCCGTAACGAAATGAATTATTACGGATATGAGATCCCGGTTAAATATACCACAAAGGGAAGAATTTCCGTAGATGAAATCTGGCCGCAAGAAAATCTTATCGAAGTGGCTATACAAGATTTTATAAAGGTTCTCTCGCAAAGAGATTCTTTGAGTAATTATAGATTCATCAATCGATTTTCTTATGTTAGCGATTCTAAGCATAAAGACAAAATCATCGTCGATCTTCTCTGGGTTCTCTGAGTGTATTGCTAATCGGCCTTCTCAATACTTCTCCTGAGAGATCTGTTAAAAATGTGTTGCTATAGGTTGAACTTAAGCTCGTTGGTATAAATAAAAGCGAAGGCTACCCCGCTACGGGGAAGCTTGATCTGATGCTGGCTGATCTCTGGCAGATTTCCATGAGTAGAAATTATATGGGCGCGTGCTTCGGATCCTTAGAGCAAAAACCCTCAAAGCGATCGAAGAAAAGCAAGAAGGATTATAAAATTAACACTACTTATTAACTTAGATAAGTTCTTTCCCAAGAAATGGGGTTTACGGCTCCCGATGAACTATGATCAATCGGATTTAAAAGAATCTGTTCGTGATTATAGAAAGAGCACCTACTGGTTATCACTTTAATATGCGCAAGATCAGCGCTCAAATAAAATCAGTTTCCAGACCCTGGGATTTAGAAAATTTCTTTCTTTCTCTCTTATAGAAATGATCTGTCAAAAGACATCTATAAGGTATACCAACTTCGTCGCAATGTAGAAACTGGTTTAAATTATAGCTTTTCTTTTCCTTCAAAATTTTACAAACCTTTTCGCTCATGGAAATTGGCGAAACAAGTAGCAAAATGGATTCCTTATCTTAAATGAATTTGCGAAATCAGCATCAATCCACTGCTAAGTTTGCTCAGTTTCAAAGTAAAAAATACACGTATTTATGAAGAAAATCTCCTACGAGATATTTAACTTCTCAAAAGTCACGATATTTCTTCTTCAAATACCGATTTTAGCTCTTTCTATAGTACAAACTTTCGATTAGATTAGGATTATAAAATCGGTTTTATCCTAACTAAGGATCTCAGGATAAACTATTTTTCTGGCACTCAGACATTGCTCGATGGAATGATGGCTTTTTCAGCGCCTTCTGAAACAGTAATATGGTACATTTTTCTCAAAATAGGAAAACCTATACGATATAATCAAAGTTTAGATATCAACTATCAACTTCTCATAGAGGCGCTTCCTTTTATAGACTGGTTCAAAACTAATTTAGGCTATGGAGTCACCTACCAGGGATGCATAGAATCTGGATCTGCAAAAACGTTTGGGTAATCATATACAGAATTCAGAAAATATTAGTCTCTCGAGGAATCTGAATTTTGAGAGTTTGTATAACCAAATTCCAGATTTTAAAAGATCAGATGAGAAAATCAAAAAATATGATATGCAGATGCAAAGACAAATTGCATTTTTAAATGCTTATTCAAAGCAAAAACAAAAGAAAGAAAATCAGCGCTTACTAAAGATAAAAATGTCCGATTCTCTATAAAATATTACCTACTAATGCTGATCTCAAGCGTTAAAAAGCTCAATGTAATAGTTCGACTATAAGCAGTTTTTACCCAATCCCGGCTTTTTTCGGACAGAGAAATTATTCAGATTCAGGTATCTATAGTAGTCGCGGTCCATTATGGGGGTTTTATTGGAGACCACAATCCGATATATGATAAAGAGTCATAGAAAATAGATGGATTATTCTTGATGATCAGGAAATAAGTTGCTATGACAAATATTGTGATAAAAACTTGCGAATGAATCTTTAATTAGAGATTTTCCTGGATTTTCGAATCGATTTGGACTTTCACAGGCGCTTCAATACTCGTCTTTTTCAGGAGAATTTTAATAAGGATACCGACCCATCAACACCTGGTTTTCACAATAATTTTCCGTTGCGAGAGTGTCTTCTTATGAAATGAGTTTTTTAGCCATCAAAAACCTCTTTACGCAATCTCAGGCTACTTACCCAACGTAATTTAAAGGAACTCACAAGTTATCGCCTCGCGAATGGGAAGGGAAAACACATATTTTATCCAGCCAGGATATTCTTTTACCAGCTTTTTATCGGCTGCGGCTGAAATAGATCCTTATAAAATACAGCTGGGTTATAAACATAGAATTCCCATTTCCAACTGGTGTATCAGTTATAACGGCTTATCACGATTAAATACTTTAGATCCTTATATAGAGCGTTTTGAATTAGTTTATGTCTACCGATCTTCTTACACGGTAAGGAATATACAAAATAATATAGATTATTTTCAGAATCCACAGAGAAAAGATCAGAAGGACCGTCCATTTCAATTTATACATTATGGAAATGTTATGCTATCGAGCTATTTCAGTCCACTTCTCCAAATCAACATGACTTTCAAGCTCAACATGACTTTCAAGAATCAGTTTCAAATCTCCGACGGACAGGACTAGGACGTAATTTATCTTTAAATTTTAAGGAAAATACTATTTCAGAAAATATGGAAAGAAAATGGGAAGTAGGTACGGAATATAGATTTAAAATCTTAGATTTAAAATGCGTTTTCATAATAAAAGAAAAACGATCAAAAGCGATCTCAATATCCGAGCTACGGCAGGTATCACCGATACGCAAATGAGTTTTTATAAAATTTCGAAAAATGATATACAAAAAACCGGAGGCAACAAGTAAATTGACTTAAATTTGATCAGTAGCTTATAATTTAAACAAGGATTTCTTGATCACAGCTTTTTTGGAATACCGTCGCAGTCAATATAAAATATCCACCTCTTATCCCAGGACTACGCTCATAGCGGGGCTCAATATGATTTTTTCCTTTTGGAATCGATTCGTTTACTCTATGTCGAAAAATTTAAAATATGCCCAGGAGTATGAATGGGAACGAAAAGAAGATTATTTCACTCACACAGATATTACTGATTATACTCAAAACTAAACAGGAGGTATTATCTATTCAGAGTCGGAAAACACAGGAAAATAATTATAGGCTCTAGAAATATCCGGAACTATAGAAGTTTTAAAAGCCATTTCAGAACTTTTTATTTTGATTTCCGTTGAGCTAAAAAAATTTTAATAAAGGACTAAACAATTATCTAAACTTTTGAATACTTCGCGATATTATAATAGATCAGATATATTAAGATACATTAAGCCCAAGCAATGCAAAGAATTGCACTCTGGCGAAGAATATGAAATATATATCGATCAATATCAAGTAAATTTATGATCGAAAAAAAACAAACTTATTATGAAAGGGTCATACTTATAGGCCTGATCAATTCGATGCAAGAGGACGAGAAATCCCAGGAATGCCTTAATGAGCTTGAATTTCTTGCACAAACAGCACAGGCAAAGGTCTACGCCAGATTCACTCAGCAAATTAATCGTCCACATCCGAAAACCTTTGTTGGGTCTGGAAAATTGCAGGAGATCGCGCTTTATATCAATCAATATTCTATAGATACGATTATTTTCGATGATGAACTTTCTACAGCCCAATTGAAAAATCTTGAAAAATTATTTGAGCGAAAGATCGTCGATCGCACCCAGTTAATTCTCGATATTTTTGCTCAGCGCGCAAAGACCTCCTATGCCCGAACCCAGGTGGAATTAGCCCAGTATCAATATCTTTTACCTCGTTTAACGCGTATGTGGACTCATTTAGAGCGTCAGCGAGGAGGAATCGGGTTGCGTGGTCCGGGAGAGACTGAAATCGAAACCGACCGTCGAATAGTTCGCAAGCGCATAGGTCGGCTCCGTGAAAAGCTCTTAACTATTGACAAACAAATGGCCGTTCAGCGCAAACACCGTGGCAAACTCGTGCGAGTAGCTTTAGTAGGCTACACCAACGTAGGTAAATCTACTTTGATGAATGTCTTAAGTAAATCTGATGTTTTTATCGAAGATAAGCTTTTTGCCACGCTTGATACTACTGTGCGAAAAGTAATAGTTAAGAATCTTCCCTTTTTATTGGCCGATACAGTAGGTTTTATACGTAAATTGCCCACTTCGCTCATCGAGTCCTTTAAATCTACCTTGGATGAGGTAAGAGAATCTGACATTTTACTTCACGTAGTGGATATTTCCCATGAGAGATTCGAAGATCATATGAGCTCAGTTCGTGATACGCTTGCTGAGATCAAGGCTATTGATAAGCCCGTTATTGTGATTTTTAACAAAACAGATTGCTATTGTTTCACAGAGAAAACTGATGATGACTTGACGCCTCGCACCAGAGAAAATATTTCTCTCGATGAGTGGAAGCATAGTTATTTGACAAAAGATCCTGAGCATACAATTTTCGTTTCCGCTCACACAGGTCAGGGACTAGAAGATTTGAAGGAGTTGCTTTATCAAGAGGTGAAAAGATTGCATAGTCAACGCTTTCCTTATGATGATTTTCTTTATCCAATGTATGATGAGCAAGGATGTGAGTTGAAGTAAAAACTTTTCAAGAAAGGCTCATTTTTCTGAGCTCTTCATGTTTAAGAATCTTTATTTTCTTGCCTTTCAATTCTACCAAGCCCTCCTTTTTAAGGACTGAAAGTAATCGTATGGTGGATTCTGTAGCACTTCCTATCAGGGCAGAGAGTTCTTCTCGTGTAAGTGTTGCACGTAGATAGCCTTTTGTATCTGTGCCTAATTTTTTTTCCATTACCAGTAGACTTTCGGCCAGGCGCTCTCCTATCCTTTTCTGACCCAAAGTACTAATAGCATGATCAGCATCATCGAGTTTGCCTAAGGCTTGTTTAAGCAACTCAAGAGAAAACTTGCTATTGTTTTCAATTATTTTCAAAAAAAGCGCCTGTGGGAAAAAAAGCGTTTCGCAATTTTCTATAGCATAGATCGAGGCGCTAAGACTTCTCTGCATGAGTACCGAGCAATAGCCAATAGCCTCGCCTGCTTTTACAAAACGAAGGATCTGCTCTTTTCCGTTAATGCCGATTTTTGAAATTTTACCTAATCCCTTGATTAAAAAATAAACTCCCGAAGCAAAAGTACCTTCACTGGCTATAATTTTTCCTTTAGCATAAGAGAAGATTTTTTTTTCGTTTTGAAAGTCCTTGATCTCATCTTGGGTAAGATGATTTAGAAATAAGTTTCCAGAGAGAATTTCAGAGTTCATATCTTTGTTCATAGAGCAATCCTAAAACAGGAGACTTGTTGCAGTACAAAATTAATCTTTGTTTAAGAAACAAAAAAACCTATTGAATGTCAATTCATCACTGCTTTCACTGTAATCAAGAAACTTCAGATGACATAAAAGTTTCCCATAAGATTTTTTGTTGCCAAGGATGTAAAACCGTTTATGAGATATTGCATGAAAACGACCTGGAGAAATTTTATGAACTTAACCATTCGCCGGGTATTATCCCTAATGAAAAAAATACTTATCAATTTGATTTTCTTGATACAAAATCTATTCGAGAAAAGTTGGTCGATTTTGATGATGATCAGAGCACTTCGGTACGCTTTTTCATACCCTCTATTCATTGTAGCTCTTGCGTATGGTTATTGGAAAATCTTCCTAAAATTCAACCTTTTATACTTTGCTCAACGGTAGATTTTAGCGCTCGAACTTTAAGCGTGATCTTCAAAAATAGAGAATATAAATTAAGCGAGTTGGCGCATTTTCTCAATAAAATAGGTTATAAGCCGGCACTTAATCTTGAAAGCCTTGAAAACAAAAAACCATCTGGGGATTCTTATCTCTTTTATAAGATAACTATTGCTTTTTTTTGTTTTGCCAATAGTATGTTATTAGCTTTCCCTGAATATTTAGGCTCCCATGGGGATCTTTGGCTCAAAGATAACCAATATTTCTTTCGAATGCTCATGCTCTTGCTTTCTCTTCCGGTGATGTTTTATTCAGCTACAGATTTTTTTCGGTCTGCTTATACTGCTGTATTGCAAAAGAATTTACATATTGACGTTCCCATTGCTTTGGGTATGTTGGTACTCTTTCTAAGAAGTTTTTATGAGGTGCTTACCGGCTTTGGTCCGGGTTATTTCGATAGTTTTTCTGGTTTGGTTTTTTTTATGTTGCTCGGGCGCGCTTTTCAGATCAGAACTTATCGATTCCTGGCTTTTGATCGTGATTACAAATCTTTTTATCCTATTGCCGTTACACGCATTCATAATCAAAAAGAAGAGAATATTTTGTTGTCCGATTTACATAAGGGCGATCGTATTCTTATACGAAATGAAGAAATCATCCCAGCTGATGTTATACTGATAAGTGATGAGGCATTCATCGATAACAGCTTTATTACCGGAGAATCGCGTTTGGTCTCCCATAAAAGCGGGGATCGGATCTATGCCGGAGGGCGTCAGCGAGGAGGCGTCCTTGAAGTAGAGGTAATTAAAGAGGTTGAACAGAGTCGTTTGATCCAATTGTGGAGTCATCAGGCTTTTGAAAAATCAAAGGTATACCTTGATAGTTTGGTTAATCGCTGGAGTTATTATTTTACTCTTATTGTGCTTATCTCTGCTGTTTTTACCGCTATTTACTGGTATTACTTTGATCAGGCACGCCTTTTTCAAGCGGTTTGCGCGGTTTTAATCGTGGCTTGTCCTTGCGCTTTAGCTTTGTCTACACCTTTCACACTTGGACATTTGATGCGTATTTTCTCGCGAGAGGGTCTCTATGTCAGAGATATCCACACTATAGAGCGTATGACTAAAGTAAATACTCTGGTATTTGACAAGACAGGCACGTTAACTGAAAGTGAAGGTACACAAGTTAATTATAAGGGTTCACCCTTAAATAAAAATCAACATTCTTCCCTGGCAGCTTTATTCAGAAATTCCAAACATCCCCTTAGTCGCTCATTGTGTAATTATCTGAAGAATAGCTCTGTAAAAGAGGTTAGCGATTTTCAGGAATTCCCCGGAAGAGGCTTGCAGGCGTGCATCAATGGCTCTTTTATCAAGGCGGGTTCAGCTGATTATATAGGTGCTATACAAAAAAGAGCGCAAAACCGTACACAAGTATTTGTTTCGATAGAGGGACGTACTCTGGGATGTTTTATCTTCCATCATCGTTATCGCCGGGGATTAAAAAATCTTTTTAAGCATCTGAGCCGTTACCGTCTTTCTGTTCTCTCAGGAGATAATAACGCAGAAAGACCTTTTTTAAAATCGCTCTTTCCCTTAAACAGTGAGATGTTGTTTTGGAAAAATCCTCAACAGAAGCTCGATTATATAAATCAATTGCAGCAAAACGGCTATGGCGTAATGATGTTTGGAGACGGTTTAAATGATGCCGGAGCGCTTAAGCAGAGCGACGTAGGGGTAGCAATATCTGAAAGTGTGAATAATTTCTCGCCCGATTGTGATGTTCTTATGCAAGCAGATAAATTTCACCGGATTCCCTATTTTTTAAACCTCTCTCGTATGGGTATTCAACTGGTCATGGTTGCTTTTTTAATCAGCTTATTCTACAACGCTATAGGCTTGACTTTTGCTATAAGTGGACATCTTAAGCCAGTTATAGCGGCTTTGTTAATGCCAGCGAGTTCATTATCTGTAATGCTCTTTGCTACATCTTCTACCTGGATAGTCTCCCACCTGTTAAGAGGAAAATAATTTAGAATAAATATAAATAAAAAACCGCTTTCATATACAATTTCAATAAACATTAAAAAAGATTTTCAAGGCGTATCTTTGCAATTATATGGATATATTGCTGTTAATGATATTAGCCAGCATTTCTTTAGGACTGGTTTTTTTGATTATTTTCATAATCAATGCGAAAAATAGGCAGTTTGATGACGATGAATCCCCGGCTTTAAGAATTCTTATGGATGATTCACTTTCTGAAAAAGAAAATAAAAAGAACCAAATTTTATAGTGTATCAAATGGAAGTGCAGAAATTTTATTACGACAATCGCATTGTGAAGGCTTTTCTATATGCCACTGTTTTCTGGGCGCTCATTGGCTTTATTGCAGGTTTGGCTATCGCGCTGATGCTTTTTTATCCTGAACTTCCTGAATTTTTTCTAGGAGAACATCTTAAAGATTCCTTTGGAATTTTGAGCTATGGACGTTGGAGAATGCTTCATACCAACACCGTTATTTTCGCTTTTGTCGGCAACGTTATTTTTACCGGCTCTTATTATTCACTGCAGCGTCTTCTTAAAACACGTATGTTCAGCGATGTACTTAGTTGGGCGCATTTCTGGGGGTGGCAGCTTATGATCGTGCTTACCTGGGTTACTTATATCTTAGGGATAAATACCAGCAAGGAATATGCTGAGCATGAATGGCCTATAGATATTCTTATCGCGGTGGTTTGGATCATCTACGGCATTAATATAATCGGAACTCTTTTTGTAAGAAGAGTTAGGCATATGTATGTGGCAATATGGTTTTTTCTCGGCACATGGATAGCTGTTCTTATGTTGCATATTTTCAACAATCTTGCAATGCCCATTGCGTTAAATTCTTTGAAAAGTTATTCTATATACGCAGGAGTACAAGATGCTTTGGTACAATGGTGGTATGGCCATAACGCCGTAGCTTTTGTATTGACAACGCCTATACTCGGTTTAATGTATTATTATATTCCCAAAGCTTCCGGACGTCCTGTGTTTTCTTATAAATTATCGATCATACATTTCTGGTCACTCATCTTTGTTTATATATGGGCTGGACCTCACCATTTGATGTATACCTCTCTCCCTGGCTGGGCTCAGATGCTCGGGACGGTTTTTTCTATTATGCTCATCGCTCCGTCATGGGGTGGTATGCTTAATGGATTACTTACCCTTCGAGGGGCTTGGGATAAGGTGCGTGATGATCCGATATTGAAATTTTTTGTCGTGGCGGTCACATGCTATGGCATGGCCACTTTTGAAGGGCCTATGCTTGCTACCAAGACCTTAAACTCTATTGGACACTTTACGGACTGGATCATCGCTCATGTACATGTAGGTACTCTTGGGTGGAATGGATTTATGGCTTTTGGTGTTATTTACTGGTTGGTTAAACGACTTTGGAACATCAGGCTCTACTCCAATGCTTTAGCGAACGCTCATTTTTGGCTCGGAACCTTAGGTATTATTTTTTACGTCATTCCGCTTTATTGGGGCGCGGTGGTACAAGCTGAGATGTGGAAAGAATTTAAGCCCGATGGGACCTTGATGAATAAAAATTTTTTAGATACCGTAACGGCTATCGTACCTTTTTATAAAATGCGTTTTATAGGAGGGAGTCTTTATCTCATAGGCGCTTTTATAATGGTTTATAATCTTTACCGTACCGTTAGAATGGGACATTTTATAGCTGATGAACCTGCAGAGGTGGTAGCTCTGGTAAAGCGCTCTAAAAAGAGAAATTCTGGAGAGAAATTCCACGAATGGCTAGAGCGCAAGCCTGTACAGCTCACCGTTCTTTCTTTACTCACAATAGCTGTCGGAAGTGCGGTAGAAATCATTCCTACACTAGTAATTAAATCCAATATTGCTACTATATCAAGCGTGAAGCCTTATCGTGCCTTGGAACTTGAGGGTCGGGATCTCTATATTCGTGAGGGCTGTAACGCTTGCCATTCGCAGATGGTACGTCCTTTTAGAGATGAGGTAGTGCGTTATGGGGAATATTCCAAGGCAGGCGAATTCGTTTATGACCATCCTTTTCTTTGGGGATCTAAGCGCACCGGGCCGGATTTGGGGCGTGAAGGAGGAAAAAGCCCGAGTTCCTGGCATTTTAAACATATGTATGATCCGCGTTCTACTTCTCCAGGTTCCATTATGCCCAGATATCCCTGGTTGATGTATCGAAGATTGAATACTGAAGCGACGCTGGCAAAAATGCGTACTATGATAAAATTGGGGGTGCCCTATACTGATGACGACATTGCCCAGGCATATAAAGATATAGATGTTCAAGCCTCTAAGATTATTACAAGTATTTATAGTGAATCTCCTGATATTAAGGAGCAGATTAACGAACAGCAAAAGCGTGAAGGAAAAAGTTTTGTCCCTCTTGAAAAAAGAGAAATCATCGCGCTCATTGCCTATTTGCAACGCATCGGAACAGATATCAAAGCTCTGGAAGTGAAAACCGAGCAGAACCGATAGATATGATAGGTTTTTTTAAAAAACACCTTGCGCAAGTTCCTTATGCTGATTTACTTCAGTCGCTCGTCCTAATCTTGTTTTTTCTCTTTTTTTGTTTGACTATATTTTTTGTTTATCGAAAACCTAAAGATTATTATAAAGAGGTAAGAGACCTTCCTTTGCAAGAGGATAAAAATAAATTGTTATGAGACCCAGGGTACCCGATTTTATAACCATTCCTTTTATTATTATCGTCATAACCTTTGTATTCTATGTTTTCTCTGGAGGAAACGTCTCTTACATATGGCATCCTGTTTCTTTATCTGTTCTGATTATCTCTTTAATTTTACTGCTGATCTTAGAGGTACTTAATAAGTTCATCTACAATCAAAAACTTAAATTTCTTTCTCAAAAAGAGCGTAGTAAGCTCGTTGAGCAGAACCGGAAGAATTATTTTGTCAGACTCTATAGAAGTGGTTTTTTAGATGCTAAAGAAGAGGAAAAAGATGTGGCAGTTATAGATCATGGATTTGATGAGATATTAGAGCTTGACAATAGATTACCTTCTTGGTGGGTTAATTTATTTTATCTCACTATCATGTTTGCAGTTATTTATTTTCTAGCTTATACGTTTACTGATTTTGCTCATCCTGAAAAGGAATATGAATTGGATTATGATAAACAATTAGCTGAGATACAGGCTTATGAAAAAACACGTCCTCAGATGACGCTCGAAACGGCTCGTTTTGATGAAAATCTCGTAGAAGAAGGTAAGGTGATTTTTAAAGAGAGCTGCGCTACTTGCCATGAAGCTGACGGAAGAGGGAATATAGGACCTAACCTTACAGATGGTTACTGGATTAATAAACAAGAAAAGAGTTTATTTAAAAACGTCTTCCATATGGCATGGTATGGAAGCGAGAACAACCCTACTATGCGTGCTTTTGGAGCATCAGGAGAGATCAAAGGAAATGATATACAGAAAATCGCAAGCTATGTTTATTCTATCAATAGAAATCCTAAAAAACCATCTGACGGGAAAGCTCCTGAAGGCGAAAAAGTTACTTGGGAGGAAGAGCAGTAGTCAAAATAGTAGAACTTTTCTTAAGTTATAAGGCTTATATCCTTGCTATATTTTCGCCATCTTTTTTTCTGCTTGTTCAAAGACCTCGAAAATAAGGAGGTGATCGTGATTTACAAGACTACTGACCGACCTAAGGATGATATGATGATCTAAAGAATTTAATAAAGTATATACCGTTTTTAAAGAACAAAAGGGCTATAAAATCGTGAAATTTCTAAGGTCTATAAATGAAGGTACAAAGTATGGTTATATCATTTTTCCGCATTTGGAAAGCATCGATGATTATTGGGAAGCTAACGAGAGAAGACCTGTGCCAAGAGATATAGACATCACATTCGTTTTAAAGCCTACCAACTCATTCGCGCTGAAGGTCAAAAAATCGATGGCGGCGTTAGTCATGTTATCTTTTCTCAAATTTCCAATTCCCGGCTTAGCGAATTTTTTAAAAACCGTTGATAGCGTATTAGATAGTTTAAAGACCAAGAAAGGTTTTTTGCATGCTAGAGCTTATAAGAGCATTCAGTCTTTTGAAAAAGAATAACTTTATGTAGTTATCACTAAGTTTAAAGATCTTGAAAGCCATGTAGAAGCTTTTCAAGAGAAGGTGGCCGTTTCTTTGATAGCTCGATTTACCCGAATCTATTAAAATGGTTCCTGGGCTATATGAGCGTGTTCCTTAAATATTTGGCATAACATTAGCTAATTATAGATGAACTGCCTGTTGCTGAATTCGAAATTTTCTATATCTTTTTCATGGAATCCGATTTTAATTCTCCCTCAACTACTCAAAGCGATAGTTTTCGTGATCATATTAATACCATGGATTGGAAGGGAGTGCGTAAATGGGTGTATCCGCGCAAGCCTAAGGGACGTTATTATTATCGACGTACTATTCTTAGTTGGTTTTTATTATTATTTTTTCTTTCAGCTCCTTTTATAAACGTCCATGGAGATCCTTTTCTGAAATTTGATGTACTTCGAAGAGAATTTTTTATCTTCTCATTTCCTTTTTATCCACAGGATTTTTCCCTTTTCGCCTTAGTCACGATCATTACCCTAGTGTTTATTATTTTTTTTACGGTGGTCTATGGAAGAATTTTTTGCGGCTGGTTATGTCCTCAGACCATTTTTTTAGAAATGCTCTTTCGCAAGATCGAATATGCCATAGAAGGAGATAAAGGCGCACAACAGCGTCTGAATCGACAAGCATGGGATGAGGAAAAAATTAGAAAAAAATTTTTGAAATGGTCGATTTTCGCATTGCTTTCACTTCTTATGTCACATGTTCTATTCGCTTATTTTTTAGGTGCGGATGTGCTTTTTAAGTCTATAGAGGAAGGTCCGTTTCAAAATGCAGGGGTGTTTTTGATGATCTTTATCAACACTGGAGTTATTTATTTTGTTTACAGCTGGTTTAGAGAGCAGGTTTGTACGTTGGTTTGTCCTTATGGACGTTTCCAGAGCGTGCTGATTGACAAGCACACTATAGTGGTGGCTTATGATTATAAAAGAGGGGAAGGAACTACTGGACGTGCTAAGTTTAAAAAAGGCGAAGACCGCCAGGAGTTGGGTAAAGGCGATTGCATTAATTGCGGGCAATGTGTAGCTGTATGTCCTACGGGAATAGATATACGCAATGGCACACAACTTGAATGTGTCAACTGTACTGTTTGTATGGATGCTTGTGATGATATCATGGATAAGATCGATAAACCTCGTGGGCTGGTCCGCTATACCTCGGAATACAGTATTTCCACGCGGAAAAAATCTCAATTTACTTCTCGTATGTTCGCTTATACGGCTGTTTTAGTGCTGCTGGTAGGTATGCTAGGTGTGCTTTTGGCTTTTAGAACCCCGGTAGAGGTTAAAATTCTGCGAGTTCCCGGTTCTGAGTATAATATTCAGGGGGATCAGATCCTAAATTTTTATGAGTATGCTCTTATCAATAAGAGTTCAAAAACTGTTAATTTGCATTTTAAAGTGCTTTGTTGTAAGGGTGAAATATACTTTCCTTATGATCAAAAACAGTTAAGATTGTTCAAGGGAGAAAACCATCGTGGAAAACTCAGGGTTATTATTCCCAGAGCGGAAATCTCTCAGGCTAAAACAAGTTTGCGTATAGGGGTTTATGATCAGAATGGACGTCTTATGGATATTTACACCACGGCTTTTCTCGGGCCTTTTAAATTTTAGGAATCATGAAAATAAGGTTTCATTGGGGTACAGGTCTTGCTATTGCGTTAATTACCTTTATGGTGTTTATAGTATATATAGCTTTCATTCGTCCAAATGTAGCGAGTCAATTGGTTTCTGATCGTTACTATGAAGAAGAGATGAAATATCAAGATATCATCGATGAGCGCAACAACGCCAACGTCTTGCCTGAAAAGCTTTTCGTGGAAGTCTTACTTGCGGGTATAAAAATCCATTTTCCTAAAGCTTTCCGCACTGGCAATACCACCGGAAAATTTCATTTGTTGTGTCCCTCGGACAAACTCTGGGATGTTAATAAGTCCCTTAATCTGGATGCCCGCTCAGAAGAGCTTATTCCCGCAAGAGTACTTCGGGAAGGCGCGTATGTTCTTATTATCAGATGGAGCTCTGATAATAAAAAATACTTTATGAAACAGCCCCTCGTATGGAAACAATAATTGTAAGTACAGCCTTTATTTTGGGTGTGGCCGGTAGTTTGCACTGTTTTGGTATGTGTGGTCCTATTGCTTTTGCTATTGCTATAGATCGTAATCGAAAGGTAAAAATGCTCTTGCAGAATCTTTCTTATCAATTGGGACGTATTTTTTCTTACACGTTATTGGGTTTGATTTTTGGTATGATCGGTTACGGCTTTTCCATTGCCGGCCTTCAAAGATTCCTTTCGGTAATGCTGGGTATAGGTATGATGATTTCTGTATTCATACCCGCAAGGTTTTTTTTGCGAAACTATTGGCTTAAGCCTTATGGGCGCTTATTAGGTAAACTGCGCTTATCATTGGGGTATTTTATAAGAAAGAAAACTTTTTCCGGGCTTTTTATTGCAGGCTGTCTTAACGGGCTTTTACCTTGTGGTCTAGTCTACATCGCCCTTACTGCTGCCATATCCAGTGGTCAGGTGTTCTCGGGAGTACTTTCTATGCTATATTTTGGTTTAGGCACATTACCTTTGATGTTTACCACAGTTATTTTAGGCAATTTCGTTGGCCTTCAGTTTAAAAACAAAATATTAAAAGTTGTTCCTGTGATAGTATTTTTTGTAGGTGCGTCGCTCTTATTAAGAGGACTTGAACTTGGTATACCCTATCTTTCTCCACCAAAGGGCGCCTTACATTTGCATAAGATGCATGCAGGAAAAGTGATGCCATCATCAGATGGACATTGTCATTAAAAAATAATATTTTATTATGAGTAAAGAAGATCAGCTTGCACAAGAAGCATTAGAGTATCACAGTCGTTTCCCTGCAGGTAAAATTGGAATATCACCTACCAAAGGTTACGGCTCTCAAAGGGATCTTTCTCTAGCTTATTCACCAGGTGTAGCTGCTCCTTGTATGGAAATTTACCGGGATCATCAGAAAGTTTATGATTATACAGCTAAAGGAAATCTTGTGGCGGTTGTTACCAATGGTACGGCGGTGCTCGGACTTGGAGATATAGGCGCGCTGGCCTCTAAACCGGTTATGGAGGGGAAAGGTTTTCTTTTTAAAATATTTGCCGGTATTGATGTTTTTGATATTGAGATTTCAGAGCCGGATCCCGAGAAATTCATTCAAGCGGTTAAAGCTATCGCACCTACTTTTGGTGGTATCAATCTTGAAGACATTAAAGCTCCTGAAGCCTTTGAAATAGAACGCCGTCTCAAAGCTGAGCTGAATATTCCCGTGATGCATGACGATCAGCATGGCACAGCTATTATTTCAGGAGCCGCGCTTATTAATGCATTAGAACTTGTAGGAAAGAAAATTCAAAAGGTTAAGGTAGTAGTCAATGGTGCCGGAGCAGCGGCGATTTCTTGTACTCGTATTTATAAGCAATTGGGTATTAAAGCGGAAAATATTCTTATGTGTGACAGCAAAGGGGTGATTCGTACAGCGAGAAAAGATCTCAATAAAGAGAAGCAGGAATTTGCAGTTGATACTCTCATCGAATCCCTAGCAGAAGCCCTTAAGGGCGCGGATGTTTTTATTGGTCTTTCCGTAGCCGATGTGCTAAGTGAGGAAATGCTTTTGACTATGTCTAAGGACCCGATTATTTTTGCCATGGCCAATCCGGATCCCGAAATCCGCTATGAACTCGCTTTAAAGGCACGTCCCGATGCTATCTTAGCTACTGGACGTAGTGATTATCCAAATCAGGTAAACAATGTATTGGGCTTTCCTTATATATTTCGTGGAGCCTTAGATGTGCAAGCAACCACCATTAATGAAGAGATGAAGCTGGCTGCTGTTTTAGCCCTTGCCGATTTGGCCAAGGCTCCTGTTCCTGAACAGGTAAATATCGCTTATAATCAAAAAGATATTTCTTTTGGTCGTGAATATATTATACCCAAACCTTTCGATAATCGTTTGATTACGCATGTAGCACCTGCCGTGGCTAAAGCCGCAATGGAATCCGGTGTAGCGCGCAAGGAAATTACTAACTGGGATTCTTATAAAGACCATCTTCTTGACAGAATGGGTATAGATAGCAAGGTACTTCGAATGGTACAGAATCGCGCGCGTACCTCTCCAAAAAGCATTGTTTTTTGCAATGGTGAGGAATATAGCGTTATTAAAGCCGCTCAAATACTTAAACAGGAAGGTATCGCCCATCCTATACTTTTGGGAAATAAAAATCGTATAGCTCAACTGATGAAAAGCTACAACATCGATGAGAAATTCTCTGTTGTCGATCCTGAGAAGCAAGAAAGCAGGGAAAAAGTAGAGCGTTATGCACATATTTTTTGGGAGAAAAAACAGCGCAAAGGCATTACGTTTTATGATGCACGTAAACGCATGCAAACTCGTGATTATTTTGGCGCAATGATGGTAGATCAAAAGGAAGCGGATGTGGTCATTACAGGTTATTCAAGAAGCTTTTCCCTTAGCCTTCATCCCATATTAGAAGTCATCGGCAGTGCCCGGAACAGTTATAAAGCAGCTGGTATGATGATTTTACTTACCAGGCGTGGTCCGCTTTTCCTGGCTGATACAGCTGTGATTCCAAATCCTGATTTTGAAGATTTGGCACGCATTGCGCTTATGGCAGCGCAGATGGCTAAGACTTTCGATGTAGAGCCACATGTGGCTATGTTATCTTTTCAAAATTTTTCCTATTCTTCAGAGATCTCTAAAAAAATGGCGCAAGCGGTGGCTTATTTGCACGAAAACCATCCAGATCTATCGGTAGATGGAGGGGTGCAACCTGATTTTGCTTTGAATGAAGCGCTCATGTTGAAAAAATTCCCTTTTTCCAAATTATCCGGAAAGCGCGCCAATGTATTTATATTTCCAAATATAGCCTCCGGCAATCTTACTTATAAATTTATTCGCGGTCTGGGAGATATACAGGTAATCGGTCCGGTAATGTTGGGAATGCGAAAGCCAGCACATGTAATGCAGATGCAATCGAGTATAGAAGAAATCGTACATCTGGCTACTTTTGGGGTGATGGATGCACAACTTAGATAAACTATTATTCCTTGGTGGCTTCCTCTAATAGTTGTTCATAAAGCATTTTCCAACCCTTCCATTTGGGAATTTTATCGGAAAGGGCATCATTTTGCATAACACATATATAGGTGCCTCCGATGGTTTTTACTTCATGCATTAAATCAAGAAGTTTTCGTAAAGCTTTTTCTCCGTTGAGTTTCATATAATATTTTAAGCTTACAGAGGTAGCCACGAAAGGAAAGACTTTAAGTGAAGTGATCAATTCGTTTTTAAGATCATAGAAGAAAAAAGGCGTACAGGTCGCTGCCCGAAAACCCGTATAATCAGGAAAACCCATGGTATAGTCTTCTTCTATGCCGATTTCTACGAGATTTCTATAGGTCTCTGGCAGATGAATGCCAACAAAATGTTGTTGTGATCTTGTGATATTATAATGTAAAATCTCTTCTAATCTTCGTTTTTCTCTAGCTAGTAAATAAGATTTTATACTGGAGGCATAAGAAGTGTATAAGCCGATTTTAGTATAATCAGCTATAGACTTAATCAGTTCTCTGAACTTTCGGTTCCTTATGGAGATATTTTTATCGTACAAATCATAATCCGCTACCAGAAAAAATAGAAAAGTTTTTAGGCGATACTTTTTATGATAATAGATAATATCATCATAGGTGTCCATAGGATCTTTAGTTATTCCCAATAAAGTGCTAATTCTTTCCTTAAGAACTTCCCAGTGAGCGCCTTTAATATCATGTAGTGCGCCCGCTATGTTTCTTACCAGACCTTTGCCTTTATAGGACCAGGTTTGAGAAAAAGAAAGAACGTTTAAGAATTCAAATTTTCTATTCGTATTTTTTAAATCCGGAAAATTTCTTTTAAGTATGCCCAGTATTTCAAGGGTCCATATATCTACCAAAGGTTTGTGAAGGAATTGATTCTTATAGGCCATGCTTTCAGTAGCTGAGAATCTTCCAAAACTATCTGGGATAAAATCTAGATACTCTTCATATCGAGATATAAGGTAGAAACTTGCTGCAAATGGATCAAATTTCATAGCACTTTCCTCTAAATTAACCTTAAAAAAGCATATGGTTTCCTTTTCCTTCCAGACATGTGTGTCTATATCTGATCGAAGTCCTTTTTCAAATAAAAGTGGATGAGCTTCAAAAAATAATTCTCCTCCTAATGGATGATATGTGTAACTGATTTTATATTCGGAATGTGCTATAAACGTTTCTATATTGGAAGTGAATTCTATATCGATTTTTAAAACAGTACCAAAAATATGTTTGAAAATATATTGCACACGTGGAGTAAGCTTATGTATATAAATTAATAGCATGCAATAAAGCTATAAGACGCTATTTTCTAAGAAACTATAAAAACTTTTTTGTATGATGATATGATCGAATAATTGAATTTGCGAAAGATTTGCTAACTTTTTCATTTCCTTTGTTAAGGAATGATTCGCTTTTACTAAATTGTTCTTTATGTATCAATTTTTATAGCTATTTAGGTAGAATACCCAAAATTCTTCATGTCATCTTCAGCCCAGTTTTTTATCGAGGGGAGACGATTGTTTTTGTCTGATGACTCTGTTTTCATAGAAGAGATATAAAACAAATTAAGCGAAATTAAACATTTAAGGTTGTAGTTTTAGCAATTTTTTTCCACACGCAATAACCTCGAATGGCTAAGCAAGTAAATATGATGAACTGTATACTAGTGAAAGGTAATCCTTTAATGAAGTATAAAGGTATTGAGATAATATTGCCTACAATCCAGAATAGCCAATTTTCGACTTTTTTTGATGCCATCTGATACATTCCGGCGAAAAATATTGCAGTCGCAAAAATATCTGCCCAGGCATAGGTGTAGTGAATTTTTCCGAAGATGTAATAAATACCTATTGTAAATAAAAAAGTGATACTCCAATGAAGGGCGGTCTGAAAATAATCTTTTCGACTTGAAAAATTTATAGCTAGACCTTTATCTGAAATATTTTTAGTCTTCCATTTATGCCATCCATAAAAGCTCATGGCTGTATGATAGATGTTGATGATAAACTCTCCATAAAGAGCTGTTATAAAGGTGAGATATACATAAATGCTGGTGCTTATAATTCCGGTAGGGTAAACCCCGATATGAGCCCGTTGCGCTAAGACTACACTTAGAATACCTAAAAACACAGCGATGACTTCCAAAGCAATATTTATTGTGCTGGATTCCATATAAGGTTCTATAAAAAAATCAACGAAGCTACTCATTCTCTGTCTCTGTAACATATACCAGCCAGAAATCATTAATTTTTGTATAGTAAGCTTGATATTCAATAGATTCCGAACCATTTATGATACGACATTGGATAGAATTATCTTCTAATGAAAAGGGCATTACTCGGTAGTTCTCTGAAATATTTAGTAAGCTTCCTCCGTTAATTTTATAAAGACTCTCTTTGATGCCCCAAATGATATGCAGATAATCTGTTTGCCTATTCTTTTTAATAAAGGTAGTTTCTGAAGGATGTAAAAATTTTTTGCTTATGTATAGGATTTTTCCTGCAGCTTCTTTTTCTATATCTATACCTATAACTTTTTCACTTAGCGCCACTGCACCCCTTATACAAGAGTGACTTATAGAGAGATAAGGAACTTTAGCTGAAAAGGGTTTTCCTTTGCTATCATAAAAGATATAGGGATATCCACCAAGGGCATGAAAAGCGCAATAAACAGCTAAAAACTCTTGTTGACGTTTAGGAGAACGGCTCTCATATATTATTTTGTTTTCAACGCTTAGCGGATATTTAAGAAAAATTTCCCTAGGGTCTTCATCGGCCTGCCATACGGCAATTTTCAGAGAATGATTTTTTTTAATAGTTTCTATTAAGGGCATTTATCCAGATATGTCACTAATTTTACTAGTATCGGTAAAGATCCTTAATTTATGTAATACAGCAAAGTAAAAATTTAATTCTCGATAGGTATATACTTTTCTAAAGTATTACATATAAGTTCTTTTTTTATGACCTTTTCTTAAAAGAAAGTGATAAATTTTCTGACGTTTTTTTCGCAGGATTCTTTTCATTAACTAGGTAGATTTTCATGTTTAGCAGATGAGATAGCGCGTTTTCAAAATCCATATTATCTACATCCCGTATTACATTTTGTATAAGTTCTTCTTCTACGCCTTTTAAGCGCAGTTCCTGAACGAGTTTTTCGATCCCATTGTCTGTAGCGCAATTTTCCTTGGATAAAAATGTTCTGTAAAACGTTTTTCATTGAGCAAATTGTTTTTAATCAGCTAATCCGTGACTTCTTTTCTTTGAGATTCCGTCAGTTCATATCTGATTAGTTTTTTATCCACTTCACTGTAACATCTTTCTTGAAAGTTACAGTAACGCGTAAGATATTTTTTAATATCATCTAAGTTTAGAAATTGTTTTTGCATAATGTTTTAATTTTATATATATAATAATATTTTTTCTTAAAGTTTACAATTTAGTAAAGCACGTTTCTTATGGAAGGGTTACTACTTATAGTGCTATTGTTCGTTATCTTGGGAGTAGTGGTGCTGCACGTACCGTGGGATGGTCGTTAAATGCAAGTCATCAAACACAATGGGACATTCCCGAACATCGTGTCGTCAATTATTGAAGTATGCTAAGTGGCAAGTATTATTTTAATCCTCCAGAGCTTGTGGCTTCACTTCTTGAAAGTGAGGGGATCAAAATAAAAGATGATTATGTTGTTTATTTTGATGATTTATTTTGGGATCCTTTTCACGAATAAGCCATTAAAGCCTTGCAAATAAATCTATTTTTTCAATCAAGCGGTAATTGGAAAGCTTCTATGTAATACATTATTTTTTATTAATATTGCATTCTTTATCCCTTTTATTATTCGAAGGTATGTGATTTGCAGGGATCATATTTTAATTTTTTGTGATGAAGAAAGTAGAGGCCATTATAAGAAGGTCGAAATTTAATGAAGTAAAAGATGCTTTATATGCGGTCGGTATTGACTTCTTCACTTACTGGGACGTTACCGGTGTGGGAAATGAGAAGGAAAGCCATCTTTATCGAGGGGTGGCCAGCTCTCGTGATATCCAAAGACGTTATTTATCAATAGTGGTAAGCAGTTCTTTTGAAAAAAGAGCCATTGAAATTATCATGAAAGCTGCAGGCACAGGAGAAATAGGCGATGGAAAAATTTTCGTATCCGATATCAAAGAGGCTTATCGTATCAGAACTGCTCAAAAAGGACCAGATGCGCTTAATTGAAATTAAATCATATTAAAACATGGAAATGCTCTCATTTACCATTAGCAACTTATGGATGATGGTATGCATTGTCTTGGTATTCATCATGCATCTGGGTTTTGCTATGCTTGAAATCGGTTTGACGCGGTCAAAAAATACGATTAACATTCTTTTCAAAAACATGGCTGTTATTATCATCGGTTTGCTTGCTTATACTTTTATGGGCTTTGGCATGATGTATTCAGGTCCGCAAGGTGGAATCTTCCATTTTGGCGGGTTTGGCCTTCGTATTCCATTAAACGCCGGTACCCCTCAATACAACCCATACTACACTTTTTGGACCGATTTCCTTTTCCAGGCTATGTTTGCTGCAACTGCCGCTTCCATCGTCTCTGGGGCGGTAGCTGAGCGCATCAAACTCAGCGCATTTCTTTGGTTCTCCTTTCTGTATGTAACCCTTATTTACCCGGTAGTAGGTTATTGGCATTGGGGGAAAGGGTGGCTCTCAGGAATCGGCTTTCATGATTTTGCCGGCTCTACCATAATACATTCAGTAGGAGGATGGGCTGCGCTTATCGGTATCCTTTTTCTCGGACCACGTATCGGTAAATACAATGGAAAAGTATCTACTATTGAAGGGCATAGTATTCCTTTAGCAACTATGGGCGTACTTTTATTATGGTTTGGCTGGTTTGGCTTTAATGGAGGTTCTGTCCTTTCAGCTGATCCAGGAAAAGTATCCAAGGTGTTGGTAATCACAACTTTGTCAGCAACTTCAGGTGTGGTGGGTGCTTTTTTTAGCTCTTATTTGCTCTTCAGAACCTATGATATTACCATGGTTATCAACGGAATTTTGGCGGGACTTGTAGGTATTACTGCCGGGGCAGATATTATGGGTGTTACAGATGCTCTTGTTGTTGGCTTGATTTCCGGTATATTGGTAGTTTTGGCCATAGTTGGGATTGACAGACTTAAAATAGATGATCCGGTAGGGGCGGTTCCTGTTCATATGGTGTGCGGCTTATGGGGTACGCTTGCCGTAGGTATTTTTGGAGAAAAAGCTGGTTTAAAACAACTATTTACTCAAATTGTAGGTATTTTTTCAGTGGGTATTTTTTGTGCACTGGGCGCTTGCGTTATATTCATTGCTTTGAGAAAGTTCATCGGTCTACGCGTAAGCGAAAAAGAAGAGCACGAGGGCCTCGATATTAATGAACACAGTATGCGGGCTTATCCGGACTTTCGCGCAAATCAACATTGATAAAAATTTTATATATTATAGATATCATGACAGTTAAGTATATCTTGATGGAAAAAGAATTCTTTCTAGAAGGTATATGTGATCCGGAGCGTTTTTAAAGAAAGATCATCTGATAGAATCTTTGGGATTTTTTTGCTCCGGAAATGCAAAAAAATTATGTAAAAAATTCATATACTTTTTTAAGAGAAGCTAAAAATAAACACCATCTTGCCATAATTTTTTAGGCAACTTATATGAAGGTTTTTATTAAGATAATTTATAACGAAAAAAACAGATATCTTTGATATGTAGTTTGAAATATTTTTATAAACTCATGATAACGAGATTAATACTATTAAATCTTTCTATAAAAAAACAAGGATAGTGCTCAAAATAACCCCCTTGCAATTGGGATGCTATAGCTCAGAAAAACCATAAAGCTAAATCATATACAAAAAAGATATAATATAATCTTTTGATGGTAAATAAAAATTTACAATTTAGAGATAAAGTATATAACTTCTTTAGAAGTTTCATTTTTTAAATGACCATACATATCTGTCTTCTTGAAAATTCAATATTATAAAATTGACCGGAGAGTAAAATTAATCAATAATACTTTATTAACATTAGTTTACGTTTTATATTTTTTATAAAAATATAATTTTTTTTATTATCGAAATGGAAAAATTAAAAAAATGGACTTACAAGAAAAGGAAGAAAGGTATGGAAAGAACGTCCAGATATAAAAGTACGTAAAGACGCTGGAATAGACTTTGTATATGACAAAAGTTCTAAAGGCCATCCTTAAGCAATATAAACAGGAATTTAAGAATATAGATATTAAGAAAATTTCTTCGCCCTCTAAAGATTTATTTATAATATAAGGACAAAAGAGAATCAAGAGCAATCTTTGCTAAGATTTAAACGAAAAAGAGATGAGTACAAATCTAAATTAGGATTTATAGAATCAAAAGTTCTAGATCAATCAGAAGAATTGAAAGGTGATTTGATAATAAATCTTTAGGAAATCATGTTTCAGTATCTTAAAAGGTTTAAGGGATTAGAAAATTTTGATATATCAATAGAAGAAAACACTTATACGATCATTGCAAATAATGAAAAGGCTAAAAAGCGATATATAGAGAATTGCTATAAGCAAACAGGGAGAGAATTATAAAGTGCCATCAATAGATAAACTCGCAAAAGACGATATTCAAAGTAATTCCTTGTAATTGAATTCCGATGGGAAAAAAAAGTTAAGAGTAATGCGCTCATTTATGAAAGCCGGCGTAGTAGAATCCTCCACTGGTAAACAAGAAACTCCTAAGTTTGGTTTTCTTCAAAAAACTACGAGCTAAAAAGTAAGGGTATTAAAGTTTAAAACAGATCACATCACCTTCTTTAAAAAAGAAAGAAGTGACTTCAAGTCGCTTTTTTAATAAAATTGAAATATGAATAGCAAATAAATTACTTTGTACATTTGCGTGGTTACCTAGACCAGATATGTATAAAGATCAACTTATAAAGATCTTGCGCGCACTCAAGCTTCCAGGAAGTAAGGACAATATCGTTAAAGACTGCACGCTTGAAGATCTGTCGTTTGAAGGAAATGTCATCTCTATAAAGTTAAATCTTAAAAGTCCGGCTATGCATCTAAGAAAAAAGATCGAGCAGGATATTTTACATATCATACATGAGCGGTTTGATTCTAAAGCACAGGTGAAGTTTCACTCACAGGTAAAGCTCCATACTTTACCTTTAATACGCGGGATGGAGATCTCAGGAGTTAAGAACATTATTGCCATCGCTTCGGGTAAAGGAGGTGTTGGAAAATCCACTGTGTCTGCTAATATTGCTGTTTCTTTAGCTATGATGGGATTTAAAACAGGTCTTCTGGATGCTGATATCTACGGTCCATCTATACCACTTATGTTAGATGTCGAAAGCGCGCGACCTCTCTCGACAAATATAAATGGGAAAGAAAAGATAATACCTGTGGATGCTTACGGACTTTCGGTGCTTTCTATGGGTTTTTTTGCTGGATCTTCTCAGGCGGTAATCTGGCGTGGACCTATGGCTACCAAGGTTTTACGGAAACTCATACGCGATGCACATTGGGGTGAACTGGACTTTCTCATCGTAGATCTTCCTCCGGGTACTGGAGATATTCACCTTTCTTTAATGCAAGAAATCCCATTGACCGCAGTCGTTATCGTGAGTACTCCACAAAAAATTGCCCTGTCGGATGTTCGTAAATCCGTCGCTATGTTTCACATGGAGGCAATTAACGTGCCTGTTTTGGGTATGATTGAAAATATGGCTTATTTCTCTCTTGAAGGACAACCCGAACTTCAGTATCCTATCTTCGGAAATAAAGGAGCTCAGGAATTTGCATCTGAACTTACAATACCCTTTCTGGGTGAAATTCCGATTATACAAAGTATTCGAGAGGCTTCCGATGTTGGTAGACCGGCCGCTTTGCAAAAAAACACCTTTGCAGCTGAGCGATTTATGGAAATTACAAAAAAGACTGTGGAGCAACTCGTGTATAGAAATACATCCATACCTCCAACCGAAGCCCTTCGTATTACTACCATGGCTGGTTGTAAGGCTAAATAAATTTTTTATCATGCAAAAAGAATTACGAGATAATATTTTGAAAGCTCTTGATGAAATCCGGCCTTTTTTGAAAGCGGATATGGGCGATATTGAACTGGTAGATACTGATGGAAAAACTGTTCGTGTAAGACTTCTGGGAAGTTGTGTGGATTGTGCCGTTAATCAAATGACTTTAAAAAGTGGCGTAGAGATGACGGTCAAAAAATATGTTCCTCAAATTGAAAAAGTCATCTCTATAAACGATGATTTTTCTGCGACACCTTAATCACTTTGAAAAAGATACTCGAACAAGTCACCATATTGTTTGCAGGTAATTCCGGAGATGGCATTCAGTTTCTTGGTAGTCAATTTACTCAAACCTCAGCTGCTCTTGGAAATGATATAAGCACCTTGCCAGATTTTCCTGCGGAAATACGTGCCCCACAGGGTACTGTTGCAGGTATTTCGGGCTTTCAAATTCATTTTGGAAGTGTAGAAATATCTTCTCCAGGTGATCTGTGTGATGTATTAGTTGTAATGAATGCAGCGGCGCTCAAAAAGCATATTCCTTTTTTAAAAAAAGGCGGAATCATCATTGCCAACACCATGGGGTTTTCCCTGAAAAATATTCAGCTGGCGTCTTATCCTAAAGAGGCTAATCCTTTAAAAGAATTATCAGACTACAGTGTGCATGAGATCAATATACTGGGTCAGGCACGTGAAATTCTCAAAGACACAAACCTGAGTAAGAAAGATCAGGATATGTCTAAAAATATGTTTGCATTGGGTTTTATCTATTGTCTTTACAGTCGTCCTTTGGGATATACCGAAGATTTCCTCAAGCAAAAATTTCAAAGAAAACCAGAGCTTCTATCGGCTAATTTGAAGGTTTTAAGGGCAGGCTATAATTTTGGAGAGACCAGCGAGATTTTTACTGAGCGTTTTGTAGTAAAGCCTGCTGATATGCCCTCAGGGATTTACAGAAATATTACGGGAAATCAGGCACTGGTAATTGGCTTAACTTCTGCGGCAATGCGAGCTCATTTAAAATTATTCTACTCAGGTTATCCCATTACCCCCGCTTCGGATTTACTCCATTATTTTTCCTCTTACAAAAATTTAGGTGTTAAGAGCTTTCAGGCTGAAGATGAAATTGCCGCCATTACTTCAGCTATTGGCGCATCTTATGCAGGCGATTTGGGCATAACCGGAACCTCCGGGCCAGGTATGGCCTTAAAGCAGGAAGGTTTGGGGCTAGCTTTTATGCTTGAATTGCCTTTGGTGATTATTAATGTACAGCGCGGAGGACCTTCCACGGGTTTACCGACTAAAACCGAACAATCTGATCTTCTTCAAGCTCTTTATGGTCGTAATGGTGAGGCTCCCATTCCTGTGCTGGCGCCCCGCTCTCCTTCACATGCTTTTGAAATGGGATTTCGTGCGGCAAAGATGGCTATAGAGCATATGACACCTGTGATTTTGCTTAGCGATGGCTATTTAGCCAATGGTTCGGAGCCCTGGCGTTTTCCGAAAAGTAATCAACTTGAAGCCATCTATCCACCCTATCCGAAGGAAAATGATACCGAGTCTTATCTTCCTTATCGACGAGATCAAAAAGGTGCCCGGAAGTGGGTATTTCCGGGCAAGGCAGGTTATGAGCATCGAATAGGTTCACTTGAGAAGAAAGATGAGACCGGGGAGGTATCTTATGATGCTAAGAATCATGAAAGGATGGTGCATTTACGTCAGGCAAAAATAGATTATATTCAAAAAGAACTTCCCTTGCAGACCCTCGATTCAGGAGGGAGACCTGGAAAACTTCTGATCTTGAGCTGGGGATCTACTTACGGAACTATTCGCGCAGCCATGAAGGTCCTTTTGAGCGAAGGGTATGCCGTAGCGCATGTCCATATAGAATATCTTTATCCATTGGCAAAGGGTTTGGAAGTTCTCTTAGGAGATTTTGAAAAAGTACTTGTGCCTGAACTTAATAATGGGCAGCTTGTTCGTTTGATTCGTGATCAATTCTTAGTAGATGTCATTTCTCTTCCTAAGATACAAGGCATGCCCTTTACCACAAGTGAGATTTGTGATAAAGCCCGAGAACTTCTCGTCTGAATTTTTATTTTTGCACATCAAATCAGTCTATTTATGTCTTTGAAAAAAATTGACCCCACCCAGACACTTGCGTGGCAAAAATTACAAATTCACTTCAGAGAGATTCGAAAATCTTCTTTAAGGGAGCTTTTCACAAAGGATCCTGAACGATTTGATAGATTTAGTTTGCGTTTTGAGGATATTTTTCTGGATTATTCTAAAAATTTGATCACTTCTAAAACCATCGATCTTCTGCTTGAGCTTGCCAGAGAAACACACCTGTCTGAAGCTATAGAAAAGATGTTTTCCGGAGATATAATTAATAAAACTGAAGGGCGCAGTGTTCTACATACAGCTTTACGCAATTATTCGAATCAACCTGTCTATGTAAATGGGAATGATGTAATGCCTCAAGTTAGAGCAGTACTCGATCAAATGAGAATATTCTCTGACAGTGTTCTTAATAGGGAGTGGAAAGGTTATACGGATAAACCTATTACTGACGTAGTGCATATCGGCATTGGGGGATCAGATCTTGGGCCATATATGGTAGCAGAGGCGCTAAAATATTATAAAACGCTTCTTAAGATGCACTTTGTCTCAAACATAGATGGAACACAAATAGCGGAGACACTCAGAGAAATTTCTCCAGAAACTACCCTTTTTGTCATCGCTTCAAAGACCTTTACCACTCAAGAGACGATGACTAATGCTTTGACAGCTCGTCGATGGTTTCTTAAATATGCTTCTATGGAAAAGCATATTGCTAAGCATTTTATAGCCTTATCCACGAATATTGATGAGGTATCTTCTTTTGGCATTGATCCACAAAATATGTTCCGTTTTTGGGATTGGGTAGGAGGCCGCTATTCCCTTTGGGGTGCTATTGGATTAAGTATTTGCCTTGCAGTAGGTTACGATAATTTTAAAGAATTACTCGAAGGTGCACATGCCCTCGATTGTCATTTTCGCCAAGCGCCTCTTGGAAAAAACCTTCCGGTGGTCTTAGCTCTTTTGGGAATTTGGTATAATAATTTTTTTGATGCCCAAACCCATGCGATACTCCCTTATGATCAATATCTGCATCGCTTCACTGCTTATATTCAGCAAGCGGATATGGAAAGCAACGGTAAGTCGATCAACCGAGAGGGCTTTAAAATAGAATATCAAAGTGGACCTGTTATCTGGGGAGAGCCCGGAACCAATGGCCAACATGCTTTTTATCAGCTTTTGCATCAGGGCACCAAATTGATTCCTTGTGACTTTATAGCGGCGGCCCAACCGCTTTATTCTTTAGGAGATCATCATCAAAAACTCCTGTCACATTTTTTTGCGCAAACCCGTGCGCTTGCTTTTGGCAAAGATCTTACGCAGGTGAAGACTGAACTAAGGTCACACGGAAAAAATCCAGGTGAAATAGCTTTTCTGAGCTCTTTTAAAGTTTTTAATGGTAGTCGTCCGAGTAATTCTATTATTTTTAAAAAGCTTACCCCCAAAACGTTGGGGAGTCTGATTGCCATGTATGAGCATAAAATTTTTGTGCAGGGAGTTTTATGGAATCTCTATAGCTTTGACCAATGGGGGGTTGAACTAGGTAAGGAATTGGCTCAGGAAATTTTTCCTTGTTTAAACAGCGGTGCCCTCTCAAAAGATTTTGATAGCTCTACCAAAGGCTTGCTCAATGAGTACGCGAAAATGGCCCAAGGCAATTCGTTAGAAATTAATTAGCTTTTTATAGGGTGGATAATGAGTCAATATGGCTTTTACTATGGCTTGTATACGCCCATCTTTCTCTTCTAATTCATCCAGGTTGATTCCGCTTCCTTTTCTTTTCCATACGAGTACCACTTTTGGTATCCACTAAATCTATAAGTATATAACCTTTATTATACTTACGGATTTTGTGTGTATCCCAACCGGCCTGCCCACCATGGGCCGTACCAGCCGTACCAGTAAGTCCAGTTGTTGTTGTAAATATTTGCTTTTTCATTTGTGAATGATAAGATATTTATATAAAGCTCAGTCTGAGCTTCTATTTTTTTTAAACCTTTTTCCTCTAAATTTTTGGTAACAGTCTCTATGATGCTCCTTTTATCAAGATCGTTCATTTCTAATTTTTCAAGTCCTTTTTCATGAAATGAAAAGCTTTTGTAGTGATAAAAATAGACCGATTTATCGTAGTTATAAACTGTATATAATTGTACTACAGACATTTAAAATAAAAGCAATAGCATTGTAGAATTTCTGAAAATGTATAGTAAGATTTTTATTTTCCTCTTTGAGGAAAGCTTGTATAATTTATATATTTTTTCCGCATAAAATTCAATTCAGGTAAGATAATGTGATATTTTTTGTTTTAATGATCTTTTTATTGAATCTGAAATCTTAGATATGCTTTTATAGTTCCTTAGAAATAAATTTAATAAGAAAATATGGGACTCTATAAAATTTCAATTTTATAGATCAACTGTATTAGATTATACGAGAGATGAAGGCTTGGTAAGGCCTTAAATCTATTAACATAGCAAGGTTTTTAAAATAGAATCACTTTTTTATCTTCCTGCTTAATCAATGTGATAAACTTTAAGAGGAACTTCCTGCTCTACTTCCAAGTGTTTTTTCCTTTCAGGAGCTCGCACAACACATCTCTTTTTTTTCTATGCAATATTCAAAGGGCGCATTGTTTTTTATATTAAAAAACCTTTTAAATAAAATAAAGGCATATATGCTAAAAGGGTTGTGTTATTTCCTATCAACCTCGGTAAAGAATTTCTTTTAAAAAAAATAGAGTTTTAAAAAAGTTCTTATCTGAAATTTATTAATCTATCGAATAGGAAAATTATGCATCTAGCTCTGCTTTTAGCCTATTTTCTACCGCTCTGTGCAAGTCTTTAAAAAATGATGTTACATTTTCCGCATTCTTTAAATGATTTGTAAAAATCCTTGTTGTTTAATAATTCTTAGTAATTCATAACTATGTAATTTTTAAAATTAATAAAAAGTTATTCTGAAAATTTATAGTCATTAAAAGCTCAAAAATTTTCAGAATAACTTTTTTACTTACACAGTTAACGAGACATTACTACTAATAAAAACGGTTTGAGTCAATTAAATTTTCTTTATATTAACCTTGTTTATGTTAGAGATTTTTATAAATCCTTTTGTGTTCATTGTAATTAAATTATAATTAGGTATAATATAGAGATTGCTATGTCTATTTTTACATGGCGTTTGTATTTGCCCTCTATGGGATAGAAGTGCATGCCATATGAGTTTATCCGATGGATATTTTCGAGTTGATCGGAATTTAATAGAGGGGATGTATTAAATAATAGCGCGAGGGTTTTATAATATCAAGAACACTCTCTTTTGCTCAAAAGGCGAATACTTAAATAAAGGGTAAGCCTGTGATTAGGATGAAAACCACTTCATTCTTTGATATTAAAAGGCTATTTCAAAAATTTTTGTCCACTGCATAGATCGCACAACGTCCTGTAAAAGGTACCGAAAAAACAACTTAATTTTTATTCTTTTTTAGTGTAAAGTTCAAATTTTCCATAGACTTCGTGAAAAATTATAAAAAATCATACTTTTTAATTTTTCACGAAGATATTTGAGAAGAGAAACTCCTAGAATAGTGTAAAATACAGTTTTTTTAAGCTAAAATGAAGCTAAGTTTTGTAAACTTGCAGAGGATGTAATTAATCTTGAAGTTAAAGTATATTAACGAAAAGCTCATTAAAATTAAGCTCGAAGATGAAACAAAGTCATCCATACTTGATTTGATTAATGAAAAAATAGAAAGCGATATTGAAAATCTTAAAAATGAACTCAATATATAGAATCAAGGTTCTGAAAGTGAGATTATTTTGTTTACTGGAATTCAGCATTGTTATGACCAATCATAGCTCTGATGAACATCTTTAGAAGGTAGACAAGTTAAATATAACTAAAAGATAAGATCTTTCAACGTCTTTTTTATTTCTTCTCATTTTTAACATGAGTTTCCTTAGAGTTCTTTAAGAAGAAAGATTTTGGACAAAACTTCCCTCCAGATAAACTTACTACTTTAATTAAAAAATCTTCTGCTTGTTGAAATTTTTTGTAACCCTAGGTTTTATATGCATAGGATATAGATGCTGTGTTTGTTATAAAAGATATAATTCTGAAAGTGACACAACTCTCGGTAACAAGAAAAATAAGCCAATAAGAGGTTTTATTGTGCCACAATTGTTTTTAAATGATTACGAAATAGATATTTCACAAAACGTTTTTTAAAAATTTTATTTTAAATAATTGTTAATTAAAGTACATTTCGGCGTTCTTACCGCAAGAGGGTATATTAAAATCAATATATAATCAACTTCTAGATAGGCTCTTTCAGGTAATCCCTAATGAAAAAGATAATAGCTGTTATATGCTTTTACCATTAAATATTATGATGGAAATTCAGCACCTGAAATTATCGCGGAAAGCACCTATATCATCAATGAAAAAGATGAGATAGTTAAAAAGACACATATAAAGTATTAAGAATCGAGTGAGAAAACGCAAATCATACTAGTTTTAATGTAAAAGAAGGAAAGGTGCGGTTTTTTAAGACGCCACGAACCATTAAAGAATTATGGGGAAATTAGGAAATTTCTAAAGAAGTACCTAAACATGAAGAAACAATATCTGATGATCTTATTAGCCAGAAAGAACCGTTTGACTTTAAGGAACATAACTACTCTTTTTTATTACAGGACAAAAAAACTGATCAATGGTATGGCTTTATTACATATTATGATAGTGGTAAAATACCTTTTGAATAACATGCTCTTTCTTCGGAAAGAAGCAATAAAAATTCAATAGAGGTCACTAAAATTTTATTGTCAATATATAGAATTTTTATTCTGGATTATTATGAAAATAACAATGATACTTTTTTAAAGACACTTATTTGGTGGGGAGCAGGAAAGAATCATGAGGATCACCATCACTATGAAAAAGTGCAATGGGAAAAAACAAAAATCAGAAAAAGCTTAAGACTTTATCTGATCTACATCAGTTAACCGCCTCATCTTAATATATTGTTTGTAATGATGTTTATCAGCCTACTGAGAAATGATCTTCATTCAACTAATGTTCTAAAATTGAGTGGTCCGACATCTATTTGAAAAAACATTATCGATTAAAGATCGGGAAATAATATTATTTATTTAGCTAATGGTATTTCAGGTATGCTTAAATTCTTTGTATGGTATATTTTCACTATATAGAAGACAATATTTTTGTACATAACATTAAATTTGTGCTATTTTTGTATAGATAATGAATCAAATATTTTTCATCTCATAGTCTTTTCAATACCTATCTCAGAATTGAAATTCCTGAAGGGAAAGCGATGTAGTTAATTAAAGTTTGTTATTTTAGCGCCAAATATAATTTTGAAGAACATGTCTGATAACGATATTCAAAAAAGAGTCAAAAGTGTAATCATGGACAAGCTAGGAGTGGAGGAAAACGAGGTGACTCCCCAAGCTAGCTTTACTCAAGATTTGGGCGCCGACTCTTTAGACACTGTTGAACTCATCATGCAATTTGAAAAGGAATTTGGTATTACCATTCCAGATGATCAAGCTGAAAAAATCGCAACTGTTGAACAAGCTGTAGAATTTATTAAAAAAGAAACTGCAAAATCCAGTAAAGAAAGACCTTAAAAAGGGTATTCAATAGAAATAAGTTAATTTTTTTTTGGAAAATGCAACTTAAAAAGGTAGTCGTTACAGGACTGGGTGCACTTACTCCTATTGGAGTAGGGGTGGATGCCTATTGGCAATCGCTTATTCAAGGTGTAAGTGGATCGTCTCTTATTACTTATTTTGATACGGAAGCCTTCAAGACGAAATTTGCTTGTGAGCTTAAGGCATATAAGCCAGAAGATTTCTTTGATAAGAAAGAAAAGAGAAAATTCGATCCTTGCGCTCAGTTCGGCATTATAAGTGCTGATGAAGCTCTTTGCGATAGTGGTTTAAATCTTTCAGAGGAAGATAAAGATCGCATAGGAGTGATATGGGGTTCAGGCATCGGAGGTATTTTAACTTTTGAGCAAGAAGTATCTTTTCATGCTTTAGGTGATGGAATACCTCGATTTAATCCGTTTTTCATTCCAAAGATGATTGTAGATACTACCGCCGGGCTGATTTCGATAAAGCACGAATTGAGAGGACCTAATTATTCTACTGTATCTGCGTGTGCATCAGCAGCTAATGCTTTAGTGGATGCTTATCATTTGATTCAGTTGGGTAAAGCTGAAGTTATACTAGCTGGAGGTTCCGAGGCGGCAATTACCAAAAGTGGCATAGGAGGTTTCAACGCTTTGCATGCGCTTTCCACCAGAAATGAAGATTTTAAAACTGCTTCAAGACCTTTTGATAAAGGTCGTGACGGATTTGTCCTAGGTGAGGGCGCAGCCTGTCTTGTATTGGAAGAATATGAGCATGCTAAAACTAGAGGTGCAAAAATTTATGGACAATTCGCCGGTGTTGGTCTTTCAGCTGATGCTTACCATATGACGGCTCCTCATCCTAAAGGATTAGGAATAGTAAGTGTCATGCAAAATGCACTCAAAGATGCGCAGCTAAAAATTACGGATATTGATCATATTAATACTCATGGTACCTCCACTTCTTTAGGAGATATTGCGGAAATTAAGGCCATTAAAAAGCTCTTTGGAGAGCATACATCAAAAATTAACATCAATTCTACTAAGTCGATGACAGGGCATCTCCTAGGAGCAGCAGGTGCTATAGAGGCCATCGCCTCTTTGTTGCCTTTAACTTATAATAAGATACCCCCTACGATCAATAATTTTGAATTAGATGAAAAAATCAAAGAAATCGATCCGAAGATCAATCTTACGGTGAATACAGCGCAAAAAAGGATAGTAAAAGTAAGTATGTGCAATATTTTTGGATTCGGAGGTCATAACGTATGTCTGTTGTTTAAAAAAATATAAGATTAAGAAAGAATAATGAATACTAAAGGAAGATATCAGTATAGTTTGCTATGGGAAGAATAAAAATCCTGGAAGAGAATTATGATGACGCTGAATTCTCATTAATAGGACTAGTTTCTTCTCAAAAAATTCATAAAATTGCTTACAGTATTAATGATGTTCTATGTCTAAAGCTTTCCAGAGATCGCCAGGAGTCGTATCTTTCAAATTCCATTAAAGAAACTAACTTATTCTGTTCCTCTTTTTTTTATTCGAGAGATCGTGATAATTTTTCAGAGTGGGTATTATTAAAAAATGAATTAAAACATCAAGAAGGAAAAGGGACAGATGCTAGTAAGCTTTCAATAAAAGAGAATCATTTATTCTGTTTTCTAAAATCATATCGTCAATTATTTGATTATTTTCTTGCGCGAAAGGGTATTTCAGAGAAAGATTCGGAACTTATTTTACAAATCAACGCTTCTCAATGGATTGAATACAGTATCTTTCTAGATACCAATTTACTAAAATCAGAAAAAAAAATCTTTTATGACCATGTTTTCTCACTCTATTGCACGTAATAGGACCAAAATCGTCGCCACTATAGGACCTGCTTCTGACTCGAAAGAGGTTTTAAAGCAAATGATTTCTCTGGGTGTAAACGTAATACGAATCAATTTTTCACATGCCGAGCATGATGAAGCCCTCAAGCGTATTAAATTAGTACATGAAATCAATGATGAATACGGTTTTAATACTGCTATACTTGCTGATTTGCAAGGTCCAAAACTCCGAGTTGGAGAAATGAAGGAAAATAGTCTTCTTGAAAAAGGATCGAGATTTGATTTTATTAATCAACCTATTTTAGGGGATCAAACCAGGGCATATATGACCTATCAAAATTTCCCCAAGGATGTCAAAGTTCGGGAAAGAATTTTGTTAGATGATGGGAAATTAGTTCTTGAATGTACTCATACGGATGGAAAAAATGAAGTTCAAACGCTTGTAATTCAAGGAGGAATATTAAAATCCAAAAAGGGTGTTAACCTGCCCAACACTCAGGTATCTTTGCCGGCACTTACCGAAAAAGATAAAGAAGACGCTCGATTTGCTTTAAAAGCCGGGGTAGACTGGATGGCCCTTTCTTTTGTAAGAAAGAAACAAGATTTACTGGATATTAAGGAATTTATAAAAACGCATAGTGAGCGCCCCATTCCCGTTATTGCCAAAATAGAAAAGCCTGAAGCTATCGTTAATATAGATGAAATTGTAAAGCATGCCGATGGTCTAATGGTAGCCCGTGGGGATTTAGGTGTAGAGGTCCCTATGGAAGAAGTTCCATTACTACAGAAAAAACTGGTTGATAAAGCCAAGATAGCTCGCATTCCTGTTATTATTGCTACGCAGATGATGGAAAGTATGCTTGAGAATATTACTCCTACAAGGGCTGAGGTAAACGATGTTGCTAATTCCGTCTTAGACGGCGCTGACGCAGTCATGCTGAGCGCCGAGACGTCCGTAGGTAAATATCCAGTAGAGGTGGTTTTGCAAATGAGCAAGATTATTCAGCACACAGAAGATGATCCAAGGATTAGTGTACCTCACTACAAACTTGTGGTGCAAAGTATGGCGAAAAAATATATTACCGATCGTATGTGTTATACCGCCACCAAACTTGCCGAACAAGCCCAGGCCAAAGCGATCATTATTCTTACACATACCGGATATAACGCATTTCAAATCTCATCTCACAGACCTCCAACGCATATTCTTGCCTACACTGACAATAAGCATATTATTCGAAGACTTAATCTTCTTTGGGGAGTCATTGCTTTTCATTACGAGCGCTTTGTCAATACGGATGAGACTATAAAAGATATTAATAAAATAGCTCTAGAGGGTGGATTCTTAAATAAAGGTGATTATGTAGTAAATCTCTCTACTATGCCTGTGGTGGAAAAAGGCGATAGTAATACTATAAGACTGTCTGAGGTAAAATAATCTTAAATATCGAAAAGAGGACCCTTTTTAGTACTTATCTAATAAGAATATTATATACAATAATTAATAAATCATATTTACAAATCCTCTAAAGTTTAAAAAGTATGCCAAAAGAAATAACAAAAGTTATCTATATCTAATAGTTTAAAAATTATATCTAATATGTACTCTGGTGAGAAATTAACTATTAAGATTCAATAACTTTAAGCCTTTATTAAAAAAGATATAATCTTATAATTTAACGACAAGCTGTCTGTAAGTTATTTACGTTTAAAACTGCAGGTAGTTGATATAAACGATTTGTGTATTAAACAATGATCATAAAACAGAACTTTATACAATGTTCGAAAAGAAATCAATAATATATCATTACTTTCTCATGCTGTAATTTTCAGATGGTTTTTTAATAACACTCTTATATTCTTTTAGATATGAGATATCTACCTTAGATAATGATATTTATTATTCATATAAGCCAATAGATTTATTTCAGATGAGTTCAGAAAACTCATTCAATTTAGCATTGACTCTATTATATTTTGATGATGAAATACATTTCTCCTTCTCAAGAGCTTTTTATTAAAAACCGCAGGAAATTTTGTAAAGAGCTTGCACCAAAGTCGCTAGCGATTTTTAATTCTAACGATATTTATTCCGTAAGTGCCGATAGTACCTTGCCTTTTGCGCAGCATCGCGATATCTTTTACCTTTCTGGAATAGATCAGCAAGAGAGCATTCTGCTCCTTTTTCCACAGGCTCTTGAAGAGGTAAATCGCGAAATTCTTTTTCTTAAAGAAACCAACGATCATATCAGAATATGGGAAGGGCCTAAGCTTACTAAAGAGCAAGCTCAAAAAATATCTGGTATAAAAACTATTTGTTGGCTGAATCAATTTGATTCCAATTTCTATGACCTGATGAGTCAGGCGGAAAATGTCTATCTCAATCTCAATGAACATTATCGAGCTGCACGTGGAGTCGAAACCCGAGAAGAGCGCTTTATTAAAAAAGTTAAAAAACACTATCCTTTACACACCTATAAGCGAAGTAATCCCATTTTACAAAACTTGCGATCTATTAAGGAACCTGAAGAAATAGAGCAATTGCAGATGGCTTGTAATATTACAGAAAGAGGCTTTCGCAGAGTGCTAGGATTTGTAAAGCCAGGAGTATGGGAATATGAAATCGAAGCGGAATGGATTCATGAGTTTCTGCGTCATCGTGCCAATGGTTTTGCCTATGGGCCGATTATTGCCAGTGGCGCTAATGCTTGTATACTCCACTATATCGAAAATAACATGCAATGTCAACAGGGAGAGCTCTTGCTTATGGATGTAGGGGCTTGTTACGCAAATTATAGCGCTGATCTTACACGTACCTTACCGGTGAACGGAAGCTATAGCGAACGCCAGCGAAAAATTTACAAGGCAGTTTTAAAGGTAAAAGATAAGGCGGCGGAGATGCTCATAACTGGGAATAACTGGAACGATTATCATAAAGAAGTTGGACGTATCATGAGCGCTGAATTGCTTGATTTAGGTCTTCTTGATAAGTCAGATGTGCAAAACGAAGAACCTCGATCTCCGGCTTATAAAAAATATTTTATGCATGGTACCTCTCATCACTTAGGACTTGATACACATGATTATGGTATTCTTTCAGAACCCTTTCAGGCGGGTATGGTTTTTACGGTAGAGCCCGGTATTTATATACCGGAGGAATCTCTAGGAATTCGTATTGAAGATAACTATGTCATTCAGGAAGGTGGTCCTCCTAAAAATTTGATGAAGAATATTCCTGTACAAATCGATGAAATCGAAGATTTGATGAATAAGGTATGAAAGATCATTGTGGTGCCCTTTGGATGAGTTGTTCTATTCTTTTAATTGTTTCTTTTTGTCCAAGCATTTCCATGATAAAAAATATATCATTACCCTGCAAATCGCCAACTAAAGCTAATCGAAGCGATTGTATTAGCTTACCAAAGCTAAGATCTTGGGTAGCTGCGAAGTCTCTCAGGTGTTTTTTAAGAATACAAGCGTTAAAATCTTCCCACTTCGACAAATCTGCAGTTAGATTTTTCAGGATATAAAAACTTTCTTTATGCCATGCTTTCTTAAAGGCTTTGGGATCATATTGCAGAGGAGGCATAAAAAAATAATATGCCTTTTCCCATAGGTCATGAACAAAGGATGCCCGATCTCTGACAGATTCCACTACTTTTCGGTTGTATCTTTGCGTTGAGTTGTTTACTTTATATTTTTTTAATTCCTGTTGAAATAGCCTTATCAGCTCTGTCAAGGGTTTTTTCTGAAGATACTGCTGATTAAACCATTGAGCTTTTTCTTTGCTAAAGCGTGCACCGGATTTTCCGACCCGATCGAGAGAGAATAAGTCAATCAATTCCTTTAAAGAGAAAATTTCCTGTTCTCCGCCCGGATTCCATCCCAGAAGTGCGAGCATATTTATAAAAGCTTCGGGAAAATAACCTACTTCGCGGTAGCCGCGGTTAAGAACACCGCTTTGAGGATCTTTCCACTGTAGAGGGAAAATGGGAAATCCCAGTCGATCTCCGTCTCTTTTACTAAGTTTTCCTCCGCCTTCAGGTTTTAAGATAAGCGGTAAATGAGCGAAATAAGGCATTTTCCATCCCATAGCTTCATATAAGAGCCAATGCAAGGGTAGTGAAGGCAGCCATTCTTCACCTCGTATGACATGCGTAATCTCCATTAGATGATCATCCACTATATTGGCCAAGTGATAAGTTGGCATTCCATCAGATTTCACAAGCACTTTGTCATCAAGAGTAGCGGTATTTATTTTAATTTCTCCACGGATCTCGTCGTACATCTCTAAGATTTGATTATCAGCTGGTGTTTTAAAGCGAATCACGTACTGATCGCCCTTTTCTAAACGACTTGTTACTTCTTGTGCCGTTAGTGAGAGTGAATTATCCATTTGCAAACGTGTCTGGGCATTGTAGCTGAAAGTATTTCCCTGACTTTCAAAAACTTTTCTTTTTTTATCCAGCATCTCTGCCGTGTCAAAAGCATAGTAGGCATGACCTTCCTTAACAAGGTGACGAAAATAAGGCTTATATATAGATCTGCGTTCAGATTGTCGGTAAGGTCCATACTTACCTCCATGATAAGGACTTTCATCAGGTGTTAAACCACACCAATTAAGCGATTTTAATATATACTCTTCAGCGCCAGGCACAAATCGTTTCTGATCAGTATCTTCAATGCGCAGAATAAAGTCACCTTTGTATTTTTGTGCCAATAAATAATTATAAAGAGCTGTTCGCAGTCCGCCTAAATGTAGAGGTCCTGTAGGACTTGGTGCAAAACGAACTCTTGTCTTTTTCATAGAACTCATATATTTTTTCTCAAGCGAAATTAAAGTTCACATGCTGCTTTTGCAAAAATATTGAAAAAGATCACTTAACTCTAAAACCCTTAGTAAGGGAAATGAAATAAGTAGGTTGTGTTGAAATTGTTAATTTTGTGTGATGTTTTCTAGTTGTCTATGAGCAAATCTATAAAGAGCCTGATCGTTATTGGAGATCGTGTACTGGTCAAACCCAAAATCAATAATGGAAAAACTGATAGTGGTTTATATCTTCCCCCCGGTGTTAAGGAAAAAGAAAAAATACAAAGTGGTTATGTTATCAAAGTTGGTCCCGGATATGCCATTTCTACAGAAGATGACGAAGAACTTTGGAAAGCCGGTGATCGAAAAGCGCGTTATATTCCTCTACAGGCAAGTGAAGGAGATCTAGCTATATTTTTACTACAGCATTCTCACGAGATCATCTATAAAAATGAAAAATATTTTATTGTCCCACAATCTGGTATTCTTCTCCTGGAAAGGATGGTATAGAGGGAAGCTCTTATGAGCGTTATTCTAATCTTTCAAATTTACCGAAGAAGGTACCAGTCGGTTATACTCACCTCCGTTTCTGATCACATCTCGTACGATGCTTGAGCTAATAAAAGAATTTTCTGAAGAGGTTAATAAAAATACTGTTTCGATCTCATCATTAGTTAATGTTCGATTGGTGTGAACAATAGCTTTTTCAAATTCGAAATCTGCCGGATTTCTTAACCCTCTTAAAATAAAACGAGCTCCTATTTTTTGACAAAAACGAACGGTAAGACCTTGATAAGATATAATTTTTATTTTAGGATGCTCTGAAAAAGATGACTCTACCCATTTCTGGCGTTCTTTGAGAGGGAACATATAATCTTTTTCAGAATTTCGACCTATAGCGATGATGAGGCGATCAAACAAGATTAACGCTCTTGTAATGATATCATAATGTCCAAGTGTTATAGGATCAAAAGATCCGGGAAAAACAGCAATTTTTTCAGGCATGTTGATTTTCTCTGAAATATAAAACTAATAAATAATTCTATCGAGCTTGTTTTAAAAGAGTTAAATTTGCTTTTAAAACTTCTCAGCCAGATGGCCAAAGGATGTGAAAATTGCTCAAAAACCGCAAAATCTGGTTGCAAAAATAATGGAAATTGTCAGATTGACAGTTGTAGTAGATCCTTTACTTTTGATTGGCTGGCAAATATACCTCCCAACTCAGGAGAAAAGTTTAATATTCTGGAGTTGCGTTTTAAAAACGATCGCAAAGGATTCTACAGAAATACTTCTAAATTAACTTTGCAAGTGGGTCAAAAAGTAGTAGTAGAATGTGATAGTGGCTATGATATAGGCACGGTGAACTTGAGCGGAGAACTTGTAAAAGTTCAACTTAAAAACAATCAATTAGATAAAAAATCTCAACAAATCAAAGAGATTTATCGTAAAGCTACAGAAAAAGATCTGGAAGTTTGGCAAGTAGTTAAAGAGAAAGAAATATCCACCTTAGGCAAAGCCAAAGCGATTGTAAAAGAGCGAAAATTGGCGATGAAAATTTCCGACATAGAATATCAAGGAGATGGAAGCAAAGCAGTTTTTTATTATACGGCCGATAATCGGGTGGACTTTAGAGAACTCGTAAAAATTTTCGCAAATATCTTCCATGTTCGTATAGAAATGAGACAAATTGGTTATAGACAAGAAGCATCTAAAATAGGAGGTATAGGATCTTGCGGTCGCGAATTATGTTGTAGTAGCTGGCTTAAAAAATTTAAAGCCGTAAGCACTACTGCTGCCCGTTATCAGCAACTATCAATCAATCCTCAAAAAATAGCCGGCCAGTGCGGAAAGCTCAAATGTTGTCTAAATTTTGAACTGGATGCCTATCTGGAAGCCCTCAGAGAGTTCCCTGATATGAATAAAAAAATCCATACTGAGAAAGATAGTGCTCAGTGCATTAAAATAGATGTATTTAAAAAAGAATTGTGGTACGTTTATGTTCATAATTATTACAAGAGTTTTAGTCTTACCCTGCATAAGGTAAAGATGGCAGTAGAGATGAATCAGCGAGGACAAAAGGCTCCCGCTCTTGAAGAATTGTGTGATCAAAAAGAGGATAGATCACATATAGTCTTTTCGGAATTGGAAGAAAATGATTTGAATCGTTTTTCTGAAAACAGAAAAAACATAAATAAAAATGTTTAGAAATATTTTTTTTGGCGCAGATTTTATGATTATTATAAGTTGTATTTATAATAACTTTATTTTCAGTAATTTAAAGTCCATAAATCCATCAGGATGGAATAAGGAAAAATCACTTGATTTTGCTCTCAAACCAGCACAAAAAAAACTATGATATTTCTCTAACGCTTAAGCATACTACAGATTACGAATTCGACAATATTTTTCTTTTTGTAGAAACTTTTTATCAAGACAAAACGATAAAAAAGATACCGTACAATTTAAGCTTGCTGAAATGGATGGTCATTGGAAGGGTAAAGGCTTAGGTACAAATAAAGTCATAGATTTAGATCTGTAGAATTCTCTTTCCCTTAAAAAGGGAGCTTACAAAATGCGCATTTCGCATGGCATGCGAAAAAATCCGTTAAAAAATATTACAGGTATTTTGTTAACGGTAGAAAATCATCAGCCGTTTAAACCATGAAAAAAAAATCGCTTTCATCTCCTAAAATTATTTCTAATAAGTTCAAAAAATGGTCTCCTTGGAAAATCATGCGTTATTTCTGGATAACCGTACTTTCTACTCTATTGGGTCTTTTTATATTATTTTATATGACCAGCAAGGGCTGGGTCGGTAAAATGCCCAGTACTGAAGATATTGAGAATCCCTCTATGGAGGTGAGCTCTGAGGTATATGATATTAATAAAAAATTACTCGGAAAATTTTTCTCTGAGAATCGCACATTGATTACCTACAAACAGCTACCTACAAATTTTGTAAATGCGCTGATCGCTAAAGAAGATATTCGTTTTAGAGAACACTCGGGTATTGATGGGAGATCTCTTTTAAGAGCGATTTTATTTCTTGGACAAAAAGGAGGAGCAAGCACGATTTCTCAACAGCTTGCCAAATTACTTTTTACAGGTCGCTCAGCCAAAAATAAAATCCAGCGACTTCATCAAAAGCTCCTGGAATGGGTGATGGCAATAGAACTCGAAAGGCGTTACTCGAAAGAGGAAATCATAGCTATGTACGTTAATAAATTCGATTTTCTTAACCAGGCAAAAGGTGTTGAATCTGCTGCGCGAACTTATTTTAACAAGGGTACCGAGAATTTAAATTTGCAAGAGTGTGCCACTTTAGTTGGTATGCTTGAAAACCCACGTTTATATAATCCAAAAATGCATCCTAATACCTCTAAAAGACAAAGAAATTTGGTGCTTTTAAAGATGAAGAAATATCATTTTATCGATGCTCAAGAGTATCAGAATAGCGTCAAAATTCCGTTGTCTGTGAATTTTAAATTACAGAAACATAACTTTGGTTTATTGAACTATTATACAGGGTTTCTTAAAAAAGAAACTCAAGATGCTCTGAATGAGTATGAGGAAAAAAGCGGAGAAAAGCTTAATCTTTATGGAAGCGGTTTAAAAGTTTATACTTCCATAGATGCTAGGATGCAAAAATACGCTGAAGCAGCCATTAAAAAACATCTTTCGCAAATGCAAAAACGCTTTGATGCAGAACAGAAAAAAAATCCTGTTGCACCTTTTGTAGATATCAATCCTAAAAAAAGAGATCGTATATTTTTCGCTGCTGTCCGAAGAACACCGGATTATCAAAAATTTAAGGAGGATGAAATGACAGAAGAGGCGATTATAGAAGAGTTTAAAAAGCCTAGACCTTTGAAAATATTTACCTGGGAAGGTAGCAAAGATCTCTTGATTTCGCCCTGGGATTCTATTAAGTACCATAAGGGTATTATGCAAGCTGGTTTAATTTCTATGGAACCCACCAGCGGTTATGTTAAGGCTTGGGTAGGGGGAGTAGATTTTGATCACTTTAAATACGACCATGTAGCGCAAACCAGACGTCAGGTAGGTTCGGTTTTCAAGCCAATTCTTTATACAGCGGCGATTAATCATCTTCATTATAGCCCTTGCACAAAAATCTCCAGTGAGCAGTTCACTGCAGGAAACTGGAGTCCCCGAAATTCCAATGGAAAATACGGAGGAAATCTTACACTTAAACAGAGTCTTGCCTTTTCCGTAAATACTGTATCGGCGCGTCTTATTTCTCAAACTACTGCTAAGACCGTTATAGATCTTTCCAAAGAAATGGGTATAGAATCGCCCATACCTAATAATTTATCCATAGCACTCGGTTCAGCTGATATAACTCCTTATGAAATGACAGCTGCTTTTAATACTTTCGATAATCATGGAATATATATCAAGCCACGTTTATTGGTTAAAATAGAAGATAAATATGGAAAGATTATTAAAGAAATGAGGCCTTCTGCTCGTGAAGTATTGAATGAAGAAACTGCTTTTATTATGCTTAAGCTTATGCAAGGAGTAGTAGATTTCGGTACAGCTCGACGTTTACGGCAATATGGTATTAAAGCCGAAATAGCAGGAAAGACAGGAACCACTAATGATCAGGCTGATGGCTGGTTTATTGGTATGGTTCCCCGACTTACTACCGGAATCTGGGTAGGCTGGGAAGATCGCTTCGCACATTTTAAAACTCTGGATTTGGGGCAGGGCTCTAGTATGGCCCTTCCTATATGGGCTTACTATATGGGGAGTATTTATGAAGATGTAGATTTAGGCTATAGTCAAGAGGAACGTTTTCAAAAGCCTACCAATATCAATTTTCGTTGGGATGATTGTGATACCAATCAATATGGAGGCTTGCCAGGAAATACCTCTACAAACAGAGACAGCAGCTCTGAAGAAGATCGACATATTAATCAAAAGCACCAAATTGATTACAATGACTAAATAGATTTTATCTCACCGAGATTGTAAAATTGTTTATAATATGCTGTTTTAAAACCTATATTTGCGGGCCCATAAGCCCGGGTGGCGGAACTGGTAGACGCGCTGGACTCAAAATCCAGTGATAGTAATATCGTGCGGGTTCGATCCCCGCCCCGGGTACAAATTAATTGAAATAAATTTCTTTTGATAATTTGAGCTAGTGTTTAAAATGATATATCCCTATATATAATGATTTAAATATGAATTTTTTATAAAACAATATAGTTCGGAGAAAAAATTAAGGATCTTCCGTTAATTCAGCGCATTATTGGTTAGAAATTTTAACAGGAGATATCATTAAGGGATGAGAAAAAGATCATTTACTTCACCTTTAGGAAATTTAATTTGGACAAGGATAAACGTTTTGTAAATGCGTTTTTCAAATATATTTACGATAGCTCGGATAAATTATAAAAGCCTTATTTCAGATCTTCGCGCAGAATGAATTTTTTACTTCCAGATCTTTACCAAAAGAAAAACCATAGAATATACCCGGAAAATCGGTCTTAATCGTATGAGTTACGCTCCCTGGATACCTTATGATATTTCACCTTATGATAATAAGGTTCCTTCTTTTCCCACATAGTGGTGCTGGTGGATAAGTTATTCCGTAAGTATGTCTAAAATTACCGATACGGAGCTCTCCACCCTCCCGGGTGTAATGCATAAAGTGGGAAGATATCACATGGAAAGACACTGTACTTTTAAACTGCCTTGCTCCCTCTCGTAACGGAGATATGTACTCCATTGGAAAAGATCGCTTATACATCGATTTTAATTTTCCGCTTGTGAAATACCAAAGCCCTAATAAAAAATCTTATAAAGGTAAAGGTTCTACTCTGGATATTTTGGTAAAACGTGATGAAAGCACCACTAAATATGATTATTATGGCGCCATCTCAGAGAAATATGGAAAAAGACGACCAACTTGAGAGAGCGAAGAGGTATGCTTCACAGGCGCTAGAGAGATGCCGCATGAGTTCTAAACCTCTGAAATTATAACTAATAATACTCTTAAAAGCTGCCTTACTAAGATCAAGTATACGACTCTTAGGCCCCTTGGCTGCCCCGGCCATTGACGGTAATCACCACGCTTTTTCCGTTTTTAGCATTGATTACTCTAATCTTAGTTCTAAAAGGAAGGGTTTTGTGGGCCGCGGTAAGCTTTTTCATATCGAAAATCTGACTGCTGGCGGTCCTTTTTTCCTGAAAAAACGCTCCGTACTATAAGGCTTTACCTTTTTTTGTTTTTTTATTTTTATCAGAGATTGACTCGTTCCTGACTGAACAGAAAAACGCAAGAAATACCAAGTAAATAAGCTTTTTTACCATGCGGTATAAATTGATTTGGTTACAAAGATAACAAATTGTATATAAATCAATTTTAGCAACTTGTTTATAATAAAAATACAATTAAAAGAATTATATTTAATTTTTAATTCTTGTCTTTATTTAACATAATGATTCTTTCTATATAGTTAGATATTATGAGTTACTCTCATTTGATATCTAATAATAAAAATCCATCTTTTTTCCATGGTGCTAAACTCTTCCAGAATAAACGGACGCTCACTTTTGTTTTGTATCCTTTGACCTTAGAAGGATGTAAACAGGAAAAGTTGCGAAGACATTATATAAGTTCCTAAAAACGACCCTTTACTCCATGAAGCTGCAAGCCTTTTAACACGTGTTGAAAGAAGTAAGATACTAATAAAAAAAGCGTTGACACTTCTGAAATACGTAAAATAAGGCCGTGATCGATATTGGTAAGCGACCATTGGAGCAAGATATCTTTTATTTAAAACACAATATCACTTATACACAATAAATAATAATTTATTTATCGACACTTGATTCTTTTTTTAAGTATTTAAAGGTATTTCTGTGATATACGCTAAAGCGATGATCGATAAGGGTATTTTTATGAGCTCACGTAGGATATCTTTTGTTTTTGCCTAATGGTTGGGGGAATTTTTCATGAATATTTTTTATGTGTTCATCTCGAGAAGTTTTGGCCAATATGGAGGGTGCCATGATACTTGCAAAAATGGCGTTGCTTTTTATATGACAACTATAGGACATCTGATTATAAGAGATAGAACGATTGCCATCGATAAGCAGATGATCAGGTATTTTTCAGTGCTCCTATAGATAAATGTATAGTGCGAAAAGCGGCTTTAAGAATATTAATCTTATCAATCACCGAAGGATCTACAAAGACCACAACATAGTCGATGGCTTCTTTTTGAATAATATTTTTAAGATATCTCTTTGATTTTCAAAGACTTTTTTTTAGAATCATTTAAAAAGGGGTCATGAAAATCTTTGGGTAAAATAACGGCTATCGCAAATACCAGTCTCGCCAAAGCACCCCTGCCGGATTCGTTACAACCGTACTCAAAAATTTTTCTGGTATGCGTTTTTTTAGTGATGATAAATTCAGATTTTTAGGTTTCAAAATTTCGGATTCATCAAAAATAAATGACAGAATAAAAGTCTCGTATTGCCTGTTCCTCCATTTAAGAATGGGCTCTTGATAATGTACGTTTAAATAACGGAACGGTGCTACATTCCTTTCCATACATAAGAGAATGTACCACGGGCTGCAGTTTTTGAATCAACAATGAATAAGCGTTTTCCGGGATCGCCTCTTGAACGCAACCTTTGATGATGACACGGGCATTTTTATAAACTTGTATATCAATTTTTTCGATAATTTCATGATAGAGTATACTTTCGAGTAGCCCGAGCGGGCCACGAACCACTCTGGCTGCATAAGGTTGCAAATAAGTGCTTACCAACATATAAGCCCAAGTTGGAACTATTGCCTTTGAAGAACAATCGAGCGCTACAAACGCATCTGTATATTGTGTCCATTGATGGATTTTGAGTTGTGCCCTGAAGTCTTTTTCGCGCAGTACAAATCCTTGATCAAGCCATGGCTTCAAGTCCAAAAGCATGCGTTTCCCCTTCGGGCGCCATGATTCTATATCAATGGTAACAAGTTTGCTTTGCGCTACTTTGTTAATAATCTTCTCCATGGTTTTTCTTTAAATTTTATATTTGTAAAGCTATGAAATATTACCTGATCGCTGGTGAAGCCTCTGGAGATCTGCACGGAGCGAATCTGATTCACGCCCTAAAGAAAAAGAATTCCAACGCGCATTTTCGCTGCTGGGGAGGAAATTTGATGCAAGCCGCAGGAGCTGAGCTTATTAGGCATTATAAAAATTTAGCTTTCATGGGGTTTTGGGAGGTCATCAGGCATTTACCTCTCATATTAGGAAATTTGCGTTTTTGCAAGCAAGATCTGTTAGATTATCAAGCCGATGTGCTGATTCTCATCGATTATCCCGGTTTTAATCTTCGCGTAGCTTCTTTTGCTAAAAGGCACGGCATTAAGGTGTTTTATTATATCTCTCCACAGGTATGGGCCTGGAAATCTTCCCGGGTACATCATATCAAAAAATCAGTAGATCAAATGCTGGTGATCTTTCCTTTTGAAAAGGATTTTTACGAACGCTACGCTATGAAAGTGCACTTTGTAGGCCATCCGCTTTTAGATGCGCTCGCTCAAAAAAAAAGACCTTTGAGAGAAGATTTTTTAAAAAAATACGCACTTGATCATCGTCCGATTATTGCTCTTTTACCCGGTAGCCGTCGACAAGAAATCAGAGAAATATTACCTATTATGTGGTCTATGCACTCGCGGTTCCCTTCCTATCAATTTGTTGTAGCCATCGCGCCTTCACAAGAAAAAAGCTATTACAAAAACCTAATTGGCGAGAATTTCGCTTACGTAGAAAACGCTACCTATGCTTTATTGCACTTATCGCAAGCGGCTTTGGTTACTTCAGGAACTGCTACTTTGGAAACGGCACTCTTGGATGTGCCTCAAGTGGTGTGTTATAAGGCAAGCTGGTTATCTTATGAAATCGGGCGAAGACTGGCGCGACATGTGCACTTTATTTCTTTGGTGAATCTAATTATGAAAAAAGAAGTGGTCAAAGAATTGATTCAAAAAGATTTTAATGCAGAAAATCTTCGAAAAGAATTGATCGCTATTTTAGATCCACATCGCAGAGAGCGAATTTTGCTGATTTACAACCAGCTGAGCAAAAAACTCGGCGAAGCAGGCGCTTCAGAACGTTGTGCGCAAAAGATTATGAAATTTTTACATTGACCTTCTTATATTTCCGAAATACCAAAACAGCACACCCCATGTCTGTATAGGGATGCCTGCAATAAAACTTATTCCTTTCCTTCCTGTACTTATATAAGAAATTTTATTACCTGATTCTTTTTAAGAAAAGAACAGACACAGACCGTGCAGAGAGAAAACCACCTAGGGTCTGTCAGAGATTTAACGGATTTTGACGGAAACCTCGATTGTAAATACGCTATAGTGTTTTGAGGGCATTTTCCGCAGGATCTATCGTAACACGTTCAGGAAGATATTTTAAAATAGTTTCTCTGAGTTTTTCAGCCGTAACATGTGTATAAAGTTCCGTAGTGATAATACTTTCATGGCCTAATATCTGCTGTATAACCTGTAAATCAGCACCTCTTTCAAGAAGGTGCGTTGCACATGAATGACGAAAAGTATGTGGGCTTATAGGCTTGGAAATACCAGCTTTCGCCGCAAGATTTTTGATAAGCGTAAAAATCATCACACGACTCAATTTTTCACCTCTGCGATTTAAAAATATGAAGTCTTCATGACGTTTCTTAGGAGTTATGGTACTACGCGTATTCTCTATATAATTTTCCATGAGCATTTTACAATGCTGATTAACAGGTATTAATCTTCTTTTATTTCCCTTTCCAAGTACGCTGATCAGATCTTCTTGCAGATGTAAATCCGAAAACTTCAACTGAATCAACTCAGAAACACGCAAACCACATCCGTAGAGCACCTCTAAAATGACTCGGTTTCTTTTTCCTTCGGGTTCATTTAAATCTATGCTGTGAATAATATCGTTGATTTCTTTTAGAGTAAGTGTATTAGGTAATTTTCTGCTTATTTTAGGTGATTCTAAAAATTCACTGGGATTATCTTTTCTATAGTTTTCACTGACAAGAAATTTACAGAAGCTTTTTATGGTAGAGATCAAACGTGCTTGCGTTCTCTCTGAATAACCTGCCTTCACTACATCATAAATAAGTTGTAAAAGCTGTGTAGGAGTCATCATGGCAGGAAGCGTTTTTGGGTGTTTTTCTTGAAAATAATCAGCTACTTTGTTGATATCACGTGTGTAGTTCTCCACAGAATTCTGTGCTAGACATCTTTCTAGTTTTAAATAATTCGTATAATTTTCTATAAATTTTTTCCAGCTCATAGTTAACTTTAATTGAGTTTAATTTAAAATTTGCCTATCATTATTAGTATTAAGCACCTTGTAAAAGACTTTTTTCCGAAAAGTTGATATACCTATAAAGGCTTCCAAGTACAACGCTACGCTTTCGCGATCCTTACTATCTAATTCGGCGGCTCGATTTGATTTTGAAAACATTTTTTTTATGATTTCTTTTCCATTAAATCTTTTCATAAATGTTTTAATATCATACCTCATTAACAATTCTCGATATTTATCCACATATAAAGGTGCCAGGTCATTTAAAATATCAAGAGCTTGAGGATTGTCAAGCCATTTTTAAATTCTGCAGTATCTCTGGGAACAAACATATCCGGATAGATTCCGCCATACGTCCAGGAAAGGCAATTGCTTTTGGAAATCTTGGAACTTAAAAAATCCTTATCATGTGGAGGATTCTTATGCAAAAGTACATATTTGTTAATTTCTTCTATATTTTTTCTATATATATTTTTTCTATTGAAGTGATTTTTCTGAATGCTTTTTCCGATAAGTGTACAGTAAGTGGCTACCGTTAAACGTAGTATGGAACCATCTCCAAGGTTGATTTTTTCTTGAATAGAGGACTTTCTTGATGAGGGACTTCCTATGTATAAGACCTCTTTGATGATCCCTGAACGGCACTTTCTAAAACTTCGCTTGAAGAGGCTAATTTTTTATTAATAAGGATATAAAGATTCCCTTTTTCAAATCTTCCGTTGCCGCTAGCGTAGTAATATTGAAAGTTTCCGATTTCTTCTTTGGTGAAGATGATAAGTTGTCTTTTTTCAAGAAACTCATCAGTAATATTCTTAGCTATATCTAAACGACCTACCGGGTTATTTCTCAGATCGAGCGCCAGCTCTTTCATATCTTTAGCTTTGAGCGGTCAAATTCCTCAAGAGAATGTTTGCCGAAACGACTAAGTTCAATGTATCCTATATAATTGTTTAGCATATAAGCCACTTTAATGATAGGAGTGATGATCTTTTGTTTTTTTATCAAAACGTTTACAAGGGATTTATCATTAAGGATGGTTAATGCTACGATATTAATGTTCCCTTTATTAAAAAATTCTTTAATCTCTCTCTTGAGGGTTCTTTTCTGTGATTTTTTGACCATTTATCTTAAACATCCGATTTCCGGGAGTGTGAGTATATTATTTATTAACACTCTCTTTTAAAACTCTCGTAATCACGTGAATATCCTGAATAAGACGGTATTCCATACCGGAACTCATATATTCTTCTTTGAGAAATTCGCGAGCTTTATCAGACTTTTCTTTGGGAATATAAGTGCTGTGTGTATCTCTAGTTGACCGATAACATGTTGAATTGTTTTATTGATAATTCGATCTCTATTAACTTCTTTAATATATTTAGTTTCTATAAAACTTAGAAATCTCTTAATTTTTTGCTCTTTATCGCTATAAGAAACTTGTGTAACCTTTTTCTTATTGGTTATCACCCAGTCGGTATACCGACCTAAGTAGAAACCTGACATTAATGAAAGAGCGATGAAGAAAGCGCCCACTGAAAAGGCATAAAAATTCTTCATCGATAGCTATTTAATCTCTATCTGTTGCGTTTTTACCTGAGCCTGACGAAGAAATTCTAGACCTGAAAGGTCTCTATAGGGAGTGAGATAAATCACTCTTTGAATACCGCATTGATGAATGAGCTTACTGCATTCACGACAAGGGGAAGAGGTAATATATAAGGTAGCGCCTTTGCAGGAATTTGTGGAAGCAGCTACTTTCAATATGGCATTCGCTTCAGCATGCAGAACATACCATTTCGTATAGCCTTGTTCATCTTCACATACGTTATCAAACCCAGCAGGAGTTCCATTGTATCCGTCGGAAATGATCATTCGATCTTTTACAATAATGGCGCCAACTTGTTTTCGATTGCAATATGATAATTTTCCCCACTCAAGAGCCATGTTCATATACGCGAAATCATATTTATTTAAGGTGTTCATCTGGATGATAAAAAGTTTTGATGGACTTGCTAATGTATCTATTATAAAAAAATCTCAACTTAACTGTACGTTGTAAACTTTTAGTCATTTATTAAAAAGCTGTATTTTAATAATTATTACCATAAGTTAATTGTACATACTAAAATACAAAAATATTAAAAAGCTCTTTTATATCAAATTCTGATTGTCTTTTTAGATTTTTAAATCCCTTAATTTTGCAAAAAATATCATCCTTAGATGAAATTCATTCGAAACTTCTGCATCATCGCTCATATAGATCACGGCAAGAGCACTTTAGCTGATCGACTGCTCGAGCGCACTCAAACCATCAGTGAAAGGGAAAGAAAAAATCAACTGCTCGATAATATGGATCTTGAGCGTGAACGAGGCATCACTATTAAAAGCCATGCGATACAAATGGATTATCAATATCAGGGAACTTCTTATATACTTAACCTTATAGATACGCCTGGACATGTGGACTTTTCTTATGAAGTTTCACGATCTATTGCCGCTTGCGAAGGCGCTTTGCTTGTGGTCGACGCAACCCAGAGCATACAGGCGCAAACGATCTCAAACCTTTATTTAGCACTGGAAAATGATTTAACCATTATACCTGTTTTGAATAAAATTGACTTACCCGGGGCCAACCTGGAGGAAGTGATCGATGATATGGTCGATCTTATCGGCTGCTCATCAGAGGAGGTCATTCGCGCTAGCGCCAAAGAAGGCATAGGTATTGATGAGATTCTTCAAGCTATCATCCACCGAATCCCATCGCCCAAGGGAGATCCTTTAGCGCCTTTGCAGGCAATCATTTTTGATTCGGTATACAATCCTTTTCGTGGAGTAGAGGCTTACTTTCGGATTATGAACGGAGAGATTCACAAAGGACAGAAAATAAAATTTATGGCCACCGAGCGGATGTACCATGCCGATGAAATCGGAACGCTCAAGCTCAAAAAAATGCCGAGAGAAAAAATAGGCCCTGGAGATGTAGGTTATCTTATTTCGGGTATAAAAGATGCTTTGGAGGTCAAGGTAGGCGATACCCTTACGGGAGCGGATCTTTCGGCCGACACCCCTATAGAGGGATTTAAAGAGGTCAAGTCTATGGTCTTTGCAGGTATCTATCCGGTAGATACTAAAGAATATGAAGAGCTTCGTGCTTCTATTGAAAAGCTTCGCCTAAATGACGTTTCCCTTACTTTTGTTCCGGAAGCCTCCGTTGCTTTGGGTTTTGGCTTTCGATGTGGTTTTTTAGGTATGCTGCATATGGATATCATCCAGGAGCGCTTAGAACGTGAATACAATATGACGGTAATCACTACGGTTCCGAATGTTTCCTATAAGGCTTTTTTGAAAAAATATCCTCATAAGTCCTTCTGGGTCAACAACCCTTCGGATATGCCTGATCCTTCAAATCTGGAAAAATTAGAGGAACCTTATATCAAAGCCTCGATCATTACCCTATCGCAGTATGTAGGAGCAGTGATGTCTTTATGCATTGAAAAGAGAGGACTAATTAAAAATCAGTCTTATCTCACGACGCAGCGGGTAGAGTTGATCTTTGAAATGCCTCTGGCCGAGGTGGTTTTTGATTTTTATGACAAGCTTAAAACCATTTCCAAAGGCTATGCCTCTTTTGATTACAGTCCCCTGGATTATCGTTTTTCCGATCTGGTTCGAGTAGATGTGTTGATCAACGCTCAGCCCGTGGATGCCCTTTCGGCTTTGGTGGATCGAAGCAACGCTTTTTATATAGGAAAAAAAATGTGTGAAAAACTGCGAGAGCTCATCCCAAGACAGCAATTCGAGATCCCCCTGCAGGCAACCATAGGAAGCAAGGTCATCGCCCGAGAGACCATTAAGGCCCTTCGAAAGGATGTTACGGCTAAATGTTACGGAGGGGACATCTCGCGAAAGCGTAAGCTTCTGGAAAAACAGAAACAGGGAAAGAAAAAAATGCGGCAAATCGGTAAAGTCGAAGTGCCGCAGTCAGCCTTTATGGCAGTTCTCAAGCTCGGAGATTGATCATTTAAGGCTAAGCTGTTCCTTTTGCTATACGATTTTCACTTTCTGAATTTCTCACCAGAGTAGCAAACGTATTCTTTTCTTGTATATTGAGACTGTTTTCTAGTTTATTTCTTTCACCTCCGGGAAGAGGTACTTGTTTCAGCGGACCGATAAAGATTCCTGCCTATCTACGCAAAAGTTCCTAAAAAGTCTCTTTCTCTCTTCCGATAATAAAATTCTATAGGAGGGGGTGTTACCGTTCGCAACAGCTCTAGCCCCGTCGAAAGTATAGTCCAGAGCGCCTTTTTTCTTTTGTTGATTTTCATCAGGTTTTTGACAAATTTTTTTTTGAGCCTTTATAAGCAGATTTAGAAAGATTTACGGTAGTTCAATCAGATATCGATGCTGGACGCTTCAGAACATTAGTTGTTACTGTTCCTTTTGGATGACTTCTGGCTTTTGCTCTATAGAGGTTCTTTTTGCCGTTTGTAGTCCAGTAGAATATTGATTTTTAATTGATTTCACAGATTTTTGATTCTATTTCCTTTGCTGATCTTTTAATTTATCTATTATACCTATACCACCTCTAATACCCAAATCCACAAGATTAATCAAACCCCAAATAAGCCAATCTACCTCTTTTCCAATTTTCTTAATAACTGGATTTTTACTTTTTTTTTATGACTTATATCCTCGAAAGCTTTTAGTATGAAATACCAAAGACTATTTTTTTTCTCAGATTCTCTTTCTTGAGTGTTTGCAGCATTTAGAGATTGAGATTCTTCTTTAGCTGGATCTTTCCTTTTTAAGGCTAGATTTTTGCTTTCCAAAAATGTTGTAGTTCTTATTTTTAGTAATTTTTATATTTATCATTTTAAACTTCTTCTTTCAGAGAATCTTATCCCTTGAGAGCAAATATATTATCTTATATTAAATTAAAAAAGAAAACTAAATTAACATATAGTTAACTATTAAAGAAGCTTATCTTATTATAAAAGCTTGAGAAAAATCATCGCTCTGCTTTTTGACAGAATCTTATGGGAATGCTCTTGATTTATCGTTTTTTTTCTCTGTCTTCTTAAGTTTTTTTTACATTATCCCTTTGCGAGGTTTATTTTATGTGGAAAATTCTTTAATAATTAAAGATATATTTTATTCCCATTCCTAAGTTCATATAAAAATCTTTCAGATCGGATTTTCTCATATAACGTTCTCTGGCGTTGAGGATAAAAATCCAGCGATCGCTTAAAAAACTCCGTTTCAGTCCCTGAAAATCCGCCATATAAAAAACGATCCTTAAGCGTGGAATTATCTATGGTGTTTTCATAGCCCGCGCTCGCTCCGATTCCTAAACTAGGAAACACATCTTTGTCGTGGTTTTCCTATACAGATATCCAGTAAAAATATCCCCGGAATACTGTTGCACCTTATACAAAAGCTCCCCATTTTGGTATTTTTTTACTAAAATAAGCACCATATGTCTAGCAATTTCTGTTAGAGGTGTATATTTGATACTGCTAAATTTAAATAATAACCACGAGTGGTCTTCTTTTTTTAAGAAATTTAAAATTATCTAAAAAAACCTACGCTTAGCTGCCATTCGATTTAGCTGCCATTCGATCTGCTCGGGCAGATAACGTTACGCCTGCATGGCTTGAGCACCCCAGGATAAAAAAATAGATAAGGTCCATATGAGTTTCTTTATCATTTTATAAGATTAGCATTGCTAATATCATCATTAGCTACTGAAAATTTCATATATAGCCCGCTATTTTTCTCAAACATTTCTATCTCTAGATTCTTATCTTGAGGAATGGTGAATTCCTGCAAGGAAAATACCATTTTCACGCGCTTTTTCCCACTTATTGTATCTATATCGGGAAGTTTAAAAAGGGGTTGCATTTCCATTTCCTGGATGGCAGTTTGGTTGAATACTTTTTTATCTCGCATATAGAATTTAATAAAAAAAATATCATAATTAATATGTGATTTGTTTTCGATATTAAAAGAATAAAATATTACATCCTCTTGGATATAAATTCCCTCTAAAGGAAATACAATATCAAAGGCGCGCATTCCCAGATGTTTCATCTCACGATTTTTTTCTTAGTCTCGGGAAAAGATATATTAGTACTGGCCTTCACACCCTGAGGACATTTTCTACTCCCTTAAACTTATCGGCGATAACATCGCCGCTTCCTATATCTACTGATTGAATGCCTGTGGAAAATATAAGACTGAAAGTTTTTGATAAGTCACCTCAAGACGAAAGGATTTAAGCTGTTAAGTATCTTTAAAATTAATCTTGTTTTTTCCTGTATCTCAAAGTGAAAATAATAATAGTGCAATAATAAATATTTTATGGTAAATGATTTTGATTATAATCCATGGTTTTAAATAAATTTTATAATTGCCTTTGATATAGACCTTGGTGGTGCGAAGGCTTCCATTGACCAATGCTTTTATTCCTGAAACGGCGGAAGCCATACCTATTTGCGTGATCCACTCTTCAAATGTGGACGGCCGAGAAAGAAAACCTCCTCCCACTTGAGGGACGGGAATGCCGTCGAACGTCTGGCTCAACACATTTTTGTAGCATCCTGCGCCATGGCACCGGGCATAGCGATACCTTCCAGACCATCCTGATCGTATATGGATAAATTAGAAGAAAGTATGTCGTTTTTATAACGAATATTTGCAATGGAGATATCCAAACGCTCATTCGAAAGCCTAGCTGTTCCATATACAAAACTATTCTTGGGAATAACTTTTCCCTGCACGTTAATATCCGATAAAAGGCGCAATTTCACCGTAGACCCATCTACGATGGTTTGATCCTGATAGACTACCGTCGGTATGGCATTTCGCACTAATTGCGAACTCTGAGAACCTGCAGTGTAAAATTGATTTTGCTTCCTCCCTCCTGATAGGGTTCTTCAGAATCAGGATATAAACTCCCGATAAGTTTTTTTTCCGCGCGGAGACTTCAAAAATCTTTTCCGTATTTTCTTTCACCTTATCTGTGGTTTTTTCAGAAAACACCGGGGTGGTTTCTGAAAGGCTTTTTTTGGTATTTTTCTCCTTAGTATTGCTTGAGCTTTGTATGATACTTGCGAGATGATCGAGTTTTTCGTTCGTTGAGGAAGAAGGAGTATAACTATCTAAGGGAGTAGCTTTTGATTCTTTATTCGGTGAATCATAGAGCAACGCTAATTTTTATCGAATTCATCATTCCCTTCGGGGGCTCTGGTTTTTGAGCTTTATCAATGAGCTGACCGATGAATTTACCAAGATCTTTGGATCTTTGGAAAAAGAGGAGATTCTTTTTCCTGAATAATCGATGGAAAAAGACGTTGACTCTTTATCGGATTAGAGGTCCGACTAAAAATCATAAGCTAAATACGTCAGAATCAAAATATAGAGCGCTATAATGATCCAGAAAACAGTGAGCTTTTGCTTTTGTGAACATTTCTATTCATATCTCTCAAAAAATTCCCTAAATCCGTTGCTAAAGAAATCACTAAAAATTTTCAAAGGTCTTTTTTTGAATTAATTATTTATCTCTGATTTTTGCATTGATCGAATCACATTATAAAAATTACCGCTGAACGGAACTTATGGGGTCGTTATTAAACACATTCCATCTTTCCATTAAAAAACTATGCTGGTTTGTTATCTGAGCAGCCAACATTTCTGAGCCAGTTTTCAGTAATTAAATTTCTCTCGATAGTAGCGCTCGACGATATGATTCTCTACTTGGCATAGGTTTTGGTGTAATAAGGGTGCTTATCAAAATTTACCTTGATACTATCGATAGTAATTTCCTGGTTCATTTTACTTCTGATAAGTATATTGCAACCTTTTAAATTCTTTCCTGGCGCCTTCATCGCAGAACTCAAAGGCATGATTTATATTACGCTGAATCACTTCGCGATCGGGAGGTAAAGTAAAAAAAGCTCATGGAACCTTCTTACATGATCACGCGCCTCTACCGACCTGTTCTGATTGATATCTTGCTCAAGGGTTAGTAATAAGTGACTGCTCTGATCGAGCACGTAGATTTTCTGACGCACTTTTTGCGTAGCCTCATAGAAAGGGGGTGACATATATGCATATAAACCCTACGAGCAGAGTGTATAGGATCGTAAACAGCCGAATTTTCTTGAAAGAAGACTCTAAGTTTTTAGACTATTAAACTTACATAATACTTATTTTATGATCATTTTTTTGAGCCGCCCGACTGAGCGGCGCGGCCCCCGAGCCTCCGCCCATTTTAGCGGCCGACAGACACCCTATAGCTAGCACCATCGGACCGACTCTTGAGGCAAGACCTCCCAATCCTGTCGCCTCCGCTCTGCTGGGCTTGTTCAAAGCTGCCACCGCTGCAATCTATTGCTTCCGAATATGTCGTGAACGCCTATGGAAGTGCTTATACCATCATGCTGAATCTCAATAAGAGCTGGATTCAAAAGTAAGGGGATTTCTTTGTGGAATCGCAAATTAATTTTTTCACCTCTATCATCTGGTTTTTAAAAATATATGAAAATATCAAGTATTTCGGTTTCCCTCACATCATTGAGTTCCTCAACCGAAAATATGACTAAATATTTCCTATACTAGACACCTATCCTGAACTAGAAAACTACGTCAAGTTTTTTATTGCCTCCTACGAAATCGATGTGATGTAACAACTCGAAGGGCAGATCGCCAGTTCACGTATTCCTTTACCGCGTCTGGCCTCGGCTCAGCTCTATTGGATGATGAGCGGAAATGACTTTATTTTGGATTTATAATCCAGAGGCGCCTAAAATCTTATGCGTGGGCAACAATCCCGATTGTCAAACCATCTACGGAGCAGCCCTGGATTTGTTCAACATGCGCATCGTAAAGCTCATGAATAAAAAGCATAACTTCAAAAGTTTCATTATCATCGATGAGTTACCCACTATCTATTTTAAAGGTCTTGACAACCTTATCTCCACAGCCCGAAGCAATAAGGTAAGCAAATTACCTGGGCTTTCACGACTTTAGCCAGTTAGAGCGCGATTACGGAAAACCTGAAGCCTCGGTGATCTATGAATACGGTGGGAAATATTTTCGCCGGTCAGGTATAAAAGAGAGTGCTCGTCAGTCTTCGGAGGGCTTCGAAAAGATTGTTCAAAGACGTCAGTCGATATCCATCAGCATGGAAATCACCTCTACAATTATCTCTACCCAGTTCGATCAAATTGATTCCGGAGAGCAAAATATCGAGCCTCTCGCAAGGCTTTTTTGTAGGTTTGGTAGCTCTGATAATTCCGGTGAAGGAATTAATCAGAAAGTTTTTCATGGCAAAATAGTAGTAGACGCCCAGGCCATTAGTAAAAAATAAGCATCTATGTGGATATTCCCGAGATCACCAATTTTAAAAATGAGCAAGGGAAAAATCGCATGGATCAAATTATCCGGGCGGATTATATGCAGATCAAAGCAGATATAGATGATATGATCAAAAGGTTTTTTGCAGCTTCTTCCTCTTAAGTAAATTATCATTTGATAAAAATTTACTAAGGATTTGTGACTTCACAAAAGTCACGCAACTCTTTTCAATGATTTTTGAAAATCATCGCCCTTACCACGATAAAATAATTTTCCGGATCCAAAATATATGGATATATTTATTTAGGAAGTGTAGTCTTGTCGCTATCAAAGTACAGAATCTTGATAAGCTCGGCTACCTACTCGGAAGAAAGAATTTTTAATTCGGCCTCCGAAAGCAAAAGCTTTTTCTTTTCATCATCAAAGTTTGCATCGCTGATCTGTTGTTTAAGATGTTCAAAGCGCTCGGATGTCATTTTTCCTTTCAGATCGCGATTTTCAGTATCGCCATAGAAATCTTTTGTAGATTTACAGGGATACACCACTTCTTCATATCACTCTGATTTGATCTCCACTGATGAACATTAGCTCCGTTCTGATAGAGCGATTGACTCACATCTAAAACTTTTCCGCTATGCTTGGTGGTAATTTTATAATAAGGTTGATTCTTTTCTACAAGGCACTCTATTATCCACTTTTGCGTATCAGTATCGTTCCATTCCCATTGATGAACGATTACGCCATTTTATTTTCCTGAGTTAATGATTTACATGACTTTACCTCTATAGAAAGCGATTATTTTATAAACAGTGTTTATTGAGCTATTCTATATGCTCTATAAGCCATTTTTCCCCTTGTGTAGTGTTGGGCCTCCCATAAATTGTACGTTAGCGCCGTTTTGCCTTCCGGCGCTACTTACATCGATCGTTTTCTCAGGGAAACTTAACGAAACGATTTTGTAAATTCCTTTTTCAGGCAGCGGACAAAGAGAGGTTTGCTCTTTATAAGGTCTATTAATATCAGTTTTTTGAAATTCCTGATCATGTGGGTCAGCTTAGCTTGCGCAGGGAAAAAAGATCTTTGCGGATAAGAAGAAAGAAGCAGGGCAATTACAAGGTATAGCCAAAGTATCTTATAACTGTAAAACGCTTTTTTTATAGAGTTAGTATAAGTTTTACTTCGAATCATTTGGGACACATAAAAAATGAGAGGAGAGATATAATTTTAATATGTCATTTATGTAATAATAAACTTTTTGTTTCTTCTTTTTTAAATTTTTCAATCATCAAAAAAACAAAACGGATAAGGATCAATATTGTAATAATTTTTACGTATGATTATAACGAAAACACGGGCCGGTTGTTTCTCCTGTAGCACCCACAAAACCCAGGATATAAACCTGTTTGATCTTTTTCTCTTTGTATACATTTACCCCCTTAAGATATCCACAAAGCATTGTAAATCCGTAAGGATGCTGAACGCTTATGTAAAGTCCCAAACCCACTCTTTGAAAGTTTATCTTCTCAACCCGGCTAAACTTCTGTCCCATAAGCAGCGGGGATATATATCCCATTGTGAAATCGTACCACTCCTTTAATAAGGTGCCGCCTGTAGCCAAATTTTGAAGAAATATAAAAATCACTTATCCGGTGATATTTCAAGGGGAAAATAGAAGGAATGCGTTGTATGATAGACTTATTCCAAATAAGTAAAATTTAAAATGGAGACGATATGTTTATAGGATTTTTCCTGCTTAAATAAAGAATCAAGGGGGGGTTCGAAAGTAAAGGCTGACTTATAGAAAATAGTAAGATTATTACAAAGGTAATTTTTCTCATAAGCCCGTAGCGTAGACCCGTAGAATTAAATATTTTTTAAGCACGTATCACTCAAAAAGTGGATCTGAAAAACAAGATCGAAAAATATATATTTATTTATAAAACCAAAGTCGTATATTTGCCCTGCAAAAAATAAGGATTAATGTACGTAATTGTGCAAATAGCAGGGATGCAATATAAAGTTTCCCAGGGTCGTTTCGTGTATGTGCCTCGTCTGGAACAGAAAGAAGGAGAAGACATCATTTTCAATCATGTTCTTTTTCTTGATCAGAACGGCAACATCACTATCGGTGCTCCGGCTATAGAAGGAATGCAGGTAAAAGGCAAAATCCTTGCACACCTCAAAGCAGATAAAGTAACCGTTTTTAAGAAAAAACGGCGAAAAGGATATAAGCTCAAACGTGGACACAGGCAACAGCTTACCAAACTGGAAATCGTTTCCATAGGGACCACTACGAATAAAAAGAAAGTCTCGAAAAAATCTGTTTCTGAGTCTTCCGAAACAGTAAATAAGCAAGATCTTGAAAACGGTGAAATTTCATCTGCAGCTAAGGTTTAATAGAGAAAAAAAACATCACTATGGCTCATAAGAAAGGAGTAGGAAGTTCTAAAAATGGACGCGACTCGGAAGGTAAGCGTTTAGGAGTAAAAATATTTGGCGGCCAACAAGCGAAGGCTGGAAGTATTATCATCCGTCAGCGTGGCACTAAGCATCACCCTGGAAACCGGGTTTTCATGGGCAAAGACCATACGATACACGCTGCCGAGAACGGCCTTGTAAAATTTGAGAAGAAAAAGGGTCGTTCCTATATATCTATTATTCCTATAAAACTTTAAATAGGATATTTCTAATCGAAAGTTTTATCTATCTAGGATTGAATTAGCTAAATTATAGCGATATCCTCCTGGTTTTTTATTTTGGCTGGATAGCTCAGATTGGATAGAGCAGCAGTTTCCTAAACTGTTGGTCGTGGGTTCGAATCCCACTCCGGTCACTACTTATACTATGGCTATTGTGCATAGATAAATCACTTTTTAAGAAAGCCAAGCAAAGATTCGGTCGATGCTCCCTAAATATCTTACACCTGCTTAAATTCGATTCTTAACAGCCGATTCAAGATAGATGAGTCTTAACGGTTAAACCATAGATGAAAGACAGAATTATAACCACCAACATGACCACGCTTAGCTTTGCATTTCAAAAAGAAACTTCTTTGTTGTATGGTATTACTTATATACCGGGGCTCCTTCACGAGGAGCTATGCCTATTCTTCTAAGTAATAGAAGTCATCTTGCACGCTCAGAGAAAGAATCTCAGACTATCTTTTTTTTAAAGCACCTGTTAAAAAGTCAGGAATTTGGTCTTTTACGTATGAAAAAAGCTAATCTTCAATAATCAAGTATGTTTGATACTAGAATCATAGGACTTGGCGCAACAGGGGTCAGCTTTCTCGGTAATATTCAAAACTAAACTTATAATTTCAGGGGAAACAAATTTAGAATTACCGTTTTTAATCCTCCATCCAGTTTTACCAGAGGTAAGGCTTTCGGTGATGCTGATTCTCTTCATAAAGTTAATACCCCGACATGGGATGAATGTTTCCTCTGCTACTCCTGAGAAATTCAGCTATTAAATAAAGAGGAAAACCGATATAAACCCTATATTACCCGGAAAAACTCACTTACTCGCAGTATATTAAATATATTTAGAGAAATATCATGAAAGCCGATATTCTGTACATAACAGAGTTTATGGAAAATGTAGTGGACAATTTCTACCGACGCTCAAAGTTTTACCGTCCATACCTCCGGAAGTACTAAGGTGACGGTGCAAAAGGTCGTTATGTGTTTGGGGTCTCTGCAGGCAGATTCGTTTGCTGATTTATCGCAAAGACCCGGCTTGCTCTGTCACTATTCTCAATATAATCATCTCAATAAGGAAGAAATCCTCACCACCGGCAGCGGAATGAGCGCTGTTGATTCGTTTGTCTACGCGTACAATCACGATAACAAACTAATCCATATGTTCTTACGAAACGACTATGCTCCAACATGTGCCACCCAAAGTCATCGTTATATTCCCCGTCATCTTAACTAGCAAGCTATTCTTAGCGCTCGGAAAGGTTCGGTACTCTCTGCTTTTGCGCATCTTTTGCAACGTGCAAAAACATATATGGGAAAGAGGAATGAATACGAAGCTACTATGGAGTTGCTCAAAAATGGTAAACAATATGAATATTTTTGCTACCTTAGCGCATGCGCGGAATAATCAGATTTTATCTGGCAGGACTTTCTGGTTTCTACGCAAGCCTAATATGAACAGGCTCTGGAGCGCAATGATTAATAAAGAAAGAAGAATATTCTTCTCACACTGGGAAGTCTGGGAAGTCTGGGAGGTCTGTAAACATCCGATTTATCGCTAACACGTATTCTATCAACCTCTATTAGCTTAAAGAAGCTAGCTACAATGGCAGACTTCGTCTGCATCAGGTGATCTGTGCTCCGGCATAGCATGAAGTTTCTTTCATATATACACTTCCTCATTAGGAAGAGCTTAAGACACGACGTTTATGAGATGCAACAGGTGGTGTTCGTGATATAACGAGGATAAATAATCCGCTTATATAAAAATTGCTGACGCGAGGTTTAATCGAAGTGAACCCTTGTGTGGGGAATCGCCATTAACACTCTAAGCATGCGCTTCCAGATTAAAAATAAAGATGTACCGAGATTGTATAATACCAGACCCCCTAAACAATGGCTGCTTGCTTTCAACGAATGTTTATGGTTCAATGCTATCTGCGCTGAGCAGTGAGAGCATTGAACTAGGAGATCTCGCGTCTTTCAATTCATCAAAAGAGTGTAAAATGATCATATTTTATCCATATTGATCTACGTAATAAGTGGATGGATACTGGGAAAGTTACCCAGGTAAGGTAACGGCAACTATTAAAAAGCAGGCGTCTAAACTGTTAACAACAATTATTATCCCTGTTGTTATAATCTGGAATATATCGAGTCACTCTAAGAGCATGGGAAGAATTATTATAAGTACCATGGTAATTATATTGATATTGCTAAAGTTTGGTGGTATAATCTAGTGGAGAGCCGATCAAAAAGCTCTGTTTTTGGAAATTCAGTAGCTGCCGGCATGCTCTCTGGAGAAGACTTTAACGCGAAAAAACTTCTTTTTTTTCCTGCAGTGCTCGATACGATTTTCGGAGTATTGCTGATTCCATTTAGCAACGTATTCAAAGCTGATTTTGAAGATATTTATGATATTACAGAATTTCTTATGAGTTTTCTGGGAATGATCATCCTTGAATTATGGCTATCAAAAGAAAGCGTAACCATTAACGATTTCCGGGATGGATTAATACCTTTCCTTTCAAGGATACTGGTAATTATTGCTTTGGTTTGTTTGATGTTACTATTTTTCCTGTCGGAAAATCTGGATGTACTTACAGAAAGTAGCGCTACACTTTACCTTATCTGTTTACCGCCACCGGCAGCTAACATCGTCGTAACTTGAAATCAATTACCTTGGCACGGGAGATTCGAAAAAACGATCGTTTGCGGTACTTTTCTAAGCAGTGGTGATTCTTTTACTACCTCACTTTTTAAAATATCTTATTCTCGTTACTGCAATAGCTCTGTAGTTTTGAAGTTTTTTATGGTAAAATGACTGATGGGAGCTAATTTTGAAAGAATTAAAACAAATTACAAAACTAGAAAACACTTATCGTTACCTAAGTGTGCATAACAACCTCAAATGATTTTTAAGGATAAAGAATACCTCAAAAAAGATCTCCTTACACTTGCCGATCATATAATAGCTCATATACGAGATTAAAATTCATAAAAACAGAACCTTAAGCGGGAGATAAAAAAGAACTTTAATAAATCGATCCTTTTTTCGTTTTATCAGCCTCTGATCAGAGGTTAAATGAACCTTACCCAAAAGACCTGTTACTTATAAATTCTGAAAAGAAATGAGATTTGTAATATTACCTTAAATATAAATTGGGAAAATGAATTGATAACACTCGCCAAGCTTTTTATATCCAATGTCAAAGAACTAGATTTTGCAGCGCGACGGATGATTTTCTTAAGAGATTTTTTCTGCAAGCAAGTTTTTTTGAACGTCGGGTCTTAACGCAAGCTCGGCACTCAGATGCGCTCTGTGCTGAAGAAGTTCATTCCAGTTAGAAATATCTCCGTAATAAAGAGATTTTATCTTGGCTATAGAAGAACTATGATAGGAAATTAAACGATCAGCATATTCTTTCAGTGCTTTTGATAAACTCTCTTTTTCATCAAGAATATGATTTACAAGATTTGCTTTTTCACACCATGCCGCATCTTTTGATTCATGGGGGTTAAGGGCAAGTTTCATAAAATGAGCTCTTCCCATACGATGGGTAATAAGAGGTTCTATAACCAAAGGTGCTAAACCTATAGAAAGTTCGCTTAGCCTCACCGAGGCGCAGGGATGCGCAATGACATAATCACAAGCTGCTAATAAGCCTACAGCTCCTCCGATAGCTTTACCGGAAAAACCTGCTAAAATCGGCTTCGGGCATTTAATCATACTAAGAATTAAATGAGAAAAGCCCATGAAAAATTCTATACCCTCTTGTAAATCGGAAACACGAGCGAGCTCATCAAGAAAAGCGCCCGCGGAAAAAACATCCGATCGAACACTTTGTAATACAGCTAGTTGTATGCTCGCATCCTGACTTACTTGCTCAATAGCTTCCCTAAAGTGTTGCAATTGCTCAGAAGAAAAGGCATTGGCCTTAGGATGAAAAAATTCAATCCGGGCAATACCTTCAGAAGAGAAAAGCTGAACATAGGGCGGCGCATCCATAATGCAAAGTTACTTTTTCTTACCCTCATAATAAGATAAATAGTTATTTTTATTATAAAGCCAATTCCAACCATGAAGGAGGCTATCGTAAATTTCGGAGGCTTTTGCGCCGGAGAAATCGTATCAGATAAAGGATTTGATATTCACTAATCACCATTGTGGGTATGGAGCCATAGCAGATCTTTCCACTGAAAAAGAAAATCACCTTAAGAAGGGTTTTCGGGCGCGGAATTTTAATCAAGAGTTTCCCGCTTAAGGTTTATATGTTCAATTTCTCGTTAAAATGGGAGATGTAACTGAGCAGATCAAAGAAAAGCTATCTTCTAAATTTTTAGAAAAACGCATAAGAGAAATTATTGAAAGCGAATCTAATAAAATGAGATAAGAACTTGCTGAAAATGGAAAGTATATTGTTGAGGTGAAATCCTTTTTTAAAGGAAAGGAATTCTACTATTTTATCTACCAAAAATATACATATATACACCTGGTAGTCACACTTCCTACCTCCATAGGAAAATTTGGAGGAGATATTGACAACTTCGAGTGGACACGCCATACAGGAGATTTTTCTGTATTTAGAGTATGTGCCGATAAAAATGGTCAGCCCACTTGATTATTCACCAGAAAATATTCCCCTTAAATCCAGGAATTACCTGCCAATCATCCTAAAGGAACTAAAAACCAGGTAATATTTATTTTAATCGTTCTGGGATATCCGGGATCTACCGAGCGAGATTGCCTCTCATGGGGGAAGAGAGAGCAAGCTCTTAAAGTAAGCTATTCGAGCTGGATGGAGACCTCTCAAGGTATTATGAAGGTAATAGAAAAAACATATGGACGTCTTCTCAAAGGTTCATATTGATTATGTTTCGGACTATGCACGGCTTGCTAATTATTGGAAAAATCGTATTGGTACGATACAGCAATTAAGAAAAATAAAACTTCCGATAAAAAAGAACATTTGAAAGTTGATTCAAAAAATGGTATTCTTCTGATGAGTAAAGAAAAAATCTTTATAAAGATGTATATAAAATGTTTCATACTTATTATAAAGAAAGCAATGAAACTAAATGAAACTATAAGATCACAACTTTAGGCTATGTTTATCATGCGAAGTACCAAAACCAGTGCATTTTCCAGAGATTTATTGAATATTATTAAAAATTCACCCCAACGAGCTGATGAAAAAAAAGAAAAGAATTTCGAAATCTTTCAAAAAAAACTGGATGACTATTTTTCAAAAAGAGACTTAAATGCTGAAAAAGATTTAATTATAACACAACTCAAGCTCTAGGTGATCTCAAAAAATTCGCTGATCAGATTTTTTCCACAGGTCCATTTCATTCTAAGTAATATTTGATGAAATTTTTAAGGAAGGAGCTTTATCACTTGGTACTCGAGAAGATAAAAAACGCTCTAAAAAGTTTGAGGCATTGAAAGAGCAATATGACACAACTTATCGTTTCCTTGTGAAAGGATTACAAGAGATGGAGCCTAAAAAATCTATTTATCCCGATGCAAATTTCTCGATGCGACTCAGCTATGGTCAAGTCTATCCGTTGCCTACTAACTTGAAAAACGACGCAAAAATTAACTATTATACTACTCTAAATGGAACCCAGCTAAGTAATAAGCCAGGCGATGAAGAGTTTGATCTTCCACCGGATCTTATTGAACTTTACAAAAGGCAAGATTATGGACCTTATGCAGATAAAGAGGGATTTACCGGTAAACTTTCTTACAAAATAACCATATTACCGGAGGTAACTCCGGCTCGTCCCTTCTTAACGCCCAGGGAGAGCTCATCGGCTTGGCATTTGATGAAAACTGGGAAGCTATGAGTGGGGGATATTGCTTTTGAAAAAGAAATCCAGCGCGCCATCGCAGTAGATATCTGTTATGTTCTTTTCTTAATCGAAAAACTTACCAAAGCCAATTATCTGATAGATGAACTGAAAATCGTGCAATAAAAGCTGCTTGTAAAAAAAAGCACCTATGGACATTGTGAGTCTTTCATTTCTCTTTCTCTCTTGAGAGAGGATCTTTTTTCTGATTGCGATTTTTTCTTCTCAAGAGAAGATTGAAAATCTTCCATAACCGGCTTTACGGTTTCTTGTGGGATATCTGAAATACGTATATACATCAAGCCATCGGTAGCGTCATTGAATTTAGGATCTACATTAAAAGCTACCACACGGGCATTTTGTTTAATATACTTTTTAATTAATACTGGAAGTCGAAGATGACCGGGCTCAATCTCATCTATAAGTTTATCAAATTTGTTGAGATCTGCCTTAGATTCATCAAAAATAAACTCCTTATCGCTTTCTTTAAGACGAACCTTATAAGCATTCTTTGGACGAACATACTGAGCTACAAAAGGATCGTAGAAATGAGATTTCATGAATTCAATCATAACAGAAATGGAAAAATCGGAAAATTGATTGCTAATACTCACTCCGCCAACTAAGTATTTGTATTCCGGAAAACGCAAGGTCATATGAACTATACCGCGCCAAAGCAAAAACAATGGCAAAGGTTTCTGTTGGTATTCTTTGATCAGAAAAGAACGTCCCATTTCAATGCTTTTGCTAAAAAAGGGATATAATTCAGAGTCAAAATCAAAAAGACCGGATAAATAAAATCCCTTAATACCGTATTTATTAAAAATCTCTTTGCCAAATCCAAGTCGGTAAGCCCCGACGATTTTTTCAGCTTCTTTATCCCATACAAACAGATGATGGTAATATTCATCAAAGTGATCACGATCCAATGCCTCATTCGTACCTTCGCCTACTTCACGATAAGTGATTTCTCTCAAACGCGCAATTTCATTAAAAATATTTGGAGCCTTGGAAGCGAGCGTGCAAAATATCTCATAATTGCTGCTGGTAAAAAGTAAATCCTCAGCATAGAGTCCCGAAAGATTCTTTTTGATAAGTTCCAACGGAATACTTGAAATAATCTTCTTGATTTTTTTTTTATTTTTATAAAGCTGCTCCTTAATGGCAGAAGCTGGTAATTTTTTCTCATAAATATTAGCCAGGACATAGGTTTTTTTCCTTAGAAAATCCGACACCTCCTCGATACCTTTCATCTCTGCTAGCTGTTTGGGCAATATAGGCTTACCTATACGCATACGTAAAGTTTTCCCCTTTTGCCGAAAAACCTCAGAAGGAAGCATAGCTGTTCTTAATTTACCGTTTAAAGAAGAAAGTCGATAAAACCAAAGACTATTGCGACCGTGAAAGTATACAGGAATGACCGGAACCTGAACTTTCATAAGCATCTTTATAGCTGGTGCTTGCCAGGCTCTGTCGGTAATCTCTCCTCCTCTTTTATGAATTTGCGAGACCTCCCCGGCCGGGAACATTCCCATGGGATGTCCTTTTTTAAGATGTGAAAGCGCACTTTTGATTCCACTTATACTTGAGGAAATTTCTTTATAGTCCTCAAGAGGGTTCACCGATAGCACGTAAGGCTGCAGAGGAGCGACTTTATTAAGTAAGAAGTTAGCCATTACCTTAAAATCTGGACGTTCTTTTGAGAGGATTTTTATTAATAGAATACCGTCAAGCGCTCCTAAAGGATGATTGGAAATAGTGATAAAAGGACCATTTTCAGGAATGCGCTTGAGATCATCCGCGTGTACGTCATAGTTAAGCTGAAATTTATCGATCAAAGCTTGTAAAAAATCCTGTCCTTTGAGATGTTTACAACTCTCATATACCTCATTAACACGATTAAGTGATAAGATGGACATAAGGGAAGTGATCAGAAAATCGCCTAGCTTGCCGTATCTTTTTAAACCAAGGGCTTTTTTCAGTTGTTCTTGTGTAACTAATTCCATTATTCTTCTACTACCCATTGTGCAGTATCTGTAGTAAGCTGCCTCAATAAAATATTTTTGTTTGATGAGATCTTTGTCATAGATTCTGCATCATAATGCCTTAAGGTATAAAGAGAAACACCTCTGGAAATACGCATTCTATATTGGTTTTGCCATTTCTCGAGAAAATGTTCAAGGTGCTTGAAAGTATCCTCGATACATACTGAAAAGCTTATGGCCGAGCTCTGCATTAAGTTAACCTTAATAGCAAATTCAGCAAAAATTTTGAAAATCTCACTGATGTTATGCTCAGCGATAAAAGCAAAATCTTTGCTTGAGAATGATAAAAGCACCTGATTCTTCTTAAGAATATAACAGGGAAGCATAGGAAGCAACATAGGGCCCTTTTTAACAGAGGTTCCTGGCTGTTTAAGATTCAAAAAAGAACGAACGTATAAGGGTATACTTTTATCCTGGAGGGGTTGAAGGGTTTTAGGATGAATTACTGAAGCTCCGTAATAAGCTAACTCTATAGCTTCTTCATAGGAGAGTTGCTGCAAGAGTTTTGTCTCTGAAAAATAACGCGGATCTGCATTTAATACACCGGGCACATCTTTCCATATAGTCTGACTCTCGCCATCTAGGCACCATGCGAAAATGGCTGCTGTATAATCTGAGCCTTCCCTACCTAAAGTGGTGGTAAAGCCATTAAAATCTGATCCTATAAAACCTTGTGTAACATAAAAGGCGTCTTTTTTTAAAATTCCTATCCTTTTAGCTGTCTCTTGCCAGTCGACGTTTGCTTGACGATAATTAACATCGGTTTTTATATAGTCTCGAACATCCAGCCATTCATTTTCTATACCTATAAGTCGAAGATATTCGCTGATGATTTTTGTAGAGATGAGTTCGCCAAAACTTACGATTTGATCATACACAAAATCATAACTCGGTGATTTATTCCTTTGAAAAAAAATCTTTATATCGGAAAAAAAAACATCAATCTCTTCAAATATGGAATGAGTCGATAAAAACAAGGTTGTGGTGATTTGCAAATGATCTTGAGCAATTTGCGCAATACTTGCATCAATATCTTGTTTCGAGAAATACATCTGCACTAGCCTCTCAAGAGTATTAGTAGTCTTTCCCATAGCTGAAACTACCATCAAAATATTCTTATATCCCACAGTTTTCAGAACTGTAGCTATATTTTTTACGCTCGCTGCATCTTTTATAGATGCGCCCCCAAATTTGTAAACTTTCATCTCGAGTAACCTGGATTTTAAGCTATTTTATCTGCATTAAAACATATTTCAAAATTCGTTCAAAATTTATAAATTCAATTCAATAAAAAAATGTATTCTATGCTGTGTTCGTTTCTTTAGAAGAGATCTAAATTGATTTATTATTTGACCCTTCATTCTCATTACTATAAGAAAAACTATACCCCTAAAGAATTTATAAAGTAAATCAAAACGAATTTATTTCCCCCACAGGGGAGCTCTCACAGCCTTTAGTTCAATAACTAATTACCTGCTAAGGTAATCAATCGTAAGGTAAACCGAAATACCAATAATATACATTGGTAAAAGTGGTGTAATGAATATACACGTCGAAACTCAACAAAAATCGATGAATTTGCTTAATAATGTGTTTATTGAAGCTCTTATAGAGAAATGTAGTATGTGGCATTACTTCATCAGCAAGAGAGTGAAAATTTTATTGCTGTATAAAGGCTATTCCAAATTTCTTAAAAGAAAATATGTAGCGTTAATAGATCTATCGAACAGATCTGCCAAGATTTATGCGAACATTTTTTCCATCTATAAAAAAATAAGTTCTAAAGTAAAAGAAGTAAAGCTTAAATATTTTTTACAAAAAGCTTAAGAGAAAATTGCAGCAGGCTATATCATCTACTGCTCATCAACTATGCTAGATACACCATAGACCATGAAATGAACAAGTTTACCTTAAATCCTTCGCTAGGTACATTTTAATTTATCCGATTCTCGGATGCAATTTATGAATGAAAGTTAAATCTACTCTATTAGATATAGGGAATTACAGAGATTTCTCAAAAAATGAGTTAAAAAAGCTTACATGTGCCGCCTAAAGGTAAGTTAAGGCTGCTCTGATCGAGTGTAATTCTATGGCTTTTAGCCGAGCAAGCTGGTGGAAAGGTTTCTGAAGGACATAGGCGAATACTAGATTTCAGCCTGAAAATCTTCACCAACAAGCTCCTTTTTTTGTGGATGTTTCAAAATTGTATAGAAAGCAAAAGAACTTATGCAACCTTAACGAGGTTTATATTCTAAGACCATTTCATTTTTTTTAAGAAAAGGAACTAATTTTAAAATATAATGATCAGAAACCATCATTTTAAGAAATACGAACGCTTAAAAAGCAGGCAAAAGATGATAGAGATCTTCAAAAAAGGTCATATTCTACAAACTGAGGCCTTAAAAATGATCTATCTTAAAAATGTACCTGAGCAAAAGGACACACAGATAGGCGTATCAGCGCCTAAAAAATTTGTCAAAAAAGCTGTAGAGAGGAATCAAATCAAAAGGCGCCTGAGAAGCGCTTATAGAATTAACAAGCATCTTTTGAATAAAACTGAGACAAATTATTCTATATTTTTTATCTGGATGGATAAAGAGTTGCTCGATTTTCAAAAAACAGAGCAACTCGTTAAAAGAAGTCTTTTTTTTCTAACGCAGGAAAAGAGATGATATTTTCTCAGAAAAAGCTATCATCAGCAATTTTTTTTCTTTGCAAAGTGTTTTTCTCTCTAAACTTAGCAAGCAATAAATAAATGACAACTAATAAGAATCCACACAGAGCGATAAGCGAGCCCAACCAACGCCTTAGAGAATAAATGTCGGCCGGATCTTTTTCTTCATCGAATATCAGATATATATAGAACCCCGCTAAGAAAACAAAAGCGCAGAGCAGTATATACAAAAACTTTTTCATAATTACTTTTTCAGGTCTGAATGAGCTTGTAAGCATTAGCGGCAAACATTTTCACGGCAAAGGCTAAAAGTACGATTCCAAATACTTTTTTAAGCACATTTAAGCCATCTTTACCCATTTTTCGCGCTACAAAATCAGATTTCTCAATTACTAAATAAGCCACTAACATATTCATAACTAAGGCTATGATAATAACACTAAGGCTATAGGCAGCTCGAAGGGAAATCAAGGTGGTTAAAGAACCAGGGCCGGCAATCAATGGAAAAGCTATAGGAACAATCGAAGCCTGCGCGCTTTCAGAGGTTTTATGAAGTTCTATCCCCAGGATCATCTCCAAAGCGATAAAAAAAAGCACTATAGAGCCAGCCACGGAAAAAGAATTCACATCGATCCCGATGATAGTTAATATGGACTGACCTAAAAAGAGGAAAGAAAGAAAAATGCATAAGCACGCCAAAACAACTTTCTTCGAATCGATAAGATTTCCTTTGGTTTTAAAATTCATGATAGTAGGAGTATTTCCTATAATATCAATGATGCTGAAAAGTACCATAAAACAGCTCACACATTGTTTGATCCACTCCATATAATTAATTATACTTGCGTAAAAAAGCGCCATTGAAGTTAAAGATTTTAAATAAACGAAGAGTTTTTTCCTGTTATTACTTTACTGAGCAAGTTTTCGCGTCGATATTTGCGAAACAGCTGAGCAACTATCTGAACACTCTCTTCACAGCGTTGTACAATATTATTCCACTGTTTTCTTTTCTCATAATACATATGATATACTTCATTTTCCTTTACACCCCTATTATTAGGAATATGAAAAACTTCCGCTAATAGCTCTAAAGATGTAAAATATCTGCAGTCTCCAAAACGCCAGAGGTCCATAGTATCGAGATATGTGCTTTCCCATGGTTTTTTACCTTGTAAATCAAGAACATCAGAAATCTGGAGATTGTTGATCAACATGCGTCTGCAAAGAAAAGGAAAATAAAACTCTTTAGCATTATGCGCACAAAGAAAATGCTCTGAAGGGTTGTAATGTTTATTTAACAAATCGATGAACTCTGCTAACAGTGCCGACTCATTATCACCATAGAAACTCTTTACACGAAATGCATCTGTGCCTTGGATATAGCCACAAGAAATACAAAGAACTCTAGAGAATTCCGCCCATATAGCCGCTCGTTCCATGAAATATTCCTCTACTCTGCGCTCTTCTTCCTTTATATGAGCGATTTTATTTCTGAAAATTCGCCTCATAGTCTCGGAAAGCTCTTCAAAATGAGCTACCACAGGAACTGTTTCAATATGGACAAAAAGAACGGATTCAGAAGGAATTTTAGCAATCCTCACTATTAAATAAAATTAATTTGCAGCAGTCTGATCAGTCTTTTTCTTGCGTCTTAAATTTTTTTGACTTAAACGAGTACTCCCATAAGTACCTCTGTTAATTTTTCCGTGACGGGTTTTCTGATCCCCCTTTCCCATAATCTATTTATTTTTGTGATTTAGAAATAGTTGATTTATTGTATGCACAAAGTTAAAAAATATTACATTAAAGAACTTCACCAAGTTATAAGATTTTCATGAAAAAAGCGCTTATCATCGTTGATGTTTAAAATGATTTTATAGAAGATGGAGCGTTGCCCATACCAAAGGGAAGTGACATTATTTTTGAGATAAATCAAGAACAAAAAAAATTGATCTGATAGTGGCTACGAAGGATTGGCATCCGTCTGATCATAAAAGTTTTACTCCGATCAACCTAAAAAAAAGCATTTAAAAGCATTCTTTGGCAAGGGAAAGAGCAAGCATTTTGGCCTGAGCATTGCATACAGGGTAGCAAAGGTCCAGATTTGGTCGAATCATCTAGACACCGGGCTGTGCGAGCTATATTTAGAAGGGGCATGCATCCGGAAAGAGGTAGCTATAGTGCATTTTGATAATGCACATCTTCATGCTACAGACCTGGGTAGTTACTCAATAGCTTGGGAGTAGAATCAGTTTTTATCTGTGGATTGGCCGCTGATTATTGTGTATATTACACGGATTAGGATGCTAAATTTGGTATTCAACGATTTTTATCTATGTCACTTAACAAGATATATCGATAAAGAATACTATTTATTAAAAGCTCTTGAAAAAATGAAATCAAAAGATATACATCTGGAAAATAAAATGCATTAATTATGGAGTCTATTATCGATAAGCTAATTAATGATATAAACGCCTTTGAAGAAAGATTTAATTTTTCTCAAAATCAAAAAGAATTAATTAAGATTTTAAACAAAGAACTTCCAGAAAAACTTCATAGAAAAATTGGAAAACTCTGTTTTAAGTGTCTTGAAAGCCCTCATATAAGCACGGAGGTAAAAAAACTGGCAAAAAAACGTCTTTTCAAATTACTCAAAAAATATCCCAGAATAGCGGAAAATAATAAAAAACCCACTTAAAATTCTAAATTTTCAGGAAATTAACATTTTAGAGGCTTTACCAACGGCATCACAAAGTTTTTCAACTTCTTCCAGCGTATTATAAACAGCAAAGCTCGCGCGTACTGTTCCCGGGGCATTTAATACACGCATAAGAGGCTGTGCGCAGTGATGCCCCGTACGTACTGCAATACCCATTCTATCGAGAATACTACCTACATCAAATGGATGAGCGCATGATAAATTAAAAGAGGTTACGGCTGAACGCAACGCTCTATTGGCATAGAGCAAAAGATTAGGTATCTCTTGTAAAGATCTGTTTGCTTCATCGAGTAAATAAGTTTCATATATCTTAATACGTTCCATGCCTATATGCTCTAAAAAGCTAAACGCTTGCTCCCAAGCAATAATACCGGCGATATTAGGCGTACCGGCCTCTAGCTTAAATGGTAACTCTGCATAAAGCGTTTTTTCGAAAGAAACTTCTTTAATCATTTCACCTCCTCCTTGCCAGGGGGGAAATCGTTCTAATAATTTTCTCTTTCCATAAAGCGCTCCAACCCCTGTAGGTCCATACATCTTGTGAGCGGAAAAAGCATAAAAATCAACACCTAACTCGCGTACATCTATCTGACTGTGCGAGATGGCCTGAGCGCCATCTATAAGCACCCAGGCACCTTGTTCATGTGCTTTTTTTATGATTTTCCTTACAGGATTTATCACTCCCAAAGCGTTGGAAACATGGTTAACCGCCACTAGACGTGTTCGCTCATTTAAAAGCGTGTCGAGGCATTCTAAATTTAAACAAGCATTACGATCTATAGGTATGATGCGTAAGCGCGCTTTTTTGCGTTGACAGAGCATCTGCCAGGGAACAATATTCGAGTGGTGTTCCAATTCAGAAAGAATGATCTCATCTCCTTCATTTATGAAATCACTTATAATTACAGAGATTAAATTAATAGATTCGGTAGTACCTTTGGTGAATATGATCTCCTGTACGTTCGAAGCGTTAATAAACTGACGAAGATGCTCCCGACTTTGCTCCATGGCTTCTGTAGCGAGATTACTGATATAGTGAACGCCGCGATGCACATTGGCATTTATAGTAAGATAGTACTCATCTATAGCATTAATAACTGCTGAGGGTTTTTGGGTAGTAGCTGCATTATCCAAATATATCCAGGGCTTTTGATAAACCTCTTGACAGAGGATAGGAAAATTAGCACGAATTTCAAGAATTTCTGATGGTGATAGCATTTTAAGTGTTATAAAGCGAATTCAAAATGCACATTCAATTTTTTACCTATAAGCTCGTGAATATGGTTTTTCAATTGTGGAATAGGAATATGCTCGAGCACCTCCCTGGAAAAAGCAAACAAGAGTTGGGCACGAGCTTGTTTTTCAGGAATGCCTCGCGATCGCAAATAAAAAAGAGCTTGCTGATTGAGTTGCCCTACCGTGCAACCATGGGAGCAGCGGACGTCATCGGCAAAGATTTCAAGTTGCGGCTTTGTATTTATGGTAGCCTCATGAGAAAGTAAGACATTATTGCTCTGCTGAAAAGCATTGGTTTTCTGCGCTTGTTTACGCACCGTAATTTTTCCATTGAAAACCCCTATGGATTTGTCGTCAAAAATACCCTTATAAATCTCATGACTTTGACCATTAGGATGTGCGTGCTCCATCAAAGTGTGGTGATCTACCAAACTCTCTCCCTGCAGAATACTAAGACCGTTGAGATGTGAATGTACTTCTTGATCGCGTTGATAAACATGTAGGTTATTTCGCACAAGCTCCCCTCCAAATGAAAAGGTGCCTATTGAGCATTGACTTCCATGATCTTGTGAAACAAACGTATGATCTATCAAAGAGGCCTGAGGTATATCATTCTGAATTTTGAAATATTCCAAATGGCTATAAGCATTAGCATAAATTTCGGTCACTGAATTGCTTAAAGGGGAATGATTCCCCAAGGCATGATGACGCTCTATGATTTGCAAATGAGCGCCCTTTCCCAAAATCATCAAATTTCTGGGATGAAGCAAAGTATGGTCAGCTCCCCTACCGGTAGAGAGATACAAGATTTGAACAGGCTTTTCAACTAAAGTCCCCTCAGGAATATAAATATAAGCTCCATCTTGCGAAAAAGCTGTATTGAGCGCACTTAGACCCTCCTGATTCGGAATCAATTTAGAATAATAATTTTCTATGACTGATCCATATTTTTTTAGAGAAAGCGCATGCGAGAGTACACAAATATCTTTATCCTGGTGAGTAGTTTCAGAGAGCCAGGAACTATACACTCCATCTACAAATACCAGGCGAAAACTATCGAGATCATCCAAAAGATAAGGTTGTATATCCTTACGTTCCACTGAAGTCTTCTGAGGGGCAAAAATCGTATAATCTCGCTTAAGTAAAGGCATAAGATGGGTGTATTTCCATTCCTCGTCATTAGGCATTGGAAAACCTCTTTTTTCGAACACATCAATAGCCATGCAGCGAAGCTGATGAACATACCTATTGACAGGAATCTGTGTTTCTCGCTGCGCGATATAAGAAGATATGATTCTGTCTTTCAGATCCATTATTGAAATTTTTTTACTTCTTTTTTAATCCAGTCATAGCCTTTCTTCTCAAGCTCCAGGGCAAGTTCCCGATCACCTGATTTAACAATTTTCCCTTGATAAAGTACATGCACGTAATCTGGTATAATATATTTTAAAAGACGCTGATAATGTGTGATGATCAAAATTGCATTGTGACTACTTTTTAGCGTATTGACACCTTCTGATACTATTCGAAGCGCATCGATATCCAAACCCGAATCGGTCTCATCAAGAATGGCTAGCTTGGGCTCAAGCATGGACATTTGGAAGACCTCATTGCGTTTTTTTTCTCCCCCCGAAAAACCCTCGTTTAATGAACGAGAAAGAAAGTTTTTGTCAATTCCTAAGAGTGCTGATTTCTCGCGAATCTTTTTAAGCATTTGAGCTGCCGACATTTCTTCTAAATTCCTGGCTTTCCTAGAAGCATTCACAGCTGTACGAATGAAATTGGTGACCGATACTCCAGGAATCTCCACAGGATATTGAAAAGAGAGAAAGATGCCCAAGTGCGCTCTCTCCTCCGGAGAGAGACCTGAAATGTCTTCTCCTTCAAAAAGGAGGCTTCCCTGCGTTAGCTCATACTCTTCTTTACCAGATATAATTGAAGAAAGCGTACTTTTTCCCGAACCATTAGGACCCATAATGGCATGAATCTCGCCCGATTTGATTTCGAGATTAATTCCTCGAAGAATATCTTTTCCTTCTATACGGGCATGAAGATTGGTGATATTTAACATAATGAATATTGTAAAGGGAAGCTTAAGGGGAAAAATATTTTGTATTATCCCACGGATCCTTCAAGAGAAATTTCTAAGAGCTTTCTAGCCTCGACAGCAAATTCCATGGGCAGTTTATTGAGCACTTTACTACTGAAACCATTTACGATGAGAGCTATCGCTTTTTCATCGTCTATACCTCGTTGATTGCAATAAAAAATCTGGTCTTCACCGATTTTTGAAGTGGTAGCTTCATGTTCTATCTGAGCTGAAGGATTTTTCACCTCTATATAAGGAAAAGTATGCGCTCCACATGAATTGCCCATAAGTAAGGAATCGCACTGAGAAAAATTGCGGGCATTTTGAGCTTTTGAAGATATTTTCACTAAGCCACGATAACTGTTTTGAGAGTTTCCCGCAGAGATTCCTTTGGAAATAACAGTGCTTCGCGTATTCTTTCCTATATGAATCATCTTAGTGCCAGTATCGGCTTGTTGAAAGTTTTTGGTCAAGGCTATCGAGTAGAACTCACCCACAGAATCATCTCCTTTTAAGATACAAGAAGGATATTTCCAGGTGACAGCTGAGCCAGTTTCCACTTGTGTCCAAGAAATCTTAGCATGTTTTTCACAAAGTCCGCGTTTGGTAACAAAATTATAAACGCCGCCTTTTCCGTCTTTATCTCCAGGAAACCAATTTTGTACAGTGGAATACTTGATTTCAGATCTTTCTAAGGCGATAAGCTCCACTACAGCAGCATGAAGCTGATTTTCATCACGTTGCGGAGCAGTACACCCTTCAAGATAACTCACATAGGACCCTTCATCAGCAATGACCAGAGTCCGTTCAAATTGCCCCGTTCCACCTTCATTTATACGAAAATAAGTAGAAAGCTCCATTGGGCAGTGTACCCCTTTAGGAATATAACAGAATGAACCATCGGAAAAAACGGCTGAATTCAGAGCTGCATAAAAATTGTCCGTCCGAGGAACCACAGTTCCTATATATTTTTTAACCAATTCGGAATGCTCGCGTATTGCTTCGCTGATGGGGCAAAAAATTATACCTTTTTCAGCCAAAGTCTCTTTAAAAGTAGTAGCTACCGAAACTGAATCCATTACTATATCGACAGCTACACCGCTCAAGCGCTTCTGCTCTTCTAATGAAATACCCAGTTTTTTGAAAGTATCGAGCAGATCAGAATCTACCTCATCAGAACTATTGAGTACAGTTTTTTTTTTTGGCGCAGCGTAATAGCTGATATCTTGAAAATCAGGTTTTTTATAACGAACATTGGCCCATTGAGGTTCTTTCATATCTTTCCAGACGCGAAAAGCTTCCAATCGCCATTGGACCATCCATTCAGGCTCACCCTTTTTTTCAGAAAGAGCTCGAACGACACTTTCGTCCAAACCTTTAGGAAATTTATCAGAGTCAATCTGAATATAAAAACCATATTTATAATCGGACTCGGTGACTTCTTTAAGAATTTTATCGTCTTTACTCATGAAAGCTTTTTAATGTCATGCGGAAAATACAAGCTAAAATCTTACTCAAGCAGAAAAACTCTCGCCACAACCGCAAGTTCGCGTAGCATTTGGATTATTGAAATAAAAACCTCGACCGTTCAAACCTCCAGAGTATTCAAGTGTGGTACCGGCTAAATAAAGAACACTTTGTTTGTTAACAAGAATCTTTACTTCACCTTCTTCAAAAATCTTATCTTCTTCAGTTTTTTCTTGATCAAAGGTAAGCTCATAAGAAAGTCCGGAACATCCTCCATTTCTCACTCCAAAACGCACGAATGAGGCAGCAGGTGATAGTCCTTCTTCTTTCATCAATGCAATTAATTTTTCTTTGGCTGGCTCAGATATATTTACCATGATTAGAATTTTTAACACACAAAATTAGCACTATTTAAGGATTTTTCGATATTTTTGAAGGAAAAAAATCTAGGAATATATTCATAAATCAATTAAATATACACAATAGTTATTGTATAAATACTATTATGATTTTTATTAATATTTGGATGGATTTTATATTTTACAGCAACTATTGAAAATATTTTTTATATACTCATAAGTTTTGGCACACAGAAATAAATCATTAGCGCTAATACTCCAAATTTCTTAACTGAATTATAAATAAGCAAAAGAAGTTTCTTTTCATAATGGTTTTAGTAAAAATAAGGCAGAAAAATATAAATACTTTATAATTAATCTACATTCTAATAAATAGATTTAAAATTGCTCTGAATATCTTATGCATTTGAGTTTCTTATAAAAGGAATCTGTCATTAAGTGTGATAAAGCAGAGTTAAAATAAGAGTGTTTTAAGAACTACGAGCTACATAATGAAAAAACAAGAAGGCAATTAAAATGTTTATAGATTAACGAAAGAGACTTTTCAAAAAAAAAAAAATAAATAGTGTAAATATTATAAAAATCACTATAATATTTGCATGAGTTGTTTTACTGCAAATGCCTGCGCAGCCTGGCCACGGGAATATGAAGTTGTTCTCTATATTTTGCTACAGTACGTCTAGCTATGCTATATCCTTTTTTCCTGAGAAGTAAAGCCAATTTTTCATCGCTAAGAGGTGATTTCTTGCCTTCTTTACTAATGAGATCAGCTAATATTTTTTTTATCTCAATGGTAGACACCTCTTCTCCTTCTTCATTGGTCATACCCTCAGAGAAAAAATCTTTGATAAGAAAAGTACCATAAGGTGTTTCTATATATTTACTACTTACTACCCGAGATATGGTGGAAATGTCCATGCCTGTATAGATAGCGATATCTTTCAGAACCATAGGGTGCATTTTTTGTTCATCACCGCTCAGAAAATAAGCTCTTTGATAATCAACAATGGCGTTCATAGTTAATAACAGCGTATGCTCTCGCTGTTTAACAGCATCTATAAACCATTTAGCCGCATCGAGTTTTTGTTTGATGAAAAGAACTGCATTTTTTTGATGAGATGTTCTAGCGCCTTCCTGATAGGAACGCAACATATCGGCATAAGAAGGCGCTACTCTAAGTTCAGGAGCGTTACGAGTGTTAAGCGAGATTTCGAGTTGTCCTTCTACAATACGCAAGACAAAATCAGGAATGACTTGTTCTGTGGAAAATTGTCCTCCCTCATATATTTTACCAGGTTTAGGATTAAGACGTTCAATTTGATGAAGTATCACACGAAATTCCTCAGCACTGATTTGAAAACGCTCCTGAATTTTCTCGTAGTGTTTTTTTAAAAAAAGATCAAAAGCCTCGATAAGCAGATGCTTTGCCAGTACGATAACAGAAGATAAGGGCTTATTTTCAAGTTGAATCAATAAGCACTCTCTTAAATTTCTAGCTCCTACCCCATAAGGGTAAAGTTTTTGTACGACATGCAAAAGTAGATGTTCTATTTTATTTACATCCACGTGTAAACCAACTGTGAAAGCCATATCATCTGAGAGATTTTCCAGACTCCTACGTAGATAACCATCGTCATCTAAATTTCCTAAGATGAAATCAACTATAGCAAGATCTTCTTCACCTAATTGAAAAGTATGCAGTTGTCCGCGCAAATGATCAAAAAAACTCTCGGTTGAAATAGCTGAAAAAGTTTGTTCTTGCCAATCTGCACCCTGATGGTTCATACGCGTTTTGTAATCGGGCACTTCATCATCGCCAAGATATTCGTCAATATTGATATCAGAGGTATCTATAATTTGATCCCCTTCGCACTCATCAAAAGGAGCAATATCTTCATTAGTAGGCTCGCTTTCCTCATTATGACCAGGTTCAAGTGCAGGGTTTTCCTCAAACTCCCGATCAATGTGCTCTTCAAATGCCAGGGTGGGAAGCTGTATGAGCTTCATCAGCTGTATTTGTTGTGGGGATAGTTTATGTTGTAGTTTTTGCTGAAGACGCTGCTTTAACATTTTTTAAAACTCTGCGTTCTTAGGTGTACGCGGAAAAGGAATGACATCTCTGATATTGCTCATCCCTGTAACAAACTGCACAAGTCGCTCAAAACCAAGACCAAATCCACTATGTGGAGCTGAGCCGAAACGACGGGTATCGAGATACCACCAGAGTAGTTTCTCATCAATATCTAATTCCTTCATGCACTTTAGCAAGATCTCATAGCGCTCTTCGCGCTGAGAGCCACCTATGATTTCTCCTAAACCAGGGAAAAGGACATCCATAGCGCGAACGGTTTTTTCATCTTCGTTCAAACGCATATAAAATGCCTTGACAGCTACCGGATAATCAAATAAAATTAATGGAGCACGAAAATGTTTTTCTACCAAATATCGTTCGTGTTCGGATTGCAGATCCATTCCCCATTTTACAGTATGTTTAAACTGTCCCTTTTTATGAGTTTTGCTAGCTAATAAGATTTTTATGGCTTCGCTGTAGCTAAGTCTGATAAAAGGCATTCGATTTACAAATTCCAGACGCTCTACAAGAGTGTTTTCCAATCTGTCATGTTTAGGTTTTTGCTTTTGCTCTTCTACAAAACGTTGATTGAGAAAATCCAGATCTTCAGTGCAATGCTCCAAGATGGTACCTATGAGGTATTTCAGAAAATCTTCGGCTAGATCCATATTTTGTGAGAGCTCATAAAAAGCCACTTCCGGCTCTATCATCCAAAATTCAGCCAGATGTCGTGAGGTATTGGAATTTTCAGCACGGAAAGTAGGTCCAAATGTATAAATCTTACCCAAAGCCATGGCAGCACTCTCCCCTTCAAGTTGACCTGAAACGGTAAGATGAGTAGAACGTCCAAAGAAATCCTGACTTTCATCGATTTGACCTTGACTATTGCGGGGAAGTTTCTTTAAATCAAGGGAAGTTACACGAAACATTTCTCCGGCGCCTTCGGCATCTGATGCGGTGATAATAGGTGTGTGTACATATAAAAATCCGCGCTTATGGAAATATTTGTGCACGGAGAATGCCAGTTGATGACGTATCCGCATCACAGCACTGAAGAACTTAGTTCGAAAACGCAAATGAGCTTGCTCGCGGAGTTTTTCTAGGCTGTGGCGCTTAGGTTGCAAAATAGTACCTTGCAAGACCTCTGGGGAGGTCTCACTGTATATTTTAATCTTCTCGGCAAGAACTTCGATGGTTTGTTCTTTTCCTCTGCTTTTGACAACAAGGCCGCTAATTTTCAAAGCAGCACCTATGGTGATTTTCTTTAAAAATTCTTCGGAAAATTTGCTATCCACCACCACCTGCAAATCCTTTATAGTGGATCCATCATTAAGTGCAATAAAACGATAACTTCGAAAAGCCCTTACCCAGGCATTTATAAGTACTTTATTTTCAAGAAAGGATCCACCTCCCTCAAGCAACGTCTTAATGGAATACGTCTTCATACATAAAATTGTCAATAAAAAAGAAGCTCCGAACACTGCCCTGATGGCTTAGCTTCAGCCAAAGGTTGGCTATCAAACCGTAAGGATTTCTCTTTCTTTAAAAGAAAATAACTCATCAGTTTTTTTGACAAAAGCATCGGTAATTTTTTGAATCCGTTCTTCAGCAATCTTGAGTGAATCCTCAGGCAGAGCTTCGATTTTTTTTAGATGCTGATTCGCTTCTTTTCGAATATTTCGTAAACTCACCTTACTAAGCTCTTTCTCAGCTTTAGCTCTTTTAACTAATTCTTTGCGACGCTCCTCAGTAAGAGGAGGAAGATGAATAAGAATAGCTTCGCCATTACTCATCGGCGTAAATCCAATATTAGCATTAATGATCGCACGATCGATTGCCGATAACATATTGCGCTCCCAGGGTTGTATGCTTAAAGTCACGGCGTCCATAACACTAATGTTGGCCACCTGATTCAAAGGGGTGGGCACGCCATAATATTCCACCTTAACTGCCTCGAGCATATGAGGGCTAGCTTTTCCAGTGCGAATCTGCGAAAAAGCTTTCCTGAGGCGCTCAAGAGATTTCTCCATTTCCTCTTTACCTTCTAAAATAATTTCTTCAAGCTTTTCCATAAAATGATTTATTTTGATACTAATGTGCCGATATTCTCGCCGGCAAGCACTTTTTTAAGATTGTTTTTTTTGTTCATGTCAAAGATAATTATAGGCACATTGTTCTCACAGCTTAGGGTGAAAGCAGTCATATCCATAACATTCAATCGTTTGTTATAAACATCTTCAAAAGAAATATTCTCTAGCTTCTCGGCATTGTGATTCTTTTCCGGATCTGCCGTATAAATCCCATCCACACGCGTGCCCTTTAATATGACCTCAGCACCAATCTCTATCGCGCGCAAGCTAGCGGCTGTATCTGTAGTAAAATAAGGATTACCGGTACCTGCCACGAAAATAACCACACGTCCTTTTTCTAGATGACGAACCGCGCGCCGTTTAATAAATGATTCAGCTAGCTGTTCCATGCGAATGGCCGTTTGTAAGCGGGTATCCACCCTAAGATCTTCAAGGGCCCATTGCAAGGCCATACCGTTTATAACCGTGGCGAGCATTCCCATATAATCTCCCTGTACACGATCAATACCATGGTTGGATCCGCTCAAGCCACGAAAAATATTTCCGCCGCCAATAACAATAGCGATCTGAGCGCCCATTTCCACGACTTGTTTAACTTCCTGGGCATATTGATACAGACGTTTAGGATCTATTCCAAAGCTTCCTTCTCCCGTCAGAGATTCTCCACTAAGCTTTAACAGCGATCTTTTATATTTCACCTGAGAAATTTTCTGCAAATATAATCCAAGTGTACTTTTTTATAATTAGAGGGTTAGATAAAAGTCTGAAAAATAATATAAATCAAAAATATTTTATAAAATTATCTGCAATCTGATTGATTTTTAATCAAGTAAATTCTTATTAAGCAAGAGGTTCAGACTTTACATGTTTCAGTTAAGTCAGCGAAAATTTATTTTTCTCTTAAGTGCATAGTTTTTTTATTCATTTTCTTAACCATCGGAAAAACAGATGGAAAATATCAGGAAAAATACTTTTTGATGTATATTCTTTCAAAATAGATTTTTTTACAGAAAGATAGCACTCAACGATATCTTAATTAAAAGCAGAGATTTTCTTAGATGAAGATTCTTCAGATAATTTTTTAGCTTTTACCGCTAAGGAAGCTGCGATGAAGATGCCTCCTCTTCCACAGTCAATCGATGCTCATATTCAAAGATTTTTTTCTCGATAGTGTGCCACATCAAGCAATTCAGTTTGAAAAAAGTCAGGTCCTATAGCGCGAAAACTTTTAAGTGGGAAGAGTAGTTTTTAATATCTTATCCACTCCGGAAATATGACCCCCAATGCCAACGCCTGTAATAAAATAATCAAAGCATTCTAGAAAGTATCTTATAATTTACTGCGCAATACTGCGTCGATGAATATCTCTATTGATAGGATTATTTCATTCAAGTTTTATTCAGACCTTGTATTTCAGTATATACCTTCTTAAGGTGTATATGAGGAGTATTACCAATATAATATAAATATTAGCCGCTTTTTCAGACCTCACACCGGACTGCGCCTTCTTTAAACCTTCTTATCCATCTCATCAATGTTTCTTTCATGATATTTTATACTTTCTAAACTTGTCTAAATTCATACTCTTTTTCCGAAATTATCGCTTGCTGTATTCTCTCTTATCACATGTTTCCTTAATTCTGCTTTACAAGCTAATCGTCTCTTCATTTATTGCTTTGATTGTTTGCGCCATTATCCTTACTTGTTATTCGTATTTCTACTTTCTACTAATTTAATAATATGATATCCTCTCTAGCGCATTCTTATTCACAATGTTGGGTATTATAAAGATTGCTACAGTTTTTTCACCTACTTTAAGCTCTCTTCTATTATAAGTTGATTGATCTTAAAAATACTTGTTATTAAAAGAAAGTCTTACAAGCGAGCAACACTAGCCATATAAAAGTAAATTATGATACAATTTTATTGTAAGATATAGGATAACTTCTTTTTAGAAACCTTATCTATGAGGATTAAACACGACCATAAACTAAGTCTGAAAAAGACTAAAATCAAGGCAGAAATCGACAAAAAAATCTTCTTTTAAAAAGAATACAAGTTATTTTGAAAAAGGTTTTTATGTATAAACAGAGCTGCACAAGGAGATTCATCCTTATAGTAGGATGGATTATACTTAATGTACTGATTTACAAGTTGTAAATAAAAAAGCAGTGAATTAGCGATCATTTACTGTTTTTGTTTATAAATTCTTACTATTTTAAATAGATCATCTACCTAAGAGATGAGCTTTTTCATACACCTCCAAAGACCTTACGAGCATTTGCGCTAGTAATATGAGCCAGTTCTTTTTCTTCAATGCCATATACTTCTGCAAGCTTTGAAAGGGTTCTCAATAAAAAAAGAGGTTCATTTCGCTTACCCCTGTAAGGAACTGGAGCCAGGTAAGGCGCATCGGTTTCGAGAACGATATGCTCGAGAGCGATGCGATGCAGAAAACGATCAGTACTGTTACTTTTAAAAGTAACTATTCCTCCTATACCCAATTTCATCCCATAGTGGATCGCTTGCTCAGCCTGCTCGAGAGTTCCTGTGAAGCAATGAAAAACACCTCTTAGTCTCGGATGTTTTTCTTGTTCGAGAATCTCAAAAACCTCTTTGAAAGCCGCCCTGCAGTGAATAACAATAGGCAAATCAGATTGTTTAGCTAGATGGATCTGATGAGAAAAGGCTTTTTGTTGTTCTTTTAAAAAACTTTTTTCCCAGTATAGATCAATACCTATTTCCCCTATCGCAGAAAAACTACGTTCGGACAAGAAAGTCTTAATAAAAGCTAATTCAATTTCCAGAATATCAGGATGTACATGACAAGGATGTAAGCCTATCATAGGAAAGCAAATTCCTGGGTAAAGACGCTCAAGATCTAAGATCAAAGAAAACGTCTTGCTATCCAGCGATGGTAGATAAAATTGCTGGACGCCGGCCTTCAAAGCATTTTCTATAACTTTATAACGGTCAGAATCAAACTCTTTAAGGTAAAGATGTGTATGGGTATCTATAAGTTCCATATTAAAGTTTTTTATTTTACGTCATAAGCAGCATCATAAGCAGATATGCTAGGTAAAGATAAATAACACGACCTTGATTATATTTAAAACAATTAATTTTGGATCTCCAAGTACACGAAAATCTCTTAATGAAAGCATATATCTTTCCTGGTCAAGGCACTCAATACTCTGGTATGGGTAGGGAACTATACGAAAATCCAAAGGGAAAAGCTCTTTTTGAGCGAGCCAATGAAATTCTAGGTTTCCGTATTACGGATATCATGTTTAAAGGCAACACTGAAGACCTCAGACAAACCCATATTACCCAACTATCTGTATATCTTCATTCGGTTATCCTGGTAAAGACACTAGATAATTTCGCGCCCGGTATGGTAGCGGGACACTCGCTGGGAGAGTTTTCAGCATTAGTAGCTGCGGGCGGCTTAGATTTTGAAGCAGGTCTGGAACTGGTTTATCAAAGAGCAATGGCTATGCAAGAGGCTTGTGAGCTCGAACCCTCTGGTATGGCCGCTGTATTGGGACTAGAAGATCAAATAGTAGAAGAGATCTGTAAAAATACCCAAGGGACAGTGGTTCCAGCTAACTACAATTGCCGGGGACAACTTGTGGTTTCTGGAGAAAAACGAGCTCTGGAAAAAGCTTGTGAAGCCATGAAAAATAAAGACGCTAAACGAGTGCTTATGCTTGCCGTAGGAGGGGCTTTTCACTCTCCTTTAATGGAGCCGGCACGAAAAAAATTGGCCGATACTATTAAAAAAACTTCCATTAAAAGACCATGCTGTCCGATTTATCAAAATGTACATGGCCAAGGATGCGAAGATCCAGATATTATAAAAAAGCATCTTATCGAGCAATTAACCGCGCCTGTAAGGTGGCGGCAATCTATAGAAAAAATGATTGGCGAGGGAGCAAATATATTTATAGAAACCGGTCCTGGAAAAGTATTACAAGGACTCGTTAAAAAAATTCATCCACAGTTTAAAACTTGTTCAGCTGAGCCAACGCTATAGATGAAAAAACAATTTTATAGCCATGGAAAAATAATACTCAGCGGAGAATATGCGGTGCTCGACGGGGCCTGGGCGATAGCCTTAGCTACCCGAAAAGGCCAAAGCATGGAAGTTGAAAAAACAAATAACAGGCATCATTTGCATTGGAAAAGCTACGATGAGCATGGAGAAATATGGTTCGAAAGCATCTTTTCGAGCCCTTCTCTGGAAATACTTTGTAGCACTGATTTACAAATAGCAGAAATACTTAAGCAGCTGCTTTTACAGATGCAAAGATGTAATAAAAATATTTCTTTAAAATGGACGGGCACTCTGGTAAAAACCTACCTGGAGTTTCCAGCAAGTTGGGGCTTAGGTAGCAGTGCTACTCTTTTATCAAACCTTTCTCAGTGGCTTGAGATAGATCCTTATAAGCTCTCGGATAAAAGTTTTGGAGGCAGCGGTTGTGATATTTCCTGTAGCCTTTTAGGTCAGTCTATTCTTTATCGTCTGCAATCGTCCAAGCGATATATAAAACCCATACGATTTGAACCTTCTTTTTCTGAAGAGCTTTTTTTTCTTCATCTTAACAAAAAGAAAAACACTAGATCGGCCATTTCAAACTATACTTCAAAAAAAAAACATATCGAAGCTATCAGAAGATTATCTGATATTTCTTTAGCTATCGTGCATTGTCAAGATTTTGACAAGTTTAAAAAACTTGTAAATGAACATGAACAAATAATCGCCAAAATATTGAGTGTTTCTCCATTAAAAAAAAGTTTATTCAAAGACTACCCAGATACAATAAAAAGTCTTGGTGCCTGGGGCGGAGACTTTGCATTAATTACACGTACAGAGAATATGGAAAGCTACTTTAAAAGCAGAGGATATTGTACACTTATTCCCTTTAAAGAATTTATTTTAAACGAAAAGTAAAGTTAATTCCTTACGATTCTATGATATTATGCCGTAAACGGCTTAAAGTTTGCGGAGCCACACCGATATAGGCGGCGATTCTACCTAAAGAAACTTGTCGAAAAAGTTCTGGTCTCTTATGAAGCAATTTTAAATAACGCTCCAGGGCAGGATCTTTTATCAAGCACTTTTCACGTTCGGCCTTTAATATAAATTGCTCCTCCGTGATCTTTCTTATGATATAATTTGCGTAATCTACACGCTCTAAAAATTCTTGCATTAGATCATAACTCATGCAATCAACTTCCATATTAGATAACGCAATCAGTTTCATATCGGCGGGCTTTCTCGTAAGAAAAGACGAATAAATAGAAACAGGCTCTCCCATCATTTTGAATTCCAATACATATTCCTTTTTATTTTTTTCTACCATTACCATGGACATGCCTGACTTAATATAGTATATATAATTCTCCACCTCGCCGGACTTAGTAAGGATTTCATTTTTTTTGAAACGTTTGGAAATAATTTTCGATTCAAAATATTTCCAATCCTCTTTAGAAATAGGATGATATTTTTCAAAAAAACTTTTAATATTTCTCATAATTACAAGTATAAATTTTACAAAAATTCTATCATTTAATCTAACTAAAACTTTTCTTTATCACTTGCTATTTTTTTCTCCCAGGCCCAGGCAGTTTGCAAAGCCTCTTCCAAAGAAATTTCCGCCTTCCAGCCCAATTCTTTTTCGGCAAGCGAAGTGTCAGCATAGGCAGCTTCGATATCCCCAGAACGTCTATCAATAATTTGATAATCAAATGATTTATTGAGTATTCTTTCAAAAGCTTTTACTACTTCAAGCACAGAATGACCCCGACCTGTTCCTAAATTAAATACTTCAAAAGAAGAACGATTTTTACCTCTCAATAATCTACTTAAAGCGGCTACATGAGCTTTTGCTAAGTCATATACATGAATATAGTCACGGATAGCTGTACCGTCTTTCGTATTATAATCACCTCCAAATATAGAAAGTTTAGGGTGCATTCCTATAGCTGTTTGTGTAATGAAAGGCACCAAATTCTGAGGAATGCCTAAAGGAAATTCTCCGATTTTTATCGAAAGATGTGCACCGATAGGATTGAAGTACCGTAAGGACACAACCTTTTTAATATGTATATTTGCATAATCTCTCAAAATTTGCTCACTCATCTGCTTGGTAGATCCATAGGGTGATTCTAAAGGTTTAAGCGGAGCATCTTCTTTTATGGGTAATTTATCAGCCTGTCCATATACAGTACAGGAAGAACTAAAAATAAAATTATCTAATCCCCGTGCTTGAAACTCTTGCAAAAGCTGTATGAGTGACACCAGATTATTATAATAGTATTTTAAAGGAATTTTTACACTCTCTCTCACTGCTTTAAAAGCCGCGAAATGGATAATTCCATCAATAGGATGAGTATCGAAAAATCTCTTAAGAGGAATTAGATCTGTTAAATCAAAACATTCAAAATCAGGAGATTTACCGGTAATATCAGTGATCTTTTTCAAAAAACTTTTGTCGGAATTTGAAAGGTTGTCTACAATTACTACTTCATAATTATTTTCATGCAGGGCAATCACCGTATGTGATCCGATATATCCTAAGCCTCCTGTAACGAGTATACGTTTATTCACTTGCTTAATTAAAAAATGAAATCAATTCTGAACCTATATGTTCTATATGCTCTTCTGTAAGTTCAGTGTGCATAGGCAAAGAGAGTACCTCATCTGTAATTCTATCTGTAGTATCAAAGGCACTTTCTGGATTTCGCCAGCTTCTATAAGCTTTTTGACGATGAAGTGGCACCGGATAATATATCGATGAAGAAATTCCCTTTTCATTCAAATATTTGCGTAAAGCAAATCTTTTTATAGCAGGCACAAGAAGTGTATATTGGTGAAAAACATGTGTAGACTTCTTATCTCTATAAGGTATTTTAATAGCAGGACAAGTCGATAGTATAGAATCATATCGATCAGCTGCCTTTTTTCTGGAAGTATTGTATTCATCGAGATAAGGCAATTTTACTCGCAATACAGCGGCCTGAAGACTATCTAAACGAGAATTGATGCCTAATTCGTCGTGGTAATATCTTTTATGCATTCCATGATTAACAATAGCGTGCAAACGCTCGGCGAGATGCGTATCATCTGTAAAGATAGCGCCTCCGTCCCCATAGCAGCCTAAATTTTTAGAAGGGAAAAAAGAGGTAGTACCTATATGCCCCATAGTCCCCGCTTTATAAATGCTCCCATCTGAAAATCTACAGGAAGCGCCTAAGGCTTGCGCCGCATCTTCTACTATAAAAATTTCATACCTTTCAGCGATTCTTAATAAAGGTTCCATATCCACACATTGCCCGAAAAGATGAACAGGAACGATTGCTTTAGTATTGGCGGTAATAGCTTTTTCCACAGCGCTTACTTTCATATGAAAGGTTTTCTCATCAATATCCACCAATACAGGCGTGAGCTTCAATAGCAGAATCACCTCTATAGTAGCGGCAAAAGTAAAATCAGTAGTAATTACTTCATCGCCTTCTTTAAGGTCCAAAGCCATAAGTGCTGCCAATAGAGCGTCTGTCCCACTGGAACAAACTATACTATTTGAAGTACCTAAATGATGAGCTAATTCTTCAGAGAAAGCTTTTACTTCGGGACCGTTGATATAATTGCAAGAACGTACCGTTTCTAAAATTGCGTAATCGATCTGACTTTTTATTTTTTCATATTGACCCTTAAGATCAACCATCGGAAAATATGCTGTAAACATCAAAACGAAATGTGAAATGGTGGCAAATATACAAATGATTTATATTTACAATTCTCAAAATCTTAAATTATTTTAATTGCATTGCAAACTTAATAATTATTTTACTTGAAAATAAATTCAATACATATTAATAAAAGTTGCTTTTTATACTTAAAAATAGATTAAAATTATAAATAGTAAATGATTTTTTCTCTTTCAAATATACTGACATAAATATTTTTATAATTCTCTTAGATGTAAAGAATTATTATAAAAATATACCTTTAACACCTTATGTTTTTTTTATATAGTTTCTTCACTCATTTATTAAAGATCGGACTCTGGATAATGACTCCTTTCTGGTCTAAACTTCGGAGGGGATGGAAGGGAAGGAAAAACTTAATTGCAAAGCTTCAAAAGCATATAAATTTATCAAACGAAACGATTTGGTTTCATTGTGCTTCATTAGGAGAATTTGAGCAAGCAAGGCCTTTGATCGAAAGGGTACGTAAAGAATTTTCTCATTATCATATTTTACTGAGTTTCTTTTCTCCTTCCGGCTATGAAATCATGAAGAATTATGATCAGGCATATTATGTGTGCTATCTCCCTATAGATACTCCCAAAGACATGCGTAGATTTATAGAAATCAGCCGAGCTGTAGCTTTGATTTTGGTCAAATACGAATTCTGGCCGAACATGATTTCGCAAGCTTATAAAAAAAGCTTGCCTATATATAGTATCTCCGCCGTATTTAGAAAAAATCAGCTGTTTTTCAAGCCTTATGGCAAATTTATGAGAAATATTCTAAGAAAAGTTACTCATTTTTTCGTACAGGAGGAAAACTCTAAATTGCTTCTAGAGTCCATTGGCATTAAATGCGTTACTATATCTGGAGATACGCGTTTTGATCGCGTAATACAAGTGAAAAATTCATTCAATCCATTACTTAGCATAGAAAAATTTAAAGATAAACAACTTCTTATAGTTGCCGGAAGCACATGGCCCGATGATGAGAGGCTTCTGATACAATGGATAAAAACTCATGAAGGTAAGGTCAAGTTTTTATTAGCTCCTCATGAGGTTCATCCCTGGAGAATCGCTCATCTAAGATCACAGCTTTCAACGAGTCATATAATGTATTCTGAGATGTCAAATAAAGATCCAGAAAAATGCTCTGTCATGATCCTTGATTGCATAGGTTTGCTCACGCGTAGCTACGGGTCAGCAGATATCGCCTATACAGGCGGAGGCTTTCAGAAAAGCGGGATTCACAATATTCTTGAAGCCGCTACTTTCGCAATACCTGTGCTTTTCGGACCTGTGCATCATAAAGTTATTGAGGCAAAGGCACTTCTTCAATGCAAAGGTGCCTTTGCAATAGATAATATTGAAGACTTAACGATCAAATTAGATCAATTGATCAAAAACCATTCTCTTAGAAATGAAATGGGTAGAAATGCACAAAAATATGTCCAGGATCAAAGAGGAGCTACAGAAAAAAACCTGCGTGCCCTAAAGAAAAAACTCTGAAGGACTATTTGGCTGCAGAAAATACGCCATCGCCTTGGCGAGTATCCCTTTGAATAAGCGTGGCCTTTACCAGCCGTAGCCTGCATCATCATCCATCTCCAGAAATCAGGTGCCCGCCACGGATCATGATCGGTGATAGCCATTAAATATGAACCGATTTTATCAGATTCAGACTCTTGTGATCTTGAATAGCTCAATATAGTCAATCCAGCTACCGTGGGATACATCCACTGAAAAAGACCACTCTATTAACCATTGCCAAGCCCAATCCTTCCTAGGATCTCCCCAAACTGCACCAGCTGCTGCTGACTCATTCGTTCAGCTCCATGATTGACCAAAGCATACGCAACTTCATGACACATAACCATAGCAATCCCAGTTTCATCTTTGTAGACAGGAAAAATACCCTTGTAAAAAAACTACTTCCTACGGGCATACACCATACGTTGATTTGTTGATCATCTAATAAGATTAAAGTCCCGACGGTAATCCCTGATGATATCTGCTCCTGCTCGGCAGGATATTTCTCCACCATACTGAAGTTGCTGGACGCACGCGGTTCCTCGCTTAATACAATTTTTGGAAAGCACCTCGTCGTATTTATCGAAACTCATGGGGAAAATCTGCGCGTTCGAGACAATATTAAATTGCTTACGACCTCTAAGAGGAACGGTATTACAAGAGAAAAAGACGAAAAGTAAAACAAAGGTTATCTATTTCATAATATTAAATTTAATGATTTAAAAAATCGCTTCGACCACCTCATAAACATTATGAGGCTTGCTCATGCTGTAGTAGTGAATCAACAGCACACCTACCCGCTTAAGCTCTTTGGACTGATTAATAGCTCATTCTATACCGATATAATATATGCTTTCATCATTTGGAATAGCTACATGAAGATGGCAAGTATATTGTACAATTGAGATTTAGAAGAGTGGGCTTAATACCCCCGGGATGACCGATATATCTAATCCCTTGAACTGGCAATGGGTCGTGAAATCAAAATATTTCGCATTGTCAAAAAACATCTGCGTAACTACATAACCAACGCCGTTTGCAACTTTTTCCGCTTTTGTAAAAACTCCTCGTAGCAAACCATTATAGTAAACTCCTCGTGATGATAAGTAACATCTACAAAAGAAAGATTAAATTCCATTAGGGGATCTAATGCATAAAAAATATCAATAATATTATATCCTTTTAAAGTGGGAAGAATTTCAAAAGAAAATAAGGTTTTCTTAGCACGTGAAATATGCTCTGTAACTTTCACAATCAAGAAATAGGAAGAGTAATTTTTTTAAATCCGGCAAAGGAAACAAGTGCCTCAGGAAGATCTATATAATCTTCAGATTGATAATTTTCAAGAAGACTTGCTAGAATACGTGGCAAGGCCAATGCGCTTGCATTTAAAGCATGACAAAGCTGTATTTTACCTGCTTTATTTTTGTAGCGCAACTTGAGTCGATGGGTTTGGAAATTGGTGCAATTGGACACTGAACTTACTTCAAGCCAACGGCCTTGCACAGCTGAATATACCTCAAAGTCATAGGTCATAGCGGAAGTAAATCCCATATCTCCCCCACAAAGTCTCAAAATACGAAAAGGCAAATTCAAAGAATTTAACAAGCCTTTCACATGTTTTACCATTTCTTCCAAAGCCTCATAGGAAGTCTCAGGTGTGGTGATTTGAACAATCTCTACCTTATCGAACTGATGCAAACGATTCAGACCGCGCACGTGCACCCCGTAAGAGCCAGCCTCGCGCCTGAAACAAGGAGTATAAGTAGTGATCTTAAGCGGCAATTGCTGCTCTTGCAAGAGCTTATCACGAAAGCAATTCATCAGTGGTACCTCACCTGTAGGGATCAGGTAAAGATCATCCTGGCTTACATGATACATCTGGCCTTCTTTATCGGGCAACTGTCCGGTACCCTGAGCTGAGGTGGCGTTGACCAAATGAGGAAGGGCATATTCAAGATAACCCGCATGGGTATTATAGTTTACAAAATACTCAATTAAAGCACGCTGTAAACGCGCGCCCTGACCGGTATATACAGGAAAGCCCGATCCACTGATCTGTACGCCTAGCTCCCAGTTAATCAGTTGAAATTTCTTAGCCAGCTCCCAGTGGGTAAGAATTCCTTCTTTTAAAGAAGGAAGTGCGCCCTGCTGATCTATAATTTCATTATCCTGCGCCGAACGACCCGTTTTGACCAGTTCATGCGGAATATTAGGAACCTCAAGCAAAGCCCGTGAGAGCCACTGTTCATGTTCAAAGAGCTCATTGCCAAGCCTAATTATTCTCTCCTTTAATATTGCGGAACTATCGCGTAAAACATTCGCCTGTTTTTCTTGATTGTTTTGAAATAATTTACCAATTTCCCTAGAAAGCCGATTGGACTCTGCCAGACGTTCATTGTACTGAAATTGTATGCGCTTTCTCAATTTGTCAAACTCAAGAATTTTATCAATCAAATCAGTTTTAGAAAAGTGGCGTTTTTCAAGACCTTCTAAGACTTTTTCTCGGTTCTCACGGATAAATGAAACTTGTAACATAAGGGGAATCTTGCTTAAATACGATAAGCCTTCAAATATACGTTTTTTAAAAAACGATAGATTTTATTAGCCTATTTCATCCGTTCGGATAAAAAATAATAAACTTATTATAAAGTATAATGTAGACATACAATACCATAAAAAATATAATAATTATATTATAATAAATTATATAGTAACATAGAGTGTTAAATAGATCGATTAGAGAGGAGAGATATTACTATTTACTTAATTCATATTTTTAGTAATATTACAAGATATTTTAAATTAAATTTAATATTCTATGAAATTTTCACCTATTATAACCATCGTTAGCATTGCTTTTTTCGTAAGCAGCTGCGCTACACTTTTTACCGGAACTTCTGATAAAATCAGCTTTCAATCGGAGCCGCAAGGCGCTAAAGTTTTTGTAAAGGGCATAGAGCGCTGCACTACTCCCTGTAGGGTTTCTATCTCGAGATCTTTAACCACCACAAAAGCTCAGATGAGCCTACCGGGCTATGAGAAAAAGATTTTTGAACTTACAAGGACTTTTAATGGCATTAGCCTTCTTAATTTTTTTGGATTCATCGGCTGGGGAGTAGATGCTGCTACGGGAGCTGTGATGAAATATGATATAAAAGGTTATAATTTTGATATGAATGAAAAAACAAACTAAACAAAGTTTACTATAAACCCTCTTTTATATAAAAGAGGGTTTATAGTATTGTTAAATACATACTCGTTTGAATAATAGAATTTTCAAAGAAGTTCAGTTTTTTACTGCTGTTTCTGCCAGATTAACTTATGATAAACTATCTCATTTTCTTTTAAAGTACCAGAATTAAAGGTTTTGATTACTTCCTTTATCTTGATCATAATCTATAATATAAAAGGTTCTTTTGCTTCACTCTCAGTGAGCTCAACTGTCTTTTTAATGAATGCCCAAAATTTTCCAAGCCATCCCACCATTCTCCATAAGGAGCATATTCAGCTTCTTTAGTTTCTTTTTCTTCTTCTGAAAATTCCAGTAAATATTTTTCATTTTTTGCCTGAACCTTGTACTTTGAGTTATATCTACCAGTGGTTTGCCAGGAAGTAAAATTTTTTGAAAGACATTTTTTCCTTCCCTCTTGATCTCTTATCGCCCCCATTGAATCTCTATGTGAGAGTAAATAAAATGAAACTTAAACGAATATTTATATTACAAATATCCTCTAAAACGTAATGTTTAAAAGTATATTCCTATATTCGTTCTGTTCTTTTGAGAACTTTGACAGTTCTTTTAATTATCTGTTATTCGTGAGAATAAAGTGTAAATGGCAAGAGTATCTTATTGGGTTCTGAGCAAGAAAAATCCGTCGGAAATTTATTTAAGATTTATTCAAGTCGCTAAGTTCGATGTTTTTATCAAAAAAACCTCTTTATTAACCCTAAACACTGGGATAAGAAAAAGCAACATGTAAGAAACTATAGCCTCGGCTCATCAGAAGGATTTGATCAACGACGCTCTTGAAAAGCTTTCCGCTTATCTCTTTGAATGCATGAATGAAGATCATATAGCCGGAGGTATTATCGATAAATCGTGGGTAAAAAAAACGGTCTCTGAGTTCTTCGGCGGATCTTATGAAAAAGACAAAGCTATATCTGTGACGCAATGAATGGAAGAATACATAGAGAAACTCCCACTTCTGATCAAGAAGGACAACCCCCCCCTTTCTCCCCTTTCTAAAAACACCATATCAAGCCATAAAACTACCCTAGTCAATCTTAAAGGCTTTTCAAGAGTATAAGAACATACAGTTAAAGTTCACCGACATCAACCTTGCCTTTCATAAGGAGTTTATAGAATATTTAAGAAAGCTTAAAAAGCTAGGTAGTTCAAGTGTATGGGAAGCTATTAAAAACCTCAAAGCCTTAGGTAGAGTAGATAAGCTTGAAGGTCACAGGGTGCATGAAGAGTTTGAGAATCGCGAGTCCTCTCCCAAGAATTTCTTGTTCAAAAGCGGAAAGTGTTTACCTGAGCAATGAGGAGATAGAAAGAATTTACGCTCTGGATCTCTCAACAGGGTAAGACATTGAAAGATCCGAGCTGATCTTAGAATTGTTGCGCTTTAAGGAAGCCTGCTAAGATGAGATATTTTTACTTCTAACAAATAGAAGTAAAGGGTAATCTCATTTACTGAAAACGTTTCTTGTTCATGGAAACGCCAAAAAACCTTGATTTGCTCTATATAGTTCATTGCTTACATTGCCTTTTGAGCCGATAGTTTTCTTTACCTTTCTTCTTTGATCATCTCGTGTATAAAAAATTCTCTTCCTTTCTTTATCCATACTTTATGCAGGCTGGTCTTGGGTTGACCCCGCTCGTCGATATAGGCATGGGTTTTGGTATAGCCCCTGTTCTGATACTTTTGATATAAGAGCCAAGAGTCGCGTCTGTATTGGATATTATTCTCGTGAAGAAGCTTATTGAGACCCTGCACGCTCATGTCGAGCTCCTTGGCTATCTGATTGAACGTGTATATCTCCTTGATTTTCAGGATCTTATCGTAGTACTCTACCTTGATCGGTTACTTTTTTAACTCGCCGCTCTGCAGATCCACTCTCTTTTTAAGGATCTCTATGGCCGAAAGTATGGTAAGGTCTTCATCGCCATTTCCTACAGAAACGCTAACTTGGGTTAGAAGTTCTCTGATCCCATATGGCGAAGGACGGGTTGAGCTACCTGGCGAACTCCATGGCTACTTCCTCGTGAAAGAAAATGGGTCTGATCGTCGCCACCTTTTTTAATCTCCATAAGAGGTTTATGAGCATTCCAAAGATTTTCGGAATGGATTTTCTCAAGGGATTTGAGGTATCTGCTCGCGCTTTTTAGTTTGATCCAATCGTGAGGTTCCCTACCGAAGGACTTAGCCATCTGAGTGGCGTTGATCATGATATTTCCGCTTCATTTTAGAAAAGTGATCTCATTGCCTTAGTAGTTAAATACATTATTGTTCATCTTATTGCTATCGTGGTTTATGACTTTTATTTTCTTTTATTCCTATCCTTATCCATCCACCACAGGATGCAGCCCGCGATAAGAAGGGATAAAAGCGTCAATACAGTGAGGTTCATAGCTTCTTGTTTAAAGGGTTAGCGTTTCTTTTATGGGCATTTTACCGCTCTTATATGTAAGCTCTTCCAAAGTCTAAGGCTTCTTTTCTTTTTTGATCTTACGTCGAGTTCGCCGCGGCTTGCGCTTTTCGTTCGATGACATCCTGCATCTCCTCTATCGAGTTGTAAGCCCAGAAAGACCTCGGGAACAATATATCCTCGAAAAGAAAGCTGCTGCGCGGTATCTCAGCATCTGGCTCGGGCAGGGTTCTTCCACTTGCTTCCGGGCTTGTTATACCAGTCCTCGGTCTTAGCCATGGTGATAGTGATGATCGGACCTTCGAGCTTTTCTCCCGTGGAGAGTTCCGAGCACTACACCCTACATCCGTAATTATCACTTGCTTCTTCTGAATTCATCTCATAATGAAAGACAGGAAAACCTACCGCATCGGTTGAGCATGACGATGATAAAAGCGCTTGAAAAGCAAGGCTTTCTCGAGATGATGTACATATTCTGCATGACCATAAAGAGAGAGAGCCCCAGGCGAGCGGACATTTCTATATCTAAAAGGATGTTGTCTATATTGCTCGAAAAGGTTTTAGGGATCATATCCGAGCTGCTCAGGGATTTGGTCACCCTTTGCTCGTGATCAAAGGAAGAGGAATTAAGGAACGGGCTCAACTCCGAGAAGTTGTCTTTATAGATGTTTTGCATATGCATGGCTTGTATGTTTTTTTTAAGTGGAAGCGTTAAAAAAATCTATAGGTTTTGTTGATATGAGCCCTTGCTCTTTTCATGTGAAAGAGTAGAGATAAGCTTCTTACAAAAGAAGGCTTCACGTAAAGACCTCTCTCAAGGTATTTTTTGCAAGAAGAAAGCTCATCGCTTTGCTTTTTGAGCTTAGCGGAAATCTTTTCGTTATAGCGATTGGTGAGCTCACCAATCGAGATTTGGCAGGACTCTATCTCTTTGATAAGCTCCTTAGCCTTGAGCTCTGTGCGGCTTTCCTTTTTTATCATGACTTAGTTTTTTTCTTTAGAGCGGTATTTATATCGTTTCTTTTATAGCGTACCGTATTGCCTATTATCCCGGGATAAGAAACTTTTCTTCTCCACTGGAGTATCGATGCAGAGTTTCCGTACTTACCTTTAAGAGATTGGACGCTTCCTTTGGGGTCACGAATTCCTCCTTTTAAGCCTGCTTCTCTCTATGGAGCTTCTCCATGTTTTTTGATACTCCAAAAATGACATCCCTAATCAGATCGTTTGGATTCACGCTGACAAACTGTATCATCGAGACATTTTTATTATTCATAATTTCCTTGTTTTGTGATTTGCAGTCTTAGATGTAGGGACTTTTCTATTTCGTAGAGATTCGAGAGGGTGGGGCATATGAGGAAGAAGGTCTCGGTGGTCTTTCTCAGATCTTTTACTCTCCTTTCAGAGCACTCGTTTATAGCGTATCTACTGTTTTAATGGCTTTTATGTGCGCCTTAACTTCATCTCTTCTCCTTTTAAAAGCGGCGATCTTTCTTTGTATCTCTTTTTGTATCACTTCCTGAGTGAGGAGTGGTGTTTCTAGGGCTTTGACGTCTATGATGATTTTGTTTTTATTTAAAGTTCATTTAAAATTTCTCCTTTGGCGTTCTTATCGATATTTACGTGCTTTTCGATGAGAGATTCGAGATCTTTCTTATGTTCTTTACTGACTAATGTTTACGGGGATAAATACCTTCGATCTCCCCCATAGCCTCTCAACGGAAACTTTTACATCTCATATTCTCTCCTGAGAGATCGCGTTTATAAGAGATCCAAAGTCACAAAAGAGCTTTTTCGGCGCTTAACTTACAGAATTCTTTTAGGCTTTGGTAGTAGATTACGTTATCTCCGTTGATCCATCTCTTTGATGGAAAAAGAAAGAGATCCTTAGTAAGGATCCTTTCCTTTAAGAAAAGCACAAGATCTTTCAAATCAAGGTCTTGCAACTTTGTTAACTATTTGTCAGTCATGTTATTTAGGCGATATAGAACTATATAGTATATGTTGTACATCTATAAAGTTTACCGCCTTCAATTCGGCTTTACGCTCAGACCTTATTCTTTTTTAGGCTTTCACATCTTCTTTTTTGTAGTAGATTCTGTTGCTTGTGGTGGATACAGATTTAATATATCCTCTTCCTTTGTAGATATCTAAGATCTATGAGCTCACCCCGAGATTTCAGTCGTTTGCTTTCTTATCATAACATCGTGCTCTTTCAGTTTTTAACTGTTTTGTTCTGATGGTCCTATAGTGCTTACCTTAGTTCGCTTTATTCTTATAATGTCCGCTGTGGTGAGTAGTAAGAACAAGACAAATATATAAAAGTATTATTTAAATAAAAAAGTATATGGGTATTAAATTTCAAAAAAATATTAGCTCCGTCAAGAGAAGAATACTAGAATACATTGATTTTAAATTAATTAAAAAAAATGATTTTTTAAAAAAAATAAAACTATCTGCTACGAATTTTCACGGGAAAAACGCAAAAAGTGAATTAGGTGGAGACAAAATATTCGAAATTTTAAGATGTTTTCCAGAAATTAGTCCTGAGTGGCTTATTACAGGAAGGGGTAACATTATTCGGAAATTAAGAGATGAGAAATTAATAAACGTGGAAAAACACATTAATGAAAATACATTATTTCAGGGTAAGGAAATCAAAATCGAGAAATCGAGAAATCAAAATAATTTTTCATTTTCAGTAAGATTAAATTCTATTCTGAAAAACTACAAAGTTAGTGGTTATAAGCTATCCAAAGAATTTAATTTGGCTGAATCGACCATCTCAAATTATAGAAGTGGAAAATCTTTCCCTGCATCTGAATTTCTAATTAAGTTAGGAGAAAAATACGAAAACTTAAATTTAAATTGGCTAATAACAGGTGATGGTCATATGTTAAGAGAAAAGGAATCTCACAAACAAAATGAGGATTCACCTAAAATTTTGAGAGAGTTATCTCATGAAGAATTTATAAACTCACATAATCACAGTAAGAAAGAGATAGAGCTATTAAAAGAAAGATTAGTGGAAAAGGATAAGCATATAGATGATATAAAATCCTCTCTCGAACGTCAGGTAGCTTCCCTGCAGTCTAACATGGATATAATAATCAAAGCCAAGGACGAGTTGCTCAAGGCAAGAGAAGAAGTCCTGAGAAACAAAGATGAAGTTATAGCCATACAGAAACAACACATTAAAGAGCTTAGTAGAAAAAAAATAAAATCATCGATCTTAGCAACCTCTCTGCCGCTGAACAAATAACGGTAGAGCGAGAAGGAAACACAATGGTAATCAAAGAAGCTAAAAAAATATCTCCCTCTTACTCAGCACGTGACACACCCCGCCTATCTGGGCGTAAGTAGTCGTTTTTTTCATATATAAAAAATCATACCTATCAAGGTATATCCTAAAGGATATACCTCCATTAGCTTAGAAAATCTTCATTTTTAGTCTTTACTCTCTTGTAAAAAGTAGAGGTGCATTATACTTAAGCGGTGTTATATAACTATTTATTAAAGAATCTCACGGAGATATATTCTTTAAAGTATTGCATGATAACTTTTAGTATTATTTTAATATATTAATTTGAGAATCTTCATATCCTTTTGTGCTTAATTAGTTGAATACAATTAAATAGGATAGATATAAGGCAGAGAAATATACCTTAATTTAAAAGTTAATTTTTATGAGAAATATTTTACTATCTCGTGCGTTAACGGTATTGTTTTTGTCTTATGATGACAATTACGAGAGTCAAAAAATAAAACCAAGCGAATCGGCTCAATTTGAACTTGATAAATATGGGAAAACCCAACTTCATTAGGTAATAATCAATAGAAATACAGAAGCTACTAAAGAACTTATAGAAAAAGGGGAGTATATCAGTACTAAAAATAAGTACGGCTACACTCCACTTCATGTGGAGGCTTATCGAAATGATAAAGAAATAGTTAATGTTCTTATATCTAAAGACGCCAATAAAAAGACTGAGGATAAAAACGGAAAAATCCCTTATAATTTAGTAAGCGATCCGGAACTTAAAAAGTTTCCTGATCCATAACAGGATTTTATCCGTTCTCTTGTAGTTATTTTTTCCATTAAAAGAACCCTGTTTTCTTCATAAGAGAACAAGGTTTTTTGTTTCCTGAAGGTGTTCTTTTACAAGAAAGATCCGTTTGTTCTTATTTGTTGATAACTTTTGCTTTTTGTTAAAATGTGATTAAGAAGGATTTTTTCGGGTATTATACATCAAATACGATTTGATATCGGCGCAGATTGTCGATGGGAACATCTCGCTAAAAACCCTCCTTGAAGGAAAGAAAATCCGTGAGCTCAACTGGTCAAACGTGGAGTTTAGCTCGGATCCGGATAAATTTATCGGGACCTTTTCCAAAACCGTCGATTATATCCATGCCATAGGTGGACTATGAAGCGAATATAAAGTTCGATACCGACCCCACGTCGTGACCACTTACAACACCTCCTTCGATATCTTATCGAACGTATGGGAAAAATTCTTCATGTGAGCATAAGCTCAGCTCGCGTTATATGGACAAAAACGATCCGATAAAGAGCGTTGAGTTTCTAAATACCATCGGTTTACCCCTACTAAGGGTTATTTGCTGAAAGAGGTTGGTAAAGATTCGCGATACGATCTTGAGTACTACATGGATGATCGTCGTGACACAGGATGGAAACAATCGTTAAACCCATACGTTAAATCTTCTTGCTCTCTGAACCCTTAATAAGGGTAAAAAAGGAGGCTACTCTAAGTTTAACAAGGGCTTATATTTTGAGCGCGGCGACCTGCTGAGGACGCAAGGATGTATTGAAATTCCTTTGGATAGCGGACAATATTCTTGTGACCTTGATCCTATAAGATCAAACTGGGCACCAAGATTCCTCCAATGAATATAGTTTTAAAACAACTTATAAAAAACGTGTGGCGGATTTCTCCTTTATAGATATCTATATCCCTCCCGAAACTACCATATATCTGAGATCAAAACGATGGGATTGTGATAAATCCTTCCTCAAATGGTATCTGAATATTAAGTTCAAACCCCCTCTTCCGGGGATTATTATAATTATTCAAACTTCCTTAAAAAGGATATTTACTTCTATAAGTTATTCAAAGAACCTTACAACTATAACGATATATATTAAGAGATATATCGAAAGCTCAAAACGAGATCTATCGTTTGGGCAAGGAAAACATGGCGAAAACCATCGAAGAGAAGTTTAGTTTGGAAGACCAGATGTATGAAAAAGAGCAAAGCTTGCTTGATAAAAAATATAGAGCGAAAAAGATCATCCAAAAGAGTACGAGCGTGATAGCTTAAACATCGATATAGAACATAAGGCATAAAAGGCGCAGATCGCCATGGAGTATGTCAATAAGGATATCGAGCTTTTCGACCTACAACATAAGGTTCGATTAGATAAGGAAAAGACCCTTACCAAAGGACTAGTTAAGGAAGAGTAAAAGCCTCTAGATGAGATCTTTAGAGATAAAAATTTTCTTTGGATGAGCAAAAAAAAGGCAGGAGGGATAACGGAGAAAGACTATGCTATCGAATCGCTTAAACTTGATCAATGGCTCGCCGGGAAGAAAAAAGTCTTTAACGACAATCTGATCGAAAAGGAGCACATCGACGCGCAAACCAAGCTGAGAACCAGAAAATATAAGCGAGAAAATGAGCTTTTCCTGAAAAAGGCGGAGATCGAGATTGAGAAGCAAACGGCATTAGAAGCGGCCAAACAAACATATGCCGATAAATAAATCATAGAGGATAAATTATAAAGCTACCACAGAGGATGCCGAGAAGGAACACGCCGATAAAGAAGGCGAAAAACTCAACGCGCACCTCTGACCATGGCGGCCAACACAACAGGGGCGCTCCGTTGGGGATTTAGGCAAAAAAACCGATGCGGGTAAGGCCGACGCTATCGCTCAGACCACCATCGCCACATATCAGAGCGCCATGGAAGCTTACAAATCTTTATCAGGCATATAGGTTCAGCCTTGGCAGCAGCCGCGGCTGCTGCGGACACCGTCACGGGTATAGCTGCCGATACTTCCGATATCAAAAGTAAAGCTTGATCTCTGGGATCGGACAGGTTCGGCCTATAAGAACCCCGCTCGGGCGGCATGTGGTGCCTTAATTATCCTTAAAAGACCTTCGCACGCGCAAGGGGGCGTCGATCTTTACGATAGTTCGGGAAGAGCGGTGGTAAACGCCGAAGGAGACAAGAAGGTAGTCATTATCAATAAACGCTCCTCGCGCCTTTTATAGGATCTGAGCTTCTTGAATCAAAGCACAGAGGGATATCTGCTCAAATCAGGCTAAGTCTAAGAGCCGAAATAGATACCAAAGCCTTAAAATAGAGACCTTAAGAACATCGCTTAAGCCTGAACTCATCAGAGAAGTCATCAAAAAGGCTTTGACACAACTAAGGTGGTTCTCTTTACGGATTAGGTGAATAAGCATATTAAGGAAAGTGAGCATATCAATGAAATAAGCCATGTTTAAAAACTTCCGTAGGCAAACATTAAAAGCTCAAGCCACCTGTTTAAATAAAATACGCCATGTTTGAGATAAAAAACATCTTGGATGGCTAGAAGAACGATTTTAAAAAAAATCCTTTCTCAGAAAAGATCGCCAAAGAGAGCGCTCTGCAATGCACTCGCTATCCAGAGGCTGGATACGATAAGTTCTTTAGCTGGATCAAAGGCGATTCCATCGCCGAAAGAGGAATGGTCTGTGCCCTCTGCGGAAACGTTTAAGCGCTTTACCTTCTTATCTCTGAAAGAGAGAAACTTAACTGCGATGTTCCGGGGGCACCTGCTTTTCGTATCATTTAAATGACTTAATGGATGTTTTACGTTAGTTTTGAGGTAGTCGGTTCAGATCATTGCATTTCAATACATACCAACCGAAAAGACTTTTATATCATGGTGTCTTTTTAAATACCATGAGATGCGAAGATGCCCTAGATGATAGTTTTTACGTAAGTAAATAATCTTTTCGTCAATATGAAGCGCTATTCTGATCTTTGTATTTTCAGGGAAGGGTTTTTTTATTGATCAAAGTGGTTGCTCCTTTTTCTTCATAAGCTCTCTTCCAATTGTAATATCTATCCCTAGATATACCAAAGTATTTACAGGTTTTGAAAATATTCGCCGTTTTCTTGGCATGGTCAAGAACTTTTATATTCCGACGAATATATGATTGCTCTTTTAAATTCATATCCTTTAGAATTTTGATTGACAGGCTACAAGCTGTAGACCAATATTCCCCAATGGACTATATCTTTATAGTGAAAATGTGGTGTTTGTGGAGTGAAAACTCAAGAGGTTTTTACTCTTTTAGAGGGTCGTCTGTATCCTCTCTGTGTCACGCGAAATCATTTTTGAATTATGAAAACGAAAAATGTGACGCAAAAATATAAACTGAGGAAGAGGTTATAAAATGTAAAATTTTTATTCAAATTTTTCAAGCTGAAACCATTTGCGCTTTGATTAAAATAATTTTAGATTAATCCTTTCCTTTATAAGATCTTATAGTTAGGTAACAGGAATTTTCATCCTTACATTTTCTATCTTTCACTTCAAAAGAAACTGTCCAGAACAGTATTATTATTCCTAATCATAGCAGAAGCGAAATCAGGATCAACCTCAGAGCAAGCTTTTTTAAGGAACAATTGAGCCATTTTAAAACTTTCAGAATGAGCAGAATCTGCAGAGACTCTACCTTCAGAACTTGCATTTTGCTGGATTATTACCTTATAAGCAAGCGATTATTAAAAATAAGTGTAAATTTTTAATCATAATATCTATATTATATTTTTATATATTTAACAGAAAGTTTTTTCCTAGAAAAATAATAACTGTCGAGTTCATCATCCATAAAAAATTAATTTCAAATACAGCAGATTTTTCGCGATATGTTTTACTAAACATTTATACACGAAAGAATCTGTGACTTTTTGCGTATTGACTTCATCAGATCCGAAAGAGAATCTAAAACCTTACTAACTGTTTTGAGATACCGTAGAACGTGCCTTTAGTTACCAACTTACTGAGAAAAAAAGATTTATAAATGTGTTGTGCTCTATTATAAATATGCAATTTAAGCGTATCCAACTTATTAAATCGACTGTTAATTGATTTTGTACATATAAAATTACGGATTAAATTATCTGGATCATTTAAAAATCAGTTACCCCATACTTTTCCTTCATGACTATAAAGAAAATTAGCGAAAAAACATTTGTTCAAGAGACCAGATTCTCTTTAGCCGACTCTGACAAAACATAAATAGAAGAGGAACCGAAAACAAGTCAAGGTTATATAAAAATTAAATAATAATGCAAATCAAAGCTTTCAGATACAGGCTGAGCGCGAAAATAAAATTCGCGAAGGGGTTTATTTATATAAATTTTGTTTTTAATCTTTAGTAAAACGAGTAAGATTTAATCTTACATTTAGTTGATAAGAAAAATTTCATTTGCTGAAACGAAAATAAAAAGGCACTAAAAAACAATTAACTTGAGAAGTTAAAGAAAATTTCAAATCGGGTATAAAACTAAAGAGAGATCACGTTTAATATTCTGAAAATCAATTTCAGAATAAAATATTCGTTTTCAATTTATTTATAATAAGATTATGAAATTTTTCGATCTAAATAATTGATGAAATTCAAAATAATATCTTATTTAAAAGATCTTTGAGAAGAGTAAAGCATGAAATTATCAATTCTCAATAGATCAGAATTTTATGAAAATAGCACTTAATCCAAAGAGTCTCTTTTATAAACTAGCTAAAAGATTAAACCACTTATTAAAAAGATAAATCTTCACGGAACTTAACTATTTCATTTTTTATAAAAAGTGGCCGAATCTGCAGATTGCAATACAATATAAAACGCTTTCAATAGTTTTAAAAAAAAGTGAATTTCAGATCATAAATATTTAATGAAGATAGAATGTTTTTAAACTTTTAATTCTATTAAAAATGATTATATTTGCCCCATATCGCGGGATGGAGCAGTTGGTAGCTCGTCGGGCTCATAACCCGAAGGTCACAGGTTCGAGTCCTGTTCCCGCTACAATTAATTTTTATAATCGTCTCATCTTTAATACTATTAAATTTGAGGCGGTTTATTTTGATAACACTTAAGGAACTTGCTCTTAGTAATAAAATCCGAAGTCATCATACTTCAAAATGATTTTCAGCACTCTGTTATCTAGAAATTTTTTCTGTAAAAAAATTCCTGGTTAATAGCTTTATCAATCAAAAAATTTTCTAAATCAATGAAATCTATATCTAGACTTCCGGGAGTAAATGTTTGATATTTTTTTCAAGTTATTTTCCCGCTCTATAAAAAACAGCAAGCTGAGCTCGTATTTATAAAGATTAAAAAGAATAGACTTATTTTAATCCGTCTAAAATCACACAGCCAATCATTATTCGTATTTCTTCATTAAGAATAAGTGAAGAAAAATATTTCTATAAGAGATAATTAAGTTTATTAGAAAAACAAGATTAAATTTATTGAGGGTGAGATTATTTTTTAATAAACTTAGATAAATAAATGAAACAAGGGTTTACTTACTGTGATCATATACACTGCGCCTTATAAGGCATCAAAATGTTTATAGATTACTTATTTTTATCTTTAGCTACATAAATTTTCTCTTTTTGAAAGTCTTCTCATTGCTTTCAGGATTTTTTTATAACTCACAGCAAAATCATGCTGTGAGGTTGTAACAGATTAACACCAACACAATATGCGATTATATTTGATTCCCCTCTTAAGCAGAGTAAAATAAATTATTCTATCTACGAATTGTATCATCTACAGTTAATATTATCTTTCCGATACAATTATTCGAAAGCATCAAAACGTGTTCCCGATCAAAATCTTCAAGTACAAAGCAGGAATGTATTTTAGGGTGTAACCTACTTGATTTCAGTAAGGGAAGCAATTGATTTTGTATTTCTTTAGATAGCTGCGCTTTTTCCTTTATCGCAAGAGGATGTAGAACAGATCCCATTATTGTCAAATTTTGAGTAATGAGATGACCCAGATCGATATTCCCTCGGTCATCCGACCGGAATCGATTAATACAAGAGATCCCACGCGCTTTAATATTTTCTAGGTTACGATCGAGGTAATCTGGTCCTGCCATATCCAGAATAAGATCAATACCTGTATTTTTCATCATTTGCATAGTAGCTAGGGTATAGTATTACACAACCCGAACCGGCCCGCCTGATAGCCTGAATCTTTGCCATGTTTCTTACCGTAGTGATGAATTTCGCCCCGAATGCTTTGGCAATAATTTAGTATGGTTATATTATTCATACTCCTCCGTTTCCACCGTGAATTAGTACAGCATCATTGGATTTTAGCCCGACGAGTTTTATAAAATTGTACCACATCCTAAACCCATGATTTAGGAAGCGCTTCGGCGATTTCATACGATACGTCATCTGGTATAAGCATGCTAGTTTGCTCAGGAGCTAACACATAAGTAGCATAACCTCCCCCCCCTCTGAAGAAGCGATATTACGCGATCTTCCTTTGAGAAACGACTTACTTTTTCTTACATCTACTACCTCACCTGATATTTCAAACCTAATACCTCAGAGGCCTCCAAAGGAGGGGAGATACTGTCCCTGACTTTGTTCAATATCAGCGCGGGGCTCTTATGGCTTTTACTTTTATAAACAATTCACGATCTTTAGGAGATACCACGGATGCTTTCCGAATCCCATGAAATGGGCAGGGATCTACGGTAGTATGAACTAACCGGTAAACTGAAGGAAGCAGGGCATCTTCTTTTCTTTCATATCATTCTCATTTATATCTTAATTAAAGTAGCTCCCCAGGAAAAGCCAACGGAGCTGGAATCCAGAACTCAATAATCATCAGACCTTATCCTGGAGTGCTCCCAACACGATTTTAATCCAAAAAAATGTCCGCCTACTCACATTTAAATAGTTATTTAAGTGTCACAATTTCTCCAAAAAGACGAAAAAATTTCCATTTCAAAAATCGAGGCATATTCAAAAATCGAGGCATAAAATTAGCTTCTGCAGGTTTTTGAACCTTGAACCTATAAACCTTTTTTATCTTTAGTTATATTTATGAGGTCTTTTTTAAATATTTTTTAGTCGAGTTTACTAAAACTAAAACACCATCATACTTAATAAATACCATTGGACTTAAAAGTTTTTTTAACTTTTAAACAAATATCCCTTTTTAAAAAGGAGCTCTTTCCTGCGTCAAAGTGATTCCTCGAAAAGGTTCTTCCTATAAGATAATTCAACTGACTTATCCTTACATTCAAAATATTTTTTCATCTCTTCTATTTCTTTATCAGTATCAAAAAAAAGCTAGATATAAATTCTATCATTCCGTATGTGCTTTGTATTTTGTTTTCAAAATATCTTTTTGTTAAATTATTTTCATTCTTTGAGAGATCAAACTTCAAAAAAATCAATAATCTCTTCGAATTCAAAAGCTTCGTAAAAGAAGCTCTTTTCCTTCTGTATACACAAAGTCAAACATTTTTTTAAATCTGTTACTTCCTCATCAAAGGATACTTTTGCGTCTTTTAAGTAATCTTTATCGCTTTTCCTATTAATTTATTTTTGAACAAGATGACTCTATTGATTAACTTGACGGTTAAGAGAAACTATATTAGCAAAGAGCTCGACAATTTCACATATACCAGGGAGAGAAGTTTTGATGCTATACTATAATGAATTAAACTTGGATCGATAAGGAAAGATCTGATCTTCTGTTTTGTTCATCAACAAACGAGTGACCATCTCTTCTTTAGAGAATTCCTGTTTAGAGAATTCCTGATATTTCGCGGGTTTAGCTTTCCATTTTTTCAGAAGTTTTTTAGACAGACTATCCTTGCGTTCATCATAAGTTTCTAACTTAATAAGTCTATTTTCTGCATCTTCTATGTTAGTAATTGTTGGTGATAGCTCACTATATCCTCTTGATTTTTCATAAAATAAATTTTTAAAAAAAAGAGTACTCTTTTTTTTAAAAATTTATTTATTTTTTTATACTTTTTTAATAAAAATATCTTCTTTTATCTATTATGTTTAATTATTAATCAGTGAATTACGATAAAAAATTCCAAAGAAATTATAAGGAAATGTAAATATTACTAAATATTAAATAATAATTTAAATTATAGTTACTTACTGACTCTTAACAAATTATTATATAACAATACTTCTTCATAAATCACCTCTATTTTTTTACAATAGCGTAAAGATTCAAATGAGAATTTTCCAGAAAAAAAGGATATTCCGGTATTGGTTATAATCAAGAGTAGTACTACTCTTGAAACTAAAGAGCAATAAGAAAAAACCTATAGACAGAGTTGTCTTAGCTTTAAACTGGGCACAGAAATTTAAGTTCTATCTGATAAAAGTATCAGATAGAAGAGGATTCTGATTCTAAGTATTATTTTAACATCTTTTTGAGCAGCAAAATCAAATAGGTTTTTTTTATAATAAAGATCGATTAGTTTTTCGCTCTCGGTAGCCTTATGAGACTTAATAACTAGCTTTATTCATCATTTATCTTTAAGATATATCTAGCGGGATTTTTTACTTTATTATTTTTAATATCCATATATGGAGCTTGCTCTTATAAAAACCTTGAAAATCTATGTATTGTTATTCATGATAGCCATATGAAGTGGGGTTCCCTTTTATATTATCTTTATCATTTAAGTCAAATTATGATCGAAAAAATACCTAAGCTTCCATGGCGCGATAAGATTTCTGAATAAAACCGTCCACACAAATTTTATTATTCACTAGCTGAGCAAAACCGCGATAAATAAGAATACAGGCAGACAAAATCAGATAATTAATTTACTTATATATTATTTAATATAAAAATGATTATTTATAATACATATATTTTTTAAAATTACATGAATCAAAAAATTCTCATTTTAAGACTATTTTAAATATTAGATGTTGAATCAGAATTATACTTTTGATCCGGATTACCCATTAATTATAAAGTTCTTTTATTTATTGATTAATTGATTTATAAATAATTATATTTACAAATAAGCCAAAACATAAAATATGACCACTCGTTTGATTTGGTTTCGTAACGATCTCCGCATTACCGATAATAAAGCTCTGTATAAAGCTTGTTCTGATAATCAGGTAACAGTAAAATCGACTTTTATCGCCACTCCCAAACAATGGCATAAACATCATATGGCGCCAAGACAAGCCAGGTTCATTTATGAAAATCTCCTGCATTTACAGCAAGCTCTAGCAGAGATTGGAATTCCATTGATCTATCATCAATGTGAGGATTTTAACGCTTCTGTCGAATGGTTAAAAGATTTTTGCATAAAAGAGCAAGTAAAAGAAATTTTTTTCAACTGCCAATATGAAATCAACGAATATAGAAGGGATGAATATTTAAAGCAATCGTTAGGAGATAAAGTTATCTGCCAGGACCATCATGACAGTGTCTTACTACAACCCGGGACTGTTTTAAATGGCAATTTAGAAATGTATAAGGTATATACTCCCTTTCGAAGGGAATTTTTACTAAAATTAAAGGAATCCGATACTCGTTCTCTAACCTCACCTAAGGTACGTAAGAGCGGTGCGATAAAAATCGAAAAAACGATACCTCCTTTTGATTATCCTTTTACAAAGGTGCATGCAGATTTCTCTTCCGGAGAAAAATTCGCTTTGCAAAAACTCCGAAGATTTTGCCATGAAAAAGTAAAAAATTATGCTGATCAAAGAAATTTTCCAGCAACCGATGGCACGAGTAAACTTTCTCCTTATTTAGCTATTGGTGTTATTTCCCCAAGACAATGTTACAACCGATTGCTTACGGAGTTTCCCGATGTATTAGAAAATCCAAAGAGTGGAGCTTTTAGCTGGTTAAATGAGTTGATATGGCGTGAATTTTATCGTCATTTAATTGTAGCTTATCCCTTTTTATGTATGGAAAAACCATTTATAAAATGGACTAATAAAATTCAATGGAGTGATAAAGAAGAGCACTTAAACGCATGGCAGGAAGGTATAACAGGTTATCCCATTGTAGATGCTGCCATGCGGCAGCTCAATACAATGGGATGGATTCACAATCGTTTACGAATGATCACCGCCAGCTTTTTGGTCAAAGATCTTCTTATCAATTGGCGCTCTGGTGAACTTTACTTTATGTCACAGCTTTTGGATGGAGATCTGACAGCTAATAACGGAGGATGGCAGTGGTCTGCTTCCACTGGAACCGATGCGGCACCCTATTTTCGGATTTTTAATCCTACCGCCCAGGGAGAGCGTTTTGATCCAAATGGAGTTTTTTTACGTAAATGGCTACCTGAGCTTAAGGAAATCCCGGATGAATACATTCATAATCCCGACTATTGGCTGAAAAAAAATGGATTTAAGTCTAATTATCCTTTACCTATTATAGATCATAATCAAGCAAGAAAACAGGCATTAGCTGCTTTTGAAGCGGTTAAGGAATAATCTTTATATTCCTATATATGCATATAGCTGTTACCTAAAAGCAATAGATAAAAAGCAAAATACTAGGCTCAAAACAATTTATTAAGAAATACTTTATTGTCTGGCACAAAAACCATTTTTTTCTCTTTACCAAAGACTTAAAAAGATCGAGCAAAATATTGACAGCGGCAAAAATCAAATTGGTTAAAGTATCATACTTTTTGTAGAGTGCTTTATTGCTTAACTAACTATAGAGTAGCTTTAGAAGAATAACCACGAAGAGAAAAGGTATGCTATAGAGATAAACAACCTCGTGGTTAAGAATAGCTATCCATAAATATACAAATATCCGAACCTCGGAATTATCAAAAATATTTTATTAACAGTAATTAACATTTTATAAAGAAATGCTAAAGATATTTGAGCTCTAAAAGTATATTTTTGGCTAATGAAATTAGCTGTGTTTAAGGATAAATAAAGATCCACATAAAATCACTTTATTAAGAATTGTTCTAAAAAGTAATGTATTCTGATAAATACTTGTAATCTACAATGCCTCATCCTAAATTTGTTTGTCTTTTTTTAAAGCAATAGTACGTAATAATGGAACAGTCTAAGTTTACCGCTTCTTCTATAGGAAAGAAATTTTTAATGGCCGCTACCGGCTTTTTTCTTATGGTGTTTCTTTTGGTACACTTAAGTGTTAATCTTTTCCTTTTTGGCGGTAAGCAAGCCTTTAACGAAGCGTCCCATTTCATGGCTACTAACCCGTTGATCCAAATCTCCCAGTATATTCTCGCGGCAGGTTTTATTGCTCATATTTTTTTTGGCATTAAGCTTTACATACAAAATAAGAGCGCGCGCGGAAAAGTAACCTATGCGGTAAATCAATGGCAGGCACATACACCTTTTAATGCGCGCACTATGATCTATACAGGTCTTTTGATATTATGTTTTTTGATTTTGCATTTAAAGGATTTTACCATTCCCATAAAAATCGCTGATACCCGAAGGTTCACTCATTATGAACTGGTTACAGAGCATTTCAAAAATCCGATCTATACAGTTATTTATCTGATTGCCTTTATATTATTGGCCATTCACCTTAGTCACGGTTTTCAATCGGCTTTTCAATCCATGGGAGCGCGTCATAAGAGTTACACACCTTTTATTGAAAAACTCGGCGTGCTGTATTTTTGGTTTATATCCCTGGGTTTTTCAACTATTGCCCTGTGGTTCTTTTTTAAACAATAATCCCTTATAAGTTCCATCTATTTTCATAATATGAGCAGATTAGACGCAAAAATTCCCGGGGGTCCTCTGGATGACAAATGGAAAAACCATAAGGCCAATCTTAAATTAGTATCCCCCAACAACCGTACCGGTATCGAGGTGATCGTCGTAGGAACAGGTCTTGCAGGAGGCTCCGCCGCCGCTACCTTAGCTGAGCTGGGCTATAAGGTCAAGGCCTTTTGTTACCACGATTCTCCACGCAGGGCGCACTCTATTGCCGCGCAAGGAGGGATCAACGCCGCAAAAAATTATCAAGGAGACAATGATTCGGTCTATCGGCTTTTTTACGATACCATCAAAGGAGGAGATTACCGTTCGCGAGAGGCCAATGTGTACCGCTTGGCTCAGGTTTCAGCCAATATCATCGATCAATGTGTGGCCCAAGGGGTTCCCTTTGCTCGCGATTATAGCGGTTTACTTGATAATCGCTCTTTCGGAGGGGTTCAGGTCTCAAGAACTTTTTATGCTAAAGGTCAAACAGGCCAACAGCTTTTGCTGGGATGCTATTCAGCTATGTCTCGTCAAATCGGTAAAGGACGCCTTCAGATGTACCACCGTCATGAGATGCTTGATTTGGTGATCATCGACGGGAAGGCACGCGGTATTATCGCGCGCAACCTGATAAGTGGTGAAATAGAGCGCCATTCGGCGCACGCGGTAGTCATCGCTTCGGGTGGCTATGGAAATGTCTTCTTTCTCTCTACCAACGCTATGGGTTCGAACGTGACGGCAGCCTGGAAGATTCATAAGAAAGGCGCTTTTTTTGCCAATCCGTGCTATACGCAAATTCATCCTACTTGCATACCCGTGCATGGCACCTCTCAATCAAAGCTTACGCTTATGTCTGAATCCTTGCGTAATGATGGGCGTATTTGGTTGCCTAAGGATCAACAAGAATCTATAGCTATCCGTCAGGGAGGAAAAAACCCCGCTGATCTGATTGAGCAGGCTCGGGATTATTATCTTGAGCGTCGTTATCCTTCTTTTGGAAATCTTGTTCCCAGGGATGTAGCCTCACGGGCGGCTAAAGAGCGCTGCGATGCAGGTTTCGGTATAGAAAACAATGAGAGTGGAGAAGGCGTGTTTCTAGATTTTTCAACCGCTATTGAGCGATACGGACGAGAAAAAGCTCGTGAGCTGGGAATTCAAAAACCTAAAAATGAAGAAATTTTACAACTTGGCGAGAAAGTGGTAGAGGCTAAGTACGGTAATCTTTTTCAGATGTATGAAAAGATTACCGATCAAAACCCTTACCGAACCCCGATGAAAATTTATCCGGCAGTTCATTATACTATGGGAGGTATCTGGGTGAATTACAATCTCATGAGCACCATACCGGGCTGTTTTGTGGTAGGAGAGGCAAATTTTTCAGATCACGGAGCCAATCGTTTGGGCGCCTCCGCCTTAATGCAGGGCCTGGCAGATGGTTATTTCATATTGCCCTATACTATTGCTGATTATCTGGCAGAGGATATCCGAACAGGCGCTGTTCCGACAAAACATTTTGAATTTGAAACGGCTGAGCAAAACGTGTACGATCGCCTGAATTTTTTTGTTAAAAATCAAGGAGGTCGACCTGTCGATTACTTCCATAAAGCTTTAGGACGAATCATGTGGAACAATGTAGGAATGACGCGAGATGAAAAAGGACTCCTTGACGCTATAGAAGAAATTCAACATATTCGAAAAGAATTTTGGAGTGATGTGTGTGTCCCGGGTGCCATCGATGAGCTAAATCTCGAACTGGAAAAAGCCGGACGCGTGGCTGATTTTCTTGAATTGGGCGAGCTCATGGCTAAAGATGCGCTTAACCGCAAAGAATCCTGTGGAGGGCATTTTCGAAAAGAATCTCAAAGTGAAGAAAGCGAGGCCTTGCGCGATGATGAGCACTATGCTTATGTAGCAGCATGGGAGTATCAGGGAGAAAACATCAAGGAAGAAAAACTACAAAAAGAAGATTTAAATTTTGAGTTCGTGAAGCTTAAAACGCGCTCTTACAAATAAAAAAAAACTTATGACATCGAACCGCTCTCTAAGTTTAAAACTGAAAATATGGCGACAAAAGAACTCACAAGAGCCGGGTCGTTTTGAAGGTTACCGGGTAGAAGACATCTCGCCCGAGAGTTCATTTCTGGAAATGCTCGATATCTTGAACGATCAGCTCATTCGACAAAATAAATCGTCTGTAGCTTTTGATCACGACTGCCGTGAAGGTATCTGCGGAATGTGTTCGCTCTATATCAACGGTCAGGCGCACGGCCCTGATCAACTGGTGACCACCTGTCAATTGTATATGCGTCGTTTCAAAAACGGCGATACCATCTATATAGAGCCTTGGCGCTCGAGAGCCTTTCCGGTGATCAAGGATCTGGTGGTAGATCGATCGGCGTTTGATAGGGTAATAGCTTCTGGAGGTTTTGTGTCGGTTAATACTTCAGGTAATACTATAGATGGGAACGCCCTACCGATTCCCAAGGAAGATGCGGACAAGGCTTTTGATGCGGCCGCTTGCATCGGGTGTGGTGCTTGTGTGGCTACCTGTAAAAATGCCTCTGCTATGCTCTTTGTATCGGCTAAAATCTCTCAGCTCGCCTTGCTTCCGCAAGGAAAAGTAGAAGCCAAAAGACGAGCGCTTGCCATGGTTAGGCAAATGGATGAAGAAGGTTTTGGAAACTGTAGCAATACTGGCGCTTGCGAGGTGGAATGTCCCAAAGGGATTTCGCTGGAGAATATCGCCCAAATGAATCGGGAATACCTCAGCGCATCGATACAAAACGAAGACTGACGGCTTTAAAAATTTAGCTCTCAGTATGGAACCTCTGTTTTCTTTAACTCTTTTGTGAGTTTTTATTCCTGTCAAGCTATAAAAATTTTCCTGTGTTTAGTTATGTACTAATCCTTAGGTCCCCCTCAAGAGATCTTTCTCTGTAGATCTAATATATCAATAGGTCTTTCTTTTGAACGTATATTAGCCAGGTATAACTCGCTTTTGCTGCGTGTAAAGGCAATATCAATTTTTCAATGCTTTCTATATTTTTAGATGGAATGGGTTTTTTAAATCACATTCTTCGAATCCTTTTTATGCAAGAAACTATAAAATACTCCGGCTATATTTCCTTTGTAAAGGATATAGGCTAATGTTTTTTTGAAAAAATCTTTTTAACTATAAAGTATATCCTCGAATTAATCAAGAAATTTATATATTATAAATTCTAATTTATTATGGACAACTCACCTATGCGGATAGATATTCTAACGCTGCTTCCCGAGCTTTTAAAAGGTCCCTTTGACGCTTCGATTGTTAAAAGGGCTTTGGAGAAATCCTTAGTGGAGATTCATATTCATGATTTGCGTAGCTATGGCTTGGGAAAGCATCGACAAGTGGACGATTATCCTTATGGTGGGGGCGCGGGTATGGTGATGCGTATAGAACCCATAGAGCGCTGTTTAGAAAAACTTCAATCAGAGCGTACCTATGATGAAATTATCTTTATGGCGCCCGATGGCCATCGTTTTTCACAGGCGCAGGCCAATGAGCTCTCCTTAAAAAAGAATCTCATTATTCTTTGCGGACACTATAAAGGAGTAGACCAACGCGTACGCGATTACCTGATCACACGAGAAATTTCTATTGGAGAATATGTGCTTTCAGGAGGCGAAATCCCCGCGGCGGTGGTGACAGATGCTATCGTAAGGCTGATTCCAGGAGTTTTAGGCGATGAAACCTCGGCTCTTACTGACTCCTTTCAAGACGGCTTATTAGGAAAGTCTGTATATACGCGCCCTTCGCAATACAAAGGCTGGGGTGTGCCTGATATACTCTTATCGGGAGATTTTCAAAAAATTGATCATTGGTGTTATGAACAATCCTTGCGACACACCCGGGAGAGAATCTCAAAAGCCCGTGAGGATACACGATAGAATAATACTGCTAAATACAATACTTTTAGATAAATTTTATCCTGACAAAACAAGAAAAAACACACTTAAGGATTTGATTAAATCAGCTGAAGATCTCTCTAAAGATATCCCGGTGGGTATGTTCCTGAATATTGCAATTAAAGTTTTGGAAGGATTAGAAGAGCAAGAGACTTATGATAAATTAGATTTGAAAAAAATCAGCAATTATTCCTTTAAGGAAAAGAATAGGAAATCTATACTGAAAGATTTTAAAGATACATCAGGGGATGTAAATCGCTGCGATGATTTGGGTATAACACCATTTTTAGATATATGCGCTTCCAATTTATATTAAAAGGCTTATAGAGAACCATAAAGCTGATGTAAATGCTAAAAATGGTACAGGCGATACCCTAGTTTTCGATGTATCAGTTATAGGTAAAAAAAATAATTTTTTAAATTATCTTCATAAAAAAGGCACTGATTTTAATATAACTGATTTAAAGGGAAATACCATTCTTCGTGCCATAATAAGAGAGCATGCACCTCTGATCTTAAGGATAACAGGGATTTATCGAACACTTTTGAGTATATGTTGAAACATGGAGTTGGCCCTATGAAAAAAAATCAAGAAGGCAAAACGTTTCTGGATCTGGCAAAGGAGAGGAATAAAAAAGATTTGATAAATCTAATTGAAGAGTTTGAAAAAAAATAAACATTTAAAAAACCTGAAAATAAAAGAACAGATCCCTCCTTAAGACCATACCTTCTCTTGTTGATATTCTAAAGATGAATAAATTCACTTCAGCCCAATCGCCTTCGTTTAAGGAGATCTTCAGTTTGAAACGTAAATGATCTATTTTAATCTCTTTATTGACGAAGTATAGTCCTTCTTTTTTTAAAGAAATTTTTTCTAATCTTTACTCCTCAAAGGAGGTTCATTCATAATCATAACTCTATTTCCATTATATAATTTCGGTATTTCACTTAATAAAACAGCGAGATACATTTTTATTTAGGGTAAAAATCCTTATAAATCTTTTTAAGATAGCTATTCAATTATTAAATATTATTAAAATATATCTAAGATGTAGATATTTTCCCCCATAGGCTTTATCTATTTTTAGCGTGAAATCAATTCATCTAACTATGGAGAACTCTTCAGAGCGCGAGGAAAAAGAAAGAAAATCTTTTAAGTCATGGTTTAGAGTGTTGAATTCCTTCAAAGCTAAGGTTGTAAAATTACCTGAGTCTCTCTATAAGCGCTTGACTAAAAAAGAGACAAATTCCCATAAAGAAAAATAATATATTCCTAAGAATGAAAGATTGTCTTTACCGGCGCTTTAACCGCTAAAAGAGAGGTTTTAAAAATTTTCCGTAAGGATCCCGGTGGTGAATCTTTCAATTGATAAAGATCAAATGGCATATTCAGAAGAATATACCATTAAAGAATATTTAATTAAAAAAAAGAAAATCTCAAAAAAAACTCTCTTGCCCATAATTACAGAAGAGATAATTTCTAATAAAAACTTAACTATAAGTGATATTTACGTCTTTTCCTATCTTGATTTAAATGATTCCGCTAACATAAAAGATCCTGATCGGCTCAAAATTCTAAAGAAAAAAACGGTATACGACCCTCAAGCAACCAAGTCTCTGCTGAGCATAAAGTTATAGAATATTCAAAAAATTCCTTAGTTCTTAAAGAAGGAACCTATGAGCCTGATTTAAACTATTCATCATTTTTTTTCGCCTCGTCCGGTTTAATTGAAAATGTTTCGCTGAAATTCTCCGAAATACATACTCTTGAAAGCATCATTGATGATAGAGAAAATACTCAATTGTTTTACAAATCAAAGATCACGGAACCGCAGGGGATAAATATGGAGTATTATTCAAACCCTGATAGCTCTGAAAAAGAGCCTATCAACCTTATTGATAAAAATGATATTATGATAGTTAATATTCCTCCAAATGAAGACTTCCTTCTTCACGCTATAGCTACTCATTATTTGCTTGATGTAGCTGATAATGAACAATCTTTCACGGAAAGATTCATAGTTTTATTTGTAAAATCGCAGGAGGTATTATGACTCGTTAAAGAAATTACGCGAGCACCTGCTTGATTATAATCCTTACAGGGTGCATAGAAACTCTATTTATAAAGGGGAAAGTTCATGGATTTACTTAATTGATAATTTTCGAAATTATATCGTGGATTATACAGATCAACATCTTCAGGAATAAAAGGATTTTATATGCGTTAACCATAGAGAGGATTGCAGCGCAAAAGATCTTAATAGCTATTTGAAAAAAATGCATGTATCTGAAACCTTTATGGGAAACGTTGAGATCAAGCGGCAATCGAGCTTTTAAATCACCCTGTAAGGGTAACATGAGGAGGTATACATCAATATATAATAAAAGCTCTATAGAAGAGACCTATCTATCTGCGCCATATAGGAGAATGTCACTATAATTCCGAATGGAAGGTCGTTAATTTTTCTTTACAGAAGGGCAGTGTTCAAAATAGTTCATCCCCAAGTCAGTTCAAAGGGAATGGACTCACAGTGTACAAAAAAACAAAGAATAATCTCTCAGATGTAAGATCAATCCTATGTTTAGTGTCATATTTTTATCATGAAATAGAAAAATTTCACCCCAAATAAGCGTTTCAAAGGAGATCGTAAAAAAGTAAGCGCTTAAGCTTAGCTACTAAAAAATGCAACGTTTTAATAAAATGTAGGAAGATGCCTATCAAAGTTATTTAAACCTCTGATAATAAGGATAAGTAGGGAAATAAAATAGAGAATGGGAATATCTTGGATAAATCATTTGTTTATAAATTGTTTTATCCTTTCATTTATGATATATCTTCAAATTGATCTTTTAGCCTTACGAGTTCTGCGCGAACAGCCTCTAGTCTATGAATCACGCTGACTTCTTTGATTAATTTTTGATTGGTGTCTATTATGTGACGCGCTCCTTCAAGTGTATAACCACGCTCCTTTACTAGATGGTAAATAAGTTTGAAGTTTTCTATATCTTTCTTAGAAAAACAGCGATTTCCTTTCTTATTTTTTCTTGGCGTAAGGATATCAAACTCCTTTTCCCAGAAACGTATAAGCGAGGTGTTAACATTAAAAGCAGAGGCTATTTCACCTATGGAATAATAAAGTTTATCAGGAAATTCTATATGCATATTAATCCAGAGAGCGATTCATTTTCGTGGCCATAGTAAAAATCCGCTTATACTCGTCCGGGCTTAGATCATTATAAAAATAACCCAGTGGATCCACTTTAATTCCTTCTTTAATTACTTCATAATGAAGATGTGGGCCTGTTGACAGTCCTGTGCTTCC
>NZ_PEIH01000002.1 GCF_002904345.1 Bacteroidetes bacterium endosymbiont of Geopemphigus sp.
ATTTAAAAACATACCAGAAAAATATAAAAGCTTATCCTCAAAGGCAAGCGCAGTATAAGAGAAAAATATACCTAAAGATAAGATTTGTAAAAAGGAGGATTTTTCCGTTTTCCAAGCAAGAAAGCGGTTCTTCTTGAAGGTTTTTAAGATCTTTTAACTGGGATGAACCTTTAAGAAAACTGTGGAAAGAATGCTCTATAAAATGCGCGCTTTTTAGATAAAGCTCCTATAAGTGATTTTCTAAGGATATATTTATATAAAAGAGGTGCTGAATCTGGAAAAAAAATTTAAAATGATTTGTGTGATGTTTTTATTTTCCACTTTAGCTCACAGTAGAGGATGATAATTTTTAGAGCCTTTTATATCAGGTCTATGACCTCGGTGGGAATGTTTTTAAGTATTTTCTTGGGCCGTTCTTCATCACCGTGGATAAGAAAAAGGAGATTACTCATAATTCAACACTTAAATAAAAGTGTTACATTTGAATAATCGTTCTGATCATCAAATAATTGCACCATATTTATCATGGACCGATATTCTTCTCTGAATGCAGCGCATCCGGAACTTATCGAAGAACTTTATAAAAAATACCTTCGCGCGCCTGATAGCATAGAGATTAGTTGGCGCGCTTTTTTTCAAGGTTTCGATTTTGCGGCCGCAACTTATAAGGAAGCACCAGAGGTATCAGCACAAAATGTAAAAAAAAATACTTCAGTTACAGAAAATATTTTCAGCGAAAATTCCAGGAAAACCCTCAAGGAGTTTCAGGTAACCGCTTTGATTCAGGCCTATCGCAGTCGCGGTCATCTTTTTACGAAAACCAACCCGGTGCGCAACAGACGTGAATACACGCCAAATCTGGATATTGAACATTTTGGACTTGATTCCTCAGATCTCGATACGATTTTTGAAGCCGGGAAGCTTATCGGAAAAAGATCCTCAACGCTTTCTGAAATACTTATTCACCTAAAAGCGGTATACTGTGAATCCATCGGGATTGAGTATATGTATTTGCGCAAACCTGAAAAGGTAGTTTGGATTCAGAAATGGCTGAGTCAAAACGATAATCATCCTGTCTTATCTCATGATGAGAAAAAACATTTGCTTAATCAACTTAATGAAGCGGTAGTATTTGAAAATTTTTTGCACACCAAATTTGTGGGCCAGAAGCGCTTTTCCATTGAGGGAAATGAATCTTTACTGCCTGCCTTGGATGAACTTATCGAGTATGCTTCAAATCATCATCAAGCGCAAGAATTTGTTATAGGTATGCCCCACAGAGGTCGTTTGAATGTACTGACGAATCTTTTTAAGAAAGGCTCTGCTGAAATATTTAGTGAATTTGATGGAAAAGAATATGAAGAAGTGGTATTTGCTGGCGATGTCAAATATCATCTTGGCGCTACTACAACTCGAAAGAATCGCCGGGGGAAATCCGTGAGAATGAGCCTTGCGCCCAATCCTTCTCATCTTGAAACTGTAAATCCGGTAGTGCAAGGGATAGCTCGAGCGAACATCGATCATCATTATCAGGAGAATTATGCAAAGCTCTTGCCCATCTTGGTACATGGAGACGCTGCTATTTCCGCTCAGGGCATCATCTATGAAATTGTACAGATGGCTCAGCTCGATGGTTATAAAACCGGAGGGACTATTCATATCGTGGTAAATAATCAGATTGGATTTACTACAAATTATCGCGACGGGCGTTCAAGCACCTATTGTACCGATATAGGTAAAGTCACCCTTTCACCGGTATTGCATGTCAACGCTGACGATGTGGAAGCTGTGATTCATGTTGTACGTTTTGCCGTAGATTTTCGTATGCATTTTCAGCAAGATGTTTTTATCGATTTGTTGGGTTATCGAAAATATGGCCATAATGAGGGAGATGAGCCCCGTTTTACTCAACCCTCTCTTTACAATGCTATCGCGCAACATCCCAACGCAAGGGATATTTATAAAGCGAAATTGCAAAAAGAAAGCGTCATCGATGAGAAATACTTGCTCACTATTGAACGAGATTTTAAGAATCAACTCGAGAGGGATTACGAAATTTCTAAGAATATAGAGCGCAGCAAACTCGATCCTTTTTTACCCGATGAGTGGAAAGATTTCAAACAAGTCCAGGTTGATGAATTTTTTAAAACTTTGGATACATGTTTTCCTCTGGAAAAAATTAAAGAAATAGGGATGAAAATAAGCACTTTGCCAAAAGAAAAAAAGTTCTATCGAAAAGTAGAGAAACTCTTTGAGCAAAGGCGTAAAATGTTGAAAAAAGGAAGTTCGCTCGATTGGGGGATGACTGAGCTTTTGGCTTACGGAACCTTGTTGAGTGAGGGATTTGATGTGCGTCTTTCCGGGGAAGATGTTGAGCGCGGAACTTTTTCCCATCGCCATGCGGCGATCACATCGGAAGATACAGAAGAAAAATATATTCTTTTAAATACTATCGGAGATCGACAGGGGAGTATGCGGGTATACAATTCATTGCTCTCTGAATATGGCGTTATGGGCTTTGACTATGGATACGCTATGGCCTCTCCTAACACACTTACCTTATGGGAAGCTCAATTCGGTGATTTTAGCAATGGCGCGCAGATCATAATAGACCAATATTTATCTGCTGCCCAAGACAAATGGAAAACCCAAAATGGTTTGGTTTTGCTCTTGCCTCACGGTTATGAAGGACAAGGATCGGAGCACTCTTCTGCACGTATTGAACGTTATCTTCAACTCTGTGGACGTCACAATATGTTTGTGCTTAACTGCAGCCATCCTGCCAATTTTTACCACGCTTTGCGAAGACAAATGAAGTTTTCTTTTCGAAAGCCTTTAATTATTTTCACTCCTAAAAGCCTTTTAAGACACCTGCACTGTATCTCTAACTTGGAAGAACTGGCTACAGGAAGCTTTCAGCCTGTTATAGATGACCATGCGGCTGATCCAAAAAATATTACCCGTTTGGTGATTTGTTCAGGTAAAATCTACTATGAACTTCTTGAGAGAAAAGAGAAGACAAAATCAAAACACATAGCGCTCATTCGTCTCGAGCAGCTTTATCCTCTGCCGCAGGAGGAAATGGGGAGAATTTTAAAAAAATACCCATCATCTCAACGATGGATATGGGTACAAGAAGAACCTGAAAACATGGGTCCTTGGCCTTATATATTTTATAAGCTGAAATGCTTTTCGCTTGAGCTCATATCGCGCTCTGAAAGTGCTTCGCCTGCCAGCGGATCTTATCAACATTTTATGAAAACACAACAAGAAATTCTGGATAAAGTTTTTAAATCCTGAACTTATGATATTAGAGATGAAAGTGCCCTCTCCAGGTGAATCAATCACAGAAGTGGAAATCGCTTCTTGGCTTGTAAAAGATGGCGATTACGTAAGTAAAGAACAGGCTATCGCAGAGGTGGATTCTGATAAGGCCACCCTGGAGCTTCCCGCTGAGCAGAGCGGAGTCATAACATTAAAAGCTAAAGAGGGAGATACCTTGCAAGTAGGCCAAGTGGTTTGCTTAATCAATACTTCAGTACGCTCTCCTGAAAATACCAAAGAGAGCATGGGGGTTTCCATTCTTAAAAAACAAGAAGAAACAAAGATGAAAATCTCCACCGATAGAACACCTGAAGTTTTTGTAGTAAAAAATATAGCCTCACCCGCTGCTAAAAAGATCCTAGCGGAAAAAAATATCTCTTTTCAGCAAATTATCGGTTCAGGTCGACAAGGCCGTATTACCAAAGAGGATGCTATAAAAGCTGTGCCTTCGATGGGCAATCCTACAAGTGCTTTACGCTCATTACAGAGAGAACGTCTATCTAAGCTCCGACGCAAACTCGCTGAGCGTTTAGTTAGCGTAAAAAATGAGACCGCTATGCTTACTACCTTTAATGAGTTGGATATGAGCGAGATATTTAGCCTGAGGAATCAGTATAAAGACCCCTTCAAAGAACGTCATGGTGTAAGTCTGGGTTTTATGTCGTTTTTTACAAAAGCTTGCGTACACGCCTTGCAGGTGTATCCTCAGGTGAATTCCATGATTGATGGCCAGGAAAAGGTAATTTATGATTTCTACGACATTAGCGTGGCTGTATCCGGTCCTAAAGGCTTGATAGTTCCGGTGGTAAGAAATGCAGAAAATCTTTCGTTTAGAGGAATTGAGCAAGAGATCAAACGCTTGGCTTTTCGTGTACGTGATAGTCAGATCTCAGTGGATGAAATGAGCGGAGGTACTTTTACTATTACCAACGGGGGTGTATTTGGTTCGATGCTTTCCACTCCCATTATCAATCCGCCACAAAGCGCGATCTTAGGAATGCATAATATAGTAGATCGTCCTGTAGTTATTGATAAAAAGATTGAGATCCGTCCCATTATGTACCTGGCGCTTTCTTACGATCATCGTATCATAGATGGACGTGAATCCGTAGGATTTTTAGTAGCAGTAAAAGAAGCTCTGGAAAATCCTTTAGAGTTTTTGATGAACGGAAATGCTCAAATAGCCCTGGAATTGTAAATTCTAAGAGTGTAAGTTTGAAGTTTTCTATATCTTTCTTAGAAAAAAAGCGATTTCCTTTCTTATTTTTTCTTAGCGTAAAAGGATATCAAACTCCTTTTCCCAGAAACGTATAAGTGAGGTGTTAACATTAAAAGCAGAGGCCATTTCACCTATGGAATAATAAAGTTTATCAGGAAATTCTATATGTATATTAATCCAGAGAGCGATTCATTTTCATGGCCATAGTAAAAATCCGCTTATACTCGTCCGGGCTTAGATCATTATAAAAATAACCCAGTGGATCCACTTTAATTCCTTCTTTAATTACTTCATAATGAAGATGTGGACCTGTTGACAGTCCTGTGCTTCC